>NZ_LLYA01000001.1 GCF_001440415.1 Bradyrhizobium retamae
GCCCGGGCGGAAAGCGGCTCGGAACGAGCGGCACCGTGCACGAGGGCAAGACGCTTTTGTATCGTGCGAGCAAGCTCGACTGCGATGTATGCCCGCTCAAACCGCAGTGCTGTCCAAAAGAACCATCGCGCAAGATCCCGCGCGACATACATGAGCACGCCCGGGACGTCGCCCGGTCGTTCGCTGGCACCGAGGGCTTCGAGACATCACGACGTGAGCGCAAGAAGATCGAGATGCGGTTTGCGCACCTGAAGCGCATCCTTAAGCTCGGTCGACTTCGACTGCGTGGTCCACAAGGCGCCCAGGACGAGTTTGTTTTAGCTGCCATCGCTCAGAACCTGAGGCGGCTCGCGTCACTGGTTGCGCGACCGCCACCGGCAGAAGTTCTGTGCACCGCGTAGCGTTGGAGTTGAGCGTCAAGGCCGGCGGCGTTAAAGCCGCCGTTCCTAACAAAACGCCAAACGACCCGACCCCTTGCACCCGACTTTTGCAACAAAATCGGCACCTTTGAGACATGCCGACTGGTTCTAAAGATGTCCGATTGTCGAACTGGACCCGAAGTGGCTCGGACCTCATCAAATCAACGCGATTGACCCACTCCGGACCTCGCGCTCATTGGATCGCATTCCGAAAGGTGGGCCGTGCTCGCGGCGAACGTCAGCTTTGGCCAGTTCAAGACCCGCCCGTCACTTGAGCGATGCGATTTTGACAATTGATTTGCGCGCCCTGCATCCTGGGTGCAGCCTATCCTCGCGGGCTTGCCAGCTTCGCGATGGTTCCGGCGTTGCGTTCGAAGGAGCGCACGAAAACACCAGGATAAAGGCCAATACACAGGGGGGCTGACGGCATCAACCAGGAGAACGGACGATGTGGACACGATCGATCTCTCGGGCAGTCCTTTGCCTAACGCTGGCGAGCGTCTTCTCGCCTGCCCATGCCCTGACCCAGCAGGAGCTTATCGCCAAGCTTGAGGCGGCGGGCTATTCCCAAATTCGGGAAATCAAATCCACCGCCGAAGGGATCTCCGTCAAGGCGATGAAAGACGGCAAGGAGGTGTCCCTCGTCGTTGACAGCAGCGGCCAAGTCAAGGAGCGCCGCTAGGCCGCTCCCCGCTCGCTAGTCCGCTCCGCTGCGGTCGTCCCCGCCAGCCCACGACAACGAGACGCGCGACCATGGATCGCTGACGTCGTGAGACTGTAGAGTATCGGGAGAGTATCGGGCAGCCGCCAACCTATGCGCGCAGGCTTCAGGCCATTAGGTCGGTGATCCGCATAATTGCGACCGCATTGCTTACATTGGACGGTTGCTCTTTGGTGCCCTTGTTGCAGGTCCAGACGAAGTTCTTTTTGGCCGTGAACGTCTTCTCGTCCTGGTCGATCTGAAGCTCCCCTTCGGTGATATGGCAGACCATGGCATTGTCCATCGGGTGACTTGGGATCTTCGATCCCGGCTGCATGATGATGTCACGCATCGAGACAGTCTTGAAGCCGGGAATAAGGGACGGTGTCTCACCACCGTAAGCACGCACCACGACACCTGGCCACGGCGTGGTGGAATCCTTGTAGTCCGTCGTTTGCGCAGCTGCCGGCTTCACCATGGCCGCCGAAGCCGCTGCCAATCCTAGCGCCACTGCTGACCTTCGATTTACTTTTTGCATTGACCTTCTCCTCACGGAAAGGCTTCCCTCGTGCAATAGAGTCCATGCGGCGCGATGGCCAGCCCGATTCCTGACAGGGCGTTCCGATCAGTGTTTCGACAGGAACTCGAATATGGCGGCGGCGCGCGCGGCTGCTGGCGGGCGGCAGGTCAACTCGCACCCCTTGCGTGTTGTGAAGGTCCGCTGTTGCACCTTTGAGACATGCCCGCCTATCCTGAGAATGTCCGTTGACCCGGGTAGACCGGAAGTTGTTGTGGTCGCGGTCAACCCGACGCGAATGACCAAACCAGACGTCGCGGTCTCTGCCCAACAATCTCTTGGTATCTCCA
This sequence comes from Bradyrhizobium retamae, assembly GCF_001440415.1. Taxonomy (GTDB): domain Bacteria; phylum Pseudomonadota; class Alphaproteobacteria; order Rhizobiales; family Xanthobacteraceae; genus Bradyrhizobium; species Bradyrhizobium retamae. The sequence goes on from NZ_LLYA01000001.1 coordinate 1,987, forward strand.
CTACAGCTTCTTTGGCTGCTGCCCGCAACATTGGATCGAGTCAGCCCCTATCTCGGACGGTTCGTCGCCTTTCGAGCAGTTAACTGCGGGAAGGCACTCACCAACGCCCCAGCAAAGCTCGGCGATCAAGCCAGCCATAAGCGGCCGCCTTAAGAAGCCGCAGAATTGCCGGGGCTCGCGTGGACGTCCGGAGTCGAGAGCTAGATGACTCCCGCTCATATGCCGCGAAGTGGGCTTAAGACGGCTGCCCGCTGATTTCGCCAGTTTTTGGATCAAAAATCAGGGCGCCGCGTTGAGTAACGCTAACTCATCAAGGTGAAAATGATAGAGACCACGCCTTTATGCGCCGGGAGACGACGCCGGCCGAGCGGCGCGCCCACAAAACGTTCAGAGAGGTCAGAAATGACATGACTGATTACGAAAAGGCGCAGAACTCTTTCCACGAAAACCGCGAGCGTCTGAAGGCAGAGCGGCTAGCCCGAGAAGCGGAAGCGAGGGCTCGATCATCTTCCAATTGATGATTTATCGACGACCCTGCGCGGTTAACGATCGTCACTGCATAATCTGCGTAGTCTCTCGATACTGGGCAGTCTCTCTCTTTGTGCTCATGCCTTGTACCTACGGGCACCAATATAAAATCCCACTCTGTGGCAGCTGATTAGGAACAGGTCGGCGCAGTGCTGGGTTATGCGCCTATGAAGAAGTTTTTCTTTGACCTAGCCGGAGAGCTTCCGGCCCACGACGTCCTGGGACGCCAGTGCAAGTCCGACGAGGAAGCGAAGGACCATGCTCAGTTCATCGCTCATCGGATTGGCACCGAGCGGCCGACTTTCGCAAAGCCGGGGAACTATATCTCAGTCCGAGATGAGAGCGGCCGCGAGGTATTCGAGGCGCCTATTAAACCGACGATCCGCACTCAAGTTGCGCGTCACTAGTGACTACTTCGCTTGCTGAATGAATTCAAACAGACCGATCGGCGGATGTTCACCTCGTTGATGATGTTGGCAGTCGAAGCAAATGGCGTCGTTTCGCTGCGGATGATGAAACTGATGCGCGGCGGCAGAAGAGCTCGTCGCGAAGCTGAACTAATGGTTAGCGAAAAGATACGTGCTGCTTTCGAAGCTAGCGCCAGTTTAATGGCTGGTGCTTCGGGTGATGAAATAGTCCATCAATATCGGCGGCATGTAGCGGTAAATGCGAAGCGGCTGAGCAAGCTTAATTCGGGCCGAAGCCGAAATCGTGCGTTCAAGCGAACAAGGCGTCGACGGAAATAACAACGGCCTCAACTAACACCGCTGACAGTCAGCCGCCGCTGGTTCGCCTAATCTTGGGGATGTCGAGTTCATAACTTTGAGTCTGGAACGTACAGGATACTGACCCTACACGAATGACCGTCGTGGTCGACCAATCAATCCTCGGAGTGTCAAATGAGTAAACGTAGACCGGCAGCGAAGTCAAAGCACAGCCGCGGCCCGAAAATAGCCGCTAAGGCCCAGCGGGTCGCTCAGACGGTTGTTAGAAGTCCCAAACGAAGCCGTCTGCCCTCAGTTGGGACAGCCTCGACTGAATCACGCCCAGAGCGACGTAGCGAAGAAGAGGCTCTCGGGGGTGATCCGATGACAGCTTTTCACGAAACTCGCCTTGAGCCGGCAACAGCCTTACAAGATGAGCCCAACAAGGACCCACCGAAAGGATCTGATTTTTCTTCAGCCGCGGCAAACGTGGGAGCAATTCAAGCAAAGTTGCTGGAGGTGGCACAAGCCAACATGCAATTTGCTTTTGAGTTCGCTCAGAGGCTTGCGACAATTAGATCGCCCGTCGAATTTCTCAGTGTCACTGCAGAATTCACGAGCAAGCGGAGCGCCATGTTCCTGAAGCATTCGAAGGAGATCGCTGAATTAAGCATCAGGTGGCGAACAGCCCTATGAGGAATATCCGTTCCGTTCGCGCTTTTAGGATTTGCCTTGGCATGACGGAGACGGTGATCGTCACGCGGTCTTCCGAAAGCCCCTCGCGAATTGCACCAAACTCTGCAGTCCTCGCTTCACCTTCTCGTCGGTGATCACTTTGAGAAGTTCACCCGCCGAACTGTTCGCCGCCTCGTTTTGTCCCTTCGCTCTTGAGAAGTCCGCAGTTGGCGAGGTAGGGCTCGCCAGTTGGCGGCCTCTTTCATGGACGCAATTGGCCTAGTTGAAATTAACAGTGGCCTGATTTGAACTTTCGCCCTGTCCTGCCGTCCTACAGTTATGGATCGGATTCGGGAAAAGCAGACACTAGAAGCCAAACTTGCCAGATGCCGCGAGCTGGCGAAAGAGTTCCCACACGGCTCCACGGCGCAGATGATCCGCGATATGGAGGAAGAATTCCGCCAGCAAATCCGAGAACTCGAAAAACAGTAAGGCCGCCTCGGCTGGCGGCTTCATCTTTATACGCGGGCTCGTAAGTCGCCTATTGGCACATAGCGTCGTTTCGCTGCTATGCAGCAGCATGTCGGCTATCGGGGCATAGCAGACTCTGGCGCGGCGTCAGCCCGGCAAATTTATGGGTTCATGGACTGGATGCATCGGCCGCCGCCTGCGCTAATGCTTCTCGACGGCCCGAGACTGCAAGTCCTGGCGCAGCCCTGGCGTCGCGAGGTCACGGAGCATGACAGCGTCTATGACTTCACCGGCGCCGGCGGGCCAGCCACCTCGGCTCCCGCCATCTCCTCCACCTTCTCCCGGTCCCCCGCCAGCACGCGCTGCACTGAGACGAAGAACACCGGCACCATCAACAGCGCCAGAATCACCACCGCGATCATGCCGCCCATCACGCTGGTGCCGAGCGCCTGCTGGCTGGCGCCGCCGGCTCCCGTCGCAATCGCCATCGGCAGCACGCCGCAGACGAAGGCTAAGCCGGTCATCAAAATCGGGCGGAAGCGCAGCGAGCAGGCTTCGACCGTCGCTTCAATCAGCGGCTTGCCTTGCGCGCGCAAATCCTTGGCGAATTCGATGATGAGGATGGCGTCTTTCGCCGCCAGGCCGATGATTGTGATCAGGCCGACGGTGAAGTAGACGTCGTTCGGCAGCCCCCGCATGGTCGCGGCAATCACCGCGCCGCAGATGCCGAGCGGCACCGTCAGCAAGACCGCAAGCGGAATGGTCCAGCTCTCATACAGCGCGGCAAGCAGCAGGAACACCACCAGCACCGAGAGGCCGAGCAGGAACGGCGCCTGCGAGCCCGACAGCTTTTCCTGCAGCGACTGGCCGGTCCATTCGAAACCGAAGCCGCGCGGCAGCTTGTTGGCCAGCCGCTCCATCTCTGCGATGGCATCGCCGGAGGTGAAGCCGGGCTTGGCTTCGCCTGAGATGCGCACGGCGGGATAGTAGTTGAAGCCCGCGATCTGGGTCGGCCCCTTCGACCACTGGACCGTGGCGAAAGCGGAGAACGGCACCAACTGACCGCGGCTGTTCTTGACGTTGTAATTGAGGATGTCGTCGGCGTTCATGCGGCTGGCGCGGTCGGCCTGCACGATCACGCGCTGCATCCTGCCGCGGTTCGGAAAGTCGTTGATATAGTTCGAGCCGAGATTGGTCGAAATCGTCTGGTTGATGTCCTCGAAGGTGACGCCGAATGCGCCGGCTTTTTCGCGGTCGATCATCAGATTGACCTGCGGCGCCGGCGGCAGGCCCTCGACATAGACCTTCTGCAGGATCGGGCTGGCATTGGCTTCCGCGATCAGCCGGTCGGATGCGGCGACCAGCGCCGGATAGCCCTTCTGGCCGCGGTCCTGCAGGCGGAACGAGAACCCGGAGGAATTGCCGAGATTGTCGATCGGCGGCGGCTGCAGCGCCGAGATCCTGGCGTCGCGGATCGACGAGAGCTCGCGGTTGATGTCGGCGACGATCGCGGCGGCGGAATCCTTTCTGCCCCGTTCCGACCAGTCCTTCAACGTAATGAAGGCCTGCGCGGTGTTCATGCCCTGGCCGAGGAAGCTGAAGCCAGTGAGGAACGTGACGTCCTCGACGCCGGCGCGATTGAGCAGATACTTCTCCACGGCCTGGACCGCCGCTTCGGTGCGGGCGTAGGAGGAGTCGGACGGCGTCTGCACGTCTGTCGTGATGAAGCCCTGGTCGTCGACCGGCAGGAAGCCGCCGGGCAGCCGGACGAATGCCCAGCCGAGGCCGATGAGCAGCGCGGCGTAGATCAGCATCAAACGCCCGGTGCGCTTCAGCGAGCCCTGCACGGTGCGCGAATAGCCGCCACGGCTCGTCTCGAGCACGCGGTTGAACCAGCCGAACACGCCCTTGCGGGCATGGCCGTGGCCGGCCTCGACCGGCTTCAACAGCGTCGCGCACAACGCCGGCGTCAGCGAAAGCGCCAGCAGCGCGGAGAAAGCGATGGCCGAGATCATGGTCACCGAGAACTGGCGATAGATGATGCCGACCGATCCCGGGAAGAACGCCATCGGCACGAACACGGCCATCAGCACCAGCGTGATGCCGATGATGGCGCTGGTGATCTGCGACATCGCCTTGCGGGTCGCCTCCTTCGGCGGCAGGCCCTCTTCCGCCATGATCCGCTCGACGTTCTCGACCACGACGATGGCGTCGTCGACGAGAATGCCGACCGCCAGCACCATGCCGAACATGGTCAGCATGTTGATGGAATAGCCGGCCGCCATCAGCGTCGCACAGGTGCCGAGCAGCGCCACCGGCACCACGATGGTCGGAATGATGGTATAGCGGATGTTCTGCAGGAACAGGAACATCACGATGAAGACCAGCACCACCGCTTCCACCAGCGTCATCAACACCTTGTTGATCGAGGCCTTGACGACGGGCGTGATGTTGTACGGGATTTCGTAACCGATATTGGCCGGAAAGAATTTTGACAATTCCTTCATCTTGGCTTCGACGGCGCTTGCGGTGGCAAGCGCGTTGCCGGTCGGCGACAGCAGCACCGAAAGGCCCGCCGTCGGCTTGCCGTTGAGCCGCGTGTTGAACTGATAGCTCAAGCCGCCAATCTCGATGCGGGCGACGTCGCGCAGCCGCACCGTCGATCCATCCGGATTGGCGCGCAGCGTGATGGCGCCGAATTCATCCGGCGATGAGAGCTGACCCTTGACCAGCACCAGCGCGGAAATCCTCTGCTCCGGCGTGCTCGGCTCGGCGCCGACGCTGCCCGAGGCGACCTGGGCGTTCTGCGCCGAGATCGCCTTGTTGACGTCGTCGGCGGTGAGGCCGTAGCCGACCAGCTTGGCCGGATCGACCCAGATCCGCAGCGAACGTTCGGTGGAATAGAGCGTGGCTCGGCCAACGCCCGGAATGCGCCTGATCTCGCCGAGCACGTTGCGGATCATGAAATCGCCGAGGCCGATTTCGTCGAGCGATCCGTCGGCCGAATTCAGCGTAATGATCTGCAGCACGGCAGAAGAGGCCTCCTCGACCAGGATGCCCTGCTGGATCACCGCGCGCGGAAGCCGCGCCTCGACGCGCTTGAGTCGGTTCTGCACTTCGACCGACGCCGCACCCGTCTCCGTGCCGGGCACGAAGTTGGCGATGATTTCGACCTGCCCCAGCGAGTCAGAGGTAGATTCGAAGTTGAGGATGCCGGAGGCGCCGTTGAGTTCCTCCTCGATCAGCCGCGTGACGCTGTTGTAGAGGTTCTCCGGGGACGCGCCGGGATAGCTGGTCGAGATCGAGATCGAGGGCGGTGCGATGATCGGATATTGCGCGACCGCCAGCAACGGGATCGAGATCGCGCCGATCAGGCAGATGAAAAGCGCGACCACCCAGGCGAAGATCGGCCGGTCGATGAAGAAGCTGGGCATGTCCCGGTCTCAGCGGGACGCTTGCGCTGCCGGTGCTGGCGCTATCGAACCAACCGAGGCATCCGCATCGATCCACGCCTTCGCCTTGACCTTGTCGCCGGCAACAAACTTCTGGAACCCGTCGACGATGACGCGGTCGCCCTCCTTGAGGCCCTCGCTGATCAGCCACACGCCGTCCTGCATCGGGCCGGTGCGGACCGGCTGCGTCGCGACGCGGCCGTCGTCCTTGACCACGAAGACCTCGCTGCCGCCGCCGGCATCGCGCTGGATCGCCTGCTGCGGCACGGCCATGGCATCGGAATCGATGCCCTGTTCGATCAGGACGCGGACATACATGCCGGGCAGTAGTTCGCGATTCGGATTCGGAAACTGTCCGCGCAGCGTGACCTGCCCGGTATAGGCGTCGACCTTGGCATCAGAGAACAGAAGCTTGCCGGGAATGGAATATGCCGGACCATCGTCCAGCACGAGGCGGACCTTGGCCACGTCGGGCGCGATCCGGTCGAGGTCGCCGCTTTCGAGCGCACGGCGCAGCTTGTTCATCTCCGCGATCGATTGGGTGAAGTCGGCGTAGATCGGGTCGAGCTGTTGGATCGTGGCGAGGCTGGTGGTCTCGTTCTGCACCACCAGCGCGCCTTCGCTCACCAGCGCGGCGCCGACGACGCCGCTGATTGGCGCACGGATTGTTGCATAGTCGAGATTGAGCTTCGCGCGGGCGACATCGGCCCTGCGGCTGCCAACCTCAGCCTCAGCCTGGCGTTGGGCTGCGATGGCTTTTTCGTTCTCGGCCTCGGGCGCCGCACGCTGGCTGGTCAGCGTCGCAATGCGCCGGGCGTGCTGGGTGGCGAGATCGAGCGCAGCTTCCGCCTTGTCCAGCGCGGCTTCGCTCGCCTGCAGTTCCACCTCGAAGGGTTTGGGGTCGATCCGGTAGAGCGGATCGCCGGCCTTCACCTCGGTGCCCTGCTGGAACAGGCGCTCGACGACGATGCCGGAAACCCGCGCACGGACTTCCGAGACCCGGGTGGGTGCGATTCGGCCGGGCAATTCACGAACGATGGCGCGGGGCTGAGATCTGACGGTGAAAGTGCCCACTTCAGGCTCGGGCGGCTTTGCCGCTGCTGTCGCAGTGGTCGGTTCATTGCAGCCAGCCAAAAGTGGCGCCATCGCAGTCAACATCACAATGATGCATGCCGATTGCGTTCGTAGTCCGGACATTGAAAGCTTTGCCCCAGTTCAGGTTGAAGGCGCGAATTGAGCATTCGCGACGTTGTCGTAAGCAGCCTTGGAACTCACGGTTGATGGAAGATAGGATAGGGACAGGGTGCTGCGACGCAATACGGTTTCGCGGCGGCCCAATGTCACACAACGCTATCACACTGAATTACCGACGACTTTTCCGGACTCACTTGATTGTGAGTCGGTTCCATTGCGTGTGGGCCGGGAACAAAGGGGCGGAACCTGCCGTTTCGCTGCATATGATTGCAGCAGATGACCGCGCGGGAGGCATCCGGCACGAATCGGTTAACGCCGGGTTAAGCCGCCGCCTTGAGCCGGTAATGGCTGGTGCCCCCGCTCGCTGCCACCGGCGTAACCGAACAGGCCTGCGGTGGGGAGCAGGAAACAGCGCCAGCGCCGCATCCACAGCGCGGTCTCTCCGCCATAAACCTTGCGAAGCACGCGCTCGAGTTCGTCGGCGAGCCAGCATCGTCGGGCAGCGGCACCCGCTCGGCGGTGCCCACGATCGCGGAGACGAAGCTTATGACCACTCCCTCCCTATTTGGCACGATCCTCTTCAAAAGACCGGTGCCCGCTATGGGCTAACGCGATCCTGCGGGTCGGATGATGCCGGCATCGGCCGCGGGAAGAACGGGCTGGTGCGCAACCGGCAGTCGCAATAGCGCCCTGCCTGGCGCTGGGCGGGCTCCTCATGAAAAATCCCGGTTGGACATCGAACCGTTCCAAAATACGCTGATGTCAAAGCCGAGTTTCGGGAAGAGGTTCCACGGTCGGCCCGAAATCGCGGCTTGCAAGCTTTTTTCTCCAGCCCGCTGTGCCATATTGGCGCCAGCGCGGCTTTTCGTAACCGGATGACACCCCGCAAATGCCTTCAGGCCCCTCCTCCCGCTCCGAAATGGAGATCGAGCTGAGCAAACTGTCCTCACCACGGATTTTCCTAGTGCGGATGCTCGTGTTCCTGGTGCTCTGCACGCTGGTCACGGTCGTGCTCTACAAGCAGATCACCGTGGCGTTCTTTGCCAATCCTGGACTTAACGCTCTGATCGGCGGGGTGCTCCTGATCGGCATCATCCTGTCATTCCGGCAGGTGGTTCGGCTCTATCCGGAGGTGGCCTGGGTCAACAGTTTCCGCATCGCCGATCCGGGGCTCGCGATCGACCGGCGCCCGACCCTGCTGGCGCCGATGGCGGCAATTCTCGGCGGCGAGCGTACCGGGCGAATGACGATATCGCAGCAGACCATGCGGCACTTGCTGGATTCGATTGCGACGCGGCTGGACGAAGCCCGTGATATTTCCCGCTACATGACGGGCTTATTGGTCTTCCTCGGCCTGCTTGGCACCTTCTGGGGCCTGATCGAAACCGTCGGTTCCGTCGGCAAGGTGATCGACGGCCTGAAAGTCGGCGGCGATGCCGGCTCGCTGTTCGACACCCTCAAAGAGGGGTTGGCCGCGCCGCTCGGCGGCATGGGTATTTCGTTCTCGTCCTCGCTGTTCGGCCTCGCGGGCTCCCTGATCCTGGGCTTTCTCGACCTGCAGTCGAGCCAGGCGCAGAACCGCTTCTATACCGACCTTGAAGACTGGCTCGCCTCCACCGTGCGCGAATATGGCGATGGCAGTTCCGGGATCGGCGGCGAACTGCAGCACGCAATGGAACGTATCCGCGCAGTGGTGGAAGAGAGCGGCGGCAGCCGCAACACCACGGCGGCGATGGCCAATCTGGCCGAGGCGATCCAGGGCCTGGTTGCGCATATGCGTACCGAACAGCAGATGATCCGCGAATGGGCCGACGGCCAGGGCGAACAAAACCGCGAGATCAAGAAGCTCCTGGAGCGGATCGCCAGACAGCCCGAGAAGAGCTGAAGTGGAAAGTTCGTGTCCCGGACGCGGCGCAGCACGCAAGTGATGCGACGCAGAGTCGGGACCCATGCAAGCACTCTAGGTTCCGGCACTGCGGAGCGGCGTTGCACGCCGCACCGCGTCCGGGACAGATACCGGAGACAATAAATGGCCCTCGCCCGTGCCCGCCGCAGTGAATCCGGTTTCAACTATTGGCCGGGCTTCGTCGACGCGCTGTCGACGCTGGTGCTGTCGATCGTGTTCCTGCTGTCGGTGTTTTTGGTGGTGCAGTTCTTCCTGTCGCAGGAGGTTACTGGCAAGGACAAGGCGCTCGAACAACTCAACGCCAAGATCGCACAGCTCAACGACCTGCTGTCGCTGGAAAAGCTCGGCAAGATCACGCTCGACGATCAGCTCGCGCAGTTGCGCGCCGGCCTCGCCGCCGCGGAAGGCGAACGCGACCGCATCAAGGGGCTTTACGAGGGGTTGTCCGGTGCCGGCGACGCCCAGGGCCGCGCCAACGAGCTCAACAAGGCGCTCGAATCCGAAAAGGCGGTGACCTCGCGCGCGCTCGCCCAGATCGAGGTGCTGAACCAGCAGATCAGCGCGCTGCGCCGCCAGCTTGCGGCGCTCGAGGAAGCGCTGGAAGCCTCCGAAAAGCGTGACAAGGAATCGCAGGGGCGGATTGCCGATCTCGGCCAGCGCCTGAACGTCGCGCTGGCGCAACGCGTGCAGGAATTATCGCGCTACCGTTCGGAATTCTTCGGCCGCCTACGCGCCATTCTGGGCAATCGCCCCGATGTCCGCATCGTCGGCGACCGTTTCGTATTCCAGTCGGAAGTCTTTTTCGATACCGGCCAGGCGGTGCTGCTCCCCGAAGGCCGCTCCGAACTCGACAAACTCGCCACCGCGCTGATCGATCTGGACAAGCAGATACCGAGCGAGATCGGCTGGGTGCTGCGGGTCGATGGCCACACCGACATGCGGCCGATCAACTCGCCGCTGTTCAAGTCGAACTGGGAATTGTCGTCGGCGCGCGCCATCTCCGTGGTACAATATCTGGTTTTCCTCGGTGTTCCCGCGCAACGGCTGGTCGCCGCCGGCTTTGCCGAGTTCCAGCCGCTCGATTCAGCGCCCAACGAAGACGCCTACAAGCGCAACCGCCGCATCGAACTGAAGCTGACGGAACGGTAGTGGGATATCACACCCGCCTCTACCGTGCAGATGATGAAGCAGCGGCAATTGAGCTGTGGCATCGCACTTGGCAACAGGCGTATCCCGAGATCGACTTCACCTCACGGCTGGAATGGTGGCGCGGTCGCTGGCGCAACGATCTCGTACCGAAAGCCGAGATTGTGGTCGCGGAACAGGAGGCCGGCGCGCTGGTCGGTTTTGTCACCGTCGATCGCGAAGGCTATCTCGACCAGCTTGTGGTTGCGCCAGAACACTGGGGCTCCGGCGTCGCTCACCTGTTGGTCGAAGAGGTCAAGCGCATCTCGCCGAAGGGGGTCACGCTACTCGTCAATAAGGACAACGCCCGCGCGATCCGCTTCTACGAGCGCAACGGGTTTGAACATGCCGGCGAGGATGTGAATCCGACCTCGGGCCGGCCGGTGTTGAAGATGGAATGGAAGGCATAACACCCTCACCCAGCCCGACAGCGTCATACCCTGCGCATGCGGGATATCCAGTACGCCGCGGCTTCTCAGCTTGATCACTGACGTCTCTGGAAGATTGGGTCACCCAGCGGAGTCTGTCATCGGGCGCATTCGCGCGACCCGTTGGGTGACAACAGTTCCCACTGATCGGCTACGCGCCCTCGAACTGCAGCCGCGCCAATCGCGCGTATAGCCCGTTCGCCGCGACCAGCTCCGCACGCGTGCCCTGTTCGACGATCCTGCCCTGGTCCATCACCATGATGCGGTCGCAGGAGAGCACGGTGGCGAGGCGATGCGCGATGACGAGCGTGGTGCGATGGCGCATCAGTTCTTCCAGCGCGGTCTGCACCAGCGTCTCGCTTTCGGCATCGAGCGCTGACGTCGCTTCGTCGAGCAGCAGTAGCGGCGCGTCACGCAGGATCGCACGCGCGATCGCGATGCGCTGGCGCTGGCCGCCGGACAGCGTCACGCCGCGCTCGCCGAGTTGCGCCTCGAAGCCGCCGGGCAGCTTGCGCAGGAATTCGGTGGCGTGCGCGAGATCGGCGGCGCGCTCGACCTCGGCGTCGGTGGCGTCGGGCCGGCCGAAGCGGATATTTTCGCGCGCCGTGGCCGCAAACACCACCGAATCCTGTGGCACCAGCGCAATCCGCGAGCGCACGTCAAGTGGATCCGCCGATTTGACCGGCACGCCGTCGAGCGAGATCGTGCCCTGGGCCGGATCGTAGAACCGCAGCAGGAGGTGAAACAGCGTGCTCTTGCCCGCACCCGAGGGACCCACGATCGCGACCTTCTCGCCGGCCCTGACCGAGAGCGAAACATCGTCGACCGCGAGCACATCCGGCCGCGCGGGATAGGCAAAGCTGACGTTCTCGAACCCGACGTCGCCACGCGCAGGCCGCGGCAGCGCGACGGGCTGCGGCGGGGCCGTGATCTGCGACTTGACCCGAAGAATCTCGAACAGCCGCTCGGCGGCACCGGAGGCGGCCGAGACTTCGCCCCATACCTCGCTAAGCTGTCCGAGACCGGCGGCGGCGAACGCCGCATACAGCACGAATTGACCGAGCCGGCCCGGCGTGATCTGGCCGGTCAGCACGTCGTGCGAGCCGACCCAGAGGATCGCCACTACGCTGGAGAACACGATGAAGATGATGATCAGCGTCAGCACCGCGCGCGCCCGCGTCGAACTGCGCGCCGCCTCATAGGCCTGTTCGACATCGCCGCCGAAGCGGGCGGTGGCCATCCGCTCGCTGGTATAGGCCTGCACGGTCCTGATCGCGCCGACCAGCTCGGAAGCGTACGCGCTGGCGTCCGCCAGCGTATCCTGCGCGTTGCGCGACAGCCGCCGCACCCAGCGGCCGAAGGCGACCAGCGGGATCACGATCACGGGGATTGCCAGCAGCACGAAGCCTGAAAGCTTGGGGCTCGTGATCACCATCATGGTGGCGGCGCCGATGAACAGCATCATGTTGCGCAGCGCGATGGATACCGAGGCGCCGACCGCGGACTTGATCTGGGTGGTGTCGGCCGTCAGCCGCGACACCAACTCGCCCGAACGCGCGGAATCGAAAAATGCGGGCGAGAGTGAGATCAGATGCGCGAACACGTCGCGCCTGACGTCGGCAACGATGCGCTCGCCGATCGTCATGACGAGGTAGTAACGCGACGCGCTGGCGGCGGCGAGCACCGCGACGACCGCAATCATGACGCTGAAATAGCTGTTGATAAGGGCGATGCCTTCGGGACTGAATCCGAAATCGATCATGCGCCGGATCGCGATCGGCACGATCAGCGTGGTGATCGCCGCGACCGTCAACGAAATGAAAGCGAGCGCCGCGCGCCCGCGGTAGCGCGCGACATAGGGCGCGAGCGCCAGCAGCGGGCGCAGCCTGGCGCCGGTCCTGGCCGGCGATTGCGTCAACTGGCTCTCGATGAAGGCCTCTTCCTCGAGCAGGGCGTCACGCGGCGGCGTGCCGCGGGGGGCTTCAATCTGTTCCACTGCGCTCATGAAATCCGACCCGTTTCTCTGCCCCCAGATAGGCCTCCACGGCCCCTTCTGGCAAATCCGGGAGATTCCCAATCAGGACATATACGTAGCTTGTTTTGACAGGCTTCCTGAGCTATAGAGCCGCCAAATCCCGTATCCCCTGACAGTTGAGACGGGCGCAGGCGCGCCGAAGGATATGCCATGAAAGCCGAAATTCATCCGAATTACCATACGATTACGGTCGTGATGACCGACGGGACCGAGTACCAGACCCGCTCCACCTGGGGTAAGGAAGGCGACAAGCTGAACCTCGATATCGATCCCAAGTCGCACCCGGCCTGGACCGGCGGCTCGCAGCAGATCCTCGACCGCGGCGGCCGAGTGTCGCGCTTCCAGAAGAAGTTTTCGGGCTTCCTCAAGAAGGACTGAGGGGTCTTTGGGCCGTTCCGTACCCATCAGAAGTGAAAAACGCCCTGGCAAGCCGGGGCGTTTTTGTTTGGCACGATTCTATCCCCGTCATTGCGAGCGCAGCGAAGCAATCCACGCCTCCACGTGCGGAGCTATGGATTGCTTCGCTGCGCTCGCAATGACGGCGGAGAGAGTTTGCGGACCTACTGCTCGAACGCCGCTTTCAACCTGTTGAGCTGCGGCACCAGCGGATTGCCGATCGGCGCACGTTCCGCGGGCGCCGCGTGGATCGAGATGTCGAGGCGACGGACCCGCGTCTGCAGGCTCATCGATCGCGCAATCAGATCCTGCAATTGCTGCGGGAGCTTCTCGATCATGTCCTCCGGCCCGGGATCGGCGGCCGTGAGCTTGACCTTGGTCTTTTCCCGATTGGCCTGGGTCAGCGTCATCTCGCCTTCCTTGACCGCGCGATGCAGCAACAGCCATGACGCAAGCTGCATCAGGCGGGTGGTCAGGCGCATGCTTTCGGTTGCGTAAGTAAGGCTGACAGAACGTTCGAGCGCCTTGGCTTCGGTGCGGCCATCGCCATCGAGATAGGCGGCGGTTTCCTCGACCAGATCCATGCCTTCCCGGAAGAGAGTTCCGAACGCCGCCGAATTAGTCAGCCGCTCGCTGAACAGAACGAGCGCGGGTTCGCTTTGCGAACGGTCCGCCATGGTTAACGCCCTCACGCCACTATTTGCCCCAACCGGCTGTGAACCACCGGCTTATGATGAACAAATCATTGCTCGGGCGAAGTCGAGAGTCCAGCGGCAACCGGATTTATGGTTTCCAGCTCGTGGGAGCACAAAATAGCCGCGGAGAGCACAAAAAAGAGCCGCCGTTTCCGGCGGCTTTTGAAGTTGATAACAGGGAGGCGTCAAACAGAGTGGACAGGAGCCACTCGGTGTCCAAACGAGGACGATGACAGTCATAAAGGAGAAAGCTTAATCCTTCGTAAACGAGCGATTTTCTTCAGGGATTATTTGCCATGTGGGCCACTGGCCGAGTTTTGTAATTGCAATCGTTTGGAGAGTAGCGGGTCTCGTGCCCCGGAACGAAAGCGTGGGTCCCGGCACTGGAGCAGCGCCAAGGGCGATGCACCGCGTCCGGGACACGAGATCCTCTCACGTCTTGAAGAAGCTGTTCGCGGCATCCTTCGATGCGCGCTTCTTGGTGACCGCTTCTTGCAGCCGCGCGACTTCCGAATTCAAGAGCTCAATCCGCTCCGTCAATTCCTCGACCGACAGGAGCGACAGGTCCTGGCCGATCTCGTGGGTAATCTTCCTCCGCGGTTTGTCGTCATCCTCGATCGACATGCGCTTCCTCCTTCCGCCGGTTCGTAACGGCTTGCTGATCCCTCAAGCGGTTGCCAGCCGCAACCGGGCTGGCTAATCAGGGGCCGCCTTCAATTCTCAGCCTTTCACAAGGACAAATCATGTCAAAGCTGCCCGCGCAAATGACCGTCATCGGCATCAGCAAGCCAGGCGGCCCCGACGTGCTGTTGCCCGAAACCCGCAGCGTTCCAGCGCCCGGCCCAGGCGAAATCCTGGTCAAGGTGATGGCGGCGGGTGTCAACCGCCCCGACGTTGCGCAGCGTTCCGGCGCCTACCCGCCGCCGCCCGGCGCCAGCGACCTGCCCGGCCTTGAAATCGCGGGCGAAGTGGTGGCGCTTGGCGAAGGCGCCACAAAGCACAAGCTCGGCGACAAGGTGATGTCGCTGGTCGCGGGCGGTGGCTATGCCCAGTATTGCATTGCGCAAGACGCGCAGGCGATGGCGGTGCCGCCGTCGCTGTCGATCCAGGAAGCCGGCGCGATCCCGGAAACGCTGATGACCGTCTGGCACAATGTGTTCGAGCGCGGCGGGCTCAAGCCCGGCGAAACGCTTCTGATCCACGGCGGCTCGTCCGGCATCGGCACCATGGCGATCCAGCTTGCGAAAGCGTTCGGCTCCAAGGTGCTCGTGACCGTCGGCTCTCAGAACAAGATCGACGCCTGCCTCAAGCTCGGCGCCGACCGCGCGATCAATTACAAGACCGAAGACTTCGTCGCCGTGGTCAAGGCCGAGACCAACAATGTCGGCGCCAACCTGATCCTCGACATGGTCGCCGGCGACTATGTCGATCGCAACTATGACGCTGCTGCGGTCGACGGCCGTATCGTGCAGATCGCGACGCTCAACGGCCCCAAGGTTACCGTCAACATTGCCAAGGTGATGGTGAAGCGGCTGACCCATACCGGCTCCACGCTGCGCCCCCGTACTAATGCGGATAAGGCAGCGATGGTCGCTGCGATCGAGGCCAAGGTGATGCCGCTATTGCGCGAGGGACGTGTAAAACCGCTGATGGACAGCTCATTCCCGCTGGAAAAAGCGGCCGACGCGCACCGGCGGATGGAGACCTCCGCACATATTGGCAAAATTGTGTTGGCGGTCTAACCGATCGCGAGCGAAGCGCGGGTGGAAACCCTTTGATTTGCTTCGCTTTCATGTCATTTATCGCGGCAACGCCGACCCCGTTCGCTGGGCCGGGAGAATCGCTGGTCGCGGAGTACTGACATTGCGTCTGATCAGGCGCCTTGCGCTAGTCGCGCTGGGCCTCATGATTGTTATGGCCGCGCCTGCGGCGCATGCCATCGACGCGGTCAGCGTCCGCAGCGACGCGCCTGCCATCGATCTCACCGCAGTGCTCGACCACCAGCGCAGCGAAACCGACCGCATCCAGGTTTCGACGGCGCCGGGAACCGACGGCATCGTCCGCCGTATCGAAGTGCGCGCCCGCGAGGGCGGACAGAACTGGGTGGTGTTCGCGCTTGCCAACAATACCGACGACCAGCTCGATCGTCTGATCGTCGCGCCACACTATCGCATCGTGTCATCCGGCCTCTTGTGGCCCGATCTCGGCCTGTCGCGCATCGCGACCATTACGCCGTCGACCGGCGACCGCCCCGAACGGCAGGAGAGCGCGACCGCCGACATCTTCCGCATCACGCTCGACCCCGGTGCCGTCATCACCTTCGTGGCGGAACTGCGCACCGACAAGCTGCCGCAGCTCTATCTCTGGGAACCCGACGCCTACAAGGACAAGGTCAACTCGTTCACGCTCTACCAGGGCATCGTGATCGGCATTTCCGGCCTGCTGGCGCTGGTGCTGACGATCCTGTTCGTGGTGAAGGGCAGCATCATGTTCCCCGCTGCTGCGGCGCTGGCTTGGGCGGTGCTGGTCTATATCGGCGTCGATTTCGGCTTTTGGGGCAAGGTGCTCGACATGTCGAACAATGCAGAGCGCGTCTGGCGCGCGGCCGGCGAAGCGATCCTCGCAGCGACGCTGCTGGTGTTTCTGTTCGCCTATCTCAACTTGAGCCGCTGGCATGTGCGCTATTCCCACATCACCGTCGGCTGGCTGGCCTTCCTCGGATCGCTGGTGGCGCTGGCGCTGTTCGATCCCGCGGTCGCCTCCGGCATTGCCCGCATCTCGCTGGTCTTGATCGCCTTCGCCGGCTTTGCGCTGATCGTCTATCTCTCGACGCATGGTTTCGACCGCGCGGTGTTGTTGATCCCGACCTGGTTCCTGCTGGTGGTCTGGGTGATCGCCGCCGGCATGACGGTGGCGGGAAGCGTCACCAACGACATCGTAGGTCCGGCGCTGCTCGGCGGCCTCGTGCTGATCGTGATGCTGATCGGATTTACGGTGATGCAGCACGCGTTCGCCGGCGGCGGCGCGACAACCGGCATTGTCTCCGACATCGAGCGCCGCGCGCTGGCGCTGACCGGCTCCGGCGACCTGATCTGGGACTGGGACGTCTCTGCCGACAAGGTATTCACCAGCCCGGAGACCGAAAGCCTGCTCGGGCTGAAGCGCGGCACGCTGGAAGGTCCGGCCGCAAAATGGCTGGAGGTGCTGCACCCGCTCGACCAGGATCGCTTCCGCGCCGCGCTGGACAGCGTGCTCGACCAGCGCCGCGGCCGGCTGGTGCAGGATTTCCGCCTGCGCACGCCTGACGGCCACTTCATGTGGTTCGCGCTGAAGGCGCGCCCGGTGGTCGGCTCCGACGGCGAAGTCTCGCGCGTGGTTGGAACGCTGACCGACGTCACCGAAATCAAGAACGCCGAGGAGCGCATGCTGCACGACTCCGTGCATGACAACCTCACCGGCCTGCCCAACCGCAAACTGTTCATGGATCGCCTCGGCGCGGTGGCAAATTTCGCCAAGAGCATGCCGAACCTGCGGCCGACGCTGATGGTGATCGACCTCGATCGCTTCAAGCAGGTCAACGATTCCGTCGGCATTGCGGTCGGCGACTCCATCCTGCTGACGCTGGCGCGGCGGCTGACGCGCATCCTGAAACCGCAGGATACGCTGGCGCGGCTGGCCGGCGACCAGTTCGGCCTGATCCTGATGTCGGAGCAGGACCCGGCACGCATCACCGCCTTCGCCGAAACCATCCGCAAGACCATCCGCGCCCCGATCGCCTTCAACGACCGCGAGATCTTCCTGACCGCGTCCATCGGGCTCGCGCTGTCGGATCCGCAGACGCAATTGTCCGACGAGATCATCAAGGACGCCGAGCTTGCGATGTATCACTCCAAGCGGATCGGCGGCGACCGCATCGACGTCTACAAGCCGGCGATGCGCGCGCGCAAGACCGACCGCCTGACGCTGGAAAGCGAATTGCGCCGCGCCATCGAGCGGCGGGAAATCACGATCCTGTACCAGCCGATCGTGCGGCTGGAAGATCGCTCGATCGCCGGCTTCGAGGCGCTGGCGCGCTGGGATCATCCCAAGCTCGGCCGGATGTCGCCGTCGGAATTCATCTCGATTGCCGAGGAAATCGGCCTGATCGTCGATCTCGGCATGTTCGTGCTGGACCAGACGGCGCGGCAGCTCTCGGTATGGCAGCGTGCGATGCGCTCGCGCGAACCGATCTTCGCCTCCGTCAACGTTTCCTCGCGGCAGTTGCTGCGCCATGATTTGATCCACGATATCCGCACCGTGCTGTCGCGTTCGTCGGTGGCGCGCGGCACGCTTAAGCTGGAGCTCACCGAGTCGCTTGTGATGGAGAATCCGGAGCATGCCGCGCAGATGCTGGCGCGCATTCGCGAACTCGGCACCGGACTATCGCTGGACGATTTCGGCACCGGCCATTCCTCGCTGGCGTACCTGCAGCGCTTCCCCTTCGACACTATCAAGATCGACCAGTCCTTCGTGCGCACCACCAGCCGCGGCACGCGGCCGGTGATCCTCAAATCGATCATTGCTCTGGCGCATGACCTCGGCATGGATGTGGTGGCGGAAGGCGCGGAGACGGATTCGGATGCGGTCGAGCTCTATCAGTTGGGCTGCGAATACGCGCAAGGCTTTGCCTTCGGCGAGCCGATGGACGCCGACGCCGCGATGCGGCTACTAACGGAAGAACGGCTGGAAGCGGCGAGTTGATATCGTCGAGCCGCACGTGAATATGGATGCGAGCTCAAGCTTTGAACGCCGAGGCGTCCTGGTCCAGCACTTGAAAAGAATGGGCAGTGCGCCGGGCCAACTCCGCGCAGCGTCGCCGAGCTAAGTGGATCGAGGCTGGTCGCTCAGGGTCATTTTCTTCGCAGAATTTTGTCCATCGTTTTTCCCTGCGCTAGCTCATCGATAAGTTTGTCCAGGTAACGAATTTCTCGCATAGTTGGTTCTTTGATATCCTCCACTCGGACGCCGCAAACCACGCCTCTAATCAAGGCTCTCGAAGGATTGATTTTAGGGGCCTTTGCAAAGAATGTTTCAAAGTCAGTCTGTTTTTCGAGTTGAGTTTCCAGCTCCTTCTGACCATAGCCTGTCAACCAAGAGATGACCTGATCGACCTCTGCCTTTGTGCGTCCTTTTTTCTCTGCCTTCGCAACGTAAAATGGGTAAACGCTTGCGAAGCTCGTTGTATAGATCCGGTGTTTTGCCATGGGTGCTCCAAGGGTCGCTAATAAAGCATGCAAGGCCTGAGACCATCAGGGGTGCCGGGCCGTCCCCAGATACATAGAAACCGCGCATCACTTCTCCCGCGCTCACCGCAAAGTATCCGCGACCCGGACGCTATTGAGGCAACGTGCGCGAATTCTGGTGCGACGAAAGGTAACGATACAACATGGACCGCTTCGTCACGAAGTGACTGCCTACGTGCACTTGCGCTTGATGTTGGCGGCATGTCCGGTTTGGGATTAATCTCATAGTTGCCAATCAGAATTTTGCCGCGCAATGAACGGGCCAGCCGTTGTTCCAAAGAATTAATTTCCTGAACCGGATCAACATGATTGTCGGAATTTTGGCCCGCAATCGCGCCAGAAGCCGTTTGGCAGACCATGGACGGTTTTAAATTGCGCAATGTTGGAAGGTGCCGGTGATTTGCCCGACAGGTCAAATGTTTTCGGGTGTAAGCATTCATGCCAGCGACACCTTGTTACTTTGCATGGGATTGTTTTCGATATTTTGGTTGGGAGCAAAAGCCGCGCCGGGCTCCATCCGGGTTACGCGCGCTGACCTCATCCTGAGGAGCGCGCCTTCGCGCGTCTCGAAGGATGGCCGCTGTCCGCTGCAACCATCCTTCGAGACGCTTGCTTCGCACGCTCCTCAGGATGAGGTCGGCGGTCGTTGCGAAGGAAGCTCCTCGTAGCCTGGATGGAGCGAAGCGTAATCCGGGAACGGGACGCCAGGTTATCGAGCCAGCTTGTCGGTCGATTTCATCTTCCTGAATTTAACGCTCTTGCCGTCGGCCTGCCGGGTCGCGATGTAACCGGCTTCGAGGCAGGCTTCGCGTTGCGGCATCTTTTCCTGCGGGCTCCGCAACGTCTCCCACCATGACGCACGGTGCGCGGCGCGCGGCAGCGCCGCATCGAGGATCTCCTCGATCTGCTCGAAGCTCAGCACGAGTTCGGGAACCGTCTGTTTTTTCAGGTAGTCCCGCAGCAGGTCGTAATCGTTCACCCGTATCCCCAATGGCGATTTGCACAAAACCGTCTATCCCGGCAACCAACCGTTAACGCATTATCATATCGCTGTCGCCGCTTAAGGCCGCAACAACGTATCCGGCGCATACCGGTAGGTTATTGCGGGCGATACTATTGGACGGCACGAAGGCGTGGCCAGAAAAAGCTATTTTGGGAAAGACGCGGGCCGCCGGCCCTGGCGGTTGTCGGTCAAACTTCTGATCGCGTCGTCGGTCGCGGCCGTGATCGGCTTCTCCGCGATTTGCACCAGCGTCATGTTCGACATGCGCCGCGGCGAGGAAGAGCTGGCACGGCAGACGCTGCAAAATCTCGCCTCGGGGGTCGACGCCGACATCAGCCGCAATATCGAGCTTTACGACCTGTCGCTGCGCGCCGTCGCCAGCAATCTGGTGATGCCGCAGATCAAGGGCGTCGGCAAGGAGATCCAGCACCTGATCCTGTTCGATCATGCCGCCACCGCAAGGCATTTCGGCGTAATCCAGGTGTTCGACGCGCAAGGCAAGCTGACACATGAAGCGGCAAGCCTCGATCCGGCGCCGGAGGATCGCAGCGACGAGGAGTATTTCCAGGTTCATCGCTCCAATCCCGATGTCGGCCTGTACATGAGTCGCCCGATGCTGCATCGGAGCGCCTATTCGATCGTGCTCAGCCGGCGCATCAACGATTCCGATGGCGGCTTCCTTGGCGTCGTGGTGGGCTCGATCCGCTTCAGCTATTTCCATGAGCTGTTCGGCCGGCTTACCCTCACTCCCGGCGATACGATCACCGTGCTGCGCCGCGACCGGATGGTCATCATGCGGACGCCGTTCGACCTCGACATCGTCGGCAAAAATCTGGCAGAGCGAAAAAACTGGAATCCGGCAAATCTGCAGCAAGGCGGGTCCTACGCCGGGGTCGGACCGGTGGACCCGACACCGCGGCTTTACGTTCGAAGCGCCAATACGAGCCTGTTCTTTGTCGTAGTCGGAAAACCGCTGGCGAGCATCCTGAGCCTCTGGTACCGGGAAGTGATCCGGATCGGCGCGGTCATGGTGGCCCTGATCCTGTTCGTGCTCGGCACCACATTGTTCCTCGCGCGCGAGATCGGCCGCCGCGCCGAGGCAGAGGAAAAACTGGAAGAGCTCGCGACCACCGACGCGCTCACCGGCCTGAAGAACCGGCGTAAATTCGATTGCGAGATCGACCTGGAATGGCGGCGGGCGACGCGCAACCAGACCCCCGTCGCGGTGCTGATGATCGATGCCGATCATTTCAAATCGTACAATGACAGGTTTGGACATCAGGCCGGCGACCAGGTGCTGGTCGGCATTGCGATCTGCATTTCGGATTCGGTCAGGCGGGCCGGCGACTGTCCGGCCAGATACGGCGGCGAGGAATTCGCGGTACTGCTGCCCGGCCTCTCGGCGGTGGAAGCGCTCACCGTCGCCGAAACCATCCGCCTCAAAGTCGAACAATGGGCCGAAGATCCCAACGTGACGACGGTGAGTATCGGCGTGGCGAGCATGACGCCCACGGCAGCGATCGATTGGTCCTATCTGATCGAAGCGGCCGACAAGGCCCTCTACGCGGCCAAGGCCAACGGCCGCAACCAGTCGGTGGTCGCCGCCATCCCGCAGCTCGCGCTGGTGGCTTAAGGCAAGCGCAACACTATTTCGTCTAACGCGTACTAGCTTCGTCGTCGCGCTTCTGCGTCAAAGCGTCGAGATAGGCCTTGGCTTCGTCAGCAATGACGGGATGAGCGTCCTCGCCCCTACTCCGCCAGATACTTCTTCATCTCCGCGCGCAGGCCGTCGCGCAGCTCGGCGCGGGCCATGCCGTAGGCGATGTTGGCGCGAAGGAAGCCGGATTTCGAGCCGCAGTCGTGCCGCTCGCCCTCGAATTCCACGCCGAAGAACTTTTGCGTCTTGGCGAGAGCTTTCATCGCATCGGTGAGCTGGATCTCGTTGCCTGCGCCGCGCTCCTGGGTTTCGAGGATCTTGAAGATTTCCGGCTGCAGGATGTAGCGCCCGGTGATCGAAAGGTTTGACGGCGCGGTGCCCTTCGGCGGTTTCTCCACCATGCCGTCGACCTCGAACATGTTTTTGGCAAGGCGCTTGCCGACGCCGCAAATGCCATACTGGTGGGTGAGATCGTCGGGCACCGCCTCCACCGCGAGCAGATTGGATTTGGCGCCGAGCTTCGCCGCGGCCTCGATCATCTGCTTCAGGCAACCCGGGCTGTTGAGCACTAGCTCGTCCGGCAGCACGACGGCGAACGGCTCATCGCCGACGATATCGCGCGCGCACCAGACCGCGTGGCCGAGACCGAGCGGCGCCTGCTGGCGGGTGAAACTCATGGCCCCGGCTTCGGGCTGGTCGCGCGCCAGGATGTCCTGCTCGGCCTTCTTGCCGCGCGCGGCGAGCGTGGTGTCGAGCTCGAACATCCGGTCGAAATGGTCCTCGATCACCCCCTTGTTGCGCCCGGTGACGAAGACGAAATGCTCGATTCCGGCCTCCTTGGCCTCGTCGACCACGTATTGAATCAGCGGCTTGTCGACGATGGTCAGCATTTCCTTCGGCATCGCCTTGGTGGCGGGCAGGACGCGGGTGCCGAGGCCG
The DNA here is from genome assembly GCF_001440415.1 of Bradyrhizobium retamae. Classification (GTDB taxonomy): domain Bacteria; phylum Pseudomonadota; class Alphaproteobacteria; order Rhizobiales; family Xanthobacteraceae; genus Bradyrhizobium; species Bradyrhizobium retamae. Next base: position 24,537 of record NZ_LLYA01000001.1, read on the forward strand.
GCGACCGGGAAGACGGCTTTACGGATTTTCATGGGATGTCGGGCGCCTTGATATTGAGATCTGGAAATGAGGAAAGTGCTTTGATTGCACGTTGATAGCCGGTTTGCACCCTTGAACAAAGGCGGATGTATGGTGGCGTTCCCGCCCGACCTGCACCTCCCCTTGCGCGCGCCGGGCGCGACAACAAAATCCGCTCTGTTAAGCTATTGGAAACCGTGACAGGGCCTTCTGGCACAGGGTTGGTTTCGACGGATGGGTACGGCATGGGTCTCTTTGAACGAGTGACGAGTAATCGAACGGGCGCGATCCTAATCGCCGCAGCGCTGTTGTGTTCCAGCGGCCAATCCCAGGCCCAATCTCAAGCCCAATCCTCCGGCAACGGGGTTTCGAACTTTTTCGGCACTATCTTCTCAGGGCAGAAGGTCGCGGCGCAGCCGGCCACGCCCAGTCCGGACGGCAGTCCGCCGCCCTGGAGCGGAGAAGACGGCGCCTCCGGCCATCCGCTGATGACGGCGTCCGCGATCCGGCAGGCGGCGGCGAACTTTCAAAATTGCGTCGCCTCGATGTGGCCGGATGCTGCGCGGCGCAACATCACCCAGCAAAATTTCGAGCGCTTCACCGCCGGCCTCGAGCCTGATTTGCGCATTATGGACCTGATGGACTCGCAGCCCGAGTTCACCAAAGCGATCTGGGACTATCTCGATATCCTCGTGAACGACAACCGCCTTGCCAAGGGCCGCGAGATCCTCGCCCAATACAAGCCGCAATTCGACGCGGTGGAGAAGGCCTATGGCGTCGACCGCTACATCATCGCATCGATCTGGGGCATCGAATCCAACTACTCGACGCAAGTGGGCGACCGCAACGTCGTGCGATCGACCGCGACACTGGCCTGCATCGGCCGCCGCCAGGCTTATTTCAGGGATGAATTCCTCACCGCGATCGAGATCCTCAACCGCGGCGATCTCAGACCCGAACAAATGCGCGGCTCCTGGGCCGGCGCGTTCGGGCCGACGCAGTTCATGCCGACCGCCTTCAAGCGCTATGCCGTCGACGCCGACGGCGACCGACGCCGCGACGTCGTCGACAACGTCGCCGATCTGATCGCCTCCACCGCCAACAACCTCAGGAAAGACGGCTGGCAGACCGGTCGGAGCTGGGGTTACGAGGTGGTGCTGCCGGAGGGCTTTAATTTCATGCTGGCGGACAAGTCCAAGGCGATGACGATTGCGCAGTGGCAGAGCCAGGGACTGAAGCGGGCCGACGGCAAGCCGTTTCCTGACACAACCGATAAGGCCTATCTGCTGGCGCCGGCCGGCATGCAGGGGCCCGGCTTCCTGATGCTGCAGAACTTCCGGGTGATCATGAAATACAACCCGGCCGAGGCCTATGCGCTGGCGATCGGCCATTTTGCCGACCGGCTGCGCGGCGGGCCGCCGTTCGTGCAACCCTGGCCGCGGCAGGAACGGGTGCTGTCGCGGGCGGAACGACTGGAACTGCAGCAGCTCCTGGCGCAGCGCGGGCTCTACAAGGGCACGCCGGATGGCCAGTTCGGTGGCCAGACGCGGGAGGCGCTCCGCAGCTTCCAGGCTTCGATCGGAGCGCCAGCGGACGGATTTGCCTCTTCCGACGTGCTGGAGCGGCTGCGGGGCCGTTAAAACCTGTTTTCAGCGCTTAAACGACCCTGAAAACCACGATTCGGCAGGAGCCTTGACGCTGGGCCTGGAACCTCGGTTTATGGGATGTGAAATCTGCCCGCTTGCGGCCCGATTCCGCTGCTATATTTGACGCTTCACGATCCATTTGCGACCGAGCCGGATGCGAAAGCCAACGTCCTTCTTGCGCGTGTTTACCGAGACCGGGCCACTGGTGGCGCTGGCGGTTGCGATCGCGCTCCTGATCGGGATCGTGGGACCCGCGTCGGCGCAGTTTTTCAATTTCGGCGGCTTTGGCGGGCCGCCGCAGCGGCAAGCGCCGCAGCGCGGCTGGTTCGGCGGCGATTTCTTTTCGCCATTCCAGCAGCAGGCGCCGCAGGCGCCGCGCCAGGATTTCTCCCGCGCGCCCGCGCCCGCCAAGCGAGATACGGTGCCGGAACGTAACGTACTGGTGCTCGGCGACGCCATGGCCGACTGGCTCGCCTATGGCCTGGAAGACGCCTATTCCGAGCAGCCCGACATGGGCGTGATCCGCAAGCACAAGACCGTCTCCGGCCTGATCAAGTATCAGCCGCGCGGCGAGCCCGCCGATTGGACCGCGGCCGCCAAGGGCATCCTCGCCACCGAAACGCCCGATGCCATCGTCGTCATGCTCGGCCTCCATGACCGCCAGGCCATCCGCGAGGCGGTCACCGAGAAGAAGGCCGATAAGAAAGAAGACAAGAAGGACGCGCGCGGCAAGGCAGATACCAAGACAGATACCAAGCCGGCGGACGCAAAGAAGCCGGAAGGCTCGGCTGACACGGCAAAGCGCGACGATAAGCCGGCCGATGCCGAATTGTCGCCTGACGATGCAGCCGATAGCGACACGCCGCAAAACGCCGCACCCGCGCGATCTGGCGGCGGACTTTATGAGTTCCGCGACGAGCGCTGGGTCGAACTCTACACCAAGAAGATCGAAGAGCTGATCGGCGTGCTGAAATCCAAGGGCGTCCCAGTGCTGTGGGTCGGCCTGCCGGCGATCCGCGGGCAAAAAGGAACGGCTGACATGCTGTTCCTCGATGCGCTGTATCGCGACGGCGCCGGCAAGGCCGGCATTACCTATGTCGATATCTGGGATGGCTTTGTCGATGAAGCCGGCCGCTTCCTGCAGAAAGGTCCCGACTTCGAAGGCCAGATCCGCCAGCTCCGCACGGCCGACGGCGTCTTCTTCACCAAGCCCGGCGCGCGCAAGCTCGCACACTATGTCGAGCGCGAGGTGACGCGCCTCCTCGCCGCCCGCTCCGGGCCGATCGCGGTGCCGATCGAACCGGCGACGCCGGAGGCCAATGTCGCGCCGGGCCAGCCGGCGCCGCGTCCGCTGGCCGGACCGGTCATGCCGCTGGTGGCCTCTTCCGTCGGCACCGATCAATTGCTCGGCGGTCCCGGCTCGCGTCCGGCAGCGGTTGATGCGCTAGCCGCGCGCACGCTGGTGAAGGGTGAAGCGCTGGCCGCGCCGGCCGGCCGCGCCGACGACTACGTATGGCCTCGTCGCGAAATCGGCCGCGAGCCGGCGAAGGGCGATACCCCGATGGCGGCCACCTCACCGAGCGGAACCACGGCAGCCGCCCCGCCACAGAAGCAGCTCTTACTGCCGCCGCCGCAGCAAACGCTGCAGCAACAGAAGAGACAGGTGCCGCCGCCACCGATGCAGATCCGCCCGGCGCAAAACAACGGTCCGTCACTACGTGACTTCTTCGGCGGGTTCGGTGTGGGGCCGCGGCCGCCTGCACCACCCGCGGCCGCACCGCCGCGTGGACCCGCTGCTCTTCCGGGCGCGCCGCGGCCGCCGGGCAATGTCGGGCGCTCGGCAGAGGTTCCGCCGGGCAATTTCACGCGGTGATTTAGGTAGAGCGTTTTCCAGCGAAGTGGACACCGGTTCGCGTCAAGAAAACGCGTCAAAACAAAAACCTAGAGCCCGGTTCTGATTCAATCGGAACCGGGCTCTAGTTCTCATGCTGAGGAGCGCTTCTCCGCGCGTCTGCGGGCGATGCTTCACACCGCCGCGCGAACCATGAAGCTCCCATGCAGCCATCCTTCGAGACGCGGCCAATAGGCCGCTCCTCTCAGGATGAAGTTAGCCGTAATAGCGCCAGCGCGGCGGCGGGCGGCGCGGCGGGCGCGTCATCAACAGCGCCAGCGCAAAGCCAATGCCGGCTGCGACCAAGAGCGCGCCGAGCGGATTTTCCTGAACAGTTTTCGCTACCGTCTGCTGGCCGCTACGAATGGTGTCGCCGCTATGCTCAATGGCGTCCTTGGCATAGCTGACGGCGGTGTCAGTGGCGTCGCGGGCGGCATCCTTGGCCTGGCCGTAGAGATTTTGCACTGTGCCCGCCGCTTCGCGCGCGCGGCCTTCGGCTTGCGCCTTCGCATCGCCAGCCATATCGCCGACGGTGCTTTCGACCTTACCCGCAAAATCCTCGGCCGAACCAGCAATCCGATCCTTGTCCATCGCGGTCCTCCTGTTTTCGGGGAATGTAACCGGTGAGACCCCGTTCGGGTTCCTACCGCGATCGAAACGCAGTTCTAATCAAGATGCCAAGCTTACAGGATCAGACCACCGTCGACCACGATGGTCTGGCCGATGACGTAGGTCGCAAGCGGCGAGGCCAGGAACAGCGCCGCACCGGCCATATCCGCCGGCGTGCCGAGCCGCTTCAACGGGATCCGCTCGAGCGCGCCTTCGAGGCGTTTCGGATTGGCGGTGGTCGCCTTGGTCATCTTGGTATCGACCAGGCCGGGCGCGATGCCATTGACGCGGATGCCGTCCCCGGCCCACGCCTCGCCGAGCGTGCGCGTCAGCCCGACCGCACCGGTCTTCGAGGCGTTGTAGGCTGGATTGCCCATCGTGGAGTGATAGGCGGCGGTCGAACTGACGATGATGAGCGCGCCCTTGCTGGCGCTCAGCATCGCATGGAATTTTGTCGCACAGGCCATCAGGCTCATCAGGTTGATTTCGACCACCCTGCGAAAGCCATCCATCTCGAATTCGCCGCGGCGGTAGATCACCGCGCCCTGCGCCAGCACCAGCACGTCCAGTTTCGTGAAGGATGGCTGGAAGGATTCAATGGCCTGCGCGTTGCTGACGTCGAGCTGGGAATAATCTAACCCGTCAAGAAGCGAGCCTTCGTCAGGCGAATAGTCGGCGGCGCTTTCGCGGGTGCCGCAGACGGCGACACGTGCGCCCTTGGCACGGAACGCCTGCGCGATGCCATTGCCGATCCCGCTGGAGCCGCCGACCACCAGCACCTGCCTGCCGCTGAAATCCAGTTCGTTCATCGCTCGCGATCCTTTTTGTGTGTTCTAGGGCGTACTCATAAATCCAAAAGGGCCATGCGGCTCAATGGGTGACTGCACGGAGAAGGGCTTTGTAAGAAATGCGAAGCATTTAGTCTTCCAGCTCAGCAACGAAGTGCTGTGCAACAATATCCGCTTCGGGGTCATTACGAGACCTCGACACCAACCTACTTGGTTGCTTTGGTGGATTGAGCGCACTCAGCAAATGCAATTGCGGGCCTCGAACTTTCTGGACTACGGTTGCTTCCGAGGCTGCTGCACTTGCCTGCCATCTCTTAGCGTCTCCGAAGGACTTTCCCCAAAGCACGCGCGGTACGAGACCGAGAACCGGCCCATATGGGTAAACCCCGTGCTCATGGCAATCTCGGTGACATTCGCTTCCGGATCGGCCCGCAGCAGGGCTTGGCGAACTTGCCGCAAACGGGCGTTCCGCAGGTAGCGCATGGGGGAGACACCCTTGAAATCGCTGAAGTGTTTAAAGAGTGTTCGGCCTGCAACGCCGGTCGCCGTAACGAGGTCGGCCACGGTAACCACCCGGTCGAGATGGGCCTCAATGTAGTCGATCGCGCGCTTCACGTCACGCGGAGCAATCGGCTTCTCGAGACGTCGCAGTGCGGCGCTGTAATTGTGCGGGTGCGACACCAGCAATGCCGTGACAATGAACTGCTCGAATGTGCTCATCGTCGTCGGGCTCCAGAGCACCGATCCCGCCTGTTCCAGGTCCGCGACGCCCGTCAGCACGTAGCGTGCCAAGCTGCGGCCGTACCCGGTGGCGAGGTCGATCGTGGGCGCAAATTCGAGGGGAGCGGTTGGTGGCTCGCCGAGTAGGGCGACAAGCTGATCTGTAAGGCTGGATTTGGTCAGAGACAGTTGGATGCGGCTGCTATCGGGCTCCGATACCAGCCGACAACTCTCGCGCATCGGCGAGATGATCGTGGCGAGGTTCGGATTGCACACGACGTTTTCACGGCCAATGGTGGCTCCAAGCTGTCCGCGAAGCGGCAGGTGGATCCAAGTGTCCGTGCGGCCGGGGCTCGGACACAGGACGACCGGTGCGCCGCCGTATTGCGCGTAACCCACGTAGAGGCCCGGCATGTAAACGCCGTTAAGGCGCGTATCGAGGAGGTGGGTCTGCCGCCCCGCGATGTCGAAGCGGTAGCCTTTCGCGCGCAGGAATGCACCGGTCTCTTCCACATTGCGGCTGTGGAAGATGGGCATCTGCTCCAGAAGCGGCGCTGTGCCAGGCTGCATGCTCGCCTCCGTGTTGATCGAGCATACCACGCATGCCGCGGCATGGGCACCGGGGCCGGGAATGCTCCGATCATTCTTGCAGTTTTTGGATAATGATAGTTGGCGCTTTCCGTGGGCGATTTCCACGTTTTACGCGCTTTCCGGATAGGCCCCGGCGGCAATCGGATATCCAGCACCCAAATGCGCCAGCTAAGCTTCGCGCCCAACGGGCGCCGTGCCTATCGATGCCGTGCCTATCGATAGGGGTGGCCCATCAAGGAGGGAAGCGTCATTGCGGACGCGCTTACGCACGCTGTGATCTCATTCCAGTATCCGTCGTGACCAGTGCCAGTCGACCACGAGCCCGATCGCGGCATCTCGACCCGCCTGCGCCTGCTTGATCGACTCGTCATTGACAAGCGCCGGCTGATCGGTGCTCACCTGCCGTTCCCTGGCACCGGCTTCGTCGAGCGCAAGGATGGCGTCTATCGCTTCGTTCCGGCTTGAAGCTCGCGCAAAGTCGAGCTGAGCGTCATCGCTTTTGGGAGGGCGCAGTGAGATGGCTGATCAATGGCTGTTCAAAAGCGAGACTTATGATAACTGCAATTGTTCAGTGAGCTGCGGGTGTCAGTTCAACGAGCCCACGACACATGGAAATTGTCAGTTTGCCTATGTCGGCACCGTCGTTGCAGGTCATTTCAATGGCACGCCGCTGGCGGGCCTGAATTGGTCGCTGCTCTGCATATTCCCCGGCGAGATCGAGGAAGGAAACGGCAAGCGCCAGATCATCATCGACGAGCGGGCGAACAAGGCTCAACGGATCGCTCTCGAAACGATTGTATCGGGTAAGGCATGCCGGCCACTCAGCAACCATTTTTCCGTTTTCGGTTCCTTATGCACGGAATTTTTCGAGACACTTTTCCTGCCGATCAATCTCGAGGTGAATCTCCAACTCAGAACCGCGAACGTCGACATCCCGGGTGTTGTGAAGAGTGTCGGCAGACCAATCATCAACAAGTTCAGTGGCGAGCCCTTCCACATTGCACTGGCACGGCCGTCCGGCAGCTTCGAGTTTACCTATGGGGAAATTGGGCGAGGCACGACCTCGGTAAGCGGTGATATGGAGATGGCGTTCAAAGATTCATGGGCGCTATTTTGCGTGCACCACTACAACCAGGATGGCTTGATCCGCTGAGTGATGACGGCAGAGAGCTTAGCCGGATCGAATTTGTCGTGTTAGCTGAGCCTCGAGCTGACATTGGTTGGCTGTAGAACGGTCGGGTCTTGTTACCGATGTTTCTCTGCAAGACTATCCGTAGAGGAGGGTGACGACGATGGCGGATCAATGGCTATTCAAGAGCGAGACCTACGATAACTGCAATTGCGCGATGAACTGTGGTTGCCAATTCAACCTGCCGAGTACTCACGGCTATTGTCAGTCGGCCTTCGTCGGCACCATCGTCGAAGGCTACTTCAACGATACGCCGCTCTCAGGCTTGAACTGGGCGGCGCTGTACAAGTGGCCCGGCGAAATCAAGGACGGAAACGGGCGGCGCCAGATCATAATCGACGAGCGTGCAGATGAAGCTCAACGGATCGCGCTTGAAGCGATCATCTCAGGCGACGCATGCCAACCATTGAGCAATCTCTTCGCCGTATTCGCGTCCACATGCTCGGAGTTTTGCGGGACGTTGTTCCTGCCGATTGATCTCGATGCGGACTTGGAGCTCAGAACGGCAAGGGTAGAGATACAAGACGTCATGCGGAGCACCGGCAGGCCGAAGATCAACGAGTTTACTGGTCAACCATTCCACATTGCGCTGGCGCGTCCCAGCGGCAGTTTCGAATTTACCTACGCAGAAATCGGGCTAGGTACCACGTCGGTCACAGGTGACATGGAAATGGCATTCGAAGATTCATGGGCACATTTTTGTGTTCATCACTTCAATCAGGACGGCTTGGTCGGGGAAAGATCAAGACTCACGGCATGGCTTGGGCCGACCCCGCGGTGAATGAGGCTAGGTGTTATCGTTCTGAAGGATGTCTCCTGATCGGTGGCGAAGTATCGGCGGTTTGACGCTGGTGTCTACGGAAGCAGCCGAGTGGTTTCCCGAGCCTCGTCGAGAAATTTGACCATCAGAATCTCGTCGTAATATCGCCCACCCTGCTTGAGGGCTCGCTTTTCATAGCCGTACTCGACAAAGGCCATGGCGCTGTAAAGTTGGCGCGCCGCTTCGTTCTCGCTCACGACAGTCAATTGAACCATCTCCACGCGCCCGCGCGCATGGTCGAGAACGGCCGCGACAAGCAACTTTCCAAGGCCCGAACCTCGCGCGGTGTTTCGAACATACATCGCCCAAAGCCGCCCCTTGTGCGCCTGCTTCAAACCTTCCTGCGCGGAAAATCCGGCAATTCCGGCAAGCTCCCCGTCAAGGAATGCGCCGAAGATATCCGCCCGTCCGATGGCCGCTTCGAACCACGATAGTGGTTGCGCATTTTCTCTCTCAAACGTGCTGCCGAAAGCCTCCGGATTTTTCTCAAGCGCTTCCAGCCGGATCTCTCGATACAGGGGCGCGTCGGCAAGCTCCAGGAGACGTATCTGCGCCCCGCCAGTATCGGTCACGGTTGCACCTCGCTCGGCTTCGTTTGACCTGTGTGCGGATCGGTGCCAGCCTTGTCAATCCTGCAAAGCGCATCTCTGTCCGGATCCCATTATGCCAGATTTCAAGGAGCTGAGTCGTTCGGTCAAAGGCCTGACCGTCCTCGTCACCGGTGCTGCCAGCGGCATGGGCCGTGCAACGGCGCTGGTGTTCGCGGCTGAGGGCGCCAATGTTGCAGTTACCGATCTGAACGCCGCGTCGACCCAGGCGGTTGCCAGCGAGATCGCAGCGAAGGGCGAATCGGCAAAAGCGTGGACGCTCGACGTCACCAATCCTGGCGACATCATCAAGGTGGTCAACGAGGTTGCCGCGCATTTCGGTGCACTCGACATCGTCATCAACAATGCCGGCATCTCCGTGCACGTGGCGATCGACGAGGAAGGTTATGAAGCAGCCTGGGACAAGGCGCTGGCCGTGATGATGACCGCGCATCCACGCATCATCCGGGCCGCGTTGCCGCATTTGCGCCGATCGAAGAATCCGCGGATCGTCAACATCGCATCGACCGAGGCGCTCGGCGCTACCGCGCTGCACAGCCCGTACTCGGCAGCGAAAGCCGGCGTCACCGGCTTGACGCGCTCGCTCGCCGTCGAGCTCGGACGCGAGGGCATCACCGTGAACTGCATTTGCCCGGGTCCGATCCGCACCGCGATCACCGAGCGGATTTCCGAAGAGCACAAGACGATCTACGCCAAGCGCCGCACCGCACTCGGCCGCTACGGTGAGCCGGAGGAAGTGGCGCACATGACGCTGAGCCTGTGCTTGCCAGCGGCTTCGTTCCTGACCGGCGCGGTGATCCCTGTCGACGGCGGCCTCATGGCGCGAAACGCGTAGCGGGCATGCGTCCGCAGCGTTGACTTGGACATTTCGCGGAGTAATTTTTCTTACAAAGAAAGCGGGACACACCGCCCGCCGTTTTTGGGAGAGACGCCATGACGGTCACGATCCGGCAGCTTCATCCGCATTTTGTCGGCGAAGTATCCGGGCTTGATCTGCGAAAACCCCTGACGCCGCAGGAAGCAGCCGACGTCGAAGCCGGCATGGACAAGTACGCCGTGCTGCTGTTCCGCAACCAGGACATCACGGACGAACAGCAACTCGCATTTGCGCTGAATTTCGGCAAGCGCGAAGACGCTCGCGGCGGCAATATCGTCAAGCCTCAGGATTCGCGCCTCTCGACCGGCCTCAATGACGTCTCCAATCTCGGCAAGGACGGCAAGCCATTGCCGCGCGACAGCCGCGCACATCTGTTCAACCTCGGCAATTGCTTGTGGCATTCCGACAGCTCGTTTCGTCCGATCCCGGCGAAGTTCTCGCTCTTGTCGGCGCGGGTGGTGAACCCGAAGGGTGGCAACACCGAATTCGCCGATATGCGCGCGGCGTATGACGCGCTCGACGACGACACCAAGGCCGAGATCGAGGACCTGATCTGCGAACATTCGCTGATGTATTCGCGCGGCTCGCTCGGCTTCCTGGATTATACCGACGAAGAAAAAGAGATGTTCAAGCCGGTGCTGCAGCGGCTGGTGCGGACGCATCCGGTGCATCGCCGCAAGTCGCTGTATCTGTCATCGCACGCGGGCGCGATTGTGGGCATGAGCATGCCCGAGGCGCGGTTATTGCTGCGCGACCTGACCGAGCACGCCACGCAGAAGGAATTCGTCTACGTCCATAAATGGACCGTGCATGACCTCGTGATGTGGGACAATCGCCAGACCATGCACCGGGTTCGGCGCTACGACCAGTCGCAGCCCCGCGACATGCGGCGCGCCACTGTTGCCGGTACCGAGCCGACAGTGACGCAGCAGGCCGCGGAGTAGAGGTTTCCCGTCGTCCCTGCGAACGCAGGCCCCATACGCCGCGGCCCATCCGTGAGGCGATGGGGCAGCTATCATTTCAAACAATCAAAGCCGGTGGTTATGGGTCCTGCGTTCCCAGGGACGACGCCGCGGCTAGCGCCTACGCGTGCCCGGCCTCATTCGACAGCATGCCGAGGTCGATGCCGATCTTGCGCAACGCACGTTGATATTTGTCGTCGACGTCGTCGCCGAAGATCAGATCCGGGTCGGCGTCGCAATGCAGCCAGCCATTGTGCTGGATCTCGTTCTCGAGCTGCCCGGGCGCCCAGCCGGCATAGCCGAGCGCCAGGATGGCATGCTTCGGCCCGGTGCCTTTGGCGATCGCCTTGAGGATGTCCACCGTCGCGGTCAGGCAGATGCCCTCGTCGATGTTCAGCGTCGCGTCCTTGATGAAGAAATCGCTCGAATGCAGCACGAAACCGCGGCCGGTATCGACCGGGCCGCCCTTCAACACCTGCATGGTCTCGGCGTTTTCCGGCAGCGTGATCTGGTCGGCCTTCTCGATGATATCGAGTTGCACCAGCAGTCCTGGAAAGTCGATGCTGCCGGCCGGACGGTTGACAATGATGCCCATCGCCCCTTCCGACGAGTGCGCGCACATGTAGATGACTGAGCGCTCGAAGCGCGGATCGCCCATGACCGGCATGGCGATCAGCAGCCGGCCGTCCAGATAGCCCTCGCCAGACGAATTATCGCCAAAGCCGGCGGCTTTGCGGCGGACAGGCTTCGATGTCTTGCCTTCAGGGCTCATCCGCAAAGGCCTTTCTCTTGCAGGTTCATATCCTGATATCGGGTGCGGTTTCTGTCAATCAAGCTTCCGGCATCATTCGGCTGCCGATCACACGCAATTCAATGGTTTGCCTCGAAACTTGCCTGTAAAGACGTGCCATGAGCGTCCTAGTTCCCCTGCGCGCCGCACTCGGCGTCGCCGCCTTGAGTGTCGCGTGTGCGGCGTCGGATGTTCGCGCCCAGGATGCCTCGCCGTGGCAACACGACGCCCATTCCGCGGTACGGTTGCTGGCGGGATCACGCAGCGGCGCGGTGCTGCTCGGCGGCGTAGCCATCCAGTTGCAGCCGGGATGGAAGACCTATTGGCGGACGCCCGGGGATTCCGGCGTGCCACCGCGCTTCGACTTCTCCAAATCCGACAATGTCGAAGCCGTGACGGTGCTGTGGCCGGCGCCGATGAAATTCGACGACGGCGCAGGCGGCACCGCGCTGGGATACAAGCAACAGGTCGTGCTGCCGTTGCGGATCGTCGCCAAGAATGCCGACAAGCCGGTGACACTGCGCACCCACATCAGCTACGCGGTTTGCGAAAAGCTCTGCATTCCCGTCGAAGCCCATGCCGAACTCGCTTTTGCCAGCGTGGCAAGTACCGAGGACGGTACACTGTCCGATGCGCTCAATGCGGTGCCGAAGCCGGCCAATGTCGGGGACCCCAATCCGCTGACCATCCGCGACGTCAAGCGCGAGGGAAAGAACGTGCTGGTCGACGTGACCGCGCCCGAGGCCAGGGAGGTCAACCTGTTCGCCGAGGGGCCGACGCCCGACTGGGCGTTGCCGGTTCCCAAGCTCGTGGAGCAAGGCCCGCCCGGCGTCAAACGCTTTGCCTTCGAACTCGACGGCCTGCCGCCCGGCGCCAGTCCGGAAGGCGCCGCACTCAAACTGACGCTCGTCGGCGGCGACCGGGCCTACGAGTTCAACGTCAGTTTGAATTGACGCGACTTGAATTGACGCGACCTGCCGACCCTGCGGACGTGCTCAGCCGCGCCACGATGCCGCAAGGTGTTTCCACCCGGTGCAGCGACGCTTTCCAGTCAGAGGAGAGCCGGCGCTTGGCAGCTCTCCTCTTCGGCAACGTGTGTCCTCCTAGCTCTTCTGGCCGCTCATCTGCTGAGCGCGCATATAGCTCTTGCAAGCGCTACGCATGTCGCCCTTTGACATGGCGGCATTCGCCGCGCCCATCTCTTTCATCATCGCAAATTTGCCGGGGCTGTCAGGCATAGCGTTACTGGACGCGACGAGCTTGGCCATGTTTTCGCTTGTGCAAGCCGTCTTCTGGGCAGAAGCCGGGCTGACAGCCAGCGCGGCGGTGATCGTTACAGCGGTGACAAGCAGTAGTTTCATATTTTTCCTCCCCGGCCGCACCATGCGGCCGAAGCTCAGAATTACAAAAAGCCAGAAAAGTTCCGCCAACCCGGGACCAACCGGCATGAAGCTACGAAACCGGAGATACCTGCACGGCTGGCGGGGGCCTGTGGGTCGGTATGGGATCGGGCGCGTTGATCAGATAGAGCGCGCCCGCCACCAGCATGATGGCAGCGATCACCAATCCCAACATGGCCAGCACCAGATCGTTCGGGTCATCCATCTCGCGGCCCGGACATGCGGGCGTTCGGGTGCGATGGCAGCCATCGCCTTTGGCTATCCGCGCGAGCGCCTGTGATGAATAACGGCGGGTCCGAAGACCTTTGGCTATCCGCGACATGCGCCGTTGTGAACGGCGGGCGATGGCTCCGCGGCATCAAACGACGGCCCAGCCGTTTTGTTCCTGACTTCGTAGTTTCGTGGCACCCCGACCAAGCAGCTCAGGGTTCGAGCCGTCCAGGAGCGATCAACGGATCGGGTCGCCGCGACGTTGCCGCTGCGCCAAGCCATGGTCGGCGGCGGCTCCTGCCCGTGCGTTAAGCAAAAATTTTCGCTGACCTCTTGAACACAATTTTTGTGCTCCTCAGATCATTTTCCGCGCCGGAGGCGCTTCGATGCCGCAGACGGCGCGCATCCAAATCCGCAGCCCCGGTTTGCAGGCCGGGCGACGCAATCGTCAAACGAGGAAAGGATAGATCTGTCAGCCACGGGAGCTTGAGATGAGCACCTCTGTTCAGCGAAGGCCGCGCAAGGGCGGATCGCTTGTTCTTGACTGGCTCATGGTCGCAATGAGCTTCGCAACGATCGCTTGGATCAGTTTTCGAACGATAGGAGGATGATATGATCACTGATCACACCATTGTCTCCGCTCGGGCGGAGCAACGCAAAAAGGCTGCTGAAGATCGCCGCTTCATCCGGCGATTGATCGCAGCTTTCACCGGCGCGGCGTTGGCCATGCCGGCGCTGGCAGCCTGGGGAATCGATAGTCCGCATACCCAGCAGCCTTCCGATCGCGCCGTGACTCCGATCATCTTGCCGCCAATTCCCTACCTCGATTCCATGCCCTGGATGCAGTGGAACGTGAACGCCAACGCGTCCAAGACCGACCTCCTGCTGTCGCCGACATTGCGGTGGGGAATTGGGCTGACACCAGTGGCGCAGGATCAGCAGAAGCTGTCGGCTAACTGAGCCAAGTCCGTCCGGATGCGATTTGCGATTGCTCGCGCAGATCGCATCCATCTGCAGCGGCTCGGTACAAGCTATTCCTGGTAGGGCATGACCGCGGAGCGGCGTCGGTCGGCCGAAAGCCACTCATATCGGTCCCACGGGCCCCCCACCCAACCGAATCTTAACGAATGGTTGATACATCCGATCGTCGCCGCCGCCTCGCGGCACGTTTCGGGGATGTACCGTTGTGGCCGTAATGGATTCGCAATCCGCAACCGCTCCGCCTGGTGGCGTGATCGCGCGCCTGCGTGCGCTGCTTGGCGGCTCCAGTGAAGCCTCCGTTACAAGGCGGCTGGCCGGCACGATCTTCGTGATCCGCGTCTTCAGCGCAGCGCTTGCCTATTTCTCGCAGATCCTGCTGGCGCGCTGGATGGGCGGCTCGGACTATGGCGTCTATGTCTATGTCTGGACCTGGGTGCTGCTGCTCGGCAGCATGATGGATTTCGGCATCTCGGCATCCGCGCAGAAGCTCATTCCGGAATATCGTACACGCGGCGAACACGCGCTGTTGCGCGGCTTCCTCTCCGGCAGCCGATGGATGACGTTCGGTGTGTCCTCCATCGTCTCGCTGCTGCTGGCGGGCGCGGTGAAGGGATTGTCGCCGTGGATCGACGGCAACGCGATCGTTCCCCTCTACATCGGTTGCCTGACACTGCCGGCGTTCGTCGTCGCCAACACCCAGGACGGCATCGCCCGCTCGCACGACTGGATGCGGCTTGGCCTGGTGCCGCAGTTCATCGTGCGCCAGTCGCTGATCATTGGCCTGACCGCCGGCGCCTTCGTGCTCGGCTTCGATCTCGGCGCCACCGCCGCGATGTCGGCCAGCGCCGCTGCGGTATGGATCGCGATGATCGGCCAGATGATCGTGCTCAATCGCAAGCTCGGCGGCCACATCGAGCCCGGCCCCCGAGCCTACGACTTCCGCGGCTGGCTCGCGGTCTCGCTGCCGATCCTGATGGTGGAGAGCTTTTATCTGCTGTTGTCATACACCGACGTGCTGGTGCTGCAGCAATTCCGCTCCTCGGAAGAGGTCGGCGTCTACTTTGCCGTAGTGAAGACGCTGGCGCTGGTCTCCTTCATTCACTACGCGATGGGGGCTTCGACTGCGCATCGCTTTGCCGAGTATCACGCGCAGGGCGACAAGCCGCGGCTGTCGGCCTATGTGGCGCATGCGATCCAGTGGACGTTCTGGCCGTCGCTCGGCGCGACTATTCTGCTGCTGGCGCTGGGCAAGCCGCTATTGTGGCTGTTCGGACCGCAATTCGTCGTCGGCTATGACATCATGTTCATTGCAGCGATTGGCCTTGTGGTGCGTTCCGCCATCGGCCCAGTCGAGCGGCTCCTGAATATGCTCGGCCATCAGCACATCTGCGCGCTGGCCTATGCGCTCGCCTTTGTCATGAATGCTGTGCTGTGCGTCGTCCTGGTGCCCCACTTCGGCGGCCATGGCGCGGCAGCGGCGACCTCGATCTCGCTGACGTTCGAGACGGTGCTGCTGTTCTGGATCGTGCGCCGGCGGCTCGGACTGCGCGTGTTGGCGTTCGGGAAGCGTTGATCGTGGAGCCACCGGAGCGGTTGGAACACGGCCGCTTGCATCTCAAGTCCGTGTCGTAACCGTCCTGCGTTATCCGTTCCGGATTTTCTATCGTGTGCGCAAGGACGATCGATATCCTGCACATCCGACATACGTCGCGACGGCCCGTTAACGAGGTTGACCAGTAAGGGCCCCGCCAGGCGGCCGACAGCATCAACGAGGCAGGATACCGGTTTCGCTCTGCACCGCCAAATTGGGGAAAATAACCACCGGATTCCCGTGTGCGCATGAAATATTCTTATTTCACCCGATGCGCCGCCATCGATAGGACGTTTATCCCCTGCGTTGATATATACTCGCACATGCCAAATGGAACTTGCACCCGGAAATGATTGATCCGCTTTACGTTGCCTCGGGATTCGGCGTCGGCCTGCTGGTCGGGATGACCGGTGTCGGCGGCGGCTCGCTGATGACGCCGTTGCTGATTCTGCTATTCGGCATCCACCCGTCGACCGCTGTCGGCACCGATCTTCTATATGCCGCGGCCACCAAGACGGGCGGCAGCCTGGTGCATGGCTTTGCACGCAGTATCCACTGGCCGGCCGTGATGCGCCTTGCCAGCGGCAGCATCCCGGCAAGCGTCGTTACCTTGCTCGTGCTGTGGCAGCTCGAGCTCAAGGGGGAGGCCGCGCGCAGCGTGGTCAATCTGGTGCTGTGCTTCGCGCTCCTCCTCACGGCGACATCGTTGATCTTCCGCAGGGCGATCATGGATCACTATCGCCGACGCATGGAAGGGTTCGATGCCGCGGCGACCGGCCGCGCGACCGTGATGGTCGGCGTGGCGCTCGGTGTGCTGGTCTCGATTTCATCCGTCGGTGCCGGCGCCGTCGGCGTCACCGCGCTCTTGCTGCTCTATCCCCGCCTGCCGATGGCGACCATTGTCGGTTCCGACATCGCACATGCGGTGCCGCTGACGCTGGTAGCCGGCATCGGACATTGGGCGCTGGGTTCGGTCGATTGGGCGCTGATGGGTGTGCTGTTGGTCGGATCGTTGCCCGGCATCCTGATCGGCAGCTACTGCGCGGTTCGCGTCCCGGAGACGGTGCTAAGGGTGGTGCTGGCCACAGTCCTGATTTTGGTGGCCAGCAAGCTCGGCTTCAACGAGCTGCATTTTTCGCAGGCCAGTATCGCAGCTGTCACCGGAAGCGTCGCCCATTAGCGCGTTTTCCAGCGAAGTGGACAGTGGTTCGCGTCAAGAAAACGCGTCAAAACAAAAAAACCTAGAGCCCGGTTCTGATTCAATCAGAACCGGGCTCTAGCCGCGCTTCCCGGGCCTGCTCACGATTTGCCTTATTCTGCGGTCCATCCGCCATCGATCGATAGATTGGTGCCGGTGATCTGGGCTGCATCGTCGCTGCACAGGAACAGCGCCAGTGCGGCGACCTGTTCTGAGGTCACGAACTCCTTAGTCGGCTGCGCTTCCAGCAACACGTCGTTGATGACTTGCTCCTTGGTCAGGTTACGTGCCTTCATGGTGTCGGGAATCTGCTTTTCCACCAGCGGCGTCCAGACATAACCGGGGCTGATGCAGTTGCAGGTGATCTTGAACGTCGCAAGCTCCAGTGCCACCGTCTTGGTGAGGCCGGCAATGCCGTGCTTGGCCGAGACGTATGCCGCCTTGAACGGCGACGCCACCAGCGAATGCGCGGAAGCCGTGTTAATGATACGGCCCCAGCCGCGCTTCTTCATGCCGGGGACTGCAGCGCGGATGCCGTAGAACGCCGACGACAGGTTGATGGCGATAATGGCTTCCCACTTCTCCGGCGGAAAATCCTCGATCGGCGAGACGAACTGGATGCCGGCATTGTTGACGAGGATATCGACCGAACCAAACGTCTTCTCGCCAAGCGCGACCATTTCTGCAATCTCGGCGGGCTTGGTCATGTCGGCGGGCGAGTGCACGGCGCGGACCTTGAAGTCGGTCTCGATGCCGGAACGCTCGCGCTCGATATCGGCCGGCACGCCCATGCCGTTGAGGACGACATTGGCGCCGGCGGCGGCAAAAGCGCGCGCGTAAGCCAATCCAATGCCGCTTGTCGAGCCGGTCACGACAGCGGTCTTGCCTTTTAACGTACCCATTCCATTCACTCCTGCTTGCCTGCGGCGGTCTTCGAAACATCCCCCGTCATATCGTAGGCCATCATGGTCTGGCCGGATTGCGGACGCTCCAACACATCCTTGTGACGCATCGACAGATGAACGTCGCGGACGCCTGCGTTCCAGTGTTCGACCATGGCGACATGCGAAAAGTCGTAATCCTTGGATGACGTTTCGTAGTTCTTGCTCTTGTAAATCAGATGCACGACGGTGACGGTGTTTTCCTTGGCCGCGTTGCAGAGAACTGCCACCGACGGATCGTTCTTGAGATCATCGGGCAGCTTTCCGAGCAGCTCGCGCAGCGCCTTTCGCGCGTTGTGCACCTGCTTGTTCTTGTCGGTAGCCATGCGGGTGCGGCTGGAATAGCGGATGTCCTTTTCGCGCTCTGCGGCCTCCAGCAGCGATGTCGGCAATTCGCCGCGCGCGCTGAACAAATCGACCTGAAAGATCAGGAGATCGCGGTTGGTTTCCTCGCTCAGCACATAATCGAGCGGCGTGTTGGAAGCGATGCCGCCGTCCCAATAGTGCTCGCCTTCGATCTCGATGGAAGGAAAGCCGGGCGGCAGCGCGCCGGAGGCCATGATGTGCTCCGGGCCGATCTTCTTGCCGTGCTTCCTGAAATCGAAACTGTCGAAATATTTCAGGTTGCCCGAGGTTACCCCGACCGCGCCGACGCTGAGCCGCGTCTTCAGATCGTTGATGCGATCGAAGTCGATCAGCCGCTCCAGCGTTTTCTTCAGCGGCGCAGTGTCATAATAGCTTTGCGATTGCCGGCTGCCCGGCGGCCACAAGGGCGCGGGCGGAATGCGCGGCGTGAAGAAGCCCGGTACGCCGAAGGTCGCAATCAGCGCGGCACTGGTCTCGTTGAACAGCGAGCGCGCGCGGTCACCCGATGCGACGGGCTTCCATGGCACCGGAGATGATACCATCTCCCAAAATTCTTTCAGCCGATCGACGCGCTTTTCGCCTTCATTGCCGGCAATGATCGCGGCATTGACGGAGCCGATCGAAATGCCCGCGATCCATTCGGGTTCGAACCCCGAGCGGCACAGCGCCTGAAATGCACCCGCCTGATAGGAGCCGAGCGCGCCGCCGCCTTGCAGGACCAGCACACGCTGCGCTTTGGCGGGCGTGGTTGCCGGCGCGGTATCGGAATGATCCATCGTGACCGTCGGCTAGTGGACAATGACCGGGGCACCGTGGCGGCAGTTCGCGACGGCGTCAATCAGGCAGGATCGAAGCAAGGATCACGCCGAGTTTATCGCATTGTGAGACGTCGAAGCCCGCATCCGGCGTTGCCTCACGTCGATGCAAGGATGAGCGTCCAGAACACCTTGTATTTGGTGTTTGGAGCATAAACCGCCGCGATGCCCAATTTTGTGACACCGTTCTTGAGCATATTGGCCTTGTGCGGCGGCGAGTCGCGCCAGCCGGAAAAGGCTTCCGCCACCGTGTGATAGCCGGCCGAGATATTCTCGACGGCAAGCTTCGCCGGATAGCCTGAGGCCCCCAGCCGCTTCTCCAGCGGGCCCTTCACGTTATGGTCCATCTTGTTGCGGGCCGCCATCGCCTGGGACTGCTGCTCCGCCAGCTTGATCAGATCGGGATCGACCACTACGGCGCCGAGGCCATTGTTCTGCCGATATTGCGAGATCAGGAGCGCCGCCGCCACGGGGTCGAGCGTGGCGCCGGGTTGGGCCATGTCGAGATACATGGCCGGCTGTTCCGGAATCTTGACGTCTGCCGAGCAGCCGGCAAGCAGCAATAGGCCGATAATGGCGGTGGTCGCCCGTTTCACTGAAAGAATCCCCCGAAGAAGCCCCTAAGCCTGGATGGCCGCTTGTTGCATACCAACCGTGGCTGAATGGTGAACGGGCCGTCGTTTCGACGTCATTCCGAGTTCGCTTCGCGCCGCGGAATGACGACTTCGTCGTCAATCCTGCACGGCAAAGATCCGGTAGCGGCGGGGTTGCAGGCTGATGATTTCGCCGGCCTGGAGTTCCCGGTCCCGGGGGGCGTCGATCTCGATCACGGTCTTGCCCTCCCCGCCCATCAAGGCGATCTCCGCCCGCTGGATCGGGCCGAACGAGCGGACATGGCGCACCGCGCCCTCCAGCGAGCCGGTTCCGGCGGGCCCGATCTGCATGTCGTGGCGACGGACGAACAGCTTTGAGGCGCCGGAGGCTGCACCATCGGCGGCGATATTAAGCGGCCGGCCGCCGAGCCGCACCGAGCCGCCTGAGACCTCGACCGGCAGCACGATGGATTCGCCGATGAAGCCGTGGACGAAGGCGGTCGCCGGATTGTCATAGACATCGCCGGGCGTGCCGATCTGCTCGATACGCCCCTTGTCCATCACCACCACGCGGTTGGCGACTTCCAGCGCCTCCTCCTGGTCGTGGGTGACGAAGATCGAGGTGACATGGATTTCGGAATGCAGCGAACGCAACCATTGCCGCAGCTCTTTCCGCACCTTCGCGTCGAGCGCGCCGAACGGCTCGTCGAGCAGGAGAATGCGCGGCTCGATCGCAAGCGCGCGGGCGAGCGCAATGCGCTGGCGCTGGCCGCCCGACAATTGGCTGGGATAGCGGTTTGCCAGCCAGTCGAGCTGCACCAGGTCGAGCAATTCCTTGACGCGGGCACGGATCGCGGCCTCGTCCTTGCGGACGGCGCGCGGCTGCACACGCAGGCCAAAGGCGACGTTCTCGAACACCGTCATATGGCGGAACAGCGCGTAGTGCTGGAACACGAATCCGACGTGGCGTTCGCTGGCGCCGTGTCCCAGCGCATCCTCGCCATCGATCCGCACCTCGCCTGCATCGGGCCAGTCGAGGCCTGCGATAATCCGCAGCAGCGTGGTCTTGCCCGACCCGGATGGGCCGAGCAGCGCCAGCAATTCGCCCTTGCCGACCTTCAAATCGACATTGTCGAGGGCTGCGAACGCGCTGAATTTCTTGACGATATTTTTGACTTCAATGGTCACTTGAATCGTTCCTTGGAATCTGTCCTTCGTCGTCCAGGCGCCGTTCGAGAACCGTTTTCACGACCAGCGTGATCAGGGCCAGCATCGCCAGGAGCGAGGCAATCGCAAACGAGGCTACGAATTGATATTCATTATAGAGGATCTCGACCAGTAGCGGCATGGTGTTGGTCTCGCCGCGGATATGGCCCGACACCACCGACACCGCGCCGAACTCGCCCATGGCGCGCGCATTGCACAGCAGTACGCCATACAACAGGCCCCATTTGATATTGGGCAGAGTGACGCGGAAGAAGGTCTGCAGGCCTGACGCTCCCAGCGAGATCGCGGCTTCCTCCTCCTGCGTGCCCTGCTCCTGCATCAGCGGGATCAGCGAGCGGGCCACAAACGGAAACGTCACGAAGATGGTCGCGAGCGCAATGCCGGGCACGGCGAACAGAATATGGATGTTGTGCGCCTGCAGCCAGGTGCCCCAATAGCCCTGCGCACCGAACAGCAGCACGAAGACGAGACCCGAAATGACCGGACTGACCGAGAACGGCAGGTCGATCAGCGTGACCAGGAAGGTCTTGCCGGGGAAATCGAACTTTGCGATCGCCCAGGCCGCGATCACTCCGAACAGCAAATTGAGACCGACCGAAATCGCCGCCACCATCAGGGTCAGCCGGATTGCCGACAGCGCCTCCGGCTCGGCCAGCGCGGCGAAATAGGCGCCAAAACCTTTCGACAAGGCCGATGCGAACACCACAACCAGCGGCAGCACGACAAAGATGGTGAGGAAGCTGACGGCAAGCGCGACGATGACGAAGCGGACCGGCCCCGGCTCTGTCCGAAAATCCTTGGGTGAAGCAATCGCCCGCGGACGCTCGCGCGCTTCTCGGCGCGACAGCGAGGAAACGGCCGCGCCCGCCGTTGACGCGTAGGGCTTTAGCGGCGCCACCGGAGTCACAAAGCTTGTCTGCGTCGACATCAGCAGGCCCTCAATGCGCGGGAATGCGGATTTGCGCCCAGCGTTGCAGGCGATTGACGGCTAAGATGATCACGAACGAAGCCAGCAGCATGATGACGGCAATCGCCGTCGCATCGGCGTAGCGGAATTCGGACAACCGGATCACGATCAGCAGTGGCGCGATCTCCGATACGTTCGGCAGATTGCCGGCGATGAAGATCACCGACCCGTACTCGCCGACCGCACGCGCGAACGCCAGCGCGAAGCCGGTCAGCAGCGCCGGAATCAGGCTCGGCAAGATCACCCGGAACACGGTGTGCCAGCGGTTGGCGCCGAGGCTTGCGGCCGCTTCCTCGATTTCCGGATCGAGATCGATCAGGACGGGCTGAACCGTCCGCACCACGAAGGGGATGCCGATAAAGACCATCGCGATAAAGATCCCGATCGGTGTGAACGCCACCTTGATGCCGAGTTCAGCCAGCGGCGCGCCGAGCCATCCCTTCTGTGCGAACAATTGCGTCAGCGCCACGCCCGCAACCGCGGTCGGCAGCGCAAAGGGAATGTCGACGATGGCATCGAAAATCCGCCGGCCAGGAAAGCGGTAGCGCACCAGCGCCCACACGATGATAGTACCCATCACCAGGTTGACGCAGGCTGCGGCAAAGGAGAGACCGAACGAAATCCTCAGCGCATTCAGCGTGCGGCGGCTGGTGAGAATTTCCCAGAACTGAGCGGGCGAAAGCTCGAGCGTCTTGAGGAACAGGCCGGCGAGCGGAATGAGGATGATAACGGAGAGCCACGTCAGCGTCAGGCCCATGGTCAGACCGAACCCGGGCAAGCTCGTGCGCCGTGCGACCGCTGTGCCCACAAATCCCCCGCTTCCGCTACGGCTGACGCTGGCCGGATCAGTTCTTGTAGATCTGGTCGAAAATGCCGCCTTCGCCGAAGTGATCTTTCTGCGCCTTGGTCCAACCACCAAAAACGTCGTCGATTGTGAAAAGTTCGACCTTGGCGAAGGATTTTTCATGCTCCTTCGCAATTTCCGCATCGCGCGGACGATAGGAATTGCGCGTGGCGATCTCCTGGCCCTCTTTGGTATACCAATACTTCAGATAGGCTTCGGCGACGGCTCGCGTGCCTTTTTTATCGGCAACCTTGTCGACGACAGAAATCGGCGGCTCGGCGAGAATCGACGACGGCGGCGCGACGATCTCGAATTTGCCCTTGCCGAATTCGCGCTGCGCCAGGAATGCCTCGTTCTCCCACGCCAGCAACACGTCGCCGACGTCGCGCTCGACGAAAGTTACGGTCGAGCCGCGCGCGCCGGTATCGAGCACCGGCACGTTTTTGAAGAGATCAGCGACGAACTTCTTCGCCTTGTCGGGGGAACCGAATTTCTTTTCGGCAAAGCCCCATGCGGCCAGGTAATTCCATCGTGCGCCGCCCGACGTCTTCGGGTTCGGCGTAATCACCTGCACGCCGGGCTTGATCAGATCGTCCCAATCCTTGATGGCTTTTGGGTTACCCTTGCGCACCAGGAATACGATCGTCGAAGTATACGGCGATGCATTTTGCGACAGGCGCTTCTGCCAATCCGGCGCCACCAGTCCCTTCGCAGCGATGGCGTCGATGTCATAGGCCAGCGCCAGCGTGACGACATCGGCCTGCAGCCCGTCGATTACCGCGCGCGCCTGCGAGCCCGAGCCGCCATGCGACTGCTTGATCTCGACGCTCTTGCCGTTCTCTTTCTGGTAGGCCGCCGCGAACGCCTTGTTGAAATCGGCGTACAGCTCGCGCGTCGGATCGTATGACACGTTGAGCAAGGTGTAGTCGGCAGCGAAGGCCGAACTCGCCCAGAGCAATCCGGCAACAAGCGGCAGAATGCGACGGATCATCGTTGATCTCCATTCGGCTTGACGAAGCATATCATCAACCACGAACGCATAAGTCGCGACGAAGGGCCCCTTAGTCAACGAAACCGCATTTCATTGTTTGCGGTTCCGCAGCTTCCTTGTCCTATGAAGTCCGGATTCTAGGAAGTTTTGGTCGTATGGATGCCGCATTCCGTCTTGGGCCTGCCGCGCCAACGGCCGGCGCGGGCGTCCTCGTCCGGCGCCGTCCGGCTCGAGCACGGCATGCACCCGACCGACAGATAACCGGAGGCGACCAGCGGATGCGGCGGCAGTTTGGCGAGCTCGTAGATCGCCTCGATCTCTTCGCGCGACACGTTGGCAAACGGATTGAATTTCAGCTTGTTGCCGTCGTCCTCGACAACGGGAATCTCAGCGCGCGCGCCGCCCTGAAAACGCTTGCGTCCGTTGATCCAGGCCGAGAACGGTTTGAGCGCCCGCGCCAGCGGCTCTACTTTACGGATACGGCAGCAGGCGTCGGGATCGGAAAACCATAATTCGCGATCGGGATCCTGGCGTGAGAGCGCTTCTGCCAGCGGCTTGATCGAGCGGACGTCGCGGAGGCCAAGCGCAGCAATCAGCGTATCGCGATAGGCGAGTGTCTCCTCGAACAGCCAACCTGTATCGAGGAAGATCACGGGAATCGCGGGATCGACGTCGGCCATCACCTTGAGCAGAGCCGCCGATTCCGTACCGAACGACGACACCAGCGCAAGCTGCTCGCGACCGACGGTCTTCAGCGCAGTTTCAATGACATGCGCCGGCGAAGCGTCGCGCAAGGTATGGTCGAGCGTCTGCGCCGAATGAAGGATCGCTGGACCCGCGGCGACCACCTGCTGTGAAATCGTGCTCACTGGCCGGCACTCTCCGAATGACGCAACTGCATCCGCCGATTGAGCGCTGTGACGCGGCCATCGCCGGTCGGCTGGTAGAACACCGAATAGCGCTTCATGGTCTCGGCGAAGGCATCGGCGTCGGCATCCTTCTTCACCTCGAACGCGTCGAAGCCGGCGCGCGACATGAACACGAACTGGTCGCGCAGCACCTGGCCGGTGGCGCGCAACTCGCCGTCGTAGCCATGCCGCTCGCGCAACAAGCGCGCCTGGCTGTAGGCACGGCCGTCACGGAAGGTCGGGAACACCAGCGCGACAGCGGCCAGGCGATCGAGATAGGGCACGAGGTCGTCGACGGCTCGGCTGTTCGGCCAGATCACGCCGGTTTTGCCGGCACGCTTGAGAATGGCTTCCGGATCTTCGAGGAACCGCGCTGACGAAATGAGGACCGCTCCGTCGCCCGGCAATTCGGCGCCGTCGGCAACATGGACGAACAGGTCGGTGGCGATTCTTCCGTTCTTAACGAGTGGCATAGACCCGCTCCTTGAATGGCTCGACGCCCAGACGCTTGACCGTATCGACGAACAGTTCTTCGGGACGGTCGCGCAGCGCGAGATAGGCTTCGACAATGTCTTCGATCACGTCGGCAACTTCCGCATAAGGGACGGCCGGGCCGATCAGCGCGCCCATCTGCGCGTTCTCGTCGGCGCGGCCGCCGATCGTGATCTGGTAAAACTCCTCGCCGTTCTTCTCGACGCCGAGGATGCCGATGTGGCCGACGTGGTGATGGCCGCACGCGTTGATGCAGCCGGAGATGTTGATGTGCAGCCGGCCGATCATGTCGGCGGTGTCGTGGTTGGCAAAACGCCGCGTCAATTCCTGTGCGATCGGAATCGAGCGCGCATTGGCGAGCGAGCAGTAATCGAGCCCCGGGCAGGCGATGATATCGGTGACCAGATTGACGTTCGGCGTGGCGAGCCCGAGACGGTCGAGCGCCTTCCACAACTGCGGCAGGTCGCGCTTGGCAACATGCGGCAACGCCAGGTTCTGCTCGTGGCCGACGCGGATTTCGCCGAAGGAGTATTTGTCGGCGAGATCGGCGATCGCGTCCATCTGGTCGGCGGTGGCATCGCCGGGTGGGCCGCCCACCGGCTTCAGCGACAGCGTCACGATCGAATAGCCCTGCACCTTGTGCGGGGCCACCGAGTTCTTGCGCCAGCGCTCGAACAGCGGATCATGCGCGGCCTGCTTCAGCTCGTCCGGCATGTGCGGAAGCTTCTCGTAAGCCGGATAGGAGAAGCGCGAACGCACCTCCTCGATGACGGAATGGTCGAGTGTCAGGGCGCCGTGGCCCATCTGCCTCCATTCCTCGTCGACCTCACGCGCGAACTTCTCGATGCCGAGCTCATGCACCAGGATCTTGATGCGCGCCTTGTAGATGTTGTCGCGGCGGCCATACTGGTTGTAGACGCGCAGGATCGCCTCGACATAGCTGAGAATGTCGCGGCCGGCTACGAACGGCTTGATGGTCTTGGCGATGAACGGCGTGCGGCCAAGGCCGCCGCCGACCAGCACCTCGAAACCGGTCTCGCCGTCGGCGTTCTTGTGCAGGCGCAAGCCGATGTCATGGATCTTGATCGCGGCACGGTCGTGCTCGGATGCGGTGATCGCGATCTTGAACTTGCGCGGCAGGAACGAGAATTCCGGATGCAGCGTGGTGTGCTGACGCAGAATCTCCGACCAGATGCGGGGATCCTCGACCTCGCCGGGCGCGACGCCCGCCCATTGGTCCGAGGTGACGTTGCGCATGTTATTGCCGGAGGTCTGCATCGCGTGGATACCGACCTCGGCAAGCTCGGCCAGCGCATCGGGCAACTCGGCAAGCTTGATCCAGTTGAACTGGATGTTCTGCCGCGTGGTGAAATGGCCGTAACCGCGATCGTAGCGGCGGGCAATGTGGGCGAGCCGGCGCAACTGCTTCGACGACAGCGTGCCATAGGGGATCGCGACGCGGAACATGTAGGCGTGCAATTGCAGGTACACGCCGTTCTGCAGCCGCAGCATCTTGAATTCGTCCTCGGTGAGTTCGCCCGAGAGGCGGCGCTTCACCTGATCGCGGAATTCCGAAACCCGCTCGTTGATGAGCGTGCGGTCGAGTTCGTCATATGCATACATGATGGATCAGCCTTTAGGCCGGAAGAAGGTCGATGGTGAGGCCCTTCGACCGGATGTGTTCACGAAGGTTGCCGGGCTCGACCACCCGGCCCTTGAGCTCGACGGGCGCGATATAGGCACCGACCGCGCCGACGTCATCGGCCGCGCTTTCGGCGAGCAACGCACGCGCATCATCCGAAGTGCTCACGATCGCAGCGTCGGACAGAGCGGTCGACCACCCATGTTGTGCGGTCCGGTAGACCACGGCGCCATCCCAGGTGCGATTGGCGGTCACGACCGACGGCCCCGTGATTCTGATTTTCTTTTGTTCGAGCGGAGAGGTCATTCGGCAGCATCCAATAGTTTTGAGATGACTTGATTGAGGTTGGACTGGCGCCACGGCGCGGAATGCGCGACGACGTCGCCGATGATGAGGATGGCGGGGCCGCCATCGATTTTTTCGACCAGCGCGGGAAGGTTTTCGAGCGTCCCGACCACGGCCTGCGCATCCGGCCGCGTCACCCGTGCGAACACGCCGACGGGCGTTTGCGGCAACCGGCCGGCAGCCAACAGGCCCGCGCGGACCGACGGCGCGGCGGTCATGCCCATATAGACCACGATGGTCATCTTCTTGTCTGTCAGCACCGACCAGTCGACGTTCTCGGCATCCTTTGCCTTGTGCGCGGTCAGGAAAGTGATGCGCAGCGCTTCATGCCGATAGGTCAGCGGCGCCTCGAACTGCGCGGCGGCGCCGAGGCCTGCGGTGATGCCCGGCACCACCGAATAGGCAACGCCGGCGGCGCGCAGCACTTCGATTTCCTCGCCGCCGCGGCCGAAGATGAAGGGGTCGCCGCCCTTCAGCCGCACCGCGCGCTGTCCAGATTTTGCAGCTTCAATCAGCAATTTGTTGATCGCGTCTTGGCCGATGCCGGGCTTGCCGACGCGACGGCCGACCGGAATGCGCGAAGCGTCGCGACGGATGCGGTCGAGAATTTCCGGCGAGACCAGCTCGTCGTAGAAAACCACGTCGGCATCCTGCAGCGCGCGCAACGCCTTGATGGTGAGCAGATCCGGATCGCCCGGCCCCGCGCCGACCAGCGTCACCCTGCCCTCGGCCTTGCCGTCCTTGCTCGCGCCAGCGAAGGCGGAGGGATCGGCGATTTCATTCAACGCGGTTTCCGCCTCGGCCTTGCGCCCGGCCAGAACCAGCGCACCGATCGGGCCGTCAATCACGCGCTCCCAAAAGCGGCGGCGCAGCGCAAATTCGGGAATGCGCGCATGGATCGATTTACGAAAGCTGCCGATGAAGCCGGCGAGATCGCCGATGCGCGCCGGCAGCACCGCTTCGATGCGCTCGCGCACGCGACGTGCGACCACTGGCGACGCGCCGCCGGTGCCGACGGCGACGACGACGTCGCCGCGATCGACGATCGCGGGAAAGATGAAAGTCGAGTGCGCGAGATCGTCCATCACGTTGACAGGCAGACCGACCGCCTTCGCGCGCACCGACATCGCAACGCCGACATCACCGGCGCCGGCGCAGAGTACCGCGATGACACCCGCAAGATCGGCCGTAAGCGGATCGCCGGTTGCGCGTTGGATCCGCGCGGCAGCGGCCGCATCGAGTCCCGAAACGTCATGGCTGCCGTCGGTCGCATACCAGCGAATGTCTGCACCGGCTGATGCCAGGAGGCGCAACTTCGCGCGCACGAGTTCGCCGGCTCCGACGAGCAGCACCACACCGCTTTGCAGATCGAGAAACACGGGCAGAAATCGCATGCGAAACTCGCTTCCCCCACTTCGGGGTTGACTGGAATTATTTTCTATATATGTCTCGTTCAACGCCCGCAAAGAGAAAATTATTTCTTCTCGATTGCGTCGCAACTATAGAATTTTCGCCCTCCAAGGCCAAGGCCCAGAGATGCATCTTCTCAATCCCGACTCTGCCAAAGACCGGTTGCGTGGCGCTGACCGCAAAAGCGGCGCCACCGTCGAACAAATTTTCGCCGATGGACGGCTGCCGCCGCCCTCGATGGATCATCTCGACGAGCTCGAGGCGCAGAGCATCTACATTCTGCGCGAGGCGTTTGCGCGGTTGAAAAAACTCGCGCTGCTGTGGTCGCTCGGAAAAGATTCCAACGTGATGATCTGGCTGGCGCGCAAGGCCTTCTTCGGCCGCGTGCCGTTTCCGGCGCTTCACGTCGATACCGGCAAGAAATTTCCCGAGATGTACGCCTTCCGCGATCGCTTCGGAAAAGAGTGGGATCTCGATCTGAAGGTCGAACCCTGCCCGTCGATCGATGCCGTCGATCCAACGCTACCGCCGGCCGCACGTTCGGCCGCCCGCAAGACCGAAGGGCTGAAGTGGGCCCTGACCAAATATGGCTTCGACGGATTGATTGCCGGCATCCGCCGCGATGAGGAGGCCACGCGCGCCAAGGAGCGCGTGTTCTCGCCGCGCGGACTCGAAGGCGGCTGGGACGTGCGCGACCAGCCCCCGGAGTTCTGGGATCAATTCAACGCATCAGTGCCGCAAGGCGCACATCTACGCGTCCACCCGATCCTGCATTGGACCGAGGCCGACATCTGGGCCTACACCAAGCGCGAAAACATTCCGATCATTCCGCTCTATCTCTCGAAGGACGGCAAGCGCTATCGCTCGCTGGGCGATCAGGACATCACCAATCCGGTGGCGTCGACCGCCTCCAGCATCGACGAGATCCTCGCCGAGCTCGACGGCACCAAGGTGCCGGAGCGCGCCGGCCGCGCGCTGGATCATGAAACCGAAGATGCTTTCGAGCGGCTGCGCGTCGCCGGCTATCTCTAACGGACATTTGCTGTGAGCGTTGCGATGAACATGATCCTGCCTGCCAGCGTTTCGGCAACACCGAACGGCACCACCCGCCCGCAAGTGCGCATCGTCATCGTCGGTCACGTCGATCACGGCAAATCCACGCTGGTCGGTCGCCTGCTGCACGAGACCGGCAGCCTGCCCGAAGGCAAGCTGGAGATGTTGCAAGCCGTCAGCGCACGGCGCGGCATGCCGTTCGAATGGTCGTTCCTGCTCGATGCGCTGCAGACCGAGCGCGACCAGGGCATCACCATCGACACCACGCAAATCCGCTTCCGCACCCGCTCGCGCGACGTCGTACTGATCGACGCGCCTGGCCATGCCGAATTCCTGCGCAACATGATCACCGGCGCCTCGCAGGCCGACGGTGCGGTGCTGATCATCGACGCGCTGGAAGGCGTGCGCGACCAGACCCGGCGGCACGGCTATCTGCTGCATCTGTTGGGCATCAAGCAGGTCGCGATCGTCGTCAACAAGATGGACCGCGTCGATTTCAGCGCGGATCGCTTCAAGGAGATCAGCGACGAAATTTCGGCGCATCTCATCGGCCTTGGCGTGACGCCCTCGGCCGTGATTCCGATTTCCGCACGCGACGGCGACGGCGTCGCCGAGCAGACGCCACGGATCGGCTGGTACCAGGGACCAACCGTCGTCAAAGCGCTTGACGCGCTCGAGCCGGCGCGGCCGCTGGAGCAACTGGCGCTGCGGCTGCCGGTGCAGGCGATCTACAAGTTCGACGACCGCCGCATTGTTGCGGGCCGCATCGAGTCCGGACATCTGAGTGCCGGCGATGAAATCGTCATCATGCCCGCCGGCAAGATCGCGAAGATCAAGACGGTGGAGAGCTGGCCGGTGACGCCGCTCAACGGCAGCCACGGCGCCGGCCGCTCGGTCGGCATCACGCTCGACCGCGAATTGTTCATCGAGCGCGGCGATGTCATCGCCCATGCGGGAGCTACCCCGCGCGACACACGGCGCATTCGCGCGCGCATTTTCTGGCTGCACGACAAGCCGCTGTCGAAAGGCGACCAGATCCTGATCCGCCTCGGCACGCGGGAAACCCGCGCCAGCGTGGTGGCGATCGAGAAGGCGGTCGATCCAGGTGAACTCTCCAACGAGGAGACCACGGCGATCGCGCGCAATCACGTCGGCGAAATCGACATCTCGCTGGCTCAGCCGATCGCGGCCGATCCCTATCAGGAAAATTCGCGCACCGGTCGGCTGGTAATCGAGGTCAATGGCCGCATCGCCGGCGGCGGCCTCGTGCTGTCGGTCGACGCCGGACAGCGCGCCGTTCCGATCGACATCGTGCCGGTGGAATCCGCATTGCGCCCGGAAGAGCGCTCGGCGCGCTACCGCCACAACGGCGCGGTGATCTGGCTGACCGGCTTGCCGGGTTCGGGCAAATCGACGCTGGCGCGCGCACTCGAGCGACGGCTGTTTTCGCGCGGCGGTTCGCCCATCCTGCTCGATGGCGACACGCTGCGCGCCGGCCTCAACGGCGATCTCGGCTTCTCGGCGCAGGACCGCACCGAGAACATCCGCCGGCTGGCGGAAGTTGCGACCCATCTGGCGCGCAACGGGCACATTGCCGTCGTCGCGGCGGTCTCGCCGTCGGCGGACGATCGCGCAGCCGCGCGACGCATCGCCGACGCTTCGTTCCGCGAGATCTACGTCGCGACGCCTGCCGAAGTCTGCGAGAGCCGCGATCCCAAAGGCCACTATGCTAAGGCGCGCGCGGGCACGCTGCAGGCTTTCACCGGCATCGGCAGCGACTACCAACCGCCCGTCCAGGCGGAGCTGCGCATCGACACCTCTGCGCGCTCGGTTTCGGACGCAACCGACGATATCGAGCGAATGCTGGCGGAGACCGGCATTCTGTTCGACGAACTCGTCGACCTGGCGGCGAACATCTAGGCTTTTTGGGGCCTTCTCATCGACCCGGCTTTAGGGCTAAAAGGGCGGCCAACGTCGCCCCTTTGGCGCGTTTTCTGCTGTTTTCGCCCGAAAACCAGCCAGCGAACGCCAGTTTTACCTGAGAAAGCCTGTCATGAATCGTGTCGATGCCCACGGATTGAAGATCGCCCCTGTCCTGTTCGACTTCATCGCCAAGGAGGCAACTCCCAAGACCGGGATTTCACCCGATGCATTCTGGGCCGGCGTCGCCGCCATCGTCAAAAAGCTCGGGCCGAAAAATCGCGAGCTGCTCGCCTTCCGCGACGCGCTGCAGGTCAAGATCGACGGCTGGCACCGCGCCAACAAGGGCAAGGCGTTCGACATGAACGCCTATACGGCGTTCCTGAAGGAGATCGGTTATCTCCTCCCCGAGCCGGCTACGCAGAAGGTCGAGACATCAGATGTCGACGAGGAGATCGGCAAGATCTGCGGACCGCAACTCGTCGTTCCCCTGACCAATGCCCGCTACGCGCTGAACGCGGCGAATGCGCGCTGGGGCTCACTGTATGACGCGTTCTATGGCACCGATGCGATTCCGCACGATCCGAGCGAGAGCGGCAAGGGCTATAACAAGGCACGCGGCGACAAGGTGATCGCCAAGGCCAAGGCGTTCCTCGATTCCGCCGTGCCGCTCGCGACCGGCAGCCACACCGATGTGACGTCGTACAGCGTGATCGCCGGCCAGCTTGCGGTGAAACTGAAGAGCGGCAACGCCACCGCGCTAAAATCCGCGTCGCAGTTCGCCGGCTACCAGGGCGACGCCGCTCAGCCTTCCGCGGTCCTGCTCGTCAACAATGGCATGCACGTCGAAGTGAAGATCGACCGCAATCATTCGATCGGCAAGGACGATCCGGCCGGTGTCGCCGACATGATTCTGGAATCGGCGGTTTCCACCATTCTCGACATGGAAGACTCGGTTGCCGCGGTCGACGCCGAAGACAAGGTGCTGGTCTATCGCAACACGCTCGGCCTGATGAACGGCACGCTTTCGGCCGACTTCGAAAAGGGTGGCAAGACGGTTCAACGATCTCTCAACCCTGACCGCGTCTACAAGACGCCCGACGGCAAGGAGCTGACGCTGCACGGTCGCAGCCTGCTGCTGATGCGTAACGTCGGCCATCACATGTTCACCGACGCCGTGCTCGACGAAAAGGGCGAGGAGATTCCAGAAGGACTTCTGGATGCTGCGGTCGCCGGTCTGCTTGCGATCCACGACCTCAAGGGCAATTCGAAAGTCAGGAATAGCCGCACCGGCTCGGTCTATATCGTCAAGCCGAAGATGCACGGCCCCGACGAAGTCGCGCTGACCTGTGAACTGTTCAGCGAGGTGGAAAAGCTGCTCGGACTGCCCGAGAACACCATGAAGGTCGGCATCATGGACGAGGAGCGCCGCACCACGGTGAACCTGAAGGCCTGCATCCAGAACGCCTCGAAGCGCATCTGCTTCATCAACACCGGCTTCCTCGACCGCACCGGCGACGAGATTCACACCTCGATGGAAGCGGGTCCGATGATCCGCAAGAACGACATGAAGGCGCAGCCCTGGATCAAGGCCTATGAGGACTGGAACGTCGACATGGGACTGATCGACGGCCTGCCCGGCCATGCCCAAATCGGCAAGGGCATGTGGGCGGCACCCGACAAGATGGCCGACATGCTCAGCCAGAAGCTCGGCCATCCACAGGCCGGCGCGACCACGGCGTGGGTGCCCTCGCCGACGGCGGCCACGCTGCACGCGCTGCATTATCACCAAGTCAACGTGATCGCGCGACAGGAAGAGCTCGCCAAGGGCGGCCAGCGCGCAAAACTCTCCGACATCCTCACCATTCCGGTTTCGCAGTCGAACTGGGCGCCCGATGATGTGAAGCAGGAGATCGACAACAACTGTCAGGGTATCCTCGGCTATGTCGTGCGCTGGATCGACCAGGGCGTCGGCTGCTCCAAGGTGCCCGACATCCATGACGTCGGCCTGATGGAAGACCGCGCGACGTTGCGGATTTCCAGC
This sequence comes from Bradyrhizobium retamae, assembly GCF_001440415.1. Classification (GTDB taxonomy): domain Bacteria; phylum Pseudomonadota; class Alphaproteobacteria; order Rhizobiales; family Xanthobacteraceae; genus Bradyrhizobium; species Bradyrhizobium retamae. The sequence continues at coordinate 57,984 of NZ_LLYA01000001.1, forward strand.
CAGCATCTGGCGAACTGGCTGGCGCATGGCGTCGTCAGCAAGGATCAGGTGATGGAATCGTTGAAGCGCATGGCAGTCGTAGTGGACAAGCAGAATGCCGGCGACCCGCTCTACAAGCCGATGGCACCTTCGTTCGACGGCGTTGCCTTCCAGGCCGCCTGCGATCTCGTCTTCAAGGGTCGCGAGCAGCCGAACGGCTACACCGAATACATCCTCACCGCGCGCCGCCGCGAGGCAAAGGCGGCAGGCTGAGCCCGCCGCGACACGTCACGATGCCGCATTGATTCTAGCGGAACGCCTGAGCTTTTTGTCCGTTGATCGCCATACCAACTGAGGAGGAGATGGCGATGGATTGGAACAGGGTTGAAGGCAACTGGAAACAGTTCAAGGGCTCCGCCAAGGAGAAGTGGGGCAAGCTTACCGATGACGATCTGAACGTCATCGAGGGCCGCCGCGAACAACTCGAAGGCAAGCTGCAGCAGCGCTACGGCTTCGCCAAGGACCAGATCCGCAAGGACGTGGACGACTGGTTCAGGACCTTGAAATAGGAACACGCTTTCGAGCGAAAAAGCCCCGCCCCACGCCGGGGCTTTTCGTTGGTGGCTACGGCTAAATCACCGCGATGTATCTCAACAGCGAGATCACGCCCAGAATGATCACCACGACGCGGGCGATCTGCTTGGCGCGGCCATCGATCGGCAGGAGGTTGATGAGATAGAGGACGAGGATAACAACCAGGAACGTGATGAGTATACTGACAAGCATGCGAAGCCCCCTCGGCGTTGGCCGGAAAATGCGCTGGTAGTGTTTTGTTAACGTGAAGGGGCGCCCCGGGTTCCGCACCATGGAACCGAGCCCGCTTGGAAAATTGCAGTTATTTCAAGGAATCCTCGTAGTACTACGCGGCTCTCACTCGACAAGTATTTACCGTTTGCCCTCCAAATGGCCACGACGCCTCGGGGGAGCATCATGTTGAACCGTCTGACCGTATCCGCGCTGCTGAAAGCCGTCATCCTCATCACCTCATTCTGCGTGGTGGTTGGATTCTCGCTTAGCGCCTGGGACTCCTGGGGCCGCTTGCAGGTGGCAAGCCGCATCGCGGTCATCGCCGACGCCTCCGCAAACATGTTCAAGGCGATGCACAATCTGCGCACCGATCGCTCCACGACCAACCGGCTCTTGAATTCCGATGCGCCGATGGATGCCGATATCGAGAAGTATCTGCGCAACATCCGCGACACCGAAATGCCGGCGATGGGCAATGCGCTCGGCCTGCTCGGCAGCCTGGAGTTCGCGCAGCACCAGACGTTAATCCCTGAGTTCGACCGCCTCTACCGGACGATGACCGCGCTGCAGAAGGAGTTCTGGGAAGCCGTGGCCAAGCCGAAGGCCGCGCGCCGACCCGAGCTGGCCAAGGAGTACATGACTGCCGCCAGCGCCATGCTGGAGACGCTGGAGAAGCTGTCCGGGGCGCTGGGTGCGGCCGTCAATCACCAGGACGCGACCATCGACCAATTGCTGGCGATCAAGCAGATCGCCTGGCTGTTGCGCAACACCGCCGGCGAGGCCTCGCTGATCGTTTCGACCGGGCTGAGCTCAGGCAAGGTCACGCCGGAGGCGAGGCTTGCCTACCCGAAATACGTCGGCGGCATCGATGCCGCGTGGGGTGCGCTGGGGCTGACCGCGTCGGGAATGCAGTTGCCTGCCGCGATCTCGAGTGCGATCGCCGCGACCAAGACCGCGTATTTCGAGCCGTCCTATCTCGACCTGCGTGACCGGTTACTGACGCAGATTGCGGATGGTGCGAAGCCGGAAATGACCGCCAACCAGTGGACCCCGGTCACGGTCGGGCGCCTCGCTGCCGCCGTCGCCGTGGCCGAGGCCGCGCTCGACGCCGCCAAGGATCACGCCGCGCACCTGCGCTCCACCGCCCAACGCTCCCTGACGATGCAGCTCGCATTGCTGACCGGTGCGCTGGCGCTGGCATTCGGCGCCATGGCGATCGTTACCCGCCGCATCATCAAGCCGCTGCACGCCATGCGCGACGCCATGCTGAAAGTCGCAGCCGGCGACCTCGGCGTCGATACCGGCTATGCCGCGCGCCACGACGAAATCGGCGCGCTGGCCGGCGCACTGGAGACGTTCAAGCAGCAGGCTGCCGACAAGGCGCGGATCGAGGTGCAGGAGCGCGAGCGCAACGCCGGCGCGATGGCGCGGCAGCAGGCGATCGAGAGCTATGTCGGCGAGTTCGAGGGCATGGTGCGCGAGACGCTCACCCAGCTCGGCGATGCTTCCGGCCAGATGCGGACCACCTCGACCGGCCTCTCGGCGATTTCGCGTCAGACCAACGAGCGCGTCCAGGTCGCCGAGAAGGCCTCCGGCGACGCCTCGATGAGCGTCGAGACGGTCGCGGCGGCTTCCGAAGAGCTCAGCGCCTCGATCAACGACATCAGCCAGCAGGCGGCGCACGCCGCCAGCATCGCCAGCCGCGCGGTCGGCCAGGCGCGCAATACCGACGGCACCGTTCAGGGGCTGGCGCAGTCGGCAGGGCGGATCGGCGAAGTCGTCGGCCTGATCAATACCATCGCCGCGCAGACCAACCTCTTGGCACTCAACGCCACCATCGAGGCCGCGCGCGCCGGCGAGGCCGGCCGCGGCTTTGCGGTGGTCGCCTCCGAGGTCAAGTCGCTGGCAAGCCAGACCGCGAAGGCGACCGAGGAGATTTCCGAGCAGATCTCGGATATCCAGCGCGTTGCCGGCGAGGCCATCGACGCCATCAAGGGCATCGGCAGCATCATCGGTGGAGGTCAACGAGGTCGCGACCGCGATTGCCGCCGCCGTGCAGCAACAGGGTGCCGCGACGCAGGAGATCACCCGCAGCACCCAGTTTGCCGCGCAGGGCACCAAGAACGTGTCCGACAACATCACTGGCGTGAAGGCCGATGCCGACGCGGCAGCGGCCGCCGCCGAGGACGTCAAGCAGGCTTCCCAGACGCTGGAGACGCAGAGCCAGCAACTCGGCAATCAGGTCACCGCGTTCCTCGGCAAGATCCGCGCGGCGTAATTCACCTATACTCGTCATGCCCGGGCTTGACCCGGCCATGACAGCCGGCAATCATTCTCAATCCCGCGCCACCACGGGCACGCGCCCATACTTGGCGCGGACCTTGCCGGAGGCGGGTGAGAAGTTCAGTTCGGCGCCGCGCCTGTCGCCGCTGCGGCCCGCGACCAATAGCCCGTTCTCGCCGGCGACGATGTCGCCCTTGCGCAGCGTCGGGTCGTCCTCGATCTTGACCTGTGCCAGCCCGACCTGGTCCTTGCCGTTGCAGGTGCAGCCGCTGACGAGTTCGTTGCGATAGCGGAACGCGTTCGGCAAGTCCGAATAGGCTTTTCCGTTCTCGGCGGCCGCGGCGTCGATGCTGCTGCCGTAGAACACCTTGGTCTCGCTCGCCGGGCACAGCTTGTTGCAGGAGGCCCCCCGGCTTGCGTTGTCGGACGCTGTGAGCGGGAAGTAGCGCCCGTCGCAGGTCCGCACGCAATACGCCTGACCGCCACCGCCGTAACGGGTGCGCCCCTCGCCGCGCGGCGCATACACCTGGCCGTCATCATTTGGCATCTGGATAGTGGGCTGATGGCGCGGGCGGGCGAATCCGCCGAATAATTGCGAGAAGAAGTCCTGCGCCTGCGCGGCAGGCGCCAGCGCCGACGCGCACGCCAGCGCGGCTGCTCCCCATACCGCCAGTTTTCCAGATCGCATCAACGCTCTCCCTCACGCAGTACCAGGCATCACTTCAGTTGAGCTGCGGCGTCAGGTTCATCGCCTGACGGCCCGACGGAGCAATTGCGACGGGGCGCGCATGCGCGGCGGCCGGACGCGCCGCGATGCCGGTCCTGGAATCCCCGCCGCGCGCCATGACCGGTGCTCTCTTCGGCAACACCACGACCCTGGTGCCGACATCAACGCGGTTGAACAGATCCATGACGTCCTCATTGACCAGGCGGATGCAGCCGGACGAGACGAATTTCCCGATCGTCGAGGGATCGTTGGTGCCGTGAATGCGGTACTGGCTGGTGCCGAGATACATCGCCCGGGCGCCGAGCGGATTGCCGGGACCGCCGGCCATGAAGCGCGGCAGATAGGGCTGGCGCGCGATCATCTCGCTAGGCGGATGCCAATCCGGCCATTCCGCCTTGCGGCTGATGGTCTGCACTCCGGCCCAGGTAAAGCCTTCGCGGCCAACGCCGACGCCGTACCTGATGGCCCGGCCCTGACCGAGCACGTAATAGAGCGTGGTGTTGCCGGTATCGATGACGATGGTGCCCGGCGCCTCGGTCGTGCCGAAGGGGACGACGGCGCGGCGAAGCCGTTCGGGCGTCGCGCCTTCGTCGGAGGCAATCACCTCATCAGCGGGATAGCCATTCGGCTGGGTGGACGCGTAGCCGAGCGTCTGCGCGTTCGCAGCGCTCGAGAGTGCCGAGGGCGTCAGCAAGACGGCGGCGACGAGGACAAATGCGCTCGCCACGCGCGACGAAGGCCGGCGATCGGAGGACTGTGTCATGGGACCTGCCCCGTGGGATTGTGCATCGCTGGATGCTCTGCTCCAACAAACGCCGCCGCGAGCCGGCGGTTCCGAACCGCCGATGTCGCGTCGCATCACGTCAAGTGCGACACCGCTCACGCCTACGCGATTGGAACTCGCACCTTCGCGTCACGTTATGATCGAAGTCCGGTTCGCGACGTCGCTTATGCCGTGTCACCGCCGCTTCGGGCGAGGGAAGCCATTGTGAGCGTCACTCCCACCAAGCCTTCGCCCACCAAGCCTTTGGCCGCCAAATCCCCGCCGACAAGGCCGTTGCCCGGTGAACGCCAGCTTTCCCACGAGCAGGAAGGCACAACGGTCCCCGAGAGCAAGCTCGATTTGCCGCCGGTCATCCGTCGCACGGAAGTAGTTGCGATCTGCCTCGTGGGTCTTCTGATCATCTGCATCATCACCGGCCTCTATCTCGCCAAGGCGTTGTTTCTGCCGATCACGTTGGCTTTCATCGTCGGCACCATGCTGTCGCCGGCCGCCAACTTCCTGGAACGCTACCGCATTCCGCGCGCGGTCGCCGCGGTGCTGATCGTGGCGGCCGCCAGCGCCGCGACCTCTTTCATGGTCGGCCTGATCGCCTCGCCCGCGATCGAATGGAGCGGCAAGCTTCCGGAGTTGGGAGCGCTTTTAAAGGACAAGCTGCACGTGTTCGACCGGCCGCTCGCGCAGTGGCAGGAGCTGCAGAGTATGCTCGGCGGGCCCGATACGCTGACGACATTGTATCTGCCCAAGGCCGACTGGGTGCAGCCGACGCTGGAATTCCTGTCGCCGACCTTTGCCGAATTCCTGCTGTTCATCGCAACGCTGATCCTGTTCATCGCGAGCTGGCGGGACCTGCGCCGGGCCCTGATCCTGAATTTCGGCGAGCGCGCGTGGCGGCTGCGGACGCTGCGGATCCTCAACGAGATCGAGGAGCATCTCGGCAACTATCTGTTGGTGGTGACCATGATCAATGTCGGCGTCGGCATCGCCACCGGCCTGATCTGCGCGGTCACGGGCATGCCCAACCCGGCCAGTCTTGGCGCGCTGGCGGCGATCCTGAATTTCATTCCGATCATTGGCCCGGTGGCGATGTTTGCCGTGCTGGTCGTGGTCGGCATTGTCGCGCTCCCGACCATCAGCGCTGGGCTGCTGGCGCCGGCCATATTCGCCGTGATGACTTTCCTGGAAGGCCATTTCCTGACACCGACGATCATCGGCCGCCGGCTGGCGCTGAACGCGCTTGCGGTATTCCTGGCGGTGGCGTTCTGGACTTGGCTGTGGGGCCCGATGGGCGCGTTCCTGTCGTCGCCACTTCTGATCGTCGCGCTGATCGTGAAGGAGCATTTGATGCCGCCGGATTCGCCGCAACTGCCGGAAGATTAGGCCGGGGAACTTCCCGTTCCACGAAGCGTTTGTTCCGTGGATGAACTCAGTACCCGGGAGCTTTCGATGTCTGACGCCGCAATGAAGAATCTGACGGACAAAGCGACCTACGAGCGCCTGCAGAAGGATATGACCGCTGTGAAAAACGATATCGCGGCTCTCACCGAGCAGATCACCGACGCGCTGAGCAGTTTTGCCGGCACCGCCGGTAAGCAGGCGCGGCATGGCTACAGGCAGGCGCGCGCCAATGCAGAACAGGTGGTCGACGACGTGTCGGAGCGCGGCAGCGCGATGATGGACGCAGCCCAGGACGCCGCCTCTTCGATCGAGGAGACGCTGGAAGACGCCATCACGCAGCGTCCGCTGGCAACCGTCGCCGTGGCGCTGGGGATCGGCTTTCTGATCGGTGTGGCGTGGCGTAGGTAGGTTTGGCGACGGATCGCGTGCGCTGGGCAGCCATGCCTTGCATCGCCTCTTGCATTCCCGTGGCGACGGAGCGCTGCGGCGTGTTTCGTTGACGCGGTTTTCAGATTGAGGCGTGGCCATGTTTCAGCGACTGATCGACGATTTCAAGGAATCGACCGGCACCGCGTTGCGGCTGACCTCGCTGGCGGCAGCGGCGGCCATGGCGTTGCTGGTCACGGCCGCTTTTCTGTGCGCGGCGGCCTTCGTGTTCGTGCTGGAGCGGTACGGTCCCGTGCAAGCTTGCCTCACCGGTGCCGCCATCTTCTTCGTGGTCGCGCTCATCGCGGCCGGCTGGTACATGGTGCGCAAGAAGCAGATCGAGGCGCGCGCCAAACAGGCGGCTAAAGTGAAATCCACCGCGCAGACCGTGCTGTCCGATCCGATGCTGGTCGCGACCGGCATCCAGTTGATCCGCGCCATCGGCGTCAAGAAGCTGATCCCGATTCTCGCAATCGGCGGACTGGCACTGGGATTTCTCGCGAGCCGCGCCAACGCCAGCAGCAGCGAGAGCGAAGCGCCGGCGGAGTAGGCGAGCTCGGCCGTCGTGAGATAACGAAGTTGTCGTTCCGCGCGCATGCCGATCCAGCACGCAGCGGCCCATCCACGTCATGGCGAGCGCAGCGAAGCAATCCATTCTTTCTTTATGCGACGCATGGACTATTCGCGAGTAGGGTGGGAAAGCCAACGGGTCGCGCGAATGCGCGCCCAGCGAGGAGCGGCGCTCGCGGAGTGACGACAGGCTCCGCGTGCCCACCATCACGAAGCGTGCTCAATGATAGATGGTGGGCACGGCGCATCGCGCCTTTGCCCACCCTACAGACCTCTGCCCATTGGATCAGGTCACGCAACGGCCAGGCTGGAGCAGTTTTGCGACTTCGGTCAACACACTGACGGGCGGTTCGCAGGCGATCGCGGTCTGTGACTTGCTGGGCTTGTTGTCTGGCTTGGCCGGTGGCGACGGGCGGTTCCGCGCCTCCTCTTGAACCACGGGAACACGTACCACCACGGATGTGTCGTCGAGGCCGACGGTCCGGATCGTAATCGTCTCGGTCTGGCCCGTCGCGGCTTTAACGGCCGCGCGGTCGGCCTTGCCGGCGCGGTTGATGTCTGCCCCGCGGTTGATGTCTGTTCCGGGTGAGGTCGCGGCGAGTTTCAGCCGGCTGGCGAGGTCGTGACCGGAAGCAAGCTGAACGGCGCCAAACGTGGCGAAGACGGCAAGAAGTGCAAAAATTGCTTTGAAAATCTGTGACATGGCTCTGTGTCCCTCGCCCCATGGCGATCACGAACACAACCCGAACCGAGTAGCCGTAGGTCCGGCGCTTATCGATCACTTAACCGTGTACGAAAAATATTTGCGGCACCATGGAACGAGTCCGGGGGGCTCGGAGTCATCCCGGCAGCCGGTTATTCCCCCTGCCCCATTGACCGGCGACGTAGGGCGCGACCGTGGTGATGCCGGTCGCGCCCTGCTTTTTTGTTTAAGCCAGCGTCTTCAAAGCGCGTTCCAGCAGATCCAGCCGGTCCTGGCCCCAGAAGATCTCGCCGGAAGGCAGCACGTAGCTCGGCGCACCGAAGACGCCTGCTGTCAGCGCCTCCTGCGTAAACTTCTCATGCAGCCCGTCGAGCTCGGCGTCCGAAGGCGCGCCCGCGCGAAGCTCCGCGGCATCAAGGCCGGCGCGCTGGGCGGCCAATGAAATCGCGGTGGGATCGGCGAGCGTTTCCTCCCGTTCCCATACCGCGCGCCCAAGCTCAAGGGACAGCCTGTGGGCATTCTTGCCTTGCAGCTTGGCCGCGATCACCAAGCGGGTCGCCGCGACGTCGTCGCAAGGAAAATGCTTCGGCTCAAGATTGATCGGAATGCCCAGCACCTCGCGCCAGCGCTTCAACTCCATCATCCGGTAGGCGCGCCGCTGCGGAGAGCGCTTCGGCAGGGGCAGCCCGCCGGTCTGTTCGAAGATCGGCCCGAACTTGCAGGGCTTGATGTTGACGGTCGCGCCATTGCGCCCGGCGATCTCCGCGAACGACGCGCTGCCGAGATAAGTCCACGGCGAGGTGAGCGACATGTAGTAGTCGATGGTGACAGGCACGCTTTCAGCCCGAGACGTTCGTGATCTTGTGGTCGAGATGACCGGTTTTGTAGTCGCGGCGAAGCTGGCTCAGGGATGTCTCGTTCAGGTGAAGCAAAACATCGCTCAGCTTCTCGGTCGGAGGATAACCGGCGGCAAACCCCTGTCCGTAAATCTTGCGCAAGGTGCCGATCAAGGTGTTTCCGTGCTTGTGGCTGATTTCGTCGTCCTGGTTGCGGTAGCGATTGTCGTGACCTGCCTTGCTCATGCCGCTCTCCCTTGTGCCTGCGGCCAAAACATCCTCCCGCTGGGGCAGATTGGCAATCGTGCACTGCAACCGGGATCAAGACGAGGCCATCGCGAACGCTGGTCGCGATCGCCGCCATCTGAAGTGATCGACAGGTATCGCGCCTGCTCGTTTGCGATGCATGAGCTTGGAATGGGACAAGGCGGACTGCAACCCGGCAGCCGGTTATTCCCCTTGCCTATTGACCGGCGACGTAGGGCGCGACCGTGATGATGCCGGTCGCGCCCTGCTTTTTTTAACTACCGCCTCGCCGCCTTCATCTCCTCACTCGGCTTCACATCCTGCGAGCGGCTGTAAACCGCAACCGCGACGATCAGCACCAGCGTCAGCGTGCCGAACAGCGCGCGATAGGCCTCCTCCGTGCGCGCGCCGTTCGCCAGCGGCTCGAACGCGCCGATGATGATGCCGGAGAGCGTCTGCATGCAGGCGACGCCGAGCATCACTGACGTATTCATGGTGGAGATGCCGCGGCCGATCAGGCGGTCGGGGAAGATACCGCGGCCGTGGGTCATCACCATGGTGCTGGAGGCGGAGAAGAAGCCCATGGCGACGATGACGCCGACCGGCAGCCAGGCGGGCGGGTGGGAGAACAGCGCCAGAATCGCAAGCAGCAAAATGATCGCCGAGGTGCCGCCGATGGCGATCCACTTGCGGGTGTCGAGCCGGCGGTCGAGCGGGCCGAAGGCGAGCATGCCGGCCTGGTAGGCGATCACGGCACAGAGCAGGACATTACCGGCCGCGATCGGGCTCAAGCCATGCACCTCGCGGAGGAATGCGCCGCCCCACAGGCCTTGCACGGTGAAGGTGCAGGCATAGTTGCAGAAGTTCAGCGCCAGGATCGGCTTCAGGCGCGGGTTGCGCAGCACCTCGATCAAGCCTTTGAGCATCTCGCCGGGCGGCTCCGCCTTTCGGCTCAGAAAGGGATGGCCGGGCGGCGCGTCGCGCACCACCAGAAAGATCGCGACCGTGGCGAGCGCGGTGAACACGACGACGGCGCCGAACACCGGACGCCAGCCGACCGCCTGCGATGCCCAGGCAAGCGGCGTGGTGGCGGCGAGGTTGCCGAGCAAACCGATCGACAGCACGAGCGCGGTCAGCGTGGAGAAACGATCCGGCGGAAACCAGCGCGAGATCACCACCATGCTGCCGATCAGCATCACGCCGCAGCCGGCCCCCATCAGCGCGCGGCCGGTGAGCAGCACCGGCCAGCTCGGCGCCAGCGTGAACATCGCGCCGCCGATGCAGGCCACGATCAGCATGCCGACCACGGTATAGCGTGGCCCGAAACGGTCGAAGAAGAAGCCGCACGGGATCTGCATCGCGGCGAAGCCGAAGAAGAACGCGCCGGTCAGCGCCCCCAGCGCTTCCGGCCCGATGGCGAGATCGCGCATCAGATCGAGGCCGATGGTGACGTTGGAGGCGCGGAAAAAATGGCTGGCGACATAGGCGGTCGCCAATGTCGCAACGATGATGAGGCCCCGGCGGTGGGGGAAAGGCCGCTCGGCGGACTGCATCGGTGAAGGGACGTTTCCGTTTGTTTTCTCGTTGCAACGAGCCTATGCGGGCGCGGCGCGCAGTTCAACAAGCAATCGATCCGATTGCTAGCCTCTATGTCAGTGCGCGCATGGCTCTTGCTCGAAAAAAATCCGGCGCGCTGGTGGCGCGCCGGATAGTCCGACCAGCTTTCACTCGAAGCTGGTGGCCCTAGCCAGGGGGAGGTGCCTGGCCGAGAACACGGTAACGCCGGCGGTCGCCGGTCCCAGCGTGTGGAATTCCGGGATCGGCGACGTGTCAGGTGAAGCAATCATACCGCCGGCCTCACAAGCCGGAGGTGAACTACTTCACAGACCGCGTGCACAAAACGACAGGCCGTGCAGCGGGCACATGGAATCCATTTCCACTCTACGCAACAGCAACTCGGGTCAGTCTGCAGCCCCGCGGAACCGACCAATCAGAAATCATTCCGCAATGCTACCGCCATTGATCGCTCCGCGCGTCGCGAACGGCGGCAATTGCTGGCGGATCTCGCGTAGTCCCGGCCGCTCGGACGGATCGCGCCCGAGCGCTGCCTTCAATTCCGCGAGGTCGATGAAGGCATCGGCCTGACGCCGCAGTTCGTCAGCCACCATCGGAGGCTGGCTGGTCAGGGTCGAGACGACGGTAACGTGCACGCCGCGGCGCTGCACCGCCTCCACCAGCGGGCGAAAATCCCCATCGCCGGAGAACAGAAACATCCTGTCGATACGCTCGGCGAGCTCCATCGCATTGACGGCAAGCTCGACATGCATGCTGCCCTTCACCTTGCGGCGGCCGCCGGCGTCAGTGAATTCCTTGGTGAGCTTGGTGACGACGGTGTAGCCGTTATAATCGAGCCAATCGATGAGGGGACGGATCGATGTATATTCCTGATCCTCGATAACGGTCGTGTAGTAGAACGCGCGCAATAACGCGCCACGACCCTGGAACTCCTTGAGCAGACGCCGGTAGTCGATATCGAAACCGAGTGTCCTGGCGGTCGCGTATAGATTGGCGCCATCGATAAAGAGCGCGATTCTGTCGGACGGCATCATCAGACAAGCCTCTCATTTAGGGGACGCCGATCGAGCGAGCATTCGCTAAAGGCTTGCCCGCACGCTGCTAGGGTACCGAAGCTGACCGAGGTGACGAGGCAGGTGGCGCCGACGATCGGGAGGAACAATCGCGCGCTGCGCCAGTAGTTCAATCGATACGTATCCTGCCTCGACACGCCAACGTTAAGGTGCGTGCGCGCCGAGCTCAATTGTACCGAGGTAAGCCGCCGGTATCGAAACGGATGGACCGGCTATACGAAGGTTTAACGTCTCCCGCCCGCAAACAGGCGACTCTTCACTAAGCCGGCCTATTCTGACGGCGTTGCAGAAGATGCTTCAGCCGTTTCCATGCGGGCCCGAGGACAAATCCAACGACCGGAATCGAGGCGGCGCCGATCAGCAATCCGATGACACCGGAGATGGCGGCCTCAACCACCCATTCGAGAATCGCGGCGACGGGCGGCACCGTGTGCGCCGCAGCCTCCGCCGCCGCCTTGACGGCGTGTTCGATCGCGGGCGGGCCGTAGACCTCGAGGCCATGCAGGATGATGCCGCCGCCCACCCAGATCATGGCGGCGGTGCCGATCACGCTGAGGAGTTTCAGCAGCACGGGCATGCTGCGAACAATGCCGCGTCCGAGCGCGCGGCCAACAGCCGAGGCGCGGTCGCTCCGCGCCAGACCCACGCCGACATCGTCGGCCTTCACGATCAGCGCGACCACGCCATACACGGCGACGGTGATTCCGATCGCCACGACCGCCAACACGAGCGCCTGCTTCCAAATGCTCCCCGCTGGGAGCGCCGCCAGCGTGATCGCCATGATTTCGGCCGAGAGGATGAAGTCGGTCTTGATCGCGCTTGCGACCTTCTCGTCTTCGACCGACTGTGCGTTCAACGCCACCGAGCCGAGCTGGGCCTCATGCTGGTGCGCCTGATGGGGCATGACCGCTTCGAGCACTTTCTCGACCCCTTCGTAGCAAAGATAGACGCCGCCCAGCATCAGCAGCGGCGTGATCGTCCAGGGGAGGAAGTAGCTCAGCACCAGGGCGGCCGGCAACAGAATCAACAGCTTGTTGCGCAGCGATCCTGCGGCGATCCTGCCCACAATGGGAAGCTCGCGCTTCGGCTCGAAACCGATTACGTAACCGGGCGTAACAGCGGTATCGTCGATCACGACACCTGCGGCCTTCGCGCCCGCCCTGGCGGCCTGGCTGGCGACGTCGTCGAGGGAGGCTGCAGCCACCTTTGCGATCGCCGCGATGTCGTCGAGAAGGCCGATCAGCCCGATACTCATCGATTTCCAACCCGCACTATTTGATTCGCCGCCCCAAGCCTTGCGGTTTATGACCGCAAAAAATCCGGCGCGCTAGTTGGGCGCGCCGGATCATTGCTACTCTCGCTACAAGGCTCCCGTCAGCCGGTGGCTGCACGCGGGCTGCGATTGCGCGAGTTGCGCTGGAAGAACAGCGCCTGGCTCGCGACCGCCGAAACCATTGCGGGCTGGAACGGCTTTGAGATCAGGAACGCCGGCTCGGGGCGTTCGCCGGTCAGGAAGCGCTCGGGGTAAGCGGTGATGAACACCACCGGCACCTCGAACGCGCGCAGCAATTCGTTGACCGCGTCCAGGCCCGACGAGCCGTCGGCGAGCTGGATGTCGGCGAGGATCAGGCCGGGCTTCTTGTTCTTGGCCAGCGCGACCGCGTCGGCATGGGTGCGGGCGACGCCGATGACGTTGTGACCGAGGTTCTTCACGAGGCTCTCGAGGTCCATCGCGATGAAGGTCTCGTCTTCGATGATGAGAACGTCGGTGGCGATTTCGGCCGCCATTTCGCGGCCGGCGGTATCCGTCAACTGCCGGGTCTCGGCGATGTCGGTATTGAGAATGAACGCCACCTCTTCCTCGGAGAAGCCTTCGAGCGACAGCAAGAGGAACGCCTGCCGCGGCAGCGGCGTGATGTTCGACAGCCGTCGCTCCGGCGGCAGCGCCAGCGTCGCGACATCGGGATTGTCGTTGAGCGAGACCGAATTCCAGATCTGGGTGAACAGCTTGAAAAGCCCGGCGCGCGGGCCGTACCGTTCATCCAGCAGCGAGCCATCCTGCAGCAGGGCCTCCAGCATGGCGGCCACATAGGCATCGCCCGAGGCCTGGTTTCCGGTGAGCGCACGGGCATAGCGCCGCAATAGCGGCAGATGTTCAGCAACGAGCTGTGATCGGGACATCCCCATTCATCCTTGTCTAGGGCCGTATTCTTGGCCGTACTTAGGGTCGCATCTGGGCGGACGTAACCTCGAGCGCCGCGTCCGGCGCCATTTAAGATTTGTAAACCATTTTTGAGTCGGGGGGACCCGGTTCCCCTGTCACCCCCGACTACTCGCGGATGGCAAAAAAGTTCCAGAAAAAGTTCCCAGATTTCGGAACCTTCCGCAGATTTTCGCATTAGCCTTTGAACCTATAACGCGGCGGCTAGGCCCAATTTCGAGGTAACCTCTTGAAACCACAGAGAATTAACTCTCGGGGAAGCGTGGATCAGACCATGAAGGAAGCAAAAAAGCAGGGCGGGCTCAATGCCGAGATTCAATCGAGGATCGGCCACCAGCTTCGTGCCATGTACGACGATGTGGTCCGACAGGGCGTGCCGGACCGCTTTGCGGAGCTGATCCGGAAGCTCGATGGGCCGGAGGCGGCGGCGGCCCAGATCGACGAAACAGCAAAAAATGACGGGAGGGACTAATGCCTCTCACGGACTCTCTTCGCGACGACATTTTGGCGTCGGTACCAAGCCTGCGCGCGTTTGCGATCTCGCTCTCCGGCAACGGTGATCGTGCGGACGACCTGGTGCAGGAAACGTTGCTGCGCGCCATTGCCAACATTGACTCGTTCCAGCCCGGCTCGAACTTGCCGGCCTGGCTGTTCACCATCCTGCGCAACCTGTTTCGCTCGGACTATCGCAAGCGGCGGCGCGAGGTGGAGGACGCCGAGGGCAATTACGCGAAAACTTTGAAGACCCAGCCCTCGCAGAACGCGCATCTGGAGTTCGAGGAGTTTCGCACAGCGCTCGACAAGCTGCCGCAGGACCAGCGCGAAGCGTTGATCCTGGTCGGAGCCTCCGGTTTCTCTTACGAGGACGCCGCCGCCATCTGCGGCTGTGCGGTCGGCACCATCAAGAGCCGCGTCAACCGCGCGCGCTCGAAACTCTCCGCATTGCTCTATGTCGAGGGCGCCGAGGATTTCGGACCTGACGAGACCGTGCGCGCCGTGATCGGCGGCAACGGCGGCTGATGACGCGATCGAGACGACACGGAAAAGGCGGCCCGGGTGGGCCGCTTTTTTTGTCGCTATCGTAACCTGGACGTGATGCCGTCGTCGGACGACGGGCGGATGGGGCGAGACCTACCGCGCGGGCCGCACCGGCGCGGAAATCTCTCCCGTGCGATCGCGCTCGTTCATGTCGACCACCGTGGCCATCGGAGCGATGAGTTCGTAGACATAGCTAACATCGGTGAAGTAGCGCTTTGCGGTACCGCCGAGCGCTTCGGGGGCGACGCGGTCGAGCAGGATGAGGCCGAAATCCGAGTCTTCGCGCCGTGTCGCCGCGCTGGTGTTGAACTCTTCCCAACGGAAATGAAAGATCGTGTCGGGCTCCTCACCCGACACTTCCCAGTTCGCGACGATATGCGGATGTTTGCCGACCAGCGACAGGCCCTCGTCGGAGTGCGAGGCCAGCTCGAAAAACAGCAGCGAGAGCGACTGCGCGGCGCGCGCGCTGACGGCGATATCCGGGCCGTTGATGACGATGCGGTCGGCATGGGGAATCGCGCGCGACTCGAACAGGCCCTTGAGCTTGACGCCCTGCCACTGGCTTTCGCTGAGCAGCGTCACCACGTTCGACATCGCATGAATGCGGCCGATCAACAGCTCGCGTGCCACATCCATGTCGGAGCCGTGACGCAGCGTGCGCGTCACGATCGACTGGATCACAGCCAGGATGTTCTTGACCCGGTGATTGAGCTCGTCGATGACGGCGGTCAAGCGCCGCTCGAAACCGATCCGCACCTCGATCTCGCGGCTGAGCCGTAGATTGTTGTAGGCGACATAGCCGAACAGCCCGCAGACGATTCCGGTGAGCGCCAGCCCAATGGCCGCGACGACGATCGCGGTCTGCTGCGCACGCTGCGCGGCATTGTTCTTGGCGTAATAGGCTAGCGACCAGTCGCGACCGCCGAACGTCACCGTCCGCACCACCGACGGCAGCGGATCGCCCTGCCTCACCGCCCGCAGCGTGACGAAGCCCTGGTCGTTGGCGACATATTCGTCGTTGGCGTCATCGGGATCCTTCAACACCACCGAGAACAACGAGCGGTCGTCATCGGTCAGCATCAGCGGTGCCAGCTCGTACGAAAAGGTGACGAAGCCGGCCGGCTCCGAACTGCCCTCCAGCAGAATCGGAGACGCGAGCACGAGACCGATCGGCCCATTCTGGCGCAACAGCGGGATCGGGTCCGACGCCAGTGGCCTGCCGGTTACCGCCGCCTGCGCCAGCATCGGCCCAATCACCGAGTGCCGGTCGTAGGCGCGGCCGGGAAAGCCGAGCGTGTCCGGACTACGCGGCTCGAGATCCATCAGCACGTCGATTGGCTTGTTGATGGTCCGGAGATCCAGCGGCTTGTCGTCGAAATCCCTGATCGTCGGATTGGTGAAGCCCGCGCTCTTCAGCTCCGCCTGCGCAGCCGCAAGATCGCCCGGCTTGAGACGCGCGATCCAGGACGCGATCACAAAATCGGTCTTGAAGGCATAGATCGCCGAGCGCAGCGGCTGCAGCATGTTGGCCTTCACTACTGAGGGTGAGCGAAACAAGCCAGATGCAACGCGTGCGAGCAATTCGCGCTCGGTCAGCCGGTCCTGCACCAGGCTGGCATGAACGTCGATGGCGCGCGACAGCGCAATGCCGTCGATCGCCAGTTCCTGCTCATGGACGCGATAGGCTGCGAGACCGGAGAGCAAAACTCCGATCAGGGCAATAAAGCCGATAATGAAGCCCAGCCGAACCACTCGCTTACTCAGGAATGACGTGTTGGCGAAGACGTATTGGAAGCATTTCGAGGTCTGCCGGGGCAGAGACACGTGGCAATAGCGCGAAGGCCAAGCGCGGCGAATATGACGGAGCGATCATCAGCACGCAACTGACAGCTTGGCAGCGGGCAACAACACGGCAGCCGTTAACGCTGATTTGGCGGCGCCAGAAGTTGACAATCTGACAGCGTCGATTTGGTTCCGGCGCGGACAAACAAATCTGAGGGCTGCGGCGGCGGACGAGCATTAATGTTAATGCGCCGCTCACCTGCCGCTGGCCTGACCGCCGGCCCCCCGGAGCCGGCTACCCGGGCCTACCGGGCCTTCGCGGCCGGACGCAGGCCGCCCTTGGTCTCGATGAAGCCGATGATGCGATCGAGCCCCTCGCTCTTCTTCAAATTGGTCATCACGAACGGCCGCTCGCCGCGCATCCGCTTGGCGTCAATCTCCATCTTCTCCAGCGACGCGCCGACATAAGGCGCCAGGTCGATCTTGTTGATGACGAGCAGGTCCGAGCGGGTGATGCCGGGGCCACCTTTGGAGGGAATCTTGTCGCCGGCGGCAACGTCGATCACGTAGATCGTGAGATCGGCGAGTTCGGGAGAAAACGTCGCAGCAAGATTGTCGCCGCCGGATTCGATCAGGACCAGATCGAGATCGGGAAATTTCGCGCGCATGTCGGCGACCGCCGCAAGATTCATCGAGGCGTCCTCGCGGATCGCGGTGTGCGGGCAGCCGCCGGTCTCGACGCCGGCGATGCGGTCCGGCGTCAGCGAGCCCGAGCGCACCAGAAATTCGGCGTCCCACTTGGTGTAGATGTCGTTGGTGATGGCGGCGATGTCGTAGCGCTCGCGCATCGACTTGCAGAGCAGGTCCATCAGCGCGGTCTTGCCGGAGCCGACAGGACCGCCGACGCCGATCCGAAGCGGGCCGTGAGAGGTTGCCATGTTATGCACTCTTTCCGTTTCGTCGTCCCTGCGAAGGCAGGGAGCCATAGCCGCTGAATTTGATTGCTGCAACGCGCTGGAGCTCCAACCCGGCATAGCCACGAACATTTGTGGTTATGGGTCCCTGCGCCGAGTGCGCGATTGCGCACGGAGGCAGGGACGACGGGAGCGTGTGCGGCGTCATGACCGGAACAGCCGCGTATACTGCGTCTCGTGTCGGAGGCTGGCGAGATCGGCGCGGAAGGTGGCGCTGCCGAGATCGTCCAGCGAGGCGGCGAGCGCGCGCTTCGCCGTTGCCGCGACATCAGTTTCCAGGCTCGCGAGAATGCGCTGGCTGTCGGTTTGCCCCAGCGGCACGAGGCGGGCGCCGGCGGAAATCCAGTTCGACACCACGGCATGCAGGAAGGCATGCATTGCCGGCGCAAGCGGAACGGCATGGGCGGCGCTGACGACACCAACCGCGACGGGATAAACGATCGCGCTGCCGCTCGCAGCAACCATGCCGTCGAACCCGTCGCAGGCCCAGGCGGCGCGAGCGATATCGATGAAGGCGCGGCCCTGCGTCGAAGTCTCGAGCTGACGCTCGCGCGAGGGCACGAAGGCAGCGGCCAGTTCAGCAATCTCGCGCAACGCCGTGGCGTCCTGCACGGACGCGGCGCGATACGCCTGCGCCAGAAACACGGCGTCGCAGAAGCCGGAACCATCGTTGAGCATCGTGCCCAGCCAGTCGCGCAGCGATGCGGCGTCGGTGATATCGCCTGCCTCCACCGCCCATTCGATGCCGCTGGAATAGGAGAATGCACCGACCGGGAAAGACGGCGACAGCCAGGTCATCAGCCGGTACAGCGCCGCTGACTCCTCCGCATTCATTCCGCTGCTCGCGGCGGCGGGCGCAGGCTCACTTGTGGTCATGAGCATGGGAGTGATCGTGGTGGTGATGATCGTGGTCGCAATGTTCGTCGTGGTGGTGATGGTGGTCATGATCATCATCATGGTGACGATCATGACCGTGGTGGTGCGCGGCATGATCATGCGAAGCCTGCGCATAGGCGCCGCCTTCGGGATCGAACGGCGCCTCGATCTCGATGATGCGCGCACCCAGCCCCTTCACCATCGCCTCGATGACGTGATCGCGGCGGATGCGCAGGCCCTTCGGCATGATCTGCGTCGGCAGGTGACGGTTGCCGAGATGCCAGGCGATGCGGACCAGATGCACGGGATCGACGCCCCGGATCTCGATCAGGGGCTCGGCAGCCGCGACCACCTCGATCAGCCTGCCGTCCTCCAGCACCAGCGCGTCACCGCCGCGCAGCGCCACCGCATTCTCCAGGTCGAGCAGGAACTCGAGCCCGCGCGTTCCAGTCATCGCCATCCGCCGCCGGTGCCGGTCGTCGAAATCGAGCACAACGGTGTCGGCGGCTGCTTGCGTCCAGCGATGCTGGCCCAAAACTTTGGTCGCGCGGATCATAAGAGCCTTTTGTTTGACGCGTTTTCTTCGTGCGAACCGGTTCCCACTTCGCTTGAAAACGCTACGCTAAAATTTCTCGACCTTGCCGTCGCTGATGATCTCGATCACCGTCGGCGCCGTCTTCATTTGCGAGGAATACTCCCGCCACACCTTCATGTGAGGCGCACGGCCATGCGCATTGAGGTCGTCGCGGGTCTCCCAGCGCTCCACCACGACATATAGATTTGGATCGTTCACGCTGACATGGCCTTCGTAGGAGATGCAACCTTTCTCCTTCCGCGTTTCGGCGATGCAGGCCTTGTGCCCCTTGATGAAGTCGTCCTTGTTTTCCGGCTTCATCGGCGTGGTGGCGATGACGTAGATCATAAATTTGTTCCCGTTGTTTCTTGGTTAGCGGACGTCGACCTTTTCGGGCGTGATCACTTCGATCTTCGGCGGAGCCGACATGCATTTCACGGCGACGCGACCGAAGGTCTTCATGTGCTCGGCGCCACGATGCGGCACCAGCGCCTCGGCATCTTCCCACTGCTCGACGAACACCATTTTTGAGGGATCGGTGACGCTCTCGTGCAGGTCATAGGCAATGTTGCCCGGCTCTTTGCGGGTTTCCTTGATGCAGGCGGTGGCGGCGGCGATGAAATCGGCGCGCGTTTCGGGTTTTATGGTCAGCGTGGCAACGACGTAGATCACTAGATCCTCCCGGACTTTTGTTCTGGCTAACGTTCCGGAATGGACCTTAACTCAGAAGCGCGATCGGACGCAAAACCGGAATCCACCCACGGATCAAGTCCGAGGGCATGCGTTTGCTGATCGCGCTTTAGAACATGAAATACCTCTGCGCCATGGGCAGGACCTCGGCGGGCGCGCATGTCAGAAGCTCGCCGTCTGCGCGCACCTCATAGGTCTCGGCATCGACCTCGATCTTGGGCGTCGCCCCGTTGTGGATCATGCTCTTCTTGGAAATGCCGCCGCGGGTGTTTTTTACCGGGTAAAGCGTCTTGGCTATGCCGAGCTTGCGCGCCAGCCCGCCGGTGATGGCGGCCTTCGACGTGAACACGACGGAAGACGCGGTCAGCGACTTGCCGAAGGCAGCGAACATCGGCTGGTAATGCACCGGCTGCGGCATCGGGATCGAGGCGTTCGGATCGCCCATCGGTGCCGCCACGATCGACCCGCCCTTGATAATGCAGTCCGGCTTGACGCCGAAGAAAGCCGGCGACCACAGCACGAGGTCGGCAAGCTTGCCCTTCTCCACCGAGCCGATCAGTTTCGAGACGCCATGCGCGATCGCGGGGTTGATGGTGTATTTGGCGATGTAGCGCTTGACGCGGAAATTGTCGTTGTCGTTACCCTTGTCCTCGGGCAGCGAACCGCGCTGCTTCTTCATCTTGTCGGCGGTCTGCCAGGTGCGGATGATGACTTCGCCGAGCCGGCCCATCGCCTGCGAATCCGACGACATCATCGAGAGCGCGCCGAGATCGTGCAGGATGTCTTCGGCTGCGATGGTTTCCTTCCGGATGCGGCTCTCGGCGAAGGCCAGGTCTTCGGCGATCGAAGGATCGAGATGGTGGCACACCATCAGCATGTCCAAATGCTCGTCGATCGTGTTGCGCGTAAACGGGCGCGTCGGGTTGGTCGAGGACGGCAGCACGTTCTTCAAGCCGGCAATCTTGATGATGTCAGGCGCATGGCCGCCGCCGGCGCCTTCGGTGTGGAAGGCGTGGATGGTACGGCCCTTGAAGGCTTTTACCGTGTCCTCGACGAAACCAGATTCGTTCAACGTGTCCGAATGCAGCATCACCTGGACGTCGTAATCGTCGGCGACGGCGAGGCAGTTGTCGATCGCGGCCGGCGTGGTGCCCCAATCCTCATGCAACTTTAGCGCGCAGGCGCCGGCTTTGATCATCTCGACCAGTGCAGCGGGACGCGCGGCATTGCCCTTGCCTGATATGCCGAGATTGACCGGGAAGGCGTCGAACGACTGGATCATTCGTCCCATATGCCAGGGGCCAGGCGTGCAGGTGGTCGCAAACGTGCCGTGCGAGGGCCCAGTGCCGCCGCCGAGCATCGAGGTGACGCCACTCATCAACGCATGCTCGATCTGCTGCGGGCAGATGAAGTGGATGTGGCTGTCGAACCCGCCAGCGGTGAGAATTTTTCCTTCGCCGGCGATGACGTCGGTGCCGGGGCCGATGATGATGGTGACGCCGGGCTGGATATCGGGATTGCCGGCCTTGCCGATCCCTGCGATCATCCCCTCCTTGATCGCGACGTCGGCCTTCACGATGCCCCAGTGATCGACGATCAGCGCATTGGTAATGACGGAATCGGCCGCGCCCTGCCGGTTCGTCACCTGCGACTGCCCCATGCCATCGCGGATCACCTTGCCGCCGCCGAACTTCACCTCCTCGCCATAGGTGGTGAAGTCTTTTTCAACCTCGATGATGAGATCGGTATCGGCCAGCCGCACTCTGTCGCCGGTGGTCGGCCCGAACATGTCGGCATAGACACTACGTTTGATTTTCACGGACATGACGGACCCCAGCGTTCAGATTTGATCGGTGTTTCGTTTCGGACATGGGGACTCGGGGCCACCCCTCTCCCCAACCCTCCCCCGCAAGGGGAGAGGAGCCCGGCTAGCGTGCTCACCTCACAATGATTCACAGCTTCCCCTGCACGTCGCCGCGAAAGCCATAGATCACGCGCTTTCCCGCGAGCGCGACGAGTTGGACGTCGCGCGTTTGCCCCGGCTCGAAACGCACCGCGGTGCCGGCGGCGATGTCGAGGCGCATGCCGCGGGATTTTTTGCGGTCGAATTTCAGTGCGGGGTTGGTTTCGAAGAAGTGGTAGTGCGAGCCGACCTGGATCGGGCGGTCGCCGGTATTGGCGACGGTGAGCGTCACCGTTTTGCGGCCGGCGTTGAGTTCGATCTCGCCATCCTTGATGAAGCGTTCGCCGGGGATCATGTATCCTCCTCTGTCATTCCGGGGCGCCCGAAGGGCGAACTGTGATGCGCAATTGCGCATCTGAGAATCTCGATCAACAACCTCTGGAATCCGGGTTCCCGCTTCGCGTGTCCCGGAATGACGAATAACTATCTGATCGGCTCGTGCACGGTGACGAGTTTCGTGCCATCCGGAAACGTCGCTTCGACCTGGATGTCATGGATCATCTCGGGAATGCCATCCATCACCTGTGCGCGGGTCAGGACCTGCGCGCCTGATTGCATCAGCTCGGCGACGGTGCGGCCGTCACGGGCGCCTTCGACGATGAAGTCGGAGATGATGGCCACCGCCTCGGGGTGGTTGAGCTTGACGCCGCGCTCAAGCCTGCGGCGCGCCACCATGGCCGCCATCGAGATCAAGAGCTTGTCCTTTTCGCGGGGGGAGAGATTCATGCGAGCACTCTGGTGAATGAAAAACCTAATCGAGCCACAGCGGTTAATTGAGCCAAAGTCTTGGCGGCGCTGCGCCGCTGGCGCGGTCGAGCACCGTCATCATATCGGCGCGGAGCCGGGCCGCATCTTGGGCACAGAAGCGCGCCATTGCAAATCCATTCCAGCAGGAGGCGCCGACCTCGCCACCAAACGTTTCCGAGGCTTCGCGGATGCGCTCCACGACTGCTTTATCGCCGGGCACAATCAGCGCGGTGCCGATGGCAACGCCGCCATTGGCCACGGCCGGCCGCGCCAGCTTTGCGCCGATATCGCCGTCGAGCCGGATGGTCTCCGCAAAGACCAGCTTGCCGCCGCGGCGCAGGCGCCAGCGGTCGACGAACTCGCCGTGCCGCATCGTTTCACCCATCGCGGCGCGGCCGAACACGACGATTTCGCAGAGCAGAAGCGAGGCGTCTTCGGCCAGGTTGATGTCGATGCGCCTGACAATTCGCGCGCGGTCAAACAGGATGGTTTCCTGCGGCAGCCAGGCGAGATGCGCACCGGCTTCCGCCTTCAAGGCGATGCCGAGTTGCGCGGCGGGACCGGGGGCGCGATAGACCTTTTCGGCCGCTGCCGTCGTCAGCGTCAGCCGGGTGCCCTCGCCTGCCCTGATGTCGATGTCGAAACGGTCGCCGCCGGCAATGCCGCCGGCCGTGTTGACGAAGACGCCGGACAACCCTTCTGCCTCGGGCGAAGGAAAGCGCACCCGCAGCGAGCCGGATTCATGCAAGTCCCCACGGCGGGTGACGCCATCCTGCAGATGCACGCCGAACCGCACCGCGCCCTGGGCCCGGTTGGCCGCGAAGGTTGCTGAAACCGTGCGCGTGATATCACTCCGCATCCGTCCCCCAAACGGTGTCTGCCGCGCTCGAAAACGTTACAGCGCCATCTGGCGACTGATCTCCGCGGGATCGAGATTGGCGCGGTCGCAGGCATATTTCACGGCGCCGCGGTCCATGACCGCGAAATTGTCGCCGAGCTCGCAGGCAAAGTCGAGATATTGTTCGACCAGCACGATCGCGATGTTGCCGAGGCTGCGCAGGTAAGAGATCGCGCGGCCGATGTCCTTGATGATCGAGGGCTGAATGCCTTCGGTCGGCTCGTCCAATAGCAACAGTTTCGGCCGCATCACCAGCGCACGGCCGATCGCGAGCTGCTGCTGTTGGCCGCCGGAGAGGTCGCCGCCGCGCCGCCCCAGCATCGTATTCAGCACCGGAAACAGTGAAAACACGTCGTCGGGGATATGGCGATCCTCGCGCTTGAGCGGCCCGAAGCCGGTCTTCAGATTTTCCTCAACCGTGAGCAGCGGGAAAATTTCGCGGCCCTGCGGCACGAAGCCGATGCCGCGTCGCGCGCGTTCATAAGGTTTCAGACCGGTGATATCGTGACCATCAAGCGCGATCGAGCCACTGGCGATCGGATACTGGCCGACCATCGCGCGGAGCAGCGAGGTCTTGCCGACGCCGTTGCGGCCCAGCACGCACGTCACCTTGCCGGGCTCGGCGGACAGCGAGACGCCGCGCAAGGCTTGTGCTGCGCCGTAGTAGAGATTGATGTTTTTCACATCCAGCATCGTCAGCCTTTCGCGACGGGCGAATGGCGAGTAGCGAATAGATCGAAGACTTCCATTCGCTACTCGCAACCCGCCATTCGCCTATCTTCCCAGATACACTTCGATCACGCGCTCGTTCGATGAGACCTGATCGATGGTCCCCTCCGCCAGCACCGTGCCTTCGTGCAGGCAGGTGACCTTGACGCCGAGCTCGCGCACGAAGGTCATGTCGTGCTCGACGACCATGACGGTCTTTTCCTTGTTGATTTCCTTCAGAAGCTCGGCGGTCTGATGCGTCTCGACATCGGTCATGCCCGCGACCGGTTCGTCGACCAGCAGCAGTTTTGGGTCCTGTGCCAGCAGCATGCCGATCTCCAGCCACTGCTTCTGGCCGTGTGACAGGCTGCCCGCAAGACGGTTGCGTGCATCGGTCAGGCGGATGGTTTCGAGCACGCGGTCGATCCGCTCGGATTCGTCCCTGCTGCCGCGCCAGAACAGCGTGCCCTTGACGCTGTGATCGACATTGAGCGCCAGCAACAGATTGTCCTCGATGGTCTGGCTCTCGAACACCGTCGGCTTCTGGAATTTGCGGCCAATGCCGAGTTCGGCGATATGGGTCTCATCCAGCCGCGTCAGGTCGATCATGCCATCGAACAGCACTGTGCCTTCGTCCGGCTTTGTCTTACCGGTGATGATGTCCATCATCGTGGTCTTGCCGGCGCCGTTCGGGCCGATGATGGCCCGCATCTCGCCTGGCTCGAGGGTGAGCGAGAGATTGTTGATGGCGTGAAAGCCGTCGAACGAGACATGCACACCGTCGAGGTAGAGCAGCGCCGAAGTGGTCCTTCCCTCCATGACACTCATGCGCTCACTCCGCCGGCTTCGGTTCGCCGACGCCGTCTTCGAGCGCAGCGCTTTCGGCATTGGCTTTTTCGGTTGCCTTCCGGGACTCCCGCCAGGCGTTGAAGGTGCCGACGATCCCCTTTGGCAGGAGCAGCGTCACCAGGATGAACAGCGCGCCCAGCATGAACAGCCAGTATGGCGCCAGCGGGCCTGAGGTGAAGTAGGTTTTTGCGTAGTTGACGACGACAGCGCCAAGCGCGGCGCCCACCAGCGTGCCGCGGCCGCCGACGGCGACCCAGATCACCGCTTCGATGGAGTTGCCCGGTGCATATTCGCTCGGATTGATGATGCCGACTTGCGGCACGTAGAGCGCGCCGGCGACACCGGCCATGCAGGCCGACAGCGTGAACACGAACAGCTTGTAGGATTCGACGCGGTAGCCGAGGAAACGGGTGCGGGACTCGGCGTCGCGGATTGCAATCAAGACCTTGCCGAGCTTCGACGTCACGACCGCCCGGCAGATCAGGAAGGCCACGATCAGCGCCAAGCAGCTCAGCGCGAACAGAGCGGCGCGGGTGCCGTCGGCCTGCACGTTGAAGCCGAGGATGTCCTTGAAGTCGGTCAGGCCGTTATTGCCGCCGAAGCCGAAATCGTTGCGGAAGAACGCCAGAAGCAGCGCATAGGTCATGGCCTGGGTGATGATCGAGAGATAGACGCCGGTGACGCGGGAGCGGAACGCCAGCCAGCCGAAGCAGAACGCGAGCAGGCCGGGAACAAGAACGACCATCAGCGCCGCGAACCAGAACATATCAAAGCCGTGCCAGTACCAGGGCAGCGCCGGATAGTTCAGGAACACCATGAAGTCGGGCAGGATCGGATTGCCGTAGACGCCGCGGCTGCCGATCTGGCGCATCAGGTACATGCCCATGGCGTAGCCGCCGAGCGCGAAGAACGCGCCGTGGCCGAGCGAGAGAATGCCGCAATAGCCCCAGATCAGGTCAATCGAGAGCGCCAAAATGGCGTAGCAGGCGTATTTGCCGAACAACGCGACAAGATAGGTCGGCACCTGCAGCGCCGAGCCTGAAGGCAGCAGGAGATTGGAGAGCGGGATCAGCACGCCGAGGCCGGCGACCACCACCAGGAAGACGGTGGCGCTGCGATCGAGCGAGCGCGTGAGGATATGCGGCGTCATGCTTCCACCGCCCGGCCTTTGAGCGCGAACAGGCCGCGCGGACGTTTCTGGATGAACAGGATGATCAGCACCAGGATGGCGATCTTGCCGAGGACGGCGCCCGCCACCGGCTCCAGGAACTTGTTGGCGATGCCGAGTGTGAAGGCGCCGACCAGCGTGCCCCAGAGATTGCCGACACCGCCGAAAACGACGACCATGAAGCTATCGATGATATAGCTCTGGCCGAGATTGGGGCTGACATTGTCGATCTGCGACAGCGCCACGCCGGCAATCCCGGCGATCCCCGAGCCGAGACCGAAGGTCAGTGCATCGACGCGCGAGGTGGCGATGCCCATCGAGGCCGCCATGCGCCGGTTCTGTGTCACAGCGCGCATTTCGAGTCCGAGCGCGGTGTAGCGCAGCATGGCGAGCAGGATGACGAACACGGCCAGCGTAAAGCAGAGGATCCAGAGCCGGTTGTAGGTGATGGTGATCTGCCCGAGCTCGAACGCGCCGCTCATCCAGGAGGGATTGCCGACCTCGCGGTTGGTGGGGCCGAACGCGGTGCGCACGGCCTGCTGCAATACCAGCGACAGGCCCCAGGTCGCGAGCAGCGTTTCCAACGGGCGGCCATAGAGGAAACGGATGATGCCGCGCTCGATCAGCACGCCGACGGCGCCCGCGACGAGGAACGCCAGCGGCACCGCGATCAGCAGCGAATAATCGAACAGGCCAGGATAATTGCTGCGAATGACCTCCTGCACCACGAAGGTGGTGTAGGCGCCCAGCATCACCATCTCGCCATGCGCCATGTTGATGACGCCCATTACGCCGAAGGTGATGGCGAGGCCGATTGCGGCGAGCAGCAGCACCGATCCTAGCGACAGGCCGTACCAGGCGTTCTGGACCATCGACCACATCGCAAGATTGCTCTGGATCGAGGCGATCGCGCTTGCTGCGGCGCGCGCGACATTGGGCGGCAGGTCATTGCCCAAGCCCGTCAGCAGCGCCATCGCCTCCTGATCGCCGCGCGCCTTGACGACGGCAACCGCCTCGAGCTTCTCGACCTCGGTCGCGTCAGACTTGTAGAGCAGGATGGCGGCGCGGGCTTCCGCGAAGGCGGCCTTGACGGACTTGTTGGTCTCTTTCGCCAGGGCGCCGTCGATCACCGGCAGCGCACTCTCCTCATGGCTCTTGAACACCGATTGCGCCGCCGCGATCCGCTTGGCCGGGTCCGGTGACAACAGCGTCAACCCGCCGAGCGCGGCCTCGACGGCGCGGCGCAAGCGGTTGTTGAGGCGGACGGCGGCCGCATTGTCCGGCAGCTTGTCCACGGCAGCGCCGGTCGCAGCATCGATGACCCTGCCGTCGGCCTGCGTGATGAAAACTTTCTTGGTATCCGGATCGGCGGACAGCCTTCCGTCCTGCAGCGCACTGATGATCGGAAAAGCCAGCGGATTGCCCGAGGTCGCGACCGCGCCGATCGCCTCATCGGTGTCGGAAAAATCGTCGTTGGCGAACTTGGCGACCGCGTCCTCGAACGGGCCCGCCAGCGCCGGCGCTGCAAAGGCTACGGCGAGGGAAATCGCGAGCAAAAGCGCGCGAAGGCGATCAAGGAAATTGGCAGACACAATGCAACCCCGGCAGGAGTATGGGGGGAAGGCGGCGGCACCACCGCCTTCTCCCGTCGTTCTCTTCGAAGAACTCTTGGAAGTTCTTTATTGCAATCAGGCGATCCCGATCCTGTCGGATCAGATCGAGATCATGATCCTGTCGGATCAGATCGGGATCAGGAGCCCTGACCGCCGCACTTGTTGATCTTGGTGTTGTAGTTGCCGCACTTCTTGCCGACCCAGTCGCCGATCAGGTCCTTGGAGCCCTCGAGCTCCTTCGACCAGGCGTCGCCAGCGACAAGGCCCGGGGTCTTCCACACCACGTCGAACTGGCCGTTGGCTTTGATTTCGCCGATGAACACAGGCTTGGTGATGTGATGGTTGGGCAGCATCTTGGAGGTGCCGCCGGTCAGGTTCTTGGCTTCGATGCCGGGCAGCGCGTCGATCACCTTGTCCGGATCGGTCGACTTCACCTTCTCGACCGCCTTGACCCACATTTCGAAGCCGATGACGTGCGCTTCCATCGGGTCGTTGGTCACGCGCTTCGGATTCTTGGTGTAGGCCTGCCAGGCCTTGATGAACTTCTCGTTCTCGGGCGACTTGATCGACTGGAAGTAGTTCCAGGCGGCGAGATGGCCGAGCAGCGGCTTGGTATCGATGCCGGCGAGTTCTTCTTCACCGACCGAGAACGCGACCACCGGAATGTCGGTCGCCTTGATGCCCTGGTTGCCGAGTTCCTTGTAGAAGGGAACGTTGGCGTCGCCGTTGATGGTGGAGACCACGGCGGTCTTCTTGCCGGCCGAGCCGAACTTCTTGATGTCGGCCACGATCGTTTGCCAGTCACTATGACCAAACGGCGTGTAGTTGATCATGATGTCTTCCTGCTTGACGCCCTTCGACTTCAAGTAGGCTTCGAGGATCTTGTTGGTGGTGCGCGGATAGACGTAGTCGGTGCCGGCCAGCACCCAGCGCTTCACCTTCTCGTCCTTCATCAAATAGTCGACGGCGGGGATCGCCTGCTGGTTCGGCGCCGCGCCGGTGTAGAACACGTTGCGCTCGCTCTCCTCGCCCTCGTATTGCACGGGGTAGAACAGGATCGAGTTCAGTTCCTTGAATACCGGCAGCACGGACTTGCGTGACACCGAGGTCCAGCAGCCGAACACGACCGAAACCTTGTCCTTGGTGATCAACTCGCGGGCCTTTTCGGCAAACAGCGGCCAGTTCGAAGCGGGGTCGACGACGACAGGCTCGAGCTTCTTGCCGAGCACGCCGCCCTTCTTGTTCTGCTCCTCGATCAGGAAGAGAATGGTGTCCTTCAGCGTGGTTTCGCTAATGGCCATGGTGCCGGAAAGCGAATGCAGGACGCCGACCTTGATGGTCTCCTGCGCCTTGGCGTTCGAGAACGCAGCCAGACCCAAAATCAGGCCGGCAGTGGCCGCCAGCCAGCGGCGGCGGCTCAGCGTCGCTATATCGTGAGTCAATTTGGTAACCATGAAATGTCATCTCCCTGACGCAGGCGTTGAACGCTGCGAAACGGCCCCACGGCCGCCTGCGGTTAAGGGAATCGCAAGAACCATGCCATCGCTCGATGGCCGGATAAACTCCTATAATCGCTTGAAAATTCCGGCTACGCGAAAATCGCCGGCGGGAAATCTGCCTATTTATTAGACAGTATAAATGTATGCTTTGGCGGCAAAGTATCTGTTTTTTGTGCAAATGCCGCAATTTGGTTAAATTTCTTGCACGAATTTTGATCGTTTAGGTTGGCCCGGCGGCACGAAGCGATCTGGCCGATCGGTTTCTTTTAACCGCGCTGGCGAGGCGCGCCGAATTCACCTTGAAAGCGGCGCGCAAGTGCTCCATATGACTATCGTGACCTAGAGAATCATCAGGTCCTTGCGAGCCGCGTGTTCTGATCCCGTTTTACGGTTTCTGGCTTGCCCCCTTCAGCTAGCAAAACCGACGCCCCAAACACGCGGGTGTCTCTGACACACCCGCGCGCTCCTGGCTGATATCGCCGGGCGCCTGCCCTTTTTAATGGAAAGAACCACCCTTTTGACCTCCTTTCAGGATTTCGGCCTTGCCGATCCCATCTCGCGTGCGCTCAAGGAAGAAAATTACCACACGCCCACGCCCATCCAGGCCCAGACCATTCCCATCGCATTGACAGGCCGTGACGTCGTCGGCATCGCCCAGACCGGCACCGGCAAGACCGCGGCGTTTGCGCTGCCGATCCTGCACCGGATCCTGGAGAACCGCACTCGGCCGCAGCCGAAGAGCTGCCGCGTGCTGGTGCTGTCGCCGACTCGCGAACTGTCAGGCCAGATCCTCGACAGCTTCAACGCCTATGGCCGCCACATCCGCCTGACCTCGGCGCTCGCGATCGGCGGCGTGCCGATGGGCCGCCAGGTCCGCTCGGTCATGCAGGGCATCGAAGTGATGGTGGCGACCCCCGGCCGCCTGCTCGATCTCGTCCAAAGCAACGGGCTGAAGCTGAACCAGGTCGAGTTCCTGGTGCTCGACGAAGCCGACCGTATGCTCGACATGGGCTTCATCAACGACATCCGCAAAGTCGTCGCCAAGCTGCCGATCAAGCGGCAGACGCTGTTCTTCTCGGCCACCATGCCGAAGGATATCGCGGAACTCGCCGAATCCATGCTGCGCGCCCCCGCCCGTGTGGCGGTGACACCGGTGGCCTCGACCGTCGAGCGCATCACCCAGCGCATCATCCAGGTCGATTTCGCGGCCAAATCGGCCGTGCTGGCGCAGCTCCTGAAGCAGGAACCGGTCGATCGCGCGCTGATCTTCACCCGCACCAAGCACGGCGCCGACAAGGTCGTGAAGGTGCTGGCCAAGGCCGGCATCGACGCCAACGCCATTCACGGCAACAAGTCGCAGAACCACCGCGAGCGCGTGCTGGCGGCGTTCCGCACCGGCGAGATCCGCACCCTGGTCGCCACCGACATTGCAGCCCGCGGCATCGATGTCGACGGCATCAGCCATGTGGTGAATTTCGACCTGCCCAATGTTCCCGAAACCTATGTCCACCGCATCGGCCGCACCGCGCGCGCCGGCGCCGAGGGCGTGGCGATCTCGCTGATCGCGGGCGCCGAGGAAATGGGCTATCTGCGCGACATCGAGCGGCTGATTCGCATTGCGCTGCCGCGGGAAGACCGAAGGACGCCGGGCCACCGTGATGCGGCGCCGGCCCCCGCCCAGCACCGGGGCGGACGGCCTGGAACACGCGTCCATGCTAGCCGTTCCCATGAAGCGGCCCCAAGCGCAAAAGGCCCTCGCCGACACCGCCGCGGTGGTGGTAATAATGCGCAGCAGCCGAACAGGCACGAAGCGCCGCGTCCGGCCCAGCAGGCCGGCAAGAGTCAGGCCGGCCAAAGCGAGGGCATTCAGGGCGTCGCCTTCTTGCATCGCGAGAGCCGTCCGAATAATCAACCGAACCGTAACCGCCGACCGCAGCGCTAGCCTCGATCGACCTGGAGACCACCATGGCTAAAGAAGAGCTGATCCAGTTCGAAGGACTGGTGACCGAAATTCTCCCCGACGCGCGCTATCGCGTGCAGCTCGATGCCGGACACGAGATTGTTGCCTATACCGCGGGCAAGATGAAGAAGAACCGGATCAAGACGCTGGCAGGCGATCGCGTGACGATCGAGATGTCGCCGTACGATCTGGAGAAGGGTCGCCTGATCTTCCGACACAAGGACGAGCGCCCGTCAACGCCGGGCGCCCCGCGTGGCGCGCCGCCGCGCGGCGGCCAGTTCCGCCGCCGGTAAACAGATCGTAAACGCCGCTCGAAATCGCGCCGACGCGGCCGCGTCGCGCGCGAGCGAAGGCGGCCGGCCGTCCGAATCAAAAAATCGCACGTCAGGATTGTTTTGAACCCTACTATCGAATAATATTAGGTATCGATTTTCGGCCGGACGACATTAGCTATCCACCGGTACAGCCGGTTTAGACGCTGACGACCCTTCCAAAAATTCGATCTCACCAGCCCGTCGAAAGGTGGGCTACGACTTGTCTATCTGAGAAGGGACTACCCCCGTGAGCATGGGAACCGTGAAGTGGTTTAACGCTACCAAGGGCTATGGCTTCATCCAGCCGGATGACGGCGGCAATGACGTGTTCGTACACATCAGCGCTGTCGAGCGTGCCGGCCTCGGAACGTTGCGTGAAGGCCAGAAGATCTCCTACGAAATCGTGGCAGATCGCCGCTCTGGCAAATCTTCGGCCGACAATCTGCGCGCCGCCGGATAAGGGATTTCTTCGGGCCTCGGCCGAGAAATCCAGTTCGAAAATTTGAAAAGGCCGCGCTGATGCGCGGCCTTTTTATTTGGCCGATGCGAGTGATTTGGCGATCGGCGAAGAACGCGCAGGCGTTGCGCCTTCGCCGAGCCCACGTAGTAAAGAGATCGTAACCCACGGCTGCTGAAATCGGTCACATCCGAGATCGGCCTGTTTTTCGGCAATCAGATTAAGGGGCACTTAGGGAGGCCAGGACTACGATCACGCGCTTTTGGATAGCCAAGGGGCGTTGTCGTGCCATTTCGTCTTAAGCAGTGTCTTTCCCGTTTCCGCCGCGATCAACGCGGCAATATCGCGATAATTTTCGGGATCGCGGCGATCCCCCTGATATCGGCCGTTGGTTCTGCGGTGGATTACTCGCTCGCGACCAGAATGAAGGCAAAACTGCAATCCGCGGCAGATGCCGCAAGCATTGCCGCGCTTGCGCAGAAGTCGCCTGGCTTTCTCGCGGCTTCGGTGATGTCTGGCAACGGCTCGGTAACCGCCGGCGTTACCGATGCCAATAATGTCTTTGACGCCAACATGAGCGGGATCACGGGCTACCACAACCTGGTTCGCACCAGCACCGTTACGAAGACCGGAATAAAACTGGCTGCCAGCGTCCAGTTCACTGCCGAGGTACCGGTGACCTTCATGAAAGTGCTTGGGTTTCAGAAGCTGACGGTAACAGGCATTTCAAGCTCGGCCGCCTCGCTGCCGCCGTACCTCGATTTTTATCTGACGCTGGACGTCTCGGGGTCGATGGGCCTTGCATCGACGGGCGCCGAGCAGACGCGGCTTGCCCAAGTCAACCCGGATAACTATCGCCAATATCCCACCGGCTGCGCCTTCGCCTGCCATTTTGCGCCGCAGAACAGCGCCTGCACCAATACCGGGACCCAGGCATACCCAACGAACAACTACTGTATGGGCTATGCGATCTCGCGCGTCAGCCAAAGCGGCTACAAGGGTCTTCTCTCGAACACGACAGTAAGTTCGACTTATCCTGCGGGCAAGAAGCTTTCAAATACGATGGCGGACGGCCTGCCGAATTCGTTGTATGCGGCCTTGCCGCCGGTTTCATCCTGCCCGACCGACGGTACCGACGCCTGCATCCAGTTGCGCCTCGACGCGGTCGGCTACGCCTTGACCGAGTTGTTCAAAACTGCGAACGACTCCAAGAAGGTTGACAACCAGTTCCGGATTGGCCTCTACCCGTTCATTCGGTATCTCTACGCCTATTTTCCGCTGACCAGCAGCATCAACGGCTCTCCCACCAGCCCCGGCACCATCAACTACGCGGCCGCAAACCTCGCCACGCAGCTTGATACAAATATAAATGCAAACCTTGGCTCCGGCGGCACGCATATCGGTGCCGCGCTTGAGTCGATCAATGCCAAAATCGGCACCGGCTCCGGCCCCGTCGGCGACGGCAGCACGCCGACCACCCCGCAGCCTTACGTCTTCCTCGTCACCGACGGCGCCCAAAACAACCAGGTGAAAGGCGTTCCCAACGGCTCCTGGTCCGGCAGCAACCGCGCTACCACGATTGATCTCCAGAACACCCTGACGACCGTTCCCTCCTGCGAAACCCTCAAGAGCCGCGGCATCATCGTTTCCGTGCTCTACATTCCCTATGAAAAGATCGATCCCGTGAATACGAGCTTTGCCGGCAATGAAGGCACCTATGCCAACAACAACATTCAGTATATTCCGGGCAGTCTAAAGAAATGCGCGTCGCCTGGCTTCTTCTACACCGCGAGCACGCCCAAAGAGATCGAGAAGGCGCTGGACGCCATGTTCAAGCACGCGCTGCAGACCGCACATATTACGCAATGACCTGGCAGCAGCGGCCGGCCATCAGTCTCCAATGGGGCTATTCGGCCGCGGGCCCTCGTCTTCGAACTCGGCAAAGACCACGTATGGCCCACCAGGCCGACGTTTTCTCTCGCGTTCTATCCCAGACGGCGAGCGCCCAGAACGATCACAATGAGATCGGTGGGTCCGTTCGGTAGCCAGCCCAGACAGGCGATAGATGGAGGAATTCCGGATTGCTTGGCGCGCGCATTAGACCCTGATCCGATCAAAACTGAAACGGGTCGGGATCTAATGTCTCTGTCTGAGCATGACTCCGGGCAAGCGCTTCGCGTTTGTCCCGAGGAAAACTGGCCTCCCCTTTTGCGCTAACTTCACTGTGTCATAAGCCCCTCGTGACGAGGAGCGCGGAACGCGCCTCTCCAACCATGCGGCCCGTCTGTGACCCACATCCTTCGAGACGTCCGCGGAGCCTGTCATCACTCCGCGAGCGCCTTGCGCTCGTCGCTGGGCGCGCATTCGCGCGAGCCGTTGGCGGGCTCCTCAGGATGAGGGGTTGAGCGGCTATGACGCGGTAAGACTAACGCGCCCCTTCTGGTCCGGATCATGCACAGCTCAAAGCCCCACGATGGCGTTGGGCAGAGGCCGCCTTGTGTCGGTCAGTGGAGAGTTGGACGTACGCGCTCAAAATGCAGTGCTGCTGTACGGAAGCGGCTTTCCGATGCACCGGATCAAACCCGCCCTTACCGCTGCCTGAACCAATGCAACCCACGAATACAGCGCCGGTCCTCCTCCAGGAGAAGGTCGCGGTGAACGCTACGAATTGCGAAGGTTGTCGCAGACTGCTGCCGTCATAGCTTCGGACAGTCGGGAGGGAGGGGATCCGAAGCGGATGCTCGATATTTAACGCAGAGTTCCAGGCGCGGACGCGTGAAGGCGGCATCGCTATAGGTAACACCTGTCGTCGCCAGCACATAACCGATGGCCGGCGTATACTTGTAGCTGACCTCGCTCCAGATCACGTATGTCCCCTTGGCCACGACGAGAGCTGGAGGCAACACTACAACGTCACCCTCATTATGAGGCGGCGTCGACGCGATCGTGACACCGCCTCCCGTATCGATCGTCAAACCCTTGCTCCACTGAACCCGAGCGACCCCCGTCGCGCTATCGACGTAAACTTCCGTGATCGAGGATACCAACGGCGACGCCGGGTAGGGTGTCATGATCGCCTTTGCCGCTTCGCCAAAACTGATGATATCGGCATCCACCACGCTCTTCATCTGAGAGGTCAGATCGGAAAGCGTTCGCGCCACCAGGGTAGCCTTGCGATCCACAGAAATGGCCGACGAAACCTCGACCACTCCGAAGAACATCACCACCATCAGCGGAAAGATCATGGCAAACTCGATCGCCGCGAGGCCGCTGCGATCATCCAACAAGCCGCGCACGCGAAGTGACACCTTCTGCATCTGGGATACCATCATCGTATCACGGCTCTACATGAAAAGCGGCGGTCGCAGCGAGCAGCCGCTGCCTGCCGTTGAGATTTGCGATGTCGTAGCCTAATCCCGTCACATACAGCGGCCATTTATAAAAAGCGCGAATGACGACGGTATTGGGAGAGCCGACTGCCGGCAGAGAATATGAGAAAGGTCCGGTCAGGTTTCCACCGACGACCGGAGCGGTAATCGTGATCGCGGTGCCCGGGGGAAAGACCTTCACATCCACATTAAGGTTGGCCAGATTGCCGCCGTCGCAATTAAACATCACCTTGATGCGATTGCAGAGGTCCGTCTTGAACGCAGTTTCGTCCATGCCGCTATCCTGGGCTTGATGCGTGAGCATCAGCCGCGCGCTTTGCTGCATTCCATGGTCCAGAAGCTGGCCTGCAAAAAAAATAATCGCCGTCTCGAGAATCGCAAACAGCATGCCGAAGAACAACGGCGCAATCAGCGCAAACTCGACGGCGGCCGAACCCCGGCGGTTGTGGCGAAATCGGTACAGTGCGTTTCTTACAGAGGCTGTTGCAGCAGCGGGTGACGACATCGAAAGATCCCAGACGGCAGCGATTATCCGCCTGCAAGAACTACCTGAAAGTGATTGTGGAAGTGTTTCGTCGAATCGAGGGAGAGCGGCCCCGCCCGCTAACCGGGCGTTAACAATGTTCTGAGCGAGATCGAATCGTGGACAGGATAATGTACCGGATGCGCCAACTGGAGCTTCGGTTCTGATTCAATCAGAACCGAAAATCAGTTTGCCGATTTAGCCCCAGCGCCACTGGCTTGACCGCTGAGAGAACCGGCCTGATCGATCGCCGCCTTGAAGTAGTTCTCGCCGTCGCCGAGGGTGACGCGGCGCTGGCAGATCGGCATGCAGCTATAGGATTCGCGCTCGACGCCGCGATAGACGGTGACGAGCTGATCGGTCGGGCCTTCGACCTGAATCTGACGATCGACCAGCACGTCGCCGTTGCGGTCCATGGCGATGAAATTGGTCGCGCCGTAGCCCTTGCCGGTGACGACGACGATGCCGCCGCTCTGCAGCGTGACGTCCGCAATCAGCGGATTTCCGACCACGATGGTGGAGACCTTGGCGGGAAGCTTCACGAGCTTCGCCTGATCGACATAGACGGCGATACGGTCGGGATCGGGCGAGGCCAGGCCGACGGCCGGCCACAGCAGGATTCCTGCAGCGAGGGAACGCAATCCAAAACGCGCACGTGCGCGAATACGCGGGAACTTGAACGACATACTTTACCCCGGGGCATCAACAAGCCGGCGATGGCGATACGCAGCGGAACCGGCGCCCGACACGGACGAATCTGACGACAATTCATGAACAAAGGGCAAATAGACCCTGAAATGGGGCAAGAAATCCGCCGCCGGCCTATTTGCGGAATGGGTAAGCCAGTTGCCCAATCATCTCGCGCGGGAACGAGGACTGATCTTCCACGCCGTACTGCTCCGGCAGGCGATCCGAGGGCATCCGGAAGGTTCCGAACAGGATGTCCCAGAGGGGAAAGGTGCCCGCGAAATTGCTGTCGCCGCCTTCTTCGCGCGCGGTGTGGTGCCAACGGTGAAACACCGGCGTTGCCACAACGTACTTGAACGGTCCGAGGGTCCAGTTGAGGTTGGCGTGAACGAACGCCGAAAGGAACATGTTGAACGGGCCGAGCCAGAGCATCACGCCCGGCGAAATGCCGGCCATCAGCAGCGCGACGTCGACCCCGATGGTACCTAGCAGCAGGTTGACGGGGTGAAAGCGCGCCGCCGAGATCCAGTCGACATCCTCCGACGAATGGTGAATGGCGTGGTATTTCCAGAACCCGCCGCCATGAAACATGCGGTGCAGCCAGTACATCATGAAATCGGTTGCGACCAGAAACAGGATCGCCTGCAGCCACAACGGCAGCCTCGACAACGGGCCGTGGCCGTTGTCGTAGAAGGCGATCAGCTCGTCGGCGTCGCGAATTCCGAACACCAGCGCGGCGCCGAGCACCAACAGGGCGATGCGGAACACGCGCAAGAACAGCGGCACCAGGAACCAGTAGCAGATGTCGGTGACGAGTTCGCGCTTGCGCCACCAGGGCTTACCGGGATTGCATGCCCAGAAATGCGAAAGCACCGAGAACAATAGCGCCAGCGCGATCGTGACCGGCACCACCTTGGCCAGGGTCTGGCCCAGCATCTCGACGACTTCGATCGGCAGGTTCATCCGGCCCGCGTACCAGAATCCCAGCTCGCCCGCCAGTTGGCGTCCCCAAAAGATCGGCCGGATCAGTTGGCCGTGCGAACGTGCAGCACCGCATTCTCATCGGCGTAGGCGCGCCGCCAGCCGCCAATATGATCGAGCAGGCCGACCGCAGGCGTAGACGGCGTCAGCAGCACCGCGTCGATATCCCAGCTCTTGAGAATGTCGAGAAACTGGTTGACGTCCTTGAGCTTGAGCGCACGGTAATAGGCCATTTCGAACGCTTCGCCGTAGAGCTCGGCGCGCCCGTCGACGAACACGGGCGTCTGCCGCCAGATCAGATAGCCGCCGAACGGAAGGTCATTGAGAACCCGCTTCGGATTATGCGCCTTCAGCGCATCGACGGCCGCGGAAGGCGACTGCCTTTCGGGCGGTGCAAACGTGGTGTTGGCCGCGAGCAGCCATGTCCAGCCGCCGAGCAGGACCATTACTGCCGCTATCACAGCCGTCGGGGCGCGGGTGCGGGCAGACCAGGCCGGCCGCAGCGCGAACTGCGACGCCACCGGCGCGAGTACCACGATCGGCAGCAGCAATGCGAAGATCTCGAAGTTCCTGACATGCGACAACGCCATGTGCAAAAGGCCCAGCACCAGCGCGATCCGCGGCGGGGAAAGCTTGACGCCGCCGTGAAGTGCGCCGGCGATCAGCGTGAGGATCGCCATCTCGAACGCGCCGAACTTGCTGAAGTCCGCCGGCGTCCATTCAGAGATCAGATGCAGGAGTTCGCCGAGATCGAGAATCTTGCGTGCGGCGAGGATCGATCCCCACCCGTAAGGCGTGGCGCAGCAGGCCGCCAGCGCGCCGATGCCGAACGCAGCCCAGCGCAGCACCAGCTGTTTTTGCTGCGTCCGATCGGCATTCCACAGCGCATCCAGCGCGAACGCGCCGACCAGCACCAGGCCAAACACGAATCCGCCGTGCAGGTTCGCCCACACCGCGATCAACGAGAGCAGCCATGGCGACGGCGCCTGGCCGCGCTCGCTCGCCGACATAAGGCCGTTTGCCCACGCAAGCATGATCGGCAGCGCCAGCACATGCGGCCGCGCCAGAAAATGCTCCATCGAAAGCGCCGACGCCGCCATCGCGAAGGTGACGGCATGGACCGCGGGGATGCGGCGGCCGAGAATATGAGCGAGCAGTGCGAAGGTTGCGGCGATGCAGCTCGAGGCGAGAACCACCGGCCCGGTCCAGCCCGCCAGATTATAGCTTGCCGCATACAGCACCTGCGCCAGCCAGGACGACGATGTCCATGGCTCTCCGGCCTTGGTGAAGGAATAGCTGTCGGTGCGCGGCAAGGCGTGGTGATCGAGGATCCACTGGCCCACGGTGATCTGCCAGTAGGTATCGGAATCGTTCAGCAACATGCCGCCATTGCTCAATAGCAGCGCGTAGACACCGATGCCGATCCATAGCCATGCAGGTACCTGGCCGAGGATGGTAGACTTCTCATTGGTAGCCGCCGCAGTAATTGTATTCATGCCATCAGCCCGCAAGAGACCGGCACGAAGAACCAGCAACAGAGGTCGGTGATGAACTCGCGCCTGCGCCACCAGGGCTTGCCGGGATTGCAGGCCCAGAAATGCGAGAGTACCGCGAACACGAGGGTGAGCGCGATCGTGACTGGAACGTCGTCTCGTCTACCACCTTGATGACTTCCATTGGCAAACCGGTCATGACGGCCTCGTTCGATCGTGGAGCACAAAGGGTATCCGCTCGCGCTTAAGGGGCCGTGAATCAAAGGAGTCGCCCGACACTGCACGATCGCGACGAACGACCCCGCAGTCGCAGCTTGCATTTTATCGAACGCCTTAATGCAGTGTTTACTGTGCTCAAGAACTGCAAGTTCCAAGCATTTTTGCACGGTTGAATTAACTGCGCCGAAATTGTCGCACCCTAGGGTGACGCCATGGTCACGGTGCTGAGAACGCCGGCGAGACCAAACTGAAGTCCGACCAGCCACGTGTCTACACAGGAGCTATCATCTATGAAGAATCTCGTTTCGCGTTTCGTGAAGGATGAGTCCGGCGCCACCGCCATCGAATACGGTCTGATCGCCGCAGGCATCTCGGTCGCGATCATCACCGCCGTCAACGGCATCGGCGGCAAGCTGAGCACGTCCTTCGGTAAGATCTCGACCGACCTGAAAACTACTCCTTAAGCGACGGTTGCGAGCAAGCGTCAAAAGGCCCCGGCAAGCCGGGGCCTTTATTCGTTTTGGCAAGGCGCGCGCTGGATTAGCAAGCCGCCGCCAGATGTGGCGCGAGCCGCTACATTCCCTCGTTTCCCGATTGTTCATTTCTCGTGGCTAGGCTCGGCCAGAGCCTGGACCCCCGGGTTAACCGCAGCGTGTGTGAAAACTTATGATTCTCGATACCGCCCGCCTCCTGCTGTTTCCGGCCCTGATGGCGTTCGTAGCCGCGAGCGACCTCTTAACCATGACGATTTCGAACCGGGTGTCGCTGGCACTGATCGCCGGCTTTGTGACGCTTGCAGTGCTGGGCGGCATGGGCCTGCACGACATGCTCATGCATTTCGCCGCCGGCGCCGCCGTTCTGGTGGTGGCCTTTGCCTGCTTCGCGAGGGGGTGGGTCGGCGGCGGCGACGCCAAGATCGCGGCCAGCGTGGCGCTCTGGTTCGGCTTCGACCAGCTTCTGAATTTTCTGGTCCACGCCTCGCTGTTCGGCGGGGCACTGACGCTGTTGCTGCTGCAATTCCGGCAGTGGCCGCTGCCCTATCCGCTTTCGGGACAGGCCTGGCTGAACCGGCTGCACGACAACCAGAGCGGAATCCCCTACGGCATCGCGCTCGCCTTCGGCGCGCTGATCGTCTATCCGGAGACCGCATGGATCAAGGCGATCGACCTTCACCTCGCCATGCGCTGATCCATCACCGCTAACTTTCCGTTAAGGCAATTTACACACGCCTCATTAACCATGCTTTGACGAATAGCTGGTCAACTCCCATCACGGCGGCGGAAGCGTCGCGGCGTAATGTGGAAAGTGAAGCGTAATGAATACCGCACGCATTGTGGTCCTGGCTATCGCCATCGGCGCCGGCGGCATTGCTGCATATCTCGCCAGCGGGTCCGGCGACACACCAGCGCCGGTCCAGCCGGTCGCGCAGATGCAGACCGTCGATATTCTCGTCGCCAAATCGGATATTGGCCTCGGCCAGTCGGTCAAGCCGGACGATCTGCAATGGCAGACCTGGCCGGCCTCGACTGCCAGCAACTTCATCAGCCGCGCCAGCAGGACCGACGCCGTCAAGGAGATCACCGGCTCGATCGCGCGCGCGCCGTTCATCGCGGGTGAGCCGATTCGCGAGCAGAAGTTGGTGAGGGCCGACGGCTCCGGCTTCATGGCGGCGATCCTGCCCGCCGGCTTCCGGGCCATTTCCACCGAAATTTCGCCGGAAACCGGCGCCGGCGGCTTCATCCTGCCGAACGACCGCGTCGACGTGATTCTTACCAAGCGCGCGAAGAACCCGGACGGCAGCGGCCCGGATATATCCAATTCGGAGATCATCCTCAGCAATGTTCGCGTTCTGGCTATCGACCAAGCACCGAAGGAGAAAGAAGGCACCAGCGCGCTGGTCGGCAGGACCGTCACCCTCGAACTGAAGCCCGACCAGGCCGAGACGCTGGCGCGATCGCGCCAGAACGGCACTCTGACGCTGGCGCTGCGCAGCATCGCTGACATCAACGCAGCCCCGGACGATCAACAACTCAACAAGCGCGGCGAAAGCCTCAACGTCATTCGCTACGGCGTTGCCAGCCAGCAGACGATGCAGAAGTGACCGAAAGGACGCACGATATGAAGTGCAGGGAAATTCAGCCGATGATGCGAACGTTCATCGTCCGCGCCCTGTCGTTTTCGGCCATGGCTGCTCTCACGCTCAATCCGGCGCTGACGCAGGTATTGGCGAGTGACTATCGCGTCGCGCCGATGCCCTCCGACGGGCAGATGAACGCGCGTTTCGTTTCGCTCGGGATCGGCAAATCCATCGTGATCGACCTGCCGCGCGAGATCAAGGACGTGCTGGTTGCCGATCCGAAGATCGCCAACGCCGTGGTGCGTTCGACCCAGCGCGCCTATATCATCGGCGCCGCGGTCGGCCAGACCAATATCGTTTTCTTCGATTCCACCGGTGCACAGATTGCGGCCTATGACATCGCGGTCAAGCGCGACCTCAACGGCGTGCGCGCCGCGCTGAAACAGTCGATGCCGAATTCGGAGATCCTGATCGATGGTGTCGGTGACGGCGTCATATTGAGCGGCACCGCGGCAAGCCCGATCGAGGCGCAACAGGCCGCCGATATCGCCGCCCGCCTCGTGGGCGGCACCGAAAAGATTGTCAATTCGATTGTCGTCCGCGGCCGCGACCAGGTGATGTTGAAAGTCACGCTCGCAGAAGTCCAGCGCTCGATCATCAAGCAGCTCGGCATCGATCTCAGTGCCAGCATGACCTACGGCACATCCGTTGTTACCTTCAACAACAACAATCCGTTCTCCGCAAACAGTGCGCCGCTCGTCCCCGGCAACGCCCTAACCGGGAGTTTCGGCTCGACGCCATCCGTGCAGGCGACGCTGCGCGCGATGGAAAGCGCCGGCGTGGTGCGGACCCTTGCCGAGCCCAACCTCACGGCTATTTCCGGCGAGTCCGCAACCTTTATCTCCGGCGGCGAATTTCCAATTCCGACCGGCGTGACCTGCCAACCCACAACGGGCGGTGGCATCGGACAATGCGTCCAGACAGTCAGCTTCAAGAAATTCGGCATCTCCCTCAACTTTACGCCGGTCGTGCTGACGGAGGGACGGATCAGCCTTCGGGTGATGACCGAAGTGTCGGAGGTCTCGACCGAAAACGCTCTAACCGGCGGTGCCGGTGGAACGACGATCCCCTCGATCAAGACCCGCCGCGCCGAGACGACATTGGAAATTCCGTCCGGCGGCGCGATGGCGATGGCCGGCCTGATCCAGGAACAGACCAAGCAGGCGATCAACGGTCTGCCGGGTCTGGCGCAACTGCCGGTTCTCGGCACGCTGTTTCGCAGCCGCGACTTCGTCAACAGCCAGAGCGAACTGATGGTTCTCGTCACGCCCTACGTGGTGCGTGCGGTTGCGCAGAAAGACCTGTCGCGTCCCGATGACGGCTTTGCCAGCGCCTCGGACCCACAGGCCGACCTGCTCGGCAGCATCAATCGCATCTACGGCGTTCCGGGCCGCGTCGAGAAGGCGCGGAATTATCGCGGCACCTACGGCTTTATTACGGACTGAGGCGGGATGATGACAGCACAGAGCACAAAATTCGCCGATCGCAAGCGCGCGCTCCGCCTGACCGCAGCGCTGATCGGTGTTTCCGTCGCGCTCGGCGCCTGCAAGCATGCCGTCGTCGATCCCGTGACGACGGCCGGCGTGCCCGACGATTACCGCCAGCGCCATCCGATCGCGGTCCAGGAAGCCGACCGCTCGATCGTGGTTTTCGTCGGTCGCGGACGCGGCGGCTTGTCCGCCCCTCAGCGTGCCGACGTCATGGGCCTGGCCCAGGACTGGCTTCGCGAAGGCACCGGCGTCATCAGCGTCGACGTGCCCGTCAATACGCCGAACGCGCGGGCGGCCGAGGATTCACTGCGCGAGATCCGGGCGACCTTTGCAGCTGCGGGCGTGCCTCCGCGCGCGATCAATGTCCGTCAGTACCACCCGGAAGATCCCAGGCATATGGCCGCGATCCGCCTCAACTATCCGAAGATCTCGGCCGTGGCCGGGCCGTGCGGGCTGTGGCCAGAGGATCTCGGACCGTCGATCCACAACAAGGGCTATTTCGACAACAAACAGTACTACAATTTCGGCTGCTCCAACCAGCGTAACCTGGCGGCGATGGTCGACAATCCGTCTGATCTCGTGCAGCCGCGTTCCGAAACCCCAGCCTATACGCCTCGCCGTAGCGTTGCCTTCGAGAAATATCGCAAGGGCACGACCACCGCGACCACCTATCCCGAGAGCGACAGGGCCAAACTCAGCGATACCGGCAAATGATCACTTACTCGCGCCAGAATACAGAACCGCAGCCGGACATCACGGCGCCGTCGACCGAGGACCACATCGCACCGGCGCCACGGGTGTCAGTGCAGGCGTTCTGCGAGACGGTGGAAACCGCGGCCGCCGTGCAGTCGGCGGGCGAAGATCGCCGGCTCGGCAAGGCTCATCTCAAGATCCAGATGGGCGGCATGGCCGCGGCTATCGAGGCTTACCGCTCGGCCCCGACCCCGAACGTCATCATCCTGGAGACCGAGGGCCGCAACGACATTCTCCTCGGGCTCGACCAGCTCGCCACCGTCTGCGACGCCGGAACACGCGTGATCGTGATCGGGCGCATCAACGACGTGATGCTCTATCGCGAACTGGTCCGCCGCGGCGTCAGCGATTACGTCATCGCGCCGGTCGGCGCCATCGACGTCGTGCGCTCGGTCTGCAACCTGTTCTCCTCGCCGGAAGCCAAGGCCGTCGGCCGCATCATCGCC
Organism: Bradyrhizobium retamae; assembly: GCF_001440415.1. Lineage (GTDB taxonomy): Bacteria > Pseudomonadota > Alphaproteobacteria > Rhizobiales > Xanthobacteraceae > Bradyrhizobium > Bradyrhizobium retamae. The sequence goes on from NZ_LLYA01000001.1 coordinate 101,837, forward strand.
GTCGTCGGAGCCAAGGGCGGCGTCGGTGCGTCCACCGTCGCCCACAACGTCGCCTGGGCGATCGCGCGCGACCTGTCGCTCGACTCCGTGGTCGCCGATCTCGACCTCGCTTTCGGCACCGCCGGCCTCGACTACAATCAAGACCCGCCGCAGGGTATCGCGGATGCGGTATTCTCTCCCGACCGGGTCGATACCGCGTTCCTCGACCGCCTGCTGTCGAAATGCACGGACCATCTCAGCCTGCTGGCAGCGCCGGCAACGCTCGACCGGGTCTACGATTTCGGCGCGGAAGCCTTCGATTCGATCTTCGATACGCTTCGCACCACGATGCCCTGCATCGTGCTCGACGTTCCACATCAATGGTCGGGATGGACCAAGCGCGCCTTGATCGCGGCCGACGACATCCTGATCGTCGCCGCGCCTGATCTCGCCAACCTGCGCAACACCAAGAATATCTTCGACCTCCTGAAGGCATCGCGGCCGAACGATCGTGCGCCGCTCTACTGCCTCAATCAGGTCGGCATCCCGAAGCGGCCGGAGATCCCCGCCGCCGAGTTCGCCAAGGCAATCGAAAACCACCCGATCGCCACGATCCCGTTCGAGCCGCAAATCTTCGGCGCGGCTGCCAACAACGGCCAGATGATTGCGGAGATCTCCGCAACTCATCGCACCACCGAGATGTTCCTGCAGATTGCGCAGCGGCTCACCGGCCGCGGCGAGACCAAGAAGAAGAGTTCGTTGCTGTCGCCTTTGATCGAGAAGTTGCGGGCCAAGAAGTAAACAGCCCGCGTGGAGTGCCATCGTGTTCGGTAAGCGTAGCGGAAATGATAGTGATACGCGGGTACTCAAGCCCGCCATTCAGGCGCCGGAGCCGGTCTCCAGCGCCGCAGCCGCGCCGCGCGAGATCGCGGCGCCGGCGGTGGCCTCGCCGCCACTCGCCCCCGCAAAGCAGCAGCCCGCGGCCACCACGGAGGCGGCGCGGCGCTCCGACAACTACTACCAGGTCAAGGCGACAATCTTCGGCGCGCTGATCGAGGCGATCGATCTTGCCCAACTCGCCAAGCTCGACGGCGAGTCCGCGCGCGAGGAAATCCGCGACATCGTCAACGAGATCATCGCGATCAAAAACATCGTGATGTCGATCGCCGAGCAGGAAGAGCTGCTCGACGACATCTGCAACGACGTGCTCGGCTACGGCCCGCTCGAGCCACTATTGTCGCGCGACGACATCGCCGACATCATGGTCAACGGCGCCGGTACGGTGTTCATCGAAGTCGCCGGCAAGATCCAGAAGACCGGCATCCGCTTCCGCGACAATCAGCAGCTCCTCAACATCTGCCAGCGCATCGTCAGCCAGGTCGGCCGGCGCGTCGACGAATCCTCGCCGATCTGCGACGCCCGCCTCGCCGACGGCTCCCGCGTCAATGCCATCGTTCCGCCGCTGGCGATCGACGGGCCTGCCCTCACCATTCGTAAATTCAAGAAGGACAAGCTGACGCTCGACCAACTGGTCAAGTTCGGCGCGATATCACCGGAAGGCGCGACGATCCTGCAAATCATCGGCCGTGTCCGCTGCAACGTGCTGATCTCGGGCGGTACCGGCTCCGGCAAGACCACGCTGCTGAACTGCCTGACGCAGTTCATCGAGCATGACGAGCGCGTCATCACCTGCGAAGACGCCGCCGAGCTTCAACTGCAGCAGCCTCACGTGGTGCGGCTGGAAACCCGTCCGCCCAACATCGAGGGCGAAGGCCAGATCACGATGCGCGAGCTGGTCCGCAATTGCCTGCGTATGCGTCCCGAACGCATCATCGTCGGCGAAGTCCGCGGACCCGAGGCGTTCGACCTCCTGCAGGCGATGAACACCGGCCACGACGGCTCGATGGGAACGCTGCACGCCAACAACCCGCGCGAAGCCATGTCACGCTGCGAATCGATGATCACGATGGGCGGCTTCTCGCTGCCCTCGCGCACCATCCGCGAGATGATCTGCGCTTCGATCGACGTCATCGTGCAGGCCGCGCGCCTTCGCGACGGCTCGCGCCGCATCACCCATATCACCGAGGTGATGGGCATGGAAGGCGACACCATCATCACCCAGGACCTGTTCGTCTACGAATTGCTCGGCGAAGACGCGAACGGCAAGATCATCGGGCGTCACCGCTCGACCGGCATCGGCCGTCCGAAGTTCTGGGATCGCGCGCGATATTACAACGAAGAGAAGCGGCTTGCGGCGGCGCTCGATGCCGCCGAAGTCGTCGACCAGACATGAGGAAGCGATGAGCATGCAAGCGCTCGCACTGGCGTTTCTTGCCGCCACCACCATCGGCGGCCTGGCATGGGTGTTCATCTATCCGGCGCTGTCGGGCGAGAAGAAGGCCGAATCGCGCCGCGCCTCGATCGCCCGTTCCGATGCGCCGGCGCGGCAGGCCGAGAAAAGCCAGCGCTCGCGCCGCGAGCAGGTCGAGGGATCGCTCAAGGAGCTCGACGCCCGGCGCAAGAAGGAGAAGTCCGTTCCGCTTTCGACCCGCCTCGCCCAGGCCGGCTTGGGATCCTGGACGCCTCAGAAATTCTGGATCGTTTCCGGCATCCTCGCGGCGGTGGGCTTCGTGGTCGCATTCATCGTCGGCGGCTCGCTGTTGGGCGCCGCCGTGATGGCATTCGGCACCGGCCTCGGCCTGCCACGCTGGCTCTTGAGCTACCTCAAGAAGCGCCGCGAGAAGGCGTTTCTGAAAGCGCTTCCCGACGCCGTCGACGTCATCGTGCGCGGCATCAAGGCCGGTCTGCCGCTGTTCGAATCGATCAAGGTGGTCGCAGCCGACTCGCCGGAGCCGCTCAAGAGCGAGTTCAACGCCATCATCGAAACCCAGACCATCGGCATGCCGCTCGGCGACGCCTGCGCGCGGCTGTATGAGCGGATGCCGTTGCCGGAGGCGAACTTCTTCGGCATCGTGATTGCGATCCAGCAGAAGTCCGGCGGTAACCTGTCGGAAGCGCTCGGCAACCTCTCCAAGGTTCTGCGCGATCGCAAGAAGATGGCGGAGAAGATTCAGGCGATGTCGATGGAAGCCAAGGCCTCCGCTGGCATCATCGGCTCGTTGCCGCCGGCCGTGATGGTCCTGGTGTGGATCTCGACGCCCGACTATATCGCGCTGCTTTGGACCACCCATCTCGGCCAGTTCATGCTGCTATGCTGCGCAGCCTGGATGACGATGGGCGTCCTGGTGATGAAGAAAATGATCAACTTTGACTTCTGACGGTGCGCCTATGATTGAGTTTCTGATCGCCAAGATGCACGACGCGCGGTTCATGACCATGCTGCTTGCGGCCATCGCCGCGAGTGCGACCGCTTATACGCTGATCATGCCGCTGTTCGCCGGCGAAGGCCTTGCCAAGCGCATGAAGGCGGTGGCCAGCGAGCGCGAACGGCTCCGCCAGCGCGAGCGCGAGCGCCTCAACAAATCGGAGAAGGTATCGCTGCGCCAGACTCCGAAGCAAATCGTTTCCAAGGTCGTGGAAGACCTGAACCTGACCAAATGGCTGGCGCAGGAAGCCGCGCGAGACAAGCTGATCATGGCCGGCTACCGCGGCCACGCGCCCTACGTCACCTTCCTGTTTGCCCGCGCGGTGACGCCGATCGTGCTGTTTCTCAGCGCGGCCCTCTACGTGTTCGTGATCACCAACTTGGACAAGTCGTTGACGATCAAGCTCGGCATCTGCATCGGCGCCGCCTATCTCGGGCTGCAGGCGCCGATGCTGTTCCTGAAGAACGCCATCACCAAGCGACAGCTCTCCATCAAGCGTGCCTTTCCCGATGCGCTCGACCTCCTGCTGATCTGCATCGAGTCCGGCATGTCGGTCGAAGTCGCCTTCCGCAAGGTTTCTACCGAGATCACGTCGCAATCGATCGCGCTATCGGAGGAATTCGCGCTGACCACGGCGGAATTGTCCTACCTGCAGGACCGCAAGGTGGCCTACGAGAACCTCGCCAAGCGCACCGGCCTGGAGGGCGTGAAATCGGTCTGCCTCGCGCTGATGCAGTCGGAACGCTACGGCACCCCGCTTGGCCAGAGCCTGCGCGTGATGGCGCAGGAAAACCGCGACATGCGCATGACCGAGGCCGAGAAGAAGGCGGCGGCGCTGCCGCCGAAACTGACCGTGCCGATGATCCTGTTCTTCCTGCCCTGTCTGTTCATCGTCATTCTCGGACCGACCTACATCAAGCTTCAGGCGATACAGTAAGGCCGCGGCGCCGCGGGAGCCGCGCCATTCGACCGTCGTCGGTCGTGCGGCCGGCCGCCCGGCGAACTCTTCGCAAGCCGAAAGCAGACGAGGCGTGCGCCGACGCCCTGCTCGATGACGATTAGCTTCGGAACGTCAGATCAGGCCTCGCGCGTTGAGCTCCGGCGGACAAGTCACCCGTATCGGCAGCGATGCTCAGTCCGGCCGGTTGAGGGCGGCGACCGGGACGGTCGCCTTGTTGCCGGGGGGACGCAAATGGTCCTTGTCCTTGCGGCTCAGCATTTCCCGCAGGTAAGCCACGTTGGCAGCCGCCTCGTCGGCGGGCAGATCGCCCTTGGCGATGGTCTCGGCTTCGGCGAAACGGCCCTGCAGGCCGACGACGAGCGCGAGGTTCTGCCGCACCCTGGCGTCGGCACGCGGATTGGAATAGGCGCGCCGCAGCGTTTCCTCGGCTTGCGGCAGCTCGCGCGTCAGCATGTAGGAGAGGCCGAGATTGGACAGCACCGAGGGCTCTTCCGGCACGATCTTCAGCGCGCTCGCGTAATAGCGGCGGGCCTCTTCGTGCTTGCCCATCTTGTCGAGCGTGGTGCCCTGCACCGACAGAATGCGCCAGTCGGGATTGGCGGGCGTATGGGCGCGGCTGAGCACGTCGAAAGCAGCCTGCGAATTGCCGTTATCGGCGAGCGCGCGGCCGTAAGCAGCGAGCAGCGTCTTGTTGCCGGGATGGGCGATCGTGGCCTGTTCGAGCACGGCAGCGGCCTGTGTGCGCTGGCCAGTGGCGCGGAGTGCCTGGCCATACCCCAACGCCGCCTCGGCATCCTTGGGATTGGCGCGATAGCGCTCGCCATAGACCTCGGCCGCGCGGCGTGGATCTTCGGGAACGGCTTCGGCCTTGGATGAGGACGAACCCAGCGATCCCGTAATATCGGACATGGTCTTGCAGCCGCCAAGGCCCGCGGCCAAAACCGCGGTTACCGCGGCTGAGGTCAGGAACCGAGCAAAAGACCCGGCGTGGCTGGACGATCGACGCATGGCACTTCAACTCACGGGAATGGCGGACAAATAGAGGCGAACGAGGAAGCAATAGACTGTTAACCCTAACGGCCGGTTAATTGGCCGTGCTATGCCAGCCAGACACGCCCCATTCTCCGCGAGACATGCATGCAATCGCCGTTCGAGACCGCGCCCATCGCCCCCGCCATTCCGATTACGTTCGCCACCAAAATCACCTGGAGCGCGATCGCCAAAGACCTTCCCGAACCGGCCCGGCAGTTTGCGCTCGCCAATGATTTTACCGCCAAGCCCGGCAAGTGCCTGACGCTGCCGGCGCCCGACGGGAAGATCGCGCAGGTCGTGTTCGGGCTTGATGAAGAAACCGCCAAGTCGCGCGACCTGTTCCGGCCCGGCGCGCTGCCTGGCCTGTTGCCGCCGGGCGTCTATCGCTTCGCCAACGCGCCGCACGATCTACGCCTGGCGACGCTCGCCTTTGCGCTGGGGAGCTACCGCTTCGGCCGCTACCGCAAAGCCGAAAGGCCCGAGGCCCGGCTGGTGCCGCCCGATGGCGTAGATATCGCCGACATCGCGCGGATGGCGGAAGCGGCGGCGCTGGCGCGCGACCTGATCAACACGCCGTCGAACGACATGGGGCCGGAGCAACTGGCGGACGCCGCGAAGGCATTGGCGGCGCGTTTCGGCGCCAGCTTCGACTGCATCATCGGCGACGACCTCGTGAAGCAGAACTTTCCGCTGATCCACGCGGTCGGCATGGCCTCGGCGCGTGCCCCGCGCCTGATCGACCTGAGCTGGGGCGATCCCGCCCACCCCAAAGTGACGCTGGTCGGTAAGGGCGTCTGCTTCGACACCGGCGGGCTCGACATAAAGCCGTCCAGCGGCATGCTGATCATGAAAAAAGACATGGGCGGCGCCGCCAACGTGCTGGCGCTGGCGCAGATGGTGATGGACGCGAAGCTGAAGGTCCGCCTACGCGTCCTGATCCCCGCGGTCGAGAACGCGGTCGCCGGAAACGCCTTCCGTCCGCTCGACATCTTCAAGTCGCGCAAGGGGCCGACGGTGGAGATCGGCAATACCGACGCCGAGGGACGGTTGGTGCTGGCGGATGCGCTCGCCCTGGCGGACGAAGACAAGCCGGATCTGTTGATTGACTTGGGCACACTGACCGGCGCTGCGCGGGTGGCGCTGGGACCGGATTTACCGCCCTTTTACACCCATGATGAGACGCTGGCCGAAGGCATCGCAGAACATGCAAAGCGGGAGAACGATCCGTTGTGGCGAATGCCGCTGTGGCCACCCTATGATTCGTGGCTGGATTCGAAGGTCGCCGACATCAACAACGCGCCGTCGGGCGGCTTTGCCGGCTCGATCACCTGCGCGCTGTTCCTGCAGCGCTTTGTCACCGATGCCAAGAGTTGGCTGCATGTCGATATCTACGGCTGGACGCCTTCCGCAAAACCCGCGCGTCCCGAAGGCGGCGAATGCCAGGCCGCACGCGCGATCTACAAAGTGTTGAGCGAACGCTATGCATGATCCGCGCCTGACGCCGGCACGGCCCGAAATCGCCGCGAAATATCTCGAAGGCAAGGTGAAGGCCGAGCGCTATGTGTCCGGCGAGGAATTTTGCGTGTGTGAGGCGATCGCGCCGCTGTGGGAGCGACCTGCCGCGGGCGCCATGATGCTGACGCAGGCGCTGAAGGGCGAACGCGTCACGATCTACGACCGCAATGACGAAGGGTTTGCGTGGGGCCAACTCGCGAGTGACGGCTATGTCGGCTGGATTCCAGATGCCGCGCTGGCAAAGCCTACGGCCGCACCAACGCACAAGGTCACGGCACTGCGGACCTTCGCGTTTCCGGGCCCTTCGATCAAGCTGCCGCCGGTCGAGACGCTGACGACGGGAGCAAGGGTGACGGTCATCCGCGAAGACAGCGCGTTCGCCATTACAAGCGACGGCTGGTATCTGCCGCGCCATCATCTCCGCAGCCTCGACGCGGTGGAACAAGACTTCGTCGCGGTTGCCGAACGCTTCATCGGCACGCCCTATCTTTGGGGCGGCAAGAGCTCGCTCGGTATCGATTGTTCCGGCCTCGTCCAGGTTTCGCTGGCCGCCGCCGGCACCGGCTGCCCGCGCGACAGCGACATGCAAGAGGGAGGCCTCGGCCGGGCATTGAGTCCCGCCGAGATGACGAAGCTGCAGCGCGGCGATCTGATCTTCTGGAAGGGACACGTCGCGATTGTGCGGGATGCCGACAGCATCGTGCATGCCAACGCGAACCACATGGCGACAGTGGTGGAGAACACGCAGGAGGCTATTGCACGGATCAAGGCCGTCAGCAGCGAGGTGACGGCGATCAAGCGACTCTAATCACAAGCCCGCTGTCATCACCCGCGAAAGCGGATGATCCAGTAGTCCGGGACATTTGTGAGTGAATGAGGGGCTGCGGCGTACTGGATACCCCGCCTTCGCGGGGCATGACGATCGTTATCTTTGACGGCTGTTACTCATGACGGTCACGTCGCAGCCGCGTCGCCCGAAACCGCCTCGATCCGGAACGCGGCAGCGAACAGGGCGCGGGTGTAGTCGCTCTTCGGATTTTTGAACAGCTCCGCGGCCGGCCCCTCCTCCACCACCTTGCCGTGACGCATCACGATCAGATGGCTGGCCAGCGAGGCCACGACGCGCAGATCATGCGAGATGAACATGTAGGTCAGATCGCGCTTGCGCTGCAGCTCGCGCAAGAGGTCGACCATCTGCGCCTGGAACAGCATGTCGAGCGCGCTGGTCGGCTCGTCCAGCACGACAAAATTCGGCTCCAGCACCACCGCGCGCGCAATCGAGATGCGCTGGCGCTGGCCGCCGGAAAATTCATGCGGATAGCGGAATCGCGTCGCCGGATCGAGACCGACGTCTGTGAGCGCCTTGACGACGCGCGCCTCGCGCTCTTCACGCGACAGCGACTTCTGATGCACGCTCAGGCCTTCGGCAACGATATCGCCGACCGACATTCGCGGGCTGAGCGCGCCGAATGGATCCTGAAACACGATCTGCATGTCGCGACGGTGCGGCAGCATGGCCTTGAAGCGCAGGCCCTGGATGTTGTTGCCGAGGAACACGATTGGGCCGTCGGAGGAAATCAGCCGGAGCAGCGCGAGACCCAGCGTAGTCTTGCCCGAGCCGGATTCGCCGACGACGCCGAGGGTCTCGCCCTTGCGGACCGCGACGCTGACGCCATCCACCGCCTTGATGTGGCCGACGGTCGAGCGCAGCAACCCACGCTTGATCGGAAACCAGACCTTGAGATTGTCGGCCGACATCACCACCGGCTCGTTGGGCCGCGGCGGCGCCGGGTCGGGCTTGGGCTCGGCCGCGAGCAGCGCGCTGGTATAGGCATGTTTCGGCGCGGTGAAGACCCGTTCGACCGGGCCCTGCTCGACGATCTTGCCCGAGTTCATCACGCAGACCACGTCGGCGATGCGGCGAACGATGCCGAGGTCATGGGTGATGAACAGCATGCTCATACCGAGCCGGGACCTGATCTCCGCGAGCAGCGCCAGGATCTGGGCCTGCACCGTGACATCGAGCGCGGTAGTCGGCTCGTCCGCGATCAGAAGATCCGGCTCGTTGGCGAGCGCCATCGCGATCATGACGCGCTGGCGCTGGCCGCCGGACAATTGATGGGGATAGCTCTTCAACCTGGTTTCGGGATCGGGAATGCCGACCTGCGTCAAGAGCTCGAGCGTGCGCGCCCGCGCCATCTGCCCGCCGATGCCGTTGTGCAGGGAGAGAATCTCGCCGATCTGCGCCTCGATCGTGTGCAGCGGATTGAGCGAGGTCATCGGCTCCTGGAAGATGATCGAGATGTCGTTGCCGCGGATCTCGCGCATCTCGTTTTCCGAGGCATTGAGCAGCTCGCGGCCTTTGAAATGGATCGTGCCGGAGGGATGCGACGCGGTCGGATACGGCAGCAGTCTTAGGACCGACAGCGCGCTGACCGATTTTCCGGAACCGGACTCGCCGACCAGCGCCACGCACTCGCCGCGCTTGATGGAAAACGAGACGCGGTCGACCGCAATCGTGGCGCCGCTCGGCTGGTGAAACGCCACCGAGAGATCGCGCACATCGAGCAAGGGTTGGTTGACGGCGTCCATTATGCTCTACCGGAACGTCTTGCGCGGATCGAAGGCGTCGCGCACGCCCTCGCCGATGAAGATCAAAAGCGACAGCATGATCGCGACCGAAAAGAAGCCGGTAAAACCGAGCCAGGGCGCCTGCACGTTGGACTTGCCCTGCGACAGCAGCTCGCCGAGTGATGGCGAACCCGGCGGCAGACCGAAGCCGAGGAAGTCGAGCGCGGTAAGCGTCATCACCGAGGACGACACGATGAACGGCAGAAAGGTCATGGTCGCCACCATCGCGTTCGGCAGCAGATGCCGGAACATGATCACGCCGTTGGAGACTCCGAGCGCGCGCGCCGCCTGAATGTATTCGAAATTGCGCCCGCGTAAGAATTCCGCGCGAACCAGGCCAACCAGCGAGGTCCAGGAGAACAGCAGGAGAATGCCGAGCAGCACGAAGAAGCCGGGCACCAGCACCGATGACAGGATCAGCAGCAGATAGAGCGAGGGAATCGCGCTCCAGATTTCGATGATGCGCTGGAAGATCAGATCGGTCCAGCCGCCGAAATAGCCTTGCACGCCGCCGGCGACGACGCCGATGATCGAGGACAGGATGGTCAGCGTCAGGCCAAACAGCACCGAGATGCGAAAACCGTAGATCAGTCGCGCCACCACGTCGCGGCCCTGGTCATCGGTACCGAGCCAGTTGTATTCGAGGTCGCTACAGCTCTTCAAGCCCTTCTTCTCCACCACGGGCTTGCACTGCTCTTCCGTCAGCATCCATGTCGGCTTCGACGGCGCCGGCGTCGGTAAATCGAGATTGTGGGTAGAGTAGGAATAGCGGATCAAGGGCCAGATGATGGTGCCGCCCTTTTCGGCGATCAGCTTTTGCAAATAGGGATCGCGGTAGTCGGCCGCGGTTTCGAAATCGCCGCCGAAAGTGGTCTCGGAATAGCTGACGAAAGCCGGCCAATACAGTTTTCCGTCATACTTGATAAGGAACGGCCGATCGTTGGCGATCAGTTCGGCAAACAGCGAGATCATGAACAGCGCAAGGAATATCCAGAGCGACCAGTAGCCGCGGCGGTTCGCCTTGAAGTTCTGCCAGCGTCGGCGGTTCAGCGGCGATGGCGCGAACGCGTGCTGCGTGGCCGGGACGACCTCGCCAAGCGGCGACCTCGTGGTGGTTTCGACCGGTTGTGGAGCGAGCAGCGCCATCAGACTTCCCTCGCCTCAAAATCGATCCGGGGATCGATCCACATGTAGGCGAGGTCGGAGATCAGACCCACCACAAGGCCCACGAGGGAGAAGATGAACAGCGTGCCGAACACGACCGGATAGTCGCGGTTGAGCACGCTTTCGAAGCCGAGCAGCCCGAGCCCGTCGAGCGAGAAGATGGTCTCGATCAGCAGCGAGCCGGAGAAGAATGCACCAATGAACGCACCGGGAAAGCCTGCGATTACGATCAGCATGGCGTTGCGGAAGATATGGCCGTAGAGCACCTGCCCCTCGCTGCAACCCTTTGCACGCGCGGTCATGACATACTGCTTCCTGATCTCATCGAGAAACGAGTTCTTGGTCAGCAGCGTCATGGTGGCGAAGGCGCCGAGACCCATCGCGATCAAAGGCAGGGTGAGGTGCCAGAAGTAGTCGATGATCTTCCAGTACCAGGGGAATTGCGACCAGCCGTCCGAGGTCAATCCGCGCAGCGGGAACCAGTTGAAGAACGAGCCGCCGGCAAACAGGATGATCAGCAGGATCGCGAACAGGAAACCGGGGATCGCAAAGCCGACGATGATAGCGGCGGAAGTCCAGGTATCAAATCGCGTTCCGTCCGCCACCGCCTTGCGGATGCCGAGCGGGATCGAGATCAAATAGGTCAGCAGCATCAACCAGAGGCCGAGCGATATCGAGACCGGCAGCTTTTCCTTGATCAGCTGCAACACGGTGGTGTCGCGAAAGTAGCTCTTGCCGAAATCGAAGCGGGCGAAATTCCATACCATCAGCGCAAAGCGCTCATGCGCCGGCTTGTCAAAGCCGAACTGCTTTTCCAGGTTCTTGATGAAATCCGGATCGAGCCCCTGCGCGCCGCGGTATTTCGAATTGACGGCATCGGCGGAGGCGCCCGCCTGGGGCGTACGGCCGGCAAAGTCACCGGTGGAAGAGCCTGAGATGCGCGATGAGCCGCCGGTATCGGCGCCGGAAAGCTGTGCGATCACACGTTCGACCGGGCCGCCCGGCGCGAACTGCACGACCACGAAGGAAATGAAGAGGATGCCGAGCAAGGTCGGAAACATCAAGAGGATGCGGCGGGCGATATAGGCGGTCATTATTGCTTCGCCTGCTCGAGTTTGCCGGCCTTGGCAGCGTCATACCACCAGATAACTCGCTCGCCGGAGCCCGATGCATCGATCTGATAACGCGGCAGGTTCTTCGGGCGGTCGAAGATGTCCCAATAGGCCAGCCGATGCGTCTTGTTGTACCACTGCGGCACCCAGTAGCGGCCGGCGCGGAAAACGCGGTCGAAGGCATGGCAGGCAACCGTCAGCTCGGCGCGGGTATCCGCCGCAATGATCTTTTCGATCAACGCGTCGATGGCGGGATTCTCTATACCGGCCAGGTTGTAGGAGCCCTTGGTGTTGGCAGCGTGCGAGGAGAAGAAGGCACGCATTGCGTCGCCCGGCGTCGTCGACATCGAGAAGCGCGTGATAGTCATGTCGAAATCGAAATCTTCCACCCTCGCTCGGTACTGCACCGCATCGACCATGCGCGGGCTCGCCTCGATGCCGAGCGTTCCCAGATTCTTGATATAGGGCGCGTGATGCGGATTCAGCGAAGGCTCATCGTACAGGAATTCGATGCGAAACACTTCACCGCTCCGCGTCATCCGCTTGCCGTCCTTGATGATGAAGCCGGCTTCGTTGAGCAATTGCTGTGCCTTGCGCAGCATGGTGCGATCCTGCCCCGAGCCATCCGAAACCGGGGGCACGTAGGGCTGGGCGAACACTTCGTCGGGCACTTGGCCGCGGAATGGCTCGAGCAGCTTCAGCTCCTCCGGTGAGGGCGGCCCCTTCGCCATCATGTCTGAATTCTGGAATGGCGAATGCGTACGCGCATAGGCGTCGTACATAATGGTCTTGTTGGTCCACTCGAAATCGAAGGCGTTGATCAGCGCCTCGCGCACGCGGGGGTCCTTGAACTTGTCGCGGCGGGTATTGATGAACCAGCCCTGCGCGCCGGACGGCCTTTCGTCCGGTACCTGCTCGCGCTTGACGCGGCCGTCCTTGATGGCGGGGAAGTCGTAGCGCGTCGCCCAGATGCGCGCGGTAAATTCTTCGCGGAACAGATAGTTCTTGCCGGTAAAGCCTTCGAAGGCGACGTCGCGGTCGCGATAGAATTCGTAGCGGACCACATCGTAATTGTAGTAACCGCGGCAGACCGGGAGGTTCGCCCCCCACCAGTCCTTGACGCGTTCGTACTCGATGAAACGGTTGACCTCGAACTTGCCGACCTTATACGGCCCCGAGCCCAGCGGCGTGTCCAGTGTCGATTCATCGAAGGGCCGCGTCTCATAATATTTCTTCGAGAAGATCGGCAGGCCCGCGACGAAGAGCGGCACGTCGCGCGCGCGCTTCTCGGCGAAGGTGACGATCATGGTCGCATCGTCGAGCGCCTCGGCGCCCTTGACGTCACGCATCTGCACCTGGACCAGCGGATGGCCCCTGGCCTTCAGCGTGTTGATGGACCAGGCGACGTCATGCGCCGTGATCCTCGAGCCGTCGTGAAACTTGGCCTCGGGGCGCAGCGTAAAGCGGTAGGTCAGCTTGTCCGGCGAAATTCGCACCGACTTTGCGACGAGCCCGTACATCGCATCCGGCTCGTCGCCGGCCCGCACCATCAGCGCTGAGAAGGTCAGGTCCATGCCCTGCGCGCCCTCGCCCTTGAGGATGTAGGCGTTGAGCGAATTGAAGGTGTGGTAGGACTGATTGTAGGAGCGCGTCGAGGGGATGGTCGAGAACACGCCGCCCTTGGGGGCAGAGACATTCACATAATCGAAATTCTTGAAGTCGGCCGGATATTTCAGATCACCGAACGCCGAGATGCCGTGCATCTCAGCGCCGTTTTCCTCTGTGGCGCGGACGGGGCTAAGCCGCAGAACGCTCAGCGCGCCTGCGCCGAGGCCGAGGACGTGCCGGCGGGAAAATTGCGCCATGCGCAGGCTATCCTTCAAGACCGTCTTCCGATCTTTGCCGCCTTGTCGGCATCATACCACCAGATCGCGGGGAAGCCGGACAGGCCGTATTTGGGCAGTTCGGACGGACGGCCGAAACGATCCCAACGCGCCGTACGGACCTTGGGATAATTCCACTGCGGCACGACATAGTGGTTCCACAGCAGCACGCGGTCCAGCGCCCTGGTCGCAGCAACAAGGTCTTCCCGGCCCTTCGCATAGATCAGCCGCTCGATCAATTTGTCGACCGCGGGATTCTTGATGCCGATGATATTGCGCGAACCCGCCATGTCTGCCGCCTGCGAGCCCCAATATTCGCGCTGTTCATTTCCGGGCGACAACGATTCCGGCCACGACGAAACGACCACATCGAAATCCCAGCTACGAATCCGGTTTTCATACTGTGTCGGATCGATCGTGCGTACGCTGACGGCGATACCAAGTCGCTCCAGGGACGGCTTGAAGAACAGCATGACGCGTTCGAAGGACGGGTCTGCACCGAGTAATTCGAGCGCAAATGGCGTTCCCGTCTTGCTATCGACCAGCTTGCGCTCTCGCACCTCATAGCCGGCTTCCTTCAGCAGGCGCAGGCCCTCACGAAGATTTTCGCGAACCGCTTCGGGACTGCCGCCGACCGGATTGGTATAGGGCTTCGTGAATACCTCGGGCGGCACTTCCGCGCGGACGGCTTCGAGTATTTCCAACTCCCTGCCTTGCGGTAGGCCGCTTGAAGCCAGTTCAGTGCCGTCGAAATAGCTGCTGATGCGCTTGTACTGACCGAAGAATATCTGCCTGTTCATTTCCTCGAAGTCGAACGCATAGTTCAGCGCGCGACGCACCCGCGGATCCTTGAACTGGTCACGCCGGATATTCAGCGCGAACGCCTGCATGATTCCGGAGCTGCGGTTCGGAAACTCCTCAAGCAGCACGCGCTTGTCATTGACGGCCGGAAAGTCGTAGGCCGTGGCCCAGTTCTTCGCGCTGTTTTCGGTTCGCCAATCGACCTGGTCGCCCTTGAAGGCCTCGAGTGCGACCGTCGAATCCCGGAAATACTCCAAGCGCAACTCGTCGAAATTATTGCGGCCGACACTCGTGCTGGAATCGCGTCCCCAATGGTCCTTCACCCGCTCCAGCGTCAACGTCCTGCCCGGGACAAACTCCTTGATCCGGTAGGCACCCGAGCCCAGCGGCTTCTCCAGCGTCGTTGCAGCGATATCGCGCTTGCGACCCTCGCTGTCGGTTCCCTCCCACCAATGCTTCGGCAAGATCGTGAGTTGTCCGACGATCAGCGGCAGTTCGCGATTGCCGGGCGCATCGAAGCCGAACTTTATGTCGCGATCACCGACCTTTTCAGCCTTCACCACATGGCGGTAGTAGGCCGAGTACTGCGGATGATGTTGCTTGAACGCATTAAGGGAGAAGATGACGTCGTCAGGCGTGACAGGCTTGCCGTCATGCCATTTCGCCTCTCTTCTGAGACGATAGATGACCCAGGAGAAATCCTCGGGGTGACTGACGGCTTCGGCTAGCTCGCCGTACTCGGTCGAAACCTCATCCAACGACTGCGTCATGAGCGATTCGTAAATCAACTGAACGCCACCTGCGAGCGCCCCTTTGACGCCGGCAACTACAAGATTGAAATTATCAAACGTCCCGACTTGGATCTGACGTACGGTGCCGCCCTTCGGGGCCTCTGGATTCACGTAGTCGAAGTGCTTGAAGCCGACTGGGTATTTGATTTCGCCGAACAGCGACAGGGCATGCCGAAAGACCGGTTCGTCCGCACCCGATTGTGCGTGAGCCGGCGAAATTTCAGGTATGCCTAGCCCCAATGCGGGTGCCATAGCGGCAACTGCGCTGCCCTGGAGAAGATGTCGTCGGGTAATGGCCAAATGCAGAATTCCTGTTGCTGACGCCAGTATCCGTTGTTTCGAAGTTCGCCGCCCCTGCCACGAACGACGCAAACAACAAGGCCGAGCTAGTGAGGACCCAATATAAGGCAAGGGTTCGACGAATTACGTTGCTTTTTCCTCATGATAGCAGCTTGGGAACACGGCCGCTGCGGCGAAAAGTCCCGGTAACAACTCCGATAACAACAATGCGATCCCTCATACGCAAACGGCCAGGCGATGCCTGGCCGTCATGTCGTGGCGAAGTCCCTGCAGGCTGACGAAATATTAGTTCGCCGCCGTCGGAAGCGGAGCCGGGCTATCCGAGAGGCTGCGCAGATAGGCGATCACGTCGGCGCGCTCGCTGTCCTTCGGGATACCGGCAAAGCCCATCGCCGTGCCCGGAACGAAGGCCTTGGGGTTGGCGAGGAACTTGTTGAGGTCCTCATAGGTCCAGGTGCCGCCCTTGCTCTTCAAGGCGGCCGAGAAGTTGAACCCGCCGCGTCCCTGGCCCTTCGGCTCGTTCAAGACGCCGTACAGATTGGGCCCGACGCGGTTGGGGCCGCCCTTTTCGAACGTATGGCAGGCGGCGCACTTTTTGGCGGCGGCGGTGCCCTTCTCGACGGACGCGGTCTGCAAGAGCTTCTCGATCGGCTCGGACGGCGCGGCGGCTTCCTTGGCTGCACCCTGAGAGGTGTCTTCCTTCACGGCAATCTCGAAGCCCGGCTTTTCCGGCTTCACGGGGGCAAAAATCGCATGAGCGGCAAAGTTCGTCACCAGAACGAGAAGGCAGGTGGCGAGGACGGCGCCGAGAATCTTGTTGAGTTCGAAGGAGTCCATAACGGATCAGGCTCCAAGCCGGAAAGGTCGACTGAAGGCCGGCAAAACGGCCGCGGGTGGGCGTGAGGAATCAGCCTTTCGCGCCGCACCCTCAGCAGGGGTTGAGATATCGGTTTGCCCGGGCTCTGGCAACCCGTATAAACGCGCCGACTTTCCACCGATCCCCCATTATTTCCGGCCTGTTTTTGCCGGCCGGCTGACCTCGTTCCGGATGACCGAAACTCGCATCTTGGTGCTGATTCCCGCCCGCATGGCGGCAACCCGTCTGCCCGGCAAGCCGCTCCTGGGTATCGGCGGCCTGCCAATGATCATCCACGTGCTGCGGCGGGCCGAGGAGGCCAGAATCGGCCGGGTAGCGGTCGCCACCGACACGCCGGAGATCGCCGCCGCCGTAAAGGCTCACGGCGGCGAGGCGGTCATGACCAGGCCAGAGCACCCCTCCGGGTCGGACCGGATTTACGAGGCGCTGAGGACCCTCGACCCCGACGGGAAAACCGAGGTCGTCGTCAACATCCAAGGTGATCTTCCGACCATTCCCCCTGCGGATATCCGCGCCGCGCTCGCGCTGCTGGACGATCCCCAGGTCGATATCGGGACCTTGGCTGCCGAGATCCGACGGGATGAAGAGCACACCAACCCGAGCGTGGTGAAGCTGATCGGCTCCCCCGTAGGCGGCCAGCGGCTCCGTGGGCTGTATTTTACCCGCGCCACCGCGCCCTACGGCGACGGGCCGCGCTACCATCACATTGGCCTCTATGCCTACCGGCGGCAGGCGCTGGAGCGGTTCGTGAAGCTGCCGCCTTCCGTTCTGGAACAGCGCGAAAAACTCGAGCAGCTCCGCGCGCTGGAAGCCGGCATGCGGATCGACGCCGCCATTGTCAATTCGGTGCCGCTCGGGGTCGATACACCGGACGACCTCGAAACCGCCCGCCGCATACTGGCAAATAGCTGAGCGGCTGCTAAAAGGCCGCCAGAGAAACGAGACATGACCAACAAGCTCAAAATCGCATTCCAGGGCGAGCCTGGCGCCAATTCCCATATCGCCATCGTCGAGGCCCATCCGAACGCCGAGCCGTTGCCCTGCGCGACCTTCGAGGACGCGCTGTCGGCGATCGCCTCGGGCGAGGCTGACCTCGGCATGATCCCGATCGAGAATTCGGTCGCCGGGCGCGTCGCCGATATCCACCATTTGCTGCCGGCGTCCGGCCTGTTCATCGTCGGCGAATGGTTCTTGCCGATCCGCCATCAATTGATGGCGCCGAAGGGGGCAAAGCTCGCGGACATCAAGACGGTGGAGAGCCACGTCCATGCGCTCGGCCAATGCCGCCGCATCATCCGCAGGCTCGGCATCAAGCCGATCGTCGCCGCCGACACCGCCGGCAGCGCGCGCGATGTTTCCGAACGCAAGGACAGAAGCGTGGCCGCAATCGCGTCACGACTGGCGGCACAGATCTACGGGCTCGATATCCTAGCCGAAGACGTCGAGGACGAAGCGCACAACACCACGCGCTTCGTGGTGCTGGCGCGCGAGGCCGGCTGGGCGAAACGAGGCTCGGGCCCGCTGGTCACCACTTTTGTTTTCCGGGTGCGCAACCTGCCCGCTGCGCTCTACAAGGCGCTCGGCGGCTTTGCCACCAACGGCGTCAACATGACCAAGCTTGAAA
Source organism: Bradyrhizobium retamae (assembly GCF_001440415.1). Lineage (GTDB taxonomy): Bacteria > Pseudomonadota > Alphaproteobacteria > Rhizobiales > Xanthobacteraceae > Bradyrhizobium > Bradyrhizobium retamae. Next base: position 119,833 of record NZ_LLYA01000001.1, read on the forward strand.
GCTACATGGTCGACGGCAATTTCTTCGCCACCCAATTCTATGCCGACGTCGACGGCCATCCCGACGACAAGGGCCTCGCCTTTGCGCTGGAGGAACTGAAATTCTTCTCGCGCGAATTCCGCATCGTCGGCGTCTACCCGGCGCATCCGTTCCGGGCGACCTTCAGCGAGAAGCTGGATTGAGGGACGCGCGCACGTCTGCTCGCATCTCCCGGCGCACGATTGCTGACGTGGGCGCGGAGAGCGCAGATTCGTGACGTGCAGCAGCCGGATACTCACCAGCGAGCTGCGAGTTGCGCGGCATTAACGGTGCAGCCGATACGGATATTGAAAGCGGTGCTCGCCCGGCATTGTCAGCCGGCGTACGGCCGCTCTCCGATCACCACCGGCCGTTCCAGCCCCATCCTGGACGCGGGCCCCATCCTGGGCGCGGGCCCCATCCTGGGCGCGGCCCCCATACCGGGCGCGGGCCCCATACCGGGCGCGGGCGCCAAACTGGCGGGCCACCCCAAGCATAGGCGCCGCGCCATCCCGGACGCGGACCCCAGCCGCCATAGACGCCCCACCTTGGACCCGGACGCCACCAGCAGCGCCCCCAGGCGTTGCAGACCCAGCGGACCTGCTCAACATCATTGGCTTGGCGTGAAATCTGGTCGGCCTGCGGAAGGCCGTTCGGCATCGCAGCGGAAGCCGAGCCGGCGGTGAGCACAACGCCGCCGAGGGCGGCCAACCCAACAATAGCAGATTTCAGTTCCATGGTTCGTCTCCGTGGTTGGAGACCTCAACAACCTCTTTGACAACGTTTGGTTGCTTCCAGGATTCGAAACCAGCGCAGGGTATGTTCAAAAAAATGAGATGGGGATTCGAAGAAAAGTCATCACGATCTTAAGCCGTTATTCCGGGGCGCCCAAAGCGCGAACCCGGAATGACGGTATCTACGCAGCAGCCTTCTCACCCAACCCGAACGCATTCGCCAACAAACTATACGACTTCTTGCGTGCGTCGTGGTCGTAGACCGCCGTGATGATCATGAGTTCATCCGGCTGGCTGGCCGCGATCATCGGCTGCAGCTTTGTCAGGATGGTCGCCGGACTGCCGACGAACAGCCGCGAGCGGTTGCGCGCGATCGAGGCGCGCTCGGCATCCGCGTACGGATAAGCCAGCGCTTCCTCCACGCTCGGCAGCGGCAGATATTGTCCGCGGTCCCGGCGCAGGCGGTTGAGGTCCATCGAGGATGCGAGCTTCTCGGCCTCCGCATCGGTCTCGGCGGCGACCGCCGCAACGGCGAGAATGCCATGTGGGGTTTCCCGCCAGCCGGACGACTTGAAGTGGCTGCGGTAGTTCGTCATCGCCGCAATCGCATCATAGGACGCAAAGTGGTGCGCGAACGCGAAGCCCATGCCGACTTGCGCCGCCAATTCCGAACTGTAATCGGAGGAGCCGAGCAACCAGATCGGCGGCAACGGCGTATCATCGGGCATCGCCACCACATTGTTGTAGGGATGGCCGGCCGGAAACCCGCGGGTTTCCCACAACACCAGTTCGCTCAGCCGTTCGAGAAAATCGTCGCCCTCGCGGCGATCGAGCCGGCTGCGCAGCGCATGCGCGGTTGCGCCATCGGTGCCGGGCGCGCGGCCGAGGCCGAGATCGATGCGGCCGGGAAACAGCGCCTCCAACATCTTGAAGCGTTCAGCCACCACCAGCGGCGCGTGGTTGGGCAGCATCACGCCGCCGGAGCCGACACGGATGTTTTTGGTCACCGCGGCGATCTGCCCGATCATCAAATCAGGCGCGGGGCTCGCCACCGACGCCAGATTGTGGTGCTCGGCGAGCCAGTAGCGGACATAGCCGAGCCCATCGATATGGCGCGCGAGATCAATGCTGTTCTGCAGCGCGGCGGCGGGTTTTGTGCCTGTGGTGACGACGGAGAGGTCGAGGACGGAAAGCGGGATCATGGCGCTAAGCTAATGCGGCAAGCGAAGCCGACAAAGGCCTGGTCGGCGCAGAGCAGGTCCGCGCTTGTGGGGAAAGGAGCGCCACATCGCGGCACTGGAGTGGGATGAAATGTGACAAACTCTATGATTTACGCCATTGCCCACCACTTGTTATACTGACTCCACAAGAAACCGTTTTCTTGGCCATTGTTTTTACTGCATAATTTACTGAAAGCGCCACCCACTAAATCCTTCTACCAAGACATAAATTTCGTATATTTTGCGCGTATTGGGCCATTTCCCATCTCCAATGGGCTGTTTGACCCGCCCTGTTTCGCTTACTTTAGCGCATCGCCGCTACGGCTGGCGTCCGCCCATCGTTTCGGAGCTTTGTGAAGTGCCATGACCGAGGTTACGCCCGCTGCTTTCGACGGCCATCGCGCGCTGCATTCGCCAAAGATCTCCTTTGAGTTCTTCCCGCCCAAGACCGAAGAGATGGAGCGGAGCCTGTGGGAGACCATCAACCGGCTGGCGCCGCTTGCCCCCAATTTCGTCTCGGTGACCTATGGCGCCGGAGGATCGACCCGCGAGCGGACCCATTCGACCATTGCCCGCATCCTGAAAGAGACGCGGCTCACGCCTGCCGCGCACCTGACCTGCGTCGGCGCGCCCAAGGGCGAGATCGACGACGTGGTGGCGCGCTATCACGAGATCGGCGTCCGCCATATCGTAGCGCTGCGCGGCGATCCCACCACCGGTATCGGCACCGCCTATCGCGCGCACCCCGACGGCTACCAGAGTTCGCCAGACCTGATCGCAGGCATCAAGAAGCGCTTTCCCGATATCGAAATCTCAGTGTCCGCTTATCCGGAAAAACATCCGGAGAGCCCGACGATTGACGCTGATATCGATACGCTCAAGGCGAAGGTGGACGCCGGCGCGGCGCGTGCGATCACGCAGGTGTTCTTCGATAACGATCTCTACTTCCGCTACCTCGACCACGTCCGCGCCCGCGGCATCGATATTCCGGTCGTCCCCGGCATCATGCCGATGCACAATTTCAAGCAGGCGCGGAGTTTTGTGACCCGCGCCGGCACCACGGTGCCAGACTGGCTGGCGGACAAATTCGAAGGCCTGGATGACGACGCGGAGACCCGTAAGCTCGTCGCCGCCACGGTGGCCGCCGGCCAGGTGCAAAAGCTCGCCAAGCACGGCGTCGACACCTTTCACTTCTACACCATGAACCGCGCGGACCTGGTGTTCGCGATCAGCCATCTGCTGGGCATCCGCCCCAATGGCGCACAGAAAGCCGCCTGATCCGATGAGTGTTTCGATTCCGAAGGTTTCGCCGAAGCGAACTGCCCTGCTCGCCGCCGCCCGCGAACGCATCCTGGTGCTCGACGGCGCCATGGGCACCATGATCCAGGGCCTGCAGTTCGACGAAGCAGCGTTTCGCGGCGAGCGTTTCAAGGACTTCCATCGCGACGTCAGAGGCAACAACGATCTCCTGATCCTGACGCAGCCGGAGGCGATCGAGGACATCCACGCCGCGTACTTGCGCGCTGGCGCCGACATCGTCGCGACCAACACGTTTTCATCGACCTCGATCGCACAGGCCGACTACGACATGTCGGACCTCGCCTATGAGCTGAACCGTGACGGCGCAAAACTCGCCCGCGCCGCAGCGATGCGCGTCTCGGCCGAGGACGGCAAGCCGCGCTTCGTTGCCGGCGCGCTCGGCCCGACCAACCGCACCGCCTCGATCTCGCCCGACGTTTCCAACCCCGGCTATCGCGCCGTCACCTTCGACGATTTGCGCAAGGCCTATGGCGAACAGGTCAACGGCCTGCTCGATGGCGGCGCCGACCTGCTGCTGGTCGAAACCATTTTCGATACGCTGAATGCCAAGGCGGCGCTGTACGCGATTTCGGAAATCACGGAGGAACGCGGCATCGACGTGCCCGTGATGATCTCCGGCACCATTACCGACAAATCCGGCCGCTTGCTGTCGGGGCAATTGCCGGAAGCGTTCTGGAATTCGATCCGCCACGCCAAGCCGATCACCGTTGGCTTCAACTGCGCACTCGGTGCGGAAGACCTTCGCTCCCATATCGCCGATATCGGCCGCGTGGCCGACACGCTGGTTTGCGCCTATCCGAATGCCGGCCTGCCCAACGAATTCGGCCAGTACGACGAGACACCGGAATATATGGCGCGGCTGATCGGCGAGTTTGCCGAAGCCGGCCTCGTCAACATTGTCGGCGGCTGCTGCGGCACCACGCCCGACCATATCGCCGCGATTGCCGCCGCGGTCGCCCCGCACAAGCCGCGTATTGTGCCCATGATCGAGCCCCGGCTGCGGCTGTCGGGGCTGGAGCCGTTCGAACTGACGCCGGCGATTCCGTTCGTGAACGTCGGCGAGCGCACCAATGTCACGGGCTCGGCGAGATTCCGCAAGCTGATCACCGCGGGCGATTACACTGCGGCACTTCAGGTGGCGCGCGACCAGGTCGAGAACGGCGCGCAGATTATCGACGTCAACATGGACGAGGGATTGCTGGATTCGGAAGCCGCGATGGTGACGTTCCTCAACCTCGTCGCCGCCGAGCCGGATATCGCGCGCGTCCCTGTGATGGTCGATTCCTCGAAATTCCATGTGATCGAGGCCGGCCTGAAATGCGTTCAGGGCAAACCGGTGGTGAACTCGATCTCGATGAAGGAAGGCGTGGAGAAGTTCATCCACGAGGCCCGCATCGCGCGCCGCCATGGCGCCGCCGTCGTGGTGATGGCGTTCGACGAAATCGGCCAGGCCGACACGTTCGCGCGCAAGACCGAGATATGCAAGCGCGCCTACGATATCCTGGTCAACGAGGTCGGCTTTCCGCCCGAGGACATCATCTTCGATCCGAATATCTTTGCGATCGCGACGGGCCTCGAAGAGCACAACAATTACGGCGTCGACTTCATCGAGGCAACGCGCTGGATCCGGACGAACCTGCCGGGAGCGCATATTTCCGGCGGCGTCTCGAATCTGTCGTTCTCGTTCCGCGGCAACGAGCCGGTGCGCGAGGCGATGCATTCAGTGTTCCTGTATCACGCCATCCATGCCGGCATGGACATGGGCATCGTCAATGCCGGGCAAATGATCGTCTATGACGATATCGATCCCGAGCTGCGTCAGGTGTGCGAGGACGTGATCCTCAACCGCGACCCCGGCGCGTCCGAGCGGCTGCTGGCGCTGGCGGAAAAATTCCGCGGCAAGGAGAAGCAGACAAGAGAGCAGGATCTCGCCTGGCGCGAGTGGCCGGTCGAGAAGCGGCTGAGCCACGCGCTGGTGCACGGCATCACCGAATTCATTGAGGAAGACACCGAGGCCGCTCGGCTGACGGTCGAACGTCCGCTGAATGTGATCGAAGGACCGCTGATGGCGGGCATGAACATCGTCGGCGACCTCTTCGGCGACGGCAAAATGTTCCTACCGCAAGTGGTAAAGTCGGCGCGCGTGATGAAGCAGGCAGTCGCCTATCTGATGCCGTTCATGGAAGAGGAGAAGGCGCGCAACCTCGCCAATGGCATCACCGGCGACGGCCGCAACGCCGCCGGTAAGATCGTGCTGGCGACGGTGAAAGGCGACGTCCACGACATCGGCAAGAACATCGTCGGCATCGTGCTGCAATGTAACAATTTCGAGGTGATCGACCTCGGCGTCATGGTGCCGGCGACCAAGATCATCGAGACGGCGAAAGCCGAAGGCGCCGACATCATCGGGCTATCGGGCCTGATCACGCCGTCGCTCGACGAAATGAGTTTTCTGGCCGGCGAGATGGAACGGCAGGGCATGAAGATGCCGCTGTTGATCGGCGGCGCGACGACGAGCCGCGTCCATACCGCCGTCAAGATCGACCCGAACTATCGGGGCGGACCGGTGGTGCATGTCAACGACGCCAGCCGCGCCGTCGGCGTCGCGTCGTCGCTGCTGTCGCCCGACAGGCGCGAGGCCTATGCCGCCGACATCCGCGCCGAATACGCCAAAATTTCGGCCGCGCATTTGCGCGCACAGGCCGACAAGAAGCGGCTGAAGCTGGCGGACGCCCGCGCCAATGCGGTCAGGGCGGACTTTGTGAAAACGCCGCCGAAGAAGCCATCGTTCCTGGGGCTCAGGAATTTTGACGCCTATGATCTGGCCGAGCTTGCCGAATACATCGACTGGACGCCGTTCTTCCAGACCTGGGAATTGACCGGGCGTTTCCCGGCCATCCTCGACGATCCCAAGATCGGCGAGGTCGCGCGCTCGCTCTATGACGACGCACGCAAGATGCTCGACCGCATCATCAAGGAGAAATGGTTCACGGCGCGTGCAACGATCGGCTTCTGGCCGGCCAATGCGGAAGGAGACGATATCGCGGTTTACGCCGACGACAGCCGCAAGCAGAGGACCGCCACGTTCCATACGCTGCGTCAGCAGTTGGAGAAGCGCGAAGGCCGCTTCAACGCCGCATTGTCGGACTTCATCGCGCCTGCGTCGTCGGGCGTATCTGATTATATCGGCGGCTTTGTCGTCACCGCAGGAATCGGCGAGGACGCGGTCGCCGACCGCTTCAAGAACGCCAATGACGACTACTCCTCGATCCTGTGCAAAGCGCTGGCCGATCGCCTCGCCGAAGCCTTTGCCGAGCGGATGCATCAGCGCGTCCGCAAGGAATTCTGGGGTTATGCGGCGGACGAGGCGCTGAGCTCCGACCAGTTGATCCTGGAGCAATATGCCGGCATTCGTCCGGCGCCCGGCTATCCCGCGCAGCCCGACCACACCGAGAAAGCGACGCTGTTCCGCCTGCTCGATGCGGAAAAGACTGCCGGCGTGAAGCTGACCGAGAGCTTTGCGATGTGGCCGGGCTCGTCGGTTTCGGGACTTTACTTCTCCCATCCCGAAAGCTTCTATTTCGGCGTCGGCAAGATCGAGCGCGACCAGGTCGAGGACTATGCCGCGCGCAAGGGCATGAGCGTCGCCGAGACCGAGCGCTGGCTGGCCCCGGTGCTGAACTACATCCCTTCGCAGGAACAGGCGGCGGCGAAGGCACCGGTGGCGGAGATCGTCCCCGCCAACGATGTCGCCTCGCATCCCCCGGGCTGCACCTGCGCGGTGCATCTGGCCTGGCGGAAGAAGGCGGTGGGGGCTTAACTCGTCATCACCGGGCTTGACCCGGTGATCCATCTCACGAAGATGGATGGATGCGCCGGTCAAGCCCGCGCATCACGAGTGCGTGGAGCCCTCATGAAGTTCTTCTCCTTCTGGCGATCGCTGGCGAGCTTTCGCGTTCGCATCGCGCTCAATCTGAAAAATGTTCCGGTCGAAGTGATCTTCATCGACCTCGACGCCAACGCGCATCGCGATGGCGAGTATCGCCGGATCAACCCGCAGATGGCGTTGCCGGCGCTGGTGGAAGATGACGGCGCCACGCTGTTCCAGTCGCTCGCCATCCTCGAATATCTCGACGAGAAATATCCCTCCCCGCCGCTATTGCCCTCCGATCTCGCCGGCCGCGCCCGCGTCCGCGCGCTGGCGCTGATGGTGGCCTGCGAGGGCCACCCGCTGCTGACGCCGCGGGTGCGGCGCTATCTCGACCACGAGCTGAACCTGCGCGACGCGCAGCAGTCGGCGTGGCGGCGGCACTGGATCGCCGAGACGCTGGCAGCGCTGGAGGGACATCTTGCCGACCACAAGGACACCGGCAAATTCTGCCATGGCGATGCGCCGACCATCGCCGACATCTGCATGGTCGGCCATGTCACCGCTGCGCTGAACCAGCAGGTCAATCTGGCGACCTATCCGACCGTGAAGCGCATCTTCGAGACCGCGATGGCGCTGCCGGAATTTGCGAAAGCCCATCCGCTGGCGCAGCCGGATACGCCGGAGGCGATGCGGCAGAAGTAGGGTGGGCAAAGGCGCGCTTGCGCCGTGCCCACCATTTATCGGCAGACCCATCTTGGATGGTGGGCACGCTGCGCACTGCCCACCCTACGAAAGCCCCTCACGCCTTCGGCGGGGCCAGCGCCTGCTGAACAAATCGCGAAAACAACCCCATGCAAAGTAGGATTGGGCCTAACTCCACGGCCGTGGCCGGGCACGGCCCATCCAGCTCAATCGCCGCTCGGCGGGGCTAACGGCTGCACGATTTCTTTAAACGGCGGCAGCGCCTCGCAAGTGGCGGAATGCGCTTTCAGCGCCCGATAGCTGGCGTCGAACAGCTCCGGATGCGCCTCACCGACGAAGCGCAGCACGCAGGCGACCGCGATGTCGGCGTGACCGGCGCGCTCGCCGAACCAGTACGGCGTTTTGACCGCCGCGCGCTCCTTCTCCAGCACCTCCAGCACGCTCGCTATCTGCGACTTGCAACGCTCGACCCAGAGATCGAGCTGCTTCTCCTTCCGCAGCACGCGCTCGTAGAGCAGGCTGACGCCCTTGTCGCCGAGCCCCATTGCCAGCGCGCAAATCCGCAAATGCCGCCAGCGCGCTTCACCGCTCCTGGCAATCATCGCTTTCTCGGGGCCGACGCGATCGTCGAGATAATCCAGGATCATCGCGCTCTCGATTAGCGCTTCGCCGTCATCGAGTACCAGCGTCGGCACCCGTCGCAGCGGATTATAGCGTGCGATCTTGTCGGCATCGCCAAAGGTCGACCACGGCTTGTGCTCGAAGGCAATGCCGTAGAGCCGCATGGCGATGGCGACGCGGCGGACAAAGGGGGAGTCGTATTGGCCGATGAGGATCATGGTTGTTGTGCTCTCCGCTCGTCATGCCGGGCTTGACCCGGCCATCCATCCCTCCGTGGAAGGATTCTTCCGAAGAATGATGGATGCCCGGATCAGGCCCGGGCCTGACGAGGTTGCTTTGGGTTGCGCTGCACGTCATCCTAAGTACGTTGAAGCCCATTGCAACCCGCGAGTCACACATCATGCTCCGCTTGCGGCCGATCTTTCCCGCGCTCTCGCTATTGGTTCTCGCCGCACCAGCCCACGCCCAATCCGGCCCCGCTGGCTTCCAGTCGCCATCCAAAAACATCGCCTGCCAGTATTTCGACTACGACAAGCAGAACGTGCTCCGCTGCGACATCGCCGCGATAAAAACCAGGCCGCGCCGGCCTGCCGATTGCGACCTCGATTACGGCCAAGCCTTCGAGATGAACGCCAGAGGCCCCGCCGCCCGCATCTGCCATGGTGACACCGTGATGGACAAGTCACTGCCGGTGCTGGCCTACGACGAGGTCTGGCAGCGCGGGGGATTTACGTGCAAGTCGGAGCCGACTGGCGTGACCTGCTTCAACACCGACCGGCGCGGATTTTCGCTGGCGCGGGCGAAGCAGGAGGTGTTTTGAGAGATGTTCTGACGACGCCCCACACACAAGTCGTCATACTCCGCGAAGACAGAGTATCCAGTACGCCGCGGCGGCTCGGTTCCATCCTAAGGTCTCTGGAATACTGGATCCCCGCCTTCGCGGGGATGACGATCGAGGATGAGGATGCGCTACTGATTCACTCAATCACCGGCACATGCTGCGCAACCTCACGCGGCGCGGTGCCGTCGAGCCGAGGATCGTCGGCGATCTCGATCTGCCGCCGGAAGGCGCGAAAGCCGGAGCGCTGATAGAAGGCAAGCGCGGCGGGGTGGTCGAAGGTGCAGGTGTGCAGCCAGACGCGGTTGATCGGCCGTGACCAGGCGACTTCCAGTGCGCGATTCATCAGCCAGCGGCCGGCGCCGGTACCGACAAGTTTGGCGGTGACGCCGAACATGCCGATCTCGCATTGGCCGGACTCGCGAAAATCCAGCTCGAGCAATCCCTCGTCACGGCCATCATCGATCAGCGCGTAGACTTCGAGTTGAAGCGAATGAAGCCGTGCCGCAAGCTCGGCGTCGGGCATCTGCATCCGCGAGAACCACAGCCATTCCTCGCCGACGCGGCGATAGAGATCGCGAAACCAATCGAGCGGCGGCGTCTCGACTCGGCGCAGTGACCAGGCTCGGGGCGGATCGGAGCGCAGCGCGGGACGCGCAGTCATCTCCAGATGCGTGACGATAGCGGCAATTTTGCCGGTGGGAACGTCCGAATAGCCGTCAGGCACTATCAACTGACATCACTCCCCTTCATCGCTCGCCAGCACGCCCTTTACCGCCCTCGCCCAACCCGCCAGCTTCCGCTCGCGCGTCGCCTTGCTCATCGCCGGCTTGAAGCGGTGTTCGAGCCGCCAGTTGTCGGCGAATTTTGCGGGCTCGGGGTAGACGCCGGCGTTCAACCCGGCGAGATAGGCGGCGCCTAACGCTGTGGTCTCCTGGATCTTCGGCCGGTCGACTGGTGCATCCAGCAAGTCGGCGAGGCGCTGCATGGTCCAGTCGGAAGCGGTCATGCCGCCGTCGACGCGGAGCACGATGTTGGCGGCGGTTGCGTCCGGCCAGTCGGCGCGCATGGCGGCCCAGAGGTCGAAGGTCTGGTAACAGACGCTTTCGAGGGCGGCATGCGCGAGTTCGGCCGGGCCGGTATTGCGGGTCAGGCCGAACAGCGCGCCACGTACGCGCGGATTCCAGTAGGGCGCGCCGAGGCCAACGAAGGCGGGCACCAGATAGACACTCTGCATGGAATCGGACTTGTCGGCGAGCGGGCCGGTTTCGGAGGCCTGCTTGATGACGCCGAGGCCGTCGCGCAGCCATTGCACCGCCGAGCCCGCGACGAAGATCGAGCCTTCGAGCGCATAGGTGCGTTTGCCGTTCAATTGATAAGCGATGGTGGTGAGCAGCTTGTTCTTCGAGGCCACCGGCGTGGTGCCGGTGTTGAGCAGCGCAAAGCAGCCGGTGCCATAGGTCGACTTGATCATGCCGGGCGTGAAGCAGGCCTGGCCGATGGTTGCGGCCTGCTGGTCGCCGGCAATGCCGGATATTGCGATCGGGCCGCCGAACAGGTCGGGCACGGTTTCGCCGAACTTGGCGGAGGAATCCTTGACCTCGGGCAGCATCGAGCGCGGCACGCGCAGGATTTTCAAGAGCTCGTCGTCCCAGTCGCCGGTGTGGATGTTGAACAGCAGGGTGCGCGAGGCGTTGGTGGCGTCGGTGACGTGCACCTTGCCGCCGGTCAGCCGCCATAGCAGATAGCAATCGACGGTGCCGAACATGAGTTCACCGCGCCCGGCGCGTTCGCGCGCGCCCGGGACGTGATCGAGGATCCATGCGACTTTGGTGCCGGAGAAATAGGGATCGATGATCAGGCCGGTCTTGGCCGAGATCATGGGCTCGTGGCCTTCGCTCTTCAAGCTGGCGCAGATATCCGCGGTGCGGCGGTCCTGCCAGACAATGGCGCGGTGCACCGCCTGCCCCGTGGCGCGGTCCCACACCACCGTGGTCTCGCGCTGGTTGGTGATGCCGATCGCGGCGATGTCCTGCGCTTTCAGTCCGGCCCTTTCCAGCGCCTCGCGGCAGACCTGTAACGTCGAGGTCCAGATGTCCTCCGGCTCGTGCTCGACCCAGCCCGACGCCGGGAAATGCTGCGGGAATTCCTGCTGCGCCGTGGCGGCGATGGAAATATCGCTGCGGAACACCATGGCGCGCGAGGACGTGGTGCCCTGATCAATGGCCAGCACAAAGGACATGACGTTGCTTCCCCGAAGGATTGTTGGTTGCGCAGAGGCAATCCGATTGAGAGGCGAAGGTCAATATCTCCGTCGTCGTCCCTGCATCTCCGTCGTCCCTGCGAACGCAGGGACCCATACCGCGCTGTGTCCTCGATTGAAACGAGATGGCAGACACTCTTCGCAAAATGAACGCTGGTGGCTATGGATCCCTGCGTTCGCAGGGACGACAGTTCACACCGCCGCTGTCGTCACGCCGCCGTCCACTACAATGGTCTGGCCGGTCATGAAGGTGGAGGCATCAGACGCCAGATAGGCCACGGGGCCCGCGATTTCATCCGGCTCGCCGATCCGGCGCAGCGGCGTGGTGGCGGTGCGGCGTTTGAGGAGATCGGCGTCTTCCCACAGCGCGCGAGCGAAATCGGTTTTCACCAGGCCCGGCGCGACGCAATTAACGCGGACGCCCTTTGGACCCCATTCGCCGGCGAGGCTGCGGCACAGCGCAAAATCCGCCGCTTTCGAAATGCCGTAGGCGCCGATCACGGTGGAGCCGCGCATGCCGCCGATGGACGAGATGATCACCACCGAGCCGTTGCCGCGCTCCGCCATCTGCGGGATCGCCAGCGCGCAGAGCCAGATGTTGCTCTTGACGTTACTGCCCATGATCTTGTCGAAGGCCTCGTCCTTGATATCGAGCAGCGGACCGTAATAGGGGTTCACCGCGGCGTTGCAGACGAGGATATCGACCTTGCCGTAATGCTTTGTCGTGCCCGATATCAATGCCTCGACTTCCTCGCGGCGCGAGATGTTGCAGGGGATGACATGGGCGTCGCCGCCGGCCTTTTTGATGCCTTCGGCCACCTCCTGGCAGGCATCCGCCTTGCGGCTGGAGATCACGACCTTGGCCCCGAGTTTTGCCAGCAGTTCGGCGGAAGAGCGGCCGATGCCGCGGCTGGAGCCGGTGATGACGGCGACTTTTCCGGTGAGATCGAACGGGGTGTTTTTCATTGTTGTTTGATTCCTCTCTATTCCCGTCATTGCCTGCGACAAACGCGAAGCGTTTGCGCAAAGGAGCGAAGCGACGAAGCAATCCATCTATCCCTGTGTAGCGCGATGGATTGCTTCGCTTCGCTCGCAATGACGGGGCAACATCAGTGCCCCGCAATGACAATTTGGCTTACACCAGCCCACCTTCCGCGACGCGGCGGAGGTGGTAGTCGGTGTCGCCGAACGTATTCTCGATCATGGTCAGGCGCTTGAAGTAGTGGCCAATCTTGGCTTCCTGGGTCATGCCGATGCCGCCGTGGAGCTGGATCGACTGCTGGCCGATGAACTTCCCAGACTTCCCGATCTGCACCTTGGCAGCGGCAACCGCGGTCGCGCGCTCCTTGGCGTCTTCGAAATCGGCCGCCATGGTCGCGAACATCGACATGCTGCGAGCCTGTTCGAGGGCGACGAACATGTCGGCGGCGCGGTGCTGCAGGGTCTGAAAGCTGCCGATCGGAACGCCGAACTGTTTTCGCGTCTTGAGATACTCGACCGTCGTCTTCAGCGCTTCATCCATCGCACCGACGGCTTCCGCGCACATCGCGGTGCGGGCTTCATCGACCACGCGCTCGATCAGCGGCAAGCCGTTCTCGGGATCGCCGATCGCGGCGTCGCTGCCGACCTCGACGCCGGTGAAGGTGATGTCGGCGGCATGCAGCCCGTCCTGGGTCGGATAGCCCTTGCGGGTGACGCCCTTGGCATTCGCCGGCACGAGGAACACGCCGATGCCCGTCTTGTCGTGCCGGCTGCCCTTGGTGCGCGCGGTCACGATCAGCGTGTCGGCATTCTCGCCGTTGAGCACGACGAATTTTTCACCGTCGATCACGTAAGCCCCGCCCTTCTTCTTGGCCGTGGTCGAGACGTCGGCGAGATCGTAGCGCGAGTTCTTCTCGAGCTGCGCGAAAGCAAAGGTCTTGCTGCCGTCGATGATGCCGGGAATATGCGCGGCCTTCTGCTCGGCCGAGCCGCCATGGCGCAGGAAGCCGCCGCCGATCACGACGGTGGCGAGATATGGCTCCAGCACCAGCGCCTTACCGAGCGCTTCCATCACGATCATGGTTTCGACCGCGCCGGCGCCGAAGCCGCCGTCGGCTTCCGCGAACGGCAGGCCCAGCAGGCCCTGCTCGGCGAGCTTGCCCCAGACGGCCTTGCTCCAGCCGCCCTTCTCCTTCTGGTACTTCTTGCGCGCATCGAAATCGTAGGAATCGGTCAACAGACCGTCGATGCTTTCCTTGAGAAGCCGCTGCTCCTCGGACAAATCAAAATCCATGTTGTTTTCTTTCTCCGGCTAACCAAATCCGTCGTCATGCGCGGGCAGCCGCGCCCCACCCTCAGTCGTCATCCCCGCGAATGCAGGGATCCAGTATTCACCGGCGTTCTTCGTGAATCAGGACCGCCGCGGCGTACTGGGTCCCCGCTTTCGCGGGGACGACGTGCATTGTTGTGGCGCCTACAGCCCCAGCACCGCCTTGGTGATGATGTTGCGCTGGATCTCGTTGGAGCCGCCGTAGATCGAGACCTTGCGGTTGTTGAAGTAGCTCGGCGCGATCTGGGCGGTCCAATCCATGGTTTCGTTGGAGGCGTCGTCGCCATGCTCGTCGTAAGGCGCGGCGAACGGGCCGATCACTTCCATCAGAAGTTCGGTGGTGGTCTGCTGGATTTCCGAGCCCTTGATCTTCAACACCGAAGACGCCGGGTTGGGCTTGCCCTTGCCGTGCTTGCCCTCGTCGGCGACGACACGGAGCTGCGTCAGTTCGAGCGCCTTCAGCTCGATCTCGCAGGCCGCCAGCTTCTCGCGGAAACCCTGGTCTTCCAGTACCGGCTTGCCGTTCTGTTCGACCTTGGAGGCGAGCTCCTTGATGCGGCGCAGCCGCTCCTTGGAGACGCCGACGCGGGCGATGCCGGTGCGCTCGTTGCCGAGCAGGAATTTTGCGTAATCCCAGCCCTTGTTCTCTTCGCCGATCAGGTTCTCGACCGGCACCTCGACGTCGTCGAAGAATACTTCATTGACCTCGTGGCCGCCGTCGATGGTCTCGATCGGACGCACGGTGACGCCCTTCGACTTCATGCTGAACACGATGAAGGAGATGCCCATCTGCTTCTTCGCTGACGTGTCGGTGCGGCACAGGCAGAAGATCATGTCGGCGTGCTGGGCCAGCGTGGTCCAGGTCTTCTGGCCGTTGATGATGTACTTGTCGCCCTTGCGCTCGGCCTTGGTCTTCAGCGAGGCGAGGTCAGACCCCGAACCCGGCTCCGAGAAGCCCTGGCACCACCAGTCGTCGACATTGGCGATGCGCGGCAGATAGTGCTGCTTCTGCTTCTCGTTGCCGAAGGTGTAGATGACCGGGCCGACCATGCTGACGCCGAAGGCGAGCGGCGCCGGCGCCGGATGCATCTGCAGCTCTTCGTTGAAAATGTACTGCTGCACCGAGCTCCAGCCGGTGCCGCCATATTCCTTCGGCCAATGCGAGACGCCCCAGCCCTTCTTGTTCAGGATGCGCCACCAGGCGACCATCTCGTCCTTGGAGAGATGACGGCCCTCGACCATCTTGCGCCGCGTTTCCGGCGGTACGTTGTCCCTGAAGAAGGCTCTCACTTCTTCACGAAACGCGATTTCTTCCTTGCTGAAAGCGAGATCCATCAGATCCTCCTGTGAGCGAATTAGATTCCGGCTAAGCGACGTTCTCGCTGTTGGCAGCTTGCGATGACTTCTGCTGCATGCGCAATTCGTGGCGCGACAGCTTGCCGACCGGCGTGCGCGGCAATTCTGTGACGAACTCGACGGCGGTCGGCAGCTCGTGCTTGCCGAGCTTGCCCGTGAGGAAGCTGCGCAGCTCATCGATGGTGAACGGCTGAGCGCCCGCGCGCAGCCTGATGAAGGCTTTCGCCGACTCGCCGCGGTAATCGTCTGATATGCCGATCACGATCACTTCCTGCACGGCAGGATGCGTATAGATCGCCTGCTCGATCATCTGCGGATAGACGTTGAAGCCGCCGGAGATGATCATGTCCTTCTTGCGGTCGACCAGGTAGAAATAGCCGTCAGCGTCCATGTAGCCGATATCACCGGTGAGAAAACGGTCGCCGACAAAGGCTTCCGCGGTTTCCTTCGGCCGGTTCCAGTATCCCTTGGTGACATTCGGACCGCGGATGCGGATTTCGCCGGTTTCGCCCACCGGCATCAACTTGGTCGGATCCTCCAGCGACACAACGTCCATCTCGATGCCGGGCAGCATCAGGCCGATCGAGCCTGGCTTGTCCGGTCCCTCCTTCGGGTGTGCGGTGCCTGGCGAGCAGGTCTCGGTCATGCCCCAACCGCTCTTCAGCTTCATGCCGACCCTGCGCTCCAGGATCCGTGCGACTTCGACCGGCAGCGGTGCGCCGCCGGAGCCAACGCTGACCAACGAAGACAGATCGCGCTTGTCGAGGTCCGGTAGGGCTGCGATCGCGATCCACATGGTCGGCACGCCGGGGAAAACGGTAGCACGCTTGATCTCGATATCGCGCATCACGGCCTCGACGTCGAAACGCTGATGCAGCGAGATCAGATTACCGCGCCGGATCGCCGACAGCAGCACGACCGTCAGCGCATAGATATGAAACAGCGGCAGCACGCAAATCATGCGCTCGACCGCATTGCGCTCGGCGCGCGACGGTCTGCCCCAGACGTCGTAGACCGACACCGCCGACGTCAGATTGCCGTGGCTGAGCATCGCGCCCTTCGGCAATCCGGTGGTGCCGCCGGTATATTGCAGCAACGCGACGTCGTCGGCCGAGATCGCGGGCCATTGCGCCGGCTTTGCTGCACCGTCAGTAAACTTCTTGTAGGTGACGATCTTCAAATTATCGGGCAACGCCGTCTGCGGCGTCCCGACCTTGCCCCAATGATCGTCCTCGCAAACGATCAGGCGATCGAGCAGTCCGTGAGCGAGAAATTTCAGCGCAGTCGGCAACAGCGCCGACAGATTGCTGGTAACCAGTACCCGCGCGCCCGAGTCAGTAAGCTTGTGCGACAGCGCGATCTCGCCATCGAGCGGCGACAGATGCACGACGCGGGCGCCGGCCTTCAGCGCGCCGAAGAAATTGATCGGGTGATCGGGCGAATTGCCGAGGAACAGCGCGACCGAACTGCCCTTGCCGTAGCCGGCGCGCAGGAAGGCGCTGGCGGCCGTTTCCACCAATGCCTCAAGTTCGCTGTAGCTGATCGGCCGCTCCCGGAATTCGATCGCGGGGCGCGAGCCGAACTCCGCGGCTGCCGTCGACAATAGATCAGGCAGCGTGCCGCGTGCGATCGGCTCGTCCCAGCGGACGCCTTGCGGATAGAACTGTTCGCCCGGATGCCCCATCAAGCCGCCTTCGATTGCGCGGCGAGCGACGCAAACGTCTTGCCTTCCGCGGCAAGGCGCTTGAGCAGCGGGGCCGGCTCGAGCGACGGATCGTTGGTCTCCTTGGCATAGTACGACAGCCGGTCGGCAATATGCTTCAGCCCGACCTGGTCTGCATAGAACATCGGGCCGCCGCGATAGATTGGCCAGCCATAGCCATAGAGCCAGATCACGTCGATGTCGCTCGGCCGCGCCGCGATACCTTCCTCCAGGATGCGCGCACCCTCGTTGATCATCGGGTACATCATGCGCTCGAGGATCTCGTCGTCGCTGACGACGCGCTTCTTGCGGCCGAGACGCTGCAGCGTCTCGTCGATCAGCTTCTCGACCTCCGGATCGGGCAGCGGCGCGCGCGAGCCGCCTTCATACTTGTAGTAGCCCTTGCCGGTCTTCTGGCCGAAGCGGCCGGCCTCGCACAGTGCGTCGGCGATTTCCGACTTGATGCCGCGGTCTTTTCGCGAACGCCAGCCGATATCGAGGCCGGCGAGATCGCTCATCGCGAACGGGCCCATCGGCATGCCGAATTTCGTCACCACGGCATCGACCTGCTGCGGCAACGCGCCTTCGAACAAGAGCTTCTCCGACTGCTTGCCGCGCTGGGCCAGCATGCGGTTACCGACAAATCCGTCACAGACGCCGACCACGGCCGGCACCTTTGCGATCTTGCGCGCAATCGACACCGCCGTCGTCAGCGCATCCGGCGCGGTCTTGTCGGCACGGACGATCTCGCACAGCTTCATCACGTTGGCCGGCGAGAAGAAATGCATGCCGAGTACGTCCTGCGGACGTTTCGTCACCTTCGCGATCTCGTCGATGTTGAGATACGAGGTGTTGGAAGCCAGCACCGCGCCGGGCTTGGCGTATTTGTCGAGCGCCTCGAATACCTCCTTCTTGACCGCCATGGTCTCGAACACCGCTTCGATCACAAGGTCAGCATCCCTGACGTGCTCGAGGCCGACCTTGCCGTCGATCAAGCCCATGCGCTTAGCCGGCGCATCCGCCGGGATGCCACCGCGCGCCGCGGTCGCCTCGTAATTCTTCTGCATCACGCCCATGCCGCGCTTGAGCTGCTCTTCGCCGGTCTCGATCAGCGTCACCGGGATACCGGCGTTGGCAAAGGACATCGCGATGCCGCCGCCCATGGTGCCGGCGCCGATGATGGCGACGCGTTCGACCGGGCGCGGCTTGGTGCCATCAGGCACGCCGGCGATCTTGGCGGCTTCGCGCTCGGCGAAGAAAGCGTAACGCTGCGCCTTGGACTGGTCGCTGGAGACCAGCTTGAGGAAACCCTCACGCTCCTTCTTCAACCCTTCGTCGAACGGCAGCTCGATCGCGGCGCGCACCGCATCGGCTGCGGCGAACGGGGCTTCCAGCCCGCGCGCCTTCTTGGTCAATGCGGCGACTGCGTTGGTAAAGATCGAGATGTCGGCCTTGGCGGCAGCGAGCTTACTGTCATCGTCGCGCAGCTTGCGTAAGGGGCGCTTCTCCGCCAGCACCTTCAGCGCAAAGGATTCGCCACCCGACGCCGGCCCCTCGACGATCTCCTCGATCAGGCCGTTCTTGAGCGCCTCGGCCGCGCCGATCGGATCGCCGCCGACGATCATCTTGACCGCCAGCTCGGGCCCGACGGCGCGCGGCAGGCGCTGGGTGCCGCCGGCGCCCGGCAGCAGGCCGAGCTTCACCTCGGGCAGGCCGAGGCGAGCGTCCTTGGTGGCGACGCGATAGTGGCATGCCAGCGCGACTTCGAGACCGCCGCCGAGCGCCGTGCCGTGAATGGCGGCAATGATCGGCTTCGGCGACTTCTCCATGAGATCAAGCACCTCGGCGAGGCCCGGCGGCTTCGGCGGCTTGCCAAATTCGGTGATGTCGGCGCCGGCGATGAAGGTGCGACCGGCGCAGGTCAGCACGATCGCCTTCACTTCCGAATCCGCGATCGCGCTCTTCATGCATTCGAAGATGCCGCCGCGCACGGCGGCACTCAGCGCGTTGACGGGAGGACTGTTGACCGTGACGATGGCGATGACATCATGACGCTCGAGTTTTACCACTTCGCTCACGGGACTCTCCCTGGATCGTTTGTTCTTGGATGCCGCCCAACTTGCGTTGAGTAGCTACGGCTATTACCAATTTCGCAGTGCGAAATTTAATTCCACATCTTGACAGGGAGGGTTATTTTGAAGCACGTCCCTTGTCAACGAGCTCATCAGCAGCAGTAGCGGGTAATGAAACGTCCAGGGAAAAAAGCGGCGACCGATCGCAGCTTCGTCGTCGCACTCTCCCGCGGACTCGATGTGTTGCGCGCATTCCAACCCAATGACGGGCTTCTTGGCAATCAAGAACTCGCCGCCCGCACCAAATTGCCGAAGCCAACCATTTCCCGGCTGACTTACACTCTGACCAAACTCGGTTATCTTACACCCGTTCCGCGCTTCGAAAAGTATCAGCTCGCGCCATCAGCCATGGCGCTGGGGTATGCCGCCCTTGCCAATCTCGGCGTTCGGCATTTGTCCGAGCCTTATCGCGAAGCGCTGATGCGCGAGACCGGCGGCGCCGTCGCAGTCGGCGGACGCGACCGTCACAGCATGATCTATTTCGGGCAGAGCCGCACCGGGCTGCTCGGTGTGCAGCTTGACGTCGGCTCACGCGTTCCGATCGCGACCACCGCGATGGGACGGGCCTATCTCTGGGCCCTGCCCGACGACGAGCGCGCCTCACTATTGCGCGAACTGCGCGACCACTACGGCAATCGCTGGCCCAAAATGCGCGACGGCATCGAGCGCGCGGGCGAAATGCTCGCCCGTCACGGCTTCACTATCTCTGCCGGCGAATGGCAGGACGATGTGCACGCCGTAGGTGTGCCGCTGAAGCTGAGCGACGGAACCGGACCGTACGCCTTCAATTGCGGCGCGCCCGCTTTCCGTTTCACGGAAGATCGTTTGATCAACGACATTGGACCTCGCCTTGTCACGATGGTAAGGAACATCGAAGCAGCGCTGGGCGGCGCAGCACCGCAATCAAAAAAATCAGAGAACAAGAAGTTGAAAGCAGGAGGAAGAGTTGCACGTTTGGCCGAGGGGATCAGATAGCCTTCACCATGACCGGCAAAAACATTTGCGCGGTCATTCCCGCTCCGTGATCAGGGCGGGCGGGACGCGATGACGCAGCCACAGCTCGCGCAGGGCAATGTTCCCCTGCTCGCGGTCCGCGACGTCAGCGTCGTGTTCGGCGGCATCATCGCGCTCAACGGTGTGTCCTTTGACATGCACAAGGGAAACATCCTCGGCCTGATCGGACCGAACGGCGCCGGCAAGACGACGCTGTTCAACTGTCTGTCCCGCCTCTATCAGCCGAGCACCGGCGACATCCTGATGGAAGGCGTCAGCATCCTGACGCGCCCGGCGCACAAGATCGCGGAGATCGGCATCGGCCGCACTTTCCAGAACGTCGCGCTGTTTGCCAATTTGTCGGTGCTCGACAACGTCCGCGTCGGCTGCCACGCGCGCTCCTCCAGCGACATCATCTCCGACTCGATCAAACTCGCCTGGGTTCGCCGCGGCGAGGTCGAGATCAACAAGAAGGTGCAGGAGATCCTCGCCTATCTGCATCTCGAGGATGTTGCCCATACCATCGTGTCCGGGCTGCCGTTCGGCACCCAGAAGCGCGTCGAGCTGGCGCGCGCACTGGCCGCGGATCCGAAGATCCTGCTGCTCGACGAACCCGCCGGCGGCCTCAACCATGAGGAAGTCCATGTGCTAGGCGACCTAATCAAGCGCATCAGGGACGAACGGCACATGACGGTGCTGCTGGTCGAGCACCACATGGGTCTAGTGATGTCGATCGCCGATCATGTCGTGGCGCTCAATTTCGGCCGCAAGCTTGCCGAGGGAACGCCGGCCCAGGTCCAGGCCGATCCTGACGTCATCAAGGCCTATCTGGGGAGCAAGGACCAATGACTGCGATGCTCAATGTCAGGGACCTGCGCGCCTATTACGGCCAGGTCCAGGCCCTTCACGGCCTCTCCTTCGCCCTCAACGAAGGCAGCCTCACCACGCTGCTCGGTGCCAACGGCGCCGGCAAGACCACCACCCTGCGGGCAATCTGCAACATGGTGCGCTCGACCGGCGCGATCGAGTTCGAGGGCAAGCCGCTGTCCGGCAAGTCGACCGAAAACGTCGTTCGCCTCGGTATCGCGCATGTGCCGCAGGGCCGCGGCACCTTCACCACCATGACGGTGGAGGAGAACCTGCAGCTCGGCGCCATCACCCGCACCGACAAGAAGAACATCGTCGCCGACATCGAGCGGATGTACGAGCACTTTCCGGTGCTGAAGGAACGCCACACCCAGCAGGCCGGCACCCTGTCGGGCGGCGAGCAGCAGATGCTGGCGGTGGCGCGTGCGCTGATGCTGCGGCCGCGGCTGATGTTGCTGGACGAGCCGTCGTTCGGCCTCGCGCCGCTGATCGTGCGCGACCTGTTCAAGATCCTCGGCAAGATCAACCGTGAGGACAAGGTCACCATCCTCGTGGTGGAGCAGAACGCGCAGCTCGCGCTGGAGCTCGCCGACCAGGCCTATGTGATCGAAACCGGAAAAATCGTGATGTCGGGGAACGCGAAGGAAATCGCGAGCAACGAAGACGTCCGCAAATCCTATCTGGGTTACTGAGGAGCTGGGACGATGGAATTGTTCACCAACCAAGTCCTGGCCGGCATCGCCACGGGCGCGATCTATGCCTGTATGGCGCTCGCGGTGGTCATGATCTACCAGGCGATCGACCATCTGAACTTCGCCCAGGGCGAAATGGCGATGTTCTCGACCTTCATCTCCTGGCAATTGATGCAGTGGGGCGTGCCCTATTGGTGGTCATTCCTGCTCACGCTGGCGATTTCGTTCGCCGGCGGCATCCTGATCGAACGCCTCCTGTTCAAGCCGCTTGCGAAAGCGCCGGTGCTGACCAACGTCGCCGGTTTCATCGCGCTGTTTGCGATCGTCAACTCGGTGGCCGGCCTGACCTGGGACTTCACCATCAAGCAATATCCGACACCGTTCGGCTCCTCGCCGTTCCTCGGCAGCCAGCTGATCTCGACCCACCAGGTCGGGATGATCGGCGTCACTCTCCTTATGCTGATCGGGCTCTACCTGTTCTTCCAGTTCACCCGGATCGGCCTTGCCATGCGTGCAGCGGCGGCATTGCCGGAATCGGCGCGGCTGGTCGGCGTCAACACCTCCTGGATGATCGCGCTCGGCTGGGGCATGGCCTCCGCGATCGGCGCCGTCGCCGGCATCCTGATCGCCCCGGTCGTGTTCCTCGAACCGAACATGATGGGCGGCGTGCTGGTTTACGGTTTCGCCGCTGCCGTGCTCGGCGGCCTTAGTTCGCCGCTGGGCGCCGTCATGGGCGGCTTCCTGGTCGGCGTCTTCGAAAACCTCGCCGGCACCTACATCCCAGGCGTGGGCAATGAACTGAAACTGCCGATCGCGCTTGCGCTGATCATCACCGTCCTGGTCTTCAAACCTGCCGGTCTCTTCGGCCGAGCCATCGTCAAGCGAGTCTGATCATGAGCGTAGCTGCAGAAGACACCGTCACAGAAGCCCCGGCCGTCGAGGCTGTTCCGAAGCGCGCCATGACGCTGGGCACCGGCACCTCGCTGGTGATCCTGGCGGCGCTGCTTGTAACGCCGGTATTCGTGAAGAACTTCGTCGTCTTCCAGATGACGATGGTCATGATCTACGGGATCGCGGTGCTGGCACTCAACATCCTGACCGGCGGCAGCGGGCAGTTTTCGCTCGGCCAGAGCGCGTTCTACGCGCTCGGCGCCTATACGTCGGCGGTCCTGATGGAGAACGCCAACATGAACTATGCGCTGACGCTGCCGATCGCGGGGCTGGTCTCGTTCGGCGCCGGCTACCTGTTCGGCAAACCCGCGTTGCGGCTTACCGGCATCTACCTCGCGCTAGCCACCTTCGCGCTGGCGGTCGCCATGCCGCAGCTCCTGAAGCTGCATTTCCTCGAGCATTGGACCGGCGGCGTTCAGGGCCTCACCGTCATGAAACCCGATGCGCCGTTCGGGCTGCCGATCGGTCAGGACAAGTGGCTTTATTACTTCACGCTGGCGATCTCGGTCGCGATCTATGTCGGATCAGTCAACCTGCTGCGCTCGCGCTCGGGCCGCGCCTTCATGTCGATCCGCGACAACGAGATCGCGGCCTCCGCCATGGGCGTCGACGTCGCCCAGTACAAGACGCTCGCCTTCGGCGTATCCGCGGGCATCACCGGTATCGCCGGCGGGCTCAGCGCCATCGTCGTGGCGTTCGTGGCACCCGACAGCTACACGATCAATCTGGCCATCGCGCTATTCCTCGGCATGGTGGTTGGCGGCGTCGGCTGGCTGCCGGGCTCGTTCGTCGGCGCCGCCTTCATCATCTTCGTGCCCAACATCGCGGAGAGCATCTCAAAGGGCCTCTCCGGTGCGGTGTTCGGCGTGCTCCTGTTTATTGTCATCTTCCTCGTGCCGCATGGCGCAAGGCAGGTGGCAATTGTTGCGCAGCAGATGCTCGGTAAATTGAAGAAGTAACTTCACGCCGCGGGATCTGTTCGGCTGACATCACCAGCGGCGAACTCGGCCATTAACCAATATTCCGCCGGGCGGTAGTTTCCCGGAGCATCCGACTAAATATCGCCCTCCGCGACACCGTCGCGGGGGGCTTTTTGTTGCTGGACGCGGCCGAAAGGTATTCAATGTTCGCAAAGGGCCGCCAAGCGCTCCAATCAAAAATGATGACACAGTCACCGATCCTAGGGAGATCAAAAAATGTCCGCCATCAACTTGCGTTTGGGGGCCTTTGCGGCCGCCCTCGCATTGCTTGCTGCGACCAGCAGCGGCGCACTCGCGCAGAAAAAATACGACACCGGCGCCAGCGACACCGAAATCAAGATCGGTAACATCATGCCTTACAGCGGACCGGCTTCCGCTTACGGCGTGATCGGTAAAACCGAAGAGGCCTATTTCAGGAAGATCAACGCCGAAGGCGGCATCAACGGCCGCAAGATCAATTTCATCAGCTATGACGACGCCTACTCTCCGCCGAAGACGGTGGAGCAGGCGCGCAAGCTGGTCGAGAGCGATGAGGTGCTGCTGGTCTTCAATCCGCTGGGCACCCCGCCGAACACGGCGATCCAGAAATATCTGAACAGCAAGAAGGTGCCGCAACTGTTCGTCGCCACTGGCGCCACCAAGTGGAACGACCCCAAGGACTTCCCCTGGACGATGGGCTGGCAGCCCAACTACCAGAGCGAGTCGCAGATCTACGCCAAGTACATCCTGAAGAACCATCCGAACGCCAAGATCGGTATTCTTTATCAGAACGATGACTACGGTAAGGACTATCTAAAAGGCTTCAAGGACGGACTTGGCGCCAAGGCTGCATCAATGATCGTCTTGGAGGAGAGCTACGAAGTCTCCCAACCGACGATTGACTCCCACATCGTCAAGCTGAAGTCATCAGGCGCCGACGTATTCTTCAACATCACCACACCGAAGTTTGCGGCGCAGGCGATCAAGAAGAACGCCGAGATCGGCTGGAAGCCGCTGCATTTCCTCAACAACGTCTCGGCGTCGATCGGCAGCGTGATGAAGCCGGCCGGGTTCGAGAATGGACAGGACATCATCTCGTCGCAATACTTCAAGGATCCAACCGACGCGCAGTGGAAGAACGATGCCGCGATGAAGGCATGGAACGAATTCCTGGATAAGTACTATCCGGAAGCCAACCGGGCCGATGCATCGGTGATGTACGCGTATATCGTCTCTCAAGGCTTGGTGCACGTGCTAAAGGCCTGCGGCGACGACCTGACTCGAGCAAACGTCATGAAGCAGGCGGCCAGCATCAAGGACCTCGAACTCAATGGCCTGCTGCCTGGGGTCAAGGTCAACACGTCGGCGACCGATTTTGCTCCGCTCTCTCAATTGCAACTGATAAGATTCAAGGGCGAGAACTGGGAGCGCTTCGGCGAAATTCTCTCGGGAGACGTCGGCGGCTGACCCGGCTGCGAGCTCTGCTGAAGATGCAGCCCCTGCGGCTTTTACCGCAGGGGCTTTTTGTTTGTGAGGCTTTCGGCAAGATGCTAATCACGACGCTGTCAAAAGAGCCGCGTCAAGAGGCCCGACAGTTACATTAAGAGATGAAAAGGGAGAGACAGAAGTGTCCACAATCAAAAAACTTGCGGTGGTTTCGACCGCGTTTGGATTGCTCGCGGCAAGTTCGAGCGGCGTTTTCGCGCAGAAGAAATACGATCCCGGTGCGAGCGACACTGAAATCAAGATCGGCAATATTATGCCCTACAGCGGACCAGCTTCCGCTTACGGTGTGATCGGAAAAACCGAAGAGGCCTACTTCAGGAAGATCAATGCCGAGGGCGGCATCAACGGTCGAAAGATCAATTTCATCAGCTATGACGACGCCTACAGCCCGCCGAAGACCGTGGAGCAGGCGCGCAAGCTGGTCGAGAGCGATGAAGTCCTGCTGATCTTCAACCCGCTTGGCACCCCGCCGAACACGGCGATCCAGAAGTACCTGAACAGCAAGAAGGTGCCGCAACTGTTCGTCGCCACCGGCGCCACCAAGTGGAACGATCCGAAGAGTTTTCCGTGGACGATGGGCTGGCAGCCCAACTACCAGAGCGAAACGCAGATCTATGCGAAATACATTCTGAAGGAGAAGCCGAATGCCAAGATCGGGATCCTCTATCAGAATGACGACTACGGTAAGGACTATCTGAAGGGCTTCAAGGACGGCCTTGGCGCCAAGGCTGCGTCGATGATCGTGCTGGAGGAAAGCTACGAAGTCTCCGAGCCGACCATCGACTCGCACATCGTCAAGCTGAAGGCCTCCGGCGCCGACGTGTTCATCAACATCACCACGCCGAAATTCGCGGCGCAGGCGATCAAGAAGAACGCCGAGATCGGCTGGAAGCCGCTGCATTTCCTCAATAACGTCTCGGCCTCGATCGGCAGCGTCATCAAGCCGGCCGGCATGGAGAACGCCCAGGACATCATCTCCTCGCAATACCTGAAGGATCCGACGGATGCGCAGTGGAAGGATGATGCGGGCATGAAGGCCTGGAACGAATTCCTGGACAAATATTACCCGGAAGCCAACCGCGCCGACGCCTCGGTGATGTTCGGCTACACCGTCGCCCAGGGTCTCGTGCATGTGCTGAAAGCCTGCGGCGACAATCTCACGCGCGAGAACGTCATGAAGCAGGCCGCCAGCATCAAGGACCTCGAACTTGGCGGTCTGCTGCCGGGCATCAAGGTCAACACGTCACCGACCGACTTTGCGCCGATCTCGTCTGTGCAACTGATCAAGTTCAAGGGCGAGACCTGGGAACGCTTCGGTGAAATCCTGTCCGGCGACGCCGGCGGCTAGTCATTTTGAAGTCTGATCGGCCCATTTGCGGGCCGGGAGAACCCCCGCAGGCATCCTGCGGGGGTTTTCTTTTGCAGCGATTGGATGGATAACCAGACCTCCCGTCCCCCTAGCAGCTCCCGTTGCAAATCATGACCGACCGACGTCCCCTTTTGCGTGCGATCTTTGATGCGGCCGTTGCGGCCGCGCATCCCGACGTCGTGCTGTCCGCGCATCTGCGTCCCGTGCCCAAGGGCAAGGTGATCTGCCTCGCCGCAGGCAAGGGCGCTGCAGCGATGGCGGCTGCGGCCGAACGGCACTACCTCGATACGCTTGGCCTCGATCCGTCGCGGCTGACCGGCCTTGCCACCACGCGCCACGGCCACGGCGTGCCAACGCGGCGCATCAGGGTGATCGAGGCCGGCCATCCGGTGCCCGACGAAGCCGGGCTGAAAGCCGCCGACGAGACGCTGCGTCTTGCCGCGGAGGCGACTGCGGACGACCTTTTGCTGGTGCTGTTGTCCGGCGGCGGCTCGGCAAACTGGATCGCGCCCGCAGATGGGGTTTCGTTCGCACAGAAGCAGCAGGTAAACCGCGCGCTATTGCGCTCGGGCGCGCCGATCGGCGAGATGAACGTCGTGCGCAAGCATCTGTCGCGGATCAAGGGCGGCCGGCTGGCCCGCGCCGGACAGCGCGCCGCTGAGATCGTGACGCTCGCGATCTCAGACGTCCCGCATGACGATCCGTCAGCGATTGCATCGGGACCGACGGTACCGGATCCGAGTACGCTGGCGGACGCCCGCGCCCTGGTTGCGAAGTATAATCTCACGGTCGACGATGCCGTCCGACGCGCGCTCGACGACGGCAGGAACGAGAGCTGCAAGCCCGGCGATCCCGCCTTTTCCCGCGCGCAATTCGAGATGATTGCAAAGCCGAAGGCTTCTCTCGACGCGGCGATCAAGGTCGCGAAGGACGCAGGGTATGAGGTTGTCGGCCTCGGCGCGGATCTCGAAGGCGAGGCGCGCGAGGTGGCGGCCGATCATGCGGGACTGGCGCTGAAAGCACAAAGCGAGGGCAAACGCATAGCGATCCTGTCGGGCGGCGAGCTCACCGTGACCGTGCGTGGCAATGGCCGCGGCGGTCCCAACCAGGAATATGCGCTGGCGCTGGCGGATCTTCTGAAGACTACGTCCGGCATTGTGGCGCTGGCTGCAGACACCGACGGCGCCGACGGCGGCGCCGGCAGCGCGACCGACCCGGCCGGCGCTTTGATCGATCAGACGACATTCGCGAAGATGAAGTCGCTCGGCCTCGATCCCGCGGCCTATCTCGCCAACAACGATGCGACCGCGTTCTTCTCGGCCACCGGCGATCTCCTGCTGACCGGCCCGACCCTCACCAATGTCAACGACGTCAGGGTGATCTTGGTGGACCCGACGTAGATCGCCGAGGCAGTTGCCGGAGCCTCGCATGCGCCGTAACGGCATTAACGCTTTGTTGAGCAGTTTGCGAAGAACCCCCGCGCGGTTTGCCTATCTCGAAGGTGCGATTCATTAGCCTGGCATTTAATGGCCGTTCTCCCGGAGGAGGAGAGCCGCCAGTCGCGGCTGGGGAACGCTTTATGACGGATCACATCCCGACAACCGCGCCGCGGTCAGCGCATTTGAGCGCTCGGCTGGAGGACGCGATCAACCATATGTCGCTCGGAATCGTCGTATTCGACGAGAAGCGCGAGGTCGTTTTCTGCAACCGCCGCTACAGGGAGATGTACGGGCTCTCGCCTGAACAGGTGAAGCCGGGAACACCGACCCAGGCACTGATCCGGCACCGGCTGAAACTCGGGCTGAAGGTGCAGGTCGCGGTCGATGATTATATCCGTGAGCGCGTCGGTCGCGACATCGCACTCGACACCACGGTGCAGGAGTTCACCGACGGCAGGATCGTCGCCTACACCGTCTACCCGATGCCGGACGGCGGCGGGATGGCGACGCATGAGGATATCACCGAGCGCGAAGAGCTTAATGCCCGGCTGAAGAAACAATACGAGCTCGGCAAGGAGCAGGAAGAAGCCCTGCGCATCAGGAACTTCCAGTTCGACACCGCGATCAACAACATGTCGCAGGGGCTTTGCTTCTTCGATTCCGACCACCGCCTGATCGTCTGCAACGATCGCTTCGTGGAGATGTATGACATTGCGCCCGAGCGCGTCAGCCCCGGCATGTCGCTGGTCGAGATCGTCGACCTGCGCTTCGAAGCCGGCAGCTTCCCCGCCATGACGCGCGACGAATATCTGCAATGGCGCACCAACGTGGCGGTTTCCAATGAAGCGAAAGACAGCATCGTCGAATTGAAGAACGGGCGTACCTTCAAGATCCGCCACCGCCCGATGCCCGGCGGCGGCTGGGTCGCGACGCATGAGGACATCACCGAATAGCGCCAGTCCGAGGTCAAGATCGAATACATGGCGCATCACGATGCGCTGACCGATCTTGCCAATCGGGTGTTGTTGAACGATCGGCTCGAATATGCGCTGGGCAGGGTTTCGAACGGGGAAATGGTGGCCGTCCATCACCTCGACCTCGACCAGTTCAAGGCCGTAAACGATACGCTCGGCCACCCCTGCGGCGACAAGTTGCTCAGGAGCGTCGCCGAACGGTTGCGCCGGCTCGTCGGCGATTCCGACACGATCGCGCGGATGGGCGGCGATGAATTCGTCATCGTGCAGGCCACGATCTCGGACCCCGCCGATGCCACTTCGCTGGCGCAGGGCGTCATCGATGCGCTGAGCGAGCCCTATGAAATCGACGGCCAGCAGGTCGTGATCGGCGTCAGCATCGGCATTTCGGTCGGTCCCGGCGACGGATCGAACCCCGACAAATTGCTGCGCAATGCCGACCTCGCACTCTACCGCGCCAAGAGCGACGGCCGCAGCACGTTCCGCTTCTTCGAGCCTGCGATGGACCTGCAGATGCAGACCCGCCGCATCATGGAGCAGGATCTGCGCAAGGCGCTCCCGGCGCGCGAGTTCGAGCTGCATTACCAGCCGGTCGTCAATCTGGCGAGCAAGGAATCAGCGGCTTCGAGGCGCTGATACGCTGGCATCATCCAACCAAGGGATTGATCTCGCCGGCCGCCTTCATCCCGCTGGCCGAAGAGATCGGCTTCATCGTGCCGATGGGCGAGTGGGTCATCAGGCAGGCTTGTGCCACCGCCGCGCAATGGCCCGACAACCTTCACGTCGCCGTCAATATTTCAGCGATCCAGTTTCGCAGTCCCGGCCTGATGCAGGTGATCGTCGGCGCGCTCGCCGCCTCCGGACTCGCGCCGACGCGGCTGGAGATCGAAATCACCGAGAGCGTGTTGCTCCACAACAAGGAAGCGACGCTCGCGCTGCTGCATCAGTTGCGCGCGCTCGGAATCCGGATCGCCATGGACGATTTCGGCACCGGATATTCGTCACTGACCTACCTGCAGAGCTTTCCGTTCGACAAGATCAAGATCGACCGCTCGTTCGTCAAGAACATTACCGAGAATTCGAGCTCGCTCAACATCGTGCGCGCGGTTGCCGCGCTCGCCAATGGAATGGGCATGACGGCGACCGCCGAGGGCGTCGAAACCGCGGAGCAACTTCACAGCATCGCATCCGAGGGATGCACGGAAATGCAGGGCTTCCTGTTCAGCAAGCCACTTCCCGCCGCCGAGATTGAGCGGCAGTTTTTGTCGGGACGCGGACCGCGCGAGGCTCAAGGCCGCATCGTCGCGGCGTGAGGGCCCAGCTTTTCATTCCGGAGCGCGCGAAGCGCGAATTACGATGCGCAATTGCGCACCATAGTTCGCATCTTCGATGCGCCCCGGAATGACTTTTGTTCAAAACTCCGCCGCGATCTTCGACAGCATTTCCAGCAGCGCGATGCGGTTGGCAGGACCCAGCAGTTCGTTGAGACGCGCCTCGTGCTTGCTGGCCACCAGCTTCTTGGCACGTGCCAGCACCGCCCTGCCCTTGTCTGTCAGAACCAGGATGTGCGAGCGACGGTCGTTGGTCGAGCGCATCCGGGCGCAGAGGCCGCGGCCCTCCAGCGCATCCAGCATCGAGACGAAATTCGGCCTGAGGATGCCAAGGGTGTTGGCGATTTCGGTCTGGTTGCGCCCGGGATTGCGATCGAGCAACAATAGCACGGAGAATTGCGCCGGCGTCAGTTGCAGCGGCGCGACACAGCGCAGGAAGTCCTCGAATACCTTGAGCTGCGCGCGCTTGAGCGAATAGCCGAGCAGGTCGGCCAGCTCGCCCAGTTGCAGCCCGGCATTCTCCGCGGCGCCATCGGCGATTTCCTTGCCGTTGCCGCGCGACGACTTGACGACATCGGTCGCTGCCTTGGAAACTGTCATGGCGTGAGGCTCGCCCCCAACAAAGGCTCGGCGGTGACCGGGCCTTGATGTTATATTTGATAATTGTTATTGGATATATCAAATATCGGCGCCTTTCAACTGCCGAGATATAGGACGGCCGGCGGACCGTGCGAGGTCAGGACCGGCGACGCTTTTAGGGGGAGCGCCAGTCTTGAATACGACGATCATGCTGTTCCTGCTGCAGGACGGCATCACCAATGGCGCGATCTATGCGCTGCTCGGACTGGCGCTGGTGCTGGTGTTTGCCGTCACCCGCGTCATCCTGATTCCGCAGGGCGAGTTCGTGACCTTCGGCGCGCTGAGCTACGCGATGCTGGCGACCGGTCAGGTGCCGGGCACCGCAAAGCTGGCGATGGCCATGGGCGTGGTCGCCTTCGGCCTCGACCTGTTTGAGGCGCGGCGATCATTACGGCCAAGGCGGGTCGCGCGCGCCGTTGCCCTCAACATCGCTCTCCCCGCCGCGATCATGGCCCTGACCTATGGCCTTGCCGGTCCCAAGACTCCGATTGCGGTCAACATCGCGCTGTCGCTTTTGATCGTCGCGGCGATCGGGCTGTTTCTCTACCGCATCGCGTTTCAACCGATCGCTCATACCTCGGTGCTGGTGCTGCTGATCGCCTCTGTCGGCTGCCATCTTGCGCTGCAGGGCCTGGGGCTCGTGTTCTTCGGCGCCGAGGGCCTGCGCGGGCCGGCGCTGTCGAATACCGCACTGACGATCGGCCCGCTGCGCTTCACCGGCCAGAGCCTTGCGGTCTACGGGCTGACGGTCGCCTTCATCGTCGCGCTGTGGCTGTTCTTCGGCTTCACGCTGATGGGCAAGGCGTTGCGCGCTACCGCCGTCAACCGCCTCGGCGCCCGCCTCGTCGGCATCCGCACCACGCTATCGGGGCAGATTGCCTTCCTGCTGGCATCCATCATCGGCGCGATTTCCGGGATCCTGATTGTGCCGATCACCACGCTCTATTACGACACCGGCTTCCTGATCGGCCTGAAAGGTTTTATTGCCGCGATCATCGGCGGACTGGTCAGCTATCCGCTGACGGCGGTCGCAGCCTTGCTGGTCGGCAGCGTCGAGGCGTTCTCATCGTTCTACGCCAGCAATTTCAAGGAGGTCATCGTCTTTACGCTAATCCTTCCCGTGCTGGTGCTGCGCTCGCTCGCAGCGCCCGCGGTCGAGGAAGAGAAGGATTGACGGCGATGAACCGGCGCACCCCTCTCATCATCTTCGCGCTCGTGATGGCAGCGATCCCGTTCATTCCGGGGGTCCCGCCATTCTGGATCGTGCTGCTCAACAATATCGGCCTCGCCGCACTGGTGGCGATGGGCCTCGTGCTCCTGACCGGCGTCGGCGGCCTCACCTCGTTCGGCCAGGCCGCCTTCTGCGGCTTCGGCGCCTACACCACGGCGGTATTGACCACGGCCTATGGCGTCTCGCCATGGCTGACACTGCCGCTCTCACTCGTGGTCAGCGGCATCGCCGCAGTCCTGCTCGGCATCGTCACGGTACGGCTGTCCGGCCATTATCTGCCGCTCGGCACCATCGCCTGGGGCATCGGCCTATTTTACCTGTTCAGCAAGCTGGAGTTCCTCGGTCGCAATGACGGCATCTCCGGCATCCCGCCGCTCTCGATCGGCAATTTCCGGATGCTCGATCCCGGCACGATCTATTTCGCGATATGGATCGCGGTGCTGGTCTCGGCGCTCCTGACCATGAACCTCCTGGACTCCCGCACCGGCCGCGCGATCCGCGCGCTGCGGCGCGGGCATATCGCCGGCGAAGCGTTCGGCGTGCAGACGCCGCGCGCCAAGCTGCTGGTATTTGTGTATGCGGCGGTTCTCGCCGGCCTCTCCGGCTGGCTTTATGCGCATTTCCAGCGCGCGGCCAACCCAACCCCGTTCGGTGCACATGCCGGTATCGAATATCTGTTCATTGCCGTGGTCGGCGGCGCCGGCTATGTCTGGGGCGCGGTGCTCGGCGCCGGCATCGTCGTGATCTTGAAGGAGATCCTGCAGAGCTATCTGCCCTATATCTTCGGCGGCCAGAGCCAGCTCGAGACTATCGTGTTCGGCATCCTGCTGGTCGTTCTGCTGCAACTGGCGCCGACCGGCGTCTGGCCCTGGCTGATGTCGCGACTGCCGATCCAGCCGGGCCGCAGGATGCCCGATGCGTCGCTACCGCTTGCCACGCCCGTGCGCGCACAGGCTTCATCCGCCGTGCTGCTGCAGATCGAGAAGGCGCGCAAGCAGTTCGGCGGCGTGATTGCCGTCAACGACGTCTCCTTCGACGTCCGGGCCCGCGAGATCGTCGCCTTGATCGGCCCCAACGGCGCCGGCAAGAGCACGACCTTTAACTTGATCACGGGCGTGCTGACGACGACCGGCGGCACCATCTCGGTGCTCGGCAACAAGGTCGACAACGCTCCGCCGCAGGACGTGGTAAAGCTCGGCGTCGCGCGCACCTTCCAGCATGTCAAGCTGGTCCCTGACATGACCGTGCTGGAGAACGTCGCGATCGGTGCGCATTTGCGGGGGTCTGCGGGCGCGATCTCCAGCATGCTCCGGCTCGACCGGGCCGACGAGGCCAAATTGCTGGCGGAAGCCGCCCGCCAGATCGAGCGCGTCGGCCTCGGCGACCAGATCGACCAGTTGGCGGGAAGCCTGTCGCTCGGCCAGCAGCGCATTGTCGAGATTGCACGCGCGCTGTGCGTCGATCCCCTGCTGCTGCTGCTCGACGAGCCGGCCGCGGGACTGCGCCATATGGAAAAGCAGCGGCTCGCTGCCCTGCTCCGTCAACTGCGCGACGGCGGCATGTCGGTGCTGCTGGTCGAGCACGACATGGGTTTTGTGATGGATCTCGCCGACCGCATCGTCGTGCTCGATTTCGGCACCAAGATCGCCGAGGGCACGCCGGATGCGATCAAGACCAATCCCGATGTAATCAAGGCCTATCTCGGAGCTACCGCATGAGTGCGCTGTTATCGGTCTCCGACGCCCACGTTTCCTACGGCAAGGTCGAAGCCGTGCGCTCGGTTTCGCTCGAGGTCGCTGACGATGAGATCGTTACCATCATCGGCGCCAACGGCGCCGGCAAGACCACGCTGCTGAACGCCATCATGGGCGTGCTGCCGCTCAAGGGCGCCACCGCCTTCGCCGGCACCGACATGACCCCGCTCGACATCGAGGATCGCGTCGCGGCGGGCCTCTGTCTCGTTCCGGAGCACCGCGAATTATTCGGCACGATGAACGTCGAGGACAATCTGCAGCTCGGCGCCTTCCGGATTCCGAAGGCAACCGCGGCAAGGTCGTTCGAGCGGGTCTACACGCTGTTTCCGCGCCTCAAGGAGCGGCGCAAGCAATTGGCCGGCACGCTCTCCGGCGGCGAGCAGCAGATGCTGGCGATGGGCCGCGCGCTGATGGGCGCGCCAAAACTGTTGATGCTGGACGAACCGAGCCTTGGTCTCGCGCCGATCATCGTGGCCGATATCTTCCGCACCATCGGCGAATTGCGCGCCGCCGGCGTGTCGGTGCTGCTGGTCGAACAGAATGCGCAAGCGGCGCTTAAAATCGCCGACCGCGCCTACGTCATGGAACTCGGCGAATTCATCCTGTCCGGATCGGCCAAGGATATCGCAAGCAACCAGCGCGTCGCGGCGAGCTATCTCGGCTTCCAGCACGAGGGCGCAAGCGGGATCTAGGGACTAGATGGGCCGCTTCCGCGCAGCCCATCTAGTCTGTCAGACCTCATCCATGAGGGTCACGATCTCACTTCGCCGGGACGTATTTGCCGTCCTTCACGGTCAGGATGATGCGCGAGCGGTCGTCGAGGCCGTAGCGATCCTTTTCGGTGAAGTTGTAGACGCCCTGGCTTGCCGCGATTTCCTTCTCCGAGATCAGCGCCAGACGGATCGCCTCGCGGAATTCCGGCGTGCCCGGCTTGGCCTTCTTCAGCGCCACCGGTATCACGCGCTTCAGCACTTCAAAGGCGTCGTAGGAATGGCCGGCGAACTGGCTGCGGCTGTTGGCGCCATACTTGGCTTCGTAGGCGGTGTTGAGTGCCAGACCCGGCTTCTTGGTCAGCGCGCTGTCGGGCTGGGTTTCCGGAGACATCACCGGACCGGACGCCATGATCACGCCCTCGGCCGCGGCACCTGCGATGCGGATGAAGTCCATGCTGGCGGCGCCGTGGGTCTGGTAGATCAGGCCCTTGTAGCCGCGCTCGCGCAGCGCGCTCTGCGGCAGCGCTGCGGCGGTGCCGGAGGCACCGACCAGAATGGCGTCAGGATTGGCAGCGACCAGTTTTAGCACCTGGCCCGCGACCGACGTATCGGGACGAGCGTAGCGCTCTTCGGTCACCATGGTCAGGCCCATGGGTACGGCCTGGGTCTTGAAGTCGTTGACCCAGAGATCACCGTAAGAATCGGAGTAGCCGATGTAGCCGACGGTCTTGATGCCGTGGGCCTTCATGTGCTCGTACAGCACCTTGCCCATGATCGGGATCGGCTGCGGCATGGCGACCGACCATTTCATGCGCGCTTCGTTGATCGGGAGCGGCGCCAGGCCGAAATGCGGAATCCCCGCTTCGTTCGCAACCGTGGAGACCGCAACCGTCGGAGGTGTTGTCGAGGAGCCCATGATGATGTCGGCCTTCGACTCGGTGACGAAGCGCCGTGCATTGGTAGTCGCCGTGGTCGGATCGCCGCCGTCATCGAGCACGATGATCTTGATCGGCACGCCGCCGATTTCCTTCGGCACGAAATCGAGCGAGTTGCGTTCGGGAATGCCCAGTGCCGCCGCGGGACCGGTTGTGGTGACGGTGATGCCGATCGTGATTTCATTGGTCTGTGCAATGACCGGCGCCCCGGGCAGGGCGAGGGCCGCGATGACAGTCGCCGCGGACAGAAAAGCCTTGTTCATTCATTCCTCCCTTGGATTATTATCTGCAGTCTTAAGCAAAACCGGGCCCTCAATTCAGCCCCTCCTTTAGGTCATGCCGGATAGTAAGTCAGCCCCGCATGAAACGCTCGACGATCTCCGGCGGCATCGGCGCCGATTTCAGCTTCGCGGGATCATCCGGGTGCTTGCCGACCAGCACGCGGGTTTCGAATGCCTCGATCGCCAATGCCTCGCCCTTGAACACGTTGTGGACCACCTCGAAGCTGGAGCGCTTGAAGCTCTCGATCCGGCTTTCGATCCGGATCCAGTCGCCATGGGTGGACGGGATATGAAATTTGGCCCTTGTGTCGACCATGGGAATGCCGACGAGGCCATATTTGTGGATGAGATCCTGTTTCGAAAAGCCGGCGGCTTCGAACATGATTGAGGTGGAATCGTCGAACATCGCGAAATAACGCGGGTAGTAAACAATGTTGGCGGGGTCGCAATCGCCCCACTGGATCTGCACATCGCGCCGGTTGACGAACATGGGATGAAATATCCTAGCGCGGCGCCATGCGAAGCGCGGCATCGAGCCGCACCACTTCGCCGTTCAGATAAGGGTTATCGATCATGTGCAGCGCGAGCGAGGCAAACTCGTCGGCCTGGCCGAGGCGGCGCGGGAACGGGATCGAGGCGGCCAGCGAGTCCTGCGCTTCCTGCGGCAGGTTGGCCAGCAGCGGCGTGAGGAACAGGCCCGGCGCGATCGTCAGCACGCGAATGCCGAACTGCGCCAGTTCGCGCGCGATCGGCAGCGTCATGGCGACGATGCCGCCCTTGGAAGCCGAATAGGCTGACTGACCGATCTGGCCGTCATAGGCCGCGACCGAGGCGGTCGAGATCACCACGCCGCGCTCGCCGGTCGCAAGCGGCTCGAGCTTCGACATCGGCGCGGTCGCCAACCGCAGCATGTTGAACGAGCCGATCAGGTTGACCTTGATCACCTTGTCGAAATCACCGAGCGCCATCGGGCCGTCCTTGCCGATCACGCGCTTGGCGACGCCGATGCCGGCGCAGTTCACCAGCACGCGCGCCGGGCCATGGGCCGCCGCGGCTTTTGCAATCGCAGCTTCCGCCGAGGCCGCATCGGAGACGTCGCAGATTACCGCGACGCCGCCGATCTCGGCCGCGACGGCCTCTGCCAGGTTGGCGTTGAGATCGCAGACTGCGACCTTGGCGCCCTGCGCCGCGAGGCGGCGCGCGGTCGCCGCGCCCAATCCCGATGCGCCGCCGGTGACGATGGCGGCCTGGTCCTTCAACTGCATGGTGCTCTCCCTGACAAGCTTCTGAGCGAATTCGGTTACAGCGTGATCACCTGCGCCGGTGGCGCGGGCGAATAGATCTCCTCGATCAGCGCACTGCGGTTCTCCAGAACCGCGCGCTGGTTGATCGAACCCTTGTCGGTGACCTCGCCGCGATCGATCAACAGCGGCGTATCGAGCAGCACCGCGCGCGTGATCCGGGTCGACGATCCGGTTGCGCCCGCGACGAGCTTCTTAAAGCGTTCGCGGAAGGCCGCGACGATCAGCGGATCGGACGCCGCGGCAGCGAGGTCGTCGACCGGAAGCGTCGGATTGATCAGACGGCAACCGTCGAGATCGAGCACCACCAGCGCCGATATTTCGTCGCGGTTGATGCCGGCAATCACGACGTCGCGCACCAGCGGCGCGCAGGCCGCGACGAAGCGCGCCCGTAACGGGCCGACGCTGACCCAGGTGCCGCTGGCAAGCTTGAAGTCCTCGCCGATGCGGCCGTCGAAATCGAAGCCGGCGTCGAAATTATCTGCAACGGCCGGCTTGAGCGCATCGCCCATCTTGTAGAAGCCTTCCTCATCGAAGGACTTCGCCGTCATATCAGGCTGACGCCAGTAGCCGGGCATCACGTTCGGCCCCTTGGCGCGAACCTCCAGCTTGCCATTATTGGGCACGAGTTTCGCATCATTACCTAGAACCGGCAGCCCGACATGGCCGGAGCGGCTGGTCACCGGATTGACCGACATGAAGAACGGCGCGGTCTCGGTGGCGCCGAGGCCGGTCAGCATCGGCACGCGATAGCCGGTTTCCTGGACCGACAATTCGTCGAGGCTGTTCCAGACGAAGGCCGACAGCGCCGCGCCCGAAAAAAACATCGCATGCAGCCGCGCAAAGAACTTTTTACGCAAGGCCGCATCGTCGCGCAGATAGGGCAAGAGCGATTCATAGCCCTTGGGCACGTTGAAATAGACCGTCGGCGAAATCTCCCGGAGATTGCGCACGGTCTCCTCGATGCCGCTGGGCATCGGCTTGCCTTCGTCGAGATACATCGAGCCGCCATTATAGAGCGTCAGCCCGATATTGTGATTGCCGCCGAAGGTGTGATTCCACGGCAGCCAATCGACGATGACCGGCGGCTCGTCCTTCAGGAACGCCAGCGTCTCGCGCAGCATCACCTGATTGGCGCAGATCATGCGTTGCGTGTTGATCACGGCCTTCGGGTTGCCGGTCGAGCCCGACGTCAGCAGGAACTTTGCGATCGTATCCGGGCCGATCGCCTGGTGCACCGCGTCGAGCCGCGGATGCAGCGGCGTCGGCATCAGATCTGCAAGCGTTGTGACATCACGGCCGGGCACCGCACCGCGCGAGGCGGCGATCTCGGTCCCGAACGACACATTGGCGGCGAGCGCATCGGCGAATTTCGTCGCGTCGTCGACGAACACGAGGCCGGGAGTCAACAGCTTCATCAGATAGTTGAGCTTGCCGTAGTCGCGCGACACCAGCGAATAGGCCGGCGATACCGGACAGAAGGGAATACCGGCATAGAGCGCGCCGAACGCGATGAGCGCATGATCGACCGAGTTGCCGGACAGAATGACGACCGGCTTTTCCGCGGAAAGGCCGCGCGCCAGCAGCGCAGACGCGATATGCCGCGACGACGTCAACAGCTCCGCATAGGTGATCTGCCGCCAGCCGCGTGCGGCGTTGCGCTCCGCCATGAAGACCCGATCGGGCGCCGCTGCGGCCCAATGATGCAGCCGATCGGTGATACGCGCCGGATAGTCCCGCAACTGCGCTTTCGGACGCAGATAGATGGTGCCGTCGTCGCGGCGCTCGACATGCACCGCGGGCGTGCCGAACGAGATCGGGCGCAGCGGATGATCGGCGCGCGCGGCTGAATCGGTCGAGGCGGACATGCTGGGCTTGGCGCTCATGTCAGGTCGGCTTCACCTTTGCGGTCTTGTGGTCGAGAAACGCACGAATGCGGCGCTTGGCCTCTTTGTCGCTTTGCGCCACGGTTGCCATCAGGGATTCCATCAGGAGGCCAGTTTGTGGATTGGCCTCCGCGATCATCGGCAGCGCCTGCAGCACGGCAAAATTGGTCAGCGGCGCGTTCGCCGCCACGCGTTCCGCCAGTTCCAGCGCCTTCGGCAGCGCGCCGCCGGCCTCGGTGAGGTATTGCGAGAAGCCATAGGCCGAGCCTTCGGTGGCCGAATAGACCCGCCCCGTGAGCATCATGTCGATCATCCGCGCCACCCCGATCAGCCGCGGCAGCCGCACCGATCCGCCGCCGCCGACGAAGATGCCGCGCTGGCCTTCGGGCAGCGCGAAATAGGCTGATGGTTCGGCGACGCGGATATGCGCGGCGCAGGCCAGTTCCAGCCCGCCGCCGATCACCGCGCCCCTCAGCGCCGCGATCACGGGGACGCGGCTATACTGGATGCGATCGAACACCCGGTGCCACATCTGCGAGTGCCGCAGGCCCTCCGTGGCGTCATGCTCGGTCAGTTCGGACAGGTCGAGGCCGGAGGAAAAATGGTCGCCGACGCCATGGATGACAACGGCGCCTGTGCCCTCGGGCAGATTGGAGAAGCAATCCTGGATCGCGAGGATGATGCCATCGTTGAGCGCATTGCGCTTGGCCGGCCGGTTGAGGCCCACGGTCAGCACCGCGCCCTTCTGCTCGATCATGAGCAGGTCGGATTGACCCGCGGCGGCGGTAGAGGCGTTTCCCATAGGCAATTTTAGGTCCTGCGCAGAATAGTTATGTTTTATAACGATTTTGCCGGGCGGGAGTCAATGAGGGAGTTCACCCTCCCCTGGAGGCGTCCGAGACGAGCGCGCGCCTCACAGCACCTGGTGCACGTCGATGACGACGCGGTCGGCGTGGCGGGCGGCGGAGGCGACGAAGAGGTTTTGCATCAGCCAGCGATATTTCTCTGCGCCCGTCTCGAATTTCGGCACGGTGCGGAAATAGATCAGTTTTGGATCAACCGGCTCGCCGCGCTTGAGCTTCCGCAGCAGTTCGACCGGGCCGAAACGCAGGCCCTTGTTCTCGACATAGACCACCGCACCGTCGTCGGTCTCGAAGGCGTATTTGGCTTCCAGCTCGATCAATTCGTTAGGGCGGATGATCTGGAAGTCCGCCCCGAAGGGAAGAACATTGCCGTTGACTTCGCCCTTCACCTCGCCGCCGATGATCGGAATGATCCGGCGCACGCCGGTGCCGATCTCGCCGGCCGACGTCACCTCGCCGATCCGCACGGTGATGGTGAAGACGTATCTGGTCTCGAGCTGCGGGGTCATCGGACTATCTGTTTGAGCATGATTTTTCGGAAAACCGGCTTCCACTTTTCCGGATCATGCCCTATCCGGCCATGCGCTGCGGCAGCCACAGTGCCAGTATTGGAAATGCAATCAGGATCACCAGCCGGATCAAGTCCGTCAACACGAAGGGCATCACGCCACGGAAGATCGTGGAGAACGACACGTCCTTGACGACGCTCTTGATGACAAAGACATTCATGCCGATCGGCGGTGAGATGAGGCCAAGTTCTACCGTCATCACGACGATGATGCCGAACCAGATCGGATCAAAACCGAGGTGGACGATCACTGGAAAGATGATCGGCACCGTCAGGATGATCATGGCCATGGCATCCATCAGGCAGCCCAGCACCAGATACATCACCATGATCAGCGCCAGGATGCCGTAGGGACCGAGCCCGAGGCCGGTGAGCAGTTCCGTCACCTTCTGCGGGGTCTGCGTCACCGTCAGGAAATAGCCGAAGATCAGCGCGCCAATCAACACCGTGAACACCGCGGCTGCGGTGCGGGTCGCCTGCAGCAGCGAACCCAGGATCTTTTCCTTGTCCAGCCTTCCCGTCAGTATGCCAATCAGGAACGCACCGGTGGCGCCGACCCCGCCCGCCTCCGTCGGCGTAAAGCGCGGCAGAAATGGCAGGCCGTACAGCCCGCCGATCACGAAGATGAACAGCAGCACCGGCGCCCAGATGTTCTTCAGGCCGGCCAAGCGCTCGCGCCATTTGGTTTGCGGACCCGCCGGCAGGAAGTCCGGCCGGAACCAGCCGATCAGCGAAATCGTAAGCATGTACATGGCAATGGCGAGCAGGCCGGGGATGATGCCGGCGATGAACAGCTTGCCGATGTCCTGTTCGGTAATGATGCCGTAGACGGCGAGCACCGTCGATGGCGGCAACATGGCGCCCAACGTGCCGCCGGCCGCGATCACGCCCGTGGCAAAGGATTGCGGATAGCCATAGCGCCGCATTTCCGGATAGGCGACGGCCGAGAACGTCGCGGCGGTCGCCACCGACGAGCCGCAGATCGCGGCAAAACCGCCGCAGGCCCCGACGGTAGCAATGCCAAGCCCGCCGCGCAGATGGCCGACAAAGCCGTTGGCGGCGCGGAATAGTTCGCGGCTCATGCCGGAATTGCTGACGAATGCTCCCATCAACAGGAACATCGGAATCACGCCGAAGGTGTAGTCGGTC
Organism: Bradyrhizobium retamae; assembly: GCF_001440415.1. Classification (GTDB taxonomy): domain Bacteria; phylum Pseudomonadota; class Alphaproteobacteria; order Rhizobiales; family Xanthobacteraceae; genus Bradyrhizobium; species Bradyrhizobium retamae. Next base: position 161,322 of record NZ_LLYA01000001.1, read on the forward strand.
ACCGTGCGCATCGAGGTCTGGCCGACCATCTTGAGCGCCGGCGTGAAGCCGACCAGATAGCCGAAGCCACAGACGCCGACCAGGCCCATCGCCATGCCGACCGGCACGCGCAGCAGCATCAGCACGAAGAGCGCGACAAATCCCAGGACCGCGACGGCATCGGTGCTCATCCCGCCCTACTCCACGGTCTTGATCTTGGCGTCATGGATTTCTTCCGGATGGAAGACCAGCCGCCAGGTGCGGATCGCGATCAGGAGCACCGCGGCGGCGTCGCCGGCCCAGGCGACCGCGAAGAACGGCCAGGTTGGCATATGCACTTCATACGTCAGGACATTGTCGTTGTAGGTGCCGCGCACCTTGTCGAACAGGGTATAGGTCTGCACGGTGACGACGAACAGCAGCACCAGCGTCGCGAACACGTCGATCATGCGCTGATACTTTGGTCCGACATTGGCCCAGATCAGATCGACCGTGATATGGCCGCCGCGATAGCTGGTCGCGGCGATGCCCCAGAAGATCAGGATGCCGAGCAGCATGCGCCCGATGTCGAACGAGTCCGGGATCGCGTAATTGAACGTGTTGCGCAGCAGGACGCCGATGAAGATGTTGAGCGCAACGATGCCGACAAAGCCGGCCGCGATCCATTCGATCGTGTTGATGAAACGATCCATCCACGCGCGATTCATGTCCGCTCCGAACGGCTGGCAATGGCAGCGAGCAACGGCGGCAGGAGATCTCTGCCGCCGGAAGGTTGTTTACGCGTCTACTGCGCGAGCGCGTTGTACTTGCTGAGCGAGGCCTTGAGTTCGGCCAGCGCCGCGTCCGGGTCGCCGCCGTTCTTCTTGACGCCCTCGCCCCAGGTCTTGACCAGCGGCTCGGCCGCCTTCTTCCATTGCGCGGTCTGCTCCGGCGTCAGCTTGTAGACCTCGTGACCGGTCATCGCCTTGATCTTTTCGACGCCGGCATCCTCGTACTTGCCCCAGGGTTCGCCGACGCGGCCGGCGGCTTCCGTGTTGCAATTGTTGTCGATCGCCTTCTTTTGCTTATCGGACATCTGGTTGTACTTGTCCTTGTTCATCACGAAGGCAAAGGTCGTGACGTAGATCGGCGCTTCGATGTGATACTTCGTCACCTTGTCGATGCCGAACAGCACCACCGACCCCCACGGGAAGGTAACGGAGTCGGCGACGCCGCGTTCGATGATGTCGCGGACCTCAGGCGCCGAGGACTGCACGTTGGTGCCGCCGAGCTGGGTGACGAAATTAGCCATTGTGGCATGGGCGGGCCGGATCTTCATGCCCTTGATGTCTTCGGGCGTGACGATTTTCTTCGTCCGGGAATGGAAGGTCGACGGCGAATGGATGAAGGCCAGGCAGAACTTGACGTCCTTCATCTCTTTCTCGGCATATTTGCGATACCAGGCGTCGAGCGCCATCGAGCCGCCCTTGGCGTCCGACATCAGGAAGGGCAGTTCACCGGCGCCGATTATGGGAAACCGCCCCGGCTGATAGCCCGGGTTGATGTAGGTGACATCGGCGATGCCATCGCGCGCCATGTCGTAATGATCGAACGCCTTGCCGAGTTGCTGCGCCGGGAACACCTTGGACTTGATGGTGCCGCCGGATTCCTTCTCGACCGCCGCGCCCCATTCCTCCAATGCCTTCTGCAACGGGTGCGACGCCGGCACCCAATGCGACAGTTTCAGCTCGAAGGTTTTTTCCTGCGCCAGCGCAGGCGTCACGCTGGCGGCCAGCAGCATCGCCAGAAATGTCTTCCTCATCGGCATCCTCTCCCTTGGCACGCGGGCTGTTCGATCGCCCGACCTCGTTAATTAACATGTTATCTAACTCGCCCGCCTTTTCAAGGCGAACGTTCGGCCGCGCGTCTCCTCTTCTCCTGGTCGCCATGTGCACCGCCGCGAGTACACTCATAATGTTTCGCGCCAATGTCCTTTGCCAAAACCGTTATATGATATAACTACCATTGCAAGCCTGGGGGCAACCGCCGGCTTGAAACCTATAATACCGGGAGGAGCGGGTATTGAGGACAAAAGTCGCAATCATAGGTGCAGGTCCGGCAGGATTGTTGCTTGGGCAACTACTTCACCGCTACGGTATCGATAACGTCATTCTCGAGCGCCAGACAGGCGAATATGTGCTCGGCCGCATCCGCGCCGGCCTGCTCGAGGAAGGCACGGTGGCGCTGCTCGACGAGGTCGGCGCCGGTGAGCGCGCCCATCGCGAGGGGCTGGTCCACCATGGTCTGGAATTGGCGTTTGGCGGCGCGCGGCACCGAATCGACTTGCACGGCGCCACCGGCAAGACCGTCATGATCTACGGCCAGACCGAGGTGACGCTCGATTTGATGAACGCGCGCAAGGCGGCGGGCCTCACCGCCATCTACCAGGCCGCCGACGTCAAACCGCTCGATTTCGATACCGACCGCCCGCGCGTCAGCTACGTCAAGGACGGCGTCACCCACGAGATCGAATGCGACTTCATCGCCGGCTGCGACGGCTTTCATGGCGTCAGCCGCGCCAGCGTAAAGCCGTCCGCGATCCAGACCTTTGAACGGATTTATCCATTCGGCTGGCTCGGCATCCTCTCGGAGACGCCGCCGGTCAGCCCCGAGCTGATCTACTCGAATCATGCGCGCGGGTTCGCGCTCTGCACCATGCGCTCGACCCGGCGCAGCCGCTATTACGTGCAGTGTCCGCTCGACGATCATATCGACCAGTGGCCGGACGAGCGCTTCTGGGACGAACTGAAGCGCCGGATCGACCAGAAGGCGGCCGACGAACTCGTCACCGGCCCCTCGATTGAAAAGAGCATTGCACCACTGCGCAGTTTCGTCGCCGAGCCGATGCGGTTCGGCCGGATGTTTTTGGCCGGCGACGCCTCCCACATCGTGCCGCCGACCGGCGCCAAGGGCCTGAACCTTGCCGCCAGCGATGTGCATTACCTCTCGCAGGCGCTGCGCGAATATTACGACGAGAGATCCTCGGCCGGGATCGACGGCTATTCCGCCAAGGCATTGTCGCGCGTCTGGAAGGCGGTGCGCTTCTCCTGGTGGATGACCTCGATGCTGCACAAATTCCCGGACCAGGGCGAATTCGGCGCACGGATTCAGCTCGCCGAGCTGGATTACGTCGTCAATTCGAAGGCGGCGTCCGCGTCGCTGTCGGAGAATTATGTCGGGCTGCCGTTTTAGACGCCGCTATCGTCATTGCAAGGAGCGCTAGCGACGAAACAATCCATCTTTCTCCGCTTGCGGACGCATGGATTGCTTCGCTCCGCTCGCATGACGAACGGAGAGAGCGCGGCATTTCAAACACCCGTCTTAAAGCCGTTTAAAACTTTGTAGGTGGTGACTTCGCTGGCCGGTTGCGTTCAATGACGACAGCATCGTCACACCGCGAGCCGCCAATGACCGCATCAGACATTCCCCAAGGATTCGAGCCGCACACCCGCAAGAGCCCGCTTACCGATCCCTGGGAACCGCTCTATTCGAAGAAGACCGACAAGGCCGTGATCATCGGGCTACGGCTGGCAAAACCGCACACCAACGGCCGGGGGCTCATTCACGGCGGGCTGATCGCGGCGCTCGCCGACAATGCCATGGGCCATAGCTGCGCGCATGTGATGGGCGGGGTGTCGTCGCTGGTGACGATCGGGCTGGCGGTCGATTTCGTCGGCACCGCCGAGGTCGGGCAGTGGCTTGCGGTCGAGAGCGAGGTGGTCAAGACCGGCAGGACGGTCTGCTTCGCGCAGAGCCTGATCAAGGCCGACGACGCCGTGATCGCGCGGGCCAATGCGACGTTTCGCGTGGTGCCGAAGAAGGAGCCGGTGTAGCGCCGCGTCCGGGGCACGGTAGCTACCCGAAATGCCAGTCGGCCATTTCGGTCACCAGATCGACGAAGGTGCGCACCTTGGCCGAGAGCAGCCGCGAGGTCGGATAGACGATGTGGATAGGCATCGCCGGCTGTTCGAACGGCACAAGCACGATTCGGAGCCGACGCGCTTTAAGGGATTCGGCGGCCTGATAGGCCATCACCCGCGTCAGCCCGCCGTCCTGCTCGGCATATTGAATGGCGGCATCCGAGCTGTTGGTGGCAAAGCGCGGCGTGCTGGCGACGCGGATCTCGCGGCCGTCCTCGACGAAACGCCAGTCGAGCGCTGCGGTCATGGCGCCGAACTGGATCGTGTCATGCGCGGAGATGTCCCGTGGCCGCTGCGGCTCGCCGCGCGCCCGGAGATAACCGGGCGAAGCCACCACGATCCGCCGCATCTCGCCGACATGGCGCGCCACCAGCGTCGAGTCGGGCAGATGGCCGATTCTAACCGCGAGATCGACGCCGTCCTCGACCAGGTTGATCATGCGGTCGGACAAACGGAGATCGACGCCGACGGCGGCATAGCGCTTTAGGTAGGCGGTCACGATTGCGCTGACATGCAGCCGGCCGAACCCGACCGGCGCCGAGATGACGAGCTGTCCCTCGGGGCGCGTGCGCTCGCCCGCGACGGCGCCCTCGGCCTCCTCGACGTCAGCCAGGATCCGCCGCGCCCGCTCCAGATAGCGCGAGCCGGCATCGGTCAGCGTCACCTGCCGCGTCGTCCGCTGCAGCAGCCGCACACCGAGACGATCCTCCAGCGCCGCAATCAGCCGCGTCACGCCCGATGGCGATAGCCCGAGCTTGCGCGCCGCTGGGGCAAAGCCCCGCAGGTCAGCCACCGCGACAAAGGCCTGCATGGCATCGAGCCGGTCCATCCTATTATTGCATATCCAGCAATAGTAAAGTGTCAATTCCAAAGATTGTTTAAGTTACGGAAACATCCATCTTGGAGCCTGAAGGACGACCGTTTAGGCGCTCCACGGGAGGCTCAGATGTCTGACGTTCACACCTCTTCCAGCGATGTCGCCTTCACTTCGGCGGTGAAGGCGATCCAGACCCGCAAGGGCTCGCGCGAGGCCTATGCCAGCGTCGAGGCGCGCGGCGGCTGGCGCGTCGAGATCGACGAAAACCTCGCCGGCTTCCTCACCGAGACCACGAGCTTCTATCTCGCGACCGCTTCCGCCGACGGCCAGCCTTACATCCAGCACCGCGGCGGGCCGAAGGGCTTTGTCAAAATTCTCGACAAGAACACCATCGCGTTCGCCGATTACAGCGGCAACCGGCAGTACATCAGCCAAGGCAATCTATCGGAGAATCCGAAGGCACATATTTTCGTGATGGACTATGCGCATCGCCGGCGCGTGAAGATCTGGGGCGAGGCGCGCGTGGTGGAAGACGATCCGGCGCTGACGAAATCGCTGATGCCGCACGGTTACAAAGCGCGGCCCGAGCAGGTCATCCTGTTCAAGATTGCGGCGTGGGACACCAACTGCCCGCAGCACATTCCGCAGAAGTTCGACGCCGCCGGCGTCGCGCAGGCGTTGGCCGTGCGCGACGCCCGCATCGCCGAGCTCGAAGCGGAGCTGGCCGCTTTGCAGGGCCGGTCCGCTCCGGCAGGCTAGAGCGTTTTCAAGCGAAGTGGTACCGGTTCGCGTAAAGAAAACGCGTCAAACAAAGAGCCATAGTCAGGCGGCTTGCTGTTGCACCGGCGCCCAGGCGAATTCCGGATAGTACAGCAGCATCATCCGGTCGACATAGGCGGTGAGATTGGCGAACTGCTCGGTCCGCTGCCGTAGCGCCGACTCGAAGAACGGCGTCAGGATTCCGGCGAGCGCGCCGAACGCGGTGGCGTCCGTGCCGCAGGGTGCTTCGCCCATCAGAAACGGCTTGTCGCCGAGCTGGACCGACAGCGCAAACAGCGAGCGGGCGGCAAGATCGATGTCCTCGTCCGGGGCGTGGCGGCCGAGGCCGCTGAGCAGGTAGTTTTCGGCGACGCGGAACTGGGCGTCCTCGCGCATCTTCTCGCGCAGATGCGCCGGCGCGCTGTCGAAGAAATGCGCAGGGCCCTTGGCAAAATTGTCGCCGTCGATCCAGCGCGCGCCGACCAGCGCCCAATAAATATGATGCTCGATCATCCGCTCGAACGCCCAGGCCTGCGCCCGCGCCTGCAGGCTGAGCGGCGCATCGAAGTCGAAACCATATTTGGCTTCCAGATGCGCGCGAATGAAGGTGGAATCGGCGATCGTCTCGGCCTCGTCGACGATGTACGGCAACTGCCCCTTGGGAGAAGCCGGCGGCTTGGCCTTCTCCTTGCGATAGGCAAGACCGGCCATCTTGAGCTGGACCTCGGTCTTGGTCACAAAGGGACTGATCTCCGGCAGGCCGAAGCCGGCACCGAAGCCGTAGAGGGTAATCATGCTGGTCTCCCGATCTCAAAAACGCGCCCGAGGCTAGCGCCCCCCTGCTGCCACCATGGTGTCAGCAGCAGCAGTGCCGGCCGCCGCCTTCCTCCTGCCGCGGCGAACGGGGCTTGCGCGCCCACGACGCAAGCTGCTCTTGCGCCAGGGCGCACATGGCGACGAGCGAACGCCAGGCCAGCTCAACCATCGCCCAGCGCAGGTCGGTGGTGACGCAGTGGATGGAAACGAGCTGTTCCAATGCAAATCGGTGGGCATTCACGAGAGGTCCGCGGCTTTGCCGGAAGCCGAATTCGCGGAAAATGGTCATGGACAAGTTCCCTTTAATTGAGGTGTTGTCCCGATATACAAAACCCCTGCTGCCAACATGCTGTCAGCATCGCGGGCCATCGATCAGGAAAAGAGACGAGCCATGAGACGGGCCGACCGGCTGTTTCAGATCATTCAGGTGCTCCGGCGCACCCGCAAGCCCTTGACCGCGGACGCGATCGCGGCGGAGCTGGAGACTTCGAAGCGAACCATCTACCGCGATATAACGACCCTGATCGAACAGCGCGTGCCGATCCGCGGCGAAGCCGGCGTCGGCTACATCCTGGAAAAAGGCTTCGACCTGCCGCCCTTGATGCTCACGCCAGATGAGATCGAGGCCTGCGTGCTCGGCGCGCAATGGGTGGTCGGCCACGCCGATCCGGCATTGGCACGCGCAGCCCAGGATCTGATGGCGAAAGTCGCCGAGACGGTGCCCGAACGGCTGCGGCCATTCGTGCTGGAGCCGGCCAGCCGCGCCCGACGGGCATGGAACCGGGAGCCCGACCGCATCGACATGGTGCGGACGCGGGCGCAGATCCACGACGGCAAGAAGATCACGCTGAACTATCGCGACGAGCATGGCCGCGACAGCCAGCGCACGATCTGGCCGATCGCGGTCGGCTATCACGAGGCGGTGCGGATACTGGCGGCGTGGTGCGAGTTGCGGAAGGATTTTCGCAGTTTTCGCACCGACCGCGTCGTCGACGCGGTCTATCACGACGAAAAATATCCGGAACGGCGCGATATCCTGCGGGCGAAATGGCGGCGCAGCCTGGTCTGGGAAGCGCCGAAGGATACTTGAGGCTGGTCGCTGGTCGCCGCCGTCATTCCGGGCTAAACGCTGAAACATGCAAGGAATCGCCGCCTACGACCAAAACCCCTGCCAGGCCTGCGGCGCGTGCTGCAGCTACTCGCAGAACTGGCCGCGTTTCACCACCGAGGACGATGCGACGCTCGACCTGATTCCGGAAAGATTCGTCAACGAACGGCTGTCGGGAATGCGCTGCGACGGCGAGCGCTGTTCGGCGCTGTCAGGCAAGGTCGGCGAGGCGACGTCGTGCCTGGTCTACGCGGTGCGGCCCGAGGTGTGCCGCACCTGCATGCCCGGTGACGTGGAGTGTGCGATGGCGCGAAAGCGGCACGGATTGCCGATACTTCCCGCCCTTCCTGCCTAGTGCGCAATTGCGCACGGGCGCAGGGATGACGGCAGTGCAAGTTACGCCGTCACCGCTTCCGCAAAATCTTCGTCGTCGATCTCATCCTCGATCGGCTTGAAGGTCGAGAGCGGTTTGGTCGAAAGAGTGATCGGCTTGCGACCACCGTGCGATGACGACGAGGCGGAACGCACGGCGGGTTCGCGCGACAGCGCGTAGAGGGTGGAGCCGACCCGGCCGCCGAAATGGATCAGCTCGCGTTCGGTGCAGCTCGCGGCGATGGCGATGGCCAGCGCGTGGAGGTGGCTGCGGCGGTAGCAGAACAGCGCCAGCATGGCGCGGACGTCGGACGAAACGCTTTCCACCAGCAGCGACAGCCCGTGCGGATTGGCGCGATACATCTCGCCCAGCAGTTCGTCCCGGACCGGACAAAAATCGTTCTCGAAGGCGTCGCGGCTTGAAAACATTGCGGTTCTCCCTTTCCGGAAGATGCCGTGTAATTCTCTAATGAAGGGTTAACCACCTGCACCAGTAGTGTTCCGGGGCGCTTGCCTGTGACGCCTGAACCGGAATCAGAACGTGATTCGCGCCAACGTGGATACGCCTTCCGAATTCGGAGAAGATTGGACTGATGCCACCAGGCGCGATCAGTTCGCCGCCATGTAAATCGCCAGGCCGAAACCGGTGAGATGATGCAGCGCCTGATCGACGCCGATCAGCGTCCAGAACCACGGATGCTCGTTTTCGAGCGTGACGCCGAACCGGGAGGCGATGATCCCCTTGAGGCGGTCGACGGTGATGTGGATGAAGAAATCGATAAACGCGACGAACCAGAATCGCGGCGCGACGATCAGGATCAACGCCAGCGATACCGCGAGGTGCACGAGGCAATGCGCAAGCAGCGGCATCGCCCAGCCAGTCTTTTGATCCTTGCCGATCGCCATCCAGGAAGTTTGCAGCATGAAATCGGCAATGACGTGCTTCACGGTGAGAAGCAGCATCCATCCGACCAGCGCACCTACCGGGATCGAGGACGACATCGAGGGAAACAACAAAGCTGACGCCCTTTGCTGGGACTGACGAGATGGCGAAAAACCGGGACCTAGGCTGTCAGCGCAATGTTCTTGTCAAACCCGGACTATTCGAACGTTGCCTTTATTTATGACACCTCCCGCGGCGGAATGCACCTGTGGGTAGTCTGAAAATCGCACGGTGTGGCGGAACTGCGATACTGCGGCAACGGCGCGCAGCGTGGCCCGGGCAAGGTTACCGGCGGGCCCGCTTTGCCAATCCCATAAGAGCGGGCTATCATTGGCCGGCAGCCAAAATTATCGTTCTTTTCTAGGTATTTACAAATCCATTCGGACGGCCTGCGGCGCCCAGCCCGGCGGCAACACGTCCCTGACCCCGGGTGCGAGCCATGCGAGCCGAAACCCCAACGCCGCATCCGAAAATGCCGCGTTGCCGCTCGCGGGCGGTCAAGAGCAACCGGACCCAGATCCTGCTGTTTTCCATCCTGACGCTAGTCCTGACCGCCGCGGTGGTGTGGGGTGGCCGGACGCTGCTGCGCAATTCCGAAACGCTGGTATTTGCCGTCGGTGATACCGGCGGTCCGGAGGCGCGCTTCGCTGCCCGGCTGGCGACGGTGCTGAAGAACAATTCCTCGCGGCTGCGGCTCAAGATCGTGCCCAACGGCGACAGTGCCAAGGCGTTGTCGCAGTTCGACCGCAAGGAGGCCAACCTTGCCATCTTGCGCACCGACGCCAGGATTCCGCCCCGCGCCCGCGCGCTGGCGATCCTCGAACACGACCTGCTTCTCTTGATCAGCCCGAACGGCAAGAAAATCAAATCCGTCGCGGAGCTGAAGAAAAAGAAGATTGCCGTCATAGCCGACAACGAGAGCGGGGCTGCGCTGGTGCGCAACATTCTCGAGCTCTCCGACACCCCGGATGCGGCGGCGCGGGTCCAGATGGCCTCGCCGGGCGCGACCTTCGACCAGTTGTTCGCCGCGGGCTTCGGCGCCGTGGTCAAGATCGCGCACGCCTCGCAGATCGTAAAGGACAAAAGTTACCAGCAATTTTCCCGACGCGGCAGCTTCACCCTGAATGCGATCGAATCGGCAAAGGCGATCGCGAGGAAGTACCCGGCGATCTCGGAGGAGACGGTGGCGACCGGAATGCTGTCCGCCTCCCCCGCTGTCCCTGCGGAAGACGTCGAGACGATCGGGCTCGAATGGCTGCTGGTCGCCCAATCCAAGCTCTCGACCACCACCGTGGGCGACCTTGCGCGGATCATCTACGAGAACAAGGCCGAGCTTGCGCTACCCGACGGCTTCGCCTCCAAGATCGAGCCCGCAGAGACCGACAAGGACGCCTTCGTCGTGGCGCATCCGGGCGCCGCCGAATACATCAACGACGACACCAAGTCCTTTGTCGAGCGCTACAGCGATTTGATGTATGTGGCGCTATTGGCGCTCAGCATCATCGGCTCGATCTTTGCCGCCATCTACGCCAAGATCACCCGGATCGCACCGGAAAAGGCCAGCCAGCTCGCGACCGCAATTCTCGATATCGGCGAACGCGTCGAGCACGCCAACTCTCTCGACGCGCTCGACGAACTGCAGGACGAGCTGGAAGCAATCCTGCGCGGCGTGGTGATTGGCTTGCGCGACGGCACCATCAGTAGCGACGGGCTGGATACCTTCAAGCTCGGCTATGAATTCGTGCGCGACGAAATCGGCCTGCGCCGCGAACATCTCAAGCGGTATGCCGCGCATGATCATCCGCAGGACGACAAGGTCGTGGTCGTGAAGACCGCGCAGAGCGCGTAAACTACACGTTAACGGGCACCCGTGCCCTTATCTCGGCGATCTTGCGCTTGAGCGCGGTCTGCCGCGGGTCGGGCGAGACGGCGGCGCGCGCTTCGGCGATCGCGCCGGCGAGATCTGACAAGGCCAGCGCGCCATCGAAGGTCGGCTTGGCAAGCCCGTCGATGATCGCGTTCCAGTCCGCCATGCCCTGCCGATAGACGTCGCCATAGCCCTCGATCATGGTCGCAGTCTGGATGACCGTGGGCGCGGCTTGGGGCTGCTTGGTCAGGCTGCGGTCAATCATGTGCAGCCAGCGTTCGACCCAGACCCGCTCCTTGGCATAGCGCACCGAAAGCAGCCGCCATCGCCGCAGCCCGGCCTCGATCTTGAGGCGGCGAATGCCGAAGCGACTTGCCGTACTAAAGCGGATCGAAACGCGCTTGTGCGCCCAACCCACCCATTCGATGGCATCGAGCAGGTATTCGGCGACGACGGCGGGAAGCGCCCCGATCAACTCTTCAAGCCGGAATTTCCTGATATCCACGGACCCGGCCGACCCGCCGGGCGGGCCACTGAGTTCGGCGAGCTTGAGCTGCGCGATCCGGATCGGGTCCTGATAGCTCATGCGCACCGCCATCAGCCGCGCGATTTCGCCGAGCATCACGTCGTCGACGCCTCGTTTGCCGATGAACCGCCGCAGCCGGTCGACGTAGAGCCGGGCGTAGCTCGGGCCCTGATAGTCGATGAGGAGATGGATGGCCTTGCTCGCCACCGCCATCACCGGCTCCGGCAGCCCTTCGGGCAGGAACGGCGGCTCGTCGTCATCGTCGCCAATGAAATCGGCTAAGAGATAACGCAACGACGACAGAATACCGCGGTCTGACACTCCTTGGGCTCCGGCCTCTACGCGGGTTTCGGCTCGGCTGCCGGCGCAGACTGCTGTGCCAGTCGCCGCTCAAGCGTTTCAATATTCTGAAACAGCCGGGCACTTGACAGCCGCAGGAAATAGAAGCCGAAGGCCGGGTTCTGCACGTAGAGCTCCTCAACCTTGGTGTAACTGACGCTCAGGATGAGGCCGGATTCGACGCATTCCAGCGTCTGGGTTCGCATGTTCGACGGCGACAGCATACCGAGCTCGCCAACGATGGCGCCTACCGGCAGCACGATGCCGGATTCGACCAGCTTGAACTTGCCGCTGACGATATAGAGCATGTCCTCGGCCTTCTCATCCTTGTAGAACAGGATTTCGCCGGCCTGGCATTGGCGCTCGGTCATGAACGGCTTCAACCATTCCATCGACAGGTCGCTGTTGACGGATTTTTTGACGTCGCGCACCAACTGCAACATCTGGTGCAGCCGATAGGAATTAACCAGCAGCATGATCAACTGCACCACCATGACCAGGTAGTTTCGGGCGGGAATTGCGGTGATGATCAGGATGACGTTGGCGAGAATGCCGAAAATCCGCAAAGGGATCATGGTCTTCATCGTCGTGGTGGCAACCACGAAGATCGTGGCAAACAGCACACCGGCCGTTCCCGCGTGTTGTGCCAGATGAGACGTATCCATTGGAGACCAACCAATTTTCTTCAGGGAGTGATCTAATTCACGTTTCTGTTGCCGTGCCCGCTATCGTAATGTCCGCGGGCTTGCTTTGGTATACGAGGAAAACGCGACTATTTGTCGGGATTCTCACCTTTCCGGGGTAAAATTCACCGCAATGGCGCTTGCTGGACAGTGCCGGCCGCGGCCTGGGTTTTGACAAGGCATTTGACGGTCCTCCCGGCCCGACGGCGCACCAAGGCAGACAAAAGAATAATGGAGAACAGGATGTCCGAAGCGGCGAGCGCACCAGTCCTTGAAATCAAAGGCCCGCGCGCCACCATCCGCCTCAACCGGCCGAAACATCTGAACCGGCTGCAGAGCGAGGATCTCGGCGAACTCATGAAACTGTTCGACCGGATCGAGGCCGATCCCGCGATCCGCGTGCTGGTGCTGACCGGCACCGGCCGCGCGTTCAGCGCCGGCTATGATCTCAATTCGGTCGCGGACCGAGCGATCAGCGAGAAGGAACAGCCGAGCGCGGGATCGGCGTTTGAGGTCGTGGTCAACCGGCTGGAGGATCTCGGCGTGCCAACGATCTGCCGGCTTAATGGCGGCGTCTATGGCGGCTCGACCGACCTGGCGCTGGCCTGCGATTTCCGCATTGGCGTCGACACGGCGGAAATGTTCATGCCGGCGGCACGGCTCGGCCTGCACTACTACAAGAGCGGTATTAAGCGCTACGTCTCGCGGCTCGGCGTCGACAATGCAAAGATGCTTTTTCTCACCGCGCAAAAAATCACCGCACCGGAAATGCTGCGGATCGGTTACCTCACTGCCATGGTGCCGGTGGCGATGCTGGACGAGGAAGTGGATCGTCTCGCCACTATCTTGGCCGGCAACGCGCCGCTGGCGATGCGCGGCATGAAGCGCGCCATCAACGAATTCGCCCGCGGCAAGCTTGACGACGAGGCCGCCGACCTCCGCCACCGCGAGAGCATGCGCAGCGCCGAGATCAAGGAAGGCATCGAGGCGTTCGCGGAAAAACGGCCGCCGCGGTTTTAGAGCGGGGCGTATTTCGCGGCATGAAACACTCCTGAAACACGATTCTCTCCTTCGCGCGTGAACGCAGTTCGCCCCTGGTCCGACTGATGGGCAGGGACGCAACAACGGCCTCGTGCCAAGCAACTGGAGAAAATGAGTATGTTTCGCAAGGTTACCCTCGGACTGATTGCCGCCGCCTCGCTGACCATTGCCGCTGCAGCGCCCGCTTCCGCCGGCGGCTTTTACCACGGCCATCACTGGGGCCATCATTGGGGCCATGGCTGGGGTCCCGCCATCGGCGTCGGCTTCGGTGGCGTCTACGTCAACACCGGTTTGAACGCCTGCCTGCAGCAGCGCTGGGTCGAAACCCGCCGTGGCATGCGCCTGCGCACCGTGAACGTCTGCGCCTACTGATCGAACAGCATTTGTAAGAGAGATCCCGACCGCGCCTGCGATCGGGATTTTTCCGCTTGCCTGATACGTTGACCCGTGCCCGCTGCAGCCATATTGTGGCGCCTGCGGTGCAAGCCGCGCCCGGGCCCGCGGGAAGGGTTGAACCCACTTGCAGCTTTCGAGCGACATCTAGAGCCTTTGTGCAGCCGGTATTGCGGGCCCTCGGCGATGTCACGCACGGAGGTGTCTGATGAACCGGTCTCCCGATCGATTGAATCTCGATCATCTGAAGAAACAAGCCAAAGAATTGATCCGCCTCTATCGAAGCCGCGACCCGGCGGCGATAGCGCGGTTTCGGCATGCGCTGCCGGCGGCGGTCGGCCGAAGCGATCAGGACATTTCATTCCTGCAATTTCGCCTGCACGACGCGCAATCATGCATCGCGCGCGAGCACGGCTTTGCGTCATGGCCTGACCTGAAACAATACGTCGAAGTGCAGATGGCAGTGCGCAACGAGCGCGCCGCTCGCGTCCTGCACTGGGCTCAGCTCATCTATTCCGGCGACGTCAGCGGCGCTGCCAACCGCGCCAACCCGCGCGTCGCGCTGCGCATCCTGGCCGATGATCCCGAACTCGTCGCGGGCGATCCTTATCTCGCCTGTGCGATCGGCGACGAAGACGCGCTGCGGCGAGCGACACAGGCCGATCCGGCCTGGACCAACCGTCCCGGCGGCCCGCTGCGATTGCCGCCGCTGTTCGCGGTCGCGCATTCAAGCCTGCTGCGCGTGGAAGAATTTCGCGGGCGCCTGCATCGCTGCGCGCAATTGCTCATCGCGGCAGGCGCCGACGTCAACCAGCACATCTACAGCCGCTGGCCGCCTGGATCGCTGAACGAGCCCGACCAACGCTATCCGCTCTCAACGCTTTATGGCGCGGCCGGCAGCAACCATGATCCGGCGCTGACCAGACTGTTGCTCGAAGCGGGAGCAGGTCCGAATGACGGCGAATCGCTTTATCATTCATTGGAGAATCCGGCGTGCACGCGGCTATTGCTGGAGCACGGCGCGCGGATCGCAGAGAGCAACGCGATCTACCGCTCGATCGATCTCGAAGACGACACCGCGCTAAGACTGTTGCTGCAGCATGGCGGCGATCCGAACGAACCGGCGCTGAACAAGCCGCTGGCCGGCTGGGGCTCGCCTTTAGCATGGGCGATCTACCGCCGGCGCCCCCGCCATGTGAACGCATTGCTGGAAGCGGGCGCCGATCGGTTTCGACCAACCGCTGACGGCATCAGTCCCTACAGGCTGGCGCTGCAGTTCGGACTCTCCGAGGTCGCAGCCCTGCTGCGCGAGGGCGAACCTGACGTTACCGACGAAGAGCGCTTCGTCGCCGCATGTGCGCGCGGCGACGAAACGGAGGCGCGAGCGATCCGCTCGCGGCGACCTGACCTGCCGGCCTCGTTGTCGCCGGCGCAGTTGCGATTGCTGCCTGACATGGCCGCGGCCGGCGCCGATGACGTCGTCAAGCTGATGGTCAGGCTCGGCTGGCCGATCACGGTGCGCGGCGGCGACTGGGATGCATCCGCGCTCAACCTCGCGGTGTTCCGCGGCGATGCCGCGCTGACGCGCTTCCTGCTCGAACACGGCGCTGATTGGACCGAGCAGCACGGCCACGGCGACAACGCCTGCGGCACCTTGGGTTGGGCCTCCTGCAACGAACCGGTCGAGGGCGGCGATTGGGTCGGCTGCGCATGCGCCCTACTCGATCACGGCATGCCGCGTGCGACGGCGATGCCCAACGATCCTGATTGGGTGCTGGTCGCCGGCATGCGAAAACGCTTTTCCGACGAGGTCACCGAGGAACTGCTGGTTCGCGGAGTTTGACATTCTCCCCATCTCCCTTGTGGAAGAGGGTGCCTTCGCGAAGCGAAGACAGGTGAGGGGTTGTCTCCGCGGATAGAGACCCGTCATCCGGCGCCGTAGCCGATGCGAAGCATCGGCGTTCTAAGAGACGGCGGCCAAAGGCCGCCTATGCCACCTTCACCCACAAGGGGAGAAGGGTTACTCGTCCACGAAGGTGACCGTATCAGCCACGCTCGCCCGCGAGGTGCGGTAGCTGTTGACCTTGTGGGCGTGGTCGGCATAGCCGAAGGAAATGCCGCAGACCACGCGCCGGTCATCCGCCAGCTTGAAGTGACGCCGGATCAATCCGGAATGCCGCGCCAGCGCGGCCTGCGGGATGGTGCCCAGGCCGAGCGCCTGCGCCGCCAGCATGAAATTCGAGACATAGGCGCCGCAATCGACCGCGCCATAGATGCCGAGCGGCTCGTCGGTGTGGATAACAGCGACATGCGGGGCGCCGAAGAAATTGTAGTTCTCCAGCGCCTGTTTGGCGTAGGCCATCTTGTCGCCTCTGGCGATGCCAAGCGTGTTGTAGAGCTGAAAACCGCTCTCGCGGCGGCGTTCGAGATAGACGCCGAGATATTCGCGCGGCGGCGTGAAGTCATGATCATCTTTCGCGCCGGAGGCGGCTTCGGCATAGATCGCCTTGCGAAATGTCTCCTTGGCCTCGCCGCTGGCGATCAGCACCTGCCAGGGCTGGCTGTTGCACCATGACGCCGTGCGCTGCGAGACCCTGAGAATATGTTCGATGGTCTTGCGCGGCACTTCTCGCGGCAGAAATGCACGGACGGAATAACGCTCGTTCAGGAGCTCTTCGAGCATGCCGATGCGATCCGCGGTCGCGTAACGTGCCTTGGGTGCTATAGCATCCATGTTAGCGTCCCTTGGTTGGGATCTTGTTGAACGGCACGTCTTTGTCGACTCTGATATCGCCGGGGAGGCCGAGCACGCGCTCGGCGATGATGTTGCGCAGAATCTCGTCGGTGCCGCCGGCAATGCGCATCGAGGGCGAGGACAACAGCATCTGCTGGAACTGGCCGCGCGCCGTTTCCTCATCCGCGCCGGTGAGCGCGCCGGCCGCGCCCTGCAGATCCATCGCATGGGTCGCGATATCCTGCAGCATCGAACCCGACACCAGCTTGCCGATCGAGTTTTCCGGGCCCGGCCGTTCGCCCTTCGACAGCGAGGAGATGGCGCGGTAGCTGGTGTATTTCAGTCCGCTCGCCTTAACCGCCCAGTTCGCGAGTTTTGAGCGCGTCGCGGGATCGTCGATCGCAAGCCCGTCATCGGTCATCAGGTTGGAGCAGAACTCCAACATCTCGGGGAAGCCCGTCGCAAGCCGCGAACCGATCGACATACGCTCGTTCATCAGCGTGGTCAGCGACACGTTCCAGCCGTCGCCGACCGCGCCGAGCCGTTGGCTGTCCGGGATCACCACATCGGTGAAATAGACCTCGTTGAACTCCTGCATGCCGTTGGCCTGCTTGATCGGCCGCACCTCGACGCCCTTGCTCTTCATGTCGAGGAAGAACATCGTCAGGCCCTTGTGCTTGGGCACGTTGGGATCGGTGCGCGTGATCAGCAGGCCGTAGTCGGAGTAGTGCGCGCCTGAGGTCCAGATCTTCTGGCCGTTGACGATCCAGTTGTCGCCCTGCTTCTCCGCGCGCGTGCGCAGCCCCGCGACATCCGAGCCGCCGGCGGGTTCGGAGAAGAGCTGACACCAGATGTGCTCGCCGGAAGCGAGTTTCGGCAAATAGTAGCGCTTGTGCGCCTCGCTGCCGAACGCCATCACCGTCGGGCCGCACATGCCCTCACCGATTTGGAACGGCTGCGTCAGCTTGCCGTAGACGCCCTCTTCCTGCTGCCAGATCACCTTCTCGATCGGGCTAGCGCCGCGGCCGCCATACTCCTTCGGCCAATGCAGGCAGGCCCAGCCTCCTTCGGCCTTCTTCTTCTGCCAGGCCTTGCCGACGTCGACGATATCTTCCTTCTCCAGCCGGATGCGGCCGAGCGAGGATTTTGAGAGCTCCGCCTCGTAATGCTTCGGCGCGTTGGCGTCGATCCATTTGCGGGCGAGGCTACGGAATTCCGCTTCCTGCGGCGTATCGTCGAAGTTCATTGCGGACCTCTTTTTCTTGCGTAGGGTGGGTTAGCAAGGCGTAACCCACCAGTTCTATCGAGCGTTGTTGCTGGCAATGGTGGGTTACGCTTCGCTAACCCACCCTACGAATCGTCTTAAGTCCTTCCCTTGGTCGGGATCTGGTTGAACGGCACGTCCTTGTCGACTCTGATATCGCCGGGCAAGCCAAGCACGCGCTCGGCGATGATATTGCGCATGATCTCGTCGGTACCGCCTTCGACGCGGGTGCCCGGCGCGCGCAGCAGCATCGCCTGGAATTTTCCGGCGACTTCGGCGTCTTCCGGCCCGCTCAGCACGCCGGCAGCGCCCTGCAGGTCGAGCGCGTACATCGCGACTTCCTGGACCATCGATCCCGCCACCAGCTTGCCGATCGAATTCTCCGGGCCCGGACGCTCACCCTTCGACAGCGCCGAGATCGCGCGCATACTGGTGTATCTCAGGCCGCTCGCCTTCACCGCATAGTTCGCCAGCCTCGAACGAACGCTGCGGTCCTCGATCGCAGGCCCATCTTCCAACATCAGGCTGTTGCAGAACTCGAACAGTTCCGGGAAGCCTGTCGCCACGCCCGCTCCGATCGACATGCGCTCGTTCATCAGAGTGGTCAGCGAGACGTTCCAGCCGTCATTGACGGCGCCAAGCCGCTGCGAGTCCGGGATCTTCACGTCGGTAAAATAGACTTCGTTGAAGTCGGACTGGCCGCTGGCCTGCCTGATCGGCCGCACCTCGACGCCCGGGCTCTTCATGTCCAGGAAGAACATCGTGAGGCCCTTGTGCTTCGGCACATTGGGATCGGTGCGCGTGAGCAGGATGCCGTAATCCGAATAGTGCGCGCCCGAGGTCCAGATCTTCTGGCCGTTGATGATCCAGTCGTCGCCCTTCTTCTCGGCACGGGTGCGAAGCCCTGCGACGTCGGAGCCGCCTGCGGGTTCGGAGAATAGCTGGCACCAGATCTTCTCGCCGGAAGCGAGTGGCGGCAGATATTCGCGTTTCTGCTCCTCGCCGGCATAGGCCATCATGGTCGGGCCGCACATGCCGTGGCCGATGATGAACATGCCGCTGAGTTTGCCGAACGGCCCCTCTTCCTGCTGCCAGATCACCCGCTCGATCGGCGAGGCGCCGCGGCCGCCATATTCCTTCGGCCAGTGCAGGCAGGCCCAGCCGGCATCGGCCTTCTTCTTCTGCCAGGCCTTTGCAACGTCGAGAATGTTCGCGCCCTTGAGCACGGTGCGGCCGAGCGAGGACTTTCGCAGTTCTTCCTCATATTGCTTCGGCGCGTTGGCTTGTATCCATGCGCGGGCTTCGGCGCGAAACGCGGCTTCCTGCGGAGTGTCGTCGAAGTTCATGTTTTAAATCCTCGGTCGCATCCTGCTTCGTAGGATGGGTGGAGCGAAGCGATACCCATCTCTTTTTGCCGTCCGACTTCTGATGGGTTTCGCTGCGCTCTACCCATCCTACGGGTCTCACAAGCTTACGCCGCGTTCTTCTTGCGCATGCGGTCGATCAACTGATCTTCCCAGTACGACAGGCTGCCGAGCGTCAGCGCGGTGGTGTTGGCGCGGCGGTAGTACATGTGGCAGTCGAATTCCCAGGTGAAACCCATGCCGCCGTGAACCTGGATGTTGTTCTTGGAGCAGTGCTGGAACGCCTGCGTCGCGCTGATGCGCGCCGCCGCTGCGGCCTCCGGCAATTCCGACGCATTGGTCGAGAGCGCCCAGGCGCCGTAGTAGCAATTCGAGCGCGCCAACGTCGCCGAGACGTACATGTCGGCGAGCATGTGTTTCACCGCCTGGAACGAGCCGATCGGCCGTCCGAACGCGATACGGTCGAGCGCGTAGTCGCGGCCCATTTCCAGCGCGCGGTCGGAGCCGCCGACCTGCTCAAACGCCAGCAGTACTGCGGCGCGGTCGAGCACTTGCGTGAGGATGCTCCAGCCCTCGCCGGCCGCGCCAAGCGGTTCGGCGTTGGCTTTCGTGAAGGTGAGTTCGGCTTGCCCGCGGGTCGGATCGACATTGGTCAACGGCTTCGCCTCAACGCCGCCGGCCTTGAGGTCGACCAGGAACAGCGAGATGTCGGAATCGCGCTCGGTCGAACCGGTACGCGCGGCAACGACCGCGAAATCGGCAATCGCGCCATCCGGCACCGGCCTCTTCACGCCGTTGAGCGTGCCGCCGGAAGCCTGCAGCTTGATCGCCTTCGGCGACGGATTGCCCTTGCCTTCGAACAGCGCCAGCGTGCCGATCGCCGCACCGGAAGCGATCTTCGGCAGCCATTTCTGCTTCTGCGCATCGGAGCCAGCCAGCAGCAGCGCCTCGGCGGCAAGATAGACCGTGGAAGAGAACGGCACCGGCGCATTCGCGCGGCCCATTTCTTCCGCAATCACGCAAAGCTCGAGATGGCCCGCGCCCGCGCCGCCGAACTGTTCGGGAATTGCGACGCCGAGGAAGCCCATTTCGGCGAGCCCTTTCCACAATTCCTTGTCATACGGCGCCTTGCCGTCGAGCACCTCGCGCACGGCCTTCGGCGGGCACTTCTCAGTGAGAAATTTCCGCGCCGCGTCGCGCATTTGTTTTTGTTCGTCGGAGAAATCGAAGTTCATGGCGGCCTACCTCAGTTGCTTTCGTATTGTTCTATTCCCCGTCATTCCGGGGCGATGCGAAGCATCGAACCCGGAATGTCGAGTGGAGAGAATCGGTTTCGAACGATGGGTTTCGCTGCGCTCTACCCATCCTACGATCAGTTCAAAATGATCACATCATCTCCCGGCTTGTCGGCATAAAGCCTCTCCACCAGCGCGGCGCGGCGTTCGAGGCCGGCGCGCTGGTTGATGTAGCCCTTGTCGGTGAGTTCGTTGCCGTCGATCGAGGGCGGCTCGGCCATCAGCATCGCGCGCGCAATCCGCATGCTGCTGCCGGTGGCGGAGGCGTTATGCGCTTCCAAGCCACGCTTCAGGCAGGCGATCACCTGGGGCTGCTTCACCACCTGCTCAAACGTCGCATCGGGATTCCCCACGATCTGCCGACAGGCGTGCAGATTGGGCCAAGCCAGAAGTCCGATGAACGGACGATCCTGTCCCGTGACCAAAGCGTCGTGCACCACTGGCGTCGCAGCCGCGATGGCGTCGGTGCGCAATGAGCCGACATGGACGAAGGTGCCGGTCGTGAGCTTGAAGTCTTCCACCACGCGGCCGGAAAAGATGATGCCCTGCAGCGGATCGTTGTCATCGACGAACACGCCGGCATCGCCGATGCAGTAAAAACCTTCCTCGTCGAACATCTTCTTCGTCAATTCCGGCTGGCCGAAATAACCCGGCGTGACGTTGATGCCGCGCAGGCGCAATTCGTATTTGGAACCGCACGGCACCATCTTCAACTCGACGCCGGGAAACGGCAGGCCGATCAGGCCGACACGCTCGGTGTCCCAATAGGTGCCGGTCGAGGTCGGCGCGGTCTCAGTCGAACCCCAGCCGGTGTAGAACACGATGCGCTCGCCGGTGGTCTTCACCGCCAACGCCTGCATACGGTCGTAAAGATCGTCCGGCAGCCGAGCGCCGCCATAGGCCATCACGGTCAGGTTCTTGAAGAAGCTGCGGCAGAGCGCGTCGTCCTTTTCCATCGCAGCGGCGAGCGCCGCGTAGCCGGCGGGGACGTTGGCGTAATAGGTCGGCGATATCTCGTGCAAATTGCGAATGGTCTCGTCGAACTGGCCGGGCATCGGGCGGCCGTCGTCGATGTAGAGCGTGCCGCCGTCGATCAGCGCCGGGTTGAACAGCGCATTGCCGCCCATGGTGTGATTCCAGGGCATCCAGTCGAGATAGGTGGAAACCGGCCCGTTCGGGTCGCGCGGGCGCACCTGCATCATCATCGCCGCGTTGGCGCACATCATCTCCTGCGTATTGATGACGGCCTTCGGCATGCCGGTCGAGCCCGACGTGAACAAGAGCTTGCCGACGGTTTTCGGTGTGATCTTTGAAATCGAGTCTTCGACATCTTTGGTGGCCGGCGTTGCCGCGAGTTCGGCGAACGACACACTCCTGATGCCTTCGCACGGGCGCGCGACGTGAACCACAGTGACGCCGGCCAGGTCGATCGCCCTGAGCGCCTTCTCAAAGGTCGGACCGTCCTGCACCATCACGACCGCAGGCTTGATCAGGTTGAAGAGATATTTGAGCTTGAGACGATCCTGGCTCATCAGCGAATAGGCCGGCGACACCGGCGCGGCCGGCCGGCGAGCCTGCATCGCCGCCTGCGTCATCAGCGCGTGCTCGATGGAGTTGCCTGATAGGATCGCAACGGGACGGCCCTCCGTGAGGCCAAGGTTGAGCAGGCCCTGCGTCAGTCCGTCGACGACGCGCTTGGCTTCGCCGTAGGAGACGTTGCGCCATTGCCGCTCAGCGCCGCCGCGTTGTGCCAGCCAGATCCGTTCGGGCGCTTGCTTCGCCCATTTCGAAAGCGACGCCGGAATGTGCTTCTCGTAAGGCTGCAGCGGAATGCGCGACTTCAGGATGATGACGCCATCGGGACGACGCTCCACCGCGATGTCGCGCGGCAACCATTCGATCTTGCGGAAGGCCGGCTTTGTCAGCACCTTTGCTGCACTCCCACTCATATTGCGCCTCCCGGAATTTTTGTCCTTTGCGGATCTTGTCGTCATCGCCTGATATAGACAGGCTTTCGCTTTTCGAGGAAGACCCTGATGCCTTGCATCCGCGGATTGCGGCGCTCATTGCTGCGCCCTCTCCCCTTGTTGGGGAGAGGCTACACCGGCATCAGCCGTGCATTCGATGCGGTGAGGGGTTGCCAGCCGGAGAGAACCCCTCATCCGTCTTCGCGTTCCGCGAAGCCACCTTCTCCCACAAGGGGAGAAGGAAGAAGTGCATCGCCCTTACCGCGGCGCCATGCGGATGGCGCCGTCGAGGCGGATGGTCTCGCCGTTGAGCATCGCGTTCTCGACGATGTGCACCGCGAGCGCGCCATATTCGTCGGGCTCGCCAAGGCGGGCCGGGTGCGGCACCTGCGCACCCAGGCTCTTGCGGGCTTCCTCGTTCAGGCCCATCAGCAGCGGCGTGAAGAAGATGCCGGGAGCGATCGTGTTGACGCGGATCTTCAGGCTCGCGAGATCGCGCGCCGCCGGCAGCGTGAGGCCGACGATGCCGCCCTTGGAGGCGGAATAGGCGATCTGGCCGATCTGGCCTTCATAGGCCGCAACGGAAGCGGTGTTGATGACGACGCCGCGCTCCTCGCCGACCGGGGCCGCGGTGGCTAGCCGCTCGGCGAACAAGCGCAGCGCGTTGAAGGTGCCGATCAGATTGACGTTAATGATGCGGACGAACTTTTCCAGCGGATAGACGCCGTCCTTGCCGACCACGCGCTGCGAGCCGCCGATGCCGGCGCAGTTCATCAGCACGCGCGCGACACCATGAGCGGCTTCCGCCTTGGCGATCGCCGCCTTCATCTGGTCCTCGCTGGTGACGTCGGCATGAAGGGCTACGCCCTTCACTTCGGCCGCGACCTTCTCGGCATTCTCCTTGTTCTGGTCGAGCACGCCGATCTTGGCGCCCTTGGCGGCCATGGCACGGGCGGTCGCGGCTCCTAAGCCGGAACCACCGCCGGTGATGAGAACGGCAACGTCTTTCAACTGCATTTTGAGAACCTTTCCTTGGGTGTTTTCTTCTCTAGCTGGCGAATAGCGAGTGGCGAATGGATCCATTCGCTATTCGCTACTCGCTATTCGCCCCTTCCCTTCTTCCAGCATGCCGCCGCAGATCAGCGCTTCCATGTGCTTGATGTATTCGCGGCAGACTTCGTCGGTGACCGGGCCGACCCCGGTCGCGCGCGACATCGCGTGGCGGCCGAAGAACAGGTGATCGCAGGCACCGATCAGACTGGTGTAGAACAGCACCGGATCGATATTTCGGAATTCGCCGGCCTTGACACCCTCGGCGAGCAGGCGGCGATGAAAATCCAGCAGCGGCGCGACGAAGAATTGCGAGACTTCGTCGGCGGCTTCCGGGCTGCTCTCGTGCAGGAGATAGTGGATCAGCCGGTTCATGTAAGGGAACTGGTGATAGGCACGGATGATGCCGCCGATATGCAGGCGAAGCTTTGCGGTCGGCGAGATCGGCTGGCTGATCAGATATTCAAGCTGCGACATCTCGGTCGCGGCATCCCGCGCCAGCAGCGCCAGCAACAGCCCGTCCTTGTTGCCAAAATGGTATTTCACCAGCGCGGCATTGACGCCCGACTTCTGCGCAATGTCGGACAGCGACACCTCGATCGAGGCGCGCTCGATCATCAGCTCGCTCGCCGCCACGAGCAGCTTCTCGGCGGTGGTATTTTTGCCGCTCGGGAGCCTGGCCGGTACGCTGGTATTCAACGGTGATCCCATCACTGCTGAGGGCGGGAAATCTGGCCGCACATAAGCGCATGCCGCGGCTGCACTCAAGAGTTAATTGATTGATTGACTAAATCCCGCAGCCCCCCTTAAATCCGGCCCATCTTTCCAAGCCACAAACAACATTCAGGGAGAACAGACATGGCCGAGGCCTATATCGTCGCCGCCGCACGCACTGCCGGTGGCCGCAAGGGCGGACGTCTCGCAGGCTGGCACCCGGCCGATCTCGCCGCTTCCGTGCTCAATTCGCTGGTCGACCGCACCAGCGTCGACCCGGCCCAGATCGAGGACGTGATCATGGGCTGCGTGATGCAGGCCGGCGAACAATCCAACAACATCGCGCGCAACGCGGTGATGGCCTCGAAGCTGCCTGAGAGCGTGCCCGCCACCTCGGTCGACCGGCAGTGCGGTTCCTCGCAGCAGGCGCTGCATTTTGCGGCGCAGGCAGTGATGGCCGGCTCGATGGACATCGTGATCGCCGCCGGCGTGGAATCGATGACGCGGGTGCCGATGGGGCTTGCTTCGTCGCTGCCGGCCAAGAACGGTTTTGGCCACTACAAGAGTCCGGGCATCGAGGCGAAATATCCGAACATCGTGTTCAGCCAGTTCACCGGCGCGGAAATGATGGCGGAGAAGTATGGGCTCTCCAAGGATCAGCTCGACGAATATTCCTACAACAGCCATCAGCGCGCGATTGCCGCGACGCAAGCCGGCAAGTTCAGGGATGAAATCGTTCCGCTACAGATCACCCGCGCCGACAACTCGACTGACACCCACCATATCGACGAGGGCATCCGCTTCGACGCCAGCCTCGACGGCATCAGGGGCGTCAAGCTGATTGCCGAGAACGGCAAGCACACCGCCGCCAGCGCCAGCCAGATCTGCGACGGCGCCTCCGGCGTGCTGGTGGTCAACGAGAAGGGCCTGAAGTCGCTCGGCGTAAAACCGTTGGCGCGCATCCATCACATGACCATGATGGGCGGCGATCCCGTGATCATGCTCGATGCGCCGCTGCACGCCACCAAGCGGGCGCTGGAAAAGGCCGGCATGTCGATCAATGACATCGACCTGTTTGAGGTCAACGAAGCCTTCGCGGCCGTGCCGGTGGCGTGGCTGAAGACGACGGGCGCCGATCCGGAACGGCTCAACGTCAATGGCGGCGCGATCGCGCTCGGCCATCCGCTCGGCGGCTCCGGCACCAAGCTGATGACCACGCTGGTCAATGCGTTGAAGCAGAACAACAAGCGCTACGGCCTGCAGACCATGTGCGAAGGCGGCGGCATGGCGAACGTGACGATCGTGGAAAGGCTGTAAGCTGCTGCTGGACGAAAGAAGCGTCCGCATAAAAGGTGTCGTCCCGGCCCTCATGCGCAATTGCGCATCAGGAGCCGGGACCCATAACCACAGGTGTTTGTGGTTATGCTGAGCTGGAGCTCCAGCTTGCTTCAACAAATCAAAACTGTGGTTATGGGTCCCTGCGTTCGCAGGGACGACGCATCACCCGAGGAAACGTTTGTGACCCACCCCTTCATCCACGCCCGCACCCAGCCGAACAAGGTCGCCTACCAGATGGCCGGCACCGGCAAGGCGATCACCTATCGCGAGCTTGACGAGCTATCGAACCAGGGCGCGCAACTGTTCCGCAAGCTCGGCTTGAAGGCCGGTGACCACATCGCATTCCTGATGGAAAATCGCCTGGCGTTCATGGAGATCTGCTGGGCGGCACAACGCGCCGGGCTCTATTACACCGCGATCAGCCGCTATCTCACTGAGGAAGAGATCGCCTATATCGTCAGGGATTGCGGCGCCAAGGTCTTCATCACCACGCCGCAATGCGCCGACAAGGCCAAAGGCCTGATCAAGGGCGAGCCGAGCGAACCGCTGTTCTTCATGGTCGATGAGCCCGCGCCGGGATTCCGCTCCTGGGACAAGGAAGCGATCGCGATGCCTGTGACGCCGATTGCTGACGAGGTCGCCGGCTACGACATGCTGTATTCCTCGGGCACCACCGGCCGGCCCAAGGGCATCAAGAAGGAGTTCGAGGGCAAGGCGATCGACGTGCCGAACCCGCTCCTGAGAATTCTCTGCGCCGACATGTGCGGCATGTCGTCCGACAGCATCTATCTGTCGCCAGCGCCGCTCTATCACGCAGCTCCCCTGCGCTTCAACATGATGGCAATCACGCTCGGCGGCACCTCCATCATCATGGAGCACTTCGACGCCGAGGAATTCTTGAGGCTGGTCGAAAAGTACAAGGTCACGCAGTCGCAGCTCGTGCCAACCATGTTCGTGCGGATGCTGAAATTGCCGGACGAGGTGCGCGCGGCTTACGACGTCTCGACGCTGAAAGGCGCGATCCACGCCGCGGCGCCCTGCCCGGTCGACGTGAAAGCGAAAATGATCGAGTGGTGGGGGCCGATCCTGATCGAATATTACGCCGGCTCCGAAGGCAACGGCGTTACCGTTTCAACTTCGCAGCAATGGCTGACCCATCGCGGCACCGTCGGCCGCGCCGTGGTCGGTAAGGTGAAAATCCTCGACGAGAATGACGAGGAGAGACCGACCGGCGAAATTGGCACGGTCTATTTCGCCGACGCGCCTGTTTTCACCTATCACAACGATCCCGAGAAGACCAAGAAGGCCTACAACGCCAAGGGCTGGTCGACGCTCGGCGACGTCGGATATCTCGACGCGGAAGGTTTTCTCTATCTCACCGACCGCAAGAGCTACATGATCATCTCCGGCGGGGTGAACATCTACCCGCAGGAGACCGAGGACGTCCTGATCACCCATCCTGCCGTCTCCGACGTCGCCGTGTTCGGCGTGCCGAACGAGGAAATGGGCGAAGAGGTCAAGGCCGTGGTGCAGCCGCACGACATGGCAAAAGCCGGCAAGGATCTCGAGGCCGAACTGATCGTGTTCTGCCGAAAACATCTGTCGCCAATCAAATGCCCAAGGAGCATCGACTTTGAAGCCGAGTTGCCGCGCACGCCGACGGGAAAATTGGTGAAGCGCCACCTGCGTGACCGGTACTGGCCGAAGGCCCTCTTATCCTCCCCTGGAGGGTAGAGGGCGCGACAATCATTCGTGGCTTGTCGTAGACATTCGCGCCATTACAGTCGCGGCAGAACAAGACTTGGCCGACCACAAGGAAACGCCATGCCCACCCTCCCCGAGATCCCGCTCCCCGCAACCATCCGCTCGCGCACCATCGACAACATCAACGGCTTGCGCATGCACGTGCTGGAAGCCGGCTTCGAAACACCCGGCCGTCCGTGCCTCCTGCTCCTGCACGGCTTTCCCGAACTCGCCTATTCCTGGCGCAAGGTGATGCCTTCTCTCGCGCAAGCCGGCTATCACGTGATCGCGCCGGACCAGCGCGGTTATGGCCGCACCACCGGCTGGGACCCAAATTACGACGGTGACCTCGCCTCGTTCCGCCTCACCAATCTGGTACGCGACGCGCTCGGGCTGGTGTCGGCGTTCGGCTACGCAAGCGTCGATGCCGTGATCGGGCATGATTTCGGCTCGTCGGTCGCGGCCTGGTGCGCGCTGATACGGCCCGACGTGTTTCGCTCGGTCGTCATGATGAGCGCCCCGTTCGGCGGGCCTCCATCGCTGCCGTTCAACACGGTGCACGAGCCCGCCAAGCCCGCCGATGATCCCATTCACCGCGAACTCGCCGCGCTGCCGCGCCCGCGAAAACATTACCAGTGGTATTACTCGACGCGCGGGGCGAATAACGACATGCACCGCGCGCCGCAGGGCGTCCATGATTTCCTGCGTGCCTATTACCACCACAAGAGCGCCGACTGGAAAGCCAACCAGCCCTATCCGCTCAAATCCTGGACGGCGGAAGAGATCGCAAAGCTGCCGACTTACTATGTGATGGACCTCGCCAAGGACATGGCGGCCACCGTTGCCAAGGAAATGCCGTCGGCCGCGCAAATCGCCGCCAACAAATGGCTGCCGGACAGTGAGCTTGCCTTCTACAGCGCCGAGTACGAGCGCAACGGATTCCAGGGCGGGCTGCAATGGTATCGCTGCGGCACCTCCGGCGCTTTTGTGCCGGAACTGCAGATATGGTCCGGCCGCACCATCGACGTGCCGTCCGCTTTCATCTCGGGCAAGCAGGACTGGGGCACCTATCAGCGCCCCGGCGTCTATGAGGCGATGCAGTCGAAAGCCTGCACCAACATGATCGGCTGCCATCTTGTTGACGGCGCCGGCCACTGGGTGCAGCAGGAGCAGCCCGGCGAAGTGACTCGGCTGCTGATGCAATTCCTGCAACAAGCAAAGGACAACGCAGAGACAAAGGCGAGCCAGTAGCGTACCGGCAAGAGAGGACCGCCGCTGTACAGCTATTGCTCTTGCCGCACGCGCCCAAACTGAGCATCATCCGCGCCGTATTCAGAAACAGAGCGGAGCGTACGCCTTGGCCAAATCGCAATGGAGTTTCAAGACCGCCGTTGAATTGTCCGCGGCGCTTGCCGCGAAGAAGGTCTCGGCCGTCGAACTGGCCGAGGACGCAATCGGCCGGATCGAGCGGCACGACGCGAAGATCAACGCGATTTGCGTTCGCGATTTCGAGCGCGGCCTTGCCGCCGCCCGCGCCGCCGACGCCGAACTGGCGCGCGGCGTGAAGAAGCCCCTGCTTGGCCTCCCGCTGACCGTGAAGGAGTCCTACAATATCGCGGGGCTGCCGACGACCTGGGGCATTCCGGCGCAGAAGGACTTCACGCCGACGGAAGACGCGCTGTCTATCTCACGCGTCAAGGACGCCGGCGGCGTCATCCTCGGCAAGACCAATGTCCCGTTCGGGCTCGGCGACTGGCAGAGCTATAACGAGGTCTACGGCACCACCAGCAACCCTTATGACCTCGGCCGGACGCCGGGCGGCTCGTCCGGCGGCTCCTCGGCGGCGCTCGCGGCCGGTTACGGCCCGCTGTCGCTCGGCTCCGACATCGGCGGCTCGCTGCGCGTGCCCGCCTTTCATTGCGGCGTCTACGCGCACAAGCCGACCTTTGCGCTGGTGCCGGGACGCGGCCACACGCCGCCGCCATTCCAGCCGCTGCCGCTCGACCGCGATCTTGCCGTGATTGGCCCGATGGCACGCAGCGCCGCCGATCTCTCGCTGCTGCTCGACACCATTGCCGGTCCCGATCCGCTGGAGGCCGGCAAGGGCTACCAGCTCGCCCTGCCGCCGCCACGCCACGGCGCGCTGAAAGATTTTCGCGTGTTGGTGGTCGATAGCGACCCGGTCATGCCGACCGACGAGGTGGTGCGCGGCACGATCCACAAGCTCGCCGCCAACCTCGAAAAGGCCGGCACCAAGGTCGATCGCAACAGCCCGTTGCTGCCGAACTTTGCCGAGACGTCCCGGCTCTACATGCGGATGCTGATGTCGTTCCTCGCCGCTTCCTTCCCGCCGGAAATCTATGCCGGCGCGCAGGCCGCCGCCGCCGCGCTACCGCCGAGCGATGTAAGCCTCGCCGCCGAACGCCTGCGGGGCATGGCGCAAAGCCACCGCAACTGGTTGATGGACGACGTCGCGCGTGCGCGCCTGCGAGCGCAATGGCGCGAACTCTTCAAGACCTATGATGCTGTAATCTGTCCGATCATGCCGACCCCGGCCTATCCGCACGACCATTCCGACGACCAGGAAAAACGCCGCATCGAGATCGACGGCAAAGATTACGTCTATCCCGATCAGCTTTCGTGGCCCGGCATCGCCACCCTGCCCGGCCTGCCCGCGACCGCACTCCCGACCGGCTTCTCGCCGGACGGACTGCCGATCGGCGTGCAGATCGTCGGCCCCTGGCTGGAGGACCGTACGCCGCTCAAGCTGGCGGAGCTGATCGAGCACGAGTTTGGCGGGTTCAAGCCGCCGCCGATGTTTGATGATTAGAGATCCCTCGTGCCGAGGGGTTAAGCGCAAGCGCGCCTCCTCGCCGGGAGGGTGAAGCGGTATCGTTGAAAGCACCATGCGGACTTTCATTCGAAGCGTCATCGCCGCCGTTGCCGGCCTCCTGCTGATGTGGCCGCTTGGCTACGCCTATGCCGCGCTCGGCTGGCCAACATTCCACTTGTGGGGGCTGATGCACGGCACCTTTGTCGCGGCCTGGCCCACCCTATCTATCCTGGCATTCCTGGTACTGGGGTATCTGCAGCTTTTCCGAAGAATCGACGACACGGCGCTTCTGATCGCCGGCCTTGTTTGGGGTCTGTTACTGGCCAGCGGTTTCAACATCCGCCACGCTCTCGGCTTTGAGATCGCCTATGGCCTGCTCAGCGCCACGGCCGTTGTTGTTGCAGCACTATGCATCTTTGCCAAACACCGGCTCCGTCTGGCGTTGCTCGTGATATCGCCGCTTGTTTTCCTGAACCTGGACTTTCTGCTGGCGCCACCGGCGCTTGAACAATTCCTGTCTCGAGCCATCTTTGATCTCAAGGTGCTTTTGCCGCCAGTCGCCTTCTCGCTTGCGGGTTATGTGCTTGGTTCGCTCGTCCGCGTCGTAATCAAACGCTCGCCGAGACCAGCGTGATGGCCGCTCTACATTGACGAACAAGGACCGGAGGAAATCATGAACAACGACCTTGCCGAGCTCACAAAGCTCAACCACGACTATGTCGCGTCCGTGCAGAACTCCGACGTCAAGCGCTTTGACGAAATCCTCGCAGCCGATTTCTACTGCTCCAATCCCGACAAGTCGCTGGTTGATCGCGCCGCGTTCCTGCAACAGACCGCAAAGCCGGTCGCGATCAAAAACCTGCGTGCGGAAGACGTGAAGATTCGTATCCTCGGCGATTTCGCCATCATCCACGCAGCGACGAGCTACACCACGCCGGATGGCCAACAGGCGCACGGCCGCTATACCGACTGCTGGGCAAAGCAGAATGGGAAATGGCTCGCAGTCTCCGCGCATGTGACGCGGTAGCCTATGCTCTCACCGCGTCGTCCCTGCGAAAGCAGGGATCCATAACCACTGCTGCATATTGGGATAGAAGTCGTCTCCCCTTGTGCCAATTTCGTCGGCCACGGCGTATGGGTCCCGGCGTTCGCCGGGACGACGGATATTGTTGCGTACACCCTCACGCATCAAACACAATCACGCTGCGGAGCGTCTTGCCGGCTTTCATGTTGGCAAAACCTTCGTTGATCTCAGAGAGGTTCAGCTTGGCCGAGATCCAGTCTTCCAGATGCAGCTTGCCGCGCATATAGAATTCGACCAGGCGGGGCATGTCGACGCGGAAATGGTTGGAGCCCATCGACGACCCCTGAATCCGGCGCTCGCGCAAGAAATCGAAGCCGTGCAATTCGATCTTCTGGCCGAACGGGATCATGCCGACGATGGTCGCGGTGCCACCGGCCGCCAGCATCGCAAAGGACTGCTCGGCGGTCTCCTTGCGGCCCAGCACCTCGAAGGAGTGATGAACGCCACCATTGGTGAGCTCACGCACCTGCTGTACCACATCGCCGCGGGAGGGATCGACGATGTCGGTAGCGCCGAGTTTTGTGGCCAACTGCAGCTTGGCCGGATTGGTATCGATCGCGATGATGCGGCCGGCGCCGGCGATCGCGGCGCCATTGATCGCGGCCATGCCGACGCCGCCGCAGCCGATCACGGCCACCGTTTCGCCGGCCTGCACCTTTGCGGTGTTCACGACCGCGCCATAGCCAGTGATGACGCCGCAGCCGATCAGGGCCGCCAGCTCCAGCGGCATGTCCTTGCGGATTTTGACGATGGCGTTCTCGTGCACCAGCATCTGCTCGGCAAACGACGAGAGATTGAGGAACTGATGAAGCTTTTCCTCACGCGCCCAAGACAGCCGGTTCGACTGACCGGGCAGCATCTTCACCGTCGTATCAGTGCAGAGCACGGTGCGACCGGTGGTGCAGTTATCGCAGGTGCCGCAGAATACCGAGAGACAGGTCACGACGTGATCGCCGGGTTTCACATAGGTGACGTCGGAGCCGACCTTTTCGACCACGCCCGCCGATTCATGGCCGAGCACGGCCGGCAGCGGATGGGGATACAGCCCCTCCATGAAGTGCAGATCGGAATGACAGAGGCCGGCGACGCGCGTGCGGATCAGGACTTCGCGCGGGCCGGGATTCGGCACGCTGACCTCCTCGATCACCAGCGGCTGGTTGACTTCATGCAAAACGGCGGCCTTCATCGGTGCTCCCTCTATTCTGTTATTTTTTGAACCAGTACTGGCTGCAGCCTACGCTGCGACAAGCAATTCGCCAACCTCGGCCATGCCGACGCTGCGTTCGCCGAGCAGATGGCCGGTGATCGCGCGCTGGGTGGCATTTTCCGCAAGCCGGAACGGGTCGCTCGGCGCGACGCGATGGTCGACCACCATCCGCGACAGCAACAGCCGCCTGGCGTCGCCGCGCATCTCGTGAATCCGCCCGCCCTCCCAGGCCAGCGCAACGGCGCTGGCGACATGGTAGAGCAGGCTGGTGGCGCGCCGCGCGTCGCCTTCATTGTCGGTCCGGCTGGCTACCTCGCGGGCAAAGCCGACCGCACGGTCTGTCAGTTCACGCAGCCGGTTGCACCAGGCCTGCGGCACGTTGGTGCTGTCGTCGAGGCGGGCGTGCAGATCGGCCGCGAGCGCGGCGTCGGCGCCGTGGCGGCCAACCGCGCGGGTCAGCGCATCGATTGCGACGATGTTGCCGGTGCCTTCCCAGATCGAGCCGAGATGGGCGTCGCGCAGCAGCCGCGCGGTGGCAAACTCCTCAATGTAGCCGATGCCGCCGCGCATCTCCATCGCATCGCCGCAGACTTTTCGCGCGTCGCGCGTGGCGCGGAATTTCAACGTCGGCGTCAGGATGCGCAGCAGCGCCGCCGCGTCCTGGCTGCCGGCTTCCGCGCGATCGAGCGCATCGGCCGTGAGAAAACTCATCGACAGCGCCTGCTCGGTCGGCAGCATGATCTTCATCAACTGCCGCCGCGCCAGCGGCAGGTCGATGATCCGCTGGCCGAACACCACGCGGTTCTTCGCCACCGTCATCGCGTCATGGTGCGCGCGCCGCATCAGCGCGGTGGATTTGACGCCGTTGGAGAGCCTGGACGAGTTCACCATCTCGGCCATCTGCACGAAGCCGCGATCGAGCTTGCCGACGGCATAGGCAATCGCGCCCTCGAACTTGATTTCGCCCGACGCCATCGAACGGGTGCCGAGCTTGTCCTTCAGGCGAACGATCCGGTAGTGATTCTGCGAGCCATCGCCGAGGAAGCGCGGCATCAGGAACAGGCCGACGCCGCGCGTGCCGGGCCCCGCTCCTTCCGGCCGCGCCAGCAGCATCACCACCTTGGCGTCGGCATTGGAGCAGAACCATTTCTCGCCATAGAGCCGCCAGTGATCGCCTTCCTGCACGGCCCGCGTCGTCAGCGTGCCGACGTCGGAGCCACCTTCCTTCTCAGTCATGAACTGGCCGCCCTGAGTAAGCTTGCTCATGTCGGTCTGGGTCAGGCCGTCGAGATATTTTGCCTTCAACGCGTCGCTGCCGAAATTGTTGAGCAGTTTCGCGCAACCATCCGTGACGTTGATCGGACAGCCCATGCCGAATTCGGTCTGATTGAACAGGAACGTGAAGGCATGCTTGGCGACGACGGGGTATTTATCCGGCCAGCCCATGATGCCCTTGCGGATCGACATCGCGTGAATGCCGAACTCGCCGAACGCGGCTTTCTCCAGCTCGCGATAGGCCGGGTGATATTCGATATACTGGATATCGCGGCCGAACCTGTCGCGCTGGTGGAGCACCGGTGTATGCCGGTCGGCAAGCCGCGCGCATTCGTCGAGATAGCCGCCGGCCAATTCGCCGAGCCGGTCGAGATGCGGCTCGATATGCCGAAACAGCGGTTCAGGCAGATGCAGGCGAAGCAGATCCGTCAATGCCGGATCGGCGCGGTAGAAATTCATCCCCGTCGTATCAGGTGCGAGCAATCCCGGCTGATTGGCTGACGCGGCTGCACGGTCTTGCATGAGTGGATGCATTTTTAGCCCTTGTTCGTTCCGCCCGATGTTGGTCAACTATCGATAACGCGGGCTGACGTGCCGTCAACAACCATAATTGGAGGGCCGCCATGGCGGACGATTGCCAGGCGGGATCGGGTTCCTAGATACCGAATCCCCACCATCCGAGGACTGCGCCCATGGAATTGCCAAAATACAAGATTGCCCTGATTGTTGGTGTCGGCGAGGGATTGAGCGCATCGCTGGCGCGACTGTTCGCGCGCGAAGGCATCAAGGTTGCGCTTGCCGCGCGCAAGATCGAGAAGCTTGGCGCGCTCTGCACCGAGACCGGGGCCCGCGCCTTTGCCTGCAATGCTACCGAGGCCGAAGAAGTCGAGAGGCTGTTCGGCATGGTCGAACGCGAGATCGGCACGCCCGATCTCGTCGTCTATAACGCCAGCGGCCGCGCCCGCGGCGCCTTCACCGACCTGGTTCCGGCCGAAGTTGCGAATGCGATCGCGGTCTCCGCCTTCGGCGGCTTTCTGGTAGCCCAGCAGGCCGCGACACGCATGCTGCCGAACAAGCACGGCGCGATCCTGTTCACCGGCGCCTCCGCCAGCGTGAAAGGCTATCCGCAATCGGCGCCGTTCGCGATGGGCAAGTTTGCGCTGCGCGGGCTGGCCCAAAGCATGGCGCGCGAATTGTCGCCGCAGGGCATCCATGTCGCGCATTTCGTCATCGACGGCGGCATCCGCAGCGCCGCGCGTACGGAGCCTGCCGATCGGCCGGATTCGATGCTCGATCCCGACGCGATTGCGCTGAGCTACTGGAACGTGCTGCAGCAACCGCGCAGCGCCTGGACGTGGGAAGTGGAGCTGCGGCCGTGGGTGGAGAGGTTTTGAGACGGCCACCGCCGTCATTGCGAGCGCAGCGAAGCAATCCACCGCGCCGCGAAGGAAGATGGATTGCTTTGTCGCTTCGCTCCTCGCAATGACGAGAATAGGACAACCATGACCTCCGAAACCAAAATCGACACCGGCACCGACGAACTGCTCTGCGTGATCCGCGACCGCGTCGCCACCATCACGCTGAACCGCCCCGAAGCGCGCAACGCGTTCTCGGATACGCTGACGCCGGCGCTTCGCAGCATGATCAAGGCCTGCGGCGAAAACCCCGAGGTCGGAGCGCTCCTGCTCACCGGCGCGGGCACCGCGTTCTGCGCCGGCGGCAACGTCAAGGGCATGGGCGCGCATCGCGACAAGAAGAAGCTCGAAATGGCGTATGACGAGAAGGTCGCCGACCTGCAGGAGCGGCAGCGCCTGCTTACCGGCGCGCTTGCCTCGGTGCGCAAGCCGACGATTGCGGCGCTGCCCGGCCCCGCGGTCGGCGCAGGCCTCGCGCTCGCGCTGGCCTGCGATATCAGACTAGTGGCGCAATCCGCCTTCATCTCCACCGGCTATGTCCGCGTCGCGCTTTCCGGCGACTACGGCATCGCCTGGCTGCTGACGCGGCTGGTCGGCACCTCGCGGGCGCGCGAACTTATGTTTACCGGCGACAAGGTCGATGCCGCCAGATGCGAGGCGATCGGTCTCGTCAACCGCGTGGTGCCCGACGACAAGCTGCAGACTGAGGCCTTCGCGCTTGCCAGATCCATGGCCGAAGGCCCGACGCTCGCGCTGCGCTACATCAAGGACAATCTCGACGAAGCGCTCCAGTTCGACTTCGCCACCGCGCGCGACCACGAGGCCGAGCGCCTCGTCCGCCTGACCACCACCGCCGATCACAAGGAAGCGGTGCAAGCCTTCATCGACAAGCGCAAGCCGGTGTTCAGGGGAAGCTGAGTTCCTTTTCCGCGGGTAGCAGAAAATGGCCCGGTTCCGGCGCGGCCAGAACCGGGCTCAGTGGTCAAACCGCAGGCGAGGACATTGCGCTGGGAGAGACGGCGGCAAGCCGCCAACTGGCGCATGGGATTTCCCGCGGTTCGACGTGGATATCTTTCTGGAAGCGCGTCAACTTCCAGTCGCCGGGCGTATTGGTAAAGCCGTAGCCGGACTTGCGGGCGAGCGCGATCATGGCATCGTTGGAACGCAGCGTGTCGCCGAAGATGCGCTCGGCGCCGAACGCGGCGGCGCGGCATTCGAGGTTTTTCAACAGCGCCTTGCCGATGCCGTGCCCCTGCCAGCGGTCGTCGATCGACAGGCCTAATTCGATTGCAGCAGTCTGGCTGTCGAAGGCATAGCGCGCTTCGCCGACGATGGTCTCGCGGCCGTCGACCGGCATGGTCGCGACCACACTGAACCGGTCCGCTTCGCCGACACGGATGAAGCGATCGAGTTCGGACGGCGGCAGTTCGCTGGCGGCGCCGAGGAAGCGGTTGTAACGGGAGCGCGTCGAGAGCGCGCGGAAATAGTTCTGCAGCGCCTCGGCGTCGCGCGGCTCGACGAAGCGCACGGTCACGGCCTGGCCATGCCGCGAGCGCAGCACGTCCGAATATTGCCTGAGATCGTCGAAACGCAACCTGGTCATCGCGCGCTCCCGTCGGTCCTCAATGAAGGTGGCCGGCGTCCCCCAGACGAGGCGGCGCCGGCCGGCTGCTACTTAAGCCCGCCAGAACGGTTTCTCGGCCTCGTACGCGACGTCGCTCCACGAGACGCCGATGTCGTGCAGCTCCCGCTCCGACCACTTGGCCAGCTCGCGGCGGGACTGGTAGCGCTGCCGCCAGACATGGAGGGTCTCGGCCAACTGGCTCAAAATCCCCGGTCCATGATGATTTATCATCGATTCATGAGTGTAAGTGGACATTTTCGGCTCCTGTAGTAATCTGTTGGCGCTAATATCTGCGCTATTGGGGCCGTTCACAAACGACACTTTGTACCGCTTCGGATGATATAAACTCATGAATTGAGGGAGAATCCGGCAATGACCGGCAGACTGCCGTCGCTGAACGGTCTGCGCGCCTTCGAGGCAGCCGCCCGGCATCTGAGCTTCACGCAGGCCGCCTCCGAGCTGAACGTCACGCAGACCGCGATCAGTCACCAGATCAAGCGGCTGGAAGAAGAGCTCGGGGTTCGCCTCTTCGTCCGTCAGAACCGCTCGCTGACGCTGACGGCGGAAGCGCAGGACTACCTTCCCGGCATCCGCGCCGCCTTCAACGATCTCCGGCTCGCGACCGACCGCCTGCTGCGCAAAGACGACGACCATGTGCTGACGGTATCGACGCTGGCCTCGCTGGCCGCCAAATGGCTGCTGCCGCGCCTCACGGCCTTTCAGGAAGCGCAACCGGGGATCGACGTTCGCATCACGACCTCGATCAATCTCGTCGACTTCCAGCGCGACAAGGTCGATGCCGCGATCCGCTACGGCCGCGGCCAGTGGCCTGGCGTTCGCGCCGACTGGCTGATGGCGGACGAACTCTTTCCGGTGTGCAGTCCGGCGCTGCTCAAGGGGAACAAGCCGCTGAAATGCCCCGAAGACCTCCGGGATCACGTGCTGCTGCATACCAGCAACGCGAATAGCGACGACTGGCGGCTGTGGCTGACGGCGGCCGGGCTGCCGGCCGATTTTTCCAAACAGCCGGGCGTGACCTTCGACATGATCTTCATGACGGTGCAGGCGGCGATCGACGGTCTCGGCGTTGCGATGGGCCGCACCGCCTATGTGCAGGAGGACATCGCGAAGGGACGCCTGGTCGTTCCTTTCAAGATGGCTTTCCCGGTCGATGCCGGATTCTACCTGGTCTCGCCGGCGGGTAGAGCCGATCCGCCAAAGCTCGCGGCCTTCCGGCAATGGCTGCTCGCCTCCGTTCAGAACCGCGCCTGAGCGTGCAGATATCCCGCACAGCCAGATGCATGCGACATGGTCGCATGCAGCCATGCTGATTACTGATGCAGGCGCACGAGAGGCGTGACGCGGCCGCTGCATCAGGCTAGAAAATCGCGGGCGGATGGATTTGCCTGGCCGAGCGCCGGTTTGATTTTTGAGGCCAACAACGACAACAAGAGCGCATGGCCGATTTGACAGTCAAGTTCGATGTGCTGGTGATCGGCGGCGGCAACGCCGCTCTCTGCGCCGCCATCAGCGCCCGGCGCGCAGGTGCTTCCGTGCTGGTGCTGGAAGGCGCTCCGAAATTTTATCGCGGCGGCAACACCCGCCACACCCGCAACATGCGCTGCGCGCACGATGCCGCGACCGACATTCTCACCGGGCCGTACACGGAAGAGGAGTTCTGGGACGATCTGTTGCGGCTGACCGGCGGTCAGACCGACGAGGAACTGGCGAAATTCATGATCAGGGAGTCCAAGGACATTCTGAACTGGATTGTCGAACAGGGCGTGCGCTGGCAGCCCTCGCTCGGCGGCACGCTGAGCCTCGGCCGCACCAACTCGTTCTTCCTCGGCGGCGGGCGGGCGATGCTGAACGCGCTCTATCTCACCGCGGAAAAGCTCGGCGTCGAAATTGTCTACGATGCGGAGGTGATCGACCTCGACATCGAACACGGCATGTTCCTGTCGGCGAAGCTGAAGCAGCCGATCGACGGCACGAGCGAAATCCGCGCTTCCGCACTGGTCGCCGCCGCCGGCGGCTTTGAAGCCAATATCGAATGGCTGAAGGAATATTGGGGCGAGGCGGCGGATAATTTCCTGATCCGCGGCACGCCCTATAACCGCGGCTCGATTCTCAAGATGCTGCTCGACAAGGGCGTGCAGGACATCGGCGATCCCACCCAATGCCATGCGGTTGCGATCGACGCTCGCGCACCGAAATTCGACGGCGGCATCATCACCCGCCACGATTCGGTTGTGTTCGGCATCGTCGTCAACAAGCACGCCCAGCGCTTCTACGACGAGGGCGAGGATATCTGGCCGAAGCGTTACGCGATCTGGGGGCGGCTAGTGGCCGCGCAACCGGACCAGATTGCCTACATCATCTTCGATGCCTCCGTTCGCAACAGTTTTATGCCGACGCTGTTTCCGCCGATCGAGGGCGGGAGTATTGCCGAGTTGGCCACCAAGCTCGAACTCGATCCGGCGGCGCTGGAGAAGACCATCGCCGAATTCAACGCCGCGGTTAGGTCCGGCACGTTCGATCACACCATTCTCGACGATTGCCGCACTGAGGGCATCACGCCGCCGAAGACGCATTGGGCGCGCCGGATCGAGACGCCGCCTTACCTCGCCTATCCAGTGCGGCCCGGCATCACCTTCACCTATCTCGGCACCCGCGTGAACAGGCAGGCGCGCATGGTGATGAAGGACGGCAAGCCTTCGGCCAACATGTTCGCGGCCGGCGAGATCATGGCCGGCAACGTACTCGGCAAGGGCTATGCGGCCGGCATCGGGATGACCATCGGCAGCGTGTTCGGTCGGGTCGCGGGTCGGGAAGCGGCGAAGAATGCGCGGAATTAGCGAGCCACCTTGCCCCCGCTCTTGGCGGGGAGAGGGAGAAGCCAGAGGGAGAGATCATGACTCGTCTTGCGATTATTTCTGCTACGGCAGTTCTAATGAACGCGACGCTGGCCCACGCCGCCGAGCCGATCGCGCTACGCGACATGGGTTCGTTCCATGTCGGCGGCCGGCTGGTCGAAATTTCCGGCAAGCCGGTGAAGGAAGTGACCTTCACCCCCGGCGGTGTGCCGGCAAAAGTCGATCCCAACGGCACCTATCAGGTCGAGCAGATGTACGTGCAGTATTTTCTGCCTGCGAACGAAAAGGGCGCCTATCCACTTCTGATGTGGCATGGCGGCGGCCTGACCGGCGTCACCTACGAGACGACGCCCGACGGGCGCGAGGGCTGGCTGAACTATTTTCTGCGCAAGGGCTGGGCCGTCTACAACTCCGACGCGGTCGAGCGCGGCCGCGCCGGCTGGGCGCAATATCCAGATATCTTCAAGAGCGAGCCGGTATTCCTCACGACAGCCAATCCGTTCGAGCGGTTTCGGATCGGCGACGGCATCGGCTCCTACAATCCCGATCCGGCCAAGCGGAAGCTGATGCCGGGCAGCCAGTTTCCGAACGAAGGCTACGAGAATTTCGTCAAGCAGAACGTGCCGCGCTGGACCACCACCGATGATGCGATCATCGCTGCCTATATCGCCGAGATCGACCGCGTTGGCCCTTCCGTCATCCTGTTCCACAGCCAGGCCGGCAGTTTCGGCTTCAAGGTGGCGCAGGCGCGGCCCGACAAGGTCAAGGCGCTGATTGCGATCGAGCCGGCCGGCGTCGGCGATCCCGCCAAGGTCGACGTGCGGAAGAACATTCCGACGCTGATCGTCTATGGCGACTACATCGAGAAGGATTCGCGCTGGCCGAAGATTCGCGCCAACGGCCTTGCGTTTGCGGACGCGATCAAGGCGGCGGGCGGCAGCGTCGATGTCGTCGATCTGCCGCAAGCAGGCATCAAGGGCAATTCGCACATGGTGATGATGGACAGGAACAACGCCGAGGTCGCCGCCCTGATCCAGAAGTGGCTGGAGGGCAAGGGGTTAACGAAATAACCGGGTTGGCCGCGAGGGCAGGAAGCAGCGCATCATGCACGGAACGAAGATTCTGGAGGAGGCCGACCGCCTGATGACGGTCTGCAATTCCTGCCGCTA
The DNA here is from genome assembly GCF_001440415.1 of Bradyrhizobium retamae. Taxonomy (GTDB): domain Bacteria; phylum Pseudomonadota; class Alphaproteobacteria; order Rhizobiales; family Xanthobacteraceae; genus Bradyrhizobium; species Bradyrhizobium retamae. The sequence goes on from NZ_LLYA01000001.1 coordinate 201,876, forward strand.
TTGCGAGGGCCTCTGCGCAGTGTTTCCAGCGATGGAAATGCGCCGGGCCTTTTCCGACGGCGATCTCAATTATCTCGCCAATCTCTGCCACGCCTGCGGCGCCTGCTACACCGATTGCCAGTTCTCGCCGCCGCACGAATTCAACGTCAATGTGCCAAGGACGCTCGCGGTGGCGCGCGCGGAATCTTATGCGGCCTATGCATGGCCACGCGCCTTCGCGGGCACGTTCGCGCGCAACGGACTTGTCATCAGCCTCGTTGCCGCGCTCAGCGTCGCCGCATTCATTTTCGGCTTCGCCGCCTTGCACGATCGCCAGGTGCTGTTTGGCACGCATACCGGGCCGGGCGCGTTCTACAAATTGATGCCGCACAATGCGATGGCAGCCCTGTTCGGCGCGGCGTTCCTTTACGCTATCGGGGCGCTGGCGATGGGCGTGCGCGCCTTCTGGCGCGACATCGGCGAGCCCATCGGCATGAAGACCGATGCACGCGCGCTGTTGCAGGCCATCCGCGACGCCGGCGAGTTGCGCTATCTCGACGGCGGCGGCGTCGGCTGCTTCAACGAGGACGACCGTCCGACCGACCACCGCCGGCTCTATCATCACCTCACCTTCTACGGTTTTGCGCTGTGCTTTGCCTCGACCTGCGTCGCAACGCTCTATCACTATCTGCTGGCGCGCGAGGCGCCGTATCCGTGGTGGGATCTACCCGTGGTGCTCGGCACGCTCGGCGGCATCGGGCTGTTGATCGGGCCGATCGGTTTGCTCGCTGAACGATGGAAGCGCGATTCCATCCTGGTCGATGAAGCGCGTTACGGCATGGATGTCGCGTTCATCGCGATGCTGTTCCTGACGAGTCTCACGGGCATGGCGCTGCTGATCTTGCGCGAGACCGCAGCGATGGGACCGCTGCTGGCGCTGCATCTCGGCGTGGTGTTTTCGCTGTTCGTCACCATGCCCTATGGCAAGTTCGTGCACGGCATGTATCGCTTTGCCGCCCTGGTGCGCTATGCAATGGAGCGAAGAGCGATGGCACAGGGGACGGCGGAGTAGCGGCGCCGCCTTTCTACGTCATCGCGAGCGGACCGTCTCGCCATGTCGGCAAGTCGGCTCCCTCGCCCTTGCGGGGGAGGGAACAGACCTCTCGTGCGGTAACGGTGATGTTGGGAGCGCGGCGTTCGTTTGATGATGTCGCAGACGTGATCGCTGGAAACGCGAATTCACCGCGCCTTCACGCCGAAAGTTTCTGCAGCTTTTTCCCGAACTGACCCGAACCAATCGCGCCCTGCATTGTTTGCAGTGCATTAACAAGGCCGCCGGAGGAACCGGAGCCGGTTAATGAGGAAGCGCTTTTTCGGGCGCCACCAACCGAGAGAGAGCGGATGAACAATCTATTCAACGCCGGTGCGACGGAACGTTCCTCCGGGCTGGACCACGGCCTCCCGCCGAGAGCCCGGCGCCACCCGACCATCCTGAGAGTTTCCGCCGTCGGTGTCGCCGGGCTGTTGTCGGCGTTGATGGTGACGGCCGCGGCTCCGCCGATTACCGCCGATCAATCCGACCGCGCCGTTGTCAACGCGCCGGTGACGCTGCTGACCGTACCGATCAGCGGCGAAATCGACACGCTGACGGCGCTTCCAGGCCGCGACGTTCGCGACGGCGACAGACTGGCACAGATCAGCAATCCAAGGGTTGACCGCAGCACGCTGATCTCGCTGGAAGAAAAATCATCCGATGCGCGCCAGAAGCTCGACGCGACGCGGGCAAAGGGCGCATCCGACCGCGCCTATGTTGCTTCCCTCGAGGCCGAACTCGCCAGCCAAACTGAGCAGCTCAAGATGAAGTTCCAGTTGCAGATCGAGGAGCTGCGCGCCCGCGTGTCGCAATCCAATGCCCAGAGCGGCGAAAAGAAGGTTTTGGTAGAACGGCAAAGCAACATGGTGACGCGCAATACGGCAAGTATGGACATGCTCAGGCCGACCACACAGCAATATGCCGCGGCCATGCACAATGCGGACGCGGAACGCGCCAAGCTCAATCAGAAGATTGCGCAGCTCGATGCCTTGAACAGGGGAATCTATGTCGGAGAGGAACTGGTTGGGCTCAACAATCTGGCGCAAAAGCGCAGGGACATCGATCTCGACGCCCAGCGCATGGAGATCGAGGAGCGGCAGCAATCCGCCGTCCTCGGCGACCTGGAGCGCCTGATCGACGCTGAGCAGAAGCGGCTTGCGAGCCTGGCAGGAGCGGACGTCCTTTCCCGCGGCCCCGGCAAGGTGCTGACTATCGGCGCTGCGATGGGGCGTCACGTCAACGCCGGCGATACCATCAGCTCCATCGTTGATTGCGACAAGCGCTTCGTGGTTGCCATTTTCTCGTACCGGCAAGGACAGAATATGATGCCCGGCACCCGTGTCCGCATCGACGGGAGCACGTTCCGTACCGGAATCGTCAGCGCGGTGTTACCGAAGACCAGCGACAAGGTCGATGAGCGCTTTGCCGTGCCGTTTCCGCAAACCGAGCGGCGCGAGCTCTATGCGATCATTACGCCTGAAGGCGCGAACGAGGCTGGCGCGCCGGTGCGGGAAACGCAGGCTTCGGACGCCGCGGCCTGCGCGGTCGGCCAGTGGGTCACCGTCACGCGCGACAACGGCGTTGTGCCGTCGATGTCGGTTACCTGGCGGCGGCTCGGCAATCTCATGGCCTCGTGGACGCATGATGATGGCCGCAACAGCGAGACCGCGCAAAGCCACCCGATTGATGCGGATCAACCCCGTTCCGGCATGCCCCAGCCCGAGGCGCCGAAGGCCGATGAAAACTGGTGGTCCCGCACTCGCACGCTCGTATCGCGATGAAGCACGCGATCGGGATGGCGTTATGTGCAATGGTCCTGGGTTCGACGCCGGTTGCGAGCAAGCAGCCGGAAAAGAGCGGCGGTCCGTTTTGTGCCGGGCTCAACAAGGCGGTGGCGCCGCTGACCGGCGAAGCCGACGCCGTCTTCATCCGCAGTTATGAACCTGGCGATGGCGAAGCAAACCTGCCGGCGGGCATTGCCACGACGGCGTTTGTCTATGACAACGCGCTCGCCGTCATTGCGCTGATCGCCTGCGGCAACGTGCCGGATGCCAAACCGATCGGTAACGCATTGAGCCGGGCGGCCCGCAACGACCGGACTTTTCACGATCATCGGGTTCGCAACGCCTATCGCGCCGGCCTGGTTGGCAACGGGGCTCCGAATCTACCGGGATGGTGGGATGAGCACGCCAGGATCTGGGCCGAGGATGCGGCGCAGGACGGCACCTCGACCGGCAACGTTGCATGGGCGGCCTTGGCGCTGCTGACGCTGCACCAGGCGACGCACGATCGGCAGTATCTCGCCGACGCCAGAAGCCTGATCGATTGGGTCATCGCCACGACCGCCTGCGGCGATGGGTTCTGCGGTGGCGTTCATGGCTACGATCCGCAGCAGGTCACGCTCACCTGGATGTCGACCGAGCACAATGCCGACGTCCACGCCGCCGCGAGTTGGTTGTTGCGCCTGACCGGCGAGCCAAAATACGCCGACGCGGCCGGGCGGGCCCGGCGGCTGCTCGACCGTAGCTTCCGCGGAAATCACTTCCTGCTCGGCACCAAGCCAGACGGCAGTCTTGCGGATGAAGGCCTGCTCGCGCTCGACGCTCAGCTTTGGCCATGGATGGCCGTGCCAGACGCGCCTGCGGCCTGGCGAAGCACGCTTGATTTCGCGCAAACTCACCTGGCGGTGGATGGCGGTTTCGATTTCAACGGCGACCGCGACGGCATCTGGGTCGAAGGAACGGCGCAGGCGGCATTGGCCCACCGGATCAGCGGCAACACATCGCGGAGCGATCGGCTGCTGGCCAATTTGAAAGCCGACCAAACGCGCTCCGGCCTGCTCAACGCCGCACGCACCGCGCGACTGACGACGGGGTTGTCGATCGATCCCACTGGCGCCGTGCCCGACTTCTTCTACTACCGCCGCCCGCACCTCGGCGCGACGGCATGGGCGGCGCTGGCCGAAACGGGTTGGAATCCGTTCACCGGGGAAAAGATACGATGATGTTCCCGAGCGCCGGCGATGACCTATCGATCCTCACCATGGATATGGGAATCCTCCTAGGGCTTCTGGTGATGGCGCGACTGCTGGATCCGCTGCATGCCGAGGACCGTATCCTGTTCGGCATCACGGCTTCAGCCCTTCTGATCCTCTATGGGCTCTGGCGATGGAACGATACGTTACCGCCGTTTGCGCTATCGGCCGAAAGCCTGTGGCCGCGGCTGTTCATCTCGTTTGAATTTCTTGCCATTCTCTACACGCTGATCTCGATCGTCATCCTGTTCCGCAGCACGGATCGCTCCGCGCAGGCCGACGCGGCGCAACGTGAACTATCGAGATCGCGTGGCTTCCCCGCCGTCGACATCTTCATCTGCACCTATGACGAGCCGCTAGAAATCCTCGAACGATCGATCCTCAGCGCGCTGGCGCTCGACTATCCCAATGCGACGGTCTGGGTGCTCGACGACACCAGGCGCGACTGGCTGCGGGAGTATTGCGAAAAAGTCGGTGCGCGTCAGGTGACGCGACCAGACAACAACGGCGCCAAGGCCGGCAATCTCAATAATGGGCTGATGGCGACCGCGCGCGAGACCAATGCGCCCGTCATCCTGGTGCTCGACGCCGATTTTGCCCCACGGCAGGATTTCTTGAAACGCACGGTCGGCCTGCTGCTGTCCGATCCGGAAGTTGCGATCGTGCAGACGCCGCAGTTTTACCACAACGCCGACCCGATCCAGCACAATCTGCTCGCCGGGAAGAGCTGGGTCGACGATCAACGCTTCTTCTTCGACGTCTTTCAGCCTGCCAAGGACGCGTGGGGCTGCTCGTTTTGCGTCGGCACTTCCTTTGTCGTTCGCCGCGACCGGCTTGACGAGATCGGCGGCTTCCCGCAGCAAGCGATTTCGGAAGACATCAATCTCACTTACACGATGCTTGCGCACGGCTACCGTACCTGGTGGCTGAACGAACCGATCAGCTTCGGGCTTTCCGCCGAAGGCATCCCCGAATACATCACCCAGCGCGCTCGCTGGTGCCTTGGCACCATACAGGTCGCTCTGCTGCGCAATGGCCCGCTATTCGGCCGCGGCTTCAGCTTCACCCAGCGCTGGCACTATTTTCACGGGGTGCTGAACTGGCTCAGCAAACCATTCATGGTGTTGCTGCTGATCGCGCCGACGATCTACTGGTTCGGCGGCGTGCCCGCCTTCGAAGCCGATTACCATACCTTCCTGCGCTACGGCCTGCCGGCGCTGCTCGGTCAAATCATCTACATGGGCTGGATCTCGCGCGGGCGGACGCTGCCGTTATTCATGGAGGCCACACACGCGGTCACCTGCTTTGCGGTGACGGCGACGCTCTTGAGCGCTATCGTCAAGCCGTTCGGCCGCCCGTTCAAGGTCACCGACAAAGGCGGCGACCGCTCGACGCCACGCGTGCAGTGGAAGCTTGCAGCGATCTTTGGACTGATCTCCGCAAGTTCTGCCGCCAGCATCCTCTGGGCGTTCATCTCGCCTTATGCGGCCAGCGAGATTTCCTTGCTCGACTTCTTCAATCTGCTGTGGGCAGGCATCGCGATGCTGATCGCCTTCATCGCGTTTCTCGTCTGCTTCGAATTGCCCCGTCCTGGCGACATGTTCGAAACCGATGAGCCCGCCTGGCTGTCGGGCGAAGGGAAAATCCTGTCGTGTCGCCTGCTCGCAGTGTCACCGACCTCGGTGCGCTTTTCGGGTCCGGCCGGCAACGCCCTCGAGCTTGCCGGCTGGCGATATCAGATTCATCTGGAAGGGTTGGGATGGACCGACATATCAATGGTCTCGCGATTCCGCGAGACAGTGCTCGCGCGCCTTGAACCTACGGCCGAACAATATCAGCGGCTGGTAGTTCGGCTTTTCAGCACATCTCGCGGCAACATCGCCAATGAAGCCAGCCTGCGCGGCGCGCTGGCCGGATTGCTGCGACGGGGATTCCTCGGCGCCTGAGGCGATATGCACGCCCCATCGACATCGGTACAGGCGAGCGCACCTTGCGTCAGTACCGCTCTGCGATCTGATCGAGCTTCCTGCTGAGCAACCATGACAGGCCGAGGAACGCGACCAACATCACGATGCCCAGGCCCGAAGAGGCATTGTTGATCGACTTCTCCGAGAACTGACCGAAGGCATAGCCGGCCGAGACAACGGCGCCGGACCAAAGACCTGCCGCAACGAAGTTGAGCGCAAGGAAGGTCGACCAGGGCAGCCGCGATATTCCGTAGGCGAATCCCGCGACCCCGCGAATACCGTGCGGGAAGCGATGAAACAGGATCATCCAGACATAGTGGCGCTCTGTCAGCCGGACTGCGGTCTGGACGGGGCGCTCAAACCGCGGGAAACGATCCAGCAGGCGGAGGCCGTAACGCCGCCCGATCCAGAAGCGAATGACGTCGCCGGCGAAACTGCCGAACCAGCAGACCACGATGAGCGTTCCAAGACCCAGCGCACCCGAGTGCGCCGCGTAGCCCGCAAATAGCGCAAGCAGCAGGCTATGCGAGGCCGCATAGGCAAACATGAGGCTGTAGGCCACATCGCCGTGCTGGCGGATGAGCTCGAGAAATGAGGTCAGATCGGTCGGAAAAAGCAATGGAAGCCCGCCCACTCATGTGAATATTTCCCCCAGATGAGTGGGTTCGGCTTGAACGCTAGCACTCCGCGGGAAGATACGGAAGCCAATTGGCAGGCCCACAGCCGCCAGCTTTGCACGCCGAGCGTGTTTGCGAGTGAGGCGGGCCGTACGGGTTAGGACGCCTTTCCGCTAATCGAGCTTGATCGATGCGGCTTGATCGATGTCCGCCATACCCCGACAGCGGCCAAGTTCCGCAGCGCAGCGAAATGACGCGATGTGCCAACAGCGGTCATTCGCCTAGCAGTGAACCAAGGCGCCGCCAACCGTACGCCACCTCAATCAAAGCAACTGCAGTGCTCGGCCCGTGCGCTTGCTCACCCACGACCTCTCCGTTGAGGGCTTCATAAAACCGGCGCGCTACTTCGTTGTCACGCAAGGTCCAACAGGCACCGCCCGATATTGCGAGACTGCTGAGGTAACGTGCCATCTCAGCCATCAGAGTTCGTCCTATCCCGCGACCTTGAGCAAGCGGAAGTACGTAGATGGACTGAAACTCGCCAGTGAACCCCTTTGCTGCTAACACTTCGGAACGCTGCCGGCTACAGCAGCCAAAGCCTACAATCATGTTGTCTGCGTCCTCCGCCACAAAAACCGCGATGCCGGCACTATCCGGCATTTCGATGGTCTTGTGCCACTGCTTTGCCCGGCGCTCGACTGAAAATTGATCGAGTGTCTCAGCCGGGAGCAGATTAGCGTAAGTCGTGCGTGACACCGACACATGCACGGCAGCAATTGCGTGCGCGTCGCTCAACCGAGCGTTTCGAATAATTTCGCGAGCCAATGGCTGGCATCCTTCATGAGCTAATGTTCAATTACCTTACAGCGACTGTGGGGTCACTTCGGGGTCACTTCCGGGCGTAGTCCGCCTACCCCAATGAACCGACATCGTTAGCCCAGCCGGTTACACACGCCGCTATAGATCCACTACCACGTAGTCGCTTTCGACCGATACCGCGATGGTCTCTGCCACATACGGGCCCTTCACCACGGCCGATCCCGGCTCGACATTGACGGGATAGGCCCGCGCGCGGAAGCGTTTCGGGTCGCAGTAGGATTGGCCGGTGCGGATGTCGAATTCCCAGCCGTGCCAGGGACAGCGGATGATTTCGCCGAGTTTGGTATACTCGATCTCGCCGGGGCTGGAGGATTGCGCGAGGCCAATCAACGGGCCCTCGCACAAGGCCGCGCCCTGATGCGGGCAGCGGTTCAGCAGGCCGAAGAACTCGCCCTTGATGTTGAAAATCGCGATCGGCCGGCCGTCGATGTCGAGGAATTTTCGTGTCCCCGGCGGCAATTCGTCCACCGGGGCAATGACGTGCCGAACCATCAAGAAATTCCGTACAGCTTCTTGGCGTTGCCGAGATAGAACGCTTCGCGATTGGCTTCGCTGACGCCGGCCGGCAACACGCGCGACGGCTCGTCAAAATCCCAGTGCGGGTAATCGGTGGCGAACAACAGCTTGTCCCAGCCGATCCATTCGATCGTCTGGAACAGGTGATCGCGGCGCTCCGGATCTTCCATCGGCTGCGTGGTCCACCAGATATGGTCGCGAATATATTGCGACGGTTTTCGCTTCAGATGCGGCACCTCGCTGTGCAGCTTCTCAAAGGTCTTGTCGAGCCGCCACGCCAGCGACGGCGCCCAGCCGAAGCCGGCCTCGATCATCACCATCTTCAACTTTGGGTACCGCTCGAACACGCCTTCGAGCACGAGGCTCGCCAGCGCGGTCTGCTGACACTGCGAGTGGCCGACCATCTCCTCGATGTAGAAGCTCGGCCACCCCGAGGGGGTGAGCGGATTGCCGCCGAAGCCGAAGGCATGGACGCCGACCGGCAGCCCGATCTCCTGCGCGGCCTCGTAGACCGGCCAGTAGCGGCGCTGGCCGAGCGGCTCGACATTGCGCGAGAGCAGCAGCACCTGCACAAAATTCGGATCGCCCGCGCGCTTGCGGATCTCCGCGGCAGCGGAGATGCCGTCCTCATTGGCGACGACGATCGAAGCCTTCAGGCGCTTGTCCTTGCTGGTCCATTTCTCGATCTGCCAGTCGTTGATGGCGGAGCAGATCGCGCCCGCCAGATCCTGGTTGCGCAGGCCCTGCCCGGTGGCGAGCGGATTGAGCACGCCGAGGGCAACATTGTAAGGATCGAGAAGCTGCTTCTGCATGAAGGACAGCGAGGAGCCCTGTGGCCCGCCTTCCGGCGGCCAGGCATCGCGGCGCGAGGCGTTGGGCTGCGCCTTCGGATAGGGCGGGCCTTCCATCATGCCGTGATAGGCCTGGACGCCGTAGGTCTCGAGATGCGAATGCCAACGCTTTGCCATGAACGGATAGAGCTCGTCCCTGGTGGCACGTGCCGGATGGATATCGCAATCGGCAATCGCTGATTTGACGCTGACAGACGCTGAAGGCTCCGGACGGTCACGGAACTGGATGTTCATGGCGTCGCCTCCTTCGCAAATTCCAATCGGCCGTAGGTCTTAAGCGGATTATCGATCATGATCTTGCGGACAAGGTCAGGCGACAATCCCGGCGGCAGCGCCTCGTCGCCGTCGAACTGCCAGTGCGGATAATCGGTCGAGAATAGGAGCAATTCGTCCGACTGCATATGGTCAAACAGGCGGTTCAGGGTTGCGGGATCCGGCGGCGCATCTACCGGCTGCAGCGAGAAGCGGATGTTGCTGCGCACAATCTCCAGCGGCGCGCGATCGACCCACGGCGTTTCCATCCGGATGCCGCGCCAGAACTTGTGCAGCCGCCAGAGATAGGCCGGCAACCAGGTGAAGCCTGATTCCAGCATCACCATTTTCAGATTCGGATGGCGGGCGAACACGCCCTCCACGATCAGGCTGGTGAGCTGGGTCTGGAACGCGGTCGCTTGGGCTACATAGTCCTCGATGTGATAGGAGCCCCAACCGATCGAGGTCGGCGGGTTGTGATAGGCGCTGCCGGCATGGATGCCGACGGCCAGGCCCAACCGTTCGGCGGCGGCGTAGATCGGCCAGTAGGCGCGCTTTCCGAGCGGCATGTCGCCCATGACCAGCATCAGCACCTGCACGAAGCGCTTATCCTCAGCACGGCGTTCGATCTCCGCGACCGACTTCTCGACGCTTTGCGTCGGGATCACGATCGAGCCGCGCAGCCGATCGTCCTTGTCGAGCCATTCTTTGGCTAGCCAGTTGTTCAGCGCGCGGCAGAACGCGTCCTGCATGTCTTCGGAGAACACCATCTGCACGCCATAGAGCGGATTGCAGATGCCGAAACGAACGGCGAACCGGTCGAGCGCCTGCTTCTGCATGTCGGCCAGATCGGCGCCCGGCTTGCCCTGCGCCGGCCGCCAGTCCGGCCGCGACGAGATCGGCGAATGGGTGGGATAGGATTGCGAGACCAGGTCGGTCATGCCGCGCGTCGTCACCTGGTCGCGCCAGTAGTCGTTCATGTAGGGCAACAGGCTGGTCAGATGCGGAACGGCGGGATGCAAGTCGCAGTCCACGCCACCCGCGATCGGCGACGTCATGGTGTTTCCTCGTATGGTCGCGTCGACGCTGTTGTTTGAGGCATTCAATCAGGACGGCGCGTGCGCGGCAACTCGGCAAGCGTAACCCTCCTGTGTTAGGAAGGCATGACTGGACCAATGGCGTGCGCGCAGGAGTTGAAATGAAAGAGCTTGTTACGATAGCCGAAAAGATTGCCACCCAACTGATCGCGCGGAAACAGACGATTTCGGTGGCGGAATCCTCGACCGGCGGCCTGATCTCGGCGGCGCTGTTATCGGTGCCGGGCGCATCGGCCTATTTCCTCGGCGGCGCCGTGGTCTATACTCGCGACGCGCGTCGGCTGCTGATGGATATCCCCGACGAGGCGATGAAAGGCATCCGTTCGGCGTCCGAGCCTTACGCAAAACTTCTGGCGAGCCAGGTTCGCCAGCGCTTCTCAACGGATTGGGGATTGTCGGAAACCGGCGCAACGGGACCAACCGGCAACCGCTACGGCGATGCCGCGGGCCATAGCTGCATGGCGGTCGCGGGTCCGCACAACGAAGTGTTCACGCTGGAAACCGGGAGCGCCGACCGGCAGGCGAACATGCAGCAATTTGCGAGCACGGCGTTGAATTTGTTGCTGGAGAACTTGTCGAAGTAAGGCGTCGTCCCTGCTTTCGCATGCGTTCGCAGGACGACAGAACCTAGGCAGCGACAACAACCCTCATCGCTCCCGGAATGAGCGCATCAGTTGATCGCTGAACGGCTTCATCAGATAAGAGAACATAGTGCGGTCGCCGGTTTGCACGAAGGCTTCGACCGGCATGCCGGGAATGATCTTGACCTCGCCAAGGCGGGCGACTTCGTCGGGCGGCATCGAGACACGGATGGTGTAGTAGCTCTGGCCGGTGCGCTGGTCGGCGGTGACGTCGGCGGAGACGCGGGTCACCACGCCGTTGAGTTCCGGCGTGGTGCGCTGGTTGAAGGCGGAGAGCCTCAGCAGCGTCTTCTGGCCGATCTGCAGCTTGTCGATATCCTGCGGATTGACCTTGGCCTCGACCGAGAGATCGTCGGCTTTCGGCACGATCATCATGATGGCGTCGCCCGCGGTGATGACGCCGCCGACGGTGTGCACGGTCGACTGCAGCACGACGCCGTCCTGCGGCGCGCGGATGTCGATGCGGCGCAGTTGATCCTCCGCGGTGACCTTGCGCTCGACGAACTCGCCGATCTTGTCGTTGGTCTCGCGCAGATCCTTGGAGACCTCGCTGACGACGTCCTTGTCGACCTGGATGATCTGCAGTTCGGTTTCGGTGATCTTGCCCTTCGCCTGCGCGCGCGCGGCGATATATTGCGCACGCTCGCCCGACAGCCGGGCGAGATCGCGCTCCAAAACCGTCAGGCGCGAGATCTGGATCAGACGCTGCTCGTAGAGCTGGCGGACGCCAACCAGCTCTTTCTCGACCAGCGCGATTTCCTTTTCCTTGGCCTGTTCTTGCGCGGTGAGGCCGGCGATTTCTTCATTGAGCTGCGCCACGCGTTCGCGCAATTGCGATTTCTGCCCAGCGCGCCCGAACACGCGAACCTCGAACAGTTTGGTTTCGCTCGCGATGATGTCGCGGACGTCCGGGTCGTCGGCGCGATCGGAGAGCTGCGGCGGGAACTTGATCTTGTCGAGGCCGCGCTGCTCGGCCTCCAACCGCGCCGCCCGCGCCCACAAGCCGTTCAGCGTCTTGACGACGATGGCAAGGCTCGCCTTGACCACGGTCTCGTCGAGCCGCACCACGACGTCGCCCGCCTTGACCACGTCGCCGTCGCGCACCCTGACCTCGCCGACCACGCCGCCGGTCGGGTGCTGCACCTTCTTGACGTTGGAATCGACCACCACCGAACCCGGCGCGATCAGCGCGCCCGAGATCTGCACCGTCGAGGCCCAGCCGCCGAACCCGCCGGCAATGACCAGCATCAGCGCCAGACCTACGATGAGATGCGAGCGTATCGAGCGGCGCGCGCCTTTCAGGTCCGCGGTCATGATTTTTTCGCAGCTCCCGCTTCGGACACGATCTTGATCGGCGGCGGCGACGGGACGCGCTGCAGCACCTGGCCGAGCACGGTTTCCTTGGGACCGAACGCCTGCATGCGGCCGTCCTTCAAGACCAGCAATTGATCGACGGCCTCGATGCCGATCGGCCGGTGCGCCACCACGACCACGATGGCGCCGCGCTCGCGGGCGGCGCGCACGGCGCGGGTCAGCGCCTCGTCGCCCTCGCTGTCGAGATTGGAGTTCGGCTCGTCGAGCACGATCAGGAACGGATTGCCATAGAGCGCACGCGCCAGCGCCACGCGCTGCGCCTGCCCGGCCGACAGCGCAGTGCCCTGCTCGCCGATCTGGGTATCGTAGCCTTCGCGCATCTTGATGATCATCTCGTGCACGCCGGCGTCCTTGGCGGCGACAATGATCGCCTCCGATTTCGCCTCGGGGTCGAAGCGGCAGATGTTCTGCGCCACGGTGCCGGAGAACAATTCGACGTCCTGCGGCAGATAGCCGATGTGGCGGCCGAGCACATCTGACGACCATTGGTCGAGCGCCGCGCCGTCGAGCCGCACCTTGCCGCGGGCGGGTGTCCAGACGCCGACCAGCGCGCGCACCAGCGACGACTTGCCGGAACCGCTCGGACCGATGACGCCGACACCGGACCCGGCCTCGACGGCGAAGCTGACGTCCTGCACGATGACGCGCTGGTCGCCCGGCGGCACGATACTGACCGCCTCGACGGACAGCCGCTTCGTGGGCGCCTGCAACAGCGTCTGTTCATTTGCCGGCGGCATTTGCTGCAGGAGTTTCGACAGGCGATGCCAGCTCTGGCGCGCGGCGACAAAACCTTTCCAGTGGGCGATGGCGAGATCGACCGGGGCGAGCGCGCGGGCGGCCAGGATCGAACCCGCGATGATGATGCCGGCGGTGGCTTCCTGATGGATCACGAGGTAGGCGCCGACCGCCAGCACCGCCGATTGCAGCATCATGCGCAGGACCTTGGCGACCGCGCCGAGGCCGCCGGCGATGTCGCTGGCGCGCTGATTGCCTGCCAGATAGGTCTCGTTGGCCTCGCTCCAGCGCTTCATCAGCCGTCCGGACATGCCCATCGCCACCAGCACTTCGGCGTTGCGCCGGCTGGTGGCGGCGAGATCGCTGCGCCGCGCGGCCAGCGTCATCGCCTCCTTCGCCGGCGTGCGCGACAGGAACTCGGTGATCAGCGTCAGCGCCACTAGAATGACGGCGCCAACCAGCGCGGTGACGCCTAGCAGCCAGTGGAACAGAAAGCAGATCGCCAGATAGAACGGCAGCCACGGCAGATCGAAGAACGCGCCCGGTCCCATGCTGCCGAGGAACGACCTGACGTTGTCGAGATCGCGCAAAGGCTGCAGGCCTTCGTTGCGGGCGCCGACCATCAGCGGCAGCCGCACCACGGTTTCGAACACGCGCGCATTGATGGCTTCGTCGAGCGCGGTTCCGATGCGGCCGAGAATGCGGCCGCGGATCAGGTCAAGACCGCCCTGGGCGATGTAGAGGCCGGCGGCGAGAATGACGAGGCCGACCAGTGTGGGTACGCTGCGGCTCGGCAGCACGCGGTCGTAGACCTCCAGCATGAAAATCGAGCCGGTGAGGTACAGCAAATTGATCATGCAACTCATGACGCCGACGCCGATAAAAGCGTTGCGGCAGGCGCGCAGCGCCTCACCAAGCTCGGAACGCCGGACGCCGGGAGCGGCTGCCATAAATGCGTGTCTCTTTAAAAGGATCAGGTGACGGCAGGTTTTACCGATGTTTTCGGACACCGTCTATTTTAAGTCACGTTAACCTACACCCAGTTCACCCCCATGAAGGGGGTAGATAGGGAGGTTGGCGAGTTTGCAGCAGCTAGTTGACGCCGGCGCGGGCCCTTCGGTGGGTTCAGCCTTCGCCCGGCGCGGAAACGGAACCAGAATCACCGATATCGAGACCCGGCCAATCTCGCCGTTGGTATCGAGCAGGACGCCGCTTCCGGCGCCCAGCCCGCCCGCCGGCAGGCGGAACGGGCGATGCCGTGGGTCCAGTCCGCCGGGCCGGCGATGCTGAGGTTGCCGGACAGAGCTTGGCGCGATGCTCGGCATGTCGCCGCTGATCAAGGCACGGCCCTCCTGCAGCGGATCGCAGATGCGGTGGCCGCGCAAACTAGCGCCGCGCTACAGCCGCCCGCCGGTCCGCAACAGCCGGACGATCAGCAGCAAGATGACGGCGCCGATGGTGGAGTAGACGATCTCGGACACCAGGCCGGTGCCGATACGGATGCCGAGCTTGGGAAACAGCAGGCTCGCAAGCAGCGCGCCGGCGATGCCTACGAGAATATCGCCGATGATGCCAAAGCCGGTACCGCGCACGATCTTGCCGGCGAGCCAGCCGGCCACCAGGCCGACAAACAGAATGACGAGAATGCCTTCGTTGGAAATCTGCATGTGAAGCCCCCCCCGGGGTCTTGCGGCGCAGGCCGCACGACAGCCTATCCACGATTGTCCGATGTGACGAGCCGCAATCCGCGCGCCTTCCAACTGCGGCTGCGACGTGAAACTTTTTCGCCTCACATGCGTTATGTCGGCATGAAACAGGGCGATATTTGGTATGTGACTTTCAGTCCGGACAAGACGGACGATACTGCGGAGAGCATGGCTCGCTCGACCCGCACCTTCAAATCTGAAATCGACGCCAAGCTGTTTGCAATGCAAATTTTGGCCAAGGGCTGGTCCGCCAGCGCCGGCACCCTCAATCCGCATCAGCCAAAGCAGGTCGTGGGACCGGCGCAGATCGAGCAGTGGGCTGATCCCGGATTGGGTGGCTGAATTATTCTCGTGTCCCGGACGCGGCGCGTTGCGCAGCATCCGGGAAATGCAGCCGAAACCGCGTCACTTCAGGTCGCAGCAGAAACTTCCGCCGCCTCCGCCAGCACACAACGCGCCGTTCGATCCGGCGATACCTGCACATTCGGCGGCAGACGCTCGCTGCAGCGCGGCTGCGCAACCGTGCAGCGTGGCGCGAACGAACAACTGACGGGCGCCTTGTCGAGCGAGGGCGGCGTGCCCGGGATGGTCTCCAGCCGCTGGCCGCGTTTTGCGCCGTGGACGGTCGCGGCCAATAGCCCCTTGGCATAGGGATGCACCGGGGTGCGGACGATGTCGCGCAAGCGGCCCTGCTCCACGATCTGGCCGGCATACATGACCGCGACGCGGTCGCAGATTTCGATGGCGACGCCGATATCGTGGGTCACGAAAATCACGGACATGCCGAACTCACGCTGCAATTCGCGGAGCAGCAGCAGGATCTGAATCTGCACGGTGGCGTCAAGCGCCGTGGTCGGCTCGTCCGCCAGCAGGATTTTCGGCTTGCACGCCAGCGCCAGCGCGATCATGGCGCGCTGCCGCATGCCGCCGCTCATCTCGTGCGGATAGGCTTCGAGGCGCCTCTTGGCGGAGGGAATCCGCACCACCTCCAGCATTTCCAGCGCGCGCGCGAGTCCCTCCTTTTCGCTCTTGCCTTCGTGGCGGATCACGGTTTCCGCAATCTGGCGGCCGATCGTGTAGACGGGGTCGAGCGCCAGCGCGGGCTCCTGAAAGATCATTGAGACGGTCTGGCCGCGAAACGCCGACAGCTCCTCGTCGTTCATTGCGAGCACGTCGCGTCCCAACACCTTCACGGTGCCCGAAATCTGCGTCCGCTTCTTCGGCAACAACCGCATCAGCGCGCGCAGGGTCACGCTTTTTCCCGAGCCGGATTCACCGAGCAGGCCGAGCACCTCGCCCTCGCCAAGCGAGAGCGAGATATCGTTGACGGCATGAACCGTACGTTCGCCGGTGAAGCGGATGTTGAGGTTGCGGATATCGACGAGGTTGCTCATGCCAGTTCGGGTACCTGCTGGTGATAGTCGGTGGCGCGCTGGAACGCCGCGCCGATCCGCACCAGCCCGGCTTCATCGAAGGGGCGGCCGATCAACTGCATGCCGACCGGCAGGCCGCTCTTGGTGAAGCCTGAGGGAATCGAAAGCGACGGCAGGCCGAGATAGTTGATCGGTCGGGTGAAGCGCGTGATGCGCTGGATGACGGCTTCCGCCTCCAGGCTGTTGCCGACATCGCTCTCGGCAATGGTCGCTGCGGGCATCGGGGCCACCGGCGCGATCACGGCGTCGGTGCCCTCGACCGCCGCGAGGTAGGCGGCCAGCGCCGGACCGCGCCAGCGCATCGCTTCGAGGTAGGTCACGGCCGGAATGGCGAGCCCATTCTGCAACCGCATCAAGACCTGACTACCGTAATCCTGAGGACGCTCGATCATCCAGCGCTTGTGGAAGGCAGCCGCCTCGGTGGCGAGCACGATCTGGCAGGCGGCCGTGAGCTGGCGCTGGTCCGGCAGTTCGACCTTGACGATTTCGGCGCCCTCGCCCTTGAGCGTGACGATGGTCTCGTCCAGCACCCGCGCCACTTCGGAATCGAGATCGTCGACATAGAAAGCGGTCGGCACGCCGATCCTCAGGCCCTTCATCGAGCCCGTGGTTGCGGCCATGTAGTTCGGCACCGGCCGCGTGGACGTGGTCGGGTCCTCGGGATCGGTGCCCGCCATCAATCCCACCAGCAGCGCGCAGTCCTCGACCGTTTGCGCCAGCGGGCCGACGGTGTCGAGCGATTGCGACAGCGGCATCGCGCCGGCGCGGCTGATCAAGCCGACCGTCGTCTTGAACCCGGTGACGCCGCAGAAATGCGCGGGCATCCGGATCGAGCCGCCGGTATCCGAACCAAGCGCGGCAAAGGTCAGCCGCGCCGCGACTGCGGAGCCCGAGCCGGACGACGAGCCGCCGGTGATGTGATCGACATTCCAGGGGTTACGCACCGCGCCGTAATGCGCGTTATGGCCGGTCGGCCCGTAGGCGAACTCGACCATCTGCAGCGAGCCGAGCCTGACGGAGCCGGCGTCCTTCAGGCGCTGCAACGCGGTCGAGGTCGTCGTCGCGACGAAATCGCGCCGGATTTTGGAGCCGCAGGTGACGACCTTACCGGCCTCGTAATACATGTCCTTGTGCGCCATCGGGACGCCGTGCAGCGGACCGAGATTTTGGCCCTTGGCGAGCGCGGCGTCAGCGGCATCAGCCGCGGCAAGTGCCTCCTCCGCCTCGATCGCCATGAAGGCGTTGACGCGCGGTTGCCATTGCGCGATGCGGTCGAGGCAGGATTGCGTCACTTCGCGCGAGGACAACTTCTTGCCGGCGATCGCCTTGGCGACCGCGACCGCTGACATCAAGGCCGGTTCGCCGCTCATTTCGACACCTTCGCGTTCTGCACCAACAGGAAACTCGCCGGCTCGAGATCGATCGGCAGCGTGCCGGCGACCGGCGCAAAGCCGTCAAAGGCCGGGCCGATGGAATTGGCAATGCGGGCGGCAACTTCCGCATCCTGCGGCACGCCGGCGACGTCGGTCATTACCTTGACCTGCTTGGGATCGGGTCTTGTCATGCAGCGGTTACTCCCATGTCACTTTTCTTGGCATTTTCTTTGGCCGGTGCGCGGCTGTGCCCGGAGCCGGGTATGGCCATGTAGCACGCCGCCTGATGGCCCATTGTATCGACATCGCTGAGTTTTGGCGTCGCATTTGCGCAGAGCGGCTCCGCAAACGGGCAACGGGTGTGAAACCGGCACCCCGACGGCGGGTCGATCGGATTGGGCGGATCGCCGGAGATCGGCGGCGTCTCGGTGCGGTTATCAGGGTCGGACGACGGCATCGCCGCCAAGAGCGCCCGCGTGTAGGGATGTGCCGGCGCATCCCAGACCTTGTCGACCGGGCCGAGTTCGACCACTTCGCCGAGATACATCACCAGCACACGATCCGAGATGTAGCGCACCACGTTGAGATCGTGGCTAATGAAAAGATAGGTCAGGCCGAATTCGCGCTTCAGATCGGCCAGCAGATTGAGCACCTGAGCTTCGACTGATTTGTCGAGCGCTGAGACGGCCTCATCAAGAATCACCAGCCGCGGCGACAACGCCAGCGCACGCGCGATATTGACGCGCTGGCGCTGGCCGCCGGAAATTTCGTGCGGGTAGCGGTTGGCGAA
Source organism: Bradyrhizobium retamae (assembly GCF_001440415.1). GTDB lineage: Bacteria > Pseudomonadota > Alphaproteobacteria > Rhizobiales > Xanthobacteraceae > Bradyrhizobium > Bradyrhizobium retamae. Next base: position 220,213 of record NZ_LLYA01000001.1, read on the forward strand.
AGTTTCGGGACGCAAGCCAACTTTGCCGAGGAGCTCACGCGCCAGCGTGCGCGCGGCGCCGTCCGCCATGCCGTGCACCTTGGGGCCGAAGGCGATCGATTCCTCGATGGTCAGGCGCGGATTGAGCGAGGCGTAGCTGTCCTGAAACACCATCTGCATGCCGCGACGCAATTCACGCAGGGACAGCGCGCGGCCGACCTGCATGCCGTCATACACGATGTCGCCGGCGTCGCGCTTCATCAGGTGCATCAGCAATCGCGCTGTGGTCGACTTGCCGCAGCCGGATTCGCCGACGATGCCGACCGTTTCGCCCTTGGCGATCGAGAACGACACATCATCGACCGCGCGCACCGTTTTACGAGGGCTGAACAGGTCGCCGCGCACCGGGAAATGTTTGGTCAGGCCGGTGACCTGCAGCAGCGGTTGCGCCGCCCCGCCGATGTCCTCGACCTGTTCCAGCAATTCGACTGAGGTGGACGTCTCACCCATGCGTCAGTTCCTGATATCCATGGCGCTGCGCATGCCGTCGCTCAAAAGATTGAAGCAGATCGACACCGCAAAGATCATCACGCCCGGCAGCGCCGCCACCCAGGGATTGATATAGATCGCAGTGCGCAGCGTGTTCAGCATCAAGCCCCATTCCGGCTCCGGCGGTTTTGTGCCGAGCCCGAGGAATGACAGGCCGGCGGCGAGGATCATCGACACCGATATCAAGCCTGTGGCGTAGACGAAGATCGGGCCGAGAACGTTTCCGAGCATATGCACGCGCATGATGGTAAAAGGTCCGGCGCCGGAGGCGCGCGCGGCTTCCACAAAATCCATGTTACGCACGCCGGTGGTGACGCTTTCGGCGACGCGGGTGATCTGCGGCACGAACACGACGGTCAGCGAGACGATGGAATTGACTATACCCGCGCCCAGCGCGCCGGAGATCGCGATTGCCAGCAGCACCGACGGGAAAGCGTAGAAGACGTCCACCGTACGCATGATGGCGGTGTTGAGCCGGCCGCCGACATAGCCGGCGACGAGGCCGAGCGAGGTGCCGATCACGAAGGCGAAAATCACCGGCAGGATGCCGATGATCAGCGACAGCCTTCCGCCGTAGATCAGCCGCGCCAGCATGTCGCGGCCGAGCTCGTCGGTGCCGAGCGGATAGTTCGGCGTGCCGATGTGGCGAAGCCGGCGGATCATCGAGCCCTGGTAGGGATCGGCAAGGCCGAGCCACGGCGCCAGCAGCGCGGAGGCGAAGATCAGCACCAGCACGAAGGCGCAGACCATGCTGACCTTGTCGCGCGCGATGCGACGGCCGACGGTGGCCCAATAGCCACGCGCCTTGGTCGCGGGCGCGGCTTGCAGGGCGGTATCCGACATCACGGTCATGATCAGCCCCGCTTGATGCGCGGGTCGATCGCGGCCTGCGCGATGTCGACCAGCAGATTGAGCGTGACGAAGAAAAGCGCCAGCACCAAAATCGTGCCTTGCAGCAGCGGCAGGTCGCGCTGGAAGATCGCGGAATTGAGCAGCAAGCCCGAGCCGGGCCACGAGAACACGGTCTCGATCAGGATCGAGCCGCCGAGCATGTAACCCAGTTGCAGGCCCATCACCGCAAGCGCGGTGGGCGCGGCGTTCTTGATGACGTGGCGGAACACGTCCAATTCGCGCAACCCTTTGGCGCGCAACGCTTCAACAAAATCCTGGCTCAGGATGTCGCCGGTCAGCGCCCGGACGGTGCGGGTGACGATGCCCATCGGGATCACCGAGGTCGTAATCGCCGGCAGGATCAAGTATTTCATGTGCTCCCAATCCCAGCCCCACGAACCGGAGCCGCCTGGACCGGCGCCGACAGCGGGCAGCCAATTGAGCTGCACCGAGAAGATGATGACCATCACCATGCCGAGCCAGTAATGCGGTACCGAGACGCCGGCGATCGCGATGGAGGTCGCGACCTTGTCGATCCAGGTGTCGCGGAAATAGCCGGCGATCAGGCCGAACATCAGCCCGAGCGTAAAGCCGATCAGCGCGGCGGCAACCGCAAGCGTGACGGTGTTGCCGACGGCGCGCAGGACTTCCGACAGCACCGGGCGGCCGGTCGCGATCGAGCTGCCGAGGTCGCCATGAAGCGCGCGCCATAGCCAGAGGCCGAATTGCACCGGCAGCGGCCGGTCGAAGCCGTAAGCGGTGCGCAGTTGCGCCGCGAGTTCCTGCGACGCATCCGCCGGCAGCACCGCGACCAGGGGATCGCCGGGCGTGATGTGCACCAGCAGGAAGCACACCAGCGCCACGCTGATCACGATCGGAATGACGTAGACGATACGCCGGGCAATGTAAGCGAACACGGGTTACTCTCTTCTTCCCTTCTCCTTTGTGGGAGAAGGTGGCGCGGACCTGGGTCCGCGCCGGATGAGGGGTTCCATCCGCGGACGGGGGCATTCAGATGAGGGAGGCGTATCCGCGGACAGAACCCCTCACCCGTCTCGAATGAGCTCCGCTCATTCGATCCACCCTCTCCCACAAGGGGAGAGGGTCAGCAAGCATTGCGCTCCTGAACTCACGGTGCCATCGACACCGGCGAGAAGTCGACGAACCAGCTCTTCGGCTGCACGAAGCCTTTTACCTTCGGGCTCATGGCCCGCGGCGAGACGTCGTGGGCGACGTAGAGGAACGCCGCATCGTCCACCGAGGCCGCATGCAGTTCGGCCAGCGCCGCATCACGGGCGGCGGGGTCGAAGGTCTGGCGCGCCTTGGTCACCAGCTCGTCGAACTTGGGATTGTTGATGTAGCCCCAGTTGTTCGAGACGGGAGGCGCCATCGACGATTGCAGGAAGCGCACCAGCGCGAAGAACGGATCCATCGCCGCGTAGGTGACGTTGGTGGCGTTGGCGCCGTTGGCGGAGGGATCCTTGGCGCCGCGGCGCCAGTTGGTGAACAGCGTGTTCCACTCGATGACGTCGAGCTGAACGTCGAAGTAGCATTCAGCCAGCGCCTGCTGCAGATATTCGTTCATCGGCAAGGGCTGCATCTGGCCCGATCCCGACGCCGAGGTCTGCGTCTTCACTGTCAGCTTCTTGTTCGGGCCGTAGCCCGCCTCTTGCATCAGCTTCTGGGCGGCCTTCAGGTCATATTTGATCTCGAAGGTCGGCTTTCCGCGCCAGGGATGGCCGGGCTCGAACGTGCCGGTCGCCGGCACCATCAGGCCCGCAAGCAGCCCCTCCTTGAGCCCTTCGCGGTCGATGCAGAGATTGGCGGCCTTGCGGACGCGGATGTCGTTCCAGGGCGAGCCTTCAATACGCGAAAATTGCCACGGCCAGACGTGCGGCGATTCATTGGCCTGGAGCTGGAAGCCCCGCTGCTTGATCTCCCTGACCGCGTCGGGCGCGGGCGCCTCGACCCAGTCGACCTGGCCGGACAGCAAGGCCGCGGTGCGGGCATTGGCCTCCGGCATCGGCAGCAGCACCATCCGGTCGACCTTGGGCACGCGGCCCTTGTCCCAATAGCCTTCGTTCTTGACGAGTTCGAGCCGCTCGCGCGGCGTGAACTTCGACATCTTCCAAGGGCCGGTGCCCGAGGCGTCTCTGGCGAACGCCGCCCACGCGGCCTGCGATTTCGCCTTGGCGTCGGCGCCTTCAGCCTTGTCATAGAAGGCCTGCCACTTGGCAGGGCTCGCCATGAACAGGTTGGTCAAGTTGATCGGGAGAAAGCTGTCCGGCTCCTTGGTGGTCAATTCCACCGTCATGTCGTCGATCTTGCGCGCCGAGGCCAGCGTCGGCATGCGCGAGGCGGTGACGCCGACCTGGCTGGCGTCAAAATGCGGCGCATCCTGCTTCAGCACCTTCTCGACGTTCCAGACCACGGCGTCGGCATTGAAATTGCTGCCGTCATGGAATTTGACGCCGGGGCGCAGCTTGAAGGTCCACTTCTTCTTGTCGGCCTCGTCCACCTTCCATTCGGTCGCGAGGCCCGGAATCATGACGCTTGCCTTGTCGCGGGATGAGAGGTCCCACATCGTCAGGCCGTCATACATCGTCAGCCCTGTGAAGCGGTTGCCCTCAAAACCCTGATCGGGCTGGCCGAGCGTGCGCGGAATATCGGCAGCGGTCATGCCGATCCGCAGCACCGTTTCGGCACTTGCGAGTTGCGGCAACCCGACCACCAGCGCGGTTGCCAGCAGCCACGCGGTGGCCGTCTTGTTCGATTTGTCGTTACGCATATGCAGCAATCCCCTTCTAAACGCTTCGGTGACTAATTCTTATGCAGCCGTATGCAACGCCTGTGCCAAACGGCATGCTTCCCTTCGGGCTATGCGTTTGACCGCACAACTCCTTGTGAAGCGCGCATGCACGTCAAGTCCAATGCCTAAGCTGGCACCAAGCTTGCATTTTTAGCTCCAAACCCTGCCCGATGGAGCCTAATTCATGCGCACTCGAAATTCGATGCTTCTTCCTGCCGCAACTCTGGCCGTGGGCTTAGCTCTTGGCATCTCAACGATTTCGGCGCAGGCCGAGACCATTGTGCGCTACGGCATTTCCATGGCGGACATCCCGCTGACCACTGGCCAGCCCGACCGCGGCGCCGGCGCCTATCAGTTTTCCGCCTATACGATCTACGATCCGCTGGTCGCGTGGGAGATGGGCGTCGCCGACCGGCCCGGCAAACTGGTGCCGGGGCTTGCGACCGAATGGAAGGTCGATGAGAGCGACAAGAAGAAATGGCGCTTCTCGCTCCGCAAGGGCGTCAAGTTTCACGACGGCAGCGAATTCAATGCCGACGCGGTGATCTGGAATCTGGACAAGGTGCTCAACGACAAGGCACCGCAGTTCGACAAGCGGCAGAGCGCGCAGGTGAAGACCCGCCTGCCCTCGGTCGCCAGCTACGCCAAGGTCGACGACGCCACCATCGAGATCACGACCAAGGCGGTCGACTCCTTCTTTCCGTACCAGATGCTGTGGTTTCTGGTTTCCAGCCCGGCGCAATATGAAAAGCTTGGCAAGGATTGGGACAAGTTCGCAAGCCAGCCCGCCGGCACCGGGCCGTTCAAACTGACAAAACTGGTGCCGCGCGAACTCGCCGAGCTGACCAGGAATGCCGATTATTGGGACAAGAAGCGGCTTCCGAAGGCCGACAAGATCGTGCTGATCCCGATGCCGGAAGCGCTGACGCGCACCAACGCGCTGCTAGCTGGCCAGGTCGACCTGATCGAGACCCCGGCGCCGGACGCGGTGCCGCAGCTCAAATCCGCCGGCATGAAGATCGTCGACAACGTCACGCCGCATGTCTGGAATTATCATTTGAGCGTGTTGCCCGGCTCGCCCTGGACCGACATCCGCCTGCGCAAGGCGCTCAACCTCGCGATCGACCGCGAGGCGGTGGTCGGGCTGATGAACGGTCTGGCGAAACCCGCCAAGGGCCAGGTCGACCCGTCGAGCCCGTGGTTCGGCAAGCCATCCTTCGAGCTCAAATATGATGTCGCGGCGGCGAAGAAGCTGGTGCAGGAGGCCGGCTATTCGAAGGAGAAGCCGCTGAAGACCACGTTCGTCATCGCGCAAGGCGGCACCGGACAGATGCTGTCGCTGCCGATGAACGAATTCCTGCAGCAGAGTTTTAAGGAGATTGGCATCGAGATCGACTTCAAGGTGGTCGAACTCGAGACGCTATACACGGCCTGGCGCAAGGGCGCGGCCGACGAGATGAACGCCGGCATCACCTCCAACAACATCGCCTATGTCACGTCAGACCCGCTTTATGCCATCGTCCGCTTCTTCCACTCCGGTCAGATTGCGCCTGTCGGCGTCAACTGGGGTGGCTACAGAAGTGCGAAGGTCGATGCGCTGATCGACGAGGCCAAGCAGACTTTTGATGTCGCCAAACAGGACGAGCTGTTGGCGCAGGCGCACGCGCAGATCGTCGACGACGCCACGCTGGTATGGGTCGTGCACGACACCAACCCGCATGCGCTGTCGCCGAAGGTGAAGAAGTTCGTGCAGGCGCAGCACTGGTTCCAGGATTTGACGCAGATCGGGCTGGAGTAATCTTGTCGTCCCTGCGAACGCAATGCGAACGCAGGGACGACGGAAGCTATTTCGTCAGCAGCGCAAACGCGCCGTTCCAGTCTTCCGGCGGAGGGTCTTCGAGATAGCCGCGAATGCGCGCTTCGTAGAGGTTGTAGAGCAGCTCCAGCGAATTTGCCTCGTCGGTCTTGCGGCCGCGCGCGATGGCCGCAAGCGCGCCGTGCCAGTCGCGGTTGCGGTAGCAGGCGAGCATCTCGATCGTCAGGTTGCGCAGGCGCTGGAAGCGGCCGGACTGCGCGGTGTCCTCGCGACCGGCGATGGCGTAGATCACCTCCGGCTCCTTCTTGCCTTTCACCATGATGAAGTCGAGCTCGAGAATGGCGAACTTGTCCTTGACCGCGAGCGCGGTCTTGGAGCCGACGATGATCGGAAAACCATATTCTTTCGACTGCCCTTCGAGGCGCGAGGCGAGATTGACGCTGTCGCCGAACACTGAATAGTCGAAGCGCTGGTCGGAACCCATGTTGCCGACCACGCAGACGCCGGTATTGAGCCCGATGCCGGCATTGAGCGGAATGAACGGACGCCCCTCTTGCTTGGCCTCCTGCTCGCGCGCCTGGTTGAGCTCGTCGACGCGGTCCAGCATGTCGAGCGCTGCTTCGCAGGCATTGAGCTCGTGGTCCTTGTCGTCCAGCGGCGCATTCCAGAACGCCATGATGGCGTCGCCCATGTATTTATCGATGGTGCCCTTGCGGTCGAGGATGGCGTTGGTCAGCGGCGTCAGGAAGCGGTTCATCAGCGCCGTGAGGCCCTGCGGGTCGTTCTTGTAGGTCTCCGAGATCGAGGTGAAGCCGCGCATGTCGGAGAACATGATGGTCATCTCGCGCTCCTCGCCGCCGAGCACCAGCTTTTCCGGCGACTGCGCGAGCTGTTCGACCAGGGCCGGCGACAGATACTGGCCGAAGGCGGAGCGGATTTGGCGGCGCTGCGCCTGCTCGCGCACGAAGGCGGAAAAGATCAGCGTGAGGTAGATCGACGTGGTCGACATCAGGGGATAGGTGAAGTCGATCAGAAGGCGATGCTGGGTGTAAAAGTATGCCGACGTTCCGACCAGCACGGATGCAAACGCGCCCCCGAAGATGACCAGCGAGACCGGACCAAACAGGGGCGCAAACACAATCACGAGAAGCCCGAGCAACATCGCTGCTGCGAATTCAATGCCGATGCCATAGTTCGGCTGCGAGATCACCGCGCCGGTCAGCGCGCTTTCGAGCACCTGGGCGTGGATTTCGACCCCGGGCATGGCGCGGGACACCGGCGTGGTCTTGATGTCGTTGAGGCCGACCGCGGAGGTGCCGATCAGCACCAGCTTGCCCGCGATCATGTCGGGGGCAACGTTCTTTTCCAGCACGTTGATCGCGGGGACGTAGATTGAGGCATCGTTGCGGGCATAATGGACCCAGAGCTGGCCGTTATGGTCGGTCGGGATCTGGACGCCCTTGATGCCGAGGCTCTTGATGCCGGCCTTCTCCGCCTTGATCAGGATGGTGCCGGACCCGGTGGCCACCCGGAGCATCTCGAAGGTCAGCGACGGCATGGTCTGGCCCTGCGCGAGCATGATCATCGGCACCCGCCGCACAATGCCGTCGCGTTCGGGCCTGATGGTGAACAGGCCGCGCCCGGCGGCGGCATGTTCCAGCACCGGAACGTTGCGAAGAAGGCCGGGAAATTCGAACATGAAGCGCTGCGGCTCCTCGCCCAGCATCGCGAGCCCGGTGACCGGCAGCGTCTTGTCGAGGGTCGCGATTTCCTCCGGCAGGCCGGATTCGCCGAGCACCACGCGCGACTTCCGGATGGCATCGGCGAAGATCTGGTCGTTGCTCGGCAGCGCGCGCAGCCTGGCACGGGTTTCCTCGTCGAGATTGCGGAAGGTGTCCGCCGCCAAGTCGGGGTTGAGACGGTCGGGCTCCGGGAACACCGCGTCGAACGCGATCACGACCGCGCCGAGTTCGGTCAGTTCGGTGATGAGGTCAGCAAGCCGGGTGCGCGGCCACGGCCACTGCCCGAACGTTTCCATGCTCTTTTCGTCGATATCGACGATAGTGACCGGCCGCGCGGTCTTCTTGCGCGGGTCAATGCGCTGGAAGGCGTCGAAGGTCCGGACGCGGATTTCCTCAACCGGCGCCGGATCGGCGACGCGAAGCGCGGCAAACCCGATCAGGAGCGCAAGGCACAGCAGCCGGGCATAGCCGATGCGCCGCTTGAACCACTTGGGTAAGGTCCGTAGTCGCTTCATGGCTTTCGATTGTTCGCCTAACTGCCAGCGCCACGCAAGCCGGAAGGTGGCACCGATGTCAGGAAGCTAGCGCGGCTCGGGAAGCACCATTCCAGAGGGCTTAGTGCGGCGACACGATGAAGTCGCTCGCATGCAGATTGGCCAGGACGACATTCTTGAGGATGATAGTATCGTTGGTGTCGAGTGTGAACCGAACGTCAGTAGAATTTATCTGGTTCAGCGGATTAGCTAGCCAACTACTGACAGTGGACGAGTCCACCGCGGCAAACGCCCGCAGATCGATATGGTCCCGTCCCGGCGCGAAGTCCATGATAGTATCGGTGTTGGGACTGTCTTCCGGCGTGAAGACAAACTGGTCAGCGCCCTCACCACCGGTCAGCGTATCGGCATAGCCGGTCGCAAAAATGACGTCCTTGCCGGACGTGCCGTTCAAGGTGACTTCCGGGCCTGTTCCAGCGTGGTTGAAAATGAAATTGACCGTATCGGCGCCGCCAAAACTATCGGCAACCGTGAGCGTGACCATGTCGGTCTGCGGTTCCGCAGCGTCGTGGAGGTATGCGATACCGCTGTCCAGCGTCGTGTTGATTTCCTCAAAATCAAGGCCGCTGTCGTTTGCCGGTGTCACACTGGTTACCGGGCTAGCACCGGTCGTCGCTGACATCGCAAACGTGGATCCGGCAGCATCGGCATCCGTGACATAAAGGCCCGAAAAAGTCGTCGTTTCATCAACATCTGTGACGACGAACTTATCGGTTCCGATCACGGGCGCGTCGTTGATCGGTGCGATACCGATAGTCGCAGTTGAGGTTGCGGTCTGACTGCCGCCCGATCCGCTGTTGCCATTGTCGTTGACGGACAGCGTCAGGTTGGTCGATGCGCTCGGATTGTCTGAATTCGCGGTGTAGCGGATCGTACCGGAATTGTCTCCGGAGAGCAGCGCTTCGATGTAGTCAAGCAGTCCGGTGATCGTGACCGAGGATGTCCCGCCGCCGGTGACTAACACGTCGTTTCCGCCCTCATTGACGGTCAATATTCCTTCGCCGACGGTGAGGGTGACCGTTTCGGTGCCGCCGTTGCCGTCGATGTCTGCAACATGCAAGCCGGTGCCACTGATGATCAGCGGTGTCTGTTCGGTCGCCGCATAGTGCGTCGGTGCATCTGCGGTCGGAGCATCGTTGACGGGCGTCACCGTCAGAGTCGTAGTAGCTGAAGTGACAGAAAACGCGGTGGAGCCGCCCGCTGCCGAGACATCGGCCGTCGCGCCGTGGACTCCCGTCGTTTGATCCCACGCCACGTAGGTGAGCGTGTCCGTCCCACCATCCTGCCCGTCGGGAACGAACCTGACCTTGTCGGTTGCCGCCAACAGCAAGGCGGTGTCGGTCGACACGGAAGGGAAAGCGATGAAGCTGCTGCCGTCCGTCGAATATTCCCAATGGCCATGCGCGCTGGTCGTCGCGGTGATCGCGATGCCTTCCAGCGCGCCATGATCGACGTCGGAAATGCTGCTGCCGACGAACGAGGCAACGGTCTGCCCGGTATTCGTGGTTTCGTCTTCCGTGATCGTTGTCAGGGAGGACGTCGACGCGGCCAGCACCGGCGCATCGTTGGTGCCGGTGATGATGACGGTGACGTCCTGCAGAACCGTGCCACCGTGACCGTCGGAAACCGTGATCGTATAGATTTGCGTGATGGTCTGGTTTAGCGCCAGTGACTGCAGCGTCGGGTTGTCGTTGTCGAGCGTAAAGGTCCAGCCCAGCGAGGCGGTATTGGTGGTGTCGGTAGGGTATTCGCTCACGGTCGTGATTGCGAACGTCCCAATCTTGCCAAGGGGCGCCGTCTCCGAATAGCCCGGCAGATCGGCGTTGGCATCCGCCGACTTCAGCACGAATGACGCCGTGTGGATGTCGATCAGGTCGAGGTCTTGGATCGCGATCGTGCCGCCGGCCGACAGCGTGGGGGTGCTGGCGTCCTCAATGACCGCGCCTGATGCAGCTGCGGCATTGCTGGTGATGGTCGGCTCGTCGTTGGTGCCGGTAATGGTGACCGTGACATCCTGCGCTATAGATGCGCCGTTATTGTCGGTGAAGGTGACGGTATAGACCTGCGTAATGGTCTGGCCCAGCGCCAGCGACTGCAGCACCGCATCGTTGTTGTCAAGCGTGAAGCTCCAGCCGAGCGTGGCACCGTTACTGGTATCGCTGGTACTCTCGATCACTGACTGATCGATGGTGAAGGTACCGATATGCGTACTGCCCTCGTTGAATCCCGGCAGATGCGCATTCGAAGCCGACGCCTTGAACTGCCACCTCGCCGTATGGGTGTCGATCAGGTCGAGGTCCTGGATCGCGATCGTGCCACCGGCCGACAGCGTGGGGGTGCTGGCGTCTTCGCTGACCGCGCCTGACGCCGCTGCCGCATTGCTGGTGATGGTCGGTGCGTCGTTGGTGCCGGTAATGGTAACCGTGACGTCCTGCGTGACGGTGCCGCCGTGGTGATCATCGAAGGTGACGGCGTAGACTTGAGTGATGGTTTGCCCGACCGCCAGCGACTGCAGCACTGGATCGTTGTTGTTAAGCGCGAAGCTCCAGCCGATCGAGCCAATAGTGGTGACGCCCGGATTCTCGCTCACCGATGTGAGCGTGAATGTCCCGATCGCGCTGAGTGGCGCCACCTCCGAATAGCCCGGAAGATTGGCATTGGCATTGGACGATTTGAGAACAAAAGTCGCGGCGTGGGTGTCGGTCAGGTCGAGGTCCTGGAACGTGATGGTGCCGCCGGCGACCAGCGTTGCCGCTTCATCTTCCGTCACCGAGTCAGTGGCTGTGGTCAAATTGTCAACGATCGTCGGAACGTCGTTGGTGCCGATGACCACGACTTCCCCGCCATGGATCGACACGGTGATCGGCGTCGAGATGATGCCGCCGTGACCATCGTCGACCCGCGCGACATAGTTGAGGTTCAGCGTTTCGCCGTCGGCGATGAAGTCGAACGCGCTGTCGGCAATGCTGTAGGTCCACGTCGCCGAGCCGTTATGGCTGTTTCCGGCCGCCTGCACCACTGTCAGCGGCACCAGGACGGCTTGAATTGCCGCCTGCTGCTCCGCCGTCAGCGTCGCGGTGACGTCGTTGCCTTGCGCATCATAGTAGCGGAACGGATCGGTGGCCGAGATCGCCGCGCTGACGACGGGACGGTCGGTCAGGTCGACATCGCCGAAGGTGACGGTGCCGGACACGGTATCGATCACCGTATTGCCGGTGCCGATTCGCTCCGTGATCTGGCCGCCGGTCGCGGAGATCGTCGGCTTGTCATTGGTGCCGGTGACGACGATCGTAAACGGCACAAACGTCGTCTCGTTGAACGGCGCGTAGTTGTTGTCGACCCGCGCCATGTAGGTCAGTTTCAGCGTCTCGCCGGCGGCGAGGAAGTCGAACGCGCCGTCGGCGATGTTGTAGGTCCAGGTCGCCGTGCCGAAATTCTTGCCGTTGGGATCCTGCACTACGGACAGCGGCACTTCGACTGCTTTGATCGCCGCCAGTTGCTGCGCCGTCAGCGTGGCGGTGACGTCGGCGCCCTGCGCGTTCTGATAGGCGAAGGAAGAAAACTGCGTACTGACGCTCGGAGTATCGCCGGGATTGATGTCAAGGTAGTTGACGCTGCCGGAGATGCTGTCAAGCGCGGAGCTGGCGGTCACATCGATCCGTTCGCTGACCGTACCGCCGAACGCCGCGGCCTGCGGCGGCCCGGGAATGTGCACGAGCCTGGGGGGCGGTCCCGGATCCACGGGGGGAGTAGCCCCGCTCGGGATGTTGAGTAGCTGAAGCGTCACGGGAATGAACTCCCCGCCGGCCAGCTTGATGAATAGCGTTTCCGGAACGATCGAATCGGTAAAATTGGTGGTGAGCTTGGTGTTCGGGTTGTTCAGGTCGGTAAACTTCAGCGAGAACACGTCGCTGATGATCTTCTGCGCGTCGGGCGATAGCTGCACCGACGATTGGAAGCTGACCGTGCCCTGGCCGCTGACGATCGTCTGCGTTCCCGCCTGGTTGACGGTCGCGATCGGCGTCAGCGTGGTCTTGTCGAACAGGATGTAGGAGCCGGTGGTGCCGTCGGGCTCGACCAGCACCTGGAATTTCGCCGGCGGCGCGATACCCGAGCCGGGCACCTCGAAGTCGATCTCGACCAGCACCGCGGTGCCGCGGATGCCCATGGTCGCGACCGGGGTGTCGACCTTCATGTCGCCTTTCTTGGCGGTGGCGCCGGCGACGAACGAGATCGTGCCCTGCACAAGGCTGAGCAGCGATTTGTTGTCCGACCCGTCGGGGTCGTAGACCATCTCGTTCAGCACCATCCGGGCGTTCGATGCGAGACCGAACACGGAGCCGTCGATGAAGGTGATGCCCAGCGTCGAATCGGAGCCGGACTGGACGACGTCGCCTTTATGGACGGTTTCGCCCTGGTTCAGGATGATTGAAACGCCGTTGCGGATCGCCGTCGCATTTCCCGTCAGCTTGGTGACATGCCCGATCACAGGCGGCGCGATGCTGGGACTGCCGTCCGCTTGCGCGAACTGGGTGTGTCCGCTCAGCGCGTTGACGATGTCGCCGGTGAGATGGGCGCCATCGGGCGAGGCCAGCGCAGCGCGCTTCTCGCCCTTGAAGTAGTCGCGCAGCACGACCTCGCGGTCGCTGCTACTGAGGATCAGGTCGACGCCCGATCGCTTGAAGTCGCCGCTGAAGAGCAGATGGGCATCGGAAACAATTATGGCGTCGGACGGCGCGTGTGTCGAAACTTTGTCGACTTGGAGCTTGCCGTGGGAAGGAAGATGGCCGTGCGATGACAGCAGTGCCCCAGAACCAATATCCGCGCCGGAAAAAGGGGCGAGGTCGCCCGATCCGAATTTGCCGGCGTAGTTCAATGGAACACCAATCTAAATGGTTAAGAAGTATGAAATTTCCCTGCGGGGTTTTCATACCATGCAGGTAGGGAACACAAAAGCACGCACGCTGCGAACACCCTTAATATGGGGTAAGTCTGCAACACGACCGAAAAGGTCCGGAAAACTGTCGGGCGAGAGTGTGGCGAGGAGAAGGCAGGGTTTACCGCGGGCCGACTAAAAAATTAGGCACGGCCTTCTCTAGGCATAAAGATAAGCAGTCACAATACTTTATCTTTGCTGCAGCGCAGAAGTACCGCTTCCTGAGGAAAGCGACGGCCGCCCGAAGGGCTGACCGTTTCGCCGATCCACAAGGAGCCGCCATCGCTTCAAGGGATCCGGGACAGGTTGCAACCGTCCACCGAGCGATTCCGCCGGTAAGGTTAATTCGGGTGACCTGTGACCCTTCCGCAACCGTAAACTTTTGCGCCGTGTCCGCGTCCTGTCTCGGATGGCCGAGCGGCCCTGATGAGCGCTGATCTGAGTGGATCGATAAAATCCTCTGCAAACCGGCAAGGCCGCGTTCACGCTCCTTCGCAAACTTCCGATAGGCCTCCCCTCGTTTTAAACGGATCAAAAGCGCCGTTGCCCATCCTGCCCGTTCTGAAATGATCCGGGTTCGAGCAGGCAGAGCAGGCCCGCCGATGCCCGGACAAGGGGTGTCAGATGGGATTGGCAGTCTATGCACGCGCATGGCGTGCGGGCATCGTCGCGTGCGGCCTGGCCTGGTTCGGGCCAGTCGACCTGCGCGCCGAGACGGGCGAGCCATCCGCGCCGGTGGAGATGATCCAGCGGTCGGCCGAGCCGTTCGGGCTTGTCGCATCTGCCCTCTCCAGCGGCGGACTGCACGACAAATGGATCGGCGTGCAGCGCCGGCTCGACGACGAAATGGTGCAGCTTGCGCTCTGCGAAGGCGACCGTGACGGCTGCGTGTCTCCGGCCGCGTTGAAATTCCTCGACATTGTCGACGCCGCGCGCTTGCGCGAAGGCCGCACGCGGCTCGGCGAAATCAACCGCGCCGTCAATCTCGCCGTCCGGCCGATGAGCGATCTCGCTCAGCACGGCCAGATCGACGTCTGGACGCCGCCGCTCGCAACGCTCGCGCGCGGCGGCGGCGACTGCGAGGATTATGCGATTGCGAAATTCATAGCCTTGCGCCGCGCCGGCCTCGCGTCCGACGACCTCAGGATCGTGGTACTGCACGATACCATCCACGGCGAGGACCATGCTGTGGTTGCCGCACGGCTGGAGGGGCGCTGGCTGACGCTAGATAACCGCCGCATGGCGATGGTCGAGGACGTCGACGTCAGAAACTTTCGGCCGACATTCGCGATCAGTCAGCACGGCGTGATGCGATATGCCAATACTCCGCTGCTCGCCGACGCCTCGGGCAGTACGCTTGCGGCTCCGCTTGTCTTGAGCTCTCTGGCCGCTCCGCCGACCGGTCATTCGAACGTGCCGACTGAATGACGGCACGCAATTGTTGCGCGGCGACGGCAGGCAACAATCTGCTTTCCTTACCTGATCTTCCCTGCCTCACGGCCAATGGTGCGCTGCAGCCGGCATGCCAGCTTGCATTCGTTCGGTGAAAACGCTCGCTCAAAACATGCGAGACAAATGTTCTATTTCTCGTTTCGCGCATCGCGTTGATTGACGCGATCCTTCTCACCGGCATAGCATTCCACCAGATCCGCTAGAGATCACTGGGAGGGAATAAGATGACATGCTTGCCGCGCGTTGATTCCGCTTGCCTTTTATTTCCTGAAATTGCCGTTACTTCCTATCGGCCAGCGCGCCTTGCGCAGGCCGTGATCGCAATCGGGCTGAGCCTGACGCTGGGCTGCAGCACAGCCCTTGCGCAGACACCCGCCAAGGGATCGCCCGAGCACATCAAGGCGGTTACTTCGGCGGTCGACGGCGCATCGATCAAGGCCAACACCGCGACCTCGAGCGACTGGCCGACCATCGGCCTCGACTATGCCGAGACGCGCTTTTCCAAGCTCAACCAGATCAACGCCGACAACGTGAAGAAGCTCGGACTGGTGTGGAGCTATCCGCTGGAATCCTCCCGCGGCGTCGAGGCGACGCCGGTCGTTGTCGACGGCGTCATGTATCAGACCGCGTCCTGGAGCGTGGTGCACGCCATCGATGCCCGCACCGGCAAGCGGCTCTGGACGTACGATCCGAAGGTTGATCGCACAAAGGGCTACAAAGGCTGCTGCGACGTGGTCAATCGCGGCGTCGCGCTCTGGAAAGGCAAGGTGTTCGTCGGCGTCTATGACGGGCGGCTGATCGCGCTCGATGCCGTCACTGGCAAAGTGGTCTGGGAAAAGGACACGCTGATCGACAAGGAGCATTCCTACACCATCACCGGCGCGCCGCGTGTGTTCAACGGCAAGGTCGTGATCGGCAATGGCGGCGCGGAATATGGCGCCCGCGGCTACGTCACCGCTTACGACGCCGAAACCGGCAATCAGGCATGGCGCTGGTTCACGGTGCCGGGCGATCCGTCAAAACCGTTCGAGGATGAATCAATGGCGGCTGCCGCCAAGACCTGGGATCCCGCCGGCAAATACTGGATCAACGGCGGCGGCGGAACGGCGTGGGATACCATCACCTTCGATCCAGACCTCAACCTCGTCTATATCGGTACCGGCAACGGCTCACCGTGGAATCGGGATGTGCGCAGCCCGTCCGGCGGCGACAACCTCTATCTGGCCTCGCTGGTCGCGCTGAACGCCGACACCGGAAAATACGTCTGGCACTACCAGGAGACGCCCGGCGATCACTGGGACTACACCTCCACCCAGCCGATGATCCTCGCCGATCTCACCATCGATGGCACGCCGCGCAAGGTGATCCTGCACGCGCCGAAGAATGGCTTCTTCTTCGTCGTCGACCGCACCAACGGCAAGTTCATTTCGGCCAAGAACTTCGTCGATGTGAACTGGGCGACCGGCTACGACGCCAACGGCCGGCCGATCGAGGTGAAGGAGGCGCGCGGGAGGGAACAGTATGACAGTATCCCGGGCCCGTACGGCGCCCATAACTGGCATCCGATGTCGTTCAACCCGCAGACCGGCCTCGTCTATCTGCCGGCGCAGAACATTCCGGTGAATCTCACGCCGGAAAAGGCGGTCAAGCACAACGCACAAGAGCCCGGCAAATTCGCTTCCGCGGCGGGCTGGAACGTTGGCTTCATGCTCAACGCGACGCCGCCGAAGAGCGCGCCGTTCGGCCGCCTGCTCGCCTGGGATCCGGTGAAGCAGAAGGAAGCCTGGCGCGCGGAATATGTCGCGCCGTGGAACGGCGGCACGCTCACCACCGCGGGCAACCTCGTTTTCCAGGGCACTGCGGACGGCCGCTTCATCGCCTACAACGCCACGACGGGCGAAAAGCTCTGGGAGACGCCGGTCGGTACCGGCGTGGTCGCGGCCGCCTCGACCTATCTGGTCGACGGCAAGCAGTATGTCTCGATCGCGGTCGGCTGGGGCGGCGTGTTCGGAATTGCCGCCCGCGCCACCGAGTTGCAGAGCCCGGGTACCGTCTACACGTTCGCGCTCGACGGCAAGGCGCCACCGCCGGCCTTCGTGAAGTACCAGACCGAAGGCCTGCTCGCCGGCGTCAAGTACGACCCGAAGGACGTTCCCGAAGGCACTGCGCTTTACGTCACCGCCTGCGCGCAGTGTCATGGCGTGCCCGGCGTCGACAAGGGCGGCAATGTCAGGAACCTTGGCTACGTTTCCAAGGAGACCATCGAGAACCTGAAGAACTTCGTGTTCAAGGGCCCGTTCCACGATCAGGGCATGCCCGACTTCACCGGCAAGCTGACCGAAGCCGACGTGGTGAAGATCCAGGCCTTCATCCAGGGCACCGCGGACGCGATAAGGCCGAAGTGACGAAGTGATCCCGGGATGGTGAGCAAGCACCAGACCTCAGATGCGCAAATAGAGAGGGCTGCGCGAGATGATCGCGCAGCCCTCTGTCGTTGAAGCCCTGTCGTTA
Source organism: Bradyrhizobium retamae (assembly GCF_001440415.1). Taxonomy (GTDB): domain Bacteria; phylum Pseudomonadota; class Alphaproteobacteria; order Rhizobiales; family Xanthobacteraceae; genus Bradyrhizobium; species Bradyrhizobium retamae. The sequence continues at coordinate 237,452 of NZ_LLYA01000001.1, forward strand.
GAGCGAAGCGCCCCTCAGAACATCAGGCCTTCCTTGATCAGCACCCAGCGGCCGTTCTTGATCTGCTGGACCTGGGTGATCGTGGTGGCGAGATGATCAGTCTTGGAGAACTTGGTCGGCGGCGAATTGAAGATGTCACGGAACTGCTCGCCTGACTCCAGTGCGTCGAGCATCTTCTGCCCGCTCAGATCCTTGCCCGCCTTGTTGGCATAGAAGGCAAAGGTCTGGACGGCGTTGTAGCCGATGATCGCCTGGGTGTTGGCGTCGGTGCCAAACATCTTCTTATAGTTGGTCAGCCACTCCTTGACCTTGCCCTTGGCGGTGTCCTCGTACGGGATTTCGAAGCCGGAGGCTGCATAGAGACCTTCGACCGCTTCCTTGCCGAGGGCCGGCACTTCAAGCACGTTGACAGGCGTGGCGCCGAGGAAGGTCACGTCCCATCCGAGCTTCTTGGCTTCACCCATCGCGCCGATGGTCTCGCGGATGACGGTGCCGAGCACGACCATATCGCAGCCGTCCGATTTCATCTTGGCGATCTGCGCGCTGAAGTCGGAAGCGCCGCGCTTGTAGCTCGTGACAGTAGCCGGCTCCAGCTTCATCGCCTTGACCTGCTGCGTGAAGCCGTCAAGCACGTTCTTCCCGTACTCGTCGTCCTGATGCAGGATGCAGGGCTTCTTGAAACCCTTGGTCTCCAGCATGTACTTGACGGCGGCGCGGGTGCTCTCGACGTAAGGCAGCAGGTTGTTGAACTTCAACCTTTCCTGCGGCTTCGCCGGATCGAACTTGAAGGTGAATTCGGCCGCCGTCAGGGGGAAGAGCTGCATGACACCGGCGTCGAACAGGATGTCCTGCGCGGCGAGCACGGTGGGGGAGCCCATCGGACCGACCATGGCGAACACCTTGTCGCGCTCGACCATCTTTTGCGACGCCAGCACGGCGCGTTTCGGATCGTAGCCGCTGTCTTCAATGACCAGCTTGATCTTGCGGCCGTGGATGCCGCCTGCGGCGTTGATCTCCTCTACGGCCATCTTCATGCCGTTGGATACCGGCACGCCCCAGAACTTGATCGGACCGGACAGGTCCTGATGGGTACCGATCACGATCTCATTGGCCGAGATCCCTTGATCGGTAACCTTGGTTTGGGCTGCGGCCGGCAATTGGGTCAGCGCAAGGGCGCTCACCGCAAGGCCCAGCACCTTGAACGATTTCGACATTGCAGTCTCCTCTTCCTTGGCCCGTGTTGCGCGAAGGGTGGGGCCTTCTCAGTCCTTCGCCGTTTTCAAATATTTTGTTCCAAATGGGCGCCTATGCCACCGCCCGTTCGCGATACATGGCGTCGATCTCGGCGGCGTAGCGCTTGTTCACGAAGCTGCGCTTCAGCTTCATGGTCGGCGTCAGCTCCTCGTCCTCGGGGGTCAACTGACGCTCGATGAGGTAGAACTTCTTGATGGTTTCGACGCGCGCGAAGTTGGCATTGACCGCCTCGATTTCACGCTGGATCAGGTCCTGGATCTCCTGCGCACGGCACAGGCTGGCATAATTGGTGAACGGAATATCGTGGTCCTGCGCGTATTTCTCGACATTCTCCTGGTCAATCATCACGAGGCAGGTCAAATACGGCCGCTTGTCGCCGATCACCACGGCGTCCGAAACGTAAGGCGAGAATTTCAACTGGTTCTCGATCTCCGACGGCGTGATGTTCTTGCCGCCCGAGGTGATGATGATGTCCTTCATCCGGTCAGTGATCTTGACGAAGCCTTCATTATCGATCGAGCCGACATCGCCGGTGTGCAGCCATCCCTTGGCGTCGATGGTCTCGGCGGTCTTCTCCGGCTGGTTCAGATAGCCCATGAACAGGAAATCGCCGCGGATCAGGATTTCGCCCTGGGGCGAGATCGCAACCTCGCCCCACGGCGCGGCCTTGCCGACCGAGCCGAGCTTGATGCGATCGGGCGGCATGATGGTCGCGACGCCGCAATTCTCGGTCTGGCCGTAGACTTCGCGCATGTCGAGACCGAGCGCGAGATACCAGCGGATCAGGTCCGGCGCGATCGGGGCCGCGCCGGTAAAGGCCAGCCGGCACCGATCGAGCCCGAGCATGCGGCGGATGTTGCGGAACACCAGCCAATAGGCGGCGCGGTTGGCCAGCCGCAAGGACAGTGGCGGCGTATCGCCCTGCAGCTTGTACTCGGTCATCCGATTGCCGATGGCGAGCGCGTTGCGGTACATCCAGTTCTGGAACTTGGTCGCATCCTTCAGCGCGATCGTGATTCCGGAATAGAACTTTTCCCAGATCCTCGGCACCGCGAGGAAGGCGGTCGGCTGCACCTCGCGCAGATTATCCGGCACGGTCTCCGGGCTCTCGGCGAAATTCATCACCGATCCCAGCGCCAGCGAGACGTAATAGCCGCCGATCCGCTCGGCGACGTGGCAGAGCGGCAGAAACACCAGCCGTTCCTCGTTGTCGGTCGACGGAAACAGGTCGTTGGCGTGGCGCATCTGGTGCGTCACGCTGCGGTTGGAATGCATGGCGCCCTTGGGCGGGCCGGTGGTGCCCGAGGTGTAGACCAGGATGGCGAGATCGCCTGCGCTGCGGCTTTCGATCATCTCGTCCCACAGCCCCTCGTTGCCCTGCGCGTGGTTGCGACCGAGCGCCATGAATTCGGCCAGCGACAACACCATCGGGTCGCTGAAGCCGGTCAGGCCTTCCATGTCGAACACGACGATCTTCTGCAGCGTCGGGCAACGCGAACGGCAGGCGAGTATCTTGTCGAGCTGCTCCTCGTCCTCGGCGAAGATCACCTTGCTCGAAGAATCGTTGATCAAATATTCAACCTGCGACGAGGAGTCGGTCGGGTAGATGCCGGATGAAACGCCGCCGGCGCAGAGGATGCCCAGGTCGGCATAGACCCATTCCGGCACGGCGTTGGCGATGATCGAGGCGACGTCCCCGGGCCGGAACCCGCTGGCATGCAGACCATAGGCCACGTCCTTGGATATCTGCAGCCATTCGCGCCAACTGGTCGGCTGCCAGATGCCGAACTTCTTTTCGCGGATCGCCGGCCGGTCGCCGCGTGTTTCCACGGACAGCAAGAAGCTCTTCGCGATCGTGTCGGCGACCGTCAGCACTGCCGGTCTGGCCATGCGCATCTCCTCCCTCTGTCGCCTGCCTCCGGTGCCGGTGTCAAACCGGTCTTGGTTTTCGAAGCAGGCTCGAATTTAGCTCTAACTCGTTCTTAACGCCATGCTTTTGACTGCGACGGTTAACGCCAGATCTTCTAACGCCACGTCTTCTTCTTCTTCCAGCGCCGTTCGCCGCGGGCGCCCTCTTCCTTGGCGCCGAGATAGAATTCCTGGATATCCTTTGAATTCATCAGCCGCTCGCAGGTGTCGTTCATCACGACCCGACCAATTTCCAGCACGTAGCCGTAATGCGCGGTCTCCAGCGCCACCTTGGCATTCTGCTCGACCAGCAGGATCGACATGCCCTGCTCCTCGTTGACGCGCTTGATGATGGTGAATATCTCTTTCACCAGGATCGGCGACAGGCCGAGCGAGGGCTCGTCCAAAAGTAGCAGGGTCGGCCGGTTCACCAGCGCCCGCCCGATCGCCAGCATCTGCTGCTCGCCGCCGGAAAGTTGCCCGGCTGGCTGGTTGATGCGTTCCTTCAGCCGCGGGAAATAGCCGTAGACGCGGTCGAGATCGTCGGCGACGCCGGCCCGATCCTTGCGCGGATAGGCGCCCATCATCAGATTTTCGCGTACAGAGAGGAACGGAAACACCTCGCGCCCCTCCGGCACGTGGCTCAAGCCCAGCCGGACGATCTTGTCGGCTTCCATGCGCTGGATCGGCTTGCCCAGAAACTCGATAGAGCCCTTCTGCGGATCGAGAATGCCGGAGATGGTCTTGAGCACCGTGGTCTTGCCGGCGCCGTTGGCGCCGAGCAAGGTAACGATGCGGCCGCGCGGCACTTCCAGGCTGATGCCGCGGATGGCCATGATCGGCCCGTAATAGCTCTCGATATTGCTGAGCTTGAGGATGATGTCGGAAGCGCTCATGGCATCATCCTCATGCGCCGAGATAGGCGGCGACGACGTCGGGATGGCGCTGCACCTCGGACGGCGAGCCCATCGCCAGCACGCGGCCGTAGTTGAGCGCAATCACGCGGTCGGAGACGCGATTGACCAGCGTCATGTCGTGCTCGACCATCAAGACGGTGATGCCAAGCTCGGTCTTCATGTCGCGGATCCAGAACGACATGTCCTGGGTCTCCTCGACGTTGAGCCCGGAGGACGGCTCGTCCAGCAGGATCAGCTTCGGCTCGGAACACAGCGCGCGCGCCAGCTCGATCACCTTGCGGACGCCGTAAGGCAGCCCCGAGATCAGCTTGTCGCGATAGGCTTCGAGATCGAGGAACTCGATCACCTGCTCGACGCGGCGGCGATGCATCTTTTCGCCGGCGCGCACGCTCGGCAGGAACAACAATTCCTGCCAGAGCCGCGTGGTGGAGTGGCGGTGCCGGCCGACCAATAGATTGCTCAGCATGGTCGCATTCTCGAACAATTCGATGTTCTGGAAGGTGCGGGCGATGCCGAGGCCTGCGATATCGTAGGCCGGCTGATTGGTAATATCCTGGTCCTCGAAGAAGATCCTGCCAGAGGTCGGTGGATAAATCCGCGAGATCAGGTTGAAGATTGAACTCTTGCCTGCGCCGTTCGGGCCGATGATCGAGAGTATCTCGCCCTTCTCCACAGCGAAGCTGACGGAATCGACAGCCTTGAGGCCGCCGAAGTGCAGAGAGAGATTTTCGGCACGGAAATAGCTCATCGGTTCCGCTCCGATTTCACGTAGATCTTCTGGCGTTTGAAGGTAGCGCGCTTGTAGAGCGGGAAGAGTTGGAAGAAGAGTTTTATCTTCAGCCAGCGGCCGTAGAGACCGAGCGGCTCGAACAGCACGAACAGCACGATGATCACCCCGTAGATCGCGCCCTTCAAGCCATTGGCGGACGCAATAGCGGCGACATTGTCGTGAATTTTGCCCGCCGCAATGCTGTCGGCGCCAAAGGTCGCTGCGATGCCGGCGATGATGCCGGGCAGGTCGTCCTTCAGGTACGTCAGGAACGGATCGATCATGACCAGAAAGATTGCACCTAACACCGCGCCGTGCAGGCTGAAGGCGCCGCCGATCAGGATCACGATGATGAACTCGATCGAGAGCTGCAGCGTGAACATTTCTGGCGAGATGAAGGAGAGCTTGTGCGCGAACAGCACGCCGGCGAGGCCTGTGATCGCCGCGCTGATCGCAAACGACTTCACCTTGTAAAGCGACACATTGACGCCCATGCTGCGCGCCGCAGTTTCGCTGTCGCGGATCGCGACGAAGGCGCGTCCTGTCGGCGAGCGCAGCAGATTGAGCGCGCCGACGATGGTGAGGATCAGTACGGCAAGACAGAGATAGTAGAAGGCCGGGCCGTTTTGCGGCACCGCCTGCCCGAACAGGCTCAGCGTCTTGACCCGCATGCCCTCGTTGCCGTGGGTTACGCTTTCCCAACGCGCCAGCACCTCCTCGACGATGAAGCCGAAGGAAATTGTCGCGATGACGAGATAGATGCCCGTCAGCCGCAGCGCCGGGAATCCGACCAGCGCGCCGACCACGCCGGTCAACAGGCCGCCGGCCAGGAAATAGACCGGAAACGGCACGTTGAACTGCTGCAGATAGGCCGCCGTGTAAGCGCCGATCGCCAGAAATGCGGCGTGCCCGAGTGAGGCCTGCCCGGTGAAGCCGGTGAGAATCATCAGTCCCACGCCGACCGTTGCATAGATGCAGACGAACACCAGTTGGCTGACGAGGTAGCTGGAAAGCACGAACGGCGCGATCAGGAGAAACGCCAGCAGGGTACCGTAGGAGACGACGTAGCCGCTGTGCGGAAACAGTTTGATGTCGTCTTCGTAATCCGTCTTGAAGAGAAAACGCATTAGACCTTCTTCCGCATGTGAACACCGAACAGGCCTTCGGGCTTGAGCAGCAGCACCACCAGAAGGACGATGTAGGGTGCGACGTCTTTCCAGCCCTGCGGCAGGTAGAAGCCGGCCATGCTCTCGATCACGCCGATCAGCACGCCTCCGACCACGGCGCCGGGGATCGAGCCGAAGCCGCCGAGCACGGCGGCGGGAAATGCTTTCAAACCAAGCACCAGTCCGACATTGGAGTGAATGAAGGTGATCGGCGCTAGCAGCACGCCGGCTGCTGTCGCGACCGCCGCAGCGATCGCCCACACGATCGAGACCACGCGCTTGACCGGAATGCCCATGTAGTAGGCAGCGAGCATGTTCTCCGAACTGGCGCGCATCGCGGTGCCGAGCGTGGTGCGGTTGAAGAACAGATACAACAGCGCGCAGAGGATGATGGTGGCGGCGATCACCGACAGCTTGTCGTATGCGAGCACCAGCGATCCGATCCGCAGCACACCGTCGCTGAACGGTGTCTCGATCTTGAAATCGTCGGTGCCCCAGATCATGCCGACCACGGAGCGCAGGAAATATCCGAGCCCGATCGTCGCCATGATGATGGAAAACTGCGGATAACCGAGAATCGGGCGCACGACCACGCGTTCGGCCAACATGCCGAACAGGGCCATGGCAATGACGGCACCGGCGAATCCGAGCCAGTAATTGAGACCAAGCATGCCGATGAATGTGAAGGCGAAGAATCCGCCCAGCATCATCAAATCGCCCTGGGCGAAATTGACGACCTCGGTTGCCTTGTAAATGAGCACAAAACCGAGCGCGATCAGGCCATAGACGCAGCCGAGCGCGATGCCACTCACGAGCTGCTGAACGAAGTCCAGCATCATTTCCCTCCCCGATGCCGGGCGATTCTGTCGATCGCCTCTTTCGCATCTTGCGTCTACACGCTGCCCGGCATCCACGATGCCTGCAGCCGCATATGTCCCGCTGCATTGAGCCCAAAGCGCCGACCGCTGTCAACAAAGCGGTGCGAGCGGCGCCGTTAACAATTGCGGAGAAATGCCGCATCCCGGGAAGTTGCGGGGATCAGCGCGATTTGGTCCACCAGATTCACCGCGCCGAAAGTTCTTCGGTTCATGGTCCGCGGCGAACAACTGGATCGCTCCGAAATCATGAAGGCGGATGTATCGGCGCTCGAGGTGCGAGGGTTAACGAAGCGTTTTGACCGCCCGGCGGTCGATGCGCTCGACCTCACCGTTCGCACTGGCGAGTTCTATGCCCTGCTCGGCCCCAACGGCGCCGGCAAGACTACGACCCTGCGCATGGTCGCCGGTCTGCTCAGGCCCGACGCCGGCTCTGTCGCGATATTGGGCATCGATGCGCTTGCCGATCCCGTCGCCGCCAAGCAGATCATGGCCTGGGTTTCCGACGAGCCCATGATCTACGACAAGCTGACGCCGCTGGAATATCTCGAATTCGTCGCCGGCCTGTGGGGCATCGATCCCGCAACTTCCGAAACTTCCGCTCACCAGCTTCTGGCGTCGCTCGGACTGGAGCCGCATCTGCACGAACGCTGCGAGGGATTTTCCAAGGGCATGCGGCAGAAGGTGGCGCTCGCCGGCGCGCTGGTTCACGATCCCCGGCTGATCATCCTGGACGAGCCGCTGACCGGGCTCGACGCGCTGTCGGCGCGGCACGTCAAGGGATTGCTGCAGGAGCGCGTCCGCTCCGGCTGCACCGTGATCATGACGACGCATATTCTCGAAGTAGCCGAGCGGATGGCCGATCGGATCGGCGTTATCGCCGCGGGACGGCTGGTGGCCGAGGGGACGCTCAGTGAGCTGCGCCAGCAGAATGGCCGCGGCGACACCAGCCTCGAAGACATGTTCATCGCGCTCGTCGACGCCGGGGCGGCAGCCGCATGAGTTCGGCCGCGGCGCTCACCTGGTATGCTCGGCACGAAATCCGGCTGGCCTGGCGCGAATGGCTGGCCATGATGACCGGCAGCCGGGGAAAACGAAAGCGTGCGATCATTGCCCTGGTCGTGTTCGCTGCCATCATGCACCTGCCGGCCTATGCGGTGATCGGCCGCTTTGCCGATTTGCAGGCGCCGTTAGGCAAGCCCGAACTGATCGTCATCACCGCGACGATCCTTCTCGCCTGGGCCTTGATGCTGTCGCAGGCGATCGAGTCCGTGACGCGGGTGTTTTACGCCCGCGCCGATCTCGACCTCCTGATGTCGTCACCGGCGAACCTCGCCAACGTGTTCTCGGTGCGGATCGCGGCGATCGCGCTATCCGTCATCGGAATGGCGCTGCTGCTGTCGACGCCCTTTGTCGACGTTCTCGTGATCGGCGGCGGCGCGCGCTGGCTCTCGGCGTTCGGCGTCGTCGTCGCCATCGGCCTTTCGGCCGCAGCGGTAGCGATCGCGATCACCGTGCTGCTGTTCAGGCTGATCGGCCCGAGCCGCACCCGCCTCGTCGCACAGATCGTGGCCGCCGTCATCGGCGCCGGCTTCGTCATCGCGCTCCAGGTCGCGGCCATCCTTTCCTATGGCACGTTGTCTCGCTTCACCGTGCTGACCTCCGATGCCGCTTCAGCCTATGCGCCTGATCTCGACAGTCCGCTGTGGTGGCCGGCGCGCGCGGCGATCGGCGACGGCATGGTGCTGTCATGGCTCATGGCCGGCGGGCTCCTGCTGCTCGGCGCGGTGATGGCGGTCTTTTCGCCGCGATTTGCCGATACCGTCGTCCGTGTCGCCGCCACCACGCGCGCTGTCTGTCGCGGGCCGCGCGCCACGGCATTTCGCGGCGGCTCGCGGCAACGGGCGCTTCGCACCAAGGAGTTCGTGCTGCTGCGGCGCGACCCATGGCTGCTGTCGCAAAGCCTGATGCAATTGCTGTATCTGGTGCCGCCGGCCCTGATGCTGTGGCGAAGCTTTTCCGAAAGCTCTGACGCGATCGTGCTGATCACGCCCGTAATCGTGATGGCGGCGGGCCAGCTTGCCGGCGGCCTCGCCTGGCTGACGATTTCAGGAGAAGATGCCGCCGACCTGGTCGCAACCGCACCGCTGCCGCCCTCGCACGTGATCCGCGCCAAGATTGAAGTGGTGCTGATCTCAATTGGCGCCATCTTCACGCCGCTGATCGCAGCCCTTGCATTTGCCTCCTTGACGCAGGCGATCGTCACCGCGCTCGGCGTCATTATCGCGACCGTCTCCGCCGCCGCGATCCAGCTCTGGTTCCGCGTGCAGGCCAAGCGCACCCAGTTCCGCCGCCGCCAGACTTCGTCGCGACTGGCGACCTTCGCGGAAGCCTTCTGCTCAATCGGCTGGGCCGCGACGTCAGTCCTCGCGGTCACCATTCCGGTTGCGGCCGTGATCAGCGGCGCGCTGACCGCGGCGATCCTGGCTGCGACGTGGAAGATCAGCCCGCGGCGGGGGTAGCGGACAACGTTCGGTCTTTTTATGCCATACGGCAAAGTCGACTTATCCGCGAACCAGCTCCATCACAGCCCCCGCAAACTCCTCCGGCGCTTCCTGCGGCAGATTGTGCCCGACGCGGGGCACCACGCGATGGACGCGGCGGCCGGTGAATTTCGGCGCGCTGGCGGTGCCATCGCTCGCGGGCGCCACGCCATCGCCTGCGCCGTCCAGTGTGATTGACGGCACGGTGATGGGAGGAAGTGCCGCCAGCCGGCGCTGGATGTCGGCATATTGCGGATCTCCCTCGGCCAGACCGAAGCGGTGGCGATAGCTGTGGATCACCACGTCGACGTAGTCGGGATTGTCGTGGGCGCTCGCAGTCCGCTCGAAACAGGCATCGTCGAACGACCAGTTCGGTGACCACTGCGTCCACAATATTCGGGCGATCTCGCGCCGGTTGGCTGCAAGGCCGGCGCGGCCGCGCTCGAGCTGGAAGTAATACTGGTACCACAGCGCCACCTCGCGTTCGGGGCGCATCGGCACCATCGCGTTGGCAATATCCTGGATCAGATAGGAATTGACGCAGACGAGGCCGAGGCAGCGCTCCGGCCATAGCGCCGCGCCGACACAGGCCGCGCGCCCACCCCAGTCATAGCCCGCGAACACCGCACGGCGGATATGAAGCGCATCCATCAGCGCCATCATGTCGGCGCCGACCGCCGCCTGCTCGCCCGAGCGCGGCGTCACGGCATCGCGAAACCGGGTCGGACCATAGCCGCGCAGATAGGGAACGAAGACACGGCAGCCTTGGGCAGCCAGTTGCGGTGCGACGTCGACATAGGAATGAATGTCGTAGGGAAAGCCGTGCATCAGCATCACGGCGGGGCCATCCGCCGGACCCGCCTCGTAATAGGCGGTGCTGAGCGGGCCGGCATCGACCTGGCGCAGCGGCTCCAGCCGCTTCGATGATTGGGCACGCGGGGCTGGGGCAGCGGTTTCTTCAGTCACGGCGAACTCCCTGGTTGAATTTTACGATATGTCATAGTCCGGCCCCAATGAAGCAAATCCGGCGCTGCCGTGCGCGAATGCCATGACGTCTCCCGAATTCGGCGATACAGTGTCGCCCACGGCCTTCACCGCTGACGGGTCATGCCATGTTGCGATCCCTTGCTGTCGCCCTCGCCCTCCTCGGTTCGCTGATCGTCCCGGCGGCCGCCCAACAGCAGCCCTTACGCAGCGAGTGCCTCGCGATGGCGAGCACGCCGCCACGCGCCGTTCCGGTCAGCCTGCGCCGTACCGCCGCCAAGGTGGAAGAGGTCGCGATTACCTATGTCGGGCATTCCACCTATTACATCGATACGCCCGACGGCGTGCGGATCGCGACCGACTTCAACGGCGCCTACCGGACCGGACGACTTCCTGACGTCGTCACCATGAATCGCGCGCATTCCACCCACTACACATTATTTCCTGATCCAAAGATTCCGCACGTCCTGCATGGCTGGGGCGAGAATGGACAGGCGGCGCATATCTCAACGCGCGTCGGCGACGTCTATATCCGCAACGTGCCGACCGACATCCGCCGCTACTATGGCGAGGGCTTCGGCGGGGGGATGATCAAGGATGGCAACTCCATCTTCATCTTCGAAGTCGCCGGCCTCTGCATCGGCCATCTCGGACATCTGCATCACAAACTCGACGAGACGCATTTTGCGGCGATCGGCCGGCTCGACATCGTGATGGTGCCGATCGACGGCACCTATACGATGTCGCTCGACGGCGTTTCCGAAATCACCCGGCGGCTGCGCTCCTCGATCGTGCTGCCGATGCACCGTTTCGCCACGCCGCTCGATGAGTTCATGCGCCTGATCGGCCAGCAGTTCCAGATCGAGCAGCGGACGGAACGGACGTTGAAGATTTCGCGCGACACGCTGCCGGGCACGCCAACGGTGATCATTCTGGAAGGGGTGTGAAGGCAAAGCCACGGCATTCCTCGGCGTGGGATGCCGACCCCAACGTCGCCGGCATGTATGCGAGACGGCCGCAGGGGCTGTTGCTCGACAGCACGTTTCGCAGGGGCTTTGCCTGCCTCGCGCCATTGGGCCTGAGCTTCGACGCCTGGCTGTTTCATCCGCAGATCGGCGAACTCACCAGCCTCGCCCGCGCTTTCCCTGACACCAAAATCGTGCTCGATCATTGCGGCGGCCCGGTCGGCATCGGCCGCTTTGCCGGCCGGCGCGACGAAGTCTTTCCGCAATGGAAGGCCTCGATCCAGGAAATCGCGCGATGCCCGAACGTCGCGGTCAAGCTCGGCGGGCTGGCGATGTGCCTGCTCGGCTACGACTTTCACCTACGCCCGAAGCCGCCGTCTTCGGAACAGGCCGCCGCCGCGTGGCGTCCCTATATCGAAACCTGCATCGAGGCCTTTGGGCCCGATCGATGCATGTTCGAAAGCAATTTTCCGCCTGATAAAGGCCAGTGCAGCTATCAGGTGATCTTCAACGCCTTCAAGCGTATCGCCGCGCAGTATAGCGAAGCCGAGAAGACGGCGCTGTTTTCGAGGACGGCGACCGACTTCTACAGGCTCACGCTGGGCTAATTACGCCCACTCGCCCTTGCGGAATACCGGCACGCGGCTTCCGTCGGCGTGAATGCCGTCGATATCGGTTTCGGCCGATCCGATCATCCAGTCGATGTGAATGAGGCTCTTGTTGCCGCCCTGCTGGGCGATCTGCTGCGGCGTCAGCTTGTCGCCGCCAACGAAGCATTTCGAGTAGCACTGGCCGAGCGCGATATGGGAGGCGGCGTTCTCATCGAACAGCGTGTTGAAGAACAACAGCCCGCTTTTTGAGATCGGCGAGGAATGCGGTACCAGCGCCACTTCGCCAAGACGCGCCGCGCCCTCGTCGGTGTCGAGCACCTTCCTGAGCACCTCCTCGCCGCGCGAGGCCTTTGCCTCGACGATGCGGCCTTCCTCGAACCTGACCGCCATGTTGTCGATCAGCGTGCCCTGATAGGACAGCGGCTTGGAGGAGACGACATGGCCGCTGACGCGCCGGCAATGCGGCGTGGTGAAGACTTCCTCAGTCGGGATGTTGGCGTTGCAGGTAATGCCGTTCTTCGCGGTCGAGGCGCCGCCTTCCCATTCGTGACCATCGGCAAGACCGATCGTCAGATCGGTGCCCGGGCCGGAATATTTCAGCGCGTGGAAGCGCTGGCCGTTCAGCCATTCGGTGCGCTCGCGCAGCACGGCGTTGTGTTTTTCCCATGCGGCGACGGCGCCATCCTGATCGACGCGGGACGCCGCAAAGATCGCGTCCGCCAGTTTTGCCACCGCGACGTCCTCGGGGACGTCAGGGAAAACCTGCTTGGCCCAGGACGGACTCGGATAGGCGATGATGTTCCAGTTGGTATCGAAATTGACGATCTTCTCCAGCGCCGGCTGATAGGCGATCGAATTGGCCTTGCTGGCGCGCGCCACCTTCACGGGATCCTCGCCCGACAGCAGCATCGGATTGTCGCCGACGATGGCCAAGCGTGCGGTGTTGGCGCCGAACGCCTTCGCCATGCCCTCGTAGAGCCAGTCGGCGGCACGGTCGAAACCGGCCTCGTGGCCGTAGCGGTAGCGCGCCAGCGTGATCGCCTCGTCCGACAGTAACGGGGTCACCAAACCCGCGCCGGCCTTGTACGCATGTACGGCAATCCGGCGCACCAGCGGCAGCGCGACCGAGGGGGCGGTCAGCAGCAGGTCCTGCCCCGGCTGTAGCCGCAAGCCGACCTTGACCGCGACTTCGGCGAGGCGGTCGAGCTTTACGGGATCAATCGAGACGGAAGCATTTCGCTCAGGTGCGGTCATGATTCTTTCGGCCAATGCTGAAGGATTATTAAGGCTTCGCAAGCTTCGGTCATGATGGAGCAATCATGTCAAAGCGAGCGAAGCGCCTGACAGCAATAGCACAAGAATGGCCCGGCGAAAGCCGGCCTCGTTGATGTTCCGGAATGCAATAATGCGAGCACGGAACCGTCAAAGCATGGCAGTGCCGGCGTCCATGGAGGACGACGACGAGGATGGAATCATGGCGAGCGGCGGCTTGTTACGACCGGACGATCAACTCAACGGTTCGCGATGTCACAGGCCCCTTACCACCAGCACGATGGCGTCGGCGCCCGCTTTGCGATCGACCGAGATCTCCTGATATTCCGGCGAACTCTGAAATTCCTTTGCCGCGGCGTCATCGGGAAATTCCATGATCACGACCTTGTCGCGCGGCCATTCGCCTTCCAGCACGACCGGATCTGCGTCCGCTACCAGCAGCTTGCCACGGAATTTCTTGAATACGTCCGTAAAGCGCGCCTGATAGCGATCGTAGAGTTCGCGCCGGGTGAACATCAACTGGGCGATGATGTAGACGCTCATGGGCTATCCTGTGTTGGACTTCCGTTTGAGGTATCCGCGCGAGATCGGCGCTAGTGATTGCGTTGCTCGGCGATGAAGTCGTCGAGGCGCTTAGTATTGCGGATCACGATCTTGCCGCGGCTCTTGGAGATCAGCCCGAGCCGCTCGAATTCGGACAGCGCGATCGCGACCCAGCTTCGGCTCACGCCGATCATCCTGGCGAGTTCCTGCTGCGTCAGGTCGACCACGGAGAGGCATTGCTGCGGCGTATCACCCGGCTCCGGCCGCGCCAGCGATTTGAGCACCGTGCCGAGCCGCACCGAGGCGCGGTCCAGCACCATCGGCCCGCTGCGTTCGATGCTCTCAATCGAGAGAATGGCGAGCAGCCGGGTGATGTTCCAGTGGAACGGCGGAATTTCCACGAGGCAATGCAGGAAATCGGTGCGCGTCATGATGGACGCGGTGGCCGATTCCAACGATTCGGCCGATAGGATGCGGCTCTGTCCGGTGACGGTTGCCGCCAGCCCGAGGATCGTGCCCGGCAGGCAGATGCCGAAGGTGAATTGTTCGCCGTTCTCCAGCGTCTGGAACAGCCTGATACGGCCCTCGGTGACGAGCAGCAGCGTATCGCTCGGCTCGTCCTGATCGAACAGGATTTCCTTCGGTTCGAACGACACAACCTCCATGCGATCGAGGATCGTCTGACGCTGTGCCGCGCTCAATCCCTCGGTCGCGATATTCCATTTCGGCGACAGCGTTCTGGCGGGAACCTGCGCATCAGGCAGGGTTTGCATGCGCATGTCCTTTCTCAAAACAATCAAGCTGCCCCTTGAATTCCAGCGACGCGAAGATGGCAGGTCCATGCTGCTTGAGCCATTCCGGATCGATGTCCAGGCCATTGGCTTGCAAATAGGGGCGGCCTTCTTCGACGATCATCTGCCAGTCATCGAGGAGGCGAAACTCCTTCAGCCGATCGGCATGAGGCACGCCGCCAAGCGCTTCGACCAGCAGATCGGTGTAATTGAGCACACGGAACTTTCCATCGGCCTCCGCGCCGATGAAAACGGCGTGGCAGCCATGGTAGAGCGTAACCAGGATATCGGCGCCCGTCGCGTCTGCGCGCGCAAGAAGCTCGTTGTGTTCGCGTGCGGCCAATTCCGGCGACTTGCTGCAGCCGGAGCCGCCGCAGGTGTAGCCCGATTCAAAAACGGTTTCGATGATTTCGAGGCCCGGAATCGCGCGCAACAACAAATCGACATTGCGGCAGATATCGGCGCGGCCGACATGCGCATGGACGATGACGCGGCGTGCGATGGGGATCACAAATTTTTCCCGCAGTTCGTCAATTCGGCTGACGAGATATTCGGTCAAATGGTCGAAGTCGTAGCTGCTCTTGCGATAGCCTTCGAGGGTTTCGCCAAGGTGCAACTGGCACGTCGGGCACCAGTTCAGCACCCGCTCCGGACTGAACCCTTCGAAACGATCGATCGCGTTCGCGGTGACGCGTTCGCCGGTGCGGATTTCACCTTCCCATTTGGTGGCGATGACGCCGCAACAGGAAGACGGGCCGCCGACGACTTCATAGTCGGCATCCAGCGCGTCGAGCACGGCCACCGAGTTGAACAGCAAATGGGGCGTTCGCAGCGCGTTGCAGCCGAGATAGAATACGATCGGCGCGCGCCTCCTGCGAGGCGGCACGAATACGCGGCGGAATTCCTCAGGGATAAGCTGCATGGCGGCCATGATTTTGATGGCGCGCGACATGCGACGAAAAAGCTCGGGGGTTTTCGATCCGCGCGACGCAGATCTCGCGCTGGCAAGCGCGAGCATCTTGCGCGGATTGATCTCCTCGGGACAAGCGGGGATGCAGAGACCGCAGCCGTTGCAAGTCGACGCCCACGTGTCCGAAGCCGGATCGAGTTGTTCCTGCCCGCTGAGGAAGTCCACGATGCCGCCGACGACCTGACCTGGCACCGTATTCACCGCGGCGCCATACGGAATGACCGGGCATACGCTGACGCATTGGCCGCATTTCGTGCAGCGGTCCGCGATGGCCTGCGCCTCGGCCGTGAGGAAATTCGCGAGGGACTGCGGTGCAGAGCGTTCCATCGCATCAATCCAGGCAAACGATGGCTTCGATTTCGACCAGCATGCGCGGATCGACGAGCCTGCTCACCTCGACCAGCGTCGCGGCAGGACGGCCGCTAAAATGGGGAAACCGGATATCGCGGGTGTCGTGGTTGAAGCGGTCGATGTCGGTCGTGAAGATGGTGAATTTGACCACGTTGTCGAACGAGGTCGCGGCGTGCTCGAGAATATCGGCCAGATTGGCAAAGCACTGCGCGACCTGCGCACGCATGTCGCCTTCGCCGACGACTCCACCGTCGGCGTCGCGCGCGGTAATTCCGGCAGTGTGCAGCAGGCGCCCGGACGAAATCACGCCCAGCGAAAACGGCACGTTGCTTTCAAAATGCTTTCCCAACATCAGGGCTGTCCTGGCCATGCAATCTCCCAGCATCCATTTCAAAACATGGATGCAAGGTTAGCCCAGGTCGGCAAAAATCTCTGTTAAGTAG
This sequence comes from Bradyrhizobium retamae, assembly GCF_001440415.1. Lineage (GTDB taxonomy): Bacteria > Pseudomonadota > Alphaproteobacteria > Rhizobiales > Xanthobacteraceae > Bradyrhizobium > Bradyrhizobium retamae. Next base: position 253,814 of record NZ_LLYA01000001.1, read on the forward strand.
TCGGCATTCGCGCTCCGGAAACGTGTTCCGGACCCTCGATGGCGACCGTTAGCCGCGAAATTTCTTCTTTTTGTTCTTCCCGAAGGCGGCCTTGGCGGGCGCTTCCCCTTCCTGCCGCGGCTTTCTGGCGTAGGCCGGCTTATCCCGACGCTGGCCCCTGGTGGCGAAATTCGCCCGGTCAGCGGCCTCGGGTTTGTCGGATCGCGTGTCATATCCATTGTTGGTTTCGCGATGAGGCTTGCCGCTGTGAGCTTTGCCATGCGGCTTCGAGGGTCGCGCCTCCTCGCGCGGCGAGGCATTCGTCATCGCCTCGATGCGAATGCTGTCTTCCTTGTCGGGACGGCGAACTCTGGCGGCGAAGCGGTCGGCGACGCGCGCGGAAATCTCGAACTCGGTGACGCTGTCGAGAATACGAATGGCGCCAATATCTTCCTTCTTGATGCTGCCGCGGCGGCACAACATCGGCAGCAGCCAACGCGCTTCCGCGTTCTTCCGGCGTCCGATCGCGGCGCTGAACCACACGGTGTCCTCCGCCATGCGGTGGCGCGTCGAGGATTTCGTTGGCTTCACTCCCTTTCCAGCCTCGCGATCGGTCCGCTCGCGGGCGCGCTCGGCACGAGATTTGACGCGCTCCTCGCCGGGATCGACGATGTCCTCGGGAGAGGGCAATCGCGCGCGATAGAGCCGCGCCAGCGCGGTGGCGATCTCTTGCGACGACCGTTCCGCAAGCAAGCTTTGCGCGAGTGCCTCATCCTCTGCCGTTATTTCGCCTGCGAACACATCATCGCGCAACAGCCGCTCCTGATCGAGCTTGCGGATTTCATCCGGCTGCGGCGCCAAGCCCCAGGCCGCGTCGATGCCTGCGAGCTTGAGCAACATATCCGCGCGACGCCGCCGCGCCGGCGGCACCAGCAAGATACTGACGCCCTTGCGACCGGCCCGCCCGGTGCGCCCCGAGCGATGCTGCATGACTTCCGGATCGTTCGGCAGATCGGCGTGGATGACGAGGTCCAGGTTCGGCAAATCGATGCCGCGCGCGGCAACGTCGGTAGCAACGCAAACGCGGGCGCGACCGTCGCGCAAGGCCTGCAGCGCCAGCGTTCGCTCGTTCTGGGTCAACTCGCCCGACAGCGCCACCACGGAGAAGCCGCGCTCCAGCAGCGTTGCCTGCAGATGCCGCACGGCCTCGCGCGTGTTGCAAAACACCAGGGTGCCAGGCGATTCGAAATAGCGGAGGAGATTGACGACGGCGTGCTCGACATCGCCGGCGGCGATCCGGATCGCGCGATACTCGATATCGGCATGACCGCCCTCGTCGCCGGCGACTTCAACGCGGAAGGCGTCTTGCTGATATTCCTTCGCCAGCGCAATGATGCCGCGAGGAAGGGTGGCCGAGAACAATAGCGTGCGGCGGCTCTCCGGCGTGGCCTGCAGGATGAATTCCATGTCCTCGCGAAAACCGAGATCGAGCATCTCGTCAGCCTCGTCGAGCACGATCGCCTTCAACTCGCTGACGTCAAGTCGGCCGCGCCGCAAATGATCGCAGAGTCGCCCCGGCGTGCCGACCACGATATGGGCGCCCGCGGCCAGCTCGCGCTGCTCGCGGCGCGGATCCATGCCGCCGACGCAGGAAACCACGCGGGCGTCCGCATGCTGATAGAGCCAGCCGAGTTCGCGGTGCACCTGAAGCGCAAGCTCGCGGGTCGGCGCGACAATCAATGCAAGGGGCGCGGCAGCCCGCTCGAATCGTTCGGCGTCATCCAGCAGGTTCGTTCCAATCGCCAGACCATAGGCGACCGTTTTGCCGGAACCGGTTTGCGCAGAAACGAGCAGGTCACGGCCATCAGCATCGTCGGCCAGCACCGCCGTCTGCACCGGCGTCAGCCGATCATAATTGCGTTCCGCCAAAGCTCGGGCGAGCGGCGCATTTGCGGGCAGTAATGTCACGAGATGTCAGACCTTGGTTGGCGTTGTCGGCCGGGAATATGAAAAGGGCGCCTCGAACCGAAATGACTTAAAAAGCTGCGCATTGACGACGCGCAGCCGCACGGCCTGACGGTTGAATGAGGTGGGGATGCTTTAGGCGAAATCCAGCCGGGACGCCATCCATTCTTTGCAGGTCAGCCGATCACTTCTGCGACGGTTAACCTTCTACGCTGCCGGCTGGGAATTCCGGGATGATCCGCTACACTAGGGTTTTCCGGGTATTTCAGCCGTGGTTTTCAACTTAGCCATATGGGGCCATGCACCGTGACCGCGTTCAAGACCATTCGCGCCCGCGCCGAGAAGCGCAAGGGCGGGCCGAGGGCACTCGCCAAGCTGCTGCCGGCCAAGCCGGACCCGAAGGCGCTCGCCAAGCTCGGCGACGACCGGATTCTCGCCGAAATGACCAAGCGGGTGTTCTGCGCGGGCTTTGCCTGGAGCGTGATCGAGAGCAAATGGCCGGGATTCGAAAAGGCGTTTCTCGGCTTCAAGCCCGGGCCGCTGACGCTGCAGCCGGATGATTTCTGGGACGGCCTGATGAAGGACACCCGCATCGTGCGCAACGGCGCCAAGATCATGTCGGTGCGCGCCAATGCCGGTTTCGTCCGCGACGTTGCGAAGGAGCACGGCAGTTTCGGCAAGTTCCTTGCGAATTGGCCGTCGTCGGACCAGGCCGGATTGCTGGAACTGCTGGCCAAGCGCGGCAGCCGGCTCGGCGGCAATACCGGGCAGATGATGCTGCGTTTCCTCGGCTGGGATGGATTCGTCACCTCCAGCGACGTGATCCTGTGCCTGCGCGATGCTGGTCTCGACATTGCGGAGACGGTTACCTCCAAGCGCGATCTCGCGAAGGTGCAGGCGCAGTTCAATGCATGGGCGGAGGAAAGCGGTCTTCCCTATGTGCAGCTTTCGCGGATTTGTGCGCTGTCGATCGGCGAGAATTATTCGGCCGAGAAGTTGGCCAGTTTCGGCGCGGATGAATGATGGGGTCGCTTCCGCCTTCGCTCTTCGAGCCAGGGCGCGACAAGTCCGCTCCACCTACGCGATCTCAAATCACGAAAAATCCGTGCGTGCCGTCGCGGCGGAGCTGCTCGACGAGGCCGTATTCCCAGTCGAGATAAGCCTGCATCGCGCTTTCCTTGACATCGGTGCCCTCATAGGGCCGGCGATAGCGATGTGACGGATCGGATTTTGGGATCACGCGCGGTGGCCCGATTTCCAGCGAGGCGTCGTAGCCCCCTTCAAGCACGTAAGTTTCCCAGCCCATTTGCGCCAGCCAGGACGCCGTCATGTCGGCGCGCACGCTCATATTATCCGTCAGCACGATCCGGGCGCCGCGCACCGGCGCCGCCATATCGATTTCCTGCACCAATTGCCCGCCGGCGTAATGGCGGAAGCCCGTGATATGGCCAGCCGTGTATTCCTCCTCCGAGCGGACGTCGAAGCAGTAGAGCGTACGGTTGGCCTGCGCCTGCAACGCTGCCATTTCCTCTGATCCGATATGGCGGACGCCAGCGCGATAGGCGACGTCGCGGGCATTGGCTTCGCCGCCTTTGATAGCACCGACCTCGCCACGCCTGTCACTGCCGTGTTCGAGATGTTGTTTGGCCAGCGTCCAGCCGATGGTGCCGTTGCGCAGCGCCCGCACCTTGTTCGCGACGCCGGCATTGATCAGCGATTGGGTGCCGATGATCGAGCGGGTGCGGCCGGCGCAATTGACGATGATGGTGGTCTCGGGATCCGGCGCGGCGCGGCCGGCGCGCAGCACCAGTTCCGCACCGGGCACGCTGATGGAGCCCGGGATGTTCATGGTGGCGTATTCATCGAAGCGGCGGACATCGAGGATCTGGATATTGGCGCCGCTCGCAATCAGGGCGCCGACTTCCTCGGCGGCGAGCGAAGGCGTGTGCCGGCGCGACTCGACCAGTTCGCCGAAGGCCTTGGCGTAGGAATTGACGTCCTCGAACACCTCATAGCCCGCCGACTTCCAGCCCTGCAGTCCGCCGTCGAGCTGGCGGACATTAGTATAGCCCAACGCTTTCAGGTGGTCCGCCGCTACGGTAACGAGGCCTTCACCAGTGTCATAGAGCACGATCGACACGTCCTTGCGCGGCAGCCGCGTCTCCGCTTCGAGCGCGATCCGGTCGGCCGCCATGTTGGCGGCAAACAGCGGATGGCCGGTGGCGAACACGGCCTCGTGCCTGACATCGAGCAGCGCAATTTCCTCGCGCAGCAGCAGCGCGGCGCGGACTTGCGAGGGGGTAACTGAGGGTACGGTCATGGACGGAGATTCCAAAAACGGCCTATGATCGCTTGCATAATAGACACTCTGGGCACCCGATGGATCTCAAACAATTGCGGACTTTCCGGGCCGTAGCCGAACTTGGAAGCCTGAGCAAGGCCGCGGACCGGCTGCGTGCCGCGCAGCCGGCGCTGAGCCGCCACATCAAGCTGCTCGAGCACGAGCTTCGCGTCGAGCTGTTCGTCCGCAACGGGCGCGGCATGCTCTTGACCAGCGCGGGCCGGATGCTGCTCGACCGCACCACCGGCCTGATCCGCCAGATCGAGCAGGTCAGCGACGATCTCAAATCGGCGAACGGCAATCCGTCGGGCCGGGTCATCCTCGGGCTGGTGCCCACGGTCAGCGCTGTCCTGTCCGGACGGTTTGCCCGCCGCGTCCTCAACGAGTTTCCCGACGTCTCGCTGCGCATCGTAGAGAGCTATGGCGGGCATCTGGTCGAATGGCTGCACCGCGGCGAGATGGATCTCGCGATCATCTATGGTCCGGCGGTCGATCTCCATCTTCAGGTCCAGTCGATCGGCCGCGAGGATATCGTCGCTGTCGGGCCGCCGGGATCGGGGCTGAACAAGCGCAAGCAGGTCGATCTGAAGTGGCTGGTGAAGCAGAAGCTGATCCTGCCGAGCATCTCACATGGTCTGCGGGCGCTCTTGGAGAAAGCGCTGGCGCGCGAAAAACTGAAGTTAGAGGCCATGATCGAGGTCGATTCCTACCGCGCCCAGATCAGCCTGATGGAGGAAGGGCTCGGCTACACGCTGCTGCCGCCTTCCGCCATCCGCACCGAGGTGGCGGCGAAACGGCTGGAGATGACCGCCGTCAGTCCCGCCGTGTCGCGCGAATTGATTCTCGCCTCGCCGATCGCCCACCCGCCGTCGATCGCAACGACGACGATCGGCACCCTGATCGTATCCGAGATTCAACAGCTTTCCCGGGAAGGACGCTGGAAGATCAGCATGACGGCGTAGCTGCGCGTCAATTATACAACGCCTCGTCTCCCAACACCGATTGCCGGAAGCGCGTCATCAGGATGACGCCGTCGGCAGGCGGCATCACGAACACCAGCGCCTCGGGATTGATCTTGATCTGCGCGAAAACCGTTCCTCGCCCATCATGCGCGAGGTCGCGCAGTTCGGTCACCTCGGCCATCGTGCGAACAATGCGCGAGGTACGGATGCCGCAGGCGGTCGCGATCGCGGCGAGGTCGACTCCCGACGCGGTCGGGGTTTTCTGCATGCCGGTCTCGCCGAAGCGCTCGTTGTCGAGAACGGCGATCGTGAGATTCTTCGGCGCCTCCACCGCGATCGTGGCGAGCGAGCCGATATTCATCAGCATCTCGCCGTCTCCGGTGACGACGAGCACCTTGCGCTTGGGCTGCGCCAGCGCCAGCCCAAGCCCGATCATCGAGGCGGCGCCCATCGCGCCCCAGAGCGGAAAATTGTTCCGATGGTCGCCGGCGGCGGAGACGTCCCAGTTCGGCGCGCCGAGCCCGGCGATGACGAGGAGATCGGCGCGGTCGCGCAACAATTCGTTGACGACGTCGCGGCGATGCAGAAGCGCGTTCGGATTGCTCATTTGCGGGCAAGCTCCTTGAAATTCTTGGCGCCAAGCACGCGCTGGCCGATCAGGACCGCCACCGGCTTCCAGGTGTTGAAGGCGAGGTTGGCCGCGCCCTGCACGGTGGAGGCGACGAGATCAGGCTCGTCCACCTTGTTCACGATCACGCCCATGGCCTCCAGCGAGGGACGCGTGCCCTGCCCCATCGGGATCTGCCACGGATTGAACTCGCCCCAGTCGCCGCGCATGGTGACGATCATCAGTAACGGCATGTGACAGATGACGGGCAGCGACAGCATGTTGATGCAATTGCCGACGCCGCTCGACTGCAACAGCAGCACGCCGCGCTCGCCGCCCAGCCACGCACCCGCCAGCATCGCTACGCCCTCTTCCTCCGTCGTCAGCGTCACGACGCGAGTCTCGGGATCGGCCTCGAAGGAGCGGATCAGGCGGCTGTGGCCGGCGTCCGGAACCATCGCGACCTGGCGGATGCCGGCGTCCTTGAGCACGCGGTAGATCTCGTCCGGCCACGTCGGCAGCGCCGGTGCGGCCTCGGCGCGTGATTTTGCTGCTTCCGCCATCGGGCTCAATTTCCTCCGCGATTCCAAGGGTTGATTGACGTGCAGAATAGATCGCGGCGAGGGTTCGAGGAATTTGAATGTGGACATGGCTTCTATCGCAAAATTGAAAGGCTCGGTGGAGCCAAAGCGTCATGCCGAATGGCTGGCAGGCTGACGTTTGGCCCGTCCATGCAGCCGAAATTATTTCGGGAACCTGCTGGCTCCTGCAGCATCCAATCCCAATACCCTGTTATTGGTGGATATCATGCACCAGGCCCACATACCGGACATCGCGCGCCTTGATACCGGCGACGCCGAGTTGGTGCGCCGCGCGCTGGCCCGCGACGAGGCGGCGGTGCGCGCGATCATGCAGGCGAATAATCGCAGGCTGTACCGGCTCGCCCGCGGCATTCTGCGCAACGATGGCGAGGCCGAAGACGTCGTGCAGGAGGCCTATGTCCGTGCCTTCACCCATCTGGAAAACTTTCGCGGTGATTCCAGCCTGTCGACGTGGTTGTCGCGGATCACCATGAATGAGGCGCTCGGCCGGCTGCGCCGCCAGCGGCCCGCCGTCGAACTGGACTCATTGCCGCAGGGCGCGCTCGAGGCCCAGATCATCCAGTTTCCTCGTGCCGCCGACGATCCGGAAAAATCCATGGCCCAGCGTGAAATTCAGCATGTCGTCGAACACGCCATCGATGAATTGCCGGAAGCGTTCCGTCTCGTCTTCATCACCCGCGTGATCGAGGGGATGAATGTGGAAGAGACCGCCGAGATCCTTGGGCTGAAGCCGGAGACGGTAAAAACCCGACTGCACCGCGCCCGCACCATGCTGCGCGATATCGTCGAGAACAAGATCGGTCCCGTGGTGATGGAGGCGTTCCCCTTTGCCGGCCGGCGCTGCGAGCGCCTGACGGACACTGTGCTGAAGCGGCTGGGCTTCGACTAACTTTTCCGGGAACCTCTGCACTCCACGCCCATCCAACTCCTGTTCATCATTGCGCGGCATTGGTTCCGCGCGCCACAGGAGTATCAAACCATGTTCATACGATTGAGCGCGGCAATCGCCGCATTGAGCCTTCTTGGAAGCGCCGCGCTGGCGCAAGGCGCAAAACCCACCGATCCCCAGATCGCGCATATCGCCTACACGGCGGGCGTCATCGACATCAACGCCGCCAAACAGGCGATCGCGAAAGCCAGCAGCAAGGACGTCAAGGCATTCGCGCAAGACATGGTGCGCGACCATGAGGCCGTGAACAAGCAGGCGCTCGACCTGGTCAAGAAGCTGAAGGTGACGCCGGAGGACAACGACACCAGCAAGACGCTGTCGAAGCAGGCCACCGAGAAACTCGCGGAACTCGACAAGCTGAAAGGCGCCGAATACGACAAGGCCTATCTCGCCAACGAGGTCGCCTACCACAAGACCGTCAACAGCGCGCTGGAGACGCAGTTGATTCCGTCAGCCAGCAATGCCGAGCTGAAGAGCCTGCTGCAAACCGGCCTAAAGATTTTTCAGGGCCACCAGCAGCACGCCGAACAAGTCGCCGCCAAGCTGAAGTAGGAGGCCGCCATGCGTTCGGGACGATATCTGCCCCTCGTCGCCACCCTGCTGCTTGGCGCGGCAGTCGTCCCGGCGCATGCAACGACGATCCAGATCACGATCGACAATCTGGTGTTCGCGCCGGCCGAGGTATCCGCCAAGGTCGGCGACACGATCGAATGGACCAACAAGGACGTGTTCGCCCACACCGCGACCGCGCGCAACGGCGATTTCGATGTCGCCACGCCGCCGAAGCAGACGGTGACCTCGGTGCTGACGAAGGTCGGCAGCGTCGAATATTACTGCCGCTACCATCCCAACATGAAGGCGGTGCTGACGATTGCGCCGTAACACGGCCGTCATTCCGGGGCGCGCTTCGCGCATGCCCGGCTCACGACGTCCCGGGGAGGCAGCGCGGCTCAGGCCGCGCGCACCTAGCTTAGGAATTTTCCAATCTCGCGCTTCAACCGGTCGCTTTCGCCGGACAGCGATTTTGCCGCTGATAGCACCTGGGCGGAGGCGGAGCCGGTCTCGCTGGCGCCGCGCTGCACGTCCGGGACGTCAGGACCGCCGCAAGATCATCGCGAGCCTGACAGCGTGCTGTTCTAACGACAGCCTGGCGCAATCCGTGGCCGGCAGGGCGGGGAAATTGGAGCGGGCGAAGGGAATCGAACCCTCGTATGCAGCTTGGGAAGCTGCCGTTCTACCATTGAACTACGCCCGCGGGAGGCTCTTTAATTTTGAGCATGATCTCCGCGCAAACGCTAGCGCGTTTGTCGCGAGGGAAAACCGGCATCCACTTTTCCGGATCATGCTCGCATCCCATGATTAGCCGACCGCGCGCCATTCGCCAAGCTGTTCCATTGGCCGTCTTGCTCGCTGTCAACTTCCCCAAAATTCCAGATGCGATTGGTCAGGCCGGTGGTATGATTCGCGTCCGGGACTGGTGGCGTATGACGGGGCGTGGCTACAGCATTTTCGACACAGGGATCGGCCGCTGCGGGGTTGCATGGAGCCCGGCCGGCATTGCAGCTCCCGGAAGTCTGCGAGAAAGACATTGTTCGACGTGCTGCTGCCGGTTGCACCGCCCCGCGCGCATCCTTAGCTAGGCGGGATGATCGCGACCACGCTTCTTGAACGCAAATCCATATCCGTCTTCGACTTTCGCTGCACCGCAGGACCGGGCGACAAGCCGTTCGCGGAGCAGCATGGCGGTCATTCGATTTCCTATGTGCGCAAGGGCAGTTTCGGCCTGCGCAGCCGCGGCAAGTGCAGCGAACTGGTGGTGGGATCGGTGCTGATCGGCCATCCCGGCGATGAATATACCTGCACCCACGAGCACGTTTGCGGTGACGAATGCCTGTCGTTCTTCTTCGCCCCCGAGTTGGTGGAAACCATCGGCGACAGCCGGTCGCCGTGGCAGATCGGCTCCGCGCCGCCACTGCCGGAGCTCGTCGTGCTCGGCGAACTGGCGCAGGCGGCAGCAGATGGCAGCAGCGACATCGGCCTCGACGAGATCGGACAGGTGCTGGCGAGCCGCTTTGTCGAGGTGGTTTCCGGCAGGCCGCGCAAATCCGGCCCCGATGCGGCGCGCGACCGCCGCCGCGCGGTGAAAACCGCGCTGTGGATCGATGCCAATTCGTACCGTCAGATCAACCTGGAGGACGCCGCGGCCGAGGCCGGGATCAGCCCGTTCCATTTCCTGCGGCTGTTCTCGCAAGCGCTCGGCGTCACCCCGCACCAATATCTGGTGCGCTCGCGGCTGCGCCATGCCGCGCGGCGCTTGGCCGATGACGACAGCCCGATCACCGACATCGCCTATGACGTCGGTTTCGCCGACCTCTCCAATTTCGTGCGCACCTTCCATCGCGCCGCCGGCGCCTCGCCGCTGAAATTCCGCCAGGCCTCGCGGGGCATGCGCAAGATTTTCCAAGAACGGCTGGCCCTCCACTGACTAGGCTTTCTCCAGGCCGCGCGAGTTAGCGGCACTTTCTTGCTGGAGAATGTCATGTACGACCACATCGGATTACGCGTCGGCGATCTCGACGCCAGCGTGCGCTTCTATACGGCAGTGCTCGCGCCCCTCGGCTTCGTGCTGTGCTCGCGGGATGGTTCCGGCGCAGGCTTCGGCCCGAAGGGCGCACCCGCGCTCTGGCTGCATCTGCACAAGGGATCTCCAGGCTCCGCCGCGCATGTCGCGTTCCGCGCCAAGGATCATGCGGCGATCCAGAAATTCCACGCTGAAGGCCTGAAGGCCGGCGGCCGCGACAATGGCGGCGCCGGGCCGCGGGCGGATTACAGCCCGACCTATTACGCCGCGTTTTTAATCGACCCCGACGGCAACAATGTCGAGGCGGTTTGTACGTAGGCTCTGCCGTCATTGCGAGCGGAGCGAAGCAACCCATAGCGCCGCAGATGGAGGCATGGATTGCTTCGTCGCTTCGCTCCTCGCAATGACGACCCCAACATCATTGTATAAGGATTTACACCATGGCCTCCATCCACAAAGGCATCTCCCTCGACGCTTCCGCCAACGACGTCTGGGATGCATTGCGCGATTTCGGCGCGCTGCATACCCGGCTGGTACCAGGGTTCGTCACCGACACCAAGCTCGACGGCGACGCGCGTATCGTCACCTTTGCCAACGGCACCGTCGCACGCGAAACGCTGGTCGATTGCGACGACAGACGAATGCGGCTGGTCTATGCGATCAACAGCGATCGTGTGAAGCATTATAGCGCGTCGGCCCAGGTGTTCGCTGATGGCGAAGCGCGCAGCCGATTGGTCTGGATCATCGACGTATTGCCGAACGAGATCGCGCCCTACATCTCCTCACAGATGGATCAGGGCGTGCTTGCCATGCAGAAGACGTTCGGACGAAGCGCGGCATGACCATGCGTTGCGGACACTAGCTGGCGCGATCCTTCTCACAGATTGGCTCCCTGCCATTCCTAGCCCCGGCGCGTGCGTCCGAATGGCGCCGCGGCCGTCGGCGCATGAGGAGCAGAACCATGACGGGAGCTGACAAGGTGGTGTGCCAGGCGGCCACGCTGCCGCTGGAAATGATGAAGGCGAAGATGGGCAAGCGCCGCTTTGCCATGATGATGCAGACCATGGGCCCGATGATGAGCCGCATGATGGAAGGTGGTGGCGGGTTCGGCGGCAGGATGGGCGGTGGTATCCCCGGCGGCTTTGGCGGCGGCTACGTGCCCGAGGGTTACGGCGTGAACGCTGGTCTGGGCGGCGGCGATTTCATGGGCATGTTCGGCGGCGCTGGCGACGGCGAGCTGATGAGTATGGTCCCGCAACTGATGCGCATGGCCAATGTCGGCGGCGGTCGTCACGGCCGGCGGCGTGCGCGACGCTAGTTAGTTGATCGGTCATTCGGAGATGGTCCGAACGATCAGACCTGAAATGACAGTCCTCACGACAGCGCCGGGCTAACCGCGGGCAGCCGCTGCTTCGGCCCCCAGCGCGTCAGCACAACGCTCGCGCATGAGAGCACGCCGAGCAGCACCATGGAGGCTGCCGCCAGCATGAAAAAGCTCTGCGCGGTGGCGTCGTGCGTCAACAGCCACCAGCCACCGGCGCCGATGAACAACAACCGCGCGGTCTGCGCCATGACGGGGCCGATCACCTTGGCCGCGCCCTGCGAGGAGAAGTACATCGCGGTAGCAAGGCCGAGGAAGGCGTACATCGGCGCCGCCGTCGATAGGTATTGACGGCTCGCGGCACGCACGGCCGCATCGTCGGTGAAGAGGTTGACCCAGATGTCGGGGAAGATTGCGATGAAGGTCGCGAATGTACCGACCGAGGCGAATGCGACGAGCCCCGCCGTCCAGGCAATCTTGCGGGCCCGCGCAATGCGCTGCGCGCCGACGGCCATGCCGACCATCGGAACCGAGGCGATGCCGACCGCAAATGAGATCGAGGTCAGCATGAACTCGAGCCGCGCCCCGATGCCGTAGCCGGCGAGCACTTCGGTGCCAAAACTCGCCAGCATGTGCGTGAAGATACTGATCGTCAGCACCGACTGAAGCGGCGAGAAGCAGGCGATCGCCCCGACCTTCAGGATGTCGATAAACATCGACCACTGAATACGAAGGCCCTTGAGCTTGGGAACGACGCGCGCGCGGCCGGAAAACAGATACCAGGACATCACGGAGATGCTGATCAGGTAAGCGATCAGCGAACCGGCCGCGACGCCGCTCATGCCGAATTGCGGGATCGGGCCGAGCCCCAAGCCTAGCGTGCCACCCAGAATGATCTGGCAGATCGCCGACGACAGCATCAGGAGCGACGGCAGCTTCATGTTGCCGGTGCCGCGCAAAATGCCGGACATCGTGTTCATCAGCCACGGCACCACGGCGCCGCCGAAGAAGATCTGCGTGTAAGCGATCGCCTGGGTCAGCACGTTGCCGCGGCCGCCGAGCAGTTCGAGCAGCTTTGGCCCGAAGATCAGCATGCCCAGCATGAAGGCCAGCCCGAAGCAGAGGCCGATCAGCAGCGCATGCGCGGCAAGGGTCGAGGCGCGATCGAGGTCACCGGCGCCGAGCGCACGCGCGATCGCGGACGCCACGCCGCCGCCCATGGCGCCACCCGACATCGTCATGGTCAGGATCACGGTAGGAAACACCAGCGCCATCGCGGCCAGCGCTTCCACGCCCAGACGGCCGATATAGGAGGTCTCGGCGATGACGACGCAGGTGCCCGCGGTAAGCGCGATCACGTTCGGCCAGGTCAGCCACAACAGCGTGCGCAGGATCGGGCCGTCGAGCAACGCGTTTTTCGCCGGCGCCGCCGGTGGCGGAAGCGGACGCTCGTTCTCGTCCACGGGAATTTCGGCAACGCCGAGATCGGACATTTCTGCTCCCAGCGCGCGGACTTGGGCAAACCGCGGCGCGCTGCTTCCTAGCATGGCGAAGCCTGATTCCACGTGCACGGGGCGCAATGGGGACCTGCGGGATTGCGTGGCGGGCCTTCGGCCGGCCGTTTCACAGGGAATTCATGCCGGAACACGAACGTTCGGGCCGGCACTGCATTGTACGGGCGATATCCCGGAGAACCCTGCCATGCGCAAGACCCTCCTTCTGGCCATCTGCGTCGGCGCGTTGGCGCTGCCACTGGCCGCCTGTAGCGACCCCAAGGAGACCGCGACCGTGGCGCAGAGCTATGGCCCTTCACCCAACCTGCCGCCACCGGAACATTCCTGGATCCCGACGGTGGACATCGCAACCGTCAACCGTTGGCCGAACGGCGCCACGCCGACCGCCGCAAACGGCATGACGGTCAGCGCCTTTGCCCTCAACCTTGAACATCCGCGTACCGTCTACACGCTGCCGAACGGCGACGTGCTGGTCGCCGAGAGCAACGCGCCGCCGAAGCAGGGCGGCGGCATGAGCATCAAGGGCTTCATCTACAAGCAGGCGCAGAACTGGGCCGGCGCCGGCGTTCCCAGCGCCAACCGCATCACGCTGCTGCGCGATGCCGACGGCGACGGCGTTGCCGAGCTGAGAACCACCTTCATCAGCGGGCTGAACTCGCCCTTCGGCATGGTGCTGGTCGGCGACGAGCTCTATGTCGCCAATACCGACGCGATCATGAAATTCCCTTATCGCGAAGGCGACACCAAAATCGGCGGGCCCGGCGTCAAGCTTGCCGGCCTGCCGGCCGGCACCCTCAATCATCACTGGACCAAGGATCTCACCGCCAGCCCTGACGGCACAAAGCTTTATGCGACCGTTGGCTCCAACAGCAATGTCGGTGAAAACGGCTTGGATGCCGAAAAGAATCGCGCGGCGATACTGGAAGTCGATCGAGCAAGCGGTCAATGGCGCGTGTTCGCCTCGGGCTTACGCAATCCGAATGGCCCGGCCTGGAATCCAGTGACCGGCGAGCTCTGGGTCGTCGTTAACGAGCGCGACGAGATTGGCAACGACCTGGTGCCCGATTACATGACGTCGGTGAAGGACGGCGCGTTCTACGGCTGGCCATACAGCTATTTTGGCGACCATGTCGACACCCGCGTCGAGCCGCGGCGGCCTGATCTCGTGCAGAAGGCGGTGGCCCCGGATTATGCCTTGGGCGCGCATACCGCCTCGCTCGGGCTTACCTTCAACACTGGCAATCTGTTCCCGCCCGAAATGGCCAATGGTGCCTTCATCGGCCAGCACGGCTCATGGAATCGCAAGCCCCCTTCCGGCTACAAGGTGATCTTTGTCCCCTTCAAGGACGGCAAACCATCCGGACCGCCGCAGGACGTGCTCACCGGTTTCCTCAACGACAAGGGCCAGGCGCAGGGCCGCCCGGTCGGGCTGCGGCTCGACAAGCAGGGCGCGCTGCTGGTGGCTGACGATGTCGGCAACACGATCTGGCGCGTGACGCCGGCGGCGAAGTCGGCATCGGTCTCCCAGGACTGACTCGGCTGGGGGACCACGCTCCCGAGCACGGAGTTCCGCACGTTGGCGGGAACGAGCGCGCCGGCTACACGTTGAATCCCTGCCGGTTCCCAAATCAGTGGGATGGCAGTGGACAAATGGCCTTGTCACCACAGGTCAATGTGCCCCTCAGCAACTTGCGCGCGATTACCATCGTCATCGTGGTCGCATTTCACTCTGTGCTGCCGTACCTCGCATCGCAACCGGCCGATCCCTTTCCGTTCGACGCACCGCCCTATCGCTGGATTGCATTCCCAATCCTCGATAACCAGCGCTGGTTCGGCTTCGACCTGTTCTGCGCGTGGCAGGATGTCAGCCTGATGTCGCTGATGTTTTTGCTGGCCGGTCTGTTCACACCGTCCAGCCTTGGCCGCAAGGGGCCTCGCACCTACACCTTGGAGCGCTCGTGGCGGATCGGCCTGCCGTTCATTGTTGCCGTCGGCGTTCTCAGCCCTCTCGCCTACTTCGCGTCCTATCGGCTGACCGCGGCCGATCCCTCCTTCAGCGCCTTTTGGCAACACTGGCGCGCGCTTCCGATGTGGCCGGCCGGGCCGCAATGGTTTTTGTGGCAGATCTTTCTGCTGGGCGCCGTTGCGGCCGCCGTCCACGCGTTCGCCCCGCATTGGCTTCGGGCATTGAGCGCGCTCGTCGCCCGCGTTGCCGATCGCCCGCTAATGTTTTTCATTGGGCTGGCGGCGCTCTCTGCGCTGGCCTATGTGCCGCTGGCGATGGCCTTCTCACCGTGGGAGTGGACTTTTCTCGGCCCATTTTCATTTCAGCTCAGCCGGCCGCTGCACTACGCGGTCTATTTCTTCGCCGGATTTGCGATTGGCAGCCACGGCCCCGAGCACAGCATACTGCGTCCCGATGGTCCGCTTGCACGTCACTGGCTGGCCTGGCTTGCGGCCGCCATCGCCAGCATGTCCGTATGGGGCGGGCTCACATCGCTGACCTTGCCGGAGTGGCAGGCGAGCGCGCCGCTCTTGCGTCTGGCTTCGGCGCTGGCGTTTCCAGTTGCTTCCGCGGCCGCCGCTCTGTGTCTGCTCGCGATCTGCCTTCGGCTGCTGCAATCGCGCGACCGCCTGCTCGATAGCCTCTCCAGCAATGCCTACAGCATCTATCTCTTGCATTACGCCGCGGTCGTGTGGCTGCAATACGCGTTGCTTGATGTCGATCTCAACGCGATCGGCAAGGCGACGATCGTTTTTGCCGCCGCGCTCGCCGCAAGTCTGGCTGCAAGCGCCGGAACAAAAATCGGCGTGAGAGCGCTGGTTTCGCGCCATTCCGAGTCACGAGACGAAAGAGCCATCGCCAATCAACCGCGATAACGGATGCCGACATGTCGCTGGTACTGACACTTGCGTCCCGCAACCTGTTCCACGATCGGCTTCGCTTCGTTGCGACCATGGTCGGAATCGTCTTCTCGGTCGTCCTCGTCATGATCCAAATGGGCCTGTTCCTCGGGTTCGGCCGAATGGTCACGACGATGATCGACCATGCCTCCGCCGATTTGTGGATCCTGCCCAAGGGAGCCAAATGCTTCGAGGATCCGTCGCTGCTCGACGTCAAGCTGCGCGACCGCGTCGCCACCATGGAAGGCGTTAGTTGGGCCGTCCCGCTCGTGATCGGCTTCTCGGACTGGCGCCTGGAAAGCGGCGAAGTGACGCCGGTCTTCATTGTGAGCGCCGACCTGCGCGACAGCAGCCTGCAACCCTTCAACGTCGTGGACGGCAACGTGCAGGCGTTGACGCGGGGAGCGAACGTTGCGGTCGACCGCTCCTATTTTGACCGGCTCGGTGTCAGCGGCGTCGGCTCGACGGCAGAAATCCGTGGCCGCAAGGTGCGCGTGGTCGCGGTCACCGACGGCATCCGCTCGTTCGCCACGACGCCGTACGTGTTTGTGGACTTGAAAAACGCGCGCAACTACACCGGAACGCCGCGCGATCGCGCCAGCAGCGTTCTGGTTCGGCTGAAAAGCGATGCCGATCGGGAGAAGGCGCTCAGCGCCATTCGCGCGGAGGCCGGCGATGCAGAGGTTCTCACGTCGGACGATTTCCGCAGCCGCAGCCGGTCGTTCTGGCTGTTTGGCACGGGGGCCGGAGCCGCGCTGTTTGCCGGTGCATTGCTCGGAGTGATCGTCGGCACCGTAATCGTCGCGCAGACGCTTTACTCCAGCACCAAGGATCATCTGAACGAATTCGCCACCCTGCGCGCGATGGGCTCCTCGAACGCCTATATCTACACCGTGATCATCTATCAGGCACTCATCAACGCCGTGATCGGATTTGCGATCGCCGCCGGGATCGGCTCGATCGTCGTCCAGATGACCGCCAAGAGCGCGTTGCCGATTGTCATCACGCCATGGCTGATGGCGGCGCTGTTCGCGCTGACGGTGGTTATGTGTGTAGCATCCGGCATTGGGGCAATCATCCGTGTCGTTCGTATCGACCCAGCCACGGTGTTCATGCGATGAATGACTATGTCGTCGAAGCCAAGTCGGTCGAGAAGACGCTGGGTCGCGGCGCCGGCGAGGTGCACGCCTTGCGTGGCGTCGATCTCGCGCTGCGGCGGGGCGAGTTGACGTTGCTGATGGGTCCTTCGGGCAGCGGCAAGACCACGCTGCTTTTAGTCCTCGGATGCATGCTGACGCCGAGTTCGGGCAGCGTCACCGTATGCGGGACGCCGACGGCCGACGCCGACAAGGAAGCGCTCGCCAGGATTCGGCGCGAGCATGTTGGTTTCGTATTCCAGTCCTATCATTTGTTCCCGACGCTGACCGCGACTCAGAACGTGCAGTTGGCGCTGGATATTCGTGGCGAGCACGGCGGGCGCGCGGCGCAGAAGTCGCGGGACGCCCTTGCAATGGTCGGCCTCGAGCAAAAGGTGGACAGTTTGCCGGGCGGGCTCAGCGGCGGCGAGCAGCAAAGGGTCGCGATCGCGCGGGCTCTCGTCGCAAACCCTTCCGTCGTTCTTGCCGATGAGCCGACCGGAGCACTGGATGGAAAAAACGGCCAGAGCATCATGCGTATTCTCGCCGACACCGCCCATGAGCGTGAGCGGGCGGTGCTGGTCGTCACCCACGATCCGCGTGTGGTCCCCTACGCCGATCGCATCGTCGAGATCGAGGACGGTCTTATCGTGCAGGAGCGTACCGACCGCCCGCGCATGCCCACAGCCGTGCCGTTCAGAGCCTGAGCGCAAGGGCCGCCATGAGCCTGCGAGCCGAACTTTTGCGCATCGGTATTCGCATGTTGCTCAAGCGGCGCGGCGGGAGTCTCGATGTCGAACAATGGCGGCGGAACATGCGTGCGATGGAGCGGTTTGTGCCGCATCCGCCCGCCCGGAGCGCAACGGTCGAGATCGAGACCGGTCGGGTGCGATTTCACCGGGTTACCACGCCGGCATCCCGGCCCGAACGTAACGTGCTCTATCTCCATGGCGGCGCCTATGTTTCCGGCGCGCCGGTCTATTACCGGCACTTCCTCTGGCGGATTGCCGACGCTTTGCAAGCCCGCGTCTGGGCGCCCGAATACCGCCTGGCTCCCGAGCATGTCTTTCCGGCGGCGCTCGAGGATGCGGTCGAGGGCTATCATTGGCTTGTCGATCACACGCCCGATAGTCGCCAGCTGTTCGTAGCGGGGGATTCGGCCGGAGGCGGCCTGGCGCTGTGCCTGCTATTGAGGCTCCGTGACGATGGCAAGCCGCTTCCTGCCGCGGCCGTCGCCTTGTCGCCGTGGACCGATCTGGCCCTCACCGGCGCTTCGCTGAAGACGAATGCAGCGGCCGATCCGATGCTGAACATCGAGGATCTTCCCGATCTGGCGAAGCTCTATCTCGGTGGAGCCGATCCGCGTACGCCCTACGCTTCGCCGCTCTACGGCGATCCCGCCGGATTGCCGCCAGTGCTTATTCAGGTCGGCAGCGATGAAATTCTCAGGGACGACGCTGTCCGAATGGCGGAGAAGCTACGGTCGCACAATCCGCGCAGCAAACTCGAGATCTGGCGGCGCATGCCGCACGTCTGGCAATTGTTTGTGCCGGTGTTGCCGGAGGCCCATCGCGCGATTGCGCAGATCGGAGCATTTGTCTCCGAGGTGCAGCGCTGACACGAAGCGTGACCGTCGCGCAGGCGGTCACACCCGGAAGTGCTTGGAGAGCTTCAACCCTTGCGCCTGATAGTTCGAACCGATGCGCTGGCCGTACATCGCGTCGGGCCGCGACAGCATTTTCTCGTAGACCAGACGGCCGACGATCTGGCCGTGCTCGAGGATGAACGGCACCTCGCGCGAGCGCACTTCGAGCACGGCGCGCGCACCCTGCCCGCCGGCACCGGCATAGCCGAAGCCGGGATCGAAGAATCCGGCGTAATGCACGCGGAATTCGCCGACCAGGGGATCGAACGGCACCATTTCGGCGGCGTAATCCGGCGGCACCTGCACGGCCTCCTTCGAGGCCAGGATGTAGAACTCGCCGGGATCGAGGATGAGGCTCCCGTCTGATCGGGCCGGGATCGGCTCCCAGAATTCGTCGACCGCATAGCCGCCGCGGCGGTCGATATCGACCACACCAGTGTGGCGCTTGGCGCGGTAGCCGACGAATCGGCCTGTGTTCTCGCCGGAGAGATCGACCGACAGCGCCACGCCATTGGCAAGATCGGCGTCATCGATATCGACCAATCGCTCGGCGCCATGCAGCGCGTCGAGCTCGTCGGCATTGAGGAAGGCGTCGCCGGTGCGGAAGCGCACTTGTGATAGCCGCGAGCCCTCGCGCAGCAGCACCGGAAACGTCTTCGGGCTGATCTCGGCATAGAGCGGGCCGTGATAGCCCGCGCCGATCATATCGAAGCGGCGGGTGCCGTCGGCAATCACGCGGGTGAAGACGTCGAGCCGTCCGGTCGAACTTTTCGGATTGGCGGCGGCCACGATCTCCGGCGGCAGCGCGAGGCTTTCCAGAAGCGGCACGATGTAGACGCAATTGGTCTCCAGCACCGCGCCGTCGGAGAGATTTATTTCATGCAGCTTCAGTTCGTCGATGCGCTCGGCGACGGTCGCGCCCGGGCCAGGCAGGAAGCTCGCGCGCACCCGATAGGCAACGTCGCCGAGGCGCAAATCGAGGCTTGCGGGTTGGATCTGGCTCTCGATGAACGGATAGGCCGGCAGAATCAGGCCCGCATCCGCCATCGCCGCGATCATGCGGTCGGGGAGAATTCCGTTACCGTCGGGCGGAAGCGTGAACGACACGGCGCGGTCCTCTGAGGTGGCCCTGGATGCCCAAATGTCATCCAAACCTCGTAAATATGGGCTTTTAGGGGTTATCCGATGGCTGCCTTGACTGAAAGGGCGCAACCGAATATCAGCATGACTTATCCCGTGGTGATTTGAGCCGGCCGGCTTGCAGCCACGTTAAATAAGTAGCTAAACAGGCCGGGGACACGTGTGATCCCGGCCTGTGGAAATTCTTCCAGGCCGGTTTTTTGTGACCATTTTCCGGTGGTCACGACGGAGGTCACATGTCTGAAGTTGGTTCTACCAAGCGTTTTCGTCCCGAAACCCGCCTCGTCCATGGCGGCACGCTGCGCTCGCAATTCGGCGAGACGTCGGAAGCGCTGTTCCTCACCCAAGGCTATGTCTACGACAGCGCGGAGCAGTGCGAAGCGCGCTTCAAGGGCGAGGATCCCGGCTTTATCTATTCGCGCTATTCCAATCCTACGATTTCAATGTTCGAGCGCCGAATGATCGAGCTCGAAGGCGCGGAAGCTGCTCGCTCCACCGCCACCGGCATGGCCGCGGTGACGACCGCGATCCTCGCACCGCTCAGAGCCGGCGATCATGTGGTGGCCTCGAAAGCCCTGTTCGGCTCGTGCCTTTACGTCGTGCAGGACCTCCTGCCGCGCTACGGGATCGAAACGACGCTGGTCGACGGCCTCGATCTCGCCCAATGGCAGCGCGCATTGCGGCCCAACACCAAGACCTTCTTCCTGGAGAGCCCGACCAACCCGACGCTGGATGTGCTCGATATTCCGGCGATTGCCGAGATCGCGCACAAGGGCGGCGCACGGCTGGTCGTCGATAACGTCTTTGCCACGCCGATCTGGCAGAGCCCGCTTTCGCTCGGCGCCGATGTCGTGGTCTACTCCGCAACCAAACATATCGACGGTCAAGGGCGCTGCCTCGGCGGCATTATTCTCTCGTCCGAAGCCTTCATCGCTGAGCACATTCACAACTTCATGCGCCAGACCGGGCCATCGCTCTCGCCCTTCAACGCGTGGGTCCTGCTCAAGGGACTGGAGACGCTGGGCCTGCGGGTACGCGCGCAGACCGACAACGCGGCGAAAATCGCCGAGGCGTTGGCAAGCCATCCGAAGATTGCGCGAATGATCTATCCTGGCCGCGCCGATCATCCGCAGGCGGAGCTGGTGAAGAAGCAAATGCGCGGCGGCTCGACGCTGATCGGCTTCGAGGTCAAGGGCGGCAAGGCGGCCGCCTTCCGCGTTCTCAATGCGTTGCAGATCTCGCGCATCTCCAACAATCTCGGCGATAGCAAGAGCCTCGTCACCCATCCTGCGACCACGACGCATCAACGGCTGACGCCGGAGGCGCGCGCCGAGCTCGGCATCAGCGAGGGCTTTATCCGCTTCTCGGCCGGGCTCGAGCATGCGGATGATCTGGTCGAGGATTTTGCGCAGGCGCTGGAGAAGGCGTGAGCGACCTTGTAGGGTGGGCAAAGCGAAGCGTGCCCACCCTCTCGCAGCACATGACATGATAAACGGTGGGGACGGCGCTTACGCGCCTTTGCGCACCCTACGAATTCCGACTCACATCGGCCGATAGGCTCGCACGTCCGACGGCACGGCGACGCCGAGCTTGATCTGGCCGACCGACTTGATGATGTCGTCGCCGAGCAGTTGGGCGAAGCAGGCATAGCCCCAATCGCTCATGTGCAGGCCGTCGGCGATCACGAAATTCTCGATCGGAATCGCCTGCCGCTCGTGCCAGTCCTTCATCACCGCGAAGCGCGGGAAGACGCCGACCTTGCGAAGCTCGGCCGCCTTGTTCAGCAGCTTCATCATCTTGCCGGCGCTTTCGGCGTGCTCGTTGACCCGCGGCGAATATTGCGGATCGATCAGCACGACGTCGGAGCCCGCAGCCTGAATGCGTGCGATGCCTTCGTCGACGAGCTTGGCGGTCTCGGCGGGATCGAGGTTGCGCAGCACCGCATTGGTGCCGACCTGCCAGATCACCAGATCCGGATGCAAGTCGATCACGGAGGTCTGCAGCCGCCTCATCATTTCCGGCGCGTCCTCGCCGCCCTTGCCGGCATTGATGACGGAGATGTCGGCCGTCGGATATTTGCGACGTAGCTGCGCCGCGAGGCGGTTCGGATAAGTGAATTCCGGTGAACTGGAGCCGTACCCCTGGGTCGATGACGATCCGAAAGCGACGATCACCACTGGCTGACCCGCGACGAGCTTGTTCGCGACACGCGGCAGCGATCCCATCGATTTGGAAGCGCCCTTCGGCGGCAGGCAGGGAACGCGGCTGAAGATGTCGCCGGCCGATTTCGCGACTTCCTTCACCTTGTCGATCGCTTTGCCGGTGACGCCCTTCTGCGCGGCCGGATTGCCAGTAGCCGCCAGCGCAGCCTGCGGCGGGGCGCTTTCAGCCGAGGGTTTCGTTTCCGGGTTGTTTTCAGCTTTGGCGCTATCGGACAGCGTCGCCTGCTGGCCGGTTTGTTGCGAAGCCGTCTGGGCATGCAGCGGCAACACCGAGGCAGGAATCAACAGCGCGTGGCCCGCGGCGAAGACAGTCAGCAATATTGACAAACGAAAAGGGCAGTGAGAACTCATTAACGCCAGTTCCTAATTCTGCTGCGCCTGATCGAGGCGGGCCGCATCGAGTACGAATTTCGACAGCGCGCGGCCGAGGCAGGCATGAACCCTCTTGGCCATGTCGGTGCCATGAAAGGTACTGAACAGATCGAAATCTCCGGCGTCGTTCCAGTGGCGCATGATGGCGAACCGATCGAACAGCGGAACATTATGCTGCTGCGCCACCACGCGCATATTATCTAGATATGGCGGCGCCGAAATCATCGTTTCCGTGCGCGGGCTGTATTGCAGATTGACCAAAACCACGTCGGCTCCGGCATTTTGCAGCGCAGCAACGCCCTCGTCGACGGCGCCACGAAAATCGTCGGGATCGACGGATCGCATAGCATCGACGGTTCCCGTCTGCCAGATGACCAAAGTAGGCCGTTTCGCTTCCACCAGCTTAATGAGGCCGACATCCACCTCCTCGGCGGTTTTGCCGGTCTGTAGTTCTACGGAGAGGTTGATTGGGGTGGAGGGCAGCTTCTCCTTCAGCGCTGCCTGCAGCCTGGCCGGATAGGCGCTGTTTTCCGAGGACAAGATGGTCGATGAGCGGCTCCCCACCACCAGGACAGTCAGCGGCCGGGCGTTCTTGACGGCCTCGGCCACCTTCGGAAGCGTGCTCTCGGTGGAGAGGAGGTAAGGGGGAACTTCGCAAGCCTGGGGGGCGGCATCCTGGGCGCGAGCCAACCCGGCCGCTGCAAGGCCCGCAAGCAGCGTCAGGACCAGCACAGATCCCGAGCCGGGTCTCATGCGCTTCCTCCGGTCATATCGGCGTTGATTGCCGTATTTTTCGTTTTCGAGGCTCCCTTGTCGGCCGAATGCTTGTACCACGAAATCACCCACGCCATGCCCCACATGATGAGGATACCGGCAAGACTGACCAGGGCGTGCGTAAGGGCACCCCCACCGACTTCGGCCAGCACGAAGTGTCCCGCAAAGGCCAGGAAGACGCCGAGACAGAATATCTCAAGCGAGTGCTGGCCACACAGTATCAATGGTCGCAGCCAGCGCGATTTGAGGCCCGACCAATCCTTGGGCAGGAAGCGCACGGTGAGCGCGGCCAGCGCCAGGAAATGGGCAAACCGCAGCACGTCCAGATCCGTCTTGGTGATCGGGTACATCCACTGTTCGATCCGCTTGGGCATCAGGAAGCTGAGTTGCGGAATGTGCCAGGTGAGGGTCACGAAGAACGCCGCCAGCAGATAGGCAACGCAAATCCACAGCGTCACCGGCGACGACAGGATGCGCGACATGCGCTGCGCACCGCCCAGCGCACACCAGGCACCGAACACGAACAGCAACTGCCAGCAGAACGGATTGAATATCCAGAAGCCGCTCGGATAGGCCGTGAGATACCAGTCGAAGTGCCAGGTCAGCGCGTAGAGCAGCATCGATAGTCCCAGCGTGACGTCGGCCCGCCACTTCATCAGCCACAGGATGATCGGCAGAAACAGCATCAGCACGATGTAGAGCGGCAGCACGTCCATGTTGACAGGCCGAAATCTCAGCAGCAGCGCCTGGACGATCGTAACGTCAGGCTGCTTGAGGAAATCCATGATGCCCATTTCCTCGCTGTAGAGCGGGTTCTCGAAACGGGTGGCGACGTAGGATATTTCCGCCAGGAAGATCGTGAACAGGAACACATGGGCGACGTAGATCTGCCACACGCGCCGCATGATGCGCGCGGTCGCCACCACGAAGCCGGCCTCGAGCATCGCGCGGCCGTAGACGAAGGCGGCCGTGTATCCGGAGATGAAGATGAAGATCTCGGTGGCGTCGGAAAATCCGTAGTTGCGGATCGTGAACCAGGTCAGGATGTTGGTCGGGAGATGGTCGATGAAGATCAGCCACAGCGCCATGCCGCGAAACAGGTCGAGCCGCAATTCGCGCTCGCCAGCCACAGGCAATGCAATCGCCGGCACGGAAGATGCTGCTGCGGCCTTGGCATCGCCGGCCTTGGCATCGCTGCGAGAAGTTCCGGCGACTGGATCGGCAATGGACGACATCTGGCACCGTTTGGGCAGTTGAGCTTCTACGCTTGCATTGTCCGGAAAAGGCAATACCGGCCCGCAACTTGCACACCAGATACGCAAGGGATACGCAAGCGGAAGGTCCGAGGCCGGGCAGCGCGGCTGCGCTCTAGAACGGAACTATGTTGAAACCGCGATGAAGCAAGCGGCAATCCGGCGCAGCGGAGATTGGTTCCACCGGCATTCCCGGCTATGATGCGACACAGGATTTCCGGAAGCTTGCCCGCATGTACCGCGCCGTCACCCGCCAGATCGAAGTCACCGTCGAGCCGAACTTCCTTCCCGAGCGCTCGTCGGTCGACAAGGGCCAGTATTTCTGGTCCTACACCATCGTCATCACCAATACCGGCGCCGAGACCGTGCAGCTTCGTACCCGGCACTGGATCATCACCGACGCCACCGGCCGCAAGCAGGAAGTCCGCGGCGAGGGCGTGGTCGGCGAGCAGCCTGTTTTGGCGCCGGGCGAGCGCTTCGAATATACCTCTGGCGTACCGCTGCCGACCGCGTCGGGCTTCATGACCGGGCGCTATCAGATGGTCAGCGAAAGCGGCGAGCGTTTCGAGATCGACGTGCCGACATTCTCGCTGGACAGCCCGGATAATAAGCGGGTGTTGAATTGACGAGCGCTCGCGCTTGTCATCACCGACTGTCATGCCCCGCGTAGGCGGGGCATCCAGTACACTGCAGCTTATCAGTTCAATCACTAGCGTCTCTGAGATACTGGATCGTCCGCCGGAGCCTGTCATCTGGCGCGCATTCGCGCGACCCGTTGGCGGACGATGACAACTGAATATGAGGCAGCATTCTCGCGACGCATCTCGCCCGAGGTTTGCATTCTTGTCCCGCCCTCTCATTTAGAGGGCGCAAGGAAGACCGGGTGCGCGCCGCACCCGCGGTCTCGTGTGCCATTGCGCATAAAAGAAACGCACACGAGCATACAGGTTCGGCGGGAGCATCCCGGCCTTCCCTGCGCAATGGCTTTACGGCTTACTTCGTGCTCTCCGCGGAGAACGGCTCTTTTGCCTCCGTCGTCAGCGGGACACCGCGCTCGATCCGATAGGATCGACGCGCAACCGCCAACTTAACGCCAGCACCGCGGCGCCCGAACCGCACGACTTCGCCGTACGCTTCCGGCGCGTACGCCTAGCGCGCCATCTGCGTCCATCGCATCTCACCGCACGTTCGTGACGATCGCGAGCGCCCCTCATCTGCAATGAGACGAGCGGAGTTATGCGACTGATTTGGGTGAGAACGAAAGCGGATTATTTTTGATTTCCGGGCTTGACACGATTTCTGAAAATCAGAAGTGATTTGCCCCGTAGGGTGGGCAGAGCGAAGCGTGCTCACCACCACCGTCTAACCGCGCGATCGATGATCGATGGTGGGCACCTCGCTAACGCTCCTTTGCCGACCCTACGGAATCGCCTACGGCCCTACTCCTCCACGCCCGCTTCGTGCGGGGTGAACTGGTCGACCGAGAAGCAGAACTCGCAGGTCACCACCACCTTGTCGTTCCTAACCATTTCAGCACGGTCCTTCGGCGCAAAGCTTTTCATCATCGACGGGACCTCATCACATGCGATTAGTGACGATTGATGTCCGACGGCAGGAACCATCGCCCTGCCAGCTTATTGTCTCCCGACATAGTTACTTTGGAAAAGAGACATTATGAAAAATCTCGCGATCTATCTGACGGCCGGAGCAAGTGCGCTTCTCGTGACGGCGGCTTCCGCTGCGCCGCTTTCGGCCGATCTATCAATCGTACCGGAAAGCAACATTCAAAACGTCCGCATGGTTTGCAATGAGGCAGGCCAGTGCTGGCGTGAGCGAGGTCAGCGCCGTGTCATCATCCGCGAGCACAGCGATACATATGGATATGCTCCACGCCGCGAGCGCTATATCGAGCGTCGCGGTTACAGGGAAGGAAGCGGCATAGGCATCCGCGCGCCTGGCGTCAGCGTCGGAATCGGCACCGACCGCTACTGAGGCAGCCGACAAACGCCTGAATACGAACGAAGCCGCGGAGGGATCCGCGGCTTTTTTCTCGGACCGTTCAATGGGCGGAGTCAGCGGTATCGAGCCCGCGCTCCGACATGCTGCTCGCAACCTGACCTCACACGTAAGGAGCGCTTGCTCCCCGTAGCCGCTCCACGAACCAAACGGCCCAGATCGTAACGAACGAGGGGACGAAAAATGCTCCGCAGGCCAGTAAGGTCGGCGCTGTATTCATATCCATGACAGCCTCCAAGAGGAGGTCGCTTGCGGCGTCTATCGCAACAAGCCAGCACCTGCGCCCGGACTGCGACGTCGCCTCCGCTGATCAGATCAAACGTTCATTTGCGAAAATCTGCAGCGACCAGATCGTAAGATCCCCGGCTTCCACGGACGTAAACCTTCGCAGCCGCCGCGCATATCGCATCACGATTGCAATCGAACGCTTTCAGGAAACCGGCCTCGTCGAGATGAGCATCTGGTTGAATGCGCCTCAACGCGTCCTCGTCTATAAAAAATGTCGTTTCCAGCGCGCTATCGTGCCCCCAAAAACGCACGGCTCGCCGCGTTTGATCATATGAACGACTATGATTTGGAAACTCAATCATGGATGGGCACCGCCAGATTCTCGGCCAACGAACCACGGACTCCGCCAGCTTTCGCGCGGCCGAGGTCGAGACCCCACTCGATAGCCACGGGTCGACCTTGCCGACTAAGCGCACACCAAAGCGGCGCGCAATTGGTCAATGTTGTTGACAAGAGTTGCCGTGGTTAAGCTTCGCACTGCCAGCGATGCTGAAGTAATATGACGGCGCTGGCATTGAAGTGGCTACTCAATGCCGCATTACAAGCCTTGTCAGGGCCAACGCGCAAAACAAACTGCGATTTTTCTCGCTAATCCGCAGATAGTCACTATATCTACGATATCACCGCGCGCCTCGGGCTGTTATCGGTGACTGAGAGCGTTGCGCTCCCGCCCTCAACCCAAAGGGCGATCATATGCCAAAATTCCACGAGATCAATTTTCGTGAGTGGCTGATACCCTCGGTACTGATGCCGATCTTTCTTGTGCTGCTGGTCGCCGCTGCGATGATTATTCAATGGTGATCGAGCGGAGTCCGGCTTCACTGCACGGCGGGTTATCTCCGACCAAACAAACCCAATCGGCGCTTGCGCGTGATCTGGATGCCAGGGCGATGATCGCCATGGACGAAGCTCGCGAGATGTCGCCGGGGGATGAGCGCACCGAGGCAATTCACAAAGCAATCGTCCTTCGAAATGCCTTCGAGATTCACGAACTGCTCTGCGGCAAGCGCGGCGCGCCGGCCACATGAGGGCGGCTTGTCTCCACTGTGTGATTGTTAAACCAGCGGGAGATCATATGGGCAGCGAGCCGCTTGTCCTACATCAAACGCCTGTCCCGATCGACGGCCGTTGCCCGCGAGCGCGTTTATGATGGTACTTGATCATTCATGCGTTCCCGCGGTCGTCCTCATTGTCGAGGACGAGATGGTGCTCCGCATGCGCGCGGTCGACATGGTGGAAGACGCCGGATACACGCCACTGGAGGCGCTGGACGCCGCCGAAGCCGTCGCCATCCTGGAATCCCGATCCGACGTCGTGCTGATGTGCACCGACATCCAGATGCCAGGCCAAATGGATGGCGTCGGACTTGCGCATGCCGTGCATGATCGTTGGCCGACCATTGGGATCATCGTGGTATCGGGGCAATTGGACCTGCCGCACCTCGATCTTCCTCCCCGTAGCAGGTTCCTTGGCAAGCCGCTCAATGCCGGGGAAGTAATAGCCGAAATGCGCGACATGATCGGCTACGCGTGAGTCACCGGTGCTTGTCACGCCGAATACCGTCCAAAGCGTGATGACCCAGTCCCCGAAGATCAGTGCGGAATCCAACTCATGATGATACGATCAACGATGTCCGAAGCCGATCTCCGTACGGACTCACGCCCCGCAAGCAGCGCAACGCCATACCAGGACGAACTCGCGGCAGAAAATGTCAGCCTGCGGCTTCTGCTCGCGCAAGCCGAGATCAATGCACGAAGCTTGCTTGCCACGGCGGGCATCGACGCCAGGGAGCGCGAGGCGTCCGACAAGCTGCAGAAGCTGATCCTCGAGGAGTTGCACCACCGCATCAAGAATACGCTGGCAACCGTTGGCGCCATCGTGTCGCAGAGTCTGCGCGATTTACCCGAAGCCAGGCATGCGCAGCACGCCATCGAGGGCCGGCTGCTGGCGCTCGGGCGTGCGCACGATCTGCTTTTGCAGGCAAGATGGACCAGCGCGAACCTTGGCACGATCGTCCGCAGCGCTACCCAAGCCTTCGATAATCCCGACGAGCCGAAGTTCTCGATTTCGGGACCCGATATCCGGATGACGTCTGGTGCCGTCATTGCGATCGCGATGACACTGAACGAGCTTTGCACCAACACCACGAAGTTTGGTGCCCTGTCGGTCCCGCAAGGACGAGTTGACATTAGCTGGACGCTGGATGGACAGGCGCAGCGCCTCCACCTCACATGGACCGAGAAGAATGGTGCGGCAGTCCGCCCGCCCAAACAGCGTAGCTTTGGGACACGGCTGATCGAGACACTCGGCAGGCAGCTCCGGGGCGAGGTGCAACTGACCTATGCGCCAACCGGGTTCGTCTACACATTCGACGCGCCGACGGCTTCTCTGACTTCGGCGGCGGCGTAGGCCTTTATTCGGATTTGCGAAAGCCAAATCGTGCTTACGTTCGTTCAACTGACACGAATTGACTCGACGACCGGGCTCAAAGGATATCTAGTTCCGATCACCGCCGCCTCTGGCGGGTATCGTGACCTAGTGTGCTGCGAGCTCCCGCCTACTAACAGGAGAGCCATATGCGGCCTATCCAGCATAACCAACCTGAACCGCCGTTGCGCGATCTTCTGGCGTTGGAGACCCTGCCGCCAATGGATATGCCCGCAACGAATAACGTGCCAGCGGTGCGACCCGGTCCCAAACGTGAGGACACCCTTCGCAAGGCGCGACTGGTGGAGATCGCCTCGCATATCGATGAATGGCTGGCATCGCCCGGTTTGCGGACTCCGCGCTAGAAGCTGATATCAGAAGGCCTCCAGCACGGGCGCGCACTGAGGCCGTCATTCATCGGATGCCAAGGGGGTATGGCATCCGGTCGCCCTCAATCAAACGACCCCATGATCCCCATAAAGCCTATCCTCTAATGCCCACAGCAGGAGGACATTGCAACACTTCAACAATCCGAAACAAACAAATAGGAATGACGCCGTGCGCGCTGCGAAAGCAGAGATAAGTCCTCGCCGATCACTCAAGAAACAGCGCGAAGAGCAAACGGCTCATCTCTATTTTCGAGAATCCAGTTCGCGATAAAGGGTTCGCAAATATGATAGGCCTTCCACGGTCAGACGGTGCTCGTCTCGCTCTCCTTCGATATACCTTTTCATAAGATGCTTGGACAGTCGCTCCCGCACTCCTTCCAACTCGGAGCGGTCGGCGAGGGCCCCATAAATATTCAGCGCGCGATCAACTGGCAGTATGTTCATCGGATTCCTCTAAGATATTTGGGTATTCAAGTAACAGGATGCTCAATCGTTCCCAAGTTAGACGCTTAGCGCCGTGACTTCCTCTGCCAAACAAGAACGATGTTGGCGCGGATTAACCGCTAGCGGATCTCGGCAGATGTCCAAGTCCTCGAATTAAACTCAGACTGTATGCACTAGCGCTCTTATATTCGACGGACAGGATACCCATCTTCATATCATCGCCGCCCCCTACGTGGCATCTATCGGTGACTGAGAGACAGTTGCGCTCCCGCCTTACTCGAAAGAGGGCGCAGTGCGATGCAGAAACGACGACACCGTTCCACACAGTACCGACACCGTTTCACACAGACGCAGCCTCTTGAAGAGCGGCTAATTGAACATGCGACGCGGCTGCGCGATGAAGCTAAATCGCTTCCCCCTGGTGTCGTGCGCGAGGCGATTCTAAGGCGGGCTGAGCAGGCGGAAACTGGCGCGCACATGAGCCAGTGGCTGCGCTCGCCTGATTCAAAGAGTAACGCGTAATCTGCACAAGCATAAGAACCATGCCGGCCCAGAACGGCTTCGACGGAGGATGCGCATCGCGACGCGAAATCGCGCGCCGCGGCTCTGTCGCGATGGGACGATGAGGGAGGCGCAGTCCCCGACGGACTGCCGAGGTGAACCAATTTCGGCAACTGGAGGATACCCCATGTCACGTAAAAACATGTCACTGACAAAATTCGGCATCGATGACGGCCCGCACAACATGGATGGGCTGCGGCTTTTCGCGCGCGACGGAACTGAACGGGTCGAGGCGTTCATGGGCCGCAAGGTGATGGACGTCTGGGTCGAATCCATCGAGCACCGGGGAGGACGGCGGAGTCTGTTCCGCGATCAGTACAACGCATTGGGCAGGCGCAATCTTGCGGCGATTGAGCGGATCGTGAAAGCGAAATACCAACGGGGCGCCGCTCATAACCGCCAGCATCCCTATGTCGAGGTGCTGTTCTCGGACATCATGGAAAGCGCCGAGACCCTGGACTTAGGCGGTCTTGTGCGCCCGCCCCTGCCGCCGGAATTTCTCCGGCTGGGTTGAGCCGACTGGCCAAGCGAGCTTCCTACTCCACGCCCGCTTCGTGCGGGGTGAACTGGTAGACCGAGGAGCAGAACTCGCAGGTCACCACCACCTTATCGTCCTTGACCATCTCGGCGCGGTCCTTCGGCGCAAAGCTTTTCAGCATCGCGGAGACCGCCTCGCGCGAGCAGGAGCATTGTGCGCGCAAGGAGAGCGGCGAGAACACGCGCACGCCGCGCTCGTGAAACAGGCGATACAGCAGGCGCTCGCCCGACAGATCGGGATCGATCAGTTCGACATCCTCGACGGTGCCGATCAGCGACTGGCCTTCCACCCATGCGTCGTCTTCCGCCACCTGATGCGTCACCGCGCCTTCCGGCGCGTCGCCCGGATGCAGGTCGGCCTGCCGCGCCCGTTCGGGCGCCCGCGGCAGGAATTGCAGCAGCATGCCACCGGCGCGCCAGCGATGCTTGCCGCCGTCGCCACCGCGCCATTCCTCGCCGACCGCAAGCCGCACGCGGGTCGGGATCTGCTCGGAGCGCAGGAAATACTCATGCGCGGCATCCTCGAGGCTGCCGCCGTCGAGCGCAACCAGTCCCTGGTAGCGGCTCATGTCCGCGCCCTGATCGATGGTCATCGCGAGGTGGCCTTTGCCGAGCAGGGCGCCTGAATCCTGCCCGTCCTTCAGCCGCCTTGCGTCGTAGCGCGCATACGCGCGGAGCCGATCCGGCGACTGGAAATCCACGATCAGAAACGACACCGGACCATCGGTCTGCGTCTGCAAAATGAAACGGCCGTCGAATTTTAGCGCCGAGCCAAGCAGCGTCGCCAGCACGATCGCTTCGCCAAGCAGTTTTCCGACCGGCGCCGGATAATCGTGCTTGGTCAGGATGTCGTCGAGCGCGGGGCCGAGCCGAGTCAGCCGTCCGCGCAGATCGAGCGAGGCGACCTCGAACGGCAGCACCGCATCATCGACGGGAACGGACGAGGGCGCGCGGATCGGCGCCTCGGTCGTGATTTTGACGTCTGATTGTGAATCCATGGCGCCTTATCTGGGGGCTCGGAATGCAAAACAAAAGGGGTTGACGAGCCGGCGAAACCATCTCCACGCGTCGTCCCTGCGAACGCAGGGTCCCGTAACCACAGGGCGTTGTGCGTAAGGCAAGGCGTCAACCACTGCCTTTAATTGTGGGGCCGCGGCGTATGGGTCCTGCTTTCGCAGGGACGACGGAGAGAGTTACCCCGCCGTGTCAAAACACCAGGCCAGAATGCCTTTCTGCGCATGCAGGCGATTTTCGGCTTCGTCGAACACGACCGACTGCGCGCCGTCGATCACTTCATCGGTGACCTCCTCGCCGCGATGGGCGGGAAGGCAGTGCATGAAGATCGCGCCCGGCTTGGCCAGCGACATCAGCTTCGCATTGACCTGATAGGGCTTCAGCACATTGTGGCGATGTTCGCCGTCCTTGTCGCCCATCGAGACCCAGGTGTCGGTAACGACGCAATCGGCGCCGCGCACCGCGGCTTCGGGATCGGTGCCGAGCACGATCGGCGCCTGCGTCGCCTTGATCCAGTCCTTCATCGCCTTGTTCGGCGCAAGCTGCGGCGGGGTCGCGACATTGAGCTTGAACTTGAAACGCTCGGCTGCATGCGCCCACGAGGCCAGCACGTTGTTGTCGTCGCCGGTCCAGGCCACGGTCCTGCCCTCGATCGGCCCGCGATGCTCCTCGAAGGTCATCAGGTCGGCCATCACCTGGCAGGGATGCGAGCGCCGCGTCAGGCCGTTGATCACGGGCACGGTGGCGTGCGCGGCCAATTCCAAGAGCGCGTCATGGTTGAGGATGCGGATCATGATCGCATCGACATAGCGCGACAGCACGCGCGCGGTGTCGGCGATGGTCTCGCCGCGGCCGAGCTGCATCTCGGCACCGGTCAGCATGATGGATTCGCCGCCGAGCTGGCGCATGCCGACGTCGAACGACACCCGGGTGCGGGTCGAGGGACGTTCGAAGATCATCGCCAGCGTCTTGCCTTCGAGCGGCTTCTTGCCCTTCTCATGCGCTTTCAGCTTCGCCTTCATGGTGGCGCTCAAGGCCAGCATGCTGCGCAATTCATCTAACGGCAGTTCGTTGATGTCGAGGAAGTGACGGACGGACTTGCTCATCATCCCGCCGCCTTCTTCAACTGGCCAGCGGACAGCGCGACACAGGCGCGCTCCAACCTTTGCACGGATTCCTCGATCTCGGCCTCGGTGACGATCAGCGGCGCCAGGAACCGCACCACATTGTCGCCGGCGCCGACGGTGAGCAATTTCTCGTCGCGCAATGCGTTGACGAGATCGCCCGACGGCACCACAGCCTTGACGCCGACCAGAAGCCCCTCGCCGCGCACTTCCGACAGCACTGCGGGATAGCGATCGACGACGGAGGCCAGTTTCTGTTTCAACAGCAGCGACATCTTCTGCACGTGATCGAAGAAGCCGGGCTTCAGCATCACGTCGAGCACGGCATTCGCCGCAGCGATCGCCAGCGGATTGCCGCCGAAGGTCGAGCCGTGCGAGCCCGGCGTCATGCCGCTTGCGGCTTCCGCCGTCGCCAGCACCGCGCCGATCGGGAAACCGCCGCCCAACGCTTTGGCCAGCGACATCACATCCGGTGTCACGCCGACGCGCTTATAGGCAAAGAGATCGCCGGTGCGGCCCATGCCGGTCTGCACCTCGTCGAACGCGAGCAACAGGCCCTTCTCGTCGCAGAGCTGGCGCAGCGCCTTGAAGAAAGACTGCGGCGCGGAGCGCACGCCGCCCTCGCCCTGCACCGGCTCGATCAGGATGCCCGCGGTCTGCGGGCCGATCGCTTTCTTGACCGCTTCGAGATCGCCATGCGGCACCTGGTCGAAACCGTCCATCGGCGGCCCAAAGCCTTCGAGATATTTGGCGGAGCCGGTTGCTGCGAGCGTGCCCAGGGTGCGGCCATGGAATGCGCCCTCGAAGGTGACGAGACGATAGCGCTCGGGATGGCCCTTGGAGAACTGATAGCGGCGCACGACCTTGATCACGCCTTCCATCGCCTCGGCGCCGGAATTGCAGAAGAACACGAGGTCGGCAAAGCTCTGCTCGCAGAGCCGCGCGGCGAGCTTCTCGCCATCGGGCGAGTTGAACAGGTTCGACATATGCCAGAGTTTGGTCGACTGCTCCTGCAGCGCCGCGATCAGGTGCGGATGGCAGTGACCGAGCGCATTCACCGCGACGCCCGAGGTAAAGTCCAAATAGCGCTCGCCATTGGTGGCGGTCAGCCAGCAGCCCTCGCCGCGTTCAAAGCCGAGATCGACCCTGGCGAAGACGGGGAGCAGATGCGACGTGGCGCTATTGGTCATGGCAATCACTGAAGTTTGAGACCTGCCTTTGAGACCTGCCGCGGGCGAACGCGGCAGCAGCCGGTCTTGCGAAAACGAAACGTGCCGCCTCTTAAGGGCGGCACGTGAGAGGCATTCTATGTGGGCGCGGGGCGCTGTCAACACGCTACGGAGCCGCCTTTCCTGCAGTGCAAGATGCTGAAAACCGTAAGATTGCGGTGTGGTGGAAAACACGCAGTGAAATGCCTAGATGTCAGAACATGTGGACGTTCGGGCCCGGACTCTTGCGCCCGAGTCACGCCATATTGTAGCCTTTGGGCTGTCGGGTACGACATCTCGTGCGGCAG
This sequence comes from Bradyrhizobium retamae, assembly GCF_001440415.1. GTDB lineage: Bacteria > Pseudomonadota > Alphaproteobacteria > Rhizobiales > Xanthobacteraceae > Bradyrhizobium > Bradyrhizobium retamae. The sequence goes on from NZ_LLYA01000001.1 coordinate 288,397, forward strand.
TTCTGATCCCTTAGAGTCCTTTTGTGCAGGCGTAAACGTTCGGCGCGGTTAACGCGTCCGGCGAGGGCTAAGGGATTCTGACCGCAGGGATTTTTGAGACGAATGACTCGCCAGCGCTGCCCCCGATTGGCCGGCGCGATGCAAGGGAAGAGTACGATGACGGTTTTGACCTGGTCCGACGATCGCGTCGAACAGCTTAAGAAGCTCTGGGAAGCCGGACTGTCGGCGAGCCAGATCGCCGCGGAACTTGGAAATGTGACGCGAAACGCCGTGATCGGCAAAGTGCACCGGCTGGGCCTTTCCGGCCGTGCCAAGAGCCCCTCCTCGGCCGCCCCGCGGCAGCGCAAGGCACGCCCCGCCCAGCCGATGATGCGGGTGTCGCGCCCGGTCTCGCGCGGCAACACCGCGCTGGCGCACGCCTTCGAAGTCGAGATGGAGCCGGATCCGATCGCCTTCGACAACGTCGTGCCGATGAGCCAGCGGCTGTCGCTGCTCGAGCTGAACGAGGCCACCTGCCACTGGCCGGTCGGCGATCCCTCGAGCCCGGAATTCTTCTTCTGCGGCGGCAAGGCGCTCACGGGCCTGCCCTATTGCGCCCACCACTCGCGCATCGCCTACCAGCCCGCCGCCGATCGGCGGAGGCAGCAGCCGAAGCAGACGAGGTAAGGGCGCGCGGTTATCGCAACGATGTAGTCCCTGCGAACGAACGCAGGGACCCATAACCACGGGAGTCTGTGGTTATGCCTCGCTGGAACTCCAGCGCATTTCAACAATGAGATTTGTGGTTATGGGGGCCCCACGTTCGCGCGCGTTCGCGGGGACGACGGTGGAGTTTGCGGAGATAGCGGCGGAGCAGCTACGGCTCCACCTTCGCAAACCGGTCATCCAGCGCGTAGCCTGCGCCGCGGACGGTGCGGATCGGATCCTGCTCGCGGCCGGGGTTGAGCAGTTTGCGCAGCCGGCCGATGTGGACGTCGACGGTGCGCTCGTCGATATAGATGTCGCGGCCCCAGACGCTGTCGAGCAACTGCTCGCGGCTGAAGACGCGGCCGGGATGCTCGAGGAAAAACTCCAGCAGGCGATACTCGGTCGGGCCGAGATCAATCTGGCGGCCCGAGCGCGCGACGCGGCGCTTTTCGCGATCCAGTTCAATGTCGCCATAGGTCAGCACGGTAGCGAGCCGCTCGGGGCTTGCCCGCCGCAACAGGCCCTTCACCCGCGCCAGCAGCTCTGGCACCGAGAACGGCTTGACGATGTAATCGTCGGCGCCGGTTGCCAGCCCCCGCACGCGCTCGCTCTCCTCGCCGCGCGCGGTCAGCATGATGATCGGCAATTGCTTGGTCTCGGGGCGTGCCCTCAAGCGGCGGCACAACTCGATGCCGGAGAGCCCCGGCAGCATCCAGTCGAGCACGACGAGATCGGGTACGCGCTCCTTCAGCCGCGTATCGGCGTCGTCGCCGCGGCCGACAGTTTCGACCTCATAACCTTCAGCGTCGAGGTTGTAGCGCAACAGCGTGGTCAGCGCTTCCTCATCCTCGACCACCATTATGCGCGCGCTCATCCTGCTCTTGCCTCTACTGTTTGACGCATCTTCTTCACGCGAACCGGTCTCCACTTCGCTTGAAAACGCTTTGTCAAGTATTGGGTACGGTCGTGGCAAAATTCGTCATGTCGCCCTTCGGGCGCTTGTCGAGCATCTGCTGACCCTCGATCATGTAGAACACGGTTTCGGCGATGTTGGTGGCGTGGTCGCCGATCCGCTCGATGTTCTTGGCGCAAAACATCAGGTGGATGCAGAACGAGATGTTGCGCGGATCCTCCATCATGTATGTGAGGAGTTCGCGGAACAGCGAGGTGCAGATGGCGTCGACTTCCTCGTCGCCCTTCCACACCGCCATCGCCGCCGGCAGGTCGTGCGCGGCATAGGCGTCCAGCACCGACTTGACCTGCGACTGCACCAGATCCGTCATGTGCTCGAGGCCGCGCATCAGTTTCAGCGGCTGGAAATCGTTCTCCAGCGCCGCGACGCGCTTGCCCATGTTCTTGGCGAGGTCGCCGATTCGCTCCAGGTCGGTGGCAACCCGCATCGAGCCGACGATCTCGCGCAGATCGATCGCCATCGGCTGGCGGCGGGCGATGGTCAGCACCGCGCGCTCCTCGATCAGATGCTGCAGGCGGTCGATCTCGAGGTCGGTGGCGACGACGTGCTTGCCGAGCGCGACGTCGCGGCGGACCAGCGCGTCGACGGATTCGGTGATCATGCGTTCGGCAAGGCCGCCCATCTCGGCGACCAGACGCGTCAATTCCTGGAGGTCGCTGTCAAACGCCTTGGCGGTATGTTCGGAAGCCATCTTCTATCTCCTCAAATCATGATCCGATCGGACGGATCATGATTTCGTTTTCTTGTTGAGCATGATCTGTTCGAAAAAACGGTCCCCGCTTTTCCGGATCATGCTCAGCCGAACCGGCCGGTGATGTAGTCCTGGGTACGTCGATCGCGCGGCGAGGTGAAAATCTTGTTGGTATCGTCGAATTCGACCAGCTCGCCGAGATACATGAAGGCGGTCTTGTCCGAGACGCGCGCCGCCTGCTGCATATTATGGGTGACGATGGCGATCGTGTAATCCTCCGCCAGTTCCTGGATCAGTTCCTCGATCTTGGCGGTCGAGATCGGATCCAGCGCCGAGCAAGGTTCGTCGAACAGAATCACCTCGGGCCGCACCGCTACCGTGCGCGCGATGCAGAGCCGCTGCTGCTGACCGCCGGACAGCGACAGGCCACTGGCGTTCAACTTGTCCTTGACCTCGTTCCAGAGGGCGCCGCCGCGCAGCGCCCTCTCGACCCGGTCGTCCATCTCCGACTTCGAGACCTTCTCGTAGAGGCGGATGCCGAAGGCAATGTTCTCGTAGATCGTCATCGGGAACGGCGTCGGCTTCTGGAACACCATTCCAACGCGGGCCCGCAGCAGATTGAGGTCGAGCTTGGGGTCGAGGACGTTGGTCTGGTCGAGCAAGAGCTGGCCGGTGGCGCGCTGACCCGGATAGAGATCGTACATCCGGTTGAATATCCGCAGCAAGGTGGATTTGCCGCAGCCGGACGGGCCGATGAAGGCAGTGACGCGATGGGTGCCGAGCGTCAGGTTGATGTCCTTCAGCGCATGGTGCTCGCCATAGTAAAAGTTCAGGCCGCGGGCGGTCACCTTGGGTGCGGCCTCGGGCAGCGCCACCTGCGGAACTGGGCCGCTCGCGTTACTCACGGATACGGAGAGTTCGGTCATTTGGATATCCTCTCGGCGCCAAGAATGCGAGCGCCAATGTTCAGGGCCAATACGGTGAGGGTGATCAACAGGGCACCGGCCCAGGCGAGTTGCTTCCAATAGGCATAGGGGCTCTGGACGAAGTTGTTGATGGTGACCGGCAGGTTCGCCATGGTCTTGGTCAGATCCAGGCTGAAGAACTGGTTGGAGAGCGCGGTGAACAAGAGCGGCGCGGTTTCGCCGGCGACCCGGGCGGTCGCGAGCAGGACGCCGGTGATCAGGCCAGCGCGCGCGGCGCGATAGGCGATCCGCCGGATCACCAGCGAGCGCGGCATGCCGAGCGCGGACGCCGCTTCCCGCAAAGGATTGGGTACCAGCCCCAGCATGTCCTCGGTGGTACGGACCACCACGGGGATCACGATCACGGCGAGCGCGAGGCAGCCGGCAAAGGCCGAGAAGCCGCCCATCGGCACCACGATGGCGCCGTAGATGAACAGGCCGATGATGATCGAGGGCGCGCTCAACAGGATGTCGTTGATGAAACGGATCACCGAGGTGAGCTTGTCGTGCTTGCCGTATTCGGCGAGGTAGGTACCGGCGAACAGGCCGAGCGGCGCGCCAATGCCGACCCCGATCATGGTCATGATGATGGAGCCGATGATGGCGTTGCGCAGGCCGCCATCGGTCGATCCGGGCGGCGGCGTATCTTGGGTGAAGACAGCGAAATTGATGCCGGCAAGGCCATTGAAGAACAGCGTGAACAGGATCAGCGCCAGCCAGGTCACGCCGAACAGCGCGGCGCCCAGGCACAGGTACTTGACAATGACGTTGTTACGGCGGCGAGATACGTAAATCGGGTTCATGATCTCAGTTCCCCGCTTTCTGTTCCAGCCGCATCAGCATCAGCCTTGCGGCAGCAAGAACGAAGAACGTCAGAACGAAGAGCAATAGACCGAGCAGGATCAGGCCGGATTGGTGCAGGCCGTCGCTCTCGGCGAATTCGGAAGCGATGGCAGCAGAGATCGTGGTGCCGGGCGCGAAGATCGAGGACTGGATCTTGAACGAATTGCCGATGATGAAGGTGACCGCCATGGTCTCGCCGAGCGCGCGGCCGAGCGCCAGCATGATGCCGCCGATCACGCCGACCCGGGTATAGGGGATCACGACGTTGCGGACGACTTCCCAGGTGGTGCAGCCGACGCCGTAGGCCGCCTCCTTCAAAACCGGCGGCACCGTCTTGAAGACGTCGACCGAGATCGCGGTGATGAAGGGAAGCACCATAATCGCCAGGATCAGCGACGCATTGAACAGGCTGAGATAGGAAGGGGGACCTGCGAAGATCGTGCCGAGCACCGGGACGCCATCGAACACGCTGATCATGAACGGCTGGAAGTTGTTGGCCAGGAACGGCCCCAGCACGAAGAAGCCCCACATGCCGTAGATGATCGACGGAATGCCGGCGAGCAGTTCGATGGCAAGGCCGATCGGACGACGCAGCCAGAGCGGGCAGATCTCGGTAAGGAACACCGCAATGCCGAGGCCGACGGGAATGGCGATCATCATCGCGATCACGGAGGTGACCAGCGTGCCGTAGACCGGGCCGAGCGCACCCAGCACCGGCGGATCGGCCGACGGCGCCCAGCGCTGCGTCCACAGGAATGCTGCGCCGTACTCCCGGATCGCGGGCCAGGCGCCGATGATCAGCGAAAGGATGATGCCGCCGAGGATGAGGAGCACCGAGATCGCGCAGGCGCGCGTGATCCAGTAGAAGGTGACATCGCCAAACTTGAAAGCGCCAAGGGCCCGGGCGCGGTCATAGGGTCCGGCAGCTTCCATTACGTCGCTTTCAACCGCCATTTCTGCCACGCTGGTCCCCTGCACTTCTACTTGATCTTGTTTGATCCGTCTCGTGTCCCGGATGCAGCGCGGTAGCGGTGCGCTGCTAGGCCGGGGCCGAACTTGTTGGGTGACGCGCTCTTGGTTACGCGTGGGTCCCGGCTCTGCGGCGCAGCGTTGCACGCTGCGCCGCGTCCGGGACAAGAGTCATCAGCTCTTGATGTCCGACGACCAGGTCTTTTCGATCATCTTGACGACCGAGTCCGGCATCGGAATGTAGTCGAGTTCTTCAGCCATCTTGTCGCCCTTCTCGAACGCCCACTTGAAGAACTTGATGGCCTCAGCCGAAGCCGCCTTGTCCGCGGGCTCCCGGTGCATCAGGATGAAGGTCGCGCCGGTGATCGGCCACGAGGCCTCACCGGGCTGGTCGGTCAGAATCACGAAGTAGTTCTTGGCACCGGCCCAGTCAGCGTTGGCGGCTGCGGCCTGGAACGCACCGATGGTCGGCTGCACGGTCTTGCCGGCCTTGTTGATGACCGCGCCATAGGTCAGCTTGTTCTGCTTGGCATAGGCGTACTCGACGTAACCGATCGAGTTCTTGGTCTGGCTGACGTTGCCGGCGACGCCTTCATTACCCTTGGCGCCGACGCCGGTCGGCCATTCCACGGCGGTGCCGGAGCCAGCTTTGGCCTTCCATTCGGCATTCGTCTTGGAGAGATAGTCGGTCCAGATGAAGGTCGTGCCCGATCCATCGGAGCGGCGCACAACGGTGATGGCCTCGCTCGGCAGCTTCACTTTGGGATTGAGCTTGGCGATCGCGGGATCGTCCCACTTCTTGATCTTGCCGAGATAGATGTCGCCGAGCAGCTCGCCCGAGAACACCAGTTCACCCGGCTTGATGCCTTCGAGATTGACGACCGGCACCAGGGCGCCCATCGCCTGCGGCCACTGGATCATGCCTTCCTTGTCGAGTTGCTCCGGCTTGAGCGGCATGTCGCTGGCGCCGAAGGTCACGGTCTTGGCCACGATCTGCTTGATGCCGGCGCCGGAGCCGATCGATTGGTAGTTCAGGCCGTTACCGGTCTCCTTCTTGTAGGCATCGGCCCACTTCGAATAGAGCGGGAACGGGAAGGTGGCGCCCGCGCCGGTAATGTCGGCCGCAAAGGCCGAGGTCGACGCGGCGACCAGGCCGGCGGCGACGATTGTCCTGACGAAATTCATGGTTGATCTCCATATCCTGAGCGAAGCGCCGTTGCGCCCGATCGCGCTCATGCCGCCCGTGTAGGCGCGGTCGATAGAGCTTTTACGAAGGTTCGATGACACTTGGATGACATATCCAAGCGATTGAAATCGCTCGTATTTACGCCGCTGTCGGGGGTTTCGCCTGAGGAAAACAGGCGGTGAAGGTGGCGCCGTTTTTCGGCACGCTTTCGATCAACAACCGGCCGCGATGGCGGTTAAGAATATGTTTCACCAAGGATAAACCGAGCCCGGGTTCCGCCCGGCGCGCGGCTGTCGCCGACATCGACCCGGTAGAAGCGTTCGGTTAGCCGCGGCAGATGTTCGGGCGCAATGCCCGGGCCGAAATCGCGGACCTTGACGCGCACTTCGGGCGCGCCCTCTCCCGAGGCGACCTGGCTCAGCGAGATGATCACCCTCCCGCCGGACGCGCCATATTTGAGCGCGTTCTCGATCAGGTTCTCGAACAGCCGCAGCAGTTCCTCGCGATCGCCCGCAATCGCGACCGGCGTCTCCGGCAGATCGATCTCGATCGCGACCTGGCGTTCCCTGGCGAGATTGCGAAGCGGATTGTTCGCTGTTAGCCTGCAAATATGCGCGTGATGGCCCGGTTGTTTCCGTTGCTGTTGATGGTCGCCGCACTCACTCTGCCGGTGGCCGCACGGGCTAGCGTGTCAACTGAGGCCCGCATTGAAGCGTCAGCCAGTTTCGTAAAACCTGCCGGTCGTCCGAACCCCAAGCACATGGTGGCACCTTGCCATGAGTGCTGGATGAAGGCCTGCGGCTCATATGCTGCTTGCGACCTTTGCTGCGGTGCGGCGAGTGCCATCCTCCCCTCTGCGAGCGTGCTTGGATTGATAGGTCCGCGAGTGATAGCTCCCTCGCCGATTCCGGACATTCGAGATCACCACGGCCCTCCGGACCCGTATCCTCCCAGACCCACCGCCTTCAGTTGAGGTGGCCGCAGTCGCGGCTGCCTCGCACTGTGCCGTCACGTGCCTGATTTCGAGCGTGTGACGGCAACCGGCAGAGAGCGACCCGTCAGAGGTCCTCAATCTTCCCGGTCTGCTGACGACGGGGATCCTCAAAGCGCAGTCGCTTGGATCGGCGGGTAGCCGAAACTGCCATCGTTTTTGGAGGCATTGCGCTGCCTAATTTTCGGGGAGGGGACCATGATGCAGGCTACGCAAATTTTCATGGCCGTCGGAAGTTGGGCGCTTCTGGCAACCGCTACGCTAGTCATCGCGACCACCGGCCCGCCAAGCGCCGTCGATTCCCAATCAGTCCCTCGCACCGGAAAGGAGGCACCTCAGGTCACCAACGTTGATCTCCGTCGTATTGTCGATGCGCGGTTGCCGCCCTACGCAGCAGTCGGGAAATTCAAGGGCACGATGGGCTGCACGGCCGCCATCGTTCTCCATCCAAGGATCATCGTCACAGCAGCTCACTGCGTCACTCAAAGAGATGGCTCGATCAAACAGTCCAACTTGTCTTTTCGGTTAGGCTATCAGGTGGAAACCGCGCTTGGCGATTTTCAAGCGACCGTATGGACCATCGGATCGATACAAAGCTTCAGGCGACAATCGGTCCACGACGCCTCGCAAGATTGGGCGATTCTCGTTCTTGATCGGGCCGCGGTGGGCGTCCACCCCTTTCTCTTGAGCTTTTACTCGGTTGCAAGCCTGAAGTCGCTCGAGCAGCAAATCCGAATGCCGAGTTACTCAAACGATATCGGCGACGCGGAGGTTCTCAGCGTCGATCCGGCGTGCACCATTCGTGACCTCGTTTGGGACGCACTCATTCACGACTGCAAGGCACGGTATGGCTCATCTGGAGCTCCCTTGCTGGTACGAGATGGACCTTGGTACGCAATGGTCGGCATCCATACTGGCTCAATGTTCGCCAGTGACGAAGATGGCCACGTCGCGAAATTTATTGGAAATCGGGCCATCGTCGCCTCGATGTTCGCGGACGCGGTGGTCGCACTCTCCCGACGCCTGGATGCCGATGCCGTACCTGACGTCGGCTCGGCTGCATACTGATAGACCGTATGAAGCTGAAACGCCGCCAATTCGAAAGTGAAGAAATGACAAGCGACCAACTGATCAACTTACCCAGGGCGCGCACCTCCGCGAGCGCCCGTCTGCCCGATACCGCACCGATTATGCTGGAGCGCGCCACAGTCACGATCCCGTGAGCCGAGGGCTCAGAGATGGAACAGGCATTCTGATAGATGTCCTATCGGCCTAGCTTTCGGCCCAGCCAATCGCTATTTTGATTGTATGTTGGAGAAGGTCCGCCGCGTCATGACGCTGTTGCTGGCCATCGCGTTCATCGTGGGGCTGGCCCCTCATGGCCTGCGGGCCGCGGATGCGGACGTGAAGATGGTCATGGCTGCCGCCACCGACATGCCGATGTCAGGCGAGTGCGATGGTTGCGGCGATGATCAGAAGGCAATGACGGCAGCCGCATGCTCCGCCTACTGCGGCAGTTTTGCCGCCTTGCCCTTGATCGGAACGTTGTTTGAGCCGTCATCGGCCGAAACGGTGGAAGATTTGCCCGGACCAACTTCCGCCGGACATACAATTCCACCCGATCCCTACCCTCCCAGGCCTGCCATCCTGAGTTGAGGCACGTCGCCGGCCCGGCGATGTGATCCTCTCGCGCGTGACGCTGATAGCGTCGCAAGCGTATCGAACGCACGTAGGCTTTATGGCCACGTGCCGCGGATCAACGCACAGGATCGGCTTTCGCAATGCACTCTCATTCGGGTCCGTCGATCAATCGCCGCGCACTCCTCATTGGCGGCACCGCGCTCGCCGCATCGGCCTCGTTGGTGCGTGCCGGACGCGCTGCACCGGCAGAACCGAACGTGGTCGAGCTCACCGCAGCGGCCGGCCGGGTACCGATCGTTGGCGCGCCTTACCCGCGTACGGATGTATGGTGCTATGGGGATCGCGTCCCCGGCCCAGAAATCCGGGTGCGCCAGGGCGAGCGCGTTCGCGTCATCGTTCGAAACGATCTGCCGGAAGAGACGACTGTCCATTGGCACGGCATCCGTGTGCCGAATTCCATGGACGGCGTTCCTGGTCTCACGCAGCCGCCGATCAAGCCCGGCGAGAGCTTCACATACGAATTCACGCCGCCCGATGCCGGGACGTTCTGGTACCACCCGCATTCTGACAGTCTGCGGCAACTCGGGCGGGGTATGGCGGGTGCCTTCATCGTCGAGGAGCCGACGGCGGTATCCGTTGATCGCGACCTTGTCTGGATGCTGTCGGACTGGCGCCTGACATCAGAAGCGCAAATTGCAGCCGGCTTCGGCAATGCGATGGAGGCGGCGATGTCCGGCCGCGTCGGCAACACGGTAACTCTCAATGGGGCCGTACCAGACGAAGTGCCGATGCGCGCGGGCGAGCGCATACGCCTGCGTCTCGTGAACACCTCGCTCGCACGGATCATGTCGCTCCGTTTCGAGGGTCACCGTCCGGTGATCGTGGCGATCGACGGCCAGCCCTGCGATCCCCACGAGCCCGAACGCGGCCGTATCCTGCTTGGTCCGGCCATGCGCGTCGATCTCGTGATCGACATGCAAGGCGAACCGGGACGGCGCTACCGGGTCATCGACGATTTTTACGAGGGGCTTTCCTACTGGCTCGCAAAGTTCGTCTACGAAGACAAGCCGCCACTCCGCGCGCATCATCTCGAACCTTCGCCTTCCCTTCCGCGCAATCCTTTGCCGGAACCGGATTTGGCCGCTGCCGAGCGCCACGAACTGCGATTGCAAGGCGGCATGATGGGCGGCGGCATGATGGGAATGGGCGGCATGCAAGGCATGTCGCACGGGGCGAGCTGGGCCATCAACGGCACATCCATGACCGGCGACGGCCACGCGAACATGCCACCACTGCTGACGCTCCGGCTTGGCCGAAGCTACGTGCTGACTATCCGCAATGAAACGGCTTGGTGGCATCCGATGCACCTGCACGGCTACAGCTTTCGGGTGTTGACCCGCAATGGAACGGCGGTTCCGCATCGGCGATGGGCCGACACCGTTCTCGTACCGCCAAGGGATACTGTCGAGGTCGCCTTCGTGGCCGACAATCCCGGCGACTGGATGATGCACTGCCACGTCACCAACCATCAGGTGTCCGGGATGATGACGGTGCTGCGCGTTGCGTGAACACTCCACGCTGCGAAGGAGAATGAAATGAACATAAGAAGTTTCTGGTTTGGCGCCACACTCGCGACGCTGGTGCTGCCACTGCCGGCATTCGCCGAGTCGATCCAGGCGATGTTGTACAAGAACCCGCAATGCAGTTGCTGCGAGGGGTATGCTGCATACCTTCGGCGGTACGGCTTCACGGTCGACGTGAAGCCAACCAACGATCTCGCCGAGATCAGCAGCAAAGCCGGTGTGCCCGAAAAATTCCAGGGCTGCCACACCATGTTCGTCGATGGCTACGTGATCGACGGACATGTCCCGGTGAACACGATCCGGAAGCTGCTGTCGGAGCGGCCGGCAATCGCCGGAATCACCCTTCCCGGCATGCCGTGGGGATCCCCAGGCATGACCGGCTTCAAACACGGGCCCCTTCACGATTTACGCGGTCACCAAGGATGGCGCGCCGCCAAAGGTCTACTACACGGAATGAGGAAAGGGATGCTGGTCATCGGATCCCTTCAGCCACGAGCGAAATGACATGACCCCCGAGAGGACATTTCAACTCTCGATGATCAGGAGCCTGTGACAGCAATGAACGGCGTCGGTCGCATCGCACTACGTTCGGTCACCCGATTCACCGCAGCGGCCGCGGTCGCCTTACTGGCCCAACACGTAGCGGCGCAGGAGGTGCCGAAGAACTTTGTCATGCATCCGGCACCGAAGGCGGTGCCGGCGATCACGTTCGAAGATGAAACCGGAGCCAGTCGGAGCCTTGCCGAGTTCACGGGGAAGGTTATCGTCCTCAACATCTGGGCGACCTGGTGCGTCCCCTGCCGGCGCGAAATGCCGGCTCTCGATCGTCTGCAGTCGATCTTGGGCAGCAATGATTTCGCGGTGGTGCCCGTTTCGATTGATCGCGGCGGAATCGGCGCGGTAAAGAAGTTCTACACTGAAGTCGAGATCAAGAATCTCCGGATCTACCTCGATGTGTCTGGCCGGGCCGTCCGGCGGCTCGATGCAGTCGGACTGCCGACCACGCTGATCCTCGATCGCAACGGACAAGAGATTGGTCGCGTCGTCGGGCCGGACGAATGGGACGCGCCTGAGATAACGGAATTCCTGAAGTCGATCATCGCAAGGAAAGTCGATTCAATCGAGCGGGTTGCCCACAGCAGCGACGATCGTCACGAATCAACGCCGGGACTGCTCGCGCGCGGCCTTCGATGGCTGAAGGCACTCGTCGCTAAATGAAGGGAGAAAAACTCATGCTGAAGCTCAGGCCTACACTCGCACTCGCTGCCGCAATCGTTGTGGCGACAATCGCTGCGCAGACGCTTTACGCGCAGGACAGCTCGACGAGCCGTCACCGCATGATGGACGGCGATCCTGCTCGAGGCACGATGGGCATCACGAAGATGATGCGCCAGATGAGCGGGATGATGGATCACTGCAGCAGCATGATGCACAACCGCAGCACTGGTCGGCCTAATGATCAGTGGCGCAGGCGCGCACCAACAGCGCCGGATAACGAGAGCTGAACTGACGCTCCCGGTGTTTCAGCGGGCGCGTTCAAAATGGAGGCTGAAATGCAAATCCCATTGGTCCTGACTCTGGCGGTCGCTTTGGCAGCGGTTGCCCCGGCTGTCTCGGCGCATTCCCTGAAGGATCTCGAGCGCATGCTGGGCGATCGGGAGAAGTATTTCCAGGCTGTCGACAAGGCGGCGCCCGATTTCACCCTTCGGGATGCGGAGGGGCGAAAGATCAGTCTCGCGGATTTCCACGGCAAGGTGGTCGTCCTGCATTTCATTTACGCCAGCTGTCCTGACATATGCCCGTTGCACGCCGACCGGATCGCCGAGATTCAGGGCCTGATCAATCAGTCGCCGATGAAGACGCAAGTCCAATTCATCAGCATCACTACGGACCCGAGCAAGGATACGTCAGACGTTCTGCGCCACTACGGCCAGGCTCACAGGTTTGATTCCGCGAACTGGCTCTTTCTGACGACCAGATCTGATCAGCCGGAGGATGCCACACGCGACCTCGCGGAGCGGTTCGGCCATCGGTTCGACAAGACGCCGGACGGCTATCAAATCCACAGCCTCGTGACGCATGTCATCGACAACCAGGGTCGCTGGCGAGCCAATTTCCACGGCTTGAAGTTCGAGCCAACCAATCTCGTCGTGTTCGTCAACGCCTTGGCCATTGACGCTGAGAAGCCGCACGGCCATGTCGCGCCCAGCCTGTGGGAAAAGGTCAAGAGGTTGTTCGGATCCTGATCGCGCCCCCCAAACATGTGCGCAACGCCTCACTCACCCTGTGCTTGCAAACGCAAGGTGATACCAGGGGATGACAGGATCAAGGCATCGGAAGGGCCGGGCTCTAACTTGCCGCCGGGGGTTTCGCCGGGGGAAAACAGGCGGTGAAGGTGGCGCCGTTTTTCGGCACGCTTTCGATCAACAACCGGCCGCGATGGCGGTTAAGAATATGTTTCACCAAGGATAAGCCGAGCCCGGTTCCACCCTGCGCGCGGCTGTCGCCGACATCGACCCGGTAGAAGCGTTCGGTTAGCCGCGGCAGATGTTCGGGCGCAATGCCCGGGCCGAAATCGCGGACCTTGACGCGCACTTCCGGCGCGCCCTCTCCCGAGGCGACCTGGCTCAGCGAGACGATCACCCTCCCGCCGGACGCGCCATATTTGAGCCCGTTCTCGATCAGGTTCTCGAACAGCCGCAGCAGTTCCTCGCGATCGCCCGCGATCGCGACCGGCGTCTCCGGCAGATCGATCTCGATCGCGACCTGGCGTTCCCTGGCGAGCGGCTCCAGCCCGTCGGCGACCTGGCGAATGATCGGCACGATATCGACACAAGCTTCCGGGCGGACATGCGCCGACAGCTCGACCCGCGACAGCGACAGCAGGTCGTCGATCAGCCGCGCCATCCGCGTTGCCTGCGCATGCATGATGGAGAGAAAGCGCTCGCGCGCCTTGGCATCATCCTTGGCCGGGCCCTGCAGCGTATCGATGAAGCCCGACAAGGCGGCGAGCGGCGTGCGCAGCTCATGGCTGGCATTGGCGACGAAATCGGCGCGCATTTCCTCGACCCGCCGCAGCGGCGTCTGGTCGTGGAAGGTCATCAGCATGCATCGTTCTGTGCCGCCGAACAGCGTCGGCACCGGTACCGGCGTGATGATCAGTTCCATCCAGCGGTCGACCGGCACCTGGTCGAGATAGTTGGCGCGGCGCGGCTCGCTGGTCGCGATCGCCTCGCGCAATGCGGTGATGATCTCGGGAGAGCGCAGCGCGAACTGGGCGAGTTCGTTCTTGCGCAGCGCTGGCGCGAGCTGGGCGGCCGCCGCATTGAGATGAATGACGCGACCGGCGCGGTCGAGCAGCACGGCAGGGTCCGGCATGCCGGCAACGACCGCGCTGACGGCGGCCGATTCAACCGGACTGACGGCGCGGACATCCTCGCGGGAACCGACGGTATCATGCAGCCGCCACGGCACCAGCGCTGCGGCGGCGATGCAGATGAAGACCGCTACTGCACGCGCCAGCGAGAGATCGGCCAGCAGCACCAGCGCGCATAGCGCTAGTCCGGCGGCCAACAGGATGATGGCCGAATGCCGCAACCGGTCCGGCCACGGTGCAAAGAAGGAGGAGGAGTTCGAGTCGTCTATCGCCATGGACGCAGGCTTCCCTTCCGCTATTCGCGAGGCGCCCGCCACATCATCAGGCGCCGGTGTCTCCACGCTCGCGCACATAGACGGGGGCCTCATGCCTCGGCTCGGGGTCGGCGGCAGACGCCAACTGGCGCAGGCGCTTCGATCGCGCGCCGATGATAATCTCCCGAAGCGTCAGCAAGATTACAGATATGACAAAAGGCCCGATATAATAGAGGACCCGGAACAGCAGCATGCCGGCGAGCAGTTCCTCCCGGTCCATCTGCCAGAGGCCGACCAGCATGGCGGCATCGAACACGCCGAGCCCGCCCGGCGAATGGCTGGCGAACCCCAACAGCGTGGCCGAGACGAAGATGACCGCGACGACGACAAAGCCGATATCGGGCTCGTCCGGCACCAGCATGTACATCGCCAGCGCACAGAAGCCGAGATCGACGATGCCGATGGCGATCTGCAGGAGCGTCAGCGGGCCGCCCGGCAGGGTGACCGTCCACGGTCCGCGGCCGACCCCGCGCGGCTGGGCCCAGACCCAGGCGACATAGCCGACCAGAGCGATGAGGATTCCGAACGCCGCAACGCGGTTGAGCCAGGCCGGCAGTTGATCGATCGCGGCGGCGGCTTCCGGGTGGTAGGCGATGCCCAGTCCCAATACCGCGGCATTGCCGAGCCAGAAGGTGAGCCCGGCGAGGAAGCAGATCTTGGCGACGTCGATCGCGTTCAACCCCCAGGCCGAATAGATCCGGTAGCGCACCGCGCCGCCGGTGAAGACGCTGGCGCCGACATTGTGTCCGATCGAATAGGAGGTGAAGGCGGCCAGCGCGCGGACGCGATAGGGCACATGGTGCTGGCCGATGGCGCGGACGGCGAACCAGTCATAGAAGGTCAGCGTGAAATAGCCCGCCGCCACGAACAGGGCCGCCAGCGCGATCCGCCGCGGCTCGGTGCCCTTGATGGCGTCGATCACCTCGTTGGTGTCGATGCCGCGGAGCATGTGATAGAGCACGTAGCACGCAACGGCGATGACCGTGATGCTGATAAGGACCCCGAGCTTATGGAGGACCTGTTTCTGGCGCAGAAACGAAGTTGCCCTGCGTATTGCTTCCAGCATCTACACCTCGAATTGCGCTTCTGCGACGACGGCAATGGCGCGAACCCCGCCGCCGCTACGCGGCTCCCTTGCCCCTCTGGTAGCGCGTTTTGGGCCGGAGTGGAATTCGCCTGACGACAATAAAACGCGCTGCTTCAACATATTAGGCGTAGTTGATGACGGCGGTAGCACAGTTTTGCTGCATTCCCGCCGCCCGATGGGGGTTTCGGACCATAGCCAGGACCGGTCAACAACCCGTGACAGTGACAGCGGTAAAACTGGGCTCATGATGCAGTCATGCCGGCGGCGCGCTGCGCGAGACTACCCAGTCGCGCAACCATGACCCGACCGCACAGCCGCAGAGGTAGAGCGCGAACATGATCAGGCCGAGATCGAGCCAGTAGCCGAAACGGCCGGGCACGACGCGCGCGAGCGCGGCTGCAACCAGCGCCGCGACCAAAGCCGAGAGCGCCCACCGCCATTTCCGCGAGATGCCTTTGCCGTGCTGAACCACGGATATCCAGCCCATGCCGAAGCCGAGCAGCACCGATGCCAAGAGCCAGCCCCAGTAGAATGTGGTCAGATAGGCCATGCTCACTTCACCACGAAATCGATGCGGCGGTTCTGCGCCTTGCCCTGGTCGGTCTCGTTACCCGCAATCGGCTGCGTCGAGCCGTAGCCGACCGCGCTGAACCGGTTGGCAGGTAATCCCGCCTTGACCAGATAGTCGGCGACCGCCTGCGCGCGCCTCTCGGACAGCGCCTGGTTGGCCGCCTCATCGCCGTCGGTATCAGTATGTCCCGCGATCTCGATATTGGCGGCCGGACAGCGCAACGCGGTTTCGATCAGGCGGTCGAGCAGACCGGCGGAATCGGCGACGATGTCGGCCTTGCCGGATTCGAAGCGGATCCGGGCCTTGCCGAGCAGTTCGGTAAACAATTGCTGGCAGACCGTCGCATCCACCGGCGCGGCGGCCGGCTTGACGGAGATTTCCGGCTTGAATTGCCAGCCCTGCGGAAAGTCCTTGCCAAGGCCGGCGCGGATCTGACTGGCGGCGGCTTCATAGAGCGCATCGCCCGACAGCTTCACCTCGCGGTCGGAGACGACGAGTGTACCGGTCGACAGCCGCGACAGCGCGCCGAGCGCTGATACGACCGCGTTGGCGAAGCCTGCGGGCGCGCCGATGCTCGTCTTGAGGTTATCGACGACTTTTTCGCTGAAGAACTTGCGCCCTGCCGCCGCCACCAGCGCGGCGTGGACGTTGTGGTCGGCCACGTTGCCGGTCAGCGTCAGCGTTACCGCGACGGGATCCTTGTAGGCCTGGAAAATGTAGGGCGGTGCCTTGACCTCGTTGGCTGCGACCGAAAAACCCTCCGGCAGGTTTTTCAGCGCGGCGGCGATGGCTTCGCGGCCGCCGAGTTCGCGTGCCATGCCGGAAAGGCTGACCGTGGTGTCCGACAGCGTGATCTTGCCGTCCTTCAGCTTGCCGATCTGGTCGAGCAGCAACAGCGCGGCATTGTCGAAACGCGGCGGCGCCCCGCGCGCAAGATTCGTCCGGTCGACCACCTCGACGCCGCCGAGGCTGGCGCGAGCCGCCTCCATCAGCCGGCCCTTGCTCGCCGGCAGGGGCGAACTCCCCGATAGCGTTACCCGGACGACGTCGCGTTCGGCCGACCAGACGAACGGCTTGGCTTCGGGAACGAGCCGGGTTTGGTCGTTAACCAAACGCACGCCTGGCACCACTTCCACCGACGCCACCGCACTTCGCCGGCCGTCTTCCGAGAACGCGTCTGCGGCCAGGGTCACGTCGCGGCCTTCGACCGAGATCCGCCGTTTATCGAGGATGGTGCCCTTCAGGGCTGCGGCCGAACGCTGCGCCAGGTCGATTTCCAGCGGTTCGGTGCTCGTCCAGGCCGCGATCGCCCAACAGATGACCAGCGGAATCACACCCGGCCACCATTTGCTACTCCACCTGAAAAGTCCGCGCATTCGAGTTCCCGCCGGGTCTGGAACGGAGAGAAAACAAACCCTTGCGGGGCTGTCAAACCCGAAATGTCGCAGGCGCGAAAGGAGACGGAAATCGGTCCGGCTAACAGTTTCTTCAGCCGTCTGTCGCTAGTTTCGTCCCCGTAATTAACCGGGCAGCCCCGCATCTCGATGAAACAGCTTCGCAACACCGTCATTCGCGCCGGGCTGGAAGCGCTGTACTTCTCCGGAGCGCACTACCTGCTGCGATCAATCTTCGCAGGCGTCGGCGTCATTTTCATGCTGCACCACGTCCGTCCACGCCGTGACGGTGAGTTTCAACCCAATCGTCATCTCGAAGTCGAGCCGGAGTTCTTGCGGGCGATGCTCGCGCATCTTCGCGCGCTCGACATCGACCTCGTCACCATGGACGAGGTGCATCAGCGACTCCAAAAGCGGGATTTCGCGCGGCGCTTTGCCTGCTTTACCCTCGACGACGGCTATCGCGACAATCGCGATTGCGCTTTGCCGGTGATGCGTGAGTTTGATGCGCCCCTCACCGTTTACGTCACGAGCGATTTCGCCGAAGGCACCGGAAGGTTGTGGTGGGTCGCGCTCGAAAAAGCGATCGCCAAGACTGCCTCGATTGATGTCCCGATCGGCGGCACAGCCACCCGCCTCGATAGCTCGACGCCGGCGGCCAAGCAGGCCGCCTTCGACCGCGTGCACGACTGGCTGCGCCGACTTCCGGGCGAACACGACCTGCAGCGCGAGATCTCCACGCTATGCACGCGCCACGACGTCGACGAGTCTCTCATCGCCCGCGATCTCTGCATGTCCTGGGAGGAATTGAAGGGGTTCGCGGACGATCCGCTGGTGACGATCGGCGCGCATACGATCACGCATTGCAGTCTGGCGCGGCAGAGCGAAGAGACGGCTTGGCTCGAACTAACCGAAAGCCGCGCGCGGATCGAAGCTAAGTTGCAGCGGCCGGTGCTTCATCTCGCCTATCCCTATGGCGACCGGATCGCCGCGGGCCAGCGCGAATTCGCCCTGGCGAAGGCGGCGGGATTCAAGACGGCAGTCACGACGCGGCCGGGCATGATCTTCGCCGAAAGCGCCGGCCACATGACCGCGCTGCAGCGGGTTTCGCTGAACGGGAACTACCAGGACGAACGGATCATCCCGGTCCTGACCTCCGGCGCCGCCACCGCGATGTGGAACGGCTTCCGCCGCATCGACGCGGCCTGAGATCTCTCCATACGTCGTCCCTGCGAACCCAGCGAACTGGTGTCCTTGACTCGCCCTGCTCCCACGCCCAAAACCTCCGGCAAAGCAAATGGAGGAACGCAATGTTCAAGGATCTGTTCTCGCTCAACGGCCGCATCGCGCTGGTGACGGGCGGCTCGCGCGGCATCGGCAAGATGATCGCGGCCGGATTTCTCGCGCAGGGCGCGGCGAAGGTTTACATCACCGCGCGCAAGGCAGGTCCCTGCGAGGCGACCGCCAAAGAACTCACCGCCGCCTATCATGGTGAATGCATCGCGCTGCCGATCGACATCTCGACGGTCGAAGGCTGCGACAGGCTGGCTGGCGAAATCATCAAGCTGGAGCCGAAGCTCGACATTCTCGTCAACAATGCCGGCGCGGCCTGGGGCGCGGAATTCGACGAGTTCCCCGAAAGCGGCTGGGACAAGGTCATGGACCTCAACGTCAAGTCGCTGTTCTTCCTGACCAAGGCGCTGGCGAAACCATTGCGCGCGGCGGCATCACCCGAGCGACCTGCCAAGGTCATCAACATCGCCTCCGTCGATGGCATCTTCGTCAACCCCAGCGAGACCTATTCCTACGCGGCGAGCAAAGCTGCCGTGATCCATCTGACGCGGCGCATGGCGACGAAGCTGGTCAAGGAAAATATCAATGTCACGGCGATCGCGCCGGGCGCGTTCAAATCGGACATGAACCGGGCCGCGCGCGACCACTCGGATGAAGTCGCAAAGCGCATTCCGGCGCGGCGTATCGGAACCGATGAAGACATGGCGGGAGTGGCGATCTATCTCGCCTCGCGCGCGGGCGATTACGTGGTGGGCAACACCATCGCAGTCGATGGCGGCGTGGTCTACGCAAATGCGGGGCTTGAGATCGCGGGGTAAGCCGCCGTCGTCACACCCCGCGAAAGCGGGGTATCCAGTACGCCGTGGCCGTGATGGCGGATCGCGGCGCTCCTGCAATTGATGCTGGTGTTTACTGGATCACCCGCCTTCGCAGGTGATGACAGCGTGCATTGAGGACGCCGTTTGCGCTGGCCTCACGGCTCGTCCTTCGTATATTCGAAATCAGCACTCGGCGCGTCAGGCAACTCGCGATCCAGCGCTTCGCGGTAGCGCAGGCAGCCGCGCAAAAATTTCGGCCAGGGTGGCACCGCCACTTCGGGCGTAAGCCGCTCGGGCAGCAGACCCCAGAGATTGGGATGATGCCAGCAGAGATCGTGACCGGTGCTGTCGCGGTGCGCGCGGATGCCGGCCCTTAGGCGCTTTACCTCCGCGACCAATTGGTCGCGACTTAGTTGTTCGAGGTCGCGGTCGGGGTCCATGTTACTGCTCCCCGATTGCGGGGTTTAGAGCGGGATGACTTTTCTTCGAAACGTCATCCCGCTCTCTCTCTTTGATTTGAGCATGATCTTTTCGGAAAACGGGTATCCACTTTTCCGGATCATGCTCTAGGTTTCGATCTTCACGTACTCGAAATCGCCGGGCTTGTTGTCGATGCCGACTTTCGGCGGCGATATCCAGGAGGCGTACTGGCCAGCTTCGGTGACCGGCTTCATCAGCGAGGCGATGAAGTCGCCGTCCTGCGATGAAGGCAACCATTCGCCCTTGCGTTGGTTCCAGGTGGCATCGTCGATCAGGACGCCGTCGGGCGTCGCGTGGACATCCTTGAACTCGCCGATCTGGCGGTGAAACGCGACATTCGGCAGGGTCAGCTTGTACTGATAGCCCGCGGTCGAGATCACCTTGTTCCAGCGCAGCATGCCCTTGACGCAATCCTGCGTGTAGTCGTCGCGCAGCCGCATGTTGAGCGCGGTCAGCGCCGGCTCGTCGACGCGCTTGATCACGCCGTCGACTAGCTTGAGCACCGGATAGGTGGCGTTCTTGAGCTGGTGGTCGTCGTCGATCTGGGTTTCCTTGTAGCGGCCCTTGATGCCGGCGTTAAAGGCATTCGCCGCGTTGGTCGAGACTTCCGAACCAAAGAGATCGAGCGACAGCGAATAGTGCAGGTTCAGCTTCTTCTGGATGGTCGGCAGGTCGATCACGCCGAGCGCGCGGACCTTGGCGACATCGGTCGGATCGGCGATGCCGGCAGCCCTCATCGCCTCGCAGGTGCGCTGCACGACGCGGCTGATGCCGGTCTCGCCGACGAACATGTGATGGGCCTCTTCGGTCAGCATGAAGCGGCAGGTGCGCGACAGCGGATCGAAGCCGGACTGCGCGAGGCTGTGCAACTGCATCTTGCCGTCGCGGTCGGTAAAATAGGTGAACATGAAGAACGACAGCCAGTCCGGCGTCGCCTCGTTGAAGGCACCGAGCATGCGCGGGGAATCCGCATCGCCCGAGCGGCGGCGCAACAAATCGTCGGCCTCCTCGCGGCCGTCGCGGCCGAAATATTTCTGCAGGAGATAGACCATCGCCCAGAGATGGCGACCTTCCTCGACATTGACCTGGAACAGGTTGCGCAGGTCGTACAGCGAGGGCGCGGTCTTGCCGAGATGGCGCTGCTGCTCGACGGAGGCAGGCTCGGTGTCGCCCTGGATCACGATCAGGCGGCGCAGCGTGGCGCGGTGTTCGCCGGGGACTTCCTGCCAGGCCGGCTTGCCGTAGTTCTCGCCGAAGGGAATGACGCGATTTTCTTCCTGGGGAGCAAGAAGGATGCCCCAGCGATATTCCGGCATCTTGACGTAGTCGAACTTGGCCCAGCCGCGCGGATCGACCGAATAGGCGGTGCGCAAGTAAACCAGCGACTGCTGAAAGCCTTCCGGCCCCATGTCACCCCACCAGTCCATGTAACCGGGATGCCAGCCCTCCAGCGCCTTCAGCACCTGGCGGTCTTCGCTGAGATTGACGTTGTTAGGGATTTTGGTCGAGTAGTCGACGTTCATGTAATTCATTGGGGCCTCCCGTGGTTCGGTCTCGTGTCCCGGACGCGGTGCAGCGTTGTTCACGATGCACCGCAGAGCCGGGACCTATTTCGGTGGCTGAGGTGGGTCCCGGCTTCTGCGAGCCGCGTGATAAGCGTGCCGCGCAGCGCCCGGGACACGGCCTTAGACTCTCGTCATATCGAATTGCGCCTTCTGGCCGGTGCCGTAGCGGCGCAGCGCGCCTTCTTCGCCGACCGCGTTGGGGCGCTGGAAGATCCAGTTCTGCCACGCCGTGAGGCGCGAGAAGATTTTCGATTCCATGGTCTCGGGACCAACGAAGCGCAGATTCGCTTCCATGCCGGTGAGGCCGTCGGGCGAGAAGGAGGTGCGCTCTTCCAGGAACACCCGCACCTCGTCGTCCCAATCGATATCGTCGAGCGCGAAGGTGACCAGACCGAGCTCTTCGGCTTCCTCCGCGTCGAGCGTGGTGCCGATGGCGGCTTCCGCGCGTTCCAGATCGGACGGATCGGCCTGGAAGCGCGATTGCAGGCGGGTCAGGCCGTGGCTCATCGGGTAGGGACCGAAGTTCAGCGCGGTGAGCTGGATCGCCGGCGGCGGGCGGTTGTCGCCCTGGCGTGAGCCGATCAGCATGTAGGAACGGTCTGCGGCGAACACGAGTTCGGCGAGCGTGCCGGCAAAGCAGGAGCCGGACTCGACCAGCGTCACCAGCGTGCGCGAGGTGACGTCGATGCGCTTCAATACCCGTTTCCAATAATGCCTGATTTCGTTGACCAGCCAGTGCGCCTTGTTGGCTTCGAGGAAAGCGTCGCAAGCGACCACATTGGCGGGGTCGCCGTGCGACTTGAACACCAGCATCGCGATTTCGAGTTCGTTGATACGCAAGTGAAGGATTGCATCATCGAGCTCGCGCGCCACCTGGAGCGGCCAGAACGACGCGCCCTGCCCGATCAGGCCGTCGATATCATCAGGCGGCGCCGCCTCCGGCGCCTTGATCGAAATGGTCGCGATGCGCGCCGCGCGATCGATGTCGACGCTGACAAAGCCGTAGCGGATGCCGGTCTCGTCGATGGTGCGGTTGAGTGGCGCAAGCGTGATGCCCTTGCCAATGCCGTTGCGCTTCGAGCTGGCGGCGAATTCCTTGGCGCGCTCGGCGACCTTGGCCTCGAGCTTGCTGTTCGGCGCGATTTCATCGACCAGCCGCCAGGCGACGGCGCGCTTGCCTTTAATTCCTTCCTCGATGGTACAGAAGAAGTCGGCATGGTCGCGGCGCACCTTGCGCTTGTCGACCACGCGGGTCAGACCGCCGGTGCCCGGCAGCACCGCGAGCAGCGGCACTTCCGGCAGCGCCACGGCGGCGGCGCCGTCATCGGCCAGGATGATGTGATCGGTCGCGAGCGCCAGCTCATAGCCGCCGCCGGCCGCGGTGCCATTGACGACAGTGATGAAGCGCTGCCCGGAGTTTTGCGATGAATCTTCCAGGCCGTTGCGGGTCTCGTTGGTGAATTTGCAGAAATTGACCTTGTGGGCGTGGGTCGCCCCCGCCAGCATGCGGATGTTGGCGCCGGCGCAGAACACCCGGTTCTTGCCGGAACGCATCACCACCACTTTCACTTCAGGGTGTTCGAAGCGCAGCCGCTGCACGGCGTCGGCGAGCTCGATGTCGACCCCGAGATCGTAGGAATTCAGCTTGAGCTGATAGCCCTCGAACAAACCGGCATTCTCGTCGACGTCCATGGTGAGGGTTGCGATCTCGCCCTCGACCGCCAGTTTCCAGTGGCGGTAGCGCGACGGATCGGTTTGAAAATCGATGTATTTCGCTCCCCCCGCAAGGACGCGATCTTCACCGGCCATGAGCCACCCTCTGTTGTCGTTTTCTCAGGATTTGTTTGGTTCGTTACATGCACAATAATGCATGTTTCTGATTGAGTCTAGCCTAAACCACCGAAACATGCATTTTGTTTCATGTTCGGCCGGCGGCCGCGAAGGCCACGCAACCGGCCTTGGCGAGCTGCGGCTGCTCCAGTTTGGCCTTGACGAGGCCCGCCAGGGCCGCAACCGGAAAGCTGTCGGCAAAGCCGGCGCCGCCGACATTGCGCATACCAAGCGCCTCGAGTTCGCCGAGCGCTTCACCGAATAGCCGGACGGCGACGTGCGGCTTTTGCATGCGCAGCCGCAGATTGGCGGTCGTGATCAGGATGCAGGCGCGCAGCAAAATCCGCTCGCGGCCGCCCTGCGGCGCCGCCGCCCATACCGCTTCCAGGATCTCCTGCGATTCCCAGAAGTAGCCGTGGTCGTTGAGCGCCATGCCGTAGCGCAGCGCCGGGTGGCGCGCCGGCACGTAGCCCTGGAAGCGCGCCGGCACCAGCGCCGCGATCTGTGCCAGCGTGTCGTAATCGGCGGCGGCTTCCTTGGACTGTCCGGGCACATAAGCCCATCGCGGCAACGGCAGATGACCGATGCCTGAGGGCGGCGCGGTCATCCGAACAGCGCTTCGGCAAGCGCAGGAGAAAATGCGCTACGCGGCCCGTCCTTGCGAGCCATTCTCGACGTGCAACACCGCCTTCGCGAAATCCGAAATCGCATCGAGCGTCGCCTCCGGCGCTTCACGATGCGGCTGATGTCCCGCGCCCGGAATCACCGTCACATCGACCGGACAATAGCACTCTTCCCGAGCGATCTCGACCTGACGCATGGTCCCATATTGGTCATCCACGCCTTGCAGGATCGCCACCGGCACGCGGATATAGGCGAGGTATTCGGAAATATCCCAGTTGCGGAAATCAGGATCGAGCCATGCGCCGTTCCAGCCATAGAAGGCGTTATCGACGTCCCTGTGCCAGCGCGAAAGCTTGCCCTTCAGGTTCGTGGTCTCGTAGGCGCTCCGGATATTCGCAATCGACGCCACCGAAATATCCTCGACGATGAAATGCGGGGCGATCAGCGCGAGGCCCTGCACGCGGTGATCCTGATGCGAGCCCGCATAGATCGCCGCGATCGAAGCGCCATCGGAATGGCCGAGCAGCAGGCCGCGGCGAAAGCCGATCTTGTCGAGCAATTTTGGCAGCACGTCGAGCGCCTCGACATGCATGTAGTCAAGCGGGCGCGGCAGTTTTACCGGCGTCGATGCGCCGTAGCCCGCGCGCGAATAGACGAATACGCCCGCGCCGGTCGCGGCCTGCAACTTGTCCGGAAAGTCGCCCCACAGGCCGGTCGAGCCGAGCCCCTCATGCAGCATCACGATAACAGGCGCGTGCTCGGGCGACAGGCCGATCATGCGGTATTCGAGATGGGAGGCGCCGACCGTGAGGAAGCCCTGGGGAGTAAGGGTTGTCATTGTAACCGCTCCCCTCCCAGCACGGCACGGTGAGCTCCCTCCCCCCTTGCGGGGGAGGGTTGGGGAGAGGGGTAGCCACGCGCACCGCCTTTGCGGCTTACCCCTCTCCCTAGCCCTCCTCCGCAAGCGGGGAGGGAACGAGCGCCGCTTGCGGCAACACTTTGCACTTCGAAAGACAAGTCCATCATACCTTCGCCGTCTCGCCATCCCGCAGCTTGAACCGTTGAATCTTCCCCGTCGCCGTCTTCGGCAGGCTGTCCACCACGTCGATCCAGCGCGGATATTTCCATGGGCCGATCTTCTGCTTGACGTGCTCCTTCAGCGCCTCATGCAGTCCATCGGTGCTGACGCCGGCGCGCAGCACGACGAAGGCTTTCGGCTTCAACAATCCTTCGGGATCGGCTTCGGGCACGACGGCGGCCTCGAGCACGGCCGGATGGGTGATCAGCGCGCTCTCGACCTCGAACGGCGAGACCCAGATGCCGGAAACCTTGAACATGTCGTCGCTTCTGCCGCAGAACGTGTAACGGCCGTCCGCATCGCGAGTGTATTTGTCGCCGGTGCGGGTCCAGTGGCCTTCGAAGGTCGAACGGCTCTTGGCGCGCTGATTCCAGTAGCCCTCGCCGGCGGACGGCGCATCGACCAGCAATTCGCCGACCTCGCCATCTGCCACCTCGGCGCCGGCCTCATTGACCAGCCGCACCTTGTAGCCGGGCACCGGACGGCCGGAGGAGCCGTATTTGATGTCGCCGGGCGCATTGGAGAGAAAGATGTGCAACAGCTCGGTCGAGCCGACGCCGTCGAGAATGTCGACGCCGAAGCGTGCCTTCCAGGCGTTGCCGACCGATTCCGGCAGCGCTTCGCCGGCGGAGGTGCAGATGCGCAAGCGATTGCCGGCGCGCGCGTCCTTCAGCGTCTCGTCGTTGAGCATCGCGGCGAACAGCGTCGGCACGCCGTAAAAGATGGTCGGGTTGTACTTGTTCATCAGCGCGAACATCGCAGCCGGCGTCGGCCGTTCCGTGTGCAACACCGTGGAAGCGCCGACCGACATCGGAAACGTCAGCGCATTGCCGAGTCCATAGGCAAAGAACAGTTTTGCCGCAGAGAGACAAACATCGTCCCCGCGAATGCCGAGCACCTGCTCGGCGTAGGTTTCCGCGGTGGCGGCGAGATTGGCATGCAGATGCCGCACGCCCTTGGGCATGCCGGTCGAGCCCGACGAATACAGCCAGAACGCCGGCTCGTCGGAATGCGTCGCCGCGGTCGCAAACGTATCGCTCTCGCGCGCGAGTTCATCAAAGAGTTTCTTGTGGCCGTGGGCGTCCTTGCCCGACACGATGACATGCTCGAGGTCCGGCATCCGCGCGACGACATCCTTGACGACCGGCAGCAGCGCTTCGGAAACGAACAGCACGCGCGCGCGGCAATCTCCGAGAATGTAGGCATACTGCTCCGACGTCAGCAGCGTATTGAGCGGCACCGGCACGACGCCGGCGCGGATCGCGCCGAGGAACACCGCGGGAAAGTCCACGGTGTCGAACATGATCATTGCCACGCGCTCTTCGCGGCGGACGCCGAGCCGGCGCAGCATATTGGCAACGCGGCGGGTCTGCCGCTGCAGCTCGCCATAGGTGAGTTCGGCGACGGCGTCGGTGAAGGCGAGCTTGGTGCCGCGCCCCTCCTCGACATTGCGGTCGAGCAGCCAGGTCACCGCATTGTACGAACCGGACGTGCCGCTCACGACGCTCCTCCCCTGAGTTTTAAGAATTATAATTCATACAAAGACACCGGCTACGCTTGCTGTCAATCCTCATCGGCATTATGTTTCCGAAATCCGTTCACCCCGCCGCAATGCCGAACGAGGGAAATGACCGAGGCCAGCGACCCCGAATCCGGCTTTCTCGAGCAGCTTGGCCAGCGTGTGCGCACCATGCGCGCCCTTCGCGGCATGTCGCGAAAAGTGCTCGCAAAAGTTTCCGGCATTTCGGAGCGCTATATCGCGCAGCTCGAAAGCGGCAAGGGCAACGTCTCGATCGTGCTGCTGCGACGCGTGTCGAACGCGATGGGCGCGCATCTCGAAGATCTCATTCCCTCGGCCGAGCCCGCGCCGGATTGGGCCGTGATCCGCGATCTCTTGCGCAAGGCAACGCCGGCGCAGATCGCGCAGGCCAAGGATGCGCTGGCCGGCGGCGGCCTATCGGCGCAGCGGCGGATTTCGTTTGCCGGCATCGCCCTGATCGGCCTGCGCGGCGCCGGCAAATCCACCCTCGGCAGGATGCTGGCGAAGAAGATCGGCTGGAAATTCGTCGAGCTCAACAAGGAAGTCGAGGCGCAGAACGGCTTGTCCGTCGCCGAGATCATCGCGCTCTACGGCCAGGAAGGCTTTCGCCGCATGGAGCAGGCGGCGTTGACGCAATTGCTGGCGCGGAAAGAGCTGATGGTGCTGGCGACCGGCGGCGGCATCGTCTCCGAGCCGCTGACCTTCGACCTGATCCTGTCGTCGTTCTACACCATCTGGCTCAAGGCCGAGCCGGAAGAGCACATGGCCCGCGTCCGCCGCCAGGGCGATTTGCGCCCGATGGCCGACGATCGTTCCGCGATGGCGGAATTGCGCAACATCCTGGTCAGCCGCGAACCGCTCTATGCGCGGGCGTCAGCCGTGGTCGATACCGCCGGGCTTTCCGTCGATGCGGCGGCGGCGCGGCTGAGCGATGCGGTCGCGCCGGTGCTGCACGACAAGCACACGTTCGGCCTGCGCAGCGCGGCCTCCTGATCGCTTCGACGAAAGCGCCATTCGTAAACGGCTGTTTCGACCAAGCCGAGGGTACGCGCTCGACGGTTGCATCCGACGGCGAGCGCGACCGCTAACCATCGCACAAGCTTCATGCGAGCGACGGCTACAATACACGCTCGTCGCCATGGCCGTCAGCCTGACGGTTGCGGGCATCCTGCACTATCTGGTGACGCCGAAGGTCGTCGCCGAATTCGAGGCGATCGCCGCGGCATTCAAGCATTAGCCCGGGTGCCCTCGAACTTCGGGCCTGTTCGCGATACTGATGGCGCATGAAGCTGCTTTTCCTCCATGGCTCACCCGCGGTCGGCAAGCTGACGGTCGCCAACGCTCTGCTCCAGATGGTGCCGGGCCGGCTGATGGACAATCATGCGGCGATCGATCTTGCACGTACGGTCTTCGACTTCGACGCACCCGGATTCTGGGAACTTGTCCACGACGTCAGATCGTCGGCGCTCAATGCCGCAGCAGCGAACGGCGTACCGCTGCTGGTGATGACGTTCTGCTACGCCGAGCCGGACGATCGCGTCCAGTTCGCGAATTTCGAGGAGATCGTGCAGCGGCACCGCGGCGAGTTGCTGCCGGTCTTCCTGCATTGTTCGCGCGAAGAAGCGATGAAACGGGTCGGCAATCCCGGCCGGGTAGCGCGGCGGAAGATGACTTCAGAGGAAGCCCTCACCAGATTTCTCGACAGCCACGACTTCACGGCGGTGCCGCGGCCCGATTGCGTTAAGCTGGATACGGGGATCAATCCGGCGGACGTGACTGCGCAGCAAATCGTCGAACATTTCGGGCTGAACGTTCCCGCATGAAAAGTCCGTAGTCCACGGTGAAGGCATGAAAATCGAAATTGCATCCAGATCAGACATCCCAATGATGATGCGCATCGAGCGCGGCGACGGCTATGCGCGCCTCGTCGGCCGGTGGGACGCCGAGCAGCACGCCGCGGCAATCGAGAAGAAGTCCTGCAGATATTATCTGGCGCGCGATGAAGCCGACATTGCGGGATTTGCGATCCTGCAAAACATCGGAAGCGAGAATCAATGCCTGCGGCTTCGCCGTATCGCTGTGCAAGATGCGGGGCACGGCATCGGCTCACGCTTCCTGCACTCTCTCCTGAAAATCTGCTTCGACGATCTGGGCGCGCATCGTGTCGAGCTCTTCGTATTCGAAGACAACGAACGCGCCTATCGCGCCTATCTGAAGAACGGATTCGTCGAGGAAGGCATCGTCCGCGATATACACCGGGACGCGGAGGGGACCTTCCGTTCCATGCGATTGATGTCCTTGCTCAGATCGGAATGGAATCTCCGGCATAGCGGATGGGGTCGAGGATTTACGGCAGCCGGTTCTGGCCTCCAGACGCATTTGTTGCCTATCCGAGTTTCGCAAAGGCGGGAGCATGCGCAATGATTCCCGTATCTGTCGGAAGTTCTTTTTTTCCAAGCGGTAGGACCATCAGATGCGGTCCGGCATAAGGCGAGAAAAAACCGCTCGCCTTGCCAACATCGAACCCGAAACGCCGATAGAACGCGGGATCGCCGAGGACAAAAATTCCGAGCCAGCCGGCGGTCTCGCTGCGGGTTATTCCCTGGCGGATCAACCGGCTGGCAAAACCCGTCCGCCGATATTCAGGCAGTACCGCTACGGGTGCGAGCGCCAGCGCGGGAAACGGCGCTTTCATCCTCGAGAACAGCGCGTGGCCAACGACCGTTCCGTCATCAACGGCAACCAGCGAGTAAACTGAATCTCCTGCCGCGCGAAGATCGTCGACCAACTGGGCCTCGGCTGACCGACCGAACGCTACTTCTTCAACGAGGCGGATGGCCGCAATGTCGCCGGGCGTTTCAGATCGGACAATCATCGCATCACACCAGCATCGATTTGACCGACGCCGCCGCCTCGCGCAGGCGCGGCAGAAATTTCTCGACCATCTCTTCCGCGGACACGCGGTCGACGTGCGCGCCCATGTTGATGGCGGCGATGATCGCGCCGTCGTAGCGGCGGACCGGCACCGAGACCGAACGGAAACCCGGCTCGGCTTCGCGATCGACCAGCGAATAACCCTGCGCGCGATCGGCGATGATCGTCTTTAGGACCAGCTTCCTGTCGGTGACGGTGAACGGCGTCAGCGGCGCAAGCTCCGTCCGGTCGAGCGCGGCGGCCAGTTCGTCGTCGGCCAGCCGCGACAGCAGGACACGACCGACCGAAGTACAAAACGCCGGCAGCCGGTAGCCGATATCGATGCCTGACGAGAAGATTCGCGTCGGGCTGGCGCGCGCGATGAAGACGACGTCGTTGCCGTCGAGGATCGCCATCGACGAGATTTCCTGCGCCTCACTCGACAGCCTGTCCAACGCCGGCTGCAGCACGGAGACGACATGGCTGGAGGCGAGATAGCTTGACGCCAGCACCAGCACGCGCGGCGTCAAGCGGAACAGCTTGCCGTCAGTTGCGACGAAGCCGGCGCGTTCGAGCGTGAAGAGGATGCGCCGCGCGGTCGCGCGCGGCAGCTCAGCCGCCTTGGCGAGGTCGCTCAGCGTCATCGGATGCCGAATGCCGCCAAATATTTCGAGCACGCGCAGCCCGCGGTCGAGGCTTTCGACGAAATCGGTCGCACTGCGGTTGTCAGTGTCCGCCGCGCGCTTAAGCTTGGGCATAGCTGCCTCCACAATCCGCTTGCCTCACGCCAAGCCTACGCTAAAATCGCACAAAAGTTCAATAGACGAACAAATCCAGCCGCCGGAGATCATCGCCATGATGAGCCAGGAAGCGAACGACCTGATCACCCGCACCGGTCGCAAGGACCCATGCGGCAAGCTGATGCGGATGTACTGGCAGCCGGCGGCGCTGGTCGACGAGCTGCAGGGATCGCGGCCGGTTCGCCCGGTCAAACTGCTCGGCGAAAATCTCGTGCTGTTTCGCGACGATCAAGGCCGCTACGGCCTGATCGATCGCCACTGCGCGCATCGCGGCGCCGACCTCGCGTTCGGACGGCTCGAGAATGGCGGACTGCGCTGCGCCTTCCATGGCTGGCTGTTCGATGTCTCCGGCCAATGCCTGGACACGCCGGCGGAGCCGAAAGAGTCAAAGCTGTGCCAAGGCATCAAGCAGCGCTCCTACCCCGTGGTCGAGAAGAGCGGTATCCTCTGGGCTTATCTCGGCGAAGGCGAACCGCCGGCGTTTCCGGAGATCGACTGTTTTGTGGCGCCCGACAGCCATACCTTTGCGTTCAAGGGCCACATCAACTGCAACTGGCTGCAGGCGCTGGAAGTCGGCATAGATCCGGCGCACGCCTCTTTCCTGCACCGCTTCTTCGAGGACGAAGACACTTCCACCGCCTACGGCAAGCAGTTCCGCGGCGCGTCCGCCGGCAGCGATATGCCGATGACGAAGATCTTGCGCGAATACGACAACCCGATCATCAACGTCGAACATACCGAGTATGGCCTGCGCCTGATCGCGCTGCGCGAACTCGACGAAGAGCGCACGCATGTGCGCGTCACCAACCAGCTTTTTCCGCACGGCTTCGTCATCCCGATGAGCACGGAGATGACGATCACGCAGTGGCACGTGCCGATCGATGACGAGAACTGCTACTGGTACGCGATCTTCACCTCTTACACGACGCCGGCCGACAAGAAGAAGATGCGCGACCAGCGCCTCGAGCTCTATGAGCTGCCGGATTACAAGTCGCGCAAGAACAAGAGCAACGATTACGGCTTCGATCCGCACGAACAGGCGACCGCGACCTATACCGGCATGGGGACCGACATCAACGTCCACGACCAGTGGGCGGTGGAATCGATGGGACCGATCCAGGACCGCACCAACGAGCATCTGGGACAATCGGACAAGGCGATCGTGCAGTATCGCCGGCTGCTGCGGCAGGAGATCGAGAAGGTGGTCGGCGGCGAGAAGCCGATGCTGTTCCTCGACGCGGCGCATGCGCGCAGCATTCAGGGTCCTGCCACCATGGACGGTATCGGGCCCACGCAGGGCTGGGAAATCTACTGGATGGAAATCGACGTCAAGCGCCGCCGCGGCGCGCCATGGGCCGCGCCGGTGCCGGCCGAGATTGCCGGCAAGATCCGGCATTTGTCGGCGGCGGAGTGATGGTCTCTTCCCGTCATTGCGAGCGAAACGAAGCAATCCATCGCGCCGCGCGTGGAGATATGGATTGCTTCGTCGCTTCGCCCCTCGCAATGACGGCGGATATAGCACGATTTCAATGCATCAAATCAGACTCGCGGGAGTGACGCGTTGAGTTTTGTGAAACGTCACGGGCTGTGGTCTGGGGAGCAGCAGGAAGCCGCGAGCAGCCTGCGCAGGATTGTCGAGGAGAAAAACCTCGAAGTCATCCGCCTGTCATTCCCCGACCAGCACGGCATCCTCCGCGGCAAGGCGCTGGTCGCGAGCGAGGCGATCGCCTCGCTGGAAAGCGGCTGCTCCATCACCACGACCATGCTCGCCAAGGACACCTCGCACAAGACGGTATTTCCTGTATTCACCGCCGGCGGCGGGTTCGGCATGAAGGAGATGGAAGGCGCCGCCGACGTCTTGATGGTCGCCGACCCCACCACGTTTCGCGTGCTGCCGTGGGCGCCGACCACCGGCTGGCTGCTGTGCGATCTCTATTTCAACGATGGCCGCCCGGTGCCGTTCGCCACGCGGCATCTCTATCGCAAGGTGATCGATCAGCTCGGGCAGCGCGGCTACGATTTCGTGGCTGGCCTCGAGGTTGAATTCCATCTCTTCAAGCTCGACGACGCGCATATGGCGCCGGAGGATGCCGGCCAGCCTGGACGCCCGCCATCGGTGAGCCTGCTGTCGCACGGCTACCAGTATCTCACCGAGCAGCGCTACGATCAGATGGAGCCGGCGCTGGAAATCATCCGCCGCGACGTGCTGTCGCTGGGGCTGCCGCTGCGCTCGGTCGAGGTCGAGTTCGGGCCGAGCCAGTGCGAATTCACCTTCCAGCCGGCCAGGGGCCTCGCGCCCGCCGATAACATGGTGCTGTTCAGATCGGCCGTAAAACAGATCGCGCGCCGCCACGGCTATCACGCAACCTTCATGTGTCGGCCGAAACTGCCCAATGTCTTCGCCTCCGGCTGGCACCTGCATCAATCGCTGGTGTCGCGCGCGAGCGGCGAGAGTGCGTTCATGGCC
Source organism: Bradyrhizobium retamae (assembly GCF_001440415.1). GTDB lineage: Bacteria > Pseudomonadota > Alphaproteobacteria > Rhizobiales > Xanthobacteraceae > Bradyrhizobium > Bradyrhizobium retamae. The sequence goes on from NZ_LLYA01000001.1 coordinate 321,076, forward strand.
GGCGACAACGACGAGGTGCTGAGCCCGTTTGGACGCGCCTATCTCGCGGGACTGCTGGAGCACGCCCGCGCATCCACCGTGTTCACGACGCCGACCATCAACGGCTACAAGCGCTACCGCTCCTATTCGCTGGCGCCGGACCGCGCGATCTGGGGCCGCGACAATCGCGGCGTCATGATCCGCGTGCTCGGCGGTCCCGGCGATGCGGCCACACGGCTGGAAAACCGCATCGGCGAGCCCGCGGCAAACCCATATCTCTACATGGCCTCGCAGATTCTCTCAGGCCTCGACGGCGTCGATCGCAAGCTCGATCCGGGGCCGTCAGCGGATGCACCGTATGAGACCAAGGCGGCGTTGTTGCCGAAGAGTTTGCGCGAGGCGGTGTTCGCGCTGCAGGACGATCCGTTTTTCCGGCAAGCGCTGGGCGCGGAGTTCGTGGACTATTACGTCCACATCAAGAACGCGGAGATCGAGCGGTTTCAGGCCGAAGTGTCGGACTGGGAGCACCGCGAATATTTCGAGATGTTTTGAGGGCGGCGCACGCCTCTCCGCTTGTTCCGTCATCGCGAGGAGCGGAGCGACGAAGCAATCCATCTCTACGCTTGCGGGGCTATGGATTGCTTCGCGGAGCCTGTCATCGGGCGCGCATTCGCGCGACCCGTTGGCTCGCAACGACGGCGACGAGCACGGAATTGTAGGGTGGGCAAAGCGACGTGTGCCCACCATCAAGCGCGCAATTGGATGGATGGCGGGCACGGCGCGAAGCGCCTTTGCCCACCCTACGGATTCCCTCAAATCCCGAGATACCGGTGCTGCAGGTCCGGCTCCGCAATCAACTGCTCGCTCGTCCCCGTCCACACCGTTCGCCCGCGCTCGATGATGTAGTGGCGATCGGCGATGCGCGAGAGGTTGGCGACGTTCTTGTCGATGACGAGCACGGATTGGCCGCGGCCCTTCAGCATCGACAGGCAGTTCCAGATTTCCTCGCGGATCAGCGGTGCGAGGCCTTCGGTGGCTTCGTCGAGGATCAGGAGTTTTGGGTTAGTCATCAGCGCGCGGCCGATCGCCAGCATCTGCTGCTCGCCGCCGGACAGCGTCACGCCCATGTTGCTGCTGCGCTCGGCGAGCTTCGGAAACAGTGCGTGGATCTTGTCGATGGTCCAGGGATCGGGATTGCCTGAGCGGTTGCCCGAAGCCGCCACCAGATTCTCGTAGACCGTCAGGTTCGGAAAGATCTGGCGGCCTTCCGGCACCAGGCCGATGCCGAGTTTTGCTATTCTGTAGGACGGCAGGCTGCGCATTTGCTCACCCGCGAAGCGGATCGTGCCCGCGCGAGCCGGCGTCATGCCCATGATGGAGCGGATGGTCGTGGTCTTGCCCATGCCGTTGCGGCCCATCAGGGCTACCATCTCGCCCGATTGAACCTTCAGCGACAGGCCGAACAGCACCTGGCTGAGGCCATAGCAGGTCTCGATCCCTTCAACTTCGAGCAGGGGTTCAGCCATCTTCGATTCAGCCATGGCTAACCACCACATGCTGGTCGCCGAGATAGGCGCGCCTGACTTCCTCATTGTTGCGGATGGCGTCTGGATCGCCCGAGGCGATCACGCAGCCATAAACCAGCACGGTGATACGGTCGGCGAGCGCGAACACCGCTTCCATGTCGTGCTCGACCAGCACGATGGTGACTTCCTTCCGCAATTCCTTCAGCAGCGCCACCATGCGCGCGGATTCGGTGACGCCGAGGCCGGCCATCGGCTCGTCGAGCAGCAGCAACTGCGGCTTGGTGGCGAGCGCCACCGCAAGTTCGAGCTCGCGCTGTTCGCCGTGGCTCAATTCCGACACCAGCACTTCGGCGCGCCGGGCGAGCCCTACCCGCGCGAGCGCCGCCTGCGCCGCGTCGCGCAGATGCCTCTCCTTGCGCGCCGAGCCCCAGAAGCGGAACGAGTGGCCGTCATGCGCCTGGGCTGCGAGCGCGACATTGTCGGCTGCGGTAAAATCCGGCAGCAGGCAGGTGATCTGGAACGAGCGCGCCAGGCCAAGCCGGCTGCGCTGATAGGGCGGCAGCCGCGTGATCTCGCGGCCGGCGAAGTGAATGGTGCCGGAATTCGGCATCAACTGTCCGGTCAACTGGCTGATCAGCGTGGTCTTGCCGGCGCCGTTGGGACCGATGATGGCATGCAGTTCGCCCGGCACGACATCGAGCGACAGATTGTCGGTGGCTTTGATGCCGCCAAAACTTCGGACCAGGTTTTCTACGCGGAGCAGAGGATCAGCCACGGCTCAACCTCCCGAGCAGGCCCATGATGCCGCCGCGCGCGAACAGCACGATCAGCAGCAATAGCGGGCCCATGATCAGCGCCCAATATTCGGTGAATTGCGACAGGATTTCTTCCAGCAGGAGGAACACGATGGTCCCCAGGACGGGACCGAACAGCGAGCCCATGCCGCCAAAGACCACCATCACCATGAGTTCGCCGGAGCGGGTCCAGTACATCCCGGCCGGGCTGATGAAATCGGTGTTGTTGGCGAGCAGCGCCCCGGCAAGGCCGCAGATCGTACCGGAGATCACGAAGCAGACGAGACGATATCGGTTGGCGTGAAAGCCGATCGCTTGCATGCGTTGCTCGTTGGAACGGACGCCCTGCACCACCATACCGAACCGGGAATTGACGATGCGCCAGATCAGATAGACGCCACCGAACAGGCAGAAAAGGCAGAGGTAGTAGAACTGCACGCGGTTCGACAGGTCGATCAGGCCGCCGAAAGTGCTGCGCTTGTAGATGGTGAGGCCGTCGTCGCCGCCATAGCGAGAGAGACCCGAGGCGATGTAATAGGCCATCTGCGCGAAGGCGAGCGTGATCATGATGAAATAGACGCCGCGGGTGCGGAGGCTGAGTGCACCGATCACGAGCGCATAAAGCGCTGACAGCGCCAGCGCGACCGGCCATTGGATGAAGCCGGAGCCGATGCCTTCATGGGCGAGGATGCCCACGGCGTAGCCGCCAATGCCGAGATAGGCGGCGTGACCAAAGCTCATCATGCCGCCATAACCCATGATGAGATTGAGGCTCGCGGCCGCCAGCGCAAAAATGACGATGCGGGTGAACAGCGTCAGAATGAAGATGTTGCCGGTCAGCGCTGAATAGGCCGGCAGCAAGGTGAGGCCAAGCGCGACGAGCGCCACGATGACGTTGCGGGCGTTGATGTGAGATTTCATCGCTTGGCAGCCGGAAATAGCCCCTCCGGCCGCACGACGAGGACGATGGCCATCAGGAGATAGATCAGCATCGACGACAGCGCCGGCGCGGCGGTGGAAGCGGCGGCGGAACTCAGCACGGTGCGCAGGAGATCGGGCAGGAAGGCGCGGCCGAGCGTATCGATCATGCCGACGAAGATCGCGGCCATGAACGCGCCGCGGATCGAACCGATGCCGCCGATCACGATGATGACGAAAGCGAGGATGAGGATGTTCTCGCCCATGCCGATCTGCACGGTCAGGATCGGCGCCTGCATCAGGCCGGCAAGGCCTGCGAGCGCCGCGCCAAGCCCGAACACCAGCGTGAACAACAGCTTGATGTTGATGCCGAGCGCGCCGATCATTTCACGGTTGGAGGCGCCGGCGCGGATCAGCATGCCGATCTTGGTCCGCATCACCACGATATAAAGCAATGCCGCAACCGCCAGCGCGACCACGATGATCGACAGCCGGTAGGCCGGATAGAACACGCCGGGGACGATCTGCACCGGGACGGTCAGCCAGGCCGGCAGCGGCAGCGACAGGCCGGCGGGGCCCCAGATCAGCCGCACCGCGTCGTTGAAGAACAGGATCAGCCCGAAGGTCGCCAGCACCTGATCGAGATGATCGCGGCCGTAGAGATGTCTCAGTGCGATGAATTCGAGCGCGATGCCCAGTAGCAGCGTGGCGCCGAGCGCCAGCAATATGCCGAGCACAAAACTATTCGTCCAGGCGACAAAGGTCGCCGCGAAATAGGCGCCCATCATGTAGAGCGAGCCGTGCGCCAGGTTGACGAAGTCCATGATGCCGAACACTAGCGTCAGGCCGGCTGCCAGCAGGAACAGCAGCAGGCCGAACTGCAGGCCGTTCAGCGATTGTTCTACGAGGACGAGCATGAACCTTAAAACTCTGGGCCTAGAGCGTGATGACTCGTCATTCCGCTCTATCTTTATGATTTGAGCATGATCTCATCGGAAAGCCGGTGCCCACTTTTCCGGATCATGCTCCAACAAAACAGCGGCAGCACATCTGCGCCGCCGCCATTTTTCTTGTTGGGCGGATGATCTGTCGTTAACCGCCCCCGGGTCAAGCCCGAGGGCGCGCTCCGACGATCATGCACCGGTCATGCCAACAATCACTTCTTCATCGGACATTTGTCGTGGAAGCGATCCTGGTCGTCCTTGACGATGGTCGCCACCGTCTTCAACGAGAGCTGGCCGTCGGCGTCCTTGACCACGTCCTGCAGGTAGAAATTCTGGATCGGAATGTGGTTGTTGCCGTATTTGAACGGGCCGCGCACGGACTTGAAGTTGGCCTTCTCCATCTCGGCCTTCATCTCGTCCTTCTTCGACGTATCGCCCTTCACCGCGACCACCGCACTGTTGATCAGGTTCGCGGCGTCATAGGACTGCGCGCCGTAGAACGTCGGGCGCAGGCCGGTGTACTTCTTCCGGTAGTCCTCGACGAACTTCTTGTTCTCGGGGAACGGCAAATCGTTGACCCATTGCTGCGCGCCGGGCACCCCGATTGCATTGTCCTTCTGCAGCGGCAGCGACAATTCGTCGATGGTAAACGCAGTATAGAGCGGGATCTGCCCCTTGAGGCCCGCCTGGGCGTATTGATTGAGGAACTGGACACCGGCCGCGCCCGGATAGAACACGAATATCGACTCGGCCTTGGAATTCTTTGCCTTGGTGAGCTCGGCGGAGAAGTCGAGCTGGCTCGGCCACACCGTATATTCCTCACCCACGACCTGGCCCTTGAACGTGCTCTTGACGCCGGCCAGCATGTCCTTGCCGGCGGCATAGTTCGGGCCGATCAGGAATACTGACTTCACGCCCTTCTGGTTCATGTAGGTGCCGACCGCCTGCGGGGTCTGGTCGTTCTGCCAGGAGGTCGAGAACACGTAAGGCGAGCAGAGTTCGCCGGCGAGCTGCGAGGGGCCGGCATTGGACGTGATCAGGAAGGTTTTGGAATCGACCGCGGTCTTCAGCGACGCCAGCAGCACGTTCGACCAGATGTAGCCGACAATGAAGTCGACCTTGTCGGACTGGATCAGCTTCTCGGTCTTCTGCTTGCCGACGTCGGGCTTCTGGCCGTCGTCCTCGTAGAGCACCTCGACCGGCTTGCCGCCCATCTTGCGGCCGAGATGGTCGAGCGCCAGCTCGAACGAGTTGCGCATATCGTTGCCGATCACAGCGGTCGGGCCGCTGAAGGTCGAAACAAAGCCGATTTTGATGGTGTCGCCAGCGAGCGCGGGCTGCGCCAGCGCCAGAATTGTTGCGCCCGCCAGCCAGAATGCCTTTTTCATAATCACTCCCCTCCTGTTTATCACGCCAAACCCGGTCAACCGGGCTACCGGCAACGCTTGCTCCGCGCGCCTCTTATCTGTGAGGTATTTTGTGCGCGAAATCGCCGGTCAGCGGCAAGCATGAACCCAAGGCTCCGGCTAGAACCTTCGGCGCATGCTTAAGCCACCTGCACCATAATTCGCGGATGGCGGGGATGGCAAGAAATATAATGCCGGTTGCCCTGGCAACAATTGTCGCGGGTTTTGGGGGCCAGGCAAGCCTGATGGGTCGACTGCTGCAGCCGGGCGGCGCGCCGTGACGAGCATCATGGCGCACCTTCCGGGAGCGCTCGTTCAGATCAGGTATTCAGCGTCCTTGATGACGTAAGGCGCGTGGCGGAAATCCCTGATGGTCGCGACCTTGCCGGCCGACCAGCCCAGCAGCACGAAATATTTCGGCTTTGCATCGCCTTCGTTGGGATCGAACACCAGGATGGCGGGACGCCCCTCCACCATGCCCTCCACCAGGCGCCAGTCGCTCACTTTGTCATAGTTGCCGAAATAGCGGGACACTTCGGCTTTGCCACGCAAGTGGGTTCTGCTGACGAGATCGAGCCTGACATCGTCCGAGATCATGGCGCGGATGGCATCGAAATCGCGCGCGTTGAAATGCGCGACATAAGCGCCGAGCCGCTCGCGATCGGCGTCGGATAGTTTTTGCTGCGGCGCGTCGTCCGGCTCGTCGGCAATCTCACGCAACTGCGCGCGGCCGCGATGCAGCGCGGCCTTGGCCGCGGGCAGGCTGCAATCCATGACTTCGCAGATTTCCTTCAGCGAGCAGCCGAGCACGTCCATCAGGATCACGCTCGCACGCTGCGGCACCGGCAACCGCATAAAGGTGCGCAAGGAGGTCGCGGCGATCTGGCGGCTCGCCACGGCATCGAGCTGGTCAACGATCATGTCCACCTCCGCTGGTCCCCGGAACGCTTCCTGGCGCTTGCGCTGGCGCAGAAAATCCAACGCGGTGTTGTGCGCAACGCGGAACAGCCAGCCTTCGGGATTGTCGAGCGTGCCGGCGGAGGCATGCGCCTCCACCGCCTTGATCATGGCATCCTGCAGCACGTCCTCGCCGTCGATGACGGAGCCCACCATGCGCGCGCAATAGCGATGCAGCTTTGGGCGCATCGCCGCCAGCAGGCGCTCGATGTCGAACGCGGCGGATGTCTCGGGATCCACTGTCATTCAGGCTCCGGCAAGCGCGTTCTCGGTCTCGCGCAACATGCGATAATTGCCGACGATGGTCACGCCTTTCGGCAGCGGTGGTTCGGCGCAACGCTCGCGAATACCGTTCTGGAACGCCCGAAACGCCGCCAGTTTCGGCAAGGCGCTGGAGCCGTCATCGGCTGCGGACTCGACGAAATGGATGAACGTATCATCCTCCAGCCGCAGCGACAGATAGCGAAAGCCCTCCGGCTGCCGCCTGCAATTCGGCGAACACCGCAGCCACCAATTCGGCGTTCCTGTCGCTCATTTCCGGCTTGGTTTTGTACCTGATCACGGTCCGTCTCATGGCTTTCTCCTCATTATGCGGCCATCTCGACCCCAAGGACGTTTCGGAACGGGCAAAGGATGCGGCCCCGAGAAAAATCTTTTCGCCTGCCGCGATGCACTTTCGCTATCGGCCGATTAGCAAAGGCGTTTGGACCGCGGGCGAAAATGGCTACATAATCCAATGCGTTGAGCCATCTGAAACCGGGGTCGTGTTCCATGACGACAGTGCCGAAAGAACCCCATCACGTCGTGATCGTCGGCGCCGGTTTCGGCGGTCTGGAGACCGCCTTTGCCCTCGCCGGAGCGCCGGTCCGGATCACGCTGATCGACCGCCGCAACCATCATCTGTTCCAGCCGCTGCTCTACCAGGTCGCGACCGCTTCGCTGGCGACGTCGGAAATCGCCTGGCCGATCCGCTATCTCTTGCGCAACCGTCCCGAAGTGACGACGCTGTTTGCCAATGTGAATGGCGTCGATGCCGAGGGGAAGCGCGTGCTGCTCGAGGACGGCGACACGATTTCCTACGACACGCTGATCCTCGCCACCGGCGCCCGCCATGCCTATTTCGGCCACGATGAATGGGAGCCGTTCGCACCGGGCCTGAAGACGCTGGAGGATGCCACGACGCTGCGGCGGCGCATCCTCGTCGCCTTCGAGCGCGCCGAGCGCGAGACCGACCCGGCGCGCCGCGCGGCGCTACTGACCTTCGTCATTATCGGCGCCGGCCCGACCGGCGTCGAAATGGCCGGAACAATCGCCGACCTCGCCAAGGACACGCTGCCGCCGGACTTTCGCAACATCGACACCCGCAAGACCCGCGTTCTCCTGATCGAGGCCGGCCCGCGCGTGCTCGCGGGCTTTCCCGAAGACCTCTCTTCCTACGCGCAGCGCGCGCTGGAGGAACTCGGCGTCGAAGTGGCGTTGGGGCAGCCCGTCACCGAATGTGCGATCGACGGCGTCGTCTATGGCGGCAACAAGCTGGAGGCCAGGACCATCGTCTGGGCGGCGGGCGTGCGCGCCTCGCGCGCGGCGGAGTGGATGAAGGCGCCCGCCGACCGCGCCTACCGCCTGAAGGTCGAGCCCGATCTGACCGTGCCCGGCCATCCCGATGTCTTTGCCATCGGCGATACCGTGACGATCGCGGGCCCCGACGGCAATCTCGTGCCCGGCATCGCGCCGGCGGCCAAGCAGCAGGGGCGCTATGTGGCGGCGTTGATCAAGGCGCGCCTCTCCGGCGGTACGCTGCCGCCGTTCCGCTACAAGCATGCCGGCAGTCTCGCGCAGATTGGCAAAAAGAAGGCCGTGATCGATTTCGGCCGCATCAAGCTGCGCGGCAATCTCGCATGGTGGATATGGGGCATCGCCCACATCTACTTCCTGATCGGCCTGCGCAACCGGCTCAGCGTTGCCTTGAGTTGGCTGTGGATTCACGCCCGCGACCAGCGCGCCGCGCGGCTGATTACGCAGGGCTCGAGCAAGGTCACGGGATAGGGTCTCACGGCGCGCAGGCAAAACTGGCGGCGCGGTTCATCGGCCCCGATTTGTAATGCGGCCATGCCGGCCATTGGCACAATGGCAGCGCGCGCGTGGTCTCGAACGCCGGCGCTTCGACCTTCTGCTCGATTACCTCGAGATCGCCGGGCGCCTTGCCGTTCTCGACCCAGTCGACGAGCACCGTCAGCATGTCGACATTGGCGGGTGCGCCGGAGCCGACATGGTCGACACCAGGCGCCGTGTAGAGGCGGGCGAACGCCGCCGTCTTATCGCGGCCCAGGGTGCGCTGAACGTTCTCGAAGTAGCGTATCCCTGCGTAAGGACTCTGGGCGTAGTCGGCCATGTTCTCGAGAATCACGAGCTTGCCGCCGCGCGCGGCAAAGCGGCTCAGATCCGGATTGGTTGAATCCATCAGCCGCGATACCTGCAGCAGGCGCTCCCTGTGATCCTCGGGCCTGTAGGTCGTGACGTCGAGCTTCGGATCGCGCGCGAAGACATATTGAATGCCGCCCGCGCCGTAGATCCAGGCGATGCCGTTCTGAGGCAGCGGCGGCTGCGCCGGCGCCGCCTTGCCGAGCCACCAGGCGACCCAGCCGCCGGTCGGACCGAACGCAGGAATGTTTTCGCCGGAAACGCCCCAGCCCGGATAATCGTCGAGGCCGTTCTCCAGCGGGAACGAGAACTTGTACGTCGAATGCAGCGTCCTGATCGCCGCGATCTGCGCTTCCGTCAGGCACTGGTCGCCGCTCTGCCCCGCCGCGCAGCGCACCGACTCCGGCTGGAATTTCGCCTTGCAGCCAACCGGATCCAGCACCAGCGAATCCTCGGCGCCGTCCGCCTTGTCGCAGGCAGCAAGCACCGCCTTGGCCACGAGCTCGACCTGCGCGGGACGGATCCAGCCCTCACCCATCGTTGCAAGCCCCGACCGCGTCCCGGCATGCTGCAATCCGACCCAGTTGATAACGGGCACGCGGGCAAAGATGCCGTCAAAATCGTCCGGATAGCGCTGCGCCATCGTCAGCCCCTCGCGGCCGCCTTCCGACGATCCCATGAAATACAGTTTGGCCGGCGGGTTGCCGTAGGCGCGCAGCATCAGGGCAACCGCGGCGTCGCGCACGCGCTTGTAGGAAAGATGGGCGAAATTCTCAAAGGCCTCGTCATTGAGCGCAAACGTCTGCGGCGGCTCGCCCGGCTTGGTCTCGTGGCCGGAATCGGTGCCATAGGTGACGAACCCGCGCGCCAGTGGCGACGGCGCGCCGAATGGATACGCCGGCGGCAAGGCAAGCCCGGTAATCAGCACGCCGTTGAAACCGCCGCCACCATATTGCAGCGAGCGGCCGTTCCACTCGACCGGAAGATTCACCTGAAATTTGATCGGCGGCGCCTTGGGATCGGCCGGCGCGATCTGGCCGAGGACCTTGCAGAATTCCGGATTGGCCGGCGTGACGCGCGCCGCCGGCGTCGGTGCTCTTTCGGCGACGGCGAGCGGCGACGGCGCGACCATGGTCGCAGAATCGATTCGCACGGCATTGTCGACCGGCCGGATCAGGTCGCTGCAGGTCGCGGCGGGATCGCCGACCATCTTTGCGGCCGTCGCGTCTGCGGCAAAGAGCGAGGTCGCAGCGATCAGCAAAGCCAATTGGATCATTTGGAATCTGAGACGTTGCATCCTTCCCCCTCCGCTGTCGCCGCGCTTTTTGCCGGTCGTCGGGCTTACAATGGCTCGCTCGGCACGGGCGTCAATCGAATAAAATCGGCGCCGCCTGCCTATGCGTTGACATCCACTATGCGGCGATACCCCCACCCATAGCCGATGCTCCGCCATCGGCGTTCTTCTAAAGAACGGCGGCCACAGGCCGCCTATGCCTCCTCCGCACGCGGGAGAGGGAGGGCAGCGGTGACTTTCATTTCACCAGCGAGCAGCCGCCGTCGGCGAGCGGGCGGAAAGCCTGGTCGGCCGGAATCGTCGAGACCAGCTTGTAGTAGTCGTACTGGTATTTCGATTCTTCCGGCTTCTTCACCTCGAACAGGTACATCGGGTGGATGACGCGGCCGTCCTGGCGGATGGTGACATCGCCGAACAGCTTGTCCTTGCCCTTGAACTTCTTCATCTCAGGCACCGCATCCTTGGCATGGTCGCTGCCGGTCGCGGCCACCGCGTTGAGATAGGCGAGCGTCGAGGCATAGACGCCGGCCTGATTGCCGCTTGGCATCTTGCCGTTCACGCCCGGCCGCGCTGCGAAGCGCTTTGCAAACGCGCGGGTGTTTTCATCCATGTCCCAGTAAAACGCCTCGAACAATTGCAGGCCCTGGCCTACCTTCAGCCCCATGCCATGGACGTCGTTGATGAACAGCAGGAACGCCACCATCGTCTGTCCGCTTTGCTGAAGCCCGAACTCGGCCGCCTGCTTCACCGCATTGACAGTGTCGCCGCCGGCATTGGCGAGGCCGATGACCTTCGCCTTGGAATTCTGCGCCTGCAGCAGAAGCGAGGCAAAGTCCGGCGTGTTGAGCGGATGCTTGGCCGAGCCCAGCACCTTGCCGCCATGCTTTTCGATGTAGTTGGTGGCCTCGGCCTCGATGCCCTGGCCGAGCGCAAAATTCACCGTGATGAAGTACCATTCCTTGCCGCCGCGCGCCATCATCGCCGCCGCGGTCGAGTTGCCGGTCGCCCAGGCGTCATTGACCCACTGGATGGTGTTGGGCGAGCAGGCCTTGCCGGTCAGGTCGGAGCTCGCCGTCGACGACGCCAGGAACGTCATGCGGCTATCGCGCAGCAGTGAGTTGATGGTGAGCCCAACGGCGGAATTCGGCACGTCGACCACGGCATCGACGCCATCGACGTCGAGCCATTTGCGAACGATCGCCGAACCGACGTCGGCCTTGTTCTGGTGATCGGCATAGACGATCTCGACCTTGATACCCCTGCCGCCGCCGTTGAAATCCTCCGCCGCCATGCGCGCGGCTTCCACGGAACCCATGCCGTTGGTGTCCTGGAAGATACCGGAAATGTCGTTCAGCACGCCGATGCGCACGACATTGTCGGAAATTTCCGCGCGCGCCGCGCCTGACGCCACGCAAGACAAGGCAAGCGCGAGACCTAATCTTAAACCCCTCATTGTTCTCTCCCTTTCGAATTTGATCTTGAGCGTACCCGGACTTCGCCGGATTTGACTTCAGTTCAGGTGATTAGGCCGTCACAATTGCCGGTCCGGCAGATTGAGAACCAAGCCATCGAGGTCGGTAGCCAACTTGATCTGGCAGGACAGCCGGCTGTTGGCCCGCCGTTCGGCCGCGGCGCCGTCCAGCAGTGCGTCCTCGTCGCCGCCCATGGCCGGCAGGCGGGCGAGCCAGCCCTCGTCGACATAGACGTGGCAGGTGGCGCACATCGCGTTGCCGCCGCATTCGGCCAGAATTCCACCGACATCGTGGCGCGTCGCCGCCTGCATTGCGCTTTCGCCGTCGCGGGCGTCGATGCGCTGCGGCCGGCCGTCAGGGTGAACAAACGTGATGCTCGGCATGGGCGCGGTCCGTCAGGCCGGAGAAATGGTGATGGGGAGACTTTCGAGGCCGCGCAGCGTGTTGTTGTAGCGGCGCTTCACCGGACCTGATATCTCGATACTTGCGACCTTGCGCGCGATCGCCGCCAGCATCACCTCGCCTTCGAGGCGCGCGACAAGCTGGCCGACGCACATATGGATGCCCGAGCCAAAGCCGACATGCCCCGACGTGCGGCGGGTGACGTCGTAGCGGTCAGGATTTTCCCATCGCCGCGGATCGCGGTTGGCGGCGCCGAGGAACATCAGAACCTTTTCGCCTTCGCCGATGCGATAACCGGCGAGTTCGACCTCCCGCGTCGTGGTGCGGAAAAAGGTCTGCACCGGGCTTTCGAACCGGATCGCTTCCTCGAATGCGTTGCGCGCCAGCGTCGGATCGCTGCGCAGCAACGCAAGCTGATCGGGGAAGCGCGCCAGGCAGTACATCGCGGCGCCGATGCCGTTGACGGTGGTATCGAGCCCGGCCGAAAGCAGCGAGCGCACCAACAGCGGCGCCTCTTCCGCCGTGATGTCGCCGGCGTCGGCGCGCGCATGGATGCAGGCGCCGAAGCCGCCGGGCGTAAGATTTTCGCGCTGGCACTGCGCGGCGACATAGGCCTGATGTGGCGCGGAGCGCTCGATCGCCTCCTGGCGCAACTGGTTCGGCGGCCCGAACGCGTTGAAGACCAGGCTCGCATAGGGCAGCAGATTCTCACGGCCCTCCTGCTTCAGGCCCATCGCATCAGGAAATACCGAGAGCGGATAGGCCTCTGCTAGATCGGCAACCGCATCGAAACTTCTGCGCGTCAGCAGTTCGTCGACTTTGGCCGCGGCCATCGCCGTGAAATGCTCGCGGACCTGCTTCATGGCGGTCGGCGACAGCACTTGGGCGAGCACAGAGCGTGTCCTGGTATGCGCCGGCGGGTCCGCTTCAAGGATGATGCTTTGCGGTCGCCACGGCTTTTCCTTGGCGAAATCGCTCAAGCCCACGCCGCGGCTCGAACAGAAGGTCAGGGGGTCGTTGAGGACGGCGTGCACCTCGGCAAAGCGTGCGACGCCATAGACGCCCCACTTCTCGAGCCATACCACCGGCCCGGCCTCGCGGAGGACGTCGTGGATCCGGTGCGGATCCTCGAAAAACTCGGTCGAGAACGGGTCCACGTCCAGATGGGGCACGCCCGCCGGCGCACTCCGTTCCGGGGTTGCAGAATCTATCCGGGATGTCGCGCTCATGTGGGTCTCCTGCATAATGTTCTTGCAGAGCGGTGGGCGCTGTCTCTATGTCTGGAACGCTGGAGCAGCGTCGGAAAAGCATGAGCAGGAACAGACAGGCGCGCGCCCCCCGTGCGGGCGCGGCAAGCAGGACCGGACGGGCCGAGCAGGTGCTCGACCTCGACCGTTACGTTCCGGCTCTCATCACCTTCATTGCCAACAAATTGTCGCGCAGCGCGACCGTGGTCTATCAGAAGCGCTTCGGGGTCAACGTCACGGAATGGCGGATACTGTCGCTGCTCGCGATCGAGCCGGAAATTTCGGCGGCGCGGATCTGCCACGTGATCGGCTTCGACAAGGGACCCGTGAGCCGGACGCTGGCCGGCATGGAGGAACGCGGGCTGGTCAGCATCAGGACCGACCGCGAGGACGGGCGCACCCATTCGATCTCGCTGACCCCGAAGGGCTATGCCACCCATGATCAGGTCATCGCGGTCGCGCTCGAACGCGAGCGCCGCCTGCTCTCCTGCCTGAGCAAGCCGGAGCGGGAGACCCTGATCGCGCTGCTGCTGCGGGTGCACGGCAATCTCGACGCCGTGAAGGGCGCGGGCGAAGTCGATACGCGGAGTTGAGCGGCGCCTATTAGCTGCGCCGCGGCGACCACGCTGCGCATGCGACATCGCATTGCGTCGTGACGATCCGACACGCCCGAACATCCGTTTCTCCCTGTGCGGCCCGGCAATCTCCGTGCTCTGCGATCGACCGCCTATTGAAAACAGGCTCGCACAAATTAGTTGCCTCGGCAACATACATGGCAAACGCCCAAGATGATTTTCGGCTGCGGCCGGTTGCTGCCGGCCGCAGCCAGTCAGGTCACCGCTTGACCAGCGGGCAGTTGCCGTCGCTTTCGGGGCGAAACGCCTGATCGCCCGGGATCGTAGCGACGACCTTCAACAGGTCCCATTTCGACGTGGATTCGTCAGGCTTCTTCACCTCGAGCAGAAACAGCGGATGAATCTTGCGCCCGTCTGCGCGGATGGTTCCCTTGCCGAACAGCGGATCGTCGGTCGGCATCGCCTTCATCGCCGACACTACGGCCTTGCCGTCGGCGGCGCCGCCGACCTTGTCGACGGCCTTCAGATAATGCAGCACCGAAGCATAGACGCCGGCCTGCATGTCGTTCGGATAATTCTTTTGCGGATGGCGTTCGGCGAACCGTTTTGCAAAAGCGCGTGTGCCGTCATTTAAATCCCAATAGAACGGATTCATGATCTGCGCGCCCTGGGCCGCCTTCAGGCCGAGCGCAGGAATTCCGTTCATGCCGAGAATCAATCCGACCAACTTCTGCTTTTGCGTCAGCCCGAACTCCGCCGCCTGCTTGATCGACGTGATGGTGTCGTCACCGGCATTCGCCACGCCGACGATGTCGGCGCCCGAGGCCTGCGCCTGCAGCAGGAACGAGGCATAGTCGGCGGTGCCGAGCGGATGGCGCACGGCGCCGAGCACTTCGCCGCCGGAGGCCTTGACGCCTTCCATCGCCTGCTTCTCCAGGTCGTGGCCGAAGGCGTAATCGGCGGTCAGAAAGAACCATTTCTTGCCGCCTTGGGCTACCACGGCTTTGCCGAGACCCCGGCCATAGGCGTAGGTATCGTAAGTCCAGTGCACGGTATTCGGCGTGCATTTCTCGCCGGTGAGCAGCGCGGTGCCGGCGCCGGAGCCGATAAAAACCTTGTTCTTCTGCTCGCTCATATTGGCGACCGCGAGCGCAATCGCCGAGTTCGGCAAGTCGAAGATGGCGTCGATGCTTTCGGTGTCGTACCAGCGCCGCGCGATGCCAACGCCGACGTCGGTCTTGTTCTGATGATCGGCGGTGATGACGTCGACCACCTTGCCGGCAGCCTTGCCGCCATAGTCCTCCACCGCCATTTGCGCTGATATGACCGAGCCGATGCCCTGGTAGGTCGAGAACACGCCCGACTGGTCGTTGAGCACGCCGATCCGGACGCGGTCCTGGGCTTGGGCCTGGGCTTGGTCTTGGGGAGCGCCGGCAAATATTCCGCCGAGCGCGACCACGAGCACTCCTGTGCGAAAAAGCTGTCGCATGCGTTCCCTCCTGCATGGAAAAGGCGGCCTTCGCGACCGCTTCGAAGTTACTTATATTTTATAAGCATTTTGAGGATTGTCAATTCAGGTGATGCCGTGCGAGCTATTGCCCATGGAAAGAATCGGAAAGATTTCGACACGCAAGGGCAACGGAGCGGCCAGACCGGCCGAGCCGGACTCGGCGCGAAAACTCGACCTCACCGCGCTGCAGCAGACCCCGGGATTCATGATCCGGATCCTGCAGTTGGAGAACTTCGAGGCGTTCTATCCGTATTTCGAGTCCCTAAACCTTTCGCCGCTCGAATACGCCATCCTGGTTACGGTGCGGGACAACAAGACGGTGACGCAGAGCGAACTCGCCGCCGTGTTGAAGATGCAGCTCCCCAACCTCGTGAAAATCCTGTCACGGATGGAGGAAGCCGGCGTCTTGAAGCGGAAGCGATCCGCGCGGGACAAGCGCGCGGTCGAGCTCAGCCTCAGCGTGGCGGGCGAGAGGCGCGCTGACGAGGCCAGCCGGCTTGGCGAGAGCTTTAATGCCCAGACGCTTTCCGCGCTCAGCAAGAGCGAGCAGACGGCATTTCTCCAGATGCTGGTGCGGCTGGTCGAGGCGCACAAGCACGCGGCGTCCCGACGCGCCTAGAGCCCTTTCGGTTCTGATTCAATCAGAACAGGGCTCTAGATTCTTACTTTGACGCGTTTTCTTGACGCGAACCCACTTCGCTTGAAAACGGTCTGGCGTTTCAGCCGGCGCAGCCGATCCATTCGGTTGATGAATCGTCATCCAGCGTTGCCACTGCGCTCGCGCGCCGCGTCAGCACCGCGCGCTGGTTGATATAACCCTTGTCGGTGATCTCGCCGCCGTCGACGGACGCGGGTTCGGCCAGCAGCAGCGCGCGCGTTGCGTGACCGGACGAATTGCCAGCTTGCGCCTTTAGGTTCGCAAGCCCCTGCGCGATCGCTGCGCGAACCTTGTCGTGGCCTATCACGTCTTTCAGGTCGGCGCTGTCGGGCAAGCCGGCATGTGCACGGCAAGCCGCGATATTCGGAAACACCAGGAAGCGAACCTCGTCGCCGCCATGGCCGGTCACCACGATATCCTGCGCCAGCGGGGCGAGCGCAGCGATCCCTGCAACGCGCAACGTGCCGACGCTGACCCAAGTGCCCGAATTGAGCTTGAAGTCCTCGGCGACGCGGCCGTCGAAGAACAGTCCAAGTTCGGGACGCGCCGGATCGGCAAAGGTCACGGCGTCGCCGATGAGATAAAAACCCTCTTCGTCGAAGGCCTGCGCGGTCAATTCCGCCGCCTTCCAGTAACCGGGCGTGACATTCGGACCGCGCACCCGCACCTCGAGCTTGTCGCCTGATGGCACCAGCTTCAGTTCGGTGCCCGGGATCGGCACGCCGATATTGCCGGAACGTTTCGCCTGGAAATGGCAATCGGTGGCGAGCGGCGAGGTTTCGGTCGAGCCGCAGGCCGACACCATCGGCAGCGCACGGCCAACCGTCTTGATCGAGAGTTCTTCCAGCGCATCCCAGAGATTCTGCGGCAAGGCTGCGCCGGCGTAGAAAGCGAACTTCACCTCGCTGAAGAACTTTTTGCGCAACTCGTCGTCGCTGCGCAGCGCCGCGATCAGCATGTCAAAACCGCGCGGCACGTTGAAATAAACTGATGGCATCACGCTTCGCAGATTGGCGAGCGAGGTCGCGAACAGCCCCGGCGCCGGCTTGCCGCCGTCGACATAGAGCGTGCCGCCGTTGCGCAGCACCAGATTGAGATTGTGGTTGGCGCCGAAGGTGTGGCTCCAGGGCAGCCAGTCGAGGATCACGAGATCCTCGCCGATATCTTCGAGGAATGTCCAGGTCTGCGCCTTGGCCTGCTGGCTCGAGGTCAGCATGCGCTGGGTATTGATGACGGCCTTCGGCGTGCCGGTCGAGCCCGAGGTGAACAGGAATTTTGCGATCGTATCCGGCGTAATCGCGGCAAAGGCCTTTTCGACATCCGGCGTTTCCGGCGTTGCCGTGATGGCGCGGAAGGAGATCGCGTCGCCCGCGTCCGCACTGCCGCTAACGATGGTGGCCGAATGCAGCGGCTTGATCGCCGCCAGCGCCGCCGCGAATGGTTTCGTGCCGGAAACATAGATCGCGCCGGGCCCGAGCAGCGAGATCATGCTCTTGAGCTTGTCAAAATCCTTGGACATCAGCGAATAGGCCGGCGAGATCGCGGCCGATGGCACACCGACATGCTGGGCGGCGAGCGCGAATAGCGCGTGCTCGACGCTGTTGTCGGACAGGATCACCAATGGCCGCTCCGCGCTTAGCCCCTGCGCCAGGATCCAGGCGGCGGCCGAGCGCACCTGCTTCAACGCATCCTTGTAGGTGACGGCGGTCCACGGCGTATCAACGCTGGCTCGATCGGCGAGAAAGATCCGGTCCGGCGCCTGCCGCGCCCAATGCTCCAGCCAGTCGCCGATACAGCGCGCACTCGACCGCAGCGGCGTGGTCGACCTCACCAAGATGCTGCCATCGGTCCGGCGATCGGCAACGATCGCGGGCGTCGCGAATAGATTTTGGGAATCGGCACCGCTGATGGCGGCGATGGTCATGGGCATCCTCCTGCCGCCTCGAAGGGGCTGGCTTGGCGCCAAGTGTTGAGCACAACAATTGTTGTCGTCAACAACAATCTTCCACTTGGCGCCGCGAAGCGCTAGAAGGGAATGATGGCGAGGAACAGTCCGGCACCCAGAAGTGCCAAATCACGCGCTGGTATTCGGCCGCTTCCCGGCCGCGCGCGAAGCGAAAACGGCAACGCGCACAGCGATCTGATGAACGGCGAAATCGGCCTCGACGCGCTGGCGGGCCACGCCGGCTACGCGGTGCGGCGCTTTCAGATCTGGGTTTTCCAGGATTTCATTCGCACGCTCGGCGCCGTCGATATCCGTCCCACGCAGTATTCCGTGATGACGGTGATCGGCGCCAACCCGGGGCTGAGCCAGATGGCCGTTGCAAAACGGCTTGGCATCGAGCGCGCCCGGCTTGTGCACCTCCTGGATAGTCTTGAACAGCGCGATCTCGTCAGTCGCGTCAAATCCGCCGCTGACCGGCGCTCCCACGCGCTGCACCTGACCGCGCGCGGCCGAACGGCGCTGGCGCAGTTCAAGCGGCTTGCCGCCGAACATGAGCGTCATGTGGCCGAGAAGCTCGGCAAGGAGAACCGGAAGAAACTGCTGCAGATACTCTCGGACTTCACCTGATCGCGGCCGGCGCCGCGCCTTGGGCTGAGCCGCCTAAATTATAGGCAGCCTTCGGTAACGACCGGCGTCCATGGCATGTGCAGTGATCCCATAAGTACATGAAATTGCAAATCTATATTTGACCATTGGCTCGCCTAAGCGATTGTACACAATGGCACATCGCTTGCTTCAGTCGGGGTAACCTTTTGCTCGCTGGAGTTTTGCTGCCATGGGGTCCGATGCGCCTGAAACCGTTGCCGCCATCGTCGCCGCGCACCGCGCCGGCGCGATCACTCCGGCGCAAACCGTCGCCCGCAGCTATCAGCGCATCCGCGACCATAATGATCCCGCCGTGTTCATCAGCCTGCGGGACGAGAAGGATGCGGTGGCGGAGGCCGAAGCGCTGGCCTCGAAAGATGCGGCATTGCTTCCGCTGCTCGGCGTTCCGGTCGCAGTGAAGGACAATATCGACGCGCTGGGCTTAGCGACCACGGCCGCCTGCCCGGCCTTTTCCTATGCGCCCGCGCAGGACTCGACGGCAGTCGCAAAGCTGCGGGCAGCCGGCGCCATCGTTATCGGCAAGACCAATCTCGACCAGTTCGCGACCGGCCTGGTCGGCGTCCGCTCGCCCTACGGTATTCCTGTCAATCCGATCCGCGCCGATCTCGTGCCGGGCGGATCGAGTTCGGGATCGGCGGTGGCGGTTTCCGCCGGCCTGGTGCCGCTGGCGCTCGGCACCGACACCGCAGGCAGCGGCCGCGTGCCGGCAATGCTCAACAACATCGTAGGACTCAAACCGAGTCTCGGGCTGATCTCCAACGCCGGACTCATCCCGGCCTGCCGCACGCTGGACTGCATTTCAGTGTTCTCGCTCACCGTCGACGATGCAATGACCGCGCTTGCGGCGATGGCGGGCGCCGACAGTGTCGATCCGTTTTCGCGCGACCGGCCGCTGGGACCGATGTCCGCGTTTCCCGAAAAACTCCGGCTTGGCATGCCGCGCAATGGCCAATTGATCTTCTTTGGCGACGCGGCTTCCGAGAAAGCCTATGGCGAGGCGCTCAAGCGCTGGACGGCGCTCGGCGCCACGCTGGTCGAATTCGACCTCGAACCCTTTTATGAGACCGCGCGGCTGCTTTACGAAGGCCCGTGGGTCGCCGAGCGATACCTTGTCATCCGCGACCTCCTGGCATCCTCGCCGGATTCGATTCATCCGGTGACCCGCGAAATCACCGCCGCCGGCGCGCGGCTGACCGCCGCTGACACCTTTGCCTCACTCTATCGGCTGCAGGCGCTACGGCGCACAGTCGAGCGCAGCTTTGCCCATTTCGACGCGATGGTGCTGCCGACGGCGCCGACCGCCTATTCGACAGCGCAGGTGCTGGCCAATCCGATCGAGCTCAACAGCCGGCTCGGCACTTACACCAATTTTGTCAACCTACTCGACCTCTGCGGCCTCGCGCTGCCGGCCGCGATGCGCGCGGACGGCATTCCGTTCGGTATCACGCTGCTGGCGCCCGCGGGACGCGACGCGCAGCTCGCCAGCATCGGGCGGGTGTTTCATGCCGATACCCAACTGAAGATGGGAGCCAAGGGGCTGATGCAGCCGCCGCTCGCTTCGTTGCCGGCAGCCGCGAGTGGCGATGAAATCACCCTCGCAGTGGTCGGCGCGCATCTCTCTGGCATGGCGCTCAATGGCGAGCTGCAGGCGCTCGGTGGACGCCTGATCGAGGCGACCACGACCGTGCCGGACTACAAGCTCTACGCGCTCGACACGGTGCCGCCGAAACCCGGCATGCTGCGCGTGGAGCAAGGCGCAGGCAGTTCGATCAAGCTCGAGCTTTGGGCACTGTCGGCGACGGCCTTCGGCAAATTCGTAGCCGCAATCCCGCCGCCGCTCGGCATCGGCACGATCCGGCTCGCCGACGGAAGAGACGTGAAGGGATTTCTGGTCGAGCCCGCAGCCATCAACGGCGCGCGCGATATTTCAGCCTATGGCGGCTGGCGCGCGTTCATGGCGGAGAAGGTGGTGGTGTAGCCCTCGTGTCCCGGACGCGGTGCGGTGTGCAACGCTGCGTCCGGGGTACGACGAGGCTATACCGACACCGCGTAAATCTCGTACTCCCCGCGCACCAGCTCGATATGCGCGCGCATGGCGGCCGCCGCTCCGCTCTTGTCGCCGCGCATGATCGCGACCACGACGCGGTCGTGCTCGGCGTGCGACTTTGCCAGCCGCCCGAGATTGCGGAATTGGGCGCGGCGGAATGGCTGCACGCGTACTCTTGTGGCCAGCGTCATCTCGGCGATGTAGCTGTTCTGCGAACCGGCATAGATCGCATTGTGGAAACGCTCGTTGACCGCGTGAAAGCGTTCGGGATTGCCGGCATGGCTCAGCACCCGCAATTCCTCATGGATCGCCTCCAGCTTCTGGCGGTCCCCCGGCGGCATCCGTTCGGCCGCGAGCCCCGCGCACAACGCTTCCAGCTCCGCCATCGCCTCGAACATTTCGGTCAGGCGGTCCAGCGATGGCTGCGCCACCACCGCGCCGCGATGGGCTCGCGCCTCCACCAGGCCGCTCGCCACCAGTTGGCGCAGGGCCTCGCGCACCGGCGTGCGCGACACGGCGAAGCGCCGGGCGATATCGGTCTCGTCGAGCGCCGACCCCGGCGGCAGCACGCCGCGCACGATCTCGTCGGCCAGTTGCAGCCGCAGTTCTTCCGCGCGCGTGACCTTGTCCCGCTGCGACGAAGGGCGATCGACGCGGCGAACCGTGGCTTCCGGCAGATCTTCCAGACTCATGCCTTTTGATCCATTTGCTTGGAAGACGTTTGCTCAGAAGATTTTGGCTCGTCGATGATGCTGACATGGGCCGCGACGATCTTCCAACCTTCGGGAAACCGTATCCAGGTTTGCATCTGCCGCCCGACCCTGCCGGGTGCGCCGTCGCGATAGAACAGCGTCGAGGCGACCGCGGTATCGCGGCCATAGGCCGTGATCACCGTCTTGTCGGTCCGCCGCATCAGCCCGACCGGCGAGCGCGCAGCGCGGAACGCCATGATGGCGTCGTAGCCGTAGAGATTTTCGCCGATGCCATAGCGCAGCGTGCGGGGATCGTCGCGGAACAATTCGTCCAGCACCGCCACGTCGTTCGACACCAGTGCCTTTTCGTAGCGTTCGAACTGCGCGGTAATTTCGGCGAGCACGTCGGGAAGATCGATCTCCATGCTTACAATCCTCTCGGCGCAGGTGCCGCAACGGCGCCCATCCGCTCCAGCGCATGCGCAACCCGCAAGGCGATATCTTCCCGCCACGGCGCGGCGATGATCTGCACGCCGATCGGCATCGGCTCCAGCGGCACCGGCACCGCCACCACCGGAAGGCCGATGAACGAAATCGGCTGGGTGTGGATGCCGATATTGGCGCGCACCGGCAGTTCGACGCCGTCGAGCGTAAAGGTTACCTGGCCGAGCTTGGGCGCGATGCAGGGCGTCGCCGGTGCGATGATTACGTCCACCGATTGGAACAGCTCCAACACCCTTTCCCGATACCAGCGGCGGAATTTCTGCGCGCGATCGACCAGCGGCGCCGGGACCATAGCGCCCGCAATCAGGCGGTCTCGCACCGCGGGATCGAAATCGTTCGGACGCTGGCGCAGGCGATCGAGATGCAGCGACGCGCCTTCGGTCGTGGTGATCACGTAAGCCGCGGCGCGGGCGCGCGCGGCCTCGGGAATTTCGACCGTCTTGGTCGCGTTCAACGCCTTGGCGATGCGCGCCACGGCCTCGACCGCTTCCGGAAAGACGTTCTTCTGAAAATACCCGCCGGCTACCGCGACCCGCAGGCCGTCGATACCCTGAGCCAACAGTGGCGCAACCGGTTCGACCGGCCGCGTCGTGCAGGCTGCGTCATCGGCATCCGGCCCCTGCATGGCATCATAGGCCAGCGCGAGATCGCCGACATTACGCGCCAAGGGACCGAGATGATCGAGGCTTGCGACAAAGGGAAACGAGCGGGCGCGCGACAGCCGGCCATAGGTCGGCTTCAGGCCGAAGACGCCGCAGAAAGATGAGGGCACGCGGATCGAGCCGTTGGTATCGGATCCCAGGGCGATCGGGACAAGAGCGCCGGCCACCGCACTGCCAGAGCCGCCGGAGGAGCCGCCGGTCATCCGCGTCGGATCGTGCGGATTGCGCGAGGGGCCGTCATGCACATTCTCGCCGGTGAAATCATAGGCGTATTCACCCATGTTAAGCGCGCCGACCAGCACGGCACCGGCCGCTTCCATGCGCTCGATCAGCGTGGCGTCGCGCGGTGACAGAGCGAGATCGCGGTTGATCTTCGATCCGGCGCGGGTGGCGAGACCCTTCACGTCGAACAGGTTCTTCACCGCGAACGGCACGCCAGCGAGCGGTCCGACCTTCTGACCGGCGGCGATGGCGGCATCCGCCGCGCGGGCTTTCGCGCGTGCGCGATTGGCGGTGATGTCGGTAAACGAGTTCAGCACGGAATCATACTTAGCGATTCGCGCTAGCGCTGCTTCGGTCGCGTCTAGTGCGGATAGCTTGCCGCCTGCGACGGCCTGCGCGATTTGTTGGGCAGATAGCCCGTCACTGTTCACGGTCATGGCCTTATCACGCTGTGTAGACGCTGGCCGGCTCGGTCTCGTCCGGCAGCGGGAATTCATCGACCAGCCGCGCCAGCCTCAGCGACACTTCGAGGTTCGCCCGCACCGCCGGCCGCCAGGCTTCCTCGACCGGCAGCGCCAGCGCCTTGGCGACGGCGTCGATGTAATTATCCAGGGGATCGGCGGCCATTTCGCTTCCATTCTAGTTTCTAGTGAACCGGCAACGGCGGATGCGGGATCGCCGTCAGCAATTCCTTGGTGTAGGCGTCCTGCGGATCGCCGAGCACGCGTTCGGACGGACCCTGCTCGACGATTCGCCCCGCGCGCATCACGATGACACGATCGCAGAGCAGACGCACCACATTCAGATCATGCGATACGAACAAATAGCTCATGCCCATCGACGCTTTCAGATCCTGCAGCAGATTGAGCACGACGGCCTGCACGGAGACGTCGAGCGCCGCCGTCGGCTCGTCAAGGATCACGAGTTTCGGATGCAGCGCGATTGCGCGGGCGATGCCGACGCGGGCCTTTTGACCGCCAGACAATTGATGCGGGAAACGATCGAGCAGATCGACGGGCAGGCCGACCAGACCGGCGAGCTTCTCGCAGCGAGCGCGCAGCGCGTCGCGCCCCTTGACGTCGCCGAGCTGCAGAAGCGGATCGGCAATGGCGCGTGCCGCCGTGAAGCGCGGGTTGAGGCTGTCGGTCGGATCCTGAAACACCATCTGGATGCTCTTGCGTAGCGGCAACCGCGCAAAGGCCTGCGGCAGTATGGCGCCGATCTCCTCCCCGTCGAAGGCGATGCGCCCGGAGGTCTGATCCAATAGCCGCATCACCATCATCGACGTCGTCGATTTGCCGCAGCCGGACTCGCCGACGAGGCCGACGCTCTCGCCGTGCCCGACCGTGAAGCTGATGCCGTCAACGGCGCGGAAGACTTCCGCCTCCACCGGCGGCTTGCGGGAGAACAGCTTTGACAGCACCGCGCCTGCGCCCTGGCGCGGGTATTCCTTGACCAGCTTTTCGACGAGCAGCAGGGGCGATTTGGTCTCGTCACCCGCGGGCTTGACCCGGGGGTCCATCGCCTTTGAAGAGCCTTCCGAAGAGTGATGGATGGCCGGGTCAAGCCCGGCCATGACAGCAGGCGTGCGGGGAGAGGCTAAAACCTCCTCCTCCGGCAGCAGATCCCGCAACGACACCCCGAGCCGCGGCGTCGCGCGCATCAGCTTCTTTGTATAGGCGTGCTCGGGCCTGGCAAAGATATTGGCGGACTTCGCGGTCTCGACCACGCGGCCTTTCTCCATCACCACCACGCGATCGCAATAGGCGGCGGCAAGGCCTAGATCGTGCGTGATCAGGATCGTCGACATGTGCCGGCGCTTTGTCAGCTCCACTATCAGATCCATCACCGCCTTCTGCGTGGTGACGTCGAGTCCCGTCGTCGGCTCGTCCGCGATCAAAAGCTGTGGATTGCAGGCTAGCGCCAGCGCGATCACGACGCGCTGGCACATGCCGCCGGAAAGTTCGAACGGATAGGCATGATAACGCTCGCGCGGGCGGGCAATCTTGACCTGCTCCAGCGCCTCGATCGCCTTCTCGCCGCGGTCGCTGGCCGCGCTCTGCACATGCTGGCGCAGCACGTCCTCGATCTGGTCGCCCACCTTCCGGATCGGATTGAGGGCTGCGCGCGGGTTTTGGAAAATCATCGAGATTTCCCGGCCGCGCAAATCGCGCATCTCGTTTTCGCTCGCCGCCTTGACATCGATGCCGGAAAACATCACCGAGCCGTCGGCGATCCTGCCGGCGCGGTCGAGGATCCGCATCACGGCATATGACGTCACCGACTTGCCGGAGCCGGACTCCCCGACGATGCCGAGCGTCTCGCCCTTGGCCACGGAAATGTTGACGTGCTGCACCGCCTTGACGATGCCGCGCCGGGTGGTGAATTCGACGGTGAGGTCGTGGACGTCGAGAAGAGGCTGGGCCGTCATGACGACCTCCGCAAAAATCTCGAAAACAACCCCATGCAAAGTAGGACGGTCAGCACCCCTGTCGCATTCCCCTTGCGGGGGCCGAGACGAGCAAAGCTTGAATCAGCCATTCACGTCCTCCGCTGCGGATCGACGATGTCGCGCAGGCCGTCGCCGAGCAAATTGAAGCAGAACACCGCGATCATCAGCGCCAGTCCCGGGAACAGCGCGATCCACCATTCGCCCGACACCATGAAGGTGGCGCCTTCCGCGACCATGATCCCCCATTCCGCCGTCGGCGGCCGCACACCGAGCCCAATGAAGGAGAGGCCGGCGGCGTTGAGGATCGCGTAGCCCATGGTCAGCGACATCTGCACGATCATGATCGGCATGATGTTGGGCAGGATGTGCATCAGCAGGATCCGCATCTCGCCGTTGCCTGACAGCCGCGCCGCCTGCACGAAGCCGGCGTTGCGGCGCACATTGGCTTCGGCGCGGGCGACGCGGGCATAGAGCGGAAAGTTCACGATCGCGGTTGCGATAATGATGTTCTGCACGGTATTGCCGAGTGCCGCCACGATGCCCATTGCCAGCACGAACAGCGGAAACGCCATGATGGTATCGGCGATGCGCCCGACGATGCGGTCGGTCCAGCCGCCGAAATAACCGGCGGCGATGCCGGCCAGTCCGCCCATCAGGAAGACCAGCGCCACCGAGGCGACCGCGATGAAAGCATCGAGCCTTGTGGCGACAATGACGCGGCTGAAGATATCGCGGCCCAATTGGTCGGTGCCGAACCAGTGCGCCGCCGACGGCGGCTTCAGCGCCGCGGCGGTATCGCTGGCGAGCGGATCGTAGGGAACGATGTAGGGGCCGAAGATCGCGGCAAACAGGATGATGACGAGCAAGCCGAAAGCAAAGGCGGTGACGCGGTTCTCGCCGAGCACGTACCTGACATGCTCGAACGTCGCCGATAGGCCCGAGGTGCGCGCGGGTCCAACGGGTTCAGCGGCAGGCGCGACGCTACTCATGTTTCAACCTCACCCTTCAAGCCGCACGCGCGGATCGATCACGCCATAGAGAATGTCGATGACCAGATTGAGCAGCACGTACATGACCGCCATGGTCAGCACGAAACCCTGCACCGGCGCGAAGTCCGACGAGATCAGCGCTTCCACCGCATAGGAACCGATGCCGGGCCACGCGAACACCTTCTCGACCAGCACGTTGGCCCCGAGCAGAAACGAGAACACCATGCTGAGCGTGGTGATGACCGGCAGCATCGCGTTGCGGAACGCGTAGGTGACTATCACCGTGGAGGGAGACAACCCGCTGGCGCGCGCGGTGCGGACGAAGTCGGAGGCCAGCACCGCCAGCATCGAGGCCCGCGTCATGCGCGCAATCGGCGCCAGCGAGAAGATCGCCAGCGTCGCCGCCGGCAGGATGAGCTGGCTCAGCGCCGAACGAAATGTCTCGAATTCGCGCGCGATCAGCGCGTCGATGAGATAGAGACCGGTCACGGTCGGCGGCGCGCTGTAGAACACGTCGAGCCGGCCGAGCGGCGCCGGCGACCAGCCGAGCCTGAAATAGAACACATAGACCAGCACAAGACCCGTGAAGAACACCGGCAGCGATACGCCGGCCGTCGTGGTGACGCGGCACAGATGATCGATCCACGAGCCCGGGCGGGTTGCGGCCAGCACACCGAGCGGAATCGCGATCGTGATCGAGACGATGAGGCCGAGCAGCGTCAGTTCGGCCGACGCCGGCAGGCGGTTGCGGATTTCGGTGGCGACCGGCTGGCCAGTCGTGAGCGAAGTGCCGAAATCGCCATGCGCGAGATCGTTGGCGTAGCGGAGGAACTGCTCGATCAGCGGCTTGTCGAAGCCGAGTTTCTTGCGGATCTGCTCGATCGCTTCCTTGCTCGCCGCGGGCCCGGCGAAATAGGCGGCTGGATCGCCCGGCAGCGCGCGCGTCAGCAGGAACGTGACGATCACGACCCCGATGAGAGAGGGAATCGCAAACATGAGCCGCTTGCCGATCATGGTCAGCATGATGCGCTCTTCTTGCTCCGCAAGGAACGCGCGAATAGCGAACGGCGAATAGCGAATGGATATCCGCGGCTGTTCGTCTCCATTCGCTACTCCCTATTCGCTATTCGCCATTCGCCCACATCACGCCTTCACCAGCGTGCGGTAATCCAGCCTGCGGTGGAACCAGTATTGATAGCCGGACACGTTCTTCTGCATCGCGACGTTGACGTAGGGCTGATAGAGCGGGATGCGCGGGATGTCCTTGAAGGCGAGATCGACGAAGCCTTTGACGTCGGCATCGTACTTCGCGGTGTTGCCGATCGCGGCGGCGTCGACGGCGCCGTGGATGAATTCGTCCATCGGCTTCGACTGGTAGCTCATGGTGTTGAAGATCGAATTCTTGCCGTCGTAGCACCAGATGAAGAAATACTCGGGATAGTCGAGCCAGCCGGAGAACACGTTGGTGTAGAGCGGCAGCACCTTCTTGTTCAGTTCGGTGCGCCAGTTGGCGCCGGGAATCTTGTTGATCGTGGTCTTGATGCCGATTTGCGCCAGGCTCTCCTGCACCAGAATGCAGAGCGGCTCGTTGACGCCGGCGAAGCCGAGGTCGAACGACAGCGTCGTTTCGAAACCGTTGGGATAGCCGGCTTCCGCCAGCAAGGCCTTGGCTTTGGCGATATCGGTGACGTATTTGGTCGGCTGCGGCCAGGCCACCTCGGTCGCCTTGTCGGCTGCGGCGCCGAACATCGGCTTGGCGAGGCCGAACAGCACCGCATCCATGATCTTCTGATAGGGAATCGCGCAGGCGACGGCCTCGCGGACCTTGACGTTGTCGAACGGCGCGATCTTCACGTTCATGCCGATATACTGGACGCCGTTCGAATACGGCACCGAAACGATGTTGAGCTTGCCGCTGTCCTTCAACTCGACGAAATCCTTGTTCGGCAGATCGTAGGAAATATCGGCGTCGCCGCGCTCCAGCAGCGCGCGGCGGTTGCCGGCCTGCGGCACCATGCGCCAGATCACGCGCTTGACCTTCGGCAAGGGACCGCCGGCCCACGCATCATTGCGCTCCATGACGACTTCGGTGCCGGCCGTCCACTTCACCACCTTGTAGGCGCCGGAGCCCGCGGTCTGCTGCTTGGTATATTCGAGGCCCCATGGATCCTTCTCGGTGGCGTTCTTCTTCACCAGCTCGGAATTGATGATGCAGGGCACGATGACCGCGAGATCGGGAATGGTGAGGCGGTCCTTCTTGGCGAAATCGATCCGCACCGTGCTGTCGTCGACGACGACGAACTGCTCGGTCTTGGTCAGCGAGCCCGCGCCCATCTGGAATGTCGGAAAGCCGCCGACGCTGACGGCGCGATCCAGCGACCATTTGACGTCCTTCGCCGTCACCGGCGCGCCGTCATGGAATTTCGCGTGCTTCTTCAATTTGAAAGTCACCGACATGTCGCCGACATTCATGTCTTCAGCGAGCTCGGGCTTGAACTTGTCGCGGTCGTAATACGGCACGCCGCCGGGACCGCTTTTCATTTCATGGCTGATCAGGCGGTCGTAGCAATTCCACGACACCTCATAGCCGGGCACGTTGGTGCCGACGCCGTGAATGTCGAGATTGTTGGGGCCGCTTTCGGAGACGATGAGCAGCGTTTCCGACCGCGCTTGCGCCTTGGCGGAGGACCAGATCGCCGGTGCCGGCGTGAGCGCGCCGGCGGCCGCCAGCCCAGACACGGATTTGAGGAAATCGCGACGCTTCATGGGTGATGCTCCAACGCCCGAGGGAAAACGGCTGGAGCTCGAATCGCAAGGTTCGTGCCAACCCTTAAGGAAAGCTTACTTTCGCATCAACCCATTGATACTGCTGGCGAATGCATCCGAAGCGAATCGGCGCGCGGAATATGCACGCCGATGGATTGCATACAAAGATGCATATTTGCTCATAAAATATGCAAAAGTTCTGTGCGCCCCGTTGCTGGGCGGCACTCAGATTGGCCAGAGCAAATCCTGCAATTCGCGGAGGTCCGCGGCCTTCTCCTGCCACCCCTCGATGCAGATCTTCCTGACCGGATCGCTGGCCCGGTGCAGCAGCATCAGCACCATCAGCCGCCGCTTCAGGTCACGATTGATATCCGCGGCTGAATATCCAAAGCCCTCGAACAGGCTTCGCACCCGGCGCGGCATGCCGGCGGTCATGAAGGCGCTGGGGCCAAGCAGGTCGTACTCGCGCCTGCCCGTCATCACGTCGCCGAAATCGATCAGCCCCGCGAGATGCCAACCCGGACCGCTGCGGCTCAGCAGGAAGTTCTCCGGGATGTATTCGCCGGTCAGGATCACCGCTGGCTCGTCCAGCGCGACCAGCGAGACCGCATCGCGCAGCAAATCATCATCTAGGCCGTCGAGAAATTTCTGCGGCAATCCGAGACGCGCGTGCCGGGCGTGGCATCCCTCGATCTGTCCGCGCATGAAGATGTCCCAGGCCGGCTCGACCTGCCCAAGCGGTCCGACGGGGACGCGCTGCACCTCGGCGATGGTTTCGCCGACTTCAGCAAGCACGCGCTCCTTGTCTGCTTCCGGCAGTGATGGCCAGGCATCCGCGCCCAACACGCCTGACAGCCGCGTGATGACGAGATATGGCCATCCGTCACGCTCTCCTTCGGCGATGATTTCGGGGATCGCGACGCGAAGCCGTCCATAAAGCTGCGCCAGCGCGCCACGCTCCGACACGAATTGGGCGCGAAGAAATGGCGGGAAGATTTTTAGGATGAGTTGTTCGTCGAGGGCAATGACGAGATTGGTGCCGGTGGAGAAGACGTGCGGCGCTGCGCACGCCAGGCCGTGGCCGCGGGCGATATCGCGCGCGATCGGCAGCCATTGCGCGGGATCGGCGCGAAAGGCGCGGAAGGGCTCGTAGTCCGTGAGTGTCGGTAGTGATGCGGTCATGCGACTGAACCTTGTTTGTCGTCATTGCGAGCCAACGGGGCGCGCATTCGCGCGACCCGTTGGCTCGCAATGACGGCGGTGAGATTACCGATCCGGATTGGCCCGTTCGAACTGGCGCAGCAGGCGGTTGCCGCGCTCGACGGCTGCGTCGAGTGCTGCCTGCGCAGTGCGCTTGCCGCTGAAGACGTGCTCCAGCTCGTCCTCGATGGCGTCGCGGATCAGCACAAAGGAGCCAAGCCGGATTCCCTTCGAATTCTCGGTCGGCGGCTTCAAGGTCATCTGCTCGATTCCGATCGCAGCACCCGGATTGCGATCGTAGAAGCCCTGCGCGCGGGTGAGATCGAAGGCGGCGCGGGTGATCGGCAAGTAGCCGGTGTTCTGGTGCCAGGCGGCCTGAACCTCAGATCTGGAGAGATAGGCGAAGAACCGCGCAACGCCGGTGTATTCGGCGCGCGACCGGTCGCGCAGCACCCATAGCGTGGCGCCGCCGATGATCGAGTTTTGCGGGGCGCCGGCGATGTCGAGCCGGTACGGGATCATGCCGTAGCCGACCTCGAATTTGGAATTGGCCTTGATGTCGGCGCGTGTCCCGGAAGAGCCGATGAAGATGGCGCATTCGCCCTTTTGAAAGCGCGGCTCGGCCGATTCCCCGCGGCCGCTATAGTCGAAAACTTTCGTCGCCTGCCATTCCGCGAGTTGCGCGATGTGCCGAACCGCGTCCGGATTGTTGAAGGTCAGCTCGGCATCGAGTCCGCTGAAGCCATTGCCCCGGGTTGCCAGCGCCAGATTGTGGAAGGCAGAAAAATTCTCGACATGGACCCAGGACGGCCAGGATGTGGTGAGCCCGCAGGGCGAGCCGGCCGCACGCAGGCGCTTCGCCGCCGCGCCGACCTCGGCCCAGGTCTTCGGCGCCACCTCAGGGTCGAGGCCCGCGGCGCGGAACAGATCCTTGTTGTAGTAGAGGATCGGGGTCGACACGTTGAACGGAAACGAGAGCATGTTGCCGGCGACATCGGAATAGTAGCCGGTGACGGCCGGCAGATACGCCTCTGGCGAGAACGGCTCCGACTGGTCGCGCATCAATTCGAACACCGGATAGATCGCGCCTTTTGCCGCCATCATGGTTGCGGTGGCGATCTCGTTGACCTGAACGATGGCCGGCTGGCTTCGCGATCGGAACGCGAAGATCGCCGCCGTCACCGTGGCGGTGTAGTTGCCCTTGTAGGTCGGCACGATCCGGTAGTCAGACTGCGACGCATTGAAATCGGCCGCCAGCTTTTCGAGCTGCTTGCCGAGTTCCCCCGACATCGCGTGCCACCACATGATCTCCGTGGCGGCGTGGGCGGGGGACGCAAGCGCCATGGCGGCGAGCGCTGCGAATTGCAAGGACCTCAAGGCCGATTTCACCGGTGATCACCCTGCTCTGCCGCGCGAGCGATGTACCCGTTCGCCGCGCCCTCATAAATCCCCGCGACCGCGGTTTCAATCCGCCGACATCACTGCAATGCACAATTGAAGATTGTAACCGGCCTATCCGGATAACCCCAGGCTAGCCCCCGTCCCGCCATGCTAACAATAGCCAAGCATCGGCAAATTCTGCTAAAATTGCGTTGAACCTTTTTCTTCCCGCTGCAGACTTCATCTCTAAGGGGATTTGTCGCCTGTGTCTCGCCGCGCCAACCTTTCGCGGATCTTGGTGCTTGTTGTCGCGCTGTTGCTTGCGGCGGTCTCAACGGGCGTTTTTGCGCGCGGATTTCCTTCCGCCGATCCCCGAAACGACAGGCATTGGATCGAAATGTTCCATTCCCGCCAATCCGGCGCGGAACGGGACCGTCCCGGACAGACCTGGACCGGTGCGATCGATCTCCACCGTACCAACGTTGCATTGATCGGGACGGTGGCGCCGTTATTGGTCGGGCGCCTTCGCAGAGTGGAGTGGATTTGACCGGCGCGCCGCAACAGCAGCGACCAGCGGAACGGCCGGCGAGCTTCGCCGCGCGCGGGCGCTTTCGCGTCGTCCAATGGCTCCGCGCGGTGCCGATCCGATGGCGCATTCTGTCGATCGCGGGATTGAACTCCGCCGTCGTCATGGTGCTCGCCATCCTGATCTGGAACGGCGCCAACGTGCTGGGCTCTGCATGGGACGATGTCCGGCAGGTGCGGGAGTCCGACAAGATCCTGGCGCACCTCGAAAGCGAAACCAGCCGGCTGCAGAACCTGATTCATCGATACATCAACCAGCC
The DNA here is from genome assembly GCF_001440415.1 of Bradyrhizobium retamae. GTDB lineage: Bacteria > Pseudomonadota > Alphaproteobacteria > Rhizobiales > Xanthobacteraceae > Bradyrhizobium > Bradyrhizobium retamae. The sequence goes on from NZ_LLYA01000001.1 coordinate 353,549, forward strand.
AAGCCCTGACCTGTTCGCCGAGATCCTGCTGCTGCGAGAGGCCCTACTGGGCACGCTCACAACGCGCGCCTCGAACGACCCGATGCTATCAGGGTCGGTCGAGCGGCTCGAACAGGTCACCGACCGCTTCCTCAACGGTTTCGGCGAATTGCGCGCCGTGCAGGCCACCATCACCAAAACCTATGAGCAGCAGGTGCTGGGACCGGCCCGCGAAATGGCCGGGCTGTATTCGGTCATCGAAGGCGCCACCGGGCATCGCGACGCGCAGATCTGGCCCGCGCTCGGCAGATCGCGCGAGGCGTTTACGGCCATGCTGGTCGCCGCCAACGCCTATTACCTGTCGCCCGCCTCAGGCTCCGCCGAGGACGCCCGCAGGAATACCGAGACGATCGAGAAGACGATCCCCGTGATGACCGATCTGGCCGACAACGATCTGCAGCGCATGGCGCTGACGCGACTGCAGGCGCGGACGGTGGCACTGCGCGAGGGCATGGCCAAACTGACCGAACAACTCGCGGTCCGGACCGAACTGTTGCGCAACACCATCGATGCCAGCCAAGCCGAGGCCATTGCGGTCATCGACGAACTATCGGACAAGATGCGCCAGCGCGAGCAAAAGGCGCAGGAGACTTTTGACAAGACGCTGTCAGGCATCTCGCGCCGGGTGCTGTCGATCGCCGTGATGTTCCTCGGCATCATCCTTTCCGCCGGCGTGTTGATCGCGCTCTCGATCCGCCTGCCGCTGCAGCAGATCCTGGCGGCGATGCATGCAATCACGTCGGGCAATTACGATCGCCGCGTACAGGGCACCACCGCGAGAGACGAGGTCGGCGCCATGGCGCGTGCGGTGGACGTCTTCCGCGAGAACGCCATCGCCAAGCGCAAGACCGAGGACGAACTGCGCACCTCGAAGGAAAGAGCGGAGAGCGCATTGCTCGAGCTCAACACCGCGCAGCAGAACCTGATCGACGCCGAGCGGCTGGCGGCGTTGGGCGGGCTGGTCGCCGGCGTCGCCCATGAAGTGAACAACCCGATCGGCATCAGCCTCACGGTGGCGTCGAGCTTTGCGCGCCGGGCTGAAACCTTCGAATCCGAGTTGCGGACCGAGCCGCTCCGCCGCTCCAAGCTCGACGAATTCGTCAAGAGCTCGCGCGACGCAGCAGGGCAACTGGTGGCGAACCTGCATCGCGCCGGCGAGCTGATCCAGTCGTTCAAGCAAGTGGCGGTCGACCGCTCGCACGCCGAGCGCCGGCAATTCAACCTGAGCGAGGCCACCGACCAGATCGTCGCGAGCTTAAGGCCGGTGTTGAAGAAAGCGGCGATCACGCTGTCGGTCGAGGTGCCGGAGGGGCTGGTCATTGACGGTTATCCCGGCTCCTACGGCCAGATATTAACCAATCTTTTCCTCAATGCCGCCAATCATGCCTTTGCCGATGGCCGCTCCGGCGCGATCACGATCTCGGCCCGGGCGCGCGGCAGCGACGATGTCGAGATTATCTTTGCCGATAACGGGGCCGGAATGACGCCGGACGTGCAACGGCAGGCGTTCGACCCGTTCTTTACGACGCGCCGCAACGAGGGCGGTACCGGACTGGGCTTGCATATCGTCTATAATCTTGTCACTCAACAGCTCGGCGGCCGGATGATGCTGGAGTCAAGACTGGGACAAGGCACCACATTCCGCATTATCATGCCGAAAGTCGCCAAGGGCGGATCGACAGGCGGATCCACGAGTACAGACCAGACAGCAGCCGACGGAACTTCGCAATGGCCGAACAGGACGATGTCCTCCACCTGATCGACGATACCGGAATGGCTCCGGAGGACTCGTCTGCGCGCAAGTGGAAAATCGCCGTCATCGACGACGATGCCGCCGTGCACGAGGGCACGCGCTTTGCGCTCAGCGACTACAGCCTCAATGGCGCGACCCTGGAGATCCTGTCGGCCTATTCCGCGGCCGAAGGCCGCATCTTGATGCGCGACAATCCGGACATCGCGGCCGTGCTGCTCGACGTCATCATGGAGACCGACGTCGCGGGCCTGGAGCTGGTCGAATACATCCGCAACGAGATCAAGAACGAAACCGTCCGCATCATCCTGCGCACCGGCCAGCCCGGACAGGCGCCCGAGCGCCGTGTCATCGTCCAGTACGACATCAACGACTACAAGGCCAAGACCGAGCTGACGGCCGACAAGCTGTTCACCTCGCTGACCGCGGCGCTGCGCAGCTACCAGCAGCTCGAGCGCATGGTGCAGACAAGACGCGGGCTTGAAATCATCATCGACGCCGCCTCGACGCTGTACGATTTCAAGTCGATGCAGCGTCTGGCGGAGGGCGTGCTGACGCAGCTCGCCTCGCTGCTCAATGTCGACTGCGCCGGCATTCTGGTGCTGCGCGACGACGGCGCCCCGGGGAGCGAATTCTCGGTGCTGGCGGGCTCGGGCTGCTACAGCCGGTTCATCGGCACGACCAGCTCCAAGGCGCTAGATCCGGATTTGCGGCAAATGGTGGAGGCCGCCTTCCAGCGCCGCAAGAACGAATTCGCCGATCACCGCAGCGTGCTTTATTTGCGCACCGGCAGCGGCCGCGAAGTGGTGGTGCTGTTGCAGGCCGAGCGCCAGCTTTCCGACACCGACCGCGCGCTGGTCGAGATTTTCTCCAGCCGGCTGTCGATCGCGTTCGACAACGTCATCCTCTATCGCCAACTGCATGAGGCCAACACCCAGCTCGAGGACCGCGTCGCCCAGCGCACCCGCGCGCTGATGCAGGCCAACCGCAGGCTCTCGGCGCAGTGGCTGCGGCTGCAGCGCGCCAACGGCTTCAAGAACGAAATTCTCGGCACCGTGGCGCACGATTTGAAGAACCCGCTCGGCGTGATCCTCGGCCGCACCGAGATGTTGACCGAATTGATCGGCGCAGGCTCGCCGAAGGAGAACGTCACCGCGCAGGTCGAGCACATCAGGGATGCCACCAAACGCCTTACCTCGATGGTCGATCACCTGATTTCGGATGCGATGGCGGATGCCTTCGACATCACGATCCGCCGCGAACCGGTCGATGTCGCCGCGCTCGTCACCGAGGTCGCCGATTCCAACCTGCCCTCGGCCGTGAACAAGCAGCAGGCCGTCACGGTATCAGCCCCGCCGAACATCGTTACCATGTGCGACGCCGACCGGATCCGCGAGGCGATCGACAACCTCGTCAGCAACGCCATCAAATATTCGCCGATCGGCGGCAAGATCACGGTCACTGTGAGCCATGAAGGCAGCGACACGGTGATCCGCATCGCCGACCAGGGCGCCGGCCTTTCGCCGGAGGATCTCGGCCGGCTGTTCGGCCGCTTCCAGCGGCTCTCGGCCAAGCCGACCGCCGGCGAAAGCTCGACCGGCCTCGGTCTGTCGATCGTCAAACGTATTATCGACATGCATGGCGGCCATGTGACTGCGGAAAGTGCCGGACCCGGGCAGGGATCGACATTTACGGTTACATTGCCTGCGACAGAGACGACATGACCCAGAGCCCGCATATCTTCATCGTCGACGACGAGGCGCCGGCCCGCGAGATGGTCGGCGATTACCTCAAGATGCACGGCTTCGGCGTCACCTTGTGCGACGGGGGAAAGAGCCTGCGCAAGGAGATCGAGAACGCCGTACCCGACCTCGTCGTGCTCGACCTCAACATGCCCGAGGAAGACGGGCTTTCGATCATTCGCGACCTCAAGAGCCGCATCAACGTCCCCGTCATCATGCTGACGGCGACCGCCAGCCCGATCGACCGCGTCGTCGGCCTCGAACTCGGCGCCGACGACTACATCGCAAAGCCCTGCGAGCTGCGCGAGCTGATGGCGCGCATCCGTTCCGTGCTTCGCCGCAGCACGCCGCCCAAGGCGGCGACGCCCGAGCCCGCGGCGGCCAAGGCGGAGAAGGAACAACTGGTGCGGTTCGGCACCAAATGGCTCGACCTCGAGGCCCAGGCGCTACGCGACGACGAAGGCAACGAGCATCCGCTGACGGCCTCCGAATTCGGCCTCTTGAAAGTGTTCGCGGCGAATCCGAAGCGGGTGTTGTCGCGCGAGCGGCTGTTGGAGTTGGCCAATGCGCGCGACGCCGAAGCCTTCGACCGCGCCGTCGACCTTCGCATCATGCGTATCCGCCGCAAGATCGAAATCGATCCCACCAAGCCCGCCGTGATCCGCACCATCCGAGGCGGCGGCTACCTGTTCTCGCCGACCGGCGAAAAGGGTTAGCTTTCTTTGTCGTCCCTGCGTTTCGCAGGGACCCATACGCCGCGGCGGTTATTTGACCCGCTGGGGTAGATATCCTTTCCAGACAATAACGCCTTGTGGTTATGGGTCCCTGCGTTCGCAGCGACGACCCCAAGATTGTGCCTGCGCGGAACTATTCAGCATCTGAAATCTTCCAATTTTCCGCATATTGAAATTACTGGCATTTTGTCCCCGAATGTTTCATCGCGGGCCCTGCGACGAAACAATTCTCTCCCGCACGAAACCATTTTCCCTTCTTCGAGCAGACATCCCGAAACGGAGGCTCATTAACAATTCTCCCAACGGAACGCCGCACCTCGTGGCGCAATGGGAGCCTGTCATGTCGAACGTCATCGCCATCAACGCCGCAGCCAAGAAGTCGATTGCCGCCGCCCGCGCGACATCCGACGAAACGCTGCTGCAGAGTATTGCCAAGGGCGACCGCACGGCGATGCATGTGCTTTACTCCCGCCATAACGTCCGGGTTTACCGCTTCGTGCTGCGCATGGTGCGCGACACCACGATGGCCGAAGACCTCGTCAGCCAGGTGTTCCTCGATGTGTGGCGGACCGCTGCCCAGTTCGAGGGCCGCTCGCAGGTTTCGACCTGGCTGCTGTCGATCGCCCGCTTCAAGGCACTGACCGCGCTGCGCCAGCGCAAGCATGAGGACATCGAGCAGGAAGACGTGCTGGAGATCGCCGACGCGGCCGACACGCCGGAAGCCTCGCTTGACCGCAGCAACACCAGCGCCATCCTGCGGGCCTGCGTCGCCAAGCTGTCGCCGGCGCATCGCGAGATCATCAACTTGGTCTACTACCACGAGAAGTCGGTGGAAGAGGCCGGCGCGATCATCGGCATCCCCCAGAGCACGGTGAAGACACGCATGTTCTATGCCCGCAAACAATTGGCCGAGTTGCTTAAGGGCGCCGGCGTGGACAGCATCGCCGCCTAAAGACAAGCGATTTCAAACGATTAGATTGGAGATAGGGACAGAAAAACGGGGCAGTTTCGACGGACAAAGATTACTTCCAACGAAACAAATGAAACATTTCACGACATCACCCGGAAAAACTCACCCCCTATACCGATCACCACCGACTTAAACGCCAACGCCGAACAGGAGAGCGAACATGCTGAAGCCGTCCTTCCGCTTTTTCATCGTCCCGCTCGGCGCCGTCGCAACCCTGGCCACCCTGTCGGCCCAGAACGTTCAGCCTCGCGCTCAGCGCGACACCGGTTCGACGTTCGTACGCGAACAGGTGGTCGATTGCAGCACCAAGAGTCCCAAGGAGGTCTGTGTGATCTCCTACGACAGCGAGACCCCCCGCTGAACTTCCCCTCACCTCCCAAGTTGTAGACCCCCCAAGCAATCTCCAACGACCCGGCCGGGATGCCCCCCAGCCGGGTCGCTCTGTTTTTGGAAGGCGATCGACACAATCTTGCGGCGAGTTCACCGAACGAGAATAATCGGCCATCATGAGCGTTGAACAAGTCGAGCTGCCGGAAATTCAGATTGAGGATCGCTTGCCGACCTGGCTGCGGCTTTGCATCAGTGTAGGGGCAATCTTCTTTGTCGCCTGCCTAGCGTATGAATTTGCTGCCGAACCTGGCGCGAGGACATGGAGTAATGCCGGCAAATTGTTGGTTGCTATTTTCTTCTGCGGCGTGTTGATTTGGAACGTTCTTTTGAGCAGCAAGGTACGCTGGACCATCCGAAACAATGAAATACAAATTGACAAGGCCTGGATATACGACCGCCAGGAAGTCGAGTTCGTCAGAAGCGGGGAGATAGCCTTAATCAAGGTCGACAGTGAATCAGACGATTCCGGCATCTCCTATTATATCCGGCTAGAGCTCTACTCAGGCCGGGAAATCAAATCTCCGCCAATCGCCAATGCCCAACGGGCACGTGCATTGAAGGCCGAAATAGCGAACCACTTGAACGTGCCTCACGAATACGTGACGCCGCGGACATGAAGCTCGCCGCAGGTTGTGGGTCATGCACGATCGTATTCCAGCACGATGACGAGGGCCCATACGAACAGATCGAGCGGACGGTCGCCGGGCTCCTGAACGCGAATAGCTGAAATGCCGATCCGCGCAGCGCGCGCGGGTACTATCGTCGCACCCGGCGTGCTAGGCTCCGCGCCGGGTCCGGGCGCGATCTCCAAAAAACTGTCATCCAGTTTTCAAAGGATCGCGCCCGACAAAACTAGCGACGGGTGGTGTCGATGTTCGAAGGCTGGGATGCGGTCGTATTGGCCCGGGCGCAGTTCGCATTCACGATGTCTTTCCACATCATATTTCCCGCCTTCTCGATCGGGCTCGCCAGCTATCTCGCCGTGCTCGAAGCGCTGTGGCTCGCGACCGGGCGCGAGGTCTACATCAACCTGTTCAATTATTGGCTGAAAATCTTCGCCGTCGCCTTCGCGATGGGCGTGGTGTCGGGCATCGTGATGTCCTACCAGTTCGGCACCAACTGGTCGGCCTTTTCCGACAAGACCGGACCGGTGATCGGCCCGCTGATGGCCTATGAGGTGCTCACCGCATTCTTCCTCGAAGCGGGTTTCCTCGGCGTGATGCTGTTCGGCCTGAACCGCGTCGGACCAAAACTGCATTTTCTGGCGACGCTGATGGTCGCGATCGGCACGCTGATTTCGGCGTTCTGGATTCTGTCGGCCAATTCCTGGATGCAGACGCCGGCCGGCCACACCGTCAATGAGGCCGGTCAGTTCATCGCCGCCGACTGGCTGAAAGTGATCTTCAATCCGTCGTTCCCATACCGTCTCGTGCACATGGTACTGGCGGCGTATCTGACCACGGCGCTGGTGGTCGGCGCGGTCGGTGCCTGGCACCTGTTGCGCGATCGGCACCTCGCCGGCCCGCGCGTGATGTTTTCGATGGCGATGTGGATGGCGACGCTGGTGGCGCCGATTCAGATCATCGCCGGGGATCAGCACGGGCTCAACACGCTGGAGCACCAGCCGGTGAAGATCATGGCGATGGAAGGCCACTTCAAGAGCCACAAGGACGGCGCGCCCCTGATCCTGTTCGGTCTGCCCAATCAGAGCGCCGGCAGGGTCGACTACGCCGTCGAAGTGCCGAAGCTCGGTTCGCTGATTCTAAAGCACTCGACCGACGCGCCTATGGCCGGCCTCGACACGGTACCGCGCGAAAACTGGCCGCCGGTGGCGATCACGTTCTGGTCGTTCCGGATCATGGTCGGCATGGGATTGCTCATGCTGGCGCTTGGCTTGTTCAGCCTGTTGATGCGTATTCAGGGCAAGCTCTACGATTCCCGGCTGTTGCACAAGTTCGCGGTCGCAATGGCCCCTGCGGGCTTCATCGCCGTGCTCGCGGGCTGGATCACCACCGAAGTCGGCCGCCAGCCGTTCACGGTCTATGGATTGCTGCGCACGGTTGAATCCGCCTCGCCGCTGGCAGCGCCGGCCGTCGCCTCCTCGCTGATCGCCTTCATCATCGTTTATTTCGTGGTGTTCGCCGCCGGCGTGATCTACCTGCTGCGCCTGACGGCAGCGCCGCCGCATCCGGGCGAAGAGGGACCGTCGCACGAGGCACCGATCCGCACCGCCGGCATCACGCCGGCTGCCCAGGGGGTCGGCTCATGAACATCGCGGTCGACCTCGCCACCGTCTGGGCTTTCATCATCGCCTTTGCCGTGTTCGTCTATGTCGTGATGGACGGCTTCGATCTCGGCCTCGGCATTCTGTTTCCGCTGTTTCCGGAGAAGCGCGACCGCGACGTCATCATGAACAGCGTCGCCCCGGTGTGGGACGGCAACGAAACCTGGCTGGTGCTCGGCGGCGGCGGCCTGATGGCGGCCTTCCCGCTGGCCTATGCCGTGCTGATGCCGGCGTTGTACACGCCGATGATTGCGATGCTGCTCGGCCTCGTATTCCGCGGCGTCGCCTTTGAATTCCGGTGGCGTACGACAAAGGAGCGGAACAAGTGGGATATCGCCTTTTTCGGCGGGTCGTTGCTGGCGACGCTGGCGCAGGGCATTGCGCTCGGCGCCATCCTGCAGGGCGTGCATGTCGAGGGGCGGCACTATGCCGGCGGCTGGTGGGACTGGCTGACGCCGTTCAGCATCCTGACCGGCGTGGCGCTGGTGATCGGCTATGCGCTGTTAGGGGCGACATGGCTGGTCATGAAGACGGAAGGCGAGTTGCGCGACCGCGCCTATCACCTGAGCTGGGTACTGTTGCTCGCGATGCTCGGGGCCATCGCCGCGGTCAGCATCGCGACGCCGTTCCTCCATATACAGTACACCGAGCGCTGGTTCGCCTGGCCGAACGTCCTCATGACGGCGCAGGTACCGATTTCGGTTGCCGTAGTCACCGCCCTGTTGCTGCGCAGTCTCGCCAACAAATACGACTACCAGCCGTTCTTCCTGACGCTGGCGTTGTTCGCGCTGTCCTATGCCGGCCTCGGCATCAGCATGTATCCCTATATCGTGCCGCAGAGCATCACGATCTGGCAGGCGGCGGCGCCGGAAAACAGCCAGCTCTTCATGCTGGTCGGCGTCGCCGGGCTGATCCCGCTGATCCTCGGCTATACCGCCTGGGCCTATTGGGTGTTCCGCGGCAAGGTCAAACCCGAGAGTGGATACCATTGAAGCCCAACGAGCCGGCCCCTCGCCCTCTCATGCAGCGCTTGCTGTGGTTTGCCGCGCTCTGGCTCGGCGGCGTCGGCACCGTCGCGCTGATTTCGTTCTGCCTGCGGCTGTGGATCGCGCCGAAATAAGGCAGGCAAGATATCCCATGAATTTGGTGGACGACGAAAATGGACGACATTTCAGTCACGCATCCGCCGCATTCGCCCTAAACTTGCCATCAAGCCGGCCCTGAGATTTGATGTTCCGCTGATTTGCCCACCATTTGGCCACCGCGCCAGCAAGGAGAATTTCTGCGATGAAATATTTTCGGCACCTGATCTGGATGGTGATCGCCGCCGGCGGTTTGATCCTTTCGGCCTCGCAGAGCCAGGCGCAGATGCGGCAGCCCGATGTCGGCGACCAGCCCGGTCTGCTTCCCGACGAAGCCGTCGAGCTGGATCCGCAGTTCAGGAAGACCGCGGTGCTCTATCGCACCAACGAACCGCCGGGCACCATCATCATCTCGACGCAGGATCGCCACCTCTATCTGGTGCAGGGCAATGGCCGCGCGTTGCGTTACGGCATCGGCGTTGGCCGCGAAGGATTTCAATGGCAGGGGCTGCTCAATATCACCCGCAAGGCGGAATGGCCGGACTGGACGCCGCCACCGGAGATGATCGCGCGCCAGCCCTATCTGCCGCGCTTCATGGCCGGCGGCCCCGGCAATCCACTCGGCGCGCGCGCGATGTATCTCGGCACCACTGTCTACCGCATCCACGGCACCAACCGGCCCGACACCATCGGCACCGCAGTCTCCTCCGGCTGCTTCCGACTGGTCAACGCCGACGTCGCCGATCTCTATGAGCGCGTGCCCGTGGGCACCAAGGTGATCGTGCGGCAGAAGCCGGAACTTTAATTGCGACGCCGCTTCTCCCGCCGATCCATTCCCCCCGACTTAGTGAGTTCAAAAAAAATGCTACGGACATTTCGAGGCGGCCTCCTCATTGGGCTGGCGGTCGCAATCGCGATTGCGGCTGGCGCGATCACCTATGAGCGTTACGACACCAAGACCCTGAAGCGGACCATCCGCCGCGGCGACGTGCTGTGCGGCGTCAACAAGGGCCTGCCCGGCTTCTCGATCCCCGACGACAAGGGCGACTGGACCGGCTTCGACGTCGATTTCTGTCGCGCAGTCGCCGCGGCGATCTTCGATGATCCCAAGAAGGCGAAATTCGTGGCCCTCGATGCCAACGAACGCTTCAAGGAGCTGCAGAGCCGTAAGGTCGACATCCTCTCTCGCAACACGACCTGGAGCATGTCGCGCGAGAGCAACTACGCCCTCTATTTCCCGGCGGTCGCCTATTATGACGGCCAGGGCTTCATGCTGCCGCGCTCGCGCAACATCGATTCCGCGCTGGACCTCAACAACAGCAAGGTTTGCGTGCAGGAGGGGACGACAACGTTGCTCAACGCCGCCGACTATTTCCGCGCCAACAACATGAAATACACCGAGATGAAGTTTCCCAGGCTGGAAGATGTGCTCAAAGCGTATGAGTCCGGCAAGTGCGACACCTTCACCGCCGACGTCTCCCAGCTCTACGCACTCCGGCTGAACCTGATCCAGCCGAGCGACCATGTCATCCTGCCCGACGTCATCTCCAAGGAGCCGCTCGCGCCCGTGGTGCGCCAGCGCGACGACGACTGGATGATGCTCGTGAAGTGGACGCTGTATGCGATGATCAACGCCGAGGAACTCGGCATCACCTCGAAGAACATCGACGAGGCGCTGAAGTCGAAGAAGCCCGACGTGATGCGGCTGGTCGGCACCGAAGGCGCCTATGGCGAAGATCTCGGCCTGTCCAAGGACTGGGCCGCCCGCGTCATCCGCCATGTCGGCAATTACGGCGAGGTTTACGAGCGCAATGTCGGCGAAGGATCGAAGCTGAAGATCCCGCGCGGCCTGAATTCGCTGTGGAGCAACGGCGGGATTCAGTACGCCCCGCCGATACGGTGACGGCCTTTTAGCCACACCCACTACTGTCGTCGCCCGGCCTTGTGCGCAATTGCGCACTGGGACCGGGCGATCCAGTATTCCAGAGACGTCGGTGACTAACGAGAGGCCGCGGCGTACTGGATCGTCCGCATTCGCGCCTTCGCGGGTGACGACACCGTGTGTGGGGGCGCTTCGCACGCCCCGGAATGACTGCTAACTATCAGTACCCTTTCATCCGCGCCAACTGATCGGCGTGGTAATTGCTGTCGCCGAACAATTCCTGGCAGACACGGGCGCGCTTCATGAAGAAGCCGATGTCGAACTGGTCGGTCATGCCCATGCCGCCGTGCATCTGCACGCCCTCCTGCACCGCCAGCGTCGCCGTGGTGCCGGCGCGTGCCTTGGCGACCGCGACTGCCGCGCCGGCGTGCTCGAAATCGCCGTCGAGGGTCTGCAGCGCCTTCAGAACGGCCGCGCGGGTGATCTCGATGTCGATATAGAGCTGGGAGGCGCGGTGCTGCAGCGCCTGGAATTCGCCGATCAGTTTGCCGAACTGCTTGCGCTCTTTCAGATAGGTGACGGTGCGGCCGAACACCTCTTCGCTCAGGCCGACCATTTCGGAAGCTACCGCGCCACGGCCGATATTGAGCACGCCCTCCAATAACGCGCCGCCCTGGTCGACCTCGCCGAGCACCTGATCGGCATTGACCTCGACATTGCTGAATTCGATCCGTGCAGCGTTATGCGCATCGACCATCGCCGTGCGTTCGATCGCAATTCCCTTGGCTTTGGGATCGACCAGGAACAGCGTCAGCCCATCGCGTTCGCCGGCCGCGCCGCCGGTGCGCGCCGCGACGATCAGGAGATCGGCCGTGTGGCCGTCGACCACCAGCGCCTTGGCGCCGTTCAGCTTGAAGCCGTTGCCGGAGCGCACCGCCTGCAAATTGATCTGCAGCGGGCGATGTTTTGCGCCTTCATCGATCGCGAGCGCCGCCAGCAGCGATCCATCGGCAATCTTCGGCAGATGTGCGGACTTTTGCGCGTCACTTCCACCGCGCGACAGTGCCGACACCGCCAGCACCGCAGTCGACAGGAACGGCGACGGCATCAAGGTGCGGCCGATTTCCTCCATCACCACGCCGGCCTCGACGCAGCCGAGCCCGCTGCCGCCGAAATTCTCCGGCACGAGCAACCCGGAAAAACCCATCTCGGCGAACGCCTTCCAGAGCTCGCGGGAAAAGCCCGTTTCGTCCTTGCTGTCGCGCAAGCTGCGCAGATGCGACACCGGTGCCTTGTCGCTGATAAGGCCGCGCGCGCTGTCGCGCAGCATGGATTGTTCTTCGGTGAGGACGAGGGGCATTGAAGGATATCCGTTTCAGAAACGATGCGTGATTTCTTGGGACGTCGTTCCGGAGTGCGTCGAAGACGCGAACCCGGAACCTCGAGATTCTCAGGTGCGCAATTGCGCACCATAGTTCGACGCTCCGCGTCGCCCCGGAATGCCAGCTCGGCTCACGCCCCCGGCAGATCGAGGATGCGCTTGGCGACGATGCCGAGCATCACCTCGCTGGTGCCACCCTCGATCGAGTTGGCCTTGGTGCGCAGCCAGGCGCGCGGGCGGGCGCCGCCTCTGGAGCGCTCGCTTTCCCATTCCAGCGCGTCGATGCCGCCAGCCGACATCAGGATCTCGTGGCGGCGCTTGTTGAGCTCGGTACCGTAATATTTCATCGCCGAGGAGAACGCCGGATGCGACTGCCCGGCTTTCGCCAGATCGATCGCGCGTTCGGCCACAGCCGCAAACGCCGCCTCGTCGATGTCGAACGCCGCAACCTGGCTGCGCAGCATCGCATCGTCGAGCCGACCGGAATCATCGCTGCCGACGGAGTCGGCGGCGACCTGCCCGAGCGGACGGCCGACGCCGCGCTCTCCAGTGCCTGAGATCATCGCCCGCTCATGCTGCAGCAGATATTTTGCAACATCCCAGCCGCGGTTGACCTGGCCCACCACATGCGATTTCGGCACCCGCACATTGTCGAAGAAGGTTTCGCAAAACGGCGAATAGCCGGAGATCAGAAGAATGGGCTTGGTCGACACGCCCTTCGAGGCCATGTCGAACAGGATGAAGCTGATGCCGTCATGCTTCTTCGCCGTGGGATCGGTGCGCACCAGACAGAAAATCCAGTCGGCGTAGTTCGCATACGACGTCCAGATCTTCTGGCCGTTAATGATGTAATCGTCGCCGTCGCTATCGGCGCGGGTTTGCAGCGAGGCGAGGTCCGAGCCGGCGTTCGGCTCGGAATAGCCCTGGCACCAGCGGATCAGGCCGGCGGCGATCTTGGGCAGGTGCTCTTTCTTCTGCGCCTCGGTGCCGTATTTCAGCAGCGCCGGCCCAAGCATCCAGATGCCGAAGCTCGGGAGCGGAGAGCGCGCGCCCATCGCCGCCATTTCTTCGCGCAGCACCTTGTGCTCGGCGGGCTCCAGCCCTCCGCCACCATATTCCTTCGGCCAATCCGGCACGGTCCAGCCCCTGTCGCGCATCCGCTCAAACCAGATGCGCTGCGGCTCGGAGGAGAATTTGGCGTTGCGACCGCCCCAGTAGGTATCGCTTTCAGAGGTCATCGGCCGTCGCATTTCCGGCGGACAATTGGCCTCCAGCCAGGCGCGGGTTTCACGGCGGAATGTTTCCAGATCGGACATGTCGGCGTTTCCATGTGGGAATGTTTGGAAGCGACCTTAGCCCTCGCGTTGCGGAATTCAACATATGTCTGACATCAGCCCATGCCGCTCAGTCGGTAGTCACGCTGCCCGATCGGGTGTATGCGCTAGGCGATAACGATGGAAAAACAAGAGGAAACCGGCATGCGGCTGAAGTTGCTTTCGCCTGGCGAAATGAGCGCCGACCAGAAAGAAACCTACGACGAGGCCATCGCCGGCAAGCGCGGCGCTCCGCCGGCACCGATGATGGCGTGGCTCAACAGTCCGGAGATGGCGCGGCACGCCACGCGGCTTGGCGAGCAGCTGCGTTTCAACACGATCTTTCCGGCAAAGCTTTCCGAGATTGCCATTCTCGTCACTGCGCGGCACTGGACGTCGCATTACGAATGGTATGCGCACAAGCGCCTGGCGCTGAAGGGCGGCATGGACCCGAAAATCATCGAGGACATCCGCGACCGTCGCACGCCCACCTTCGATGACCCCAAGGGCCAGATGATCTATGATCTCGCCAAGTCGCTGCATGAGGGCCACGGCGTGTCGCAAGCGCTGTATGACGAAGCGGTAAAAGTGCTCACCGAACGCGGGATTGTCGAGGTGATCGGGCTGTGCGGCTATTACACGATGGTGTCGATGACGCTGAACACGTTTGAGTTCGGGCTGCCGAACGGCGAGGTATCGGATCTTGTGTGACGAGAGTCCGCGCCTACGTGTCCCGGACGCGGTGCAGCGCCACAAGCGCGTTCACGCGCGTCTTCGACGCGCTATGGCGCTGCTCCGCAGAGCCGGGACCCATGCCGGCACTCAACGTGGACCCCGGCTTCGCAGCGCACCGCCGGAGTCGCGCAAAGCGCGATCCCGGACGCGCTGCGCAGCATCCGGGGCACGGATACTTCCAAAGCGGAGAAGCACATGCCCCAATCCCCACCCATCGTCGCCGGCACGCGGATCGGGCATGTCCATCTCAAGGTCGCCGATCTCGACCGCGCGCTCGGCTTCTATTGCGGCGTGCTCGGCTTCGAGGTGATGCAGCGGATGGGTTCTGGCGCCGCGTTCATTTCGGCCGGCGGTTATCACCATCACATCGGTCTCAACACCTGGGAAAGCAAAGGCGGCCATCCGCCGCCGCCGGGCACCACCGGCCTGTTTCACACCGCCATTCTCTATCCCACCCGCGCGGCGCTAGCGGATGCGCTGTACCGCGTGATCCAGGCCGGCATCGAGCTCGACGGTGCCAGCGACCACGGCGTCAGCGAGGCGCTCTATTTGCGCGACCCCGACCAGAACGGCGTCGAACTCTATCGCGACCGGCCGAAAGAAGAATGGCCCCGCGCGCCCGACGGCTCGCTCGCGATGTTCACCAAGCGGCTGGATCTGGAGGATTTGCTGCGGCAGCGGGAGGCGTAGGCCAATGCGATTCACCGTAGCACCATGTGCGTAAGCCAGCCGCCGGCATAGAGACCGCCGCCAAACACCGCATGCGTGACGAGACTGTGCAGCCGGGCGGCTGCCGGATGCGACGTGCGACTCGCGACAATGCCGAAACCCATGGCGGGCTGCATCACCAGGAACGGCGCGGCCACGCTGCCGAGCCCGACCAACAGTGCCGGGCCGATTGTCGGATCGCGCGCCCAATCGAGGCCGAAGAACGCAAGCAGCACGCCGGCAAACACAATCCCGATCAGGTAATGCGCTGACCAGCCGATCAGTCGCTCGCCCCGCAAAGGCGGCGACGCGGCAATCCGGTCGTGGCGCAGGCGTCCGCGTGCAAGGTGGCCGAGCCAGCGGCCCACCAGACCATAATCCAGCGACGGAATGCCAAGCAGCCGCTGCCGGATCATCGTCCAGATGTCCATCACGACGGTCGCACCCGTCCCGATCAGCACCGCTGATATCAGATAATCTGCCGCTTCAGTCATGCATGGCATCCGTTGGAGCCTGCGCTGCCACCATCCAGCAAGCCGCGGTGAAGGAAACCGCTGGCCCGCATGTATAGGGCTCGAAGGCAATGCTGACGGTCTCGATCACCCGTGCACGAGTGCCTTCATCCGCCCCCTGAAGGAACAGGCCGACCGGTCCAAGCCAGCCGAGGTAGCGGGCGAGTTCCGTCTTTTGAAAGCTGCAGACGACATCGATCGGCCGGATGTCGATCGCTGTCCAACCACTCGCCTCCAAAATGGTCTCGATCCGGCGCCGGTCGGCGAAGGCGAACTGCCCCGGCCCTTCGGGTCGACGCGCGGGAAGGTCGGGCAGCAGCGGCTTTGCCGCCCGCTCGGCCGTCGTCATGAATAGATTTTCCGCCGCGCCCCGCCAGGCGATGAAGCGCAGCCTCGCGTCAGGCCGTGCCGCCTGGCGCAGATTGGCGAACGCCTGCACGGGGTCGGCAAAGAACATGACGCCGAGGCGCGAAATGATCATGTCGAAACTTGCGGGCGCGAAGGCGTGTGTTTGGGCGTCGGCGCAGATGAAATTTGCAGGTTGGCCGTCCAGCGCCGCTCGGGCGCGTGCCACGGCGATCATCGGTTCCGAGAGGTCGATGCCCGTGCAGTATCCCTTGGTGCCGAATGCCCGGGCGACGGCGAGCGTCGTGGCGCCCGTGCCGCAGCCGACGTCGAGCACGCAGCTCGCTGCGGCCTCGGACACCACCTGGACCAGCAAATCCTCGAAGGGCTTGAACATCTCCTCGAGCACGTCCCGTGCCTCGACCCAGCCACGTCCGGCAGGGTCGTTCCATAATCTTGCCTGTTCGTCATCTGGCTGCTGCGCGAAATTCATGATCTCTTCCTTTTGTTGTTAGAGCTGTTTCCTGGCTTGCCAAGTGGGCGCGGATGGCTGCACTCTGCCAGTTCAAGTTAACTTGAGGTCAAGGGCCATGAGGGACATCGATATCGCGGAGGCGGCTCGATTGTCGGGCGTTCGCGCCTCGACCCTGCGCTTCTATGAGGAGAAGGGGTTGATCGCCTCTCACGGAAGGCGGGGCCTTCGCCGGATGTTCGATCCGGCCGTGTTGGACAGGCTGGCGCTGATCGCGCTCGGGCGGGCCGCCGGCTTCTCGCTCGATGAGATCGCCAGGATGTTCGCACCCGACGGCCGGCCGCGCATCGACCGGCGGATGCTGGCGGCCAAGGCCGAGGAGCTGGAGCGGACGATCCGCAAGCTCAACGCCATGCGCGACGGCCTGCGCCACGCCGCCGCCTGTCCCGCCCCGAGTCACATGGAGTGCCCCACCTTCCGCCGCCTGCTGCGGGCCGCGGCGTCAGGCGCTATTGGCGAAAGGAAGACGCGGCGGCCGCCGCGCAAATCGTTCGCCGCTACTGGACGCGAGCAGGGCCGCGCCCGCGGATCATGATCAGCACCGCCGCCGTCAGCTCGACTGCGATGCAGCCATAGAACGGCAGCGCGTAGCTACCCGACAGATCCCGCAGCAATCCCACCACGCCGGGACCGAACGCATACGTGATCTGGTTGATCGCCGTGATCAAACTGACCAGCACGCCGAATGAACGCGGATCGAATTCGCGCTGCACGATCAGCGCCGGCAATGTGATGAGGTTGCCGACGGAGAAGCCGAACAGCGCGCAGGCTGCGATCAGCACGTAATCGTTATGCACATTGATGACAATGAGCAGCGCCACCGCCTGGCTGACGAAGGAAAGCGAGGACGCCAGCCGCTGGTTCATCCGGTCGATCACGAAAGAAAACAGCACACGACCGACCACCGCCATCGCCGTCAACAGTGCCACCGCGATCGCCGCGCGCTGCCGCCCGATCACCGAATCGAGAAACGCGATCAGGTGGACGATGAAGCCGACCTGCGCGAACAGCACCAGTGCGAACGCCGACGACACCGAGAGAAAGCCGATGTCGCGAAAGGCGCGTGCGCGAATCTGCGTCGGCGACGGCGCGTCGGCAGTGTCGAGCCCGCCCGTGCTCAGGTGAAGCGGCGGCCGTCCGACCAGCAGCAGGATCGCCGGCACCATCAACGCAACCATTACGACGGCCGACGCCATCATCGCGCCAGAGAAGCCGAAATAGCCGATCGCGGTCACCAGCAGCGGCACGCCGACGATCCCGCCAAAGCTCGCGCCATTCAGCGCCAGGCTGATCGCCATGCCGCGCTTGTTGTCGAACCACAGGCCCAGCGTATTGGTGATGATGCCGAGGCTGGTGCCGGCCCAGCCGAACGCCAGCACGGCATTGGCGAGGTAAAGCTGCCAAGGCTCGCGCACCTGACCGATCGAGACGGCCGCCGCGGCCATCGCCAACGTGCCCGCGATCAGGCAGTTGCGCGGACCGAACGCCTTGATGGCTTCGCTGACGAAGGCGACCAGCGCTGCGCCGAACAGATAAAAGAACGTGGTGCCGGACGAAATCAGCGACGCCGGCCAGCCGTGCAGCCGCTGCAGCTCGGCGACATAAACGCTCTGGCCGTAGAAGCCGAGCCCCCAGCCGAAGGTTGCCAGCAGGAAGCACACGACCACGATGCGCCAGCCGTCGTAGCGGATGGAGGATTCGTCGAGCGGGGTGAAGTTGGATGCGTCCACTTTTTCTTGCTTCTTGCTCACCGCGCGGGCCTGTCCCGCGCATCCACATCCTTCGCGCTTCAAGCGAACTAAAGACGTGGATGGCCGGGACAAGCCCGGCCATGACGGTGATAGTAGCAGGTCGCCGCGAAAATTGCTTCGGCGCCGGCCGAAATGTCAGCAGATGGCAACTAGGCGGGCTTCGACGGATCGTAGAAGAAGCGCTCGCGCCAAACCTTGTCGCCGCGCCATTCCTGCAGCGCGACTTCGTCGAACCGGCCGGTCTTGCCGGAATGATAAGTAAACTCGAACACCCAGTGGATCGCGACATGATCGCCCTCGACGATCGAGGTCACACAGGTCGAGGTCACGCTCTTGACCCGCTCCAACACCGCGCGCTCATGCGCCACCAGCACGTCGCGACCGACCCGTGGCGGGGCGGCGTTCTCCTGCATGCTGGCGTCCTCGGTATAGAAGCGCTCGATCGCGCCGGCATGATCGCCGGAGACGACGGCGGCGATGAATTCATCGAGACGGGCGCGCGACGGCATGGGACCTCCGGTAATCAGACGCTCGGACCTGGAATCTCGTCGGCCGCCTGCAGCTTCGCGCGACGCTTGGCAAATGACGCAAACGACAGCACTGCAAGGCCGAGCAGCACTGGCGGGAACACCACCATGTTTACCATCGACCAGCCGTAATGCGCCAGCAACTGGCCCGACGAGAACGACCCCAGCGCCATCATCCCGAAGATCAGGAAGTCGTTGAACGCCTGCACCTTGTTGCGCTCCTGCGGCCGGTGCGTCTCGAGCACCAATGCCGAGGCGCCGATAAAGGCAAAATTCCAGCCGACGCCGAGCACGATCAGCGCCGCCCAGAAATGCAGCACGGTGATTCCGGAAAGGCCGATCGCGGCAGCGACGGCTTCCAGGATCAGGCCAAGTGCCACGATTGTCGGTGCGCCGAAGCGGGCGATCAACGTGCCGGTGAAGAAGCTCGGGCCGTACATCGCCACGATGTGCCACTGGATGCCGAAATTGGAATCGCTCACCGTGAGCCCGCACATCTTCATGGCGAGCGGTGCAGAAGTCATGACGAGATTCATCATGGGGTAAGCAATCACGCCGCACAGCGCCGCGGCAATGAAGCGCGGTTGCCGTGCAATCTCGAACAGCGGCCGCCCGCCATGCATGTCCGACGGTGCCGGCTTCGGCGCGTCGACGCCCCACAGCACCGCCGTCGCCACCAGCGCGACGAACGCCTGCACCACGAAGCTGAACGCGAACAGATAAGGCGGCCAGATATCCATGGTCCACTGCACGAGCTGCGGACCGAGCACGCCGGCGAACACGCCGCCGGCCATCACCCAGGACACGGCTTTCGGCCGGAACGCGACGCTGGCGCCGTCAGCGGCGGCAAAACGATAGGACTGCGCGACTGCGCCGTAGAGGCCGCCGAGAAAAGTCGCGAAGCAGAACAGCCAGAACGACGCGTAGAGAACGGCGGCGGCGGCCAGCGCACCGGTGAGGATTCCGCAGAAGGTACCAATGATGAACGCGACACGGCGGCCATAGGCGCGCGAGATCGCGCCCGTCGGCAGCGTGCCGGCGGCGAGCCCCAGCACGTACATCGACAGCGGCACGGTGGCGAGCGAGATGGCCGGAGCCAGCGTCGCGCCGACGATCGAGCCGGTGGCGAAAATCACCGCCGAATTGGCGCCGGTCAGCGCCTGCGCCGCGGCGAGCCGCAGCACGTTGGCGCGCGCGCGGGCGTCGTTCGATATCTCTTCGGTGGCTGTCGTATCCAGCATCGGCATTCCCGCCCGGCAGGCCCCGGGCCGGGAGCCTCATTGATTGATTCCGCGGCACTATGAAGACACGGGGCGGTGCGATCAACCGACGCAAACGGGCGCGCGCTATGCGAGGGGCGCAAGCAGCTGCCGTATCACGACCGCTTCTTGCCTGCTCGTTTCCCAGCTTGCACCGCGCCCGTCTTGTGGACCTTCGAGCGAGGATGGCCAAGGCCGGCATGCGGAAAGCCCGGACTCCAATCAAGTGCAATCGTGGCAGCGAAGCCGAAGAAGCTGGAACGACTCATGCCAAGCTCCGTGGCGCGCTTGTCGATCCGCGCAATGAGGCTCTTCGGTAGATAGACGTTCACGCGCTCTGACGGATCGGGTGGGTCGACCCCGACAATGAAGTAGGCGACGACGTCGGCGCCCCTCGGCAGCGCGATCTGTTCGATCGGCGTTGGCTCCGGTAGCGACCTGCCCTGCTCCGCCATTTCATCCACCGCTCGCGCCAGCGCGGCCTCCGCTTTCTCGATCGCCGCTTCTTGCGATCGCCCGCCAGCGACGCAACCCGGAAAATCGGGAAACCACGCGCCTAGCGCACCGCGCGGACCGCGTTCCAGCACTGCAGGATAGAGCCGCTTCTTCACTCTGGCCTCCCCATGATCATTATGCTATTTAACACACACGATGGTGTGTCAAATCACACATCAATATTAACATGATCCAGGAGGAGAGGCAAAATGGACGCGCAAGCCGAACTCCGCATCATTCGTGCGGCCTACGCCAAGCAGGTCCTTGCTGCTGCAAACGTTGCTGGTGCGCGCCTTGCTCAGGCGTTTGCGACCATTCCCCGCGAGGACTTTCTTGGGCCCGGTCCGTGGCTGGTGCGGCGCTACGCGACTACGTTTCGACACCCGACGCCGATCCCGTTTATCTCTACACCGACGATCTGGTCGCGCTCGTGCCCGAGCGGGGCGTCAACAACGGGCAGCCGTCGTTGCACGCCCATCTCATTCACCAGGCCTCACCCGCCATCGGCGAGCACGTGGTGCATGTCGGAACGGGCACAGGCTATTACACCGCCATCCTCGCGCATCTCGTCGGACCGTCAGGGCGGGTTACGGCCATCGAATATGATGGTGCCCTCGCCGCCCGCGCCAGAGCCGGCCTGGCGCCCTACGCGAACATCACCGTGATCGAGGGCGACGGCGCACAGGTGCCGCTCGATGCCGCCGACGTCATCTACGTCAATGCCGGCTGCACACGGTCCGCCACGCGCTGGCTCGACAGCCTTGCCGATGGCGGTCGCCTGATCATGCCGATAACGTCAGATCAGGGATTTGGCGGTATTGCGCCGGAGCGCATGGCGAGTGCCGGCGCAGTGTTCCGAATTGAGCGAAGAGCTGCGGACTATCTTGCAAATTGGATCTCGCCGGTTGCGATATTTCCCTGCGCCGGCAGCCGCGACGAGGCGTCCGAACGCGCTCTCGCCGAAGCTTTCGCCCGTGGCGGCTGGCAGAAAGTCACGCGACTGTACCGCGACCAATACATTCCTGACGAGCGCTGCTGGCTTCGCGGAGTTGGATGGTGCCTCGCCTATCATTGATGCGCGGAAAGCGCCTACGCTGACCCGTGCAATCGCCGAAACGTCAGAATCATGTTGTTGGCGGGCATTAGCTCGGTTTCGGCCAGCGTGAGGCCAACGCTTGCGGCGAGCTTCTCGAGGTCGGCGATATCGCGCACGCCCCATTCGGCGTCCTGCTCGCGCAGCCTGGTGTCGAACACGGCGTTGCTCATCGCGGTGTGCTTGCCGTCGCGCTTGAACGGGCCATAGAGAAACAGCCGCCCGTCATCGCGGAGATACCGCGCCGCGCCGGCGAATAGGCCCTCAGCCACGCGCCAGGGCGCGATGTGAATGACATTGGCGCAGAACACCGCCAGCAGTTTGCCCGGCCCGCTGCCGTCATGCATCGCCGGACACCAGGCCGGATCGGCGAGATCGACCCGCAGCGGCGAACGAATGTTCGGCAGACCGGCATGCGTGCGCCACGCTTCGATGCTCCTGAGATGTCGTTCATTGAGATCGCTCGGCCACCAGGTGATGTCGGGCGTGTGCTTTGCGAAATGCACCACGTGCTGGCCGGTGCCGCTGCCGGCCTCCAGCGCGTCACCGGATTTGCCGGCGAGAAATTTCTGCAGCACCGCCCAGATCGGTTCGTGGTTGCGGTGGAATGCCGCCGCGTCGAGCCGGCCGTCGGGCTCGACCGGCCGGCCATCCTTGCCGAATTCCACCACATACTCAGCCATCGCAGTTCGGTCCCGAAAAAATCAGTGGCGCAGCGATCACTTCAGGTCGCCGCAGAAGATCTCCTTCAACACCCCAAGCAGACGCAGTGTGCGCTGATCGGCAACGCGATAATGCAGCGTCTGCGAGGTCCGGCGGAATTCCACCAGGCCGTCGGCGCGCAATTTCGCCAGATGCTGCGACAGTGCGGACTGACTGAGATTCACGACAGCGACCAGCTCGCCCACCGTCATCTCTCCGCGCACGGCAAGAAAGCAGAGGATCAGCAGTCGCTTTTCATTGGCGAGCATTTTCAGGAGCTGCGCGGCGTCACCGGCCTGCTTCGCCAGCTTCTTCAGCGCCGCCGCGTCGTCGGCGCCAGGGGCGAAGGTGGTCTCTTGCGCAGTCTCTTGTTCAGTTTCCTGGGCTGCCGGGGCGGCTGCTCTCATCACTGCAAATCCGGTATCATTTTCCGCGCCTGCGAAGCACACATTACCATACTAGTGCGCCAGCCTTCCTTTAGCATTGACTAAATTAGCAAATGTCGATACCGGTTCAAAAAAGCAAGAAATGATGCGGCGATGCGGCCGCGAGGGGAAGAAAACGTGCGGCCAGACCCGTTACGCAGCAAAGCTGTTCTCTCCGATCCTGCCGCCGCGGATACCCCGATGGGCCGCCGCCGCTTCCTTGGCCTCGGCGCGGTCCTGACCGGCAGCCTCGCCGTTGGCGGCAAACAGGCCATAGCGGACGCCGCGCAGGAGTCTCCCCCCGCAGACGCGCCCTGGTCGCAATCGATCGGCGCCGGCGTGGTCGACCGGCCCTATGGCCGCCCGGCCGATACCGAAGCTTCCGTCATCCGCCGCAACGTGCCCTGGTTGACCGCAAGCGCGGAATCGTCAGTGAGCTTTTCGCCGCTGCAGGACCTCCACGGCATCATCACGCCGAACGGATTGTTCTTCGAGCGCCATCACGCCGGCCGCCCCGATATCGACCCGGCGCAGCACAAGCTGATGATCCACGGCCTCGTCGAGCGTCCGCTGCTTCTCACGATGAAGGACATCATGCGCTTCCCGTCCGTGTCGCGCATCCATTTCATCGAATGCCCGGCCAATGGCGGCATGAACTGGCGCGCCGCGCAGATGAATTCGCTGCAGTTCAGCCACGGCATGGTCAGTTGCGCGGAATGGACCGGGGTCAAACTGTCAACGCTGCTGGAGGAAACCGGCATCAGAAATCAGGCGAAGTGGGCGATGGTCGAAGGCGCCGACGGCGCGCACATGAACCGCAGCCTGCCGCTCGATAAATGCCTCGACGATTGCCTCGTGGTCTATGCGCAGAACGGCGAGGCGCTGCGGCCCGAACAGGGCTACCCACTGCGGCTGGTGGTGCCGGGCTGGGAAGGCAACGTCAACATCAAGTGGCTGCGCCGGATCAAGCTCGGCGAAAAGCCGTGGCACACCCGCGAGGAAACCTCGAAATATACCGACCTGATGCCGGACGGCACCTCGCGCGGCTTCACCTGGCTGATCGACGCCAAATCGGTTGTCACCTTTCCCTGCCCCGAGAAGCCGCTCGATGGGCCCGGCCTCTATGAAATCCGGGGACTGGCCTGGACCGGCAACGGCAAGATCAAGCGCGTCGATGTCACCATGGACGGCGGCGTCAACTGGCAGAGTGCGCGGCTCCACGAGCCGGTGCTGTCGAAGGCGCTGACGAAATTCACCCTGCCCTGGCGCTGGGACGGCCGGCCCGCGCTGGTCGCATCCCGCGTTATCGACGAGACCGGTTATGTGCAGCCGACAATTGCACAACTGCGCGCACAGCGCGGCTCAAACTCGGTCTACCACAACAATTCGATCCAGACCTGGCAGGTCAAGCCCGACGGAAGCGTCTTCAATGTACAGCTCGCGTAAGATTTGCCTGCCGATCATAGCCATTCTGCTTGCCTGCGCCGCAAGCCTCGCCGGCGCGGCCGAACCCGGCTCGTTCGGTTACGGCAGCGTGGCCACGCCGGCGCAGATCGCCGGATGGGACATCGACGTGCGCGGCGAGGACGGAACGGGCCTGCCGTCCGGCAAGGGCACCGTCGACCGGGGCGCGGAGGTTTATGCCGAACAATGCGCGGCGTGCCATGGAACCTTCGGCGAAGGCGAAGGCCGGTTTCCAAAGCTGGTGGGCGGCGTCGGATCGCTCCGGGACGAGCGCCCGGAGCCGACGGTCGGCAGCTACTGGCCGTTCGCCCCGACCCTGTGGGACTATATTAACCGCGCCATGCCGATGCAGGCGCCGCACACATTGTCAGCGGATGACGTTTATGCTTTGACCGCCTATATTCTGAACCTTAACGATCTCGTTCCCCATGAATTCGTTGCCGATCGCAACAGTTTGCCGAAAGTCAAAATGCGCAATCGCGACAATTTCATCTGGACCGATCCGCGCCCCGATACGATGACAAAGCCCTGCATGAACGATTGCGTCAACGCCGCCGATGTCAGGATATCGTCGACGGCCGAGGGCAGGAATCTGACGCCGCGCACGACCGGGCCGCTCGACACGATGCAACAGAAGTAGAAATTACGGAAACGCCTGTGACCGATCATTTCCCGACGAAATCAGCAAAGCTGCCGGCGTTGGCACTGCTCGTCGCTCTGGCGTCCGCGGGCACCGCGCAGGCGCAGTCCGCGGTGGATGAAGGCCGCAAGCTGGCCTTCGACCGCAGCAAGGGCAATTGCCTGACCTGTCATGTCATCAAGGGCGGCAACCTTCCCGGCACGATCGGGCCCGAACTGGTCGACATCAAGAGCAAATATCCGAAGCGCGAGGATCTCGTCGCCATCCTCAACGACGAGACCCTGCGCAATCCGCTCACCGTGATGCCGCCCTTCGGACGGAACCGGATTCTGACCGAGAAGGAAATCGACGCGGTGGTGGATTTCCTGCAGACGCTTTAACGCAAGACGAGAGATCAAGCCTGTGACGTGCCAACGCAGGCTTTAGGAGATTTTCGATGAATAAGATTGATGTTGGATTCTCGGCCACGCGGCGACTGATCCTGCAGGGTGCAGGCGCGGTCGCGCTCATCGGCCTCGGCAACCTTCCCTTCGGCCTGACGCCGGCGCTCGCCGCGGCCAACGACAAATACCCGGAAGAAGCGTTCAAGCAGAAGAGTGACGCCGACGTCATCAAGACGCTCTACGGCAAGACCGCTGAGCCATCGGACAAGGTCAAGATGGACGCGCCCGAAATCGCCGAGAACGGCGCCGTGGTGCCGATCTCGGTTTCTACAACCCTAGCCGACGTAACCTCGGTTGCGTTCCTCGTCAGCGAGAATCCGAACGTGCTGATCGCAAAGTACAACATCCCGGCCGGCACGCTGCCGAGCGTCGCCAACCGCATCAAGATGGCCAAGACCAGCAACGTGACCGTGCTGGTGGAAGCCGGCGGCAAGCTCTACAGCGCCTCTAAGGAAGTCAAAGTCACGGTCGGCGGTTGCGGCGGTTAAGGCAGGGAGAACTCACATGGCATCCACCATTCGCGTGCGCGCTTCTTCAAACGGCGACATCACCGAGGTGCAGGCACTGATCCAGCACCCGATGGATTCCGGGTTCGTCAAGAACGCCAAGGGCGAGACCATTCCGCCGCACTTCATCCAGCAGCTCACCTTCGAGCATGACGGCAAGAACGTGTTCGCCGCCGATTGGGGCGGTGGTATTTCCAAGGACCCCTATGTGAAGTTCGCGTTCAAGGGAGCCAAGAAGGGCGACGAACTGAAGATCAGTTGGGTCGATAACAAGGGCGCGACCGACACCACTACGGCGAAGATCCAATGAAGCTGCGATCCGCGATCTTTCTGGCATCCGCCACGATTGCGCTGGCCGCGCTGACGCTGGCGGGCGCGCCGCTGTTGGCAGCCGACGACAAGATCGATCCTGTCGCCGACGCCAAGGCGTTCCAGAAGTTCTTCAGAGACAAATTTCCCAAGGTAAAGTTCGAGGACTTCGTCAACGGTCCCTATTCGATGAACGAGGACCTTTATCGGCAGTGGCAGGAGAAGGAACAGTTCCCGCCCTACGAGTTCTCGCTCGAAATGGGCAAGGAGATGTTCTCCAAGCCGTTCAAGAATGGCAAGACCTATGCCGACTGCTTCCCGAACGGTGGCATCGGCATCCGCCAGAACTACCCTTATTTCGACGAGAAGGAAGGCAAGGTCATCACGCTTGAATTGGCCTTGAACCGCTGCCGCGAGGCCAATGGCGAACCGCCCTATTCCTACGTAAAGGACGAAATGGCGGCGCTGACCGCCTACATGGCCTTCACCTCGCGCGGCAAGCCGATGGACATCAAGATCCCGAACGATCCGCGCGCGCTCGCGGCTTACGAAAACGGCAAAGAATATTTCTACACCCGGCGCGGACAGCTCAACTTCTCCTGCGCCACCTGCCATGTGCAGAGCCCGGGCGAACGTATCCGCGCTGAGGTGCTTGCACCCGCGCTTGGCATCGTCAACGCAATGCCGATCTACCGCTCCGAATGGAGCGGCATGGGCACCACCAGCCGGCGCTTCACCACCTGCAACAGCCAGATCCGCGCAGTGCCGCTCAGCCCGCAGGACGACGAATATCGCAACGTCGAATATTACCTGTCCTATGTCAGCAACGGACTGCCGATTTCAGGTCCGGGAGCGCGGCCATGAGGAACTTGATGCAGAAATCCGCATTAGTTCTGTCACTATTTGCCGCGGGTGCTGTGCCCGCGCTCGCCGCGGGCTCCGAGGACGAATTCAAGGCAGCCTATGCCGCGGCCGAGGCCGCCAACAAGGAGGCCGGCAAGCTACGCAACCAATGGACCACCACGGCGAACACGCTGGCGGCGGCGAAGAAGGCGGCGGATGCGGGCGATTTCGATAAGGCCACCGCGTCGGCCAAGGAAGCGGAGGCGCTGGCCAAAGCTTCGATCTTCCAGGCCACCAGCGAGAAGACCCGCTGGAAGGACCTGGAAGTACGCTGACACCGTTACGACGCGCGGAGACCCGCATGACCATCCGCCGCCGCGATTTTCTGACGCTAGCGGGCGCTGCCACCCTGTCGGGCAGCCTGCCACGGCTGGCGCGCGGCGCCGATAATGGGGGCGTTTACGATCTCGAGCGGTCCGGCAATGCACGTATCCTGCACATCACGGATACGCACGCGCAGCTTCGGCCGGTGTTCTTCCGCGAGCCGAGCGTCAATCTCGGTGTTGGACCGATGCAGGGCAACCCGCCGCATCTGGTCGGACGTGCCTTTCTCGATCGCTTCGGCATCCGCCCGGACAGTGCCGATGCCTATGCTTTCACCTGCCTCGATTTCGAGAAGGCCGCCGGCCGGTTCGGCAAGCTCGGCGGCTTCGCGCATCTGAAGACGTTGATTGATCGCATGCGCAGCGAGGGCGGCTCCGGCCGGACGCTGCTGCTCGACGGCGGCGATCTCTGGCAGGGCACCGGTCTCGCCAATACCATGCGTGGCATCGACATGGTGGAGGCCGCCAACCTGCTCGGCATCGAGGCGATGACCGGCCATTGGGAATTCACCTATGGCGAGAAGGCGCTGCGCGCCAACCTCGAACGCTTCAAGGGCGAGTTCCTGGCGCAGAACGTCTATCTCACTGAAGAAGCCGCCTTCAACGACGCCAAGGCCTTCGACCCGGCATCGGGGCGCGTGTTCAAGCCGTCCGTCATCAAGGAAATCGGTGGCTATCGCGTTGCCGTGATTGGACAGGCGTTCCCCTACGTGCCGATCGCCCATCCGAAGCGCTTTACGCCGGACTGGAAGTTCGGCATCCGCGACGAGGAGCTGCAGAAACTCGTCGATACGCATCGTAACACCGACAAGGTCGACGCCGTCATTCTGCTCTCGCACAACGGCATGGATGTCGATCTCAAGCTCGCCAGCCGCGTCACCGGCATCGACGTCGTTCTCGGTGGCCATACCCACGACGCCGTGCCGCAGCCGATTGCCGTCACCAACGCAGGCGGCACCACGCTCGTCACCAATGCTGGCTCGAACGGCAAGTTTCTGGCGGTGCTCGACCTCGACATCGGCAAGGGCAAAATCAAGGATGCGCGCTACCGGCTGCTGCCGGTGTTTTCCGAATTGCTGAAGCCCGACCCGGCGATGCAGGCGCTGATCGACAAGACCCGCGAGCCGCATGAGGTAACGCTCAACGAGAAGATCGCCTCCGCCGACCGCCTGCTCTATCGCCGCGGCAATTTCAGCGGCAGCATGGATCAACTGATCTGCGACGCGCTGCTCGGCGAATTGAACGCGGAGATCGCGCTGTCGCCGGGTTTTCGCTGGGGTACCACTGTGCTGGCCGGCCAGCCGCTGACGATGGAGGACGTGATGGCGCAGACCGCCGTCACCTATCCGGAGACCTATGTCCAGACCATGACCGGCGGCCAGATCAGGGACGTGCTGGAAGACATCTGCGACAACCTCTTCAACACCGACCCCTATTACCAGCAGGGCGGCGACATGGTCCGCGTCGGCGGGCTCGCCTACACCTGCACGCCGACTGAAACCGTGGGAAAACGGATTTCCGACCTCAAGCTCGACAACGGCCGCGCGCTGGACGCCGACAAGCATTACAGAGTGGCGGGCTGGGCCTCGGTCAACGAGCAGACCGGCGCGCCGGTCTGGGATGTGGTCGCCAAACATCTGAGGTCGGGCAAACCGCCCAACCGCTCGCCGCCGGGCGTGACGCTGAAAGGCGTTGAAGGCAATCCGGGCATTGCGGGACAGGCATGACGGGCTTTTCGACTATCC
Organism: Bradyrhizobium retamae; assembly: GCF_001440415.1. Lineage (GTDB taxonomy): Bacteria > Pseudomonadota > Alphaproteobacteria > Rhizobiales > Xanthobacteraceae > Bradyrhizobium > Bradyrhizobium retamae. The sequence goes on from NZ_LLYA01000001.1 coordinate 382,533, forward strand.
TTCGCGCGATGGCCGCGGCGCTTCTGATCGCAACCGCCGCGCCCGAGGCCCGCGCACAGCAGGCGCCACTGCAGGACAAGCCGTTCGCGGAGCACAAAATCGTGCTGCAGCTCTCCGACAACGATCCGCGCAAGCAGGGCCTCGTGCTCAGCGTCGCCAGTAACCTGATGAAGCATTACGACCCCGACAAGGTGGCGATCGAGGTCGTCGCATTCGGCCCCGGCATCGACCTGCTGCGCCCGGAAAATCCCAACCGCAAGATGGTCGAGAGCCTGGTCGCGCAAGGCGCGCGTTTCGACGTCTGTCTCAATACCGTCGATACGCTCGAACGCGAGCACGGCAAACGGCCGGAGTTCATCGCCGCGGCCACGCCGGTGCAGGTCGGCGTCGCGCAGATCCTGTTTCTGACGGAGAACGGGTATACGTTAGTGCGGCCGTGAATTCATTGCGAGCGAGCCGTAATTTCATCGCGCCGTCAGGTATGGTAGAGTCGATGGAACTGCAGGAGCGGGCTGGAGCTACATCCGGCCCTGATCCAACCAGAGTTAACGCGGACGTGTAGCCATGATCTTTCGTCAACTCTTCGACAGCGTGTCCGGCACCTACAGTTATCTGCTGGCGAGCCGCGCCGGCGGCGAGGCATTGATCCTCGATCCCGTGCTGGAAAAGGCCGATCGCTACTGCCAGCTTCTGCGCGAGCTCGATCTGCGGCTGGTGAAGGCCGTCGACACCCATCTGCACGCCGACCACGTCACCGGCCTCGGCGAATTGCGCGACCGCACCCAGTGCATCACCATCATGGGCGAGCAGAGCAAGGCCGACGTGGTGTCGATGCGGGTGTCCGACGGTGACAAGGTGACGATCGAGGGGTTGTGCCTGGATGTCATGTACACGCCCGGCCACACCGACGATTCTTACAGCTACCTGATGGGCGACCGCGTCTTCACCGGCGACACGCTGTTGATCCGCGGCACCGGCCGCACCGATTTCCAGAATGGCTCCTCCCGGGCGCAATATGAATCGATCTTCAACCGGCTTCTGAAACTGCCGGACGAGACGCTGGTATTCCCCGCCCATGATTACAAGGGCGACACGGTTTCCACCATCGGCGAGGAGCGCCGCTATAATCCGCGGCTGCAGGTACGCAGCGTCGATGAATATATCGAGCTGATGGCGAACCTGAAGCTGCCGAACCCAAAGATGATGGACGTCGCGGTGCCCGCCAACATGCATGTCGGCCTGCACCAGGAGGAGCTTGCCAAGCAGGGACTCGCGCTCTGTGCACGCGACGCGATTGCGAGCCTTGGCCGGCCCGACATTCTGCTGGTGGATTTGCGCGAGACCAGCGAGCGCGCCAAGCATGGCACGATCTCGGGCGCGCTGCATGCGCCCTATCCCGGCATCGCCGAGAGCCTCAAGCCCGGTGGCATGCTGCGCGAAGTCGCCGCCGCTACCGGCCGCCGGGTCGTGTTCTTCTGCGCGTTCGGCGAACGCTCCGCGATGGCGGTGACCGCGGCAAAGAACGCGGGGCTCGCCAACACCGCCCATATCGAAGGCGGGCTGGACGCGTGGAAGAAGATAGGTGGGCCGGTGGTGCACGAGTAGTCTTTATGGTGTCCCTGCGTTCGCAGGGAGCTCGGCATCGGCTACGGTCTCACCCGCTGCAACTCCGCTGTCAGCGCATCCAGCGCGTCGGCCAGCATCACGCCGCCGCATTCGGTCAGCCGCTCCGGAATCACGATGCGCCGCTCCGGCGGGTAGAAGCGCTCCAGCGCCGGATGGACCAGAAACGCCTGGCCGTCGTCTCGCGCATAATCGCCGGCCTGCGAAACCACGATGAAGTCGGGCCTCAGGGAGACGATCGCCTCCAGCGAGGCAAATCCGCCGAAGGTAAAGCCGAGATCGCCGGCGGCGCTGCGCAGCCCGACTTCGCCCAGCAGCGAACCGAGAAAGCTGTCGCTACCCGCCACCCAGCCGCGCCGCGACAGCGGCAGCACGCGATAATGCCGCTCGGCGGCGGCACGGCGGGCGCGCGCCAGCGCGGCGTCGAGCCGCGCGATTTCGGCGACCGCGCGATCGGGGTGCCCGGTCATGTCGCCGACCTCGCGGATCTGCGCGCGGGCTTCGTCGAGGTTTCGCGGCACGGCGAGCTCGGCAAGATGAAGACCTTTCGCCTTCAACAGCTCCCGCGTCGAGCGCTTGTCAAACGCGCTGGCGATGACCAGATCCGGCTTGAGCAAGAGCACGTCCTCGGCCGCGCCTGATAATACCGGATAGCGGCTGATGTCGCCCGCCTGCGATTGCCAGCCGTCGCGCGCGAAGCGGCTGAGGCCCAAAATCTGCTCGGGGTCGGCCAGCGCCAGCAGCAACTGATCGCTGCAGACATTCATCGACACCATACGCGGAGGGCTGGCCGCGAATACCGCGCCGCCTGACATCCCCAACGCGGCGATCGCGACAAGAAAGACGAACCGTCGCATCAGATATCCGCCCAGGGCACGATGACCGCCTCGCGCTGATATTCCGCGCGGTAGGCGCTGATCCGAAACACGTCCGCCATCACCCGCTCCGATAGCCCCTCGCTCGGCGTGCCCCACGACACTAGATTGCCTTCCTTCAGCACCAGCACATGGTCGGCAAACCGCGCAGCGAGCCCGAGATCGTGCGTCACGACGATGACCAGCACGCCCTTGTCCGCAGTCGCGCGCAAATTCTTCATGACGTCGATCTGGTGCCGCGGATCGAGCGAGGCGGTCGGCTCGTCGGCCAGGATGATCGGCGCCTCCACCGCCAGCGCACGCGCCAGCGCCACGCGGCTGCGCTCGCCGCCGGACAACTCGGTGACGCGGCGATCACTGAACTCCATCACGTCGACCGCCTGCATCGCGCGCAGCACGGCCTCGGCGTCCTTCGGCGACAGCCGCGCCGGATCGGTTGCACCATGCGGGTAGCGGCCGAGCGCCACGATATCGCGCGCCGGCAGCGGCCAATGCACGAGATGCCCCTGCGGCAGATAACCGAAGCGTTTGGCGCGCTCGCGCAGCGGCAGCGAGGCCAGCGCATCGCCGCCGACCGTGATCTCGCCTTCGGAGGGGATTAGCCCGGCCAGCGCTCGCAACAGCGTCGTCTTGCCGGCGCCGTTCGGGCCGACCAGCGCCACCAGGTGTCCCGGCGACAGCGCCAGCGAAACGTCCTTCAGCACGACGCGGCCGGCGAGCCGCACACCGAGTCCCCTTGCGGTCAGCAGCGCCGCCTCGCTCATGCGACGCCTCCGCCGAGCGCGCGGCGTTCGCGCATGATCAGATAGAGGAAGAACGGTACGCCGATGATCGAGGTCAGTACGCCGACCTTGATGTCCGACGTCGAGGGAATGATGCGCACCGCGATGTCTGCCGCCAGCAGCAGCGCCGAGCCCGTGAGCGCGCTCGGGACCAGCAGACGCCCGGGATCGTGGCCGATCAGGGGCCGCATCAGATGCGGCGCGACCAAGCCGATGAAACCGATGGTGCCGGTAACCGCGACCGCGCCGCCGACGCCGAGCGCGACGCCGGAAATGACGAACAGCCGCAGACGCCCCACATCGACGCCAAGGCTCTGCGCAGTTTCCTCGCCCAAGCTCAGCGCGCGAAAGGCATGGCGCTGGCTGAACAGCATCAGCGCGCCGGCAATGATGAACGGAAACGCCAGCATGACATGCTGAAAGCTGCGGTCCTCCAGCGAGCCGAGCAGCCAGAATGCGATCTCCAGCACCAGGAAGGGATTGCTGGAGAGGTTCATCACCAGCGCGGTGGCGGCGCCTGCAAAGCTCGATATCGCAAGACCGGACAGGATCAGGATCAACAGCCCGGCGTTGCGGCCGGCGATCGCGAGCAGCACGAACACTGAAACGAATGCCGCGACGATCGCCGCCACCGGGAGCGCATAGGAGCGCACGTCGGCCAGCCCGAGCGCAATCACCAGCACCGCGCCGAAGGCGGCCGATTGCGGCGCGCCGAACAGCGAGGGCGAGGCCAGCGGATTGCGGAGCAAACCCTGCAGCGACGCGCCCGATAGCCCGAGAATGGCGCCGATCGCCAGCGCCAGCAGCGTGCGCGGCAGGCGGATCTCCCGCACGATCACCTGCGATACTTCGCTGCCGCCACCGAACAGCGCTTCCGCCACCGCAAGCGGCGACAACCGCACCGGACCGATGCCGAGCGAGATCAGCATCAAGAGCACCACGAGGGCGGCAAGCACTGCCGTCGCGCCGATCCGCCGGCGCGCGGCTTCCTCATTGGTCAGGGTTACGGCCTCAACACTCATCGATCGTCCTAAAGCAGGTTTACCCGCCCCGGTACAGGCGGCGGGCAGGCGAGCTCATGCGACAAAAATAGCGCACTCGTCCAGTGAGGATCGCCGGACGCCCGGGGCGCATTGACTCGGACTTTGACGAACTTCTACCATAGTTCCCGACGGTTCCCGTTTCGGGGATCAAAAGGGAATGCGGTGCGGGGAAATCCCCCAATTCCGCGGCTGCCCCCGCAACTGTAAGCGGCGAATCCTTCGTCATGAGCCACTGGGCATCTCGGTCCTGGGAAGGCGACGATGGGGTAACGACCCGCGAGCCAGGAGACCTGCCGTCAGCCGTGGTCACACGCGAAGATGTCGGTCGGGGAGTACAGACATTAGCTTCACCTGAGCTGCTGAAAGCACACGGTGAGACTTGGTTCGCTGTGACGTGCCACTGACGTCATACCGAGGTCCAAGTCATGTCTTTCGACCACACAGCCACGCGGCGGCGCCGCCTTTGGCTCGCCTCTAGCTTCCTGATACCCATCGCATCGTTCGGTATTTCCGGCGCGCAGGCCCAACAGACACCATCCGAGCAATTGCCGCCGATTGAGGTAATCTCGCCCACCGACCCGAACCGGACCCGCGCCAAGCCGACCTATGATGAAGCATCGACCTCGCGCCGCATCGTGCCGGCGGCTGCACCGTCGACCGGCACGCGACCTGCGGCGGGGACCGGCTCGAACGTCGCATCGCAAAGCGCGGGCGCAGGCGGCCGGCAGTTCTCCGGCATTGTCGGCACCTCGGCGACCGTGATCACCGCGGAGGACATCGCGCATTCGCCGGCGCAAACCGTGCAGGAAATCATCGCGCAAACGCCGGGCGTGCAGTTGACCAACCTGTACGGCGGCGTCAACGGCGCCGGAACCACGGTCGACGTGCGCGGGTTCGGCGCGTTCGCCGCCAATAATACGCTTGTTCTCATCAACGGCCGTCGGCTCAACGACATCGACAAGGCCGGCGTCGATCTTTCGACCATCCCGCTCCAGTCGATCGAACGCATCGAGATCACGCGGGGCAACAGCGGGGCAGTGCTTTACGGCGACAACGCGGTCGGCGGCGTCATCAACATCGTCACCAAGAACGGCGTCGGCGGCCCACCGGTCTCGATCCGCGCCGAGGCCGGCGTCGGCTCCTTCAACCAGCGTATGGCCGCAGTTTCGGCGGCGACCAATTACGGGCCGTGGTCGACCTCGTTCCATGGCAACGGTATCAAGTCCGACGGCTACCGCGTCAACAACGCACTCGATCAGCGCAACGGCATCGGCAACATCAACTACACCACCCCTGACCTCACCGCGTTCCTGACTTTATCAGGCGACGATCAAAAGCTAGGCCTCCCCGGCGGCCGTTTCGTTCAGCCTTCCATCGGACTCGATGAACTGGCTACTGATCGCAGAGGCACCGGAACGCCCTTCGACTATGCCAACAAGCAGGGCGCCAACGCCACAGCCGGATTTACCAAATCGCTGTGGAATGGCGCTGAGCTTATCGTCGATGGCGGCGTAAGAGACAAAAAGCAACAGCTAGGATTCTTTGGCACGAACCCGGGCTCCAGCTTCGCATCTACTTACGTCGATGCGAGTTTGCTGACCTGGTCGATAACGCCGCGGCTCAGTGTCAAGAATACGATCTTCGGAATTCCATCGTCGATTCTGACCGGAATCGATTATTACGATGCCACCTTCCACCAAGATCGCAGCGCATTCAAAGGCCTCACGCCGTTTCACAAGTACGATCTGGCGCAGCAGACGCTGGCCGGCTACTGGCAGCAATCAATCGGCCTGTTGCCGACGACCGATTTTTCATATGGCGTTCGTGTCCAAAACACCAACCTGACCGCGCGCGACCGCTTCGATGCGACGGCTCCATTCGCGTTCGGCACCGAGGCACTCCCGCTTGACAGCAACGAGACTCAATATGCACTGCATGTCGGTCTCGAGCATCGCTTCAACAACGTCTTCAGTGTGTTCGGCCGTGCCGCACGCGCATTCCGCACGCCTGACGTCGACGAGCGGGTATCCTCCGGCCCCTCGTTCGATCCATTCACCTTCGCACCCATTCCGGGCAACTTCAAACTGAAGACCCAGACCTCACACGACATCGAAGGCGGCTTCCGCATCAAGTCCGGCGGCTTCCAGATGCAATCGAGCATCTACAACATGGACCTCGAGAACGAGATCCATTTCATCCCGGCGCTATTCTTCAACGTTAACCTCGATCCGACCCGCCGGTACGGCTCTGAAACCAGCGCCTCGCTGCGTGTCAGCGACACCGTGCTGCTGCGGGGTGGCGTCGCCTATACGCGCGCTGTCTTCCGCGAGGGTGCGTTCGCGGGCAACGACGTTCCGCTGGTGTCGCGCTACACGGCGAGCGGCGGCGTGACCTGGAACATCTGGCAGAACTATCTGGTGTTCGACGCCACGGTGCGCGCCTGGAGCGAACGCGTCATGGACAACGACCAGGCCAACACCCAGCGACGTATTCCGGCGGACGCTACCGTCGATTTGAAGCTAAGCGGCGCCTACGATCGCTTCTTCTGGTCGGTGGGCGTGAACAATCTGTTCAATGCGCTGTACTACGACTACGCGATCGCAAGCTCGTTTACGCCCGGCCGCTTCTCGGCTTACCCACTCCCGGGCCGCACCTTCATGGTGAAGGCCGGCGCGACGTTCTGACCGACATTAGAGCGTTTTCAAGCGAAGTGGACACCGGTTCGCGTCTAGAAAACGCGTCAAAACAAGAATCTAGAGCCCGGTTCTGATTCAATCAGGACCGAAAAGGCGCTAGCCGGTTCGGCTTACTGCCGGACCGGCTAGACCTGCCGTGTTCCCGCAACCTTCCAGATCAAGGCAGATTCTGTCAGAAACTGCGCCATTTTCGACCGAAAATAACATCCTCTGCGCGCCGATCCGTGGTAAATGGGCCACAGACCGCTCGACGATATCAGTCGTGATTTCAGAGGTATGACATGAATGATGAGCCGAAGAGCGCCGCCGAGCTGAAAGAAATGAGGCTTAACCGCAAGCGCGCCCAGGAAGTCGACGGCGTCAAGGCAATGGCCGAGATCGCGGCTGCCGATATTGCGATCCGCCAGCGAACCGAGAAGCTGCGCGCGCTGCGTCTGGCAAAGGAAGCGGCCGACCGTGCAAATCCGCCGGAATCGAAGGTCAAGGGCAAGACCAAAGCCAGGATTGCGAAGAGAGGCTGACCTGAAATGACGAAAGTGGATCGCGATCGCGCCCAGGCGCGCTTTGATAAAGCCGCCAAGGCCGTTCAGGACGCAAAGTCCGGCAAGGCCGAACGCGATGCAACGGCGAAAGCCGTGCTCGACAATATGGCGAAGCTGAAGGCGCTGCGGCTCGCGCGCGAAGCAGCCGAGCCGCAACGCGCGCCCGCCGCAAAGGCCGCAAAGAAGGCGCGCAGCAGCACAAAGCGGCCCGACGAAAAGCCGGTGGCCCTGTCCGAGTGGCTGGCGAGCCAGCAAAACGGCGGACGGCGAACCTGAGATCGGCAGATCGAACTCGAAGATCCGGCGTTACGCCGGCCCCGGCCAATCGATCATCGATCGTGTCTTGTTCTCGGCATCGTAAACCTGCACCTGAAGCATCTGGAAGCGGTTCTTCAACGCCATGCCCGCTTCCTCAGCCGCCTCCACGGTATCGTGATGCGACTTGAAGTGGCCATCCACGACCAGCGAATAACCGGCGGTCGGAGCCTTGTCGGCGCGGAGGATCTTGCGCTGTTGCGGTTCATCGAGCGCAATGCGGGGCTTCTTCATACTGGCTCCATGTGATGCCCTTCGAGCTGAAGCCGCAAAAAGGGCGGGAAGAATCGTTTGACCGGCGCTAGGATAGCTTCCGGGCGCGATTAGATTGAGGTCATGCCGTTACCCTGAGTCGGCATGCGGCGCAAACGCCGATTGATCCGGCGAGAAGCATCACTTTGGTGAAATCATATGGGCGGAACAGGCAGGAAGAACAGCGAGCCTCCGAAACAAGGCGATGCCAAACCGAAGAAGCCGCCGCCCCCGCCGGTTGAGGAGGAGGACCACGAGGACGGCGACATCGCTACGCCGAAGCGGGACCGTTATGGCCCCGACGATGAGCCGTTGTAGCCTCATAAAAGTTGGTAGCCCGTAGAGTGGGCAAAGCGAAGCGTGCCCACCATTCAAGGCGAGATCGCGGTGCAAATGGTGGGCACGGCGCGAAGGGGTGCCTTTGCCCACCCTACGGTTCACTTCGCGGACGATGACGAGCTGTGTTGGTAGAAGCCTTCGCTTTCAATCATCCGAATACTCGCTGCATCGAGCAGATGCGCGCCAAAACCGCCGAGCGCTAGTTTGATCGCCAGCTTCGGCGAAGCCAGCAGCACGGCTGCCGTGATCGCCAGCGGCACGGCGCTGATCCAGTCCGACTGCACCGGGGTGAGTTCTTCGCTGCTGCCGGCATAAGGCCCGCGCGCCGCAGCGAGATGCAAACATTCCGTGAGAATGTCTGGCCGCGTTCCGCCGCGCGCCGCACATCCGAGCAGCGCCTGCATCGCCAGGTGCGTGAGCACGCCCTCGCGGCTTGCAAGCAACGGAGCCGGCGTCTCGCCCAGCGAGATCAGAAGCGAAAGTCCGACGAGGTCGACGCCGGAGCGATAGGCATTCATCGGCTCGACCAGCCGCGGATTGCAATCGATCAGCAATGGCGCGGTATCGACGTCCGGCATGATGTAATCGACCGACAGCGCGCCGTGCCAATCGAGCGCCCGGCCGATCTGTTCGACATAAGCGCGAACGACCGGCCGGCTTACGCTCTGCTTGATCGCCTCGCCGCCGCCAACACCCGCCGCGATCTGCCGATAGGCATGAAAGCCGAGCATCCGGCCGCGGCAGAATACCGATTGCGCCTTTTCGGTGGTGCCTGCGACGAGGTCTTGCACCAGCACCTCACCGGCGAATGCATCGCCGCCGCCGAGATCGTGCAGCGCGCGCATCAGATCGTCCGCGCTGCGCACGAACCAGATGCCCCGGCTGGCGGTGCCAACTGAAGCCTTCACGACGGCCGGAAAGCGAACCGCCTCGTGCACCCCCTGCGCGGATTGCACGATGCGCGTCGGCGGTTGCGGCAATCCCAACCGATCGAGCAGCCGGCTGAAACCGGCCTTGCTATGCGCCTCGCGATAGCTCTCGAAGTTCGGCAGCGCGAGGCCGGCGCGACCTTCGATGCGCTGCGCGACCCGCGCAAACAAAAATCCCTGCTCATGCGTCGGCAGCAGCACGTCGAACTTCCCGCCGGCCAGTCGCTGCTCGACGAAGGTCAGGTAACCGGCGGGATCGTCCCGCAGTCCAGGGCAGCGGTGAAATTTGCGAACGAAGCGCGAGCACCGCGACAGGCACCAGGGCGAGGGATCGCAGACCTCGACGTGATGGCCCGAAAGACCAAGAATTGTAATGGCCTCCCGTGCCGAGGTCGAGGAACCTTCGGAGACCAGTACCCGGAGCGGTCTTGCGGGATCAGGCATGCCGGATCATTGCCCCGTAGACCCGCCTTTGTCTCCCGATTTAATAGGCGGCATTCGTCCGCCCTGCCCTGCGCCGGGGCAGCCATGCAGCGGCATTCATGGACAAATAACGGCCTGCCTATATTTTCAGCCCGCTCAGCCGGGCCACAAGTTACACAGGATTTTTGAGCTGACATGGTCGACATTCTGGCCGCACCGCAACAAGCCAAAGCGGACACTTCGCTGCGCACGCTCGCGGCGATTTCGGTCGCCCATTGGGTCAGCCATTTCCATCTGTTTGTGTTGCCAATGCTGTTTCCGTTCCTGAAGGAGCAGTTGGGCGTCGGCTACATTGAGCTCGGCTTCGCGCTCACCGTGTTCGGCGTCGTCTCCGGCCTGACGCAGGCCCCGATCGGCTATCTCGCCGACCACATTGGCGCGCGAAAAGTGCTGCTCATCGGCCTCTCCGTCGGCGGCCTCGCGCTGATCATGCTCGGCCTTCATCTGAGCTACGTTTCGCTGATCATCTCAGCCGCGCTGCTCGGCCTTGCCAACAGCGTTTATCACCCCTGCGACTATGCGATTCTGTCGACGCATATGGACGAAGCGCGGATGGGCCGGGCGTTCTCGGTCCATACCTTTGCGGGTTTCCTTGGCGGTGCGGTGGCGCCCGCGATCATGGCGGCACTGGTGACAGCCGTCGGCGGGCTCGGCGCGCTGATCGTCGCCGGTGCGGTCGGCCCTGCGGCAGCGCTGCTATTGATCGCGGTCAGGATTCCCGATGCCAGTTCGGCCGATCGCAAGGCCGATGACGCTGCAGCGCCGCAGCAGAGCATCGTGACGCCTGCGATCATCGTGCTGACGATCTTCTTCATGCTGCTCGGCCTGTCCAGTGCTGGCATCAGCAATTTCGGCGTGGTTGCGCTGATGAGCGGCTATGGTGTGACTTTCTCGGCCGCCAACGTCGCGCTGACCGCCTATCTCGGCGCCAGCGCAGCCGGCGTGCTCGCCGGCGGCTATCTCGCCGACCGCACCAAGCGGCATGGCAATGTCGCCGCTGCGTGCTTTGCCATCAACGCCGTCATCATAACAATCATTGCGACGATCAATTTGCCGTTGGTGGTGCTGACCGCCGCGATGGGGCTGGCCGGATTCCTCGGCGGCGTCATCGCCCCCTCGCGCGACATGCTGGTGCGCAACGCGGCTCCTGCGGGCGCCGCGGGCCGCGCCTTCGGTATCGTCTCCACCGGCTTCAATTTCAGCGGCATACTCTCCCCCTTATTGTTCGGCTGGATCATGGACCAGAACCTGCCGCATTGGGTGTTCGGCGCTTCCGTCGCCTTCATGGTGCTGACGGTCCTGCTGGCGCTGGTGACCGACCGCAAGCCGGCGGCGCCGAAGCCGCTGTAATGCATTCCTGAGCGTCATCCCCGTTGGTTGACAGGCTCGGATGACGTCAGATGATGCGTCAACAAGAACCAGCACCGGGATGGAAGCCATGACCTCGACCCCCGACCTCGTGATCCGCGGCGGCACCGTTGCCGATGGCAAGGGTGGCGACTTGTTCGAAGCCGACATAGCGATTGCAGGCAGCCGCATCACCGAAGTCGGCAAGGTCGCGGCAAAGGGCAAGGAAGAAATCGACGCCAGGGGCAGACTGGTCACGCCGGGCTTCGTCGACGTCCACACCCATTATGACGGCCAGGTCACCTGGAGCCAGGATATCACGCCCTCCTCGCAGAACGGCGTCACGACGGCGATCATGGGAAATTGCGGCGTCGGTTTCGCGCCGTGCCGTCCGGCCGACCATGTCCGACTAATTCAATTGATGGAAGGCGTCGAGGACATCCCCGAGCCCGTGCTGAGCGCCGGCATCCCATGGGCCTGGGAGAGCTTTCCGGATTACATGGAGTGGCTGTCGAAAAGAAGTTTTGACATGGACATCGGCGCGCAACTGCCGCATGCGGCCTTGCGCGTCTATGTGATGGGCGAGCGCGGCGCGCGCCGCGATCCCTCGACATCAGACGACAACAAGGCGATGGCGGCATTGGCTGCCGATGCCGTGCGGGCCGGCGCACTCGGCTTCTCGACCTCGCGCACGCTCAACCACCGCACCTCGACCGGCGATTTTACGCCGACGCTGAAGGCCGGCGAGGACGAACTGACCGCGATCGCGGCGGCGATGCATGCGCAGGGCCGCAGCGTCCTGCAATTCGTGCTCGATCTCTCCACCATCGACGAAGACCTGCCGATGATGCTGCGGGTCGCCGAGAACACCAAAATCCCGGTGTCGTTCTCGATCACCCAGAACGACAGGGCGCCGGAGCGCTGGCGCCAGACGCTCGACACCATCAGAGAGGCCTCGGTGCGGGGCCTTTCTATCACGGCGCAGATCGCCGCTCGCCCGGTCGGACTGATGCTCGGACTCGAATTGTCGCGCAATCCGTTCCAGACTCACCCGAGTTATCAGGCGATCGCGCATCTGCCGCTCGCCGAGCGGCTCGCCCGCCTGCGCCAGCCCGAACTGCGCAAGGCGATCCTGAGCGAGCACGCCACCGCGACCGACGATCCGCTGTTCTTCCGGCCGAACTACGACAAAATGTACCTGCTTGGAAATCCGCCGGACTACGAACAGCCGCCGGAGAATACGCTGGGTGCGCAGGCCCGCCGCCAGGGCAAGCAACCGGAAGAACTCGCCTACGATGCGATGCTGACGGATGACGGCCGCGGCATGCTCTACGTGCCGTTCCTCAACTATGCCGACGGCAACCTCGATGCTGTCAGCGAGATGCTGCGCGATCCCAATGCCGTGCCGGGGCTCTCCGACGGCGGCGCGCATTGCGGCATCATCTGCGACGCCAGTTTTCCGACCTATCTCTTGACGCACTGGACACGCGACCGCACCCGCGGCGAAAAGCTGTCGATCCCGTTCGTAGTCGCCGCGCAATCGCGCAAAACCGCGCTCTCGGTCGGTCTCTACGACCGCGGCGTGATCGCGCCCGGCTTCAAGGCCGACGTCAACGTGATCGATTACGACCGTCTGCATCTGCATCCGCCAAAAGTGCACTACGACCTGCCGGTCGGCGGCCGCCGCCTGATGCAGCAGATCGACGGCTATGACGCCACCATCGTCTCCGGCGTGGTGACGCAGCGCGCCGGCACAGCCACCGGCGCCCGCCCGGGCAAACTGGTGCGTGGTACGCAGGGAAGCAAGCCACAGTTCGACGCGGCGGCGAGTTAAGGCGGCGGCGCCCACACTCGGTGTCGTCCCTGCGTTCGCAATGCGTTCGCAGGGACGCATAGATATGTTATTGCCTCACGCGAATTTCGGCTGCGCGACCGCCTGGGCCATCAACCGCTTGCGTTCGGTGTTCGGCCACAACAGCAGCAGTCCGAGCAACCCTGACGCTGCCATGATCACGGCGTTGATGGTGAAGCCGGTCATGTAGCCGTCGAGCGGCACCGCCGCATTCTGAATCACGGCGCCCATCACGAACGGCGCGATCATTCCCGCCAGCGTGTAGATCGCGCCATAGATTGCGATCACGGCACCGCGCTGCTGCACCGGGGTGAATTCGCCGAGCATCGGCGGACAGACCACATAGATCGAGCCGCAGAGCCCGGAGCCGAAGACGAGGAATGCGATCTGCCATCCAGCGCCGTTGACATAGGGCAGCACCGCGAGGATCAGCCCGCCGACGATCAGCGGCACAGAACCGAGCACACCCCGAGCGCCGCGCGTCGTGTAACCGCGCGTCAGCATCACCTGCGAAACCCAGCCCGTCAGCAGCACGACCGCCGCACCGAACACCCAGGGCAGAACCGAAATCCAGCCTGCATCTTGTTGCGAAAAGCCCAGCCCCTTGACGATGAATGGCGTGAACCAGGTGAGGCCGAGCGACAGCGCCCAATAGGCGCCGAAGGTCGCGGCGACGCAGCCGATAAAGGTTCGCGAAGTCAGAAGCTGGAGATAGGGAACGCGCGGATCGGTTGCGGCCGTTGTAACGGTCTGAACCAGCGGCCCTTCCTTTCCCATGACCAGCCACGCCGCTGCCCACATCAGCCCGACGATGCCGAGCGCGCCGAACGCGTAGTGCCAGCTATGATTGACGATGATCCAGTTCAGTGCGGGCACCGCGAGGATCACCCCGAACGCCGAGCCCTGCGAAAGGATCGCGGTGGGTAGCGTCCGCTTCTCGTCGGGAAACCACTTGTAGACCGCGTGCGCCGCTACCGCGAACGCAGGCCCCTCCCCTGCACCAAGGATGATGCGGCAGATCACGAGTGTCGTGAAACCGACGGTGCCGACCATCGGGAACTGCGCCACCGACCAGATCACCGCCATTGCGAGCAGCACCCAGCGGGTGTCGATGCGGTTGACGATGAAGCCGACGACGATGGCCGAGATGGAAAAAAGGAAAAAGAACGAGGAGCCGAGAAAACCGAACTGTTCCGGCGAGAGCTTCAGTTCATCCATGATCGGGGCGCCGGCGAGCCCGACGACGATCTTATCGGCAAAGTTCACCAGCATGAACAGAAACAGCAGGAAAGTGATTGTCCAGGCGCCCTTGAGCGTCCCCTTGGGCGTCGCTTGCGCGGTCATGGCTGCTTTCCCCATCTTTGCTGGCTCTGTCGGATCGGCCGGTTCCGATGCTACAAGGCGCCTTGCGGGCAAGGCAACCGCGATTTTCGCAAGAGGCCGCCGTGCAACTGCCGGCTGTTGCGACAGGCGCACGCCACAACCGCATCACGATCGCGTCGCGGCGCGATTGAGGCCGTGATCGGGGACGCGTGCCCTGATATGTTGCATGCTATCACGTCAGGGGATTTTCATGGTCAGATCGGTCCATCATCGCGCATGACCACATACAATCCCAGTGCGACCGGCTCCGTGCTGCACGTGGCTGGCCTGACCAAGAGCTATCGCACCGCCGGCGAAGAGGTCGCGGTGCTGCGCGGCGTGAACCTGACGGTCGCTGCCGGTGAGAGCGTCGCACTCACCGGCGAATCCGGCAGCGGCAAGAGCACGCTCTTGCACCTGATCGCCGGGCTCGATGCGGCCGACGGCGGCGAGATCAGGCTGGCGGATGCCTCAGTCGCCGACCTCAGCGATGCCGATCGGGCGGAATTGCGCCGCGACCGGCTCGGCCTGGTGTTTCAGCAATTCAACCTGGTCCCGAGCCTCACCGTGGAAGACAATCTCGTTTTCCAGTCGCGAATCGCCGGCCGTCACGATGCGGCCTGGCACCACGAACTGGTAGAGCGGCTCGGGCTCGGCCGCTTCCTGAAGCGCTATCCCGAGCAATTGTCCGGCGGTCAGCAACAGCGCGTCGCAATCGGCCGGGCATTGGCAGTCAGGCCGCTATTGCTGCTCGCAGACGAGCCGACCGGCAATCTCGACGAGGACACGGCGGACGAAGTGCTGGCGCTGGCGCGCGACCTGGTGACGCGCACTGGTTGCGGCTTTCTGATGGTGACGCACAGCGCGCGGCTCGCAGCAACGCTCGACCGCCAGGTCAACCTCCACGCCGGGGTGATCGCGTGAAACGCGCACTGTGGACGCTGGCCGTGCTGCTGAGCCACTGGCGGCGGCACCCGATGCAGTTGGCGACCCTGCTGATCGGGTTGATCTCGGCGACCGCGCTGTGGAGCGGCGTGCAGGCGCTCAATCAGCAGGCGCGCACATCCTATGATCGCGCCGCCGCTACGTTTGGCGGCACGCGCACCGCCATGCTGGTCGCCCGCAATGGCGTAACTTTCCCGCAAGAACTTTTTGTCGAGCTGCGCCGCGCCGGCTGGCCGGTCTCACCGGTGCTGGAAGGCCGCATCCAGATCGAGGGACGGTCGTTGCGGCTGCTCGGCATCGAACCCGTTACGCTGCCCACCGAAGTCGGCAACGCGCCGACGATCGGCAAAGCCAGCTTGCGATCCTTTATGACGCCGCCGGGCGAGATTTTGGTGGCGCCGGAAACGCTTTCCGATCTCAAGCTCGCGGAGGGCGCGCGTCCACAGGGCGATGGCGGCGCACCGCTGCCGCCGCTTCGCGTGCAGCCCAACCTGGTGCCCGGCGTGCTGGTCGTCGACATCGGCATTGCGCAGAACCTCCTGAAGATGCCGGACCAGCTTTCGCGGCTCCTGATCGGCAAGGCGACAGCGAGGCACGCGCCGCTCGAAAGCGTTGCCGGCGACAAGCTTCGGCTGATCGAAGCCGATGCGGAGACCGACCTCGAACGCCTCACCGACAGTTTTCACCTGAACCTGACCGCGTTCGGGTTGCTGTCGTTCTTTGTCGGCCTGTTCATCGTCAATTCGGCGATCGGGCTCGCCTTCGAGCAGCGGCTGCCGACCTTACGCACCTTGCGCGCCTGCGGCGTCTCGGCGCGGATGCTGAACGCCGTGCTGGTGCTTGAGCTGGTGTCGCTGGCACTGGCCGCGGGGCTGATCGGACTCGTGTGCGGTTACTTCATCGCCGGCGCGCTGCTGCCTGACGTCGCCGCATCGCTGCGCGGGCTCTATGGCGCGCAGATTCCGGGACATCTCACGCTCAAGCCGCAATGGTGGATCGCGGGCATCGCCATCAGCATTTTGGGCGCGCTTGCAGCGGCCGCTGCCAGCCTCACCAAGGCGCTGCGGCTGCCGTTGCTCGCCACCGCCCAGCCCTTCGCCTGGCAACAGGCGCAGCGGCGCTGGCTGATTTACCAGAGCGCGCTGGCGCTCGTAGCGTTCGCAGCGGCCGGCGGCTTTTTATGGTTTGGCGACTCCCTGCTTTCTGGCTTTGCCGTGCTCGCTGCAATAATGCTCGGCGCGGCGCTGATCCTGCCGATGTTTCTGGAAATCGTGCTGTCGCTTGGCCAGCGCTATGCAAGAGCTCCGCTCGGAGTCTGGTTCTGGGCCGACAGCCGCCAGCAATTGTCGGGATTGTCGCTCGCCCTGATGGCGCTGTTGCTCGCATTGGCGGTGAACGTCGGCGTCTCCACCATGGTCGAGAGTTTTTCCCGCACGTTTCTGGTCTGGCTGGACGGGCGGCTGGCGGCAGAAATTTATGTCAACGCCGCCAATGACGCGCAGGCACACGAGATCAAGGCGTGGCTGCGCGAACGCCCCGAGGTCGAGGCGATCCTGCCCGGCGGCCGCGCCGATACGCAATTGGCGGGCGCGCCGCTCGAGGTGCTGGGCCTGCCCGATCACGCCACCTATCGCGACAACTGGCCGCTATTGCAATCGACTGAGGATGCCTGGGTCAAGCTTCGCCCTGGCGATGCGGCCCTCGTCAGCGAACAACTGGCGCGACGGCTGCAGCTCTCCCTTGGCGACCGCATCGAAGTGCCCGCGTCAGGCGGAAACTGGGCGCTCAACGTGGTCGGCATCTATGCCGATTACGGCAACCCCAAGGGCCAGATCGCCGTGAACTTCGCCGCGCTGACGCGGCGCTTTCCGGAAATCCCGCTGACGCGCATGGGACTGCGGGTTGCCCCGCCAAAGATCCCGGCGTTGATCTCGGCCCTGCAGGAAAAGTTCGGCCTCGACAATCGCAATGTCGCCGACCAGGCGACAATGAAGGCGGAATCGACGCGGATCTTCAACCGCACTTTCTCGGTCACGGCGGCGCTGAACGCCTTTACGCTCGGCGTCGCCGGCGTGGCGCTGTTGACGAGCCTCTTGACGCTCGCCAATTCCCGCCTGCCGCACCTGGCACCGCTATGGGCAATCGGCGTCACGCGGCGGCGGCTCGCGGCCATCGAGCTGTTGAAGACGACCTCGGTGGCGTTCATCACCACCATCTTTGCGCTTCCGCTGGGTTTGCTGGTCGCGTGGTGCCTGCTCGCGATCGTCAACGTCAAGGCGTTCGGTTGGCGGTTGCCGTTTCATGTCTTTCCGTTGCAATTGCTTTGGCTCACCGGCGTCGCGATGGCGGCGGCGGTTGCGGCTTCCGCGCTCCCCGTCATCAGGCTGGCGCGCATGCAGCCCGCCAGCCTGATCAGGATCTTTGCCAATGAACGGTAGCGGCCTCATTACCCGCCGCGGTTTCATTGGCGGCACACTCCTCGCCGGATTTGGCAGCGAGGCACTCGCGCAGGGCTTTGCCGGGCTTGGCGAAAGCGCGGATGGATTTGCACCGGTCGTGCCCGGCAGGACATTTGCTTTTCCCGCCGACCACGGACCGCACCCGGAATTCCGCATCGAGTGGTGGTATGTGACGGCCAATCTCACTGACGTACGCGGAGCAGCCCACGGCGCGCAATGGACGCTGTTTCGCCAGGCGATCGCGCCAGGCGGGCCGCGAGAGGGCTGGGCCAACCAGCAGATATGGATGGGCCATGCCGCCGTCACGCGCGAAGATACCCACCGCTTCAGCCAGACGTTCGCGCGCGGCGGTGTCGGCCAGGCTGGCGTCGAGGCCAGCCCGTTTCACGCCTGGATCGATGCCTGGGAGATGCGCGCCCTCGATTCCGTGAATGACGACAATATTGCACCGCTGGAACTGAAAGCATCGGGCGCCGACTTCAGCTATACGCTGCGCCTGGACGCGGATCGGCCGCTGGTGCTGCAGGGCGAAGGGGGCTACAGCCGCAAATCGCTGCGCGAACAGGCCTCCTATTACTACAGCCAGCCGCACTATGCGGCGACGGGCATCCTCACCATCGACGACAAGCCCATCGACGTCACCGGCTTGGCCTGGCTCGATCGCGAGTGGAGCAGCCAGCCGCTCGCCGCGGATCAAAGCGGATGGGACTGGCTCTCGCTGCATTTCAACGCCGGCGACAAATTGATGCTCTACCGGATGCGCCAGACCGACGGCCAGCATTATGGCTCGGGCAAATGGATCGCGCCCAACGGCACGGCCGAGCAACTCGCCTCCGCGGATGTCGCCATGACGCCGCTCGCGTTCACCGAGATCGAGGGACGAGAAATTCCGACCACATGGCGCATCGAGGTTCCGAGCAAGGCGCTCAAGATCGAGTGCACGCCGCTCAATCCCCGGAGCTGGATGGGCACGAGTTTCCCCTATTGGGAAGGCCCGATTCGCTTCGCAGGCAGCCACACGGGTGTGGGCTATCTGGAAATGACGGGTTATTAAGCGCGCACGAAAAGGGGAGTTCAGCGATGTATCATCTCACCGCGCTCGTCAGCTTGCTGGCGATCCTGGTCTATTTCTATTCGTCCGTTCGTGTGTCACAGGCGCGCGGCAAATTCGGCGTCAAGCTGCCGGCGATTTCGGGCAATCCAGATTTCGAGCGCGTGTTTCGCGCGCAGATGAACACGCTGGAATGGCTGCCGATCTTCCTGCCGTCACTATGGCTGTTCGCGATCTATATCAGCGACGGCATCGCCGCTGCGCTGGGGTTGGTATGGGTGATAGGCCGCATTCTCTATATATTTGGCTATGCGAAGTCGGTCCCACAGCGCAGCCCCGGCTTTGCGACTCAGGCACTCGCGACGATCGCGCTGTGGGCCGGCGCATTCGGCGCCATCGTGTGGCGGTTGGTGCAGGGGTGACGGAGCGCTAACCTCACCCCCTCGTCGTCCCTGCGAAAGCATGCGAAAGCAGGGACGACGGAGACTACTTCACCAGCGGGCAGCCGGAATCCTTCGCCGCCGGGAACGCCTTGTCGCCCGGCACCACGGCGAGTTGCTTGTAATAATCCCACGGCTTCTTCGATTCTGAAGGTTTCTTGACCTCGAACAGATAGAGGTCGTGGACCATGCGGCCGTTTTCCAGCACCTTGCCGCCTTGCGCAAAATCGTCGTCGACCGGGAGCTCCTTCAACTTCTTCGCCGCCGCCTCGGTGTCCTTGGTGCCCGCGGCCTTGACTGCCTTCAGGTATTGCAGCGTCGCCGAATAGGTGCCGGCCTGAATCATGTTCGGCATGCGGCCGGTGCGCTTGAAGAAGCGTTCGGCGAGATTACGGCTCTTGGCGTCGCGGTCCCAGTAGTAGCCTTCGGTCAGCACCAGGCCCTGGGCAGCGTTGAGGCCGAGGCCGTGCACTTCGGCGAGCGTCAGCAACAGGCCGGCGAGCTTCTGGCCGCTCTTGACGATGCCGAATTCCGCCGCCTGCTTGATCGAGTTGGTGGTGTCGAGGCCGGCATTGGCGAGGCCGATGATCTTGGCTTTCGAGCTCTGCGCCTGCAGCAGGAAGGAAGAGAAGTCCGACGAGTTCAGGGGAATGCGGACTGCGCCGAGCACCTTGCCGCCCTTCGCCTTGACGAAATCGCCGGTGTCCTTTTCCAAGGCGTGGCCGAAGGCGTAGTCGGCGGTCATGAAGAACCAGCTATCGCCTCCGGATTCCACCAGCGCACCGCCGGTGCCGTAAGCGAGCGCGTGGGTGTCGTAGGCCCAGTGGAAGCCGTAAGGCTGGCAGGCGTCGCCGGTGAGGCGCGAGGTCGCAGCACCCACGACGATGTCGATCTTCTTCATCTGTCTGGAGAGATCGTGAATCGCGAGCGCGACGGAGGACGTCGTCAGCTCCGTGATCATGTCGACGCCTTCGACCTCATACCAGCGCCGCGCGATGGCAACACCGAGATCCGGCTTGTTTTGATGGTCGGCGGACACGATTTCGATCTTGTGGCCGAGCACCTCGCCGCCGAAATCCTCGATCGCCATCTTGGCCGCTTCGAACGACCACTTGCCACCGTAGTCGGCGTAGACCCCGGATTGGTCGTTCAGAATGCCGATCTTGACGCCCTGCGCCGATGCCGGCGCGGCGAGCAAAAGACCAACTGCCGCAACGGCGGCCAACAATCCCGACTTCATTCTTTTCTCCAGGAATTTTTTGTCAGAGGAACCTCGCGACTTTATTCAATAACCCCGCGAGTGCCCATCCATTTCAGATCAGCCAAAAGTATTGGGGAACTTTGATCGAAACTGCGCCGTCATTCCGGGAATGACGAGCGCGAATTCACACCGCCGTCCGCTTCTTACCCTTGCCTTCGGCGAGGTTGCGCACGATGACGTAGAAGATCGGCGTGAACACCAGGCCGAACAGCGTGACGCCAATCATGCCGAAGAACACGGCGACGCCCACCGCCTGCCGCATCTCCGAGCCCGAGCCCGACGAGATCACCAGCGGCAGCACGCCGAGGATGAAGGCGAATGACGTCATCAGGATCGGCCGCAACCGCAACCGGCAGGCTTCGATCACGGCCTCCAGCCGCGCCTTGCCCTCGAGCTCGATGTCGCGCGCGAACTCGACGATGAGAATGGCGTTCTTGGCCGCAAGCCCGACCAGCACCACAAAGCCGATCTGGGTCAGGATGTTGACGTCCTGTCCCATGATCCGCACGCCGATGGTCGCAGCCAGCAGGCACATGGGCACGATCAGGATGACCGCAAATGGCAGGCTCCACGAGCCATATTGCGCCGCCAGCACGAGATACACGAACAGCACGCAGATCGGGAACACGAGCAGGCCGGCTTGGCCGCCGGTGACCTGCTGATAGGACAGATCCGTCCATTCGAACGAGAAGCCGCTCGGCAGCGTCTCCTCGGCGAGCTTCTTCATTGTGTCGATGGCGGTCGCCGAACTGGTCCCCGGCAGCGTGTCACCCTGCAGCTCGGACGCGGGATAGAGATTATAGCGCGCGACGCGGTCGGGGCCGGAGATGTCGCTGAAACTCACGACGCTGCCGAGCATCACCATGTCGCCGGCGGCATTGCGGGTGCGCAGGCGAGCGAGATCGGACGTCTCCTTGCGGAACGGCAGATCGGCCTGCGCCGTGACGCGGTAGGTGCGGCCGAACAGGTTGAAGTCATTGACATAGGACGAGCCGAAAAAGGTCTGGATCGTATCGTTGATGTTCGCAATCGGCACGCCGAGCTTCTGTGCCTTGACGCGGTCGATGTCGACGAACAGTTGCGGCGTGTTGGCGGCAAAGGTGGAGAACACCTGGGTCAGTCCGGGCGCCTTGCGCGCGGCGCCTATCAATTCGTCGGTCGCCGCCGCCAGCATTTCGGAGCCGCGGCCCTGACGGTCCTGGATGCGCATGGTGAAGCCGCCGCCGGTGCCGATGCCAGGCACCGCGGGCGGCGGAATCACGATGATGAACGCACCCTGGATGTTCGCCAGCCGCTTGCGTAGTTCATTCGCGATCGAAGTGGACGTAAGTCCCTTCTTCGCCCTGGCCGCCGGATCGTCAAATACTGGAAACAGTGCCGCGGCATTGCTCGCCTGCGTCCGGGTCGCGCCCGAGAAGCCCGCGAAGGCCGGCGCGCGAACGACGCCCGGCGTTTCAAGCGCAATCTTTTCGATCTCCCTGACCACTTCGGTCGTTCGCGCCAGCGAGGCCGCGCCCGGCAATTGTACCGAGACGATGACGTAGCCACGGTCCTGCGCCGGGATGAAGCCTTGCGGCGTCGTGATCAACAGCCATCCGGCGCCGCCGATCAGCGCCACGTACACCAGCAACATCACCACCGAATGCCGGATCACGAAATCGGCCGTGCTGGCATAGCCATGTGCCAGCCGGTCGAAGCCGCGATTGAACATGCCGGTAAAGGCGCCCCAGCCGCGGGCGATGAAATTCCAGCGGGCCGGCGGCCTTTTGTCCTCGTGCGGCTGCAGGATCAGCGAGGCCAGAGCCGGCGACAGCGTCAGCGAACAGAAGCAGGAAATCGCGGTCGCCACCGCAATGGTGACGGCGAACTGCTGGAAGAACTGCCCGGAGATGCCGCCAAGGAACGCCGTCGGCACGAACACGGCGCACAGAACCAGCGCGATCGACACCAGCGCGCTGCCGACCTCCTGCATCGTGCGGAGCGCGGCGTCGCGCCGGCTCATGCCATGTTCGAGGTGGCGCTCGACGTTTTCGACCACCACGATCGCGTCGTCGACCACGATGCCGACCGCCAGTACAAGGCCGAACAGCGTCAGATTGTTGATCGAGAATCCTAGTGCCGCCATCACCGCAAAGGTGCCGACCAGCGACACCGGAATCGCCATGATCGGGATGATCGCCGGCCGCCAGCCCTGCAAAAATACCAGCACCACGATCACGACCAGCGCCATCGCCTCGTAGATCGTCTTGATCAACTCGCTGACGGACTGCGCGATGAATTCGGTCGGGTTGTAGCCGATGTTGTAGTCGAGCCCCATCGGGAAGCTCGCCTTCAGTTTCTCCATCGTCTTGGAAATATTCTCGGCGGTCGCCAGCGCATTCGAGCCCGGCCGCTGCGTCACCAGCATGGCGACCGCGGATTTGCGCAGCAGAAAACTGTTGGTCGAGTAGGCCAAAGCACCGAGTTCGATCCGCGCGACATCGCGCAGCTTGACCGTGCGCCCGTCGGCACCGGCCTTGACCACGATCTCCTCGAATTGTTTCGGGTCTTTCAGACGGCCGGTAAAGGTGAGATTCGGCGAAAAGGCGCGGTCGCCGATCGGCGGCTCCGCGATCTGGCCGCCCGCGATCTGCACGTTTTGCGAGCGGATCGCCGCCACCACTTCGCCCGCGGTCAGGCCGAGCGTGGAGATCTTGTCGGGGTCGAGCCACAGCCGCATCGAATAGTCGCGCGCGCCGAAGATCTGAATGTCGCCGACGCCGTCGAGCCGCAGCAACTCGTCGCGGACCTGCAGCAGCGCGTAGTTGGAGATGTAGAGCTGGTCGAACGTGTCGTCCGGCGACAGCATGAACACGACCATCAGGATGTCGGGGCTGTTCTTGCGGGTGATGACGCCGTTGCGCTGCACCTCTTCGGGCAACCGCGGCTGCGCGATCGCGACGCGGTTCTGCACCAGCACCTGGGCCTTGTCGAGATCGGTGCCGAGCTTGAAGGTGACCGTGATCGTCAACTGCCCGTTCGAGGTGGCCTGGCTGTAGAGATACAGCATGTCCTCGACGCCGTTGATCTCCTGCTCGATCGGGGCGGCGACGGTGTCGGACACGGTTTGTGCGGAGGCGCCGGGATATTGCGTGGTGACCGTCACCGTCGGCGGCACCACTTGCGGATATTCGGAGACCGGCAGCGTGGTGTAGGCAATCGCGCCGACGATCAGAAGCACGATCGACAACACCATCGCCAGGATGGGCTGGTTGATGGAGAGACGGCCGAGATTCATGTCTTGGCACCGGCCGGCTTGATCTCACCCGTTTGCGGGCTGACCTTTGCACCCACCCGTGCCCGTTGCAGGCCATCGATAATGACGCGGTCTTCCGGCTTCAGGCCCTCACGGATCACGCGCAGGCCTTCATCGAGCGGTCCGAGCGTCACCGACTTCGCCTCGACCGTGTTGTCGTCCTTGACGACGAAAACGATCTTGCGCGACTGGTCGGTCGCAATCGCCGTATCAGGCAGCAGCAACGCCTCATAAGGCGCACTGCCGATGATCCGGACGCGGCCGAACTGTCCGGGCAGGATCGAGAGATCCTTGTTCGGGATCACAGCGCGGCTGCGCAGCGTACCTGTCGAGACGTCCAGGCGGTTGTCGAGGAAATCCATCTTGCCCTCGTGCGAGGGCTTGGTCTCGCCGGTCAGCGTCACCTGGACCGGGTTCGGCGTGTCGCGCGAACTCGGCCGCTTGCCTTCGAACCAGAGCCGGCTGTTTCGTAGGTAAGTCGCCTCGTCGACATCGAAATAGATGTAGATCGGGTCGAGCGAGACGATCGAGGTGAGCAGCGTGGCGCCGCCCTCGGAGCCCTGCACGAGATTGCCAGGCGTCACGAGATGGCGGCTGACGCGGCCGGTGATCGGCGCCATCACATGGGTGAATTCGATGTTTAGCTTGGCGGCCTTGAGCGCGCCTTCGGCCTGCATCTCCGCGGCGCGTGCCGCCTGCAGGGTCTGGCGGCGCTGGTCGACGATAGAGTCGGATACGGCCTGGGTCTGGTTCAACGTCAGCGCACGGTCGAGTTCGCGCCTGGCGAGTTCGGCCCTCGCGCGTGCGTCCGACAACTGGCCATCGGCCTGCTCGGCGACCGCCTCGAACGGACGGGCGTCAATAACGTAAAGCAGGTCGCCCGCGCGCACGATCGCGCCGTCGCGGAATTCGACGCTCTTCACGAACCCCCCGACGCGGGCGCGAACCTGGACCTCCTGGATGGCCTCGAAGCGGCCGGTGAATTCGTCCCAATCGGTGACGGTGCGTTTCACCGGCTGCGAGACCGTGACAGATGGTGCCGCGGCGGCTGGCTGTTGCGGCGGCTTGTCGCCACAGGCGGACAGCGCAAGCGCAAGCAATGGGGGCAACCATTTGAGACCGCGAAGTGAGTGACCATCACGGCTTGTCGCAGCCGGACGGTTCAATGGCTCAGTCGTGCTCAATCCCATCTCCCCCTGCATTCTCAACATCCTGATCGATGGAAAAGCTTGCCGTGGAACTTAGTTGCGGAGGCCACAGATGTGATCGGTTCCCAGTCTCGTCAAGAACCGGCTGGGATCAAGCCCAATCGTTATGCATCCGCGTAGTCAACGCTCTTCGCAACGCGGATTTCGCGTTTTCGCACTGCGATGAAAGCGGAACCCGTTGCGACGAATGGTCAGCTAATCGCCGCCTGATGACGAAAACGTGACATCGTGCAAAGAGACTCTCACCACGCCCCGCCGCGGGGCGCCTCTCCCGCAAGGCGGGAGAGAGCGACTGCCCGATCGTCGAGATGGTCCGCTCATATTGCCGCCTTGAAGCATGACGTCGCCGATTTCCTCGGCTAACCTCGCCGCAAGGTCCGCCACAAGGGCCAGAAAATGTCCGGGGAGGACAAGCGTGCACAGAGGGCGTGTCGTATTCGGCGCCATGGACGAGGTCGTGTTCGGACGGCCGGCGTCCGAGGCGCTTGTCGCGCAGGTGGATCGGCTCGGCACGAGGCGCGCCTTCCTGATGGTCAGCGGCACGCTCAATCGCGAAACCGATGTGATCGACACCATCCGCCGTGCGCTGGGCCCGCGCTGCGTCGGCACGTTCGACGCGATGCCGCCGCACACGCCCCGCTCAGCCGTGATCGCCGCCAGCGAACAGGCCCGCGCAGCGGCTGCCGATCTCATCGTCACGATCGGCGGCGGTTCGATCACCGACGGCGCCAAGGCCGTGCAGCTCTGCCTCGCCAACGACGTCCGCAGCGCAGATGACATCGACCGGATCAAGGCCGGTCGCGGCGGCTCACCGCAACTTGCCGCGCCGACGGTGCGCCAGATCAGCGTGCCGACGACGATCGCCGGCGGTGAATTCTCCTCCACGGCCGGCGTCACCAACGAGAAGACGAAGGTCAAGGAAGCGCTGCGCCATCCGCTGCTGATACCGCGCGCCGTGATTCTCGACCCCTGGCTTGCCCAGCACACGCCGGAATGGCTGTGGCTGTCGACCGGTATCCGCGCCGTCGACCATTGCGTCGAAGGCATCTGCTCGCGCGAGGCTCACCCATATGGCGATGCGCAAGCGCTGAAGGGCCTGTCGATGCTGGCGCAGGCGCTGCCGCGGGTGAAGGCCGCGGCCGGCGACCTCGACGCGCGGATGGATTGTCAGATCGGGACCTGGCTTTCGACCGGGCCGCTCGCTTCCGGCGTGCCGATGGGCGCCAGCCATGGCATCGGCTACGTGCTCGGCGCGGAGTTCGGAGTCCCGCACGGCTACACCTCCTGCGTGATGCTGCCGTCGGTGATGCGATGGAACAAGTCAGCGAATGCCGAACGTCAGGCGCTGGTCGCAGCCGCCATGGGCCATCCGAACGAAGACGCCGGCGACGTGCTCGATCGATTCATTCGCAATCTCGGCATGCCGCGCAGCCTGAGCGAGGTCAAGGTTGGGCCTGAGCACTTCGACCGCATCGCGCAACAAGCGATGGCAACGCCGTGGGTGCCGCGCAATCCGCGCAAGATCGAGGGACCGGCGCAGGTGCGCGAGATTCTGGACATGACCGCGTAAGGAGACCGAAGCCGATATGTACACCGGCACACATGCTCATCTTCGTCCGCTGCAGCCCGCCTTCATCATGGCTTCCACCGGAGAGGCCGTAACCTATCGTGAACTGGAGGCGCGCACGAACCGGCTGGCGCACTTGTTTCGCAACCGCGGACTCAACCGCCTCGATCACTATTCGATCTTCATGGAGAACAACAGCCGCTACCTCGAGGCCTGCGGCGCCGGCGAACGCAGCGGACTTTATTATACCTGCGTGAACTCCTACCTGACCGCGGGCGAGCTTGCCTACATCCTCACCAACAGCCAGTCGCGCATTCTCGTCACCTCGAAGGCAAAGCTCGACGTCGCCCGCGAGGCGCTGAAGGAATGCCCCAAGGTCGACTTATGCATTGTCGCAGACGGCGACGGCGAGAGCGACCGTATCGTCGGGCTTGAGCAGGCGACGGCAGGCCTGCCGAAGACGCCGATATCAGACGAATGCATCGGCACCGCGATGCTCTATTCGTCGGGCACCACGGGCCGGCCGAAGGGCATCCTGCGGCCGCTGCCCGAACAACCTCCGCTTCAGAACCTGGCGATCTTCGATTTCCTGCACGGCGTCTGGCACTACCGCGAAGGCATGATCTATCTTTCGCCCGCGCCGCTGTACCATTCGGCGCCGCAGGCGGCGGTCAATTTGACGATCCGCACCGGCGGCACCGTCATCATCATGGAAAGTTTTGATCCGGAAAGGTATCTGGAACTGGTTCAAAGATGGGGCGTCACCCACACCCAGCTTGTGCCGACAATGTTCTCGCGCATGTTGAAGCTGCCGGAGGATGTCCGCAAGCGTCACGACCTCTCATCGCTCGAGATCGCGATCCATGCTGCCGCGCCCTGCCCGGCTGCGGTGAAGGACGACATCATCAATTGGTGGGGACCTATCATCCATGAATATTACGGCGCCACCGAAGGGCTCGGCTTCACCGCCTGCAACAGCGAGGAATGGCTGGCACACCGCGGCACCGTCGGCCGGGTGCTGCTCGGCGACCTCCATATTCTCGACGAGAACATGCGACCCTGCCCGGTGGGCACCCCGGGCACGGTGTGGTTCAAGACCGCGACCCCGTTTGAATATTTCAACGACCCGGCCAAGACCCAGGAGGCGCGCTCGCCTGACGGCAGCATGAGCACGGTCGGCGACGTCGGTTATGTCGATGAGGACGGTTATCTCTATCTGACCGATCGCGCGACCTTCATGATCATCTCTGGCGGCGTCAACATCTACCCCCAGGAATGCGAGAACCTCCTGATCACCCATCCCAAGATCGCCGATGCCGCGGTGTTCGGCGTGCCGAATCCTGACCTTGGCGAGGAAGTAAAGGCCGTGGTGCAGCCGATGCCGGGCGTTTCGCCGGGACAGGAACTGGCCGACGAACTGATCGCCTTCTGCAGCCAGTCGCTGTCGCGCCAGAAAGTGCCGCGCTCGATCGATTTCGAGGCCGAACTGCCGCGGCTGCCGACCGGCAAGCTCTACAAGCGCCTGTTGCGCGATCGCTATTGGGGCAACAAGACGTCGCGGATCGTGTGAGCATGCGACGATGTGAGATGGCGAACCAGAACACAGACGTCGCGACACCTGGTGGTGCGGTGCATCATCGGGCGAGACATTCCAGCGCGAGCAGCAACATAACGGCTACGCTGCAGCGAATCTGCCGCTTTCGCAGCGAACGGCTGCGTTGGCGCGCATGTTCCGCCGCGCGGATTTCGATTAGTTCGAATTGCCGATCTGTGCATCGTCTTGGCCGGTTGCCCAGACGCGCGGTCATGCTATCGTCTGACGCAATCGGCCGTTTCGAGACCGAGCAAATATGGGAGGGGACCATGCGGAGCGTTCATGCGCTTGCCGCCGCGGCGTTGTTGTTGCTGCCGGCTTATGATGTTGCATCGGCCGGCGAGCCGAAACAGGGCGGCATCCTCAGGGTCTATCATCGCGACAGCCCAGGCAGCGCCTCGATCCATGAAGGCGCGACGTTCTCGATCAACGTTCCCTTCATGCCGGTCTTCAACAACCTCGTCTTGTTCAAGCAAGACGTCGCGCAGAACAGCGCAGATTCCATCGTCCCGGATCTGGCGGAGAGCTGGGCCTGGAGCAACGACGGCAAGAAACTCACTTTCAAATTGAGGCAGGGCGTCAAATGGCATGATGGCAAGCCGTTCACCTCAGCCGACGTCAAGTGCACCTTCGACATGCTGATGGGCAAGTCGCAACAGAAGTTTCGCCAGAACCCGCGAAAGTCCTGGTACAACCAGGTCGAGGACGTGACGACAAACGGCGATTTCGAGGCATCGTTCAGCCTGAAGAGGCCGCAGCCGGCGTTGTTGTCGTTACTCGCCTCCGGCTACACCCCGGTTTACCCCTGCCACGTCTCCCCGGCCGACATGCGTACCAAGCCGGTCGGCACCGGCCCGTTCAAATTCGTCGAGTTCAAGGCCAACGAATCGATCAAGCTCACGAAGAATCCCGACTACTTCAAGAAGGGCCTGCCGCACCTCGACGGCATCGAGTTCACCATCATCACGAACCGTTCGACGGCCATTCTCGGATTTGTCTCCGGGAAATTCGACATGACTTTCCCGACCGAAGTGTCAATCCCGCTCTTGAAGGAGGTCAAGTCGCAGGCACCGAACGCAGTGTGCGTGGTCGAGCCGGTCAACGTCTCGACCAACATCATCGTCAACTCGTCCGCCCCGCCGTTCGACAATATCGACATTCGCCGCGCGCTGGCACTGGTGCTCGACCGCAAGGCCTTCGTTTCGATACTGTACGAGGGACAGGCCGACATCGGCGGCACCATGCTCCCCGCGCCGGGCGGCTTGTGGGCGATGCCGAAGGAAATGCTGGAATCGATTCCGGGTTACGGTCCCGACGTCAACGCCAATCGGGAAGAGGCGCGCAAGCTGATGCAGAAGGCGGGCTATGGACCGGACAAGCGCCTCGCCGTCAAGGTCGCCACGCGCAACATCCCGATCTACCGCGATCCCGCCGTCATCCTGATCGACCAGATGAAGAGCATCTATATCGACGGCGATCTCGACGTCGTCGATACCGCACAATGGTTCCCGAAGGTCGCCCGCAAGGATTACTCGCTCGGCCTTAACCTCACCGGCAATGCGGTCGACGACCCCGACCAGTCATTCTACGAAAACTATTCCTGCGGCTCGGAGCGCAACTACACCAACTACTGCAACAGGGAAATCGAGAAGTTGTTCGACGAGCAGTCGATGGAGAAGGATGTCACCAAGCGCAAGAAGCTGGTCTGGGAGATCGACAGGAAGCTGCAGGAAGACGTGGCGCGGCCGATCATCTTGCACGCCCGCCAGGGCTCGTGCTGGCAGCCTTATGTCAAGGGCATCACCATCATGGTGAACAGCTCCTACAACGGCTACCGTTACGAAGACGTCTGGATGGACAAGTAACGTCCGGCCGCGATAGCGTTTTCGAGCGAAGTGGATCCCGGTTCGCGTGAAGAAAACGCGTCAAAACAAGAACCGAGAGCTCGGTTCTGATTCATCAGAACCGAATGGGCTCTAGCCGATGGGTCAGGGAGAGTAGCCGGGTGTTTGCTTACATCGTGCGACGCCTCGCCTTGATGCTCGTGACCCTGATCGGGATATCGATCATCATCTTCGTGTTGCTGCGGGTCGTCCCCGGCAACATCGTCGACATCCTGTTCGACGCCGCCGGCTTCGTCGATCCCACCGACAAGGCCAACCTGGAAAAGGAACTCGGCCTCAACCTGCCGATCTACCAGCAATATCTGAACTGGATCGGCGGGCTGCTGCACGGCGATCTCGGCTATTCCTACGTCTCGGAAAAGCCGGCGTTGCAGGAGATCCTGCCGCGCATTCCGATCACCGCCCGGCTGGCGGCGCTTGCGCTGTTGTTCTCGGCCTCGATCGGCATTCCCTTAGGCGTTCTCAGCGCAGTCCACCAAGGCTCGCGGCTGGATTACACCCTCCGTGTCGTCAGCCTGAGTGGCCTGTCGCTGCCTTCCTTCTGGCTCGGGCTGCTTATCCTGATGGCCTCGGTTTCGCTGTTCGGCCACATGCCGATCTATAATCCGAACCCGGCAACCTGGACGGAGGCGTTCGCGATCTATGCCGTGCCGGCGATGGCGGTCGGGTTTCGCAGCGCCGCGCTGACCATGCGCATCACGCGCTCCTCGATGCTCGAAATTCTGCGGCAGGACTACATCCGCACCGCGCGCGCCAAGGGCGCGTCCGAGGCTTCGGTCAATTATCGCCACGCACTGAAGAACGCGATTCTCCCTGTTATCACCGTGATCGGCATCGAGGCAGCGTTCCTGATCGGCGGGCTGATCGTCACCGAAACCGTGTTCAATATTCCAGGCGTGGCCCGCTTCCTGGTCGAGGCGCTGCGCTGGCGCGATTACCCGATCGTGCAGAATCTCGTGATGCTGATCGCCGTGGTCGTGGTGGTCGCGAACTTCACCGTCGATATGCTTTACGCCGCGATCGACCCGCGCATCCGGTATGGGGATTAGCCGCGTGAGCACGATTAACTTCGAAAGCGAGTTGAGGCGGGCCGGCGCCCATTCGACGCATGGCTGGCGCCGGCTGGTGTTCCTGGCGCAGCGTTATCTGCTCGGCACGATCGGCCTTGTCATCATGGTGATGTTCGTCTGGATGGCGATCTCGGCCGACCTGATTGCCCGCTACGACCCGCTCAGTGTCGATTCGGCGCAGCGGCTGGCGGCGCCCAGCGCAGCGCACTGGATGGGAACCGATTCATTCGGCCGTGACGTCTGGAGCCGGATCATTCACGGCGCGCGGATATCGCTGGCCGTCGGCATCGGCGCCACCGCGCTCGGATCGTCGATCGGCGTCATCGTCGGCCTCGTATCCGGCTATCTGTCCGGCTGGGTCGATCTGCTGTTCCAGCGCGTCACCGACATCCTGCAGGCCCTGCCCTTGCTGGTGCTGGCGCTGGTGATGACGGCGGCGCTCGGTCCCTCGCTGCCGAACGTGATCATCGCGATTGCGATCCCGTTGATCCCCACCGTCGCCCGCGTGATCCGCGCCAATACGCTGGCGCTGCGCGAGCAGCCCTTCGTCGAGGCAGCGAAATCGATCGGCATGAGCGAGACCCGCATTGCGCTCCGCCACGTGCTGCCGAACACGCTCGCGCCCTTGATCGTGCTGGCGACCGCGCAGCTCGGTTCCACCATCCTCACCGAAGCCTCGCTGTCGTTCCTCGGCCTTGGCATCCCCGAACCTTATCCGTCGTGGGGCCGCATGCTGTCGGAATCGGCGGCTGAATATGTCCGCACCGCGCCGTGGCTGGTGATTTTCCCGGGCGTCGCCATCTCCCTTGCCGTATTCGGCACCAATCTGTTCGGCGACGCGCTTCGCGACATCCTCGATCCGAGGCAGCGCGGCTGATGAGCGAGGCACGCAAGGACGACACTATTCTCGATGTGAAGAACCTGCAGACGGTGTTCTTCACCAATTCCGGGCTGTTCCGCGCGGTCGACGACGTCTCGTTCACGGTGCGCCGCGGCGAAACGCTCGCGATCGTCGGCGAGTCCGGCTGCGGCAAGAGCGTGACCGCGCTGTCGGTGATGCGGCTGGTGCCCGACCCGCCGGGCCGCGTGGTCGGCGGGTCGGTGACGCTGGAAGGCACCGATCTGCTCAGCCTCGACGAGGCCGAGATGCGCGACATCCGCGGCAACCGCATCTCGATGATCTTTCAGGAGCCGATGACCTCGCTCAATCCAGTGATGCGGATCGGCGACCAGATCACCGAAGTGCTCCGCCTGCACCAGGAGATGACCGCAAAGGAAGCCTGGGCCAAGGCGGTCGAGATGCTCCGCCTGGTCCGCATTCCCGAGCCGGACCGGCGCGCGCACGAATATCCGCATCAATTGTCCGGCGGCATGCGGCAGCGCGCGATGATCGCTATGGCCCTGGCGTGCCGGCCGGCGCTGTTGATCGCGGACGAGCCGACCACCGCGCTCGACGTGACGATCCAGGCGCAGATCCTGGCGCTGATCGTCGACCTGCAAAAGAAGCTCGGCACCGGCTTGATCCTGATCACGCACGATCTCGGCGTCGTCGCGCAGACCGCGCAGCGCGTCATCGTGATGTATGCCGGCAAGAAGGTCGAGGAAGCGACGGTAGAGGACCTGTTCGAAAATCCAAAGCATCCCTACACGCGCGGGCTGATGGCCTCGATGCCGGCGGTGATTTCGTTCGGCGCCAAGACCGATGCGCGGCTGAACGAGATTCCCGGCATGGTGCCGTCGCTGACCAACCTGCCGCCGGGCTGCGCCTTTGCGCCGCGCTGCCGCCTTGCCGTGGACCGATGCCGCGCCGAATATCCACCGCTGCAAGAAGTCGACGGCGACCACTTCGCGGCGTGCTGGCGCGCAACCGAATTGGTAGGCGTGCCATGAGCGACCAACGCCCCCTCCTTGAAGTCACCGACCTCGTCAAGCATTACGCGGTGCGCGGCGGCGTCCTGCGCCGGCGCGTCGGCACCGTGCATGCGGTCGACGGCGTCAGTTTCTCGGTCGGCAAGGGCGAGACACTCGGGCTGGTCGGCGAATCCGGCTGCGGCAAGTCGACGGTCGCACGCGCCGTGCTGCGGCTGGTGGAGCCGTCCAGTGGCGCCATCAAGCTGAACGGCACCGACATCACCGGGCTCAGCAAGGCCGAGATGCGGCCGCACCGTCGCTCGATGCAGATCGTATTCCAGGATCCGTTCGCCTCGCTCAATCCGCGCATGACCGCGGGCGATATCGTCGGCGAGCCGCTCGCCGTGCATGGGCTGGCAACCGGTCGCGCGCAGCAGGAACGCGTCGCGGAACTGTTCGCGCAGGTGGGATTGCGGGCCGATCAGATGAAGAACTACCCGCACCAATTCTCCGGCGGCCAGCGGCAGCGCATCTGCATCGCTCGGGCACTGTCGCTCGGGCCGAGCCTGATCGTGTGCGACGAGCCGGTTTCAGCGCTCGACGTCTCCATCCAGGCGCAAGTGATCAACCTGTTGATCGACCTGCAGCGCAAGAACGATTTTTCCTACCTGTTCATCGCCCACGATCTCGCCGTCGTCGCCCATATCAGCCATCGCGTCGCCGTGATGTATCTCGGACGCATTGTCGAAATCGCGGACAAGTCGGAGTTGTTCGCCAACCCGCGGCATCCATACACGCAGGCGCTGCTGGCGTCAGTCCCGGTCGCTGATCCCAAGGCAAAGCGCCTTGCGCCGATGGTCGACGGCGACGTCCCGAGCCCGATCAATCCGCCCTCAGGCTGCGCTTTCCACACCCGCTGCCGCTATGTCATGGACCGCTGCAAGGTGGAGCGGCCGGCGCTGGTGGAGGCCGGCGAAGGACATCAGGTAGCGTGCTGGCTGAACGACGGCACGGGGCGACCGGAGTAAGTCTATCGTCGTCCCTGCGAACGCAGGTACCCATAACCACCGCTGCTACTTATGAACGAAAGTTATCGCCCCAACTTCGCACAAATCGTGCATTCGTGGTTATGGGTCCCGGGTCAAGCCCGGGACGACAGAGATTTTTGTCACGCCGCCGCAATCTCCACGACGATCCGCCCCGTCGTCACCTGCTCGCCCTCCGTGACATCGATCGACGAAACCGTACCCGCGACACCTGCCATGTGCACGTGCTCCATCTTCATCGCTTCCAGCGTCATCACCGGCTGGCCGACGGCAACCTGCTCGCCGGGCTTGACCAGCACGGCCACCACGCGGCCGTTCATCGTCGCGCGCACCTTGCCGTCGCCGTCCGCCGCCGCAGCGGAGGCCGGTGCAGCCAGCGTCAGATCGCGGGCGGCAAGCGAGGCTCCGCGATGCAGGATGTACAGATGACCGCCATCGCGCAGAAATCTCGCTGACTCCATCATGCCGTTGGCACGGAAGCGGATCGTGTCGGGGCCAAGCTCATTGATCTCGAAACGCCACTCGTTGCCATCGAGGCCGGCGACATAACTCCCGTCGCGGTTTCGAACAATATCGACATCGAACGCACCGTGGCCAAGGTCGATCCGCATCGTCAGCGGGAACGTCGCCGCCAGACTGCGTCCGCTGCGCCAGGGAGGCGCATGCGGGTTGGTGACATAAAGCAGCAATGCCGCCAGCGCGGCCTCCGTCTCGTGGTTCGCACGCGACGCCAGCAATTCGTCGCGGTGATTGCCGATGAAGGCCGTGGTCGCTTCGCCCTTCGCAAAGGCAGGATGGCGCAAGCAGGAAATCAGGAATCCCTGATTGGTGGTGATGCCGAATGCGGCAGTCTGTTCAAGCCCGCAAATCAGCCGCCCGCGAGCCTCGTTGCGGTCGGCACCATGGCTGATGATCTTGGCGATCATCGAATCGTAGAACGGCGGAATCTCCGAACCCGATCGCAGCGCGTGCTCGACGCGGATGCTGTCGGGCATCTGCCACAGCCCCATTCGCCCCGATTGCGGCATGAAGTCATGGTTCGCGTCCTCCGAGCACAACCGCACCTCGATGGCGTGGCCGGAGAATTTGACGTCTTCCTGCTTGAGCCCGAGCGGCTGGCCGGTGGCAATGCGCAACTGCAGTTCGACCAGATCGAGCCCGGTAATCGCTTCGGTGACGGGATGCTCGACCTGCAGACGCGTGTTCATTTCCATGAAATAGAACTCGCCGGACGGATCGAGCAGGAACTCCAGCGTACCCGCACCCTCATAGTCGATCGATTTGACCGCAGTGACCGCGACGGCGCCGATGCGCGCCCGCAAGTCCGGCGTCACTTTTGGCGAGGGCGCTTCCTCGATCAGCTTCTGGTGTCGGCGCTGCACCGAGCAATCGCGCTCGCCGAGATGGATGGCATTGCCGTAGCGATCGCCGAACACCTGAATCTCGATGTGGCGGGGATCGACGATCGCGCGCTCCAGGATCACCGTGGGATCACCGAACGCGCCCTGCGCCTCCGACCTTGCGCTGCGCAGCGCATCCGGAAATGCCGAGGCGTCTTCGACCAGCCGCATGCCGCGCCCGCCACCGCCAGCAACCGCCTTGATCATCACGGGGAATCCGATCTTCCTGGCCTCCGCCAGCATCACTGCGTCGCTCTGGTCCGCACCCTGATAGCCGGGCACGACAGGAACGCCTGCCTTTGCCATGATGTCTTTGGCGCCGGCCTTATTGCCCATCGCCCGGATCGCCTCCGGCGACGGCCCAATGAAGACCAGCCCGGCATCGCGGCAGGCCTGCGCAAAATCCTCGTTCTCGGCGAGGAAGCCGTAGCCCGGATGCACGGCGCCGGCCCCGCTGGCTTTGGCCGCGGCGATGATCGCATCGATCCGCAGGTAAGACTGCGCCGGCAGCGCCTCCCCGATCCGCACCGCCTGATCCGCCTCACGCACGTGCAGCGCATCACGATCGGCATCGGAATAGACGGCTACGACGCCATAGCCGAGCCGCCGCGCGGTGCGCATGATCCGCAGTGCGATCTCGCCGCGGTTGGCGACGAGAATCTTAAAGAATGGCGTTCGCTTCATCTCGATCCCGCTCATGGCCGGGCGACCGAGAATTGCAAGCGCTGCGGCGTGCGGGCTTCGGCCTCGCGGCAGATCGCCAGCACTTCCGCAAGCACGCTGCGGGTATCGCGGGGATCGATCACGCCGTCGTCGAGCACCCGCGCGCTGGTCGAGAACACGTCCATCTGGCCGTCGAACACGCCCGTGATCTGCGCCTTCATCGCCTCCAGCTTTTCCTTCTCGATCGGCTTGCCCCGTCGCGTCGCCGCAGCCTCGGTCACGATCGCCATGGTTTCGGCGGCCTGCTCGCCGCCCATCACGGCGGTCTTGGCATTGGGCCAGGAGAAGCAGAAGCGCGGGTGGAAACCGCGCCCGCACATGCCGTAATTGCCGGCCCCGAACGACGCCCCGCAATAGATCGTGATCTGCGGCACGGTCGCCGACGTCACCGCCTGGATCATCTTGGAGCCGTGCTTGATCATGCCGGCTTCCTCATAGGCACGGCCTACCATGTAGCCGGTGGTGTTGTTCATGTAGAGCAGCGGCGTGCGCGACTGGCAGCAGGCCTGGATGAAATGCGTCGCCTTGTTGGCGCCGGGTACGTCGAGCGGGCCGTTGTTGGTGATGATGCCGATCGCCTGTCCTTCGATGCGGGCGTGGCCACAGACCGTCGCCGGGCCGTAATTCGCGCCGAACTCGGTGAAATCGGAATCGTCGACGAAGCGCGCGATGGCCTGGCGCATATCGAC
Organism: Bradyrhizobium retamae; assembly: GCF_001440415.1. Taxonomy (GTDB): domain Bacteria; phylum Pseudomonadota; class Alphaproteobacteria; order Rhizobiales; family Xanthobacteraceae; genus Bradyrhizobium; species Bradyrhizobium retamae. The sequence continues at coordinate 419,476 of NZ_LLYA01000001.1, forward strand.
CGGGCGCTTGTGGTCGATCGGCATGATACCGAGCAGTTCCTCGGCGTCATAGCGTGGCGGCTTGAAGGACAATGCCGCAGCCTTCGGCCGATCCCATTCCAGGTTGGCCATGATATCGCGCGCGATGCGCAGCGCATCGCGGTCGTCCTCGGCGAGATAGTCGCCAAGACCTGAAATGGAGGTGTGCATCTCGGCGCCGCCGAGTTCCTCCTCGGTTGCGATCTCACCCGTCGCCGCCTTCAAGAGCGGCGGGCCGGCCAGGAATGCGCGGGTACGGCCGCGGACCATGACGATGTAGTCGGAGAGCCCCGTTTGGTAGGCACCGCCCGCCGTTGACGATCCATGCGTCACGGTGACGACGGGCAGACCGGCGGCCGACAGCCGCGCGAGATTGCGAAAGATGTTGCCGCCGCGGATAAAATCCTCGACGCGGTAACGCAGCAGATTGGCGCCGGCGCTTTCGACCAGTTGCACGTAAGGCAGCTTGTTTTCCAGCGCCAGTTCCTGCACCCGCAGCGTCTTGTCGAGGCCGAAAGGCTGCAACGCGCCCGCGTCAATGCCGGAATCATTGGCGCTGACCATGCAGCGAATGCCGGAGACGAAACCTATCCCTGCGATCACGCCGCCGCCGGGAACGCTCTTCTCCGCATCCGGCACGTCGAACATGTAGCCGGCAAGCGTCGATAGTTCGATGAACGGCGAGCCCGGATCGAGCACCAGCGCCACGCGCTCGCGCGGCAGCAATTGCCCGCGCTTGTGGAAGCGGTCCTTGGCCGCGGCCGATGCGGCGCGCGTGCGATCTTCCAGCGAGCGCATCCGCGCGATCAGCACCAGCATGCCGTCGCGGTTGGCCTTGTAGGCGGCGCTGGAGGGGGAGATGGTCGATTCAATTACAGCCATGAACTCTCCACCCGTCATTGCGAGGAGCGAAGCGACGAAGCAATCCATACCTTGCCGGATGGCGCGATGGATTGCTTCGCTTCGCTCGCAATGACGGCACTAATGCCGGGTCCCGAAAATCTGCCGCGCCTCAGCCGGGCTCGCGATTTCGCGGCCCGCCCGCCGCGCGCAAGCGGCGATGGCTTCGATCAACTGCCCGTTCGAGATCACCTTGGTGCCGTCGCCGAGATAAAAGGTATCCTCCAGCCCGGTGCGCAAATGCCCACCGAGATCGGCGCAGCGCTGGTGCAGCGGCCAGATTTCGGCGCGGCCGATCGCGGTGACCTGCCAATGCGCTGCCGGCAGTTTCAGCTTGAGCAAGATCGGCAGCAACTCCGGATCCACCGGCATGCCTGACGCCACGCCCATCACAAAGTTATATTCGAGCGGTCCGGAATACATGCCGGTCTGCACGTACATGCCAACGCAGCGCTCGATGCCGACGTCGAAACATTCGAACTCCGGAATCGTGCCCGCTTCCTTCATCACGTCGAGATAGTCCTGCACCTTCTCGACCGCGTTGTCGAACATCATCGGCGGCCAGGCCCAGGTATTATCGGACTTCACCTTGAGATAGTTCAGCGAGCCGGCGTTGCAGGCCGCGATCTCGGGCCGGGTCTCGCGCACGCAATCGAGCGCACCCTGATACTTCGGACCCGACGTGCCTGTCGTGTGATTGATAATGACGCCGGGGCAGGCCTCGCGGATCGCCTGCTGGATCTCTTTGGAGACGTTGACGTCCCAGGACGGCAGATGCCCCTTGTTCGGTTCCTGCTGGCGCAGATGAATGTGCATAATGCTGGCGCCGGCATTGAAGGCGGCCTTGGCCTCACGCGCCATCTGTTCCGGCGTCACCGGCACGTTGTGCTGCTTCGGATCGGTCAACACGCCGTTCAGCGCGCAGGTAATGACGGCCTTGTCGCCCATGGATCAACCTTCGAAAACGAGACGCGAGAGATCGCGAACATCCAGCGCGATCATGCGTGCCGCATCAGCCGGCTTCTTGCGTCCACCCGCTATCCGGCGCTGGCGTGGCGGTGGCTGTAGATCGCGAGATCGCGCGAGCCGGAAAAGATCGCGCGCGGCTTCAGCCCGTAGAAGCGGCGGATCGAGTGGCTAAAATGCGTCGAATCGGGATAGCCGATATCCTGCGCGAGATGCGCAAGGTTGATGTCCTGGTTAGCGAAATGCAAGAGATGCCGCGCACGCTTCCAGGCGCGGAACGAGCGGAACGAGATTCCAGTCTCTTCCTTGAACAGGTGCAGAAAGCGCGACGGCGATAATCCCGCCTCCGCGGCGCAGCTTGCCGCCGTCACCGGCTCGCCGGAGAATTTTCCGATCTGCACAATCGCGTGTGCCACGCGGGGATCGAGCTCACGTTGCGGCAAGACTTCGCCAAGGCACAGGAGATCGAATTCGGCGCTGGAAAACTCACAGCCGGCGTGATGCTCGCGCAGTTCACGATAGGCGGCGCGGATGCGGCTGACGAAAGCCGCGCCCTCAGGCCCCGCGAGGCGCGTCGCGAGATCTTCCAGCGCACCGGGACGAACGCTCTCCGGTTCGATGACGACGCTGAGCACCGAGCGATGATCGCTGGCGATGGTGTGCCTGACGTTCGGCAACAGCGCGACCATATCGCCATGGGTTTCGCGGCCATCGGCCGTGGTCAGCCAAAGACCGCCCTCGATCGCAACATAGATGTTGAACCCGCCCGAGCAGCGTTGCCGGGGCCGACCAAGCAGGCCGGCGTAGAACACGCGTTCCGGGGTGATCAGCATCAGATGGCCGGATTTGTGGCCGGTATCGTCCATGGCTTGTCCTCCTCGCACGGCTCTTTGGCCGCTGCGATGGGGTCAACCATAGCGGAAATTTGAGGACTGTCACCGAGAGAAGGGACTGTCATTCCGGGGCGCGAAGCGAACCCGGAATGACACACACCCGTTAGGCCCGAACGCGCGGGGCGACGTTTTGCTCGATGCCCGCCTTGCGCTCCGCCGCAACCGCGCGCTGGTAACCCTCGCGCTCCTGCAACCGGGCCCAATAGGCCCTGACATTCGGCCCGAAATCCTTGTCCAGGCCGACATTGCCGGCCAGCCGCAGTGCATAGCCGTTAACGATATCGGCCGCGGTAAAGCGGCCAGCGCACAGGTTTTCGGCATTGGCGGTCGCTGCCTCGACCGCGCGCAGCCGGCCCAGGAACCATTTAGCGTAATCGCCGGCAACTTGCGGGTTCCGCCGTTCTTCCGGCTCGAGCTGGCTGTATCTCAGCACCAGCGTTTGCGGAAAGGTCAGCGTGGCGTCGCTGAAATACATCCAGTTCAGGAAGGCGCCATAGGCCGGATCATCCTGCCCTACCACCAGCGGCGTCGGTCCGTATTTGGTGCCGAGATAGTAACAAATGCCGGAGGACTCCGTCATCTTGGTCTCGCCATCGATCATGAATGGAATGGTGCCGAGCGGATTGATCGCGAGATATTCCTTGGCGAGCACGCGCGGCGGGAACGGCAGCATCTTCAGCTCGTAGGGCAAGCCCATCTCTTCGAGCATCCAGAGCGGGCGGAACGAGCGCGCGCCGTCGCAGTGATAGAGCGTGATCATCAGGCGTTCCCTCTCTTCTTGATTGGCAGTCTGGAACGCCGGCAGGCCGTCCGCAACGACATCCTTATACGTCCGGCGCGTGCCGCATCAGAGATCTGCCCCCTCGATGATATTGCCGAACCGGACATAACCTTTTCCGTCCCAGCGCTGCAACTGCATCTGACGCAACGGATGGTGGTTGGTAGGGCTGGTGTTGACACGAACGCCCGGCAACAGGGTCGGGACCTCGACGTTCCTAAGGTTGTTCGCTTCGCGCATGATGCTGTCGCGGCTGAAATTCCCTTTGCACTGCTCCAGCAATACGCGCAGCACTGATGTCACCGTATACCCGTACGCGTTGAGGAACTCCTTCGGATTCCCTTCGCTGTAATACTTCGCCATGAACTTCAAGTAGTCCTTGGTCGCGGGATCTTCCGCCCACGCCGGATCGGACGGATCCTTGATGTACACCGAGGTGATAACGCCGACCGCGCGCTCGGGCCCGACCGGCATGATGGTCGAGGCCACCGAGGCGGCGCCGCTGGTGACGAAATGCATCGGTTTCCAGTCGAGTTCGAAGACCTTCCGGATCGACTGCGCCGCAAACTTCGCCGTGACACCCGAGATCAGAACATCGGCGTTGCTGGCGCGCAGTGCGACGACTTGGGAATCGATCGTCGGATCGGTGACTTCGTAGGACACTGCCTTCACCATGGAATCGTAGCGCGGCCCCAGCACGTCGCGCAAGCCGTTGACGAAATCCTTGCCGAGGTCGTCGTTCTGGTAGAGCAAGGCAAACTTCGCATCGGGCTTCTGGCTCAGCGCGTACTTAGCAAAGATCTGCGCCTCGGTTCGTGAACTCGGCGCAAAGCCCATGGTCCAGGGATAGTTCTGGTAATCGCCCCATTTGTCGCCGTTCACCGACAGGAACAGATGCGGCACCTTCTTCGAGTTGACGTACTTGACCACGGCGGAGTTCGGCGCCGTGCCGAGCATCGAAAACAGAAAAGCGACATTGTCGCTTTCGATCAGCTTTCTGGTTTGCTCGACGGTTTTCGCCGGATTGAATCCATCGTCATAGTAGATGAAGCTGACCTTGCGGCCGGCGATGCCGCCCTGGTCGTTGATCATGCGGAAATAAGCGTCCGAGCATTTCGCGATCGTTCCCAACGCCGACACCGGACCACTCAGCGACGTGGTGCAACCGATCTTGATCTCGGTCGCGGTAACGCCGGGAGTTTCTTCGGCACGAGAAGGGCCCGCAAGCGCCACGACACCTGCCGCCGCCGAACCAGCCAGTAGCGTACGACGGTTGAGCGAGGTCATGCCTTCCTCCCATACTATGTTGAATCTTGGTTGAATCTTAGCTGCTTTGCGCAGGCGTTGGATGAACTGTATGAGGACCAGGTTCCGGGTCTTGCGTCTAAGCGCTGGTTGCCCTGTCGCAGCTTGGGCGTGCAGATTATTGAAGCGCTATGGCACGCCCGCCTGACCGCAGGCACAGCGGCGAACAGGCATCGCGTTCGCCGCTATTTCTGTTTCATGCCAGGCAGCGTGCCCATCATCTTGCATAACACCGTCAGCATCACCTCGTCGGCGCCGCCGCCGATCGAGGTCAGGCGGCTGTCGCGATAGGCCCGGCTGACCGGCGTCTCGTTCATGAACCCCATGCCACCCCAGAATTGCAGGCAGGCATCGGTAAGTTCGCGCCCCAGCCGTCCCGCCTTGAGCTTGGCCATGGTGGCAAGCCGCGTCACGTCCTCGCCCGCGATCAACGCCTCGGCAGCGCGGTAGACCAGCGCGCGCAACAGTTCGATCTCGGTCTGCATCTCCGCCAGCTTGAAATGAACGGTCTGGTTATCGAGGATCGACTTTCCGAATGCCTTGCGGTTGCGCGTGTATTCGATCGTCTCTGATATGATGAATTCATGCGCCTTCAGGCAGGCCGCCGCGCCCCACAGCCGTTCCTCCTGGAACTGCACCATCTGGTAGGTAAAGCCCTTGCCTTCCTCGCCGATCCGGTTGCGCTTGGGCACCCGGACGTTGTCGAAAAAGATTTGGGCGGTGTCGGATGAGCGCATGCCCATCTTGTCGAGCTTGCGCGCCACCTGCACACCCTTGGCTTTCATCGGCACACAGATCAGCGACTTGTTGCGATGGACCTGGCCGTCGCTGGTGTTGGCGAGCAGGCAGATCCAGTCCGCCTGCACGCCGTTGGTGATCCACATCTTGCCGCCGTTGATGACGTAATCGTCGCCGTCGGAGCGCGCACTCGTCTTGATCGAGGCGACGTCGGAACCGGCGCCCGGCTCCGAGACGCCGACGCAGGCCACCGCATCACCGGCAATCGCCGGCGCGAGAAATTCACGGCGCACGTCATCAGAACCGAACCGCGCCAGCGCCGGCGTCGCCATATCGGTCTGCACCCCGATCGCCATCGGCACGCCGCCGCAGGTGATGGCACCGAGCTCTTCGGCCATCATCAGCGCGTAGGAATAATCGAGTCCTTGACCGCCGAACTCGACTGGCTTGTTGAGGCCGAGAAAGCCGAGGTCGCCAAGCTTCTTGAACAATTCATGCGCCGGGAAAATGTCGTTCTTCTCCCATTCGTCAACAAAGGGATTGATCTCGGCGGCGATGAATTTTTGCAGGATACGGCGGGGTTCGTCGTGGTCGGCGGTGAAGAGCATGAGTTCCTTCCTGTCATTCCGGGCGCGCGTAGCGCGAACTATGGTGCGCAATTGCGCACCTGAGAATCTCGATCGATAAGCTCCGGATTCTCCGATGTGTAGTTGCACATCGTCGTTCGCGCTGACGCGCGCCCCGGAATGACGGTCAGAGGCCCATCTGCCGCGAGGCGAGATCCTTCATGATCTCCTCGGTGCCGCCGCCGATCGCGTTGACCTTGACCTCGCGATAGATGCGCTCGACCTTGACGCCGCGCATGAAGCCGGCGCCGCCGAAAATCTGGACAGCCTCGGAGGCGCAAAACGCCATGGTCTGGGTCGCCTGGTTCTTCATCATGCAGATTTCGGCGACCGGGCTCTCGCCCTGCCCGAGCCGCCACGCCAACATTTCCAGCATCGCCTGCGAGGCCGCTACCTTCTGCGCCATGTCGACGATCTTGTGACGGATCACCTGGTGCTGCGCAATCGGCTTGCCGAAGGTCTTGCGCTGCTTGGCATACGCGATCGCCTCCTCGACGCAGACACGGGCATAGGCCGTGCAGCTCGCCGCCATGCCCATGCGCTCGCTGTTGAAATTATGCATGATGATCTTGAAGCCCTGCCCCTCCTCGCCGATCAGGTTCTCGGCCGGCACGCGGCACTCGTCGAAATGCAGGGTTGCCGTATCCGACGCCCACCAGCCCATCTTCTTCAGTTTCGTCCGCGACAGACCCGGCGTATCGCCTTCGATCAGCAGCAGGCTGACGCCGCCCGGCCCCTCGCCGCCGGTGCGCACCGCGACCGTCAGATAGTCGGCCCGCATGCCCGACGTGATAAAGGTCTTCTCCCCGCTGACGACATAATGGTCGCCGTCGCGCCGCGCCCTGGTGCGCAGATTGGCGACGTCGGAGCCGCCGCTCGGCTCGGTGATCGCAAGCGCCGAGATCTTCTCGCCCGACAGCACCTGCGGCAACACCCTCGCCTTGATCTCGGGCCGCGCGGCGCGCGCGATCGGCGGCGAGCCGATGGTGTGGCTCATCAGGCTGGAGCTGACCCCGCCCGCACCGGCGCGCGCCAGTTCCTGCGACGCCACGATCTTCATGAACTGGTCGGCGGCCACACCGCCATACTCTTCGGGAAAGCCGAGCCCAAGCAGCCCGATTTCGGACGCCTTGCGATAGAGCTCGCGCGGAAATTCGCCGGCTTCGTCCCATTCATGGGCATAGGGCTCGATCTCCCGCGCCACGAAGCGGCGCATCACGTCGCGGAACGCTTCGTGATCCGCCGTGTAGAACGGGCTTTGCACCCCTGTGCGCTCCAGCATGGCTTTCCTCCGCAAGGATTACGATGCCCCGATTTGGCTCGCGCAAACTTGCGTTGAGCGGCTGCGGCCTATTTGGCGATGCGGCCAGCCACACAACGCAAGACATTACGCCGATATGCCGGCTTCATCAGATAAAACGAGATCAGATCGCTGGTATCGAGCGGCGCAAGACCGCCCTGCCCTGGAGGAAGTATGCCCTCGGTTCGCTATTACGACTGGATCGCGCATTTCGGCCGCCGCACGCCGGGTAAGATCGCAGCCATCGACCTCGCCAGTGACCGCCGCCTCTCCTACGCAGAGTTCGACGGCCGCATTTCGCGTCTTGCCACGCATCTGCGCGATGCGCTCGGCGTCAAGCGCGGCGACCGCGTGGCCGTGCTGGCACTGAACACCACCGATACGCTCGAAGTGCAGTTCGCCTGCGGTCGGATCGGCGCGGTCTTCCTGCCGTTGAATACGCGGCTTACAGTTCCCGAGCTGCAGTTCATTGTCGGCGATTCCTCGCCGAAGGTGATGGTCCATGACACGGATCTCGCGGAAGTCGCGCTGACGGTTGCGAAGCTCTGCAACGTTTCATCGGCGCTGCTGCTTGGCCCCGGCGGCTCCTATGAATCGGCGATCGCGGCATCCAAACCGCTCGACCGGTTTGAAAGCGTCACGCACGACGACATCTCGACCATCATGTATACCTCGGGCACGACAGGCCTGCCCAAAGGCGCGATCATCACCCACGGCATGACGTTCTGGAACTGCGTCAATCTCGGCGGCCCCGCCTATGTATCGCCGTCGACCGTTCTGCTCACGGTGCTGCCGCTGTTCCATACCGGTGGGCTCAATTGCTATACCAATCCGGTGCTGCATGCCGGCGGCACCGTGCTGATCATGCGCGCGTTCGATCCCGGCATGGCGCTGCAACTGATCAGCGACCCATCATACGGCATTACGCAATTCTTCGGCGTGCCGGCGATCTATCAGTTCATGGCGCAGCATCCTTCGTTCGCGACGGCCGATTTCAGCCGCCTCGTGATCGGCGGCGTCGGTGGCGCGCCGATGCCGGTGCCGCTCCTGAAAGTATGGGAAGAGCGCGGCGTCGCCCTGCAGCAGGGCTATGGCATGACCGAGACGTCCCCGGCCGTGCTGGCACTCGACCGCGAGGACGCCGCGCGCAAGGCCGGCTCGTCCGGCAAGCCGGTGCTGCATACGGAAGTACGGATCGTTCGCCCCGACGGGACGGACGCGGACGTCGGCGAGCTTGGCGAGCTCTGGGTAAGGGGGCCGAACGTCACGCCCGGCTACTGGAACAGGCCGGACGCCAATCAATCATCCTTCACCGACGGCTGGCTGCACACCGGTGACGCCACGCGCGTCGACGAGGAAGGCTTTTACTACATCGTCGACCGCTGGAAGGACATGTACATTTCCGGCGGCGAAAACGTCTATCCGGCCGAAGTCGAGAGCGTGCTGCATCAGCTCGCAGGCATTGCCGAAGCTGCCGTCATCGGCATTCCCAATGAGCAGTGGGGCGAGGTCGGCATGGCGATCGTGGCGGTCAAGCCGGGCCATACGCTCCGGCCAGAGGAGATCCATGCCCATTGCGCGGCCAATCTGGCGCGGTTCAAATGTCCGCGGCTGATCGAATTCGTCGATGCCCTGCCGCGCAACGCCACGGGGAAAATCCACAAGCCGACGCTGCGACAGAAATTCAGCGCGCCGAAAGCGACCGACAAGGCGGCCATTGCTTCATGATCGTGCGCCGGCATGCGACAAACGAAAACCCCGCCGGTTCATCACCGGCGGGCTCTTGTATCAGAGGCCAATTAGAGGATCCCAGTACATCCGTGGAAATCCCGAATCGGCAACCTTTAATCGACGCGAAGGTTCTCGGCGCTGGTCTTGCCGCGCATCGGGTCCTTCTTCGCTTCGAACGAGATCTTCTGACCTTCATTGAGCGAGCTCAGACCCGCGCGTTCGACGGCCGAGATGTGGACGAAAACGTCGGTGCTGCCATCATCGGGCTGAATGAAGCCAAAACCCTTGGTCGCGTTGAACCACTTAACTGTTCCGGTAGCCATGTAACTATCTCCAAGATGCGCGAAAGCGCTTTTGCCCGCACGACCTCCGCGCAGGCTTGATCCGATTTCAACGATGTCTTGGGGATTAGAGCCGGTTAGGCGTGGTCAACAAGGCAGAGCGATAAGTTCGAATAAGAGCCATATAGTCTGTTTCGCCGGGAATGCAAGGCTGCAGAGCGCTATCCCGGCAGGAACAGTGCGAAGGGTTCTTCCGTCGTTCGCCGCAGATGCTGGCGGTATTGCGCATAATTGGGGTCATCGGCAGACACGCGGCCAAAGGTCGGGTTCGCGACCATCTTGATTGGCAGATAGGCGATTGGGGCCGCGATGGGCGTCAACAATGAGCCGCGGCCGGCGAGCAGCGTCGTGATGATGCCGTACATCTCGCCCGAAATGGCGAGCCGGGCCACCGTGATCAGGCGATGCTGGCCGTGCCGGTTGGTGACCAGGTAGATATGGCCGGACTGGTTCGGCACCGCCACTTCGCCGAACTGGGTGAACGCCGCGTCCTGCCGTTCGCTCTCGTGAAACACCAGGGAAGACGCCGCATCGTCCCAGGTGATCTCGGTGCGGTAGGCGAAGATCGCGTCCTTGTCGCCGAACGAGGGACGCACCGTGACATAGGTCCCCTCGATCCAGGCGACCGCGCGGCGCGAATAGGCGCCCAGTCCATCGGGCGCGACCTCGCCGTTGATGGCAGGCAGGGGCGCTGGCGCCTCCGGCGTCTTGCGCAGGGAAACGCCGAGCGCCTGCTCGAGCCGGACGGTGGTGGCAAGGGTAAACGGGCGGCGACCACCCAGCACTTTTTCCAGCGTCGATAGGCTGAGTTTTGCAAGCTCTGCCAGAGACTGCCGGGAGATGCGGCGGCGGGCGATCTCCTCACGAATCGTGTCGGCAATCTGCCGGCTTTGTTCGGCGGAAAGCTGCTTGTCCGGCGTTGGCATTGTCACCCCTGCTTCATTCGCGCCAGTGTACCAGACGCACAATCCATCACAAACCCGCACAAAGCTGCCTCGACCGCGGCGGGCCGCGCTGGCCGGCGGCCGAACAAGGCCGATCATTCCGCTCGCGCCAAATCGCTGAACTCCACACCCTCTTACACGGCAAAATCGCCGTTCGGGAGAGAGCGACATGACGACATGCGACGACATCGAGGCCGACAAATGCAACGAACGGCCCAGCCTGGTCAGGCTGGTGCTGTTCTTTGTGATGCAAGGCGTTGCCGTAATCCTGGTCGGATTTGCGGCATTATTTTTGAGTTTTGAGCCGGTCTGGTCGGCGGAGCGCCTGCAGTCGGCCTTTCTCAAGCCCGGCGACGCGCGCGCCGGCTCGCTGCTCCTCAAGATCGATGAAGGCTATGCCGACGCTGCGCGGCTCGGCATCGACGTCGATCTCACCGTGTCGGGTCCCACCGTCCGCGCTCGCATCACCCAGATTTTCCGCAACCCTTCGAAAGACTGGGTCGAGGCGATCTATGTCTACCCGCTGCCGGCCGGCGGCGCAGTCGATTCGCTGAAGATGGTGATCGGTGATCGCGTCGTGGTCGGCGACATCAAGGAGCGGCAGCAGGCCAAGGCCATCTACGAGCAGGCGAAGCAGAACGGGCAGAAAGCGGCGCTGACCGAACAGGAGCGGCCGAACATCTTCACCAACTCGGTCGCCAATATCGGCCCCGGCGAAACCGTGCTGGTGCAGATCGAGTATCAGGAGCCAGTCCAACAATCCGGCGGCGCGTTCTCGCTACGGGTGCCGATGGTGGTGGCCCCGCGCTACAATCCCGCGCCCGTCGTGCAAAGCGTCGATTTCAAGCCGGGTAACGGCTGGGGTGTGACCAAGTCCGATCCGGTTCCGGATCGCGACGGCATCTCGCCCGAAGTGCTCGATCCCGCGACCAACGCGCCGGTCAATCCGACCCGTATCACCGTGCGGCTGCAGGCCGGCTTCCCGCTCGGCGAAATCAAGAGCCACCATCACGCGATCAAGACGGAGAAGCCGGACGCGAATACGGGCATTCTTCGATTGGCCGAAGGCCTGGTGCCGGCCGATCGCGATTTCGAACTGACCTGGAAGCCCGTGGCCGAGACGTCGCCTTCGGTCGGGCTGTTCCGCGAGCGCGTCGGCGACAGCGACTATCTGCTCGCCTTCGTTACCCCGCCGTCGGTCGAACAGGCGCAGCAAATACCTATGCCGCGCGAAGTCATCTTCGTGATCGACAATTCCGGCTCGATGGGCGGCGTCTCGATCATCCAGGCCAAGGCGAGTCTCATCTACGCGCTCGGCCGCCTGCAGCCCAATGACCGGTTCAACGTGATCCGCTTCGACCACACCATGGATGTGTTATTCCCGTCAGCCGTGCCGGCCGACAGCGAGCATATCGGCCGGGCCACCTCTTTCGTCGGCGCACTGCAAGCCAATGGCGGCACCGAAATGGTGCCCGCGATGCGCGCGGCGCTGTCCGACAAGGCCGGCCATGCCAATTACGTCCGTCAGGTCGTGTTCCTCACCGACGGCGCCGTCGGCAACGAGCAGCAATTCTTCGAGACCATCAACGCGCTGCGCGGCCGCTCGCGCATTTTCATGGTCGGCATCGGCTCGGCGCCGAACACCTACCTGATGACGCGCGCCGCCGAACTCGGCCGTGGCACCTTCACCCACATCGGCTCGGTCGAGCAGGTCGAAGAGCGCATGCGCGGGCTGTTCGCCAAGCTGGAGAATCCCGTGGTGACCAATCTGGTCGCGAAATTCTCCGACGCCAGTGCCGACATGACGCCGGCCGCGATTCCCGACGTCTATCGCGACGAGCCGCTGGTTTTAGCGACAAAACTCGACAAGCTCGGCGGCTCCGTCGAGATCAAGGGGCGCATCGGCGACCGCCCCTGGATGGTCACCCTGCCGCTGGCAGATGCAGCCGAAGGCAAAGGCCTGTCCAAACTCTGGGCACGCCGCAAGATCGCGGACGCCGAAGTCGCGCGCACTACACGGCAGGCGACCCCGGAAGATGCGGATAAGGCGATTCTGGCGCTGGCGCTCGAGCATCAACTCGTCACGCGGCTGACCAGCCTAGTCGCAGTCGACAAGACGCCGAGCCGTCCGCAAGGGGAGCCGCTCAAGGTCTCGGAACTGCCGATCAACCTGCCTGCGGGTTGGGATTTTGAAAAAGTGTTCGGCGAGCGCTCCCGCGTTCCCGCAACGCCGATGGAACGGCGTGCGGATACGGAGGAGGCGCGGGTCCAGATCGCGGCGCTGAAGCGGGCCCAGCCTGTCGCCACCGCAGCGCCCAGCACGGTCACGCTGCCGAGGACGGCGACCGACGCCGAACTGAAGATGATTGCGGGCGTGATCCTGCTCACGTTCAGCCTGATCGTCTTGGTGTTCAATCGACGTCAGATGTCACTGCGTTGACGTCGGCTGAAAGGAGGAGGGACCCCCGACCTCCTCTTTCCAGAGCGCGCGCGGCTTCCACCCGTCCCCCCAGAGCCGCGCGCGCCGCTTTATTTCTCAACGAACCACCACCGTCATTGCGAGCGAAGCGAAGCAATCCAGTCTTTCATCGTGTCGCGCTATGGATTGCTTCGTCGCTTCGTTCCTCGCAATGACGGCAGAACCAAAATGCTCCGCTTCGTCCTCCCTCTCCTTCTCGCACTCATCGGCCTGATCCTGTTCGGCCAAGGGGCCTACATCCACGCCAAGGCGCTGCTCGCACAGGTCCTGCTGGAGCGCGCCTTCGAGGAAACCGTCGCAACCGGGCGCGAGACAAAGCCGTGGTCGTGGGCCGACACCTGGCCGGTTGCGCGTATCGAGGTAAAGCGGCTCGGTGCCCGCGCCATCGTGCTAGCAGGCAGCAGCGGTCAGGCGCTCGCCTTCGGCCCGGGTCACGTCGAACAGACACCCGACGCCGGCGAACGCGGCGTCGCCGTCTATTCGGCGCATCGCGATACGCATTTCGCTTTCCTGAAAAACGTCGCCCTCGGTGACGAAATCGACGTCACAAGGCGTGACGGCCGGACGTTCCGCTATCGGGTGGATACGACCTCGGTCGTGCGCTTCGATGCCTCCGGCATCGATCCGCTCGCGGGCGGGCATGAGCTGGTGCTGTCGACCTGCTGGCCGTTCGACGCGCTGACACAGGGGCCGCAGCGCTATCTTGTGCACGCCACGATGATCGGACCCGTATCAGATACGCACTGAATTCTGTGAGCCGGGAAATCTTGCGCGGCGCGAATGGCGCTCATCGCGCAACGCGTGTTGCCACCCTCGCCAAGGCTCAATAAAAAGGTCCTAATCAAAAGAAGATCACGGCGGGACGATCGTTCTCGATCGCCGCGGCCAAGAACGACAGAGTTAGGGAAATCCATGGACGCTCAGGCAAGCACCGCATCGCATCAAGCCGAAAAATGGTCGCCATCGCCTGACGCCAGCGACATCGTCAAGAGCATCCATGCGATGCTGCACCCGCGCAACATCGTGCTGGTCGGCGCTACCGACAAGCCCGGCAACTATGCCGAGCGCATCTGGAACAATCTGATCAAGTACGGTTACGAAGGCGGACTGTTTCCGGTCAACGCCAAGCGCGAGGCGATCTGGGGCGTGCCCTGCTACAAGGATTTTGCGAGCCTCCCTGAAAATCCCGATCACGTGCTGGTGCTGGTGCCGGCGCGTTTTGCGGTGCAGGTGATCCGCGATGCCGCGGCGGCGGGCGCGCGCTCCGCCACCATCGTCACCTCAGGCTTCAGCGAGTTGCAGGACGACGAGAGCCAGAGGCTGGCGATTGAACTGAAAGAGGCGGTGCGCGAAACTGGTCTTGCGGTCACCGGGCCGAACTGCCTCGGCAATTTGAGCGCGGGCGAAAAACTTTTCACCAACATCGACGACCGTATCGTCACGATGGAGGCTGGACCGGTAGCGATTGTCGGCCAATCCGGCGCGATCGTGATGGCGATCCGGCAGACGCTGGAGGATCGCGGCGTCGGAGTCGGCTATATGGTGACGACCGGCAACGAGACCGGGCTCGAGACGCCGGACCTGATGGCCTATTTTGCCGCCGATCCCTCGATCCGCGTCATCGTCGTCTATCTCGAAGGTGTCCGGAACACAAAAGTGTTCCGCGAAGCCTGCAAGGCCGCGCGGGCTGCCGGCAAGCCGGTCATCGCGCTCAAGCTTGGCGCCTCCGAAGGCGGCCGCGCCGCCGCGATGGCGCACACCGGCGCGCTCGCCGGCTCGATCGAAACTTTTGACGCGATCTCGACCCGCGAAGGCGTGATCCGCGTCCGCGGACTGGACGAACTGATCGAGACCACCGAATGTTTCGTCCATGCCGATCCGCCGAAGGGCAACCGGCTCGCCGCGGTATCGCTCTCCGGCGGCAAGCGCGGCCTGTTGATCGACGCGTTCTATTCGGCCGGCCTGAACTTCGCGCCGCTGAGCCCGGATGCGACGGCACAATTGGCGCAGATGCTCGGGCCCGGCAGCATCGTGGGCAATCCGCTCGATGCCGGCTTTGCCGCCGTGGTCGACCCCTCCGTCTACATCAAGTCGATCAAGATCATGATCGACGATCCCGACACCGACATCGTCATCATCGACGCCGAACTGCCGAAGGCACCGCACGAATTGCGCGAGCGCAATCTGCGCCTCGTCAACGAGATGGCGGGAACCGCCAACAAGCCCGTGGTCTATATCAGCGCGATGTCGATCGGGTTCACCGAGTTCACCAAGGCCCTGCGCAAGTCGCTGCCGAACGTCGCGGTGATGCAGGGCCTCGACCGTGCGGTCGGGGCAATCAAGTCGCTGATCGAATATGCGTCCTTGCGCAAGGAGGTGCCCGATATCGTCTCGAGCTCGAAAGCTTCCGCGCGCGCAATGCTGGAGAAGACGCTCAAGGCCGCGAACGGCGCCGCCGCGCTGGACGAGGTCGCGTCGAAGAAACTGCTAAAGGCCTACGGCATCCCGGTTTCGAAGGAAGAGATTGCGCAGACCGCGGTGGAAGCCGTCAAGATCGCCAAGAAGATCGGCTTCCCCGTGGTGGCTAAGGTGGTCAGCGCCGACATCCTGCATAAGTCCGACATCGGCGGCGTGGTGCTGAACCTCAACAGCGCCTCGGAAGTGAAGAAGGCGTTCAACGACATCACCGCGCGGGTGAAGAAGATCAAGAGCAAGCCGAAGCTCGAGGGCATTCTGATCGCGCAGCAGGTCAAGGCCGATCTCGAACTCGTGGTCGGCGCCTCGCTCGACGCCGAGATGGGTCCCGTGGTGCTGTTCGGCACCGGCGGCGTTGATATCGAACTGATGAAGGATGTCGCGTTGGCCGGCGCACCCTTGGATGAGGCCGAAGCAAAACAGTTGATCGCCAAGACCAAGGCCGGCATCAAGATGAACGGTTATCGCGGCAAGCCGGCGCTGCATGAGGCGTCCGCCGTGAAGGCGCTGGTCGGCCTGTCGAACCTGATGGCGGATGCCGGCAACCGCATCGCCTCAATCGACGTCAATCCGTTTTTGATCAACAGCAAGGTCGGCGTGGCTGTGGATGGCCTGATCGTGCTTAACAACGCCGCTGCGAACAAGGCGGCGGGGCATTGAGTCACGGAATCCGCAGGGTGGGCCAAGCCAACGGGTCGCGCGAATGCGCGCCCCCAGCGACGAGCGCAAGGGCGCTCGCGGAGTAATGACAGGCTTCGCGTGCCCACCATTCAGTCCATCGACTTGGAAAGATGGTGGGCACGGCGCTAACGCGCCTTTGCCCACCCTACGGCACCGAGCAGGCTACAACCCCGCGCCCCACTTCTGCGCGGACTGCAAAATCCAGTCCCGATACAGCGTCAGCGGCGTGACGCCTGTCATGCCGCCACAACCTGCGCTGCCGTTCGGCCCAGTCGACCAGCTCACCACGCCGATAATGACGGGACCGCTTGGCTTGTCCTCAAATACAGGCGCGCCGGAATCTCCCGTGCAGGCGCCGAGCCCGTCACGCGTGCCCTGCCCCACCGGATCGACCAGCCTGATCTGCAACGTTCCCGGCCTGCCGGTCGCGACCAGGCTGGCGACCCGGATGGTGCCGCCGCTCTTGCCGTCGCCGCGGACGGTTACGCCGATGCCCGCGATCGTAAAACGGCTGCCGACGTTGATCGGAATGTTCGGCAATCCGAGCGCGGCCGTCGTCTTTCCCTTGGGCGACGCCGCCAATTGCAGCAACGCGACATCCGGCGTTGCGCGATGTCCTGACATCGCCTGCATGTTGAAGCCAGGATGAATGGCGATGCTCTTCACGTCCTGCAGCGAGGGTTGCCTATCCGCACCATATTCGACGATCTTGTATTCCGCGCCGGGCTGCACGCAGTGCGCCGCCGTCAACACCAGCCTTGGCGCAATCAAGGCCCCGGTGCAAAAATTACCGCGCGAGCCGACGATGGTGATGATAGAGCGGGCCACACCTTCGGTGGATGGCGCACCACCGCCGACGATGGCATGGGCGGGAACGCAGAGCAGCAGCACCAGGCCGGCAATCATTCGAGGCAGGATATTCATCGGCGCAGCAATAGCTTGTGCGGCGCGCATCGCCAAGCGCGGCGATCAGGCTGGCTCGGGCAGTCAATTCGTGTTAGCCGCTCCCCGGAGCGTTACTTCAGGCAGGACATGATGATCGAGGCAGTGATTTGGGATTTCGGCGGGGTGCTCACCACTTCGCCATTCGAGGCGTTCACGCGGTTCGAGACCGAGCGCGGGCTGCCGGCCGACATCATCCGGCGCACCAACGCCGCCAATCATTTGGAAAATGCCTGGGCAAAATTCGAGCGCGCTGAGGTCGATATCGAAGCCTTCGACGAATTGTTTGCGGCCGAATCGCTGGCGCTGGGCGCGACGGTTCGCGGCAAGGACGTGCTGCCGCTATTGTCCGGCGATCTCCGACCCGAAATGGTCGAGGCGCTCAAGCGCGTCAAGGCAAAGTTCAAGACCGGCTGCATCACCAACAATCTGCCTGCCAACGCCATCGGCAGCCACAGCGGACGCACGCTCTATGTCGCCGAAGTGATGGCACTGTTCGATCACGTCATCGAATCCGCGAAAATCGGGCTTCGCAAGCCCGACCCGCGCATCTATCGGATGATGGTCGAAACGCTGAAGGTCGATCCCAAGAAATGCGTCTATCTCGACGACCTCGGCGTCAATCTGAAGCCGGCGCGCGAGATGGGCATGACCACGATCAAGGTAGTCAGTGCGGCGCAAGCAATCACGGAGCTTGAGGCGGCAACCGGGCTGGCATTGCGCTAGGCGGAAAATACCCGGAAACGGCGGCCGCCCATGAGTAAACGACGCTTGTCCTTTGCCGTGAACGCAGGCAGAACACTCCGAAATCATCGAATTCGGAGTTGAAACCCGGTGGCTGATATCAGGCCTTCGGCCTCGATCGAGGCAGTGGAAAGCGGTCTTGCGGCGCAAGGCTATATTGCGAGCCGCCAGATCGCGACCGCGGTCTATCTGGCGCAGCAGATTGAAAAGCCCATTCTGGTCGAAGGTCCCGCGGGCGTCGGCAAGACCGAGCTGGCCAAAGCGATCGCCGCCTGGCGCGGCATGAAGATGATCCGCCTGCAATGCTATGAGGGGCTCGACGAGGCGAAAGCGCTCTACGAGTGGAAATACGCCAAGCAGCTTCTGTACACGCAGATCCTGAAGGACAAGCTCGGCGAAGTGCTCGGCGGCGCGCCGACGCTGGAAGCGGCCTTGAACCAGCTTCACGATTTCGGCGACGTGTTCTTCTCCAAGGAGTTCGTCGAACCGCGTCCGTTGTTGCAGGCGCTGGAGCAGCCCGCGGGCTGCGTATTGCTGATCGACGAAATCGATAAATCCGACGCCGAATTCGAATCGCTGCTGCTGGAAATCCTCAGCGATTTCCAGGTCACGATTCCGGAACTCGGGACGGTGGTCGCGGTCGCGCCGCCGACCGTCATCCTGACCTCGAACAGCGAGCGCGACCTCGGCGACGCGCTGAAGCGGCGCTGTCTGCATCTGCACATCGGCTTTCCCGAGCAGAAGCTGGAGGAGCGGATCGTCGAGAGCCGTGTGCCCGGCATTTCGCAGACGCTGCGCAAGCAAATGGTAAACTTCATTCACGAGGTCCGCTCGCTGGACCTGAAGAAGCTGCCGTCGGTGAGCGAGACCATCGACTGGGCGCGCGTGCTGGTGCTGCTGCAGGCCCCCGAGCTCGGCCATGAAATGGTCAAGGACACGCTTAACGTTCTCCTGAAATACGAGGCGGATATCGAGGCCACCATGCCGCAGGTCTCTACCTTCATCGCCAAGGCCTCGCGTCAAAACGTCTTCGGGTGACGGTGAATGCGCGAGAACCTGCATCGCTTCTTTCGTGCGGCGCGGGGCGCAGGCGTCAGGCTCTCGCCGGCGGAAAGCATCGACGCAATGCGGGCCGTCTCCAAGGTCGGTTTTACCGACCGCACCATCCTGCGTGACACTTTTCTGCTGACGCTCGCCAAGACGCAGGATGAGAAGAAGGCGCTCGGCGATTGCTTCGATCTGTTCTTCGATCGGCCCGAGCCGCAGTCGCCGCCCGAAGATGGCAAGCCGAACGGGCAGGATGCGGACGGATCCAACGCGTCATCCGATTCACCGAGCGAAACGAGCGGCGGGGACGAGCAAGCCGAAGGGCTTGGCGAACTCGCGCAAATGCTGCTGGCACAGGATCGAAACCAGATTTCGGCTACGATTGCCAACGCCGCGAGCGCGGCCTCGCTGTCGGACATCCGCTACTTCACGCAGCGCGGCATCTTCTCCGGCCGCATCCTCGACCAGATGGGCATCCAGCGCCTGCGCGACGATCTTGATAATCTCGCCGCCACCAACCCGGCGCTGGCGGAGCGGCTGACCAACGCGCTCGATGGGCTGCGCGGCACGGTGCGCGACACCGTCTCGCAGGCCTTGATGCTGTACGGCCGCGAGGAAGCGGAAAACCTGCGCAACGACATTTTACGCAATGCGCCGCTGTCGCGGATCGAGCCGCGGCAGGTCGAACAGATGCGGCATCTGATCCGCCAGATCGCCCGCCGCCTGCGCGAGCGCTACAGCAAGCCGCGCAAGCGCCAGCGCCGCGGCCATCTCGACGTCCGTCGCACCATCCGCCGCAACGCCGCATGGGGCGGCGTACCGTTTCTCACCGCGTGGAAGCGCCGACACCGTGACAGGCCGAAGATCGTGGCGCTGTGCGACGTCTCGGGCTCGGTGGCGCGAGTGTCCGATTTCTTCCTGCTGTTGATCCATAGCCTGCACGAGGTCGTGGACGACGTCCGCTCGTTCGCATTTTCCGGACACCTCATCGAAGTCAGCGACATCCTGGAATCCAAATCGCCGGAAGAGGCGATGGCCGAGATCATGTCCAAGGTAGGTTTCGGTTCGTCGGACTACGGCAGTTCGCTTGCCGACTTTGAAGACGAGTGGATGAGCGCGATCACGCCGCAAACCACCGTGATCGTGCTCGGCGATGCCCGCAGCAACAACCTCGATCCGCGGGCGGATATCCTTCGTCGAATTGCCGAGCGGTCGAAACGGCTGGTCTGGCTCAATCCCGAGGGACGCATGGCCTGGGGTTGGGGCGATTCCGAAATGCCACGCTATTCGACCTTTTGCACGGTCGTCCGCCAATGCGCTACCGCCAAGCAGCTTGAACGCGCGGTGTCCGACATCGTGGCGAGCTATCAGTAGCCGCCTGGCCGCCTTCACGCATCGATCGCTTCCTTGATGCGCTTACGCGTCAGCGGCAAGTTCCGCAGTCGCTTTCCCGTGGCGTTGGCGACGGCGTTGGCAATCGAGGCCGCCGCCGGGCCCTGCCCGGTTTCGCCGCTGCCGAGGAACGGCTGCCCCGGCCGGTCGATGATGTGAACCTCGATGCTTTCGGGCACTGAACTGAAACGCAGGATCGGATACGTCTGCCAGTCGATGCTGGTGATCCTGGTGTCGTCAAAGGTTACGCTTTCGTACAGCGTCCAGCTCATGGACTGCACGATTGCGCCTTCGATCTGGTTGATCAACCCGTCCGGATTGACCACCTGGCCGCTATCGACGGCCGCCGCCGCGCGGACCAGGCGCGGGCGACCGGTTTCACGGTTCACCTCCACTTCGGAAGCGACGGCGCAATAGGCCGCCAGATTCTTGTAACGCGCAAAGGCAAAGCCGTAACCGCGATCTGGCGGCGGCTTCTGATCAGGTTTCCATCCGAAGGCTTGCGCGGCCTTTTCGATCACGTCGCGGCCGCGCTGATCGTCGAGATGTTTCAATCTGAACTCGACCGGATCGGCGCCGGCAAGAATGGCGAGCTCATCGATAAAGCTCTCGATCGAGAACACATTGTGGTAGGCGCCGAGCGCCCGCATCGCTGAAATCCGCAGCGGCATCGCGGAAATGAAGTGATGTACCACACGCGTATTGGGGAAATTGTAGAACGGGATTGCGTTGCGGTCACCGCCGCCTTCCGGCAGCGGCAACGGCCTGGGAGCCGGCACGGCAAAGGGTTGCGCCATGTGCTGCGCCGCCAGCATCGATCCGGCACCGCCCGGCCGCATCGAATGCGTATTGCTCCAGACATCGAAATTCCAGTCGGCAATCTTGCCATTGCCGTCGAGTGAGGCCTTGAGCTTCGTCACCATCGCCGGGCCATAGGGCTCCCAGGCATGCTCCTGTTCACGCGTCCAGTGCACGCGAACGGGTCGGCCGGGTAATGCACGGGCGATCAACGCGGCGTCGGCTGCGGCATCGTCGGCGCCGTTATGGCCATAGCAGCCCGAGCCGTCGACATGGATCAGGCGAACGTTGGCCGGCGGCATACGCAGCATTTCGGCGATCCCCTGGCGATCGGGATAGACGCCTTGCGTATGCGTCCACACCGTCATCGCGCCGTCGACGAATTGTGCCACCGCGCAGGACGGACCGATCGATCCATGCGCCTGATAGGGCCTCGTGTAAGTCGCCTCGATAGTCCTGTGGGCCGCGACGGCGGCATTGCTGCGCTCGAAGATCGTCGTGTCCTGCGAAGGCAGGCTGGTCAACACGTTAACCAGATCATCCTGTTTCGGCAGGCGTGCGGTTTCCTTCCATTTGGCGGCAGCGGCAAGCGCGTTCATCGCCTTGATCGACTGGAATTCCTTTTCCGCGACCACGGCGAGGAAATTGCCGTCACGCACGACCTTGACGACGCCGGGCAGCTTCCCGACGGCAGCGGTATCGCATTCGGTCAGTTCCGCGCCGTAGCTCGGCGGCCGCACGACGCGGGCATGCAGCATCCCGGGCAGTCGCATGTCTTGAACATAGGCCTCTCCACCGGTCACTTTTGCGGGGATGTCGACGCGCGGCACAGGCCGGCCGATCACCTTGAACGTCGCAGGGTCCTTCAGTTTGGAGTCCGGCTGTGCCTGCACGTGCAGCATGTCGACCGCGACGAGCTCACCATACGACAGGCGCTTGCCATCCGGCGCGATTACCGCGCCGTCTGCCGTGCGCAGGCTCTCGGCCGACAGACCAAGCCGCCGCGCCGCTTCCGCGATCAGCAGCGCACGGACCTGTGCCGCCGCGTTCTGGATCGCGGTGCCGCTGTCCTTCATGGAGTTGCTGCCGGCCGTATAGCCTTCGTTCGCGGTCAGGCGCGTGTCCGCCGTCGTCACCTTGAGAGATTCAAAGGCAATATCGAGCTCCTCGGCCGCGATCTGCTGAAACGCCGTTTTGAAGCCCTGGCCGAGTTCGGCCTTGCCGGTGAACACCTCGACGCCATCGGCGTCGATGCGGATCCACGCGTCGAGATACGGCGATGTTTTCAAGCTGCCGGGCGGGCTCGGCGCGGCAGCTTGGGGCGCGTCTTGTTGCTGTGCCAAGGCACTGCCGAGCGAGAAGCTGACGATCAGCGCGCCGCCGCCTGCCAGCACGCGGCGGCGATCGATAATGACGGCGGCGTTCATCGGGCACTCCCGTTGGCTGCCGGTGACACATCCGCCGTGTCCATCAGCCGCGCCGCCCGGTGCACCGCACGCAGAATCCGCATATGGGTGCCACAGCGGCACAGATGCGGTTCGAGCTCGGCGCGAATTTGCTCGTCGGTCGGTTTCGAATTCTTCTGCAGCAAGGCCTGCGCCCGCATCATCATTCCCGGAATGCAGTAGCCGCATTGCGCCGCCTGCTCTTCCATGAACGCCCGCTGGATCGGCGCGGGCTCGGCGATCGTGCCGAGCCCCTCCAGCGTCGTTACCTGCTTGCCTTCGAGCAGCACCATCGGCACGACACAGGACAGCACCGCCTTGCCGTCCACGATTACCGTGCACGAGCCGCATTGTCCCAGTCCGCAGCCGTACTTGGCGGCGTTGAGCTTGAGGTCGTCGCGCAGCACGTAGAGCAGCGGCGTATCCGCCTCCGCGTCGACCTGATGCTCGCGGCCGTTGACCTTCAATGTCATCATGGCTTTTCTCGCTGCTGAGGGTCGGCAGGCGCGTTGCGCGGCGCGGGCGAGGTCTGAAGAAATACGGTTTGTGTGCGTCGCGCTTCTGCGATGGTCTTCTTGAGATCGGTCCATGCCGACTGGTCGCTGAACCGTGCCCGCAAATAGTTCAGCAAGGCCGAAACCTGATCATCATTCATGCTGGCGGCAAAGCCCGGCATGATCGGGCTGCGCTCGCCTTCCACCGCGTCAATGCCTGAAAGGACGATGTTGGCGAGATTGCGCGGATCCGGGCTTGATATCGCGGTGCTGAGGCCGAGATCGACTCCGCCATAGGGAAGCGGCCTGCCGCCCTCGTGGCATGATGCGCAGGCGGCAGTATAGATCGACGCGCCAACGGGATTTGTCTGCGAGGCCTTCTTGGCGCGCGCCAAGGCATCCTCGCTTGGTCCCGTGCGGCCAGACGTCGGCGTACCGGAAACGCTGGCCGTATAGACCGCGATGGCGCGGACATCGCTTGCCGGCACCGAGGACAGGTTGCTGACCACCTTCGCCATCGGCCCGCGCGCGGTACCGTGATCAGGATGCCAGCCTTCGCGCAAATAGGTGAACAATGCATCGGCGGTCCAGGGCACGGGTGAGCGGGACTGCTCGTTGATCGCATAGGCGTGCCAATCGTCGACATCGCCGCCGGCAAACCGTGCGCTGACGCGCTCCGCGCCCAACGCATTTCGCGGCGTATGGCAGGCGCCGCAATGGGCGAGCCCTTCGACCAGATAGGCTCCGCGGTTCCACTCGGCGCTCTGCCTGGGATCAGGCCGATAGGTGTCGTGGCGAAGGAAAAGCAATTTCCATCCCGCGATGGCGAGCCGCTGGTTGAACGGGAAAGAGAGCTGGTTTTCGCGTGGCGCTGCGCGAACCGGCTGCCGCGTCATCAGGAAGGCATAGAGCGCCCGGTCGTCCTCATCGCTGACGTTGGTGAAGTGGTCGTATGGAAATGTCGGATAAAGGTGCTGGCCCTCACGGTTGACGCCCGACCGCATCGCGCGGCGGAATGCCGCTTCCGACCACCGGCCGATTCCCGTCTCCGGGTCCGGCGTGATGTTAGTGGAAAAGATCGTGCCGAACGGGGTCGGCACCGGCAGACCGCCGGCAAAGTTCTTAGCCCCACGCGGCGTATGGCAATCGCTGCAATTGCCGATCGCCGCCAGGTCGCGGCCTCGCTTGACAAGGGCGGCATCGAAGGATTGCGGGTCGGGAGGATCGATTCCCGCGATTGCCGGGCGCCACACAATGGCAAAGGCTGCGACCGCGGCAGCGATCAGCACGGCGGCAACGATGCCCGCAATGATCCGCGTCGATGCCCGCATGCTCTCGCCTCGGGTTTTGTTGCTTGGGTTGCCTTCTAACACACATCTCCCAGCGTCGTTCGTCCCCGGACGCGCCGATCACCGGCAGTTGACCCCTTGCTGCCGTTGCCGAAACACGCCGCGGGAACATCAAAATCAGGCATGGACTTGCCACGATGTTTTTGGCCTATTGACCCCTCAATTCCGCAGTGCTTTGCCCCAAAGGCTGGCGCCATACGCCTTCAACCGGACGACTTCACTCCCATGCCTGCACCTGCAGCCCGGTACGCTGAACCCGGCAATGCCCCCGACGCGCTGTCCGTCCTGAATTCCGTGTTCGGCCTGCCCGCCTTTCGCGGCGCGCAGGAAGAAATCGTCCGGCACGTGACCGAGGGCGGCAATTGCCTGGTGCTGATGCCGACCGGCGGCGGCAAGTCGCTGTGCTATCAGTTGCCGTCGCTGCTGCGCGAGGGCTGCGGCATCGTGGTGTCGCCGCTGATCGCGCTGATGCGAGACCAAGTCGCGGGACTTCTGGAGGCCGGCGTCAACGCGGCCGTGCTGAACTCGACGCTGTCATTCGACGAGGCGTCGGAGGTCGAGCGGCGGCTATTGGCAGGCGACCTCGACCTCCTCTATGTCGCGCCGGAACGGCTCTTGACGCCGCGCTGTCTTTCCCTGCTCGGTCAAGCCAGTATCGCGCTGTTTGCGATTGACGAGGCACATTGCGTGTCGCAATGGGGACACGATTTCCGTCCCGAATATATCGGCCTGTCCGCGATCGCCGAGCGCTTTCCCGACGTTCCGCGCATTGCGCTGACGGCAACCGCCGACGAGATGACGCGCAAGGAGATCGTGACCCGGCTGGGGCTATCAGGCGCACCGAGCTTCATCTCGAGTTTCGATCGCCCGAATATTCGCTACGAGATCGTCGAGAAGCAGAACGCCCCGGCCCAGCTCAAGGCCTTCATCAGCGAGCGGCACGCGGGTGACGCCGGCATCGTGTACTGCCTGTCGCGTGCCAAGGTCGAGGATACCGCCGAAGCGCTGAGCAAGGCCGGCATTCCGGCCCTGCCCTATCACGCCGGTCTCGACGCCAGCGTTCGTGCCCGCAACCAGGATCGTTTCATCAACGAGGACGGCGTCGTGATCGTCGCCACCATCGCGTTCGGCATGGGTATCGACAAACCGGACGTGCGTTTCGTGGCGCATCTCGATCTGCCGAAAAGCATCGAAGCCTACTATCAGGAAACCGGCCGCGCCGGGCGCGACGGCAAGCCGTCCAGCGCCTGGATGGCCTATGGCCTGACCGACATCGTGCAGCAGCGCCGCATGATCGACGAATCCACTGGCTCCGATACGTTCAAGCGCGTGTCGATCGGCAAGCTCGACGCACTGGTTGCGCTGGCCGAAACCGCGGGCTGCCGGCGCAGCCGCCTGCTCGGCTATTTCGGCGAGGAAGCGACCTCCAGCAGTTGCGGCAATTGCGACAACTGCCTGTCGCCGCCGCAGCTTCGCGACGGCAAAGTCGCCGCGCAAAAACTGTTGTCCTGCGCCTACCGCACGGGACAACGTTTCGGCGCCATGCATCTGATCGACGTGCTGGTGGGTCGGCTCACCGAGCGCGTCACGCAATTCGGGCATGACAAGCTGTCCGTGTTCGGCGTTGGCCGTGAGCTCAACGAGAAGCATTGGCGTGCCGTGATCCGCCAGTTGGTCGCCATGGGCCATCTGCGGGCCGACAGCGAGGCCTTCAACGCGCTGAAGCTGACCGAGAGCGCGCGCGGCGTCCTGAAGGGCGAAACCGAAATTATGCTGCGCGAGGCGGCGCCGGGCACGCGCATTCGCGTCAGCCGCACCAAATCAAGGCGTGGTGATCTCGAGCCACGCGCCGAGGCGAAGCCCGCCGACGCCCCTCTTCAGGCCGCGCTTCGCGCATGGCGCTCGGAGATCGCGCGCCAGCGAAACGTGCCGGCCTATGTCGTGCTGCATGATTCCACGCTCGACGGCATCGCCGCCGCGCGGCCGATGACGCTGAACGCGCTTCGCGATATTCCCGGCATCGGCGACAAGAAGCTCGAACATTACGGCGACGAACTGCTCGCGGTGGTGCGGGCAGCCGACGCGTAAGTCTCGACCTCATCCGTTACGGAAGGTGTAAGCGTATCCGTTGATCGCGGGCGCGCCGCCAAGATGGGCGTAGAGCACCTTCGATCCCTTCGGGAAGTAGCCCTTGTTCACAAGGTCGATCATGCCCTGCATGGATTTTCCCTCGTAGACGGGGTCGGTGATCATGCCTTCGAGGCGCGCGCAGAGCCGGATGGCCTCCTTGGTCTCTTCCGACGGAACGCCGTAAGCCGGATAGGCGTAGTCCTCGATCAGGACGACATCGTCCTCGACGAGCTCCTTACCCAACTCGACGAGACTTGCGGTATTACGCGCGATGTCGAGCACCTGGGCCTTGGTCTGGGCCGGGGTGAAGGATGCGTCGATGCCAATCACCTTGCGCGCGCGGCCGTCCTTGGCAAATCCCACCAGCATGCCGGCATGGGTCGAGCCGGTAACCGTGCAGACCACAATGTAATCGAAAATAAAGCCCAGCTCTTTCTCCTGCGCGCGGACTTCTTCCGCAAAACCGACATAGCCGAGCCCGCCATATTTGTGCACGGAGGCGCCGGCAGGAATCGCATAGGGCTTGCCGCCTTTGGCCTTCACATCCGCAATCGCCTCTTCCCAGCTCTGGCGGATGCCGATGTCAAAACCTTCATCCACCAGCCGCACGTCCGCGCCCATCACGCGACTGAGCAGGATGTTGCCGACCCGGTCGTAGACCGCGTCCTCATGCGGCACCCAGCTTTCCTGCACCAGGCGGCACTTCATGCCGATCTTGGCCGCCACTGCCGCAACCATGCGGGTGTGGTTGGACTGCACGCCGCCGATCGAGACCAGCGTGTCCGCGTTGGAAGCGATCGCGTCGGGCACAATGTATTCGAGCTTGCGCAGCTTGTTGCCGCCGAAGGCCAGCCCCGAATTGCAATCCTCGCGCTTCGCATAGAGCTCGACCTGGCCGCCAAGATGCTGCGACAGCCGCTCCAGCTTTTCGATGTGGGTAGGCCCGAAGGTGAGCGGATAGCGTTCGAATTTCTCCAACATGGTCATCCCCGTTGATGGTCTGATGTCGGGGATGCCTCTATCACCACGGCCCAGATAGGTGTTTTCAAAATTGATACGCTGCTAGCGCTATTATTGCATTATTTTCGGATTGTGGTGCATTATCGACCATCAACTAGCGCGCGCGCGGAATATTCTTCCATGCCAGGCAGGCTCGACCGTATCGATCTTAAGGTATTGCGATTGCTGCAAAATAGCGGCCGGCTGACCAATGCCGAGCTGGCCGAAACGGCCGGTGTCAGCGCCGCAACCTGTCACCGCCGCACCCAGCGCCTGTTCGACGAGGGGTTCATAGCCGGGGTCAGGGCGATGGTGGCGCCACGAAAAGTCGGCAAGGGCGCGCTCGTCATGGTCGGCGTCGTGCTCGACCGCTCCACGCCGGAAAGCTTTGCCGCCTTCGAGCGGGCGATCGCGCGATTGAAATTCGTGCTCGATTGCCATCTGGTGGCGGGCGATTTCGACTATTTCCTCAAGATCCGCGTCGGCGACATGGAGGATTTCAACCGCATCCACGGCGAACAGTTGATCGCGCTGCCGGGCGTTCGCCAGACCCGGACCTTCTTCGTCATGAAGGAGGTAGTCGACAACGCGCCGCTCGACTTCTGATGGCCTGAGGTATCACACAACCGGTGCCATCCTCTTCCGATGTCCGGACCTCCGCCGGTCTGGCCAACACGGCGCTCGATGTCGTATCAACCGAACATGACCACGCGCCCTGGCCGTCGGGCTTTCGCCCTTGCCATCCTTCTCACGACAACGCCGGCGCTCGCCTCGGACGAGCCCGATACCATCATCTTCGCGCTGATGTCCGGCAAGTGCAGCACGCTGAAGGTTGCCGGACGGGACTTTGCCTGCCGGGCCGTGGCGTTCTTCCAGACCGAGGAAGGCCGCGCGAATTTTACCGTGGCTCTCGACGATCCCAGCGACGGCAGTCATACCATCACGTTCTCCGGTGACAACGGGCGAAGGCCGGAGGCCAATCTGTACGAACTGCCGATTGACCGGATGCTCCTGAAATCCAAGGACAGGCCGAAGGCCGACGGGCTACCGATACCATCGGTTGAATTGACGGCCGGCCTCTGCAAGCAGGTCGGAAACTTCGTGACGCTCGAAGTCTCCAGCATTTCCTGCACCGCGAGCGACAAGAACGGCAAGACGTACGAGCTGCAGTATCAGTCCGACGGCGCGCCGATGGCAGTGCGCCGTATCAAGCGGACGCGCATTGGCCGTCCCACGGTGTCGCCGTTCGACGAAGTAAAATGAAAGGCCGCCGACGGGAATCCGATGGCGGCCAGTGTCAATCCACGCACGGCTCGCGACGCGTGGGCTTTACCGTGACCTGCTTCGCTCGCGCCCGCTTCGCGTCGGCAGAATGGCGGCTGCGATATCAAACGCGATCGCCCATCTCGGCTTTTCTTCCTCCGCGCCGGGCACGTTGATTTGAACGCCGCCGCCGTCGCTGACGGTATAGGAGGCGGCCAGCACGGCGGCCTCGAGGGCGGCACCCCGCGAATCGTAGACCCCGCCAATCTTGACGTTGTCGGCAAACACCGACCAGCCCAGCGGCGCCTTCACGACTTCGAACACTGATCGCTCCATGAGGTCTCCTATACGCGTCACCTGTATCGCTTCCGCCCCTCGCCGACGCGACGAATCCTGGCGAAGGAAGCGTGGCGCCGGGACGCTGGCTTGTCGCCCATAGCCTTCGCTCGCCCCTCGGAGGCCCGCAAGCCCGTCAACGAATTCGCCGGCGGAGCCAGCGCGATTTCCTTCCGCACGGCGTCGACAATTCGATCGAACTCAACTTCGCTCATCGCACGCTCCATTGCGCCGGGCCGGCATTCAGCCGCCAGGACGATAAGAGAGGGACCGCGCTGACCACAGATCGCCATGCAAGTTTGTTGTTAGAAGGCTCGCCCGCGGTCGCTTCGATGGCAAAAAGAGGTCGAAATCGGGAAAGTGGCCGCCTCCCGCCATGCGAAACCGGTGGACCCGATGCCCCGCCCGGGCCCCTTGGCCCAACTTGCCCCATGCGTGCTAGATTCGGCCACGAATCAGGAGGGTTTGCATGCCGGTAGATAGTGACAGCGCCATTGCGTGGCACCGCGCCCAGCTCAAGAAGCTTCGCGAGACCTTGAAGAGCATCGAAACCGCCAGGTTTACGGTGGGCGAGTCGGCACAATCGCGCAGAACCGGCAATACCCAGAAGACCATTGCCGAGCTCGAGCAGAAAATCCGGCAGTCGCAGCACATCATCGCCGCCTATGAGCGGCAGACCCGGCGGCCGCTTGCTACCGACCAGCGAAGCCTCGCCAGCGTGAGCTGGAGCGCCTGGAACGCCCAGACTGCGGCAGCAATTCGCGGTAGGCGTTGAAGGGAGTGGGGGCGGCCGCGTTTTCCGGCGAATCCTGGGCCCGACTCTCTATCCGCCCGGATCGCATATCGGCTAGCGCACATATGCGCTCGGCTCGCAGCCGAGCGCTGTCAGGCGTCCGATCGTAATGTCCTGACGACTGGTAGGCAAAAGCGGCGGCGCAGTTTCTAGTTCTTCGCCGTCTCTTTCTCCTTCGCTCTGGCCCTGCAGGAAATCAGAAACGTAAACGCCCGCGCATTGCGGGCGATTTCTGCCGTCTTCAACTCGGCCTTGGCATCCGAGACCTGATACGGGACCACGCTGTTATCGAGAAAATCCCGCAAGGCCCCCGTCTTGATGGCGAAATTGATGTTCTCGGGAATGTTGCCCGTGGCTCTCGCGAACTTGATAGCATTCAGTTTCGCCGCGACCACGCCGACCACGTCGCCGCTTGCGGCCAATAGCGGCCCGCCGCTATTGCCGGGTTGAACGGCAGCACTGATCTGCAGGAAACGCGTGTCGTTCAGGATGCCGCTGAGCGAGCTTACGATCCCGGTCGTCACCGTGAAATCCGACGTCAGCAATCCATGAAAGGGATAGCCGATCGCCACCACGCTGTCGCCGGACTGGATCGCCTTGTCCCCGATTTTAGCGACGTCCTTGAACGAGCCCGTCACCTGCAGCAGCGCCAGATCATTGGTCTCGTCGCTCGACACCAGGCGCAATTTGGCGGGCGCCTCGCCGGACAGATTTCCCAAGATATCTCCGACGCATCCGTGCACGACATGCGCATTGGTCACGAGATGTCCGTTCGTGCTCACCAGGAAGCCGGTGCCGGTCTGGTCAAACAGCCTGTCGGGCTTGGCCGGCCCGGAATCCGGCGCCGCCGCTGCGGCGACCGGCTTGGCGGCAGGCAGGACCGAGAAATCCCCGGCACTGGCCAATCCCGATTGCCTGATCTTGGCGACGCAATTCGCCAATACCGGCAATAGCTGGCCGGTCTGGTCGAGGTTGAACTGGAAGAGCCGTCCCTGCGTAAAGGCGGTCATGGCCTTGGCCCGCCGGAACTGGCTGATCAGCGCGGAGTTGTTCGGCATCGGCACGCGGACCAGCTTGTCGGCAATCGGGACGCCATGAACGTTGAACGGTTGCTGACCATCGAATGTCAGGGTCAGCGGAAAGGCTTCCCCGGTCCTCAGTCTCCATTGTTCGTGCATGAAGCCGAGGCTCCATCCGCCATTGCCGTCGATCATCACGACAAAATAGACACCGCTGGCGTATTGGGCGCCTGCTGCACAATGCGAGAACGATCCGGTCTGATCGTTGGTATAGGCCCCGCCCTTCCAGTTGCCGACGCTGATCGAGCCGTAGGGCCCACGCGCCTCTGCGTTCGAATTGGCAAAAATCGACCACAACAAAGCTGCAACCGCAGCAGCACGCCAGGCCATAAGCGTATTTCCCCACATTCCCAGGGCGAGCATATTTTGCTTTGCAACCAGTGTCCATTTGGACTGGCGCAGGGGACCAAAATTTCCTCTCAGGGGAGTGGGTCGCCCCGCCCCACTCTTCCCCGTACTGCTGATGGTGCGTCTGCTTCGTCCGGGGGTTTCGACCGCCGCGGCGCTGGCGCGATAGCGGCAGGTGCGGGGCTTTTTAGAATCCCTCGACGCGGCCGTACGGGAAACGAGCGGTGCCGGCGCCCGTGAGAACGACCATACGCCCCAGGACTACGACCATTTTCCTCCGGCCGGCTGCTCATTTTGATGGATCGCGCCTGGCATATTGCATACGGTGCGGGCTCGTTGCCCTGGCCGTTTCCGGAATAAAGCCGGAATCAGGGACGTAAAAGACAATCGCGCCGCCGAGGGCGGATGCCAATTTGCAATACCCGGAGGAGAATACCGTGAAGTCAAGAGTTGTCCGGTACGCCCTGTTTACAGTTCTGGCGGCGGTATCCGCCGTGGCTGGTCAGGCCCAAGCCCAGTCATGGCCGGAGAAGCCGATCACCTTCATCGTCCCGTTCGCGGCCGGCGGCGGCACCGACGCCTTTGCCCGCCCGCTCGCAGCCCAGCTCGACAGCCAGTTGGGAAAACGCGTGCTGATTGAAAACCGCGCCGGCGCGGGCGGCACGGTCGGCGCATCGCTGGCGTCGAAGGCCGCGCCGGATGGCTACACCTTCTTCATGGGCGCAGCGCATCACGCCATTGCACCGTCGCTCTATCCCAATCTCGACTACAATTTCGAAAAGGATTTCGTTGCAGTTGCCCTGGTCGCGCGGCCGCCCCAGGTCGTCGTCGTCAATCCCGAGAAGGTCACCGCCAAAACGCTGGCTGAGTTCATCACCTACGCCAAGGCCAATCCGGGCAAATTGAACTACGGTTCTGCCGGAGCCGGCACCACGCATCATCTCGCGGGCGAACTGTTCAAGATTCTGACCAAGACCAACCTTCAGCACGTCCCGTATCGCGGGGCCGGCCCCGCGATGCAGGATCTCATCGCCGGCCACGTGCCTGTTGTCTTCGACGGACTCGGCTCGTCGGCCGCCCCCATCAGGGCCGGACAGTTGCGGGCGCTGGCCGTCGCTGCGCCAAAACGTGTGCCCGCGTTCCCCGATCTTCCGACCGCTGCCGAAGCAGGCCTTCCCGGCTATGAAGTATCGACCTGGTACGGCCTGTTTGCACCGAAGAACACGCCGCCGGCGATCGTCGAGCAGATGGCCAAGGAGTTGCAGAAGGCCATGCAGACCCCGGCCATCAAGGAAGCCTGGGAGCGCAACGGCTCCGACGTTCCTGATGTCGCCGGTCCTGCGTTCGCGAAAATGGTGTCGTCGGAAGTCGAGCGCTGGCGCAAGGTCGCGACCGAAGCGAACGTGAAGCTGGATTAGCCCGGCAGCCTGGGCGCGGCATCGTTTCATGACGAGTTCGCCGCGCCGGGCTCGCCGGCTAGAGCTGGAAAAACTTCTAGCTGCCGCCGCGCACGCCGTAGCGCATGAAGTCGTCATCGATTCCGGCCCGCAGCGTCTTTGCTGCGGAAATATCGGCGTCGCCGCCAGCCTTGTCGCCGCTCTTGAGCCTGGCAAGCCCGCGCCCATATAGCGCACTCGCCAGCTTGGAATCGAAGCGTAGCGCGGCACTGAAATCATCGATTGCCGCGGCAGCTTTTCCCATCTTCAAGTGAATCAGTCCGCGCGAGTCATATGTGGCGGCGTC
Organism: Bradyrhizobium retamae; assembly: GCF_001440415.1. Taxonomy (GTDB): domain Bacteria; phylum Pseudomonadota; class Alphaproteobacteria; order Rhizobiales; family Xanthobacteraceae; genus Bradyrhizobium; species Bradyrhizobium retamae. The sequence goes on from NZ_LLYA01000001.1 coordinate 452,553, forward strand.
GTTCGGCCATGACTGAAGCACCTTGTTGCAGTCCTCAAGCGCCGCCTGCAACGAGCCGATGATGGCGCGGGTCCAGCAGCGCCCGCTCCACGCGGCTTCCAGATTGGGCTCAAGACGAATTGCCTCGTCGTAATCTCGCGCCGCGCGATCGTACTCGTGCTTTTTCAGGAAGACCCCAGCCCGGTTGACGAAAGTTCCGGCGTAATTCGGGTTGAGCCTGATCGCTTGGTCAAGAGATTTGAGGGCGAGGTCGTATTCGCCCTTCCTCAAGTAAGCTGCGCCGCGGTTGTTGAAGGGTTTTGCATAAGTCGGATCAAGCTTGATCGATTGATCGAAATCCGGCAGAGCGCGGTCAATGTCTCCCGCTGCCGTGTGGGCATTGCCACGATTGTTATAGGCAACCGCAAGCGCCCTCGTCGTACCCTGACCGGAGTCGATGAATGCCGTGCAACCATTGATTCGGACTGCAAACGACGTGCGATCCGACCCGTTGCACAACGCAATATTCTCCAGATAGCCGCCCTTCTTGGGATTCTGCGCGGCAGCCGGCGAACCGAGCAGCAGCAAGGCAAAAGCAGGCGCAAGGCCCTGAATGACGCGCCCGCCCGCACTGCATTTCATATCAGGCTCTCCGATCCTGGCACTCGCGCTTAGGCGGCCGCCGATTTGAACTCCCGAGACCTAGTTCGCTGACAGGTCTTTCACAACGCGAATGGGCCTAGCATCCCCGACAGATGTTCAGATTTGATTTTGGATAGGGCTTTTGGTCCGGTTGCTGTGCCGCCGGTGCGCCCGGCTTTGGCGTGACCCTGCTTTTGCCTTCTTCAATGAGAGTGGAAAATCTGACTGTCCCGTCATCCGAAATTTCGATGCGTGGCGTGGTGCCTCGAACGCCCATGGTCGCGACCGGCGTGTCGACTTTCATATCGCCGGACTTCGCGACTTTGCCCGCGACAAAGGTGAGGGTTCCCTTGGTTAGGCTGAACAAGGTCGAGTTGGATGCGCTATTTGGATCGTACACGAACTCGTTCAATGCCATGCGCGCGTTGTTCGACAGGTTGAAGGACGTGCCGTCGGTGAAGTTGATACCGACCCGGCCGTCGGCGCCGGTTGCAACGACATCGCCCTGATAGACGAGATCACCTACCTTCGCCTGACCGGCTTGACCTGAGGTGCTGGCCTGAACGACCATCGCACTCGCGCGTTCAAGTGTGACCGAACCCGTGGCGACAACAATTTTTCCAATTGGTTTTGACGCGAGATCCTGAACGGCGGGCCTGGCGGAATCGCGTTGCGCGTGAGCCGGCCCAGCAAAAAGCCCGGCGGTCACCAGAACGAAGCCTGTCACCAACGCAGCAATAGCATGCGTGCACATGATCCCCCCTTCCTGAGAAGATCTTGTCCGAGAGAGCGCTCACGGTCGCTTTGAACCGTCGGCCAAGGCAACATTAGACCCGATGTCGGAGGAAGGCATTATTCTATCATCCGCTCAAAAGTATTACTCCTTTTGAGCCTAAAGCCTACCGTCCATGGATTGGGGTAGCGTGAAGTCTTGGCGGCTAGCCCTCGGCTGGCCGCGGTAGGCTATTTTGACCTGAATATTTTGACCTCGTGCGCTGGGCAAAGCCAGACCACGAAAATTTCACGCGAGGGGCGGGGATTGAAGCCATGCTTGTCGGGTCCCACGCCGAGACCGAGGACGAACGTAAGGCCGCGGCGGCTCCGCTTCCCCAAATTATCGGCAACGCTCAGACCGCGGCCGGCTCGGACCCCGTTGGGCGGGAGACCCGCACCGCCGCTCAAGTCGCGGTCAGCGATCCGCAAAGTCGGGCTCATGCCGGCAGGTTCGGCATGCTGTGGCTCACGGCACTGACGTTCTCGCTTGTGAAGGAGGCCCGGGCCGCCGATCCGAACGTCACGCTCCTGGACGACGGCAACATCACATACAAGGACCTCGAGCACGGCTCATTCGAGCTAGTCACCAAGGATGTGATCCCTCGACATATCCTCGTTGAGGATCCCGGACAGACCATCATCCTGCGTTCGCAAGGGTCCACGATCAGCGTCAGTCAGAGCACAAACTCCCCTGCGCGAATGGCTGAACTGCAGGCGGCCCAGCAGGAGGCGCTCGCCATCTACGAGAAGGGACTGGGGTCGACGGGATCGAGCACGCCTCCTCCCCTCGAGCGGCTACCGGTGCAACCGATCAATTTCATTCAGATTGACGATTCTTCCCCGCCGCAGGATTTGCCTGCTTTGCCCGCGGTGATCCTCGCGTCGGCCCCGGAGATGATCATCGGACAACTGCCGCCTCCGCAGCCGACGCCACCGACGCTGAATGCGGTGGTCGGGCCGACCGAAATCGACACCACGATCTTTGACGTGTTCGCCGCGACAAGCGGCACTTTCCTTGCCAGTAGCCCCAACAGCGACGCTACGCTGACCTTCGGCATCAGCGGGGGAACCCCCGGTAGCACCACAATCGACGGGGTGACGTACGATGTATCGAACGCTGGTCCCTACGGTACGCTTTACGTCGACAGCACGACCGGCGCCTATACGTTCGTTCCGGACAATGACGCGATCAATGCGCTGACCGAGCCCACCACCACGGACTTCATGGTCACCGTATCCGACGGCACGCTCTCGGCCAATCAACCCTTTACAATCGCCATCAACGGCAGCAACGACGCGGCCATCATCTCCGGCGCCACCAACGGCACGGCGATCGAGGCCAGCGGCGTCGCCAACGTCGCGCTCGCCACGCTGAGCGCCACTGGGACGCTCACCAGCGCCGACGTCGATGACGCGCCCAATACTTTTACGACGGTTGACATCCCGACCGCGAGCGCGCAGGGCTTTGGCACCTTCACGATGACGGCGGCCGGCGTATGGACTTACACGGTCAACGACTCCAACGGTACGGTGCAGGCACTCAATGTCGGCGATAAACTGACCGACTCCTTCACGGTGACCACGATCGACGGCACCCCCCAAGTCGTGACAGTCACCATCATCGGCACCAACGACGCAGCAGTCATTTCCGGCACCACGACCGGCTCCGTGACCGAGGACGGCGGCACCAAGTGCGATCTGCCGACCGCGACCGGCACGCTGACCGCTACCGACGTCGACAACGCGTCCGGTTTTACGGCGGTCAATTGCCCGACGGCCAGCGACGCCGGCTATGGCACCTTCACGATAACGCCGGACGGCGTGTGGACCTACATGCTCGACGACAGCAATTGCGCGGTGCAGGCACTTAGTGTCGGAGACACGTTGACCGACACTTTCAAGGTGACCGCCCTGGACGGCACCGAGCAACTGGTGACGGTTACCATAAACGGTACCAACGACGCCGCCATCATTTGCGGAACCAAGCAAGGCTCGGTCATCGAGGCTGGCGGCCTGGCCAATTCGGTATCTTGCAAACCAACCGCGACCGGCACGCTCACCGACACTGATGTCGACAATGCTCCCAACACCTTTACGGCGATCGAATCGCCGAAGCCGAGCGATGGCGGCTATGGCACTTTCACCATGACGACGGATGGCGTCTGGACCTACACGCTCGACAACACCAACTGCACGGTGCAGAGCCTCAATGTCTGCGACAAACTGACCGACTCCTTTACGGTGACCACCATCGACGGCACTCCGCAGGTGGTGACGATCACCATCAACGGCGCCAACGACGACGCCATCATTTGCGGCGCCACGACCGGTTCAGTAACCGAGGCTGGCGCTTGCACATACGGTACGCCGATCACGACCGGCACGCTCACAGATACCGACGTCGACAACAAGCCCAATACGTTCACGGAGGTGTGCAAGCCGAAGGCGAGCGATGGCGGCTATGGCACCTTCACAATGACGGCAGATGGCGTCTGGACCTACAAGCTCGACAACGCCAATTGCGACGTGCAGGCGCTGAACGACTGCGACACGTTGACTGACACCTTCACGGTAACCACCATCGACGGTACCGCGCAGGTAGTGACGATCACGATCAACGGCGCCGACGACACGTTCCACTTCAAGGACAAGATGTCCGACGTCAAAACTTCTGACGTCATCGACCCTTCAGAGGACATCTCATCGTTTGTCAGTTCCCCCGAAGACGCTTCAGGAGCCAGTGTACCGCCGGCGACGACGGAGACAGCCCAAACGATCGAACCGTCTGCGCAATGGTCCGACGGTTTCAGTTGGAACCAGCCGGGTATCGCTGTCACTACCCAAGCGCCGCACGATCTGATCGTGTGACGGAGCTGCGCAATTCGGCGCAGCCGTTCCGCACCCCGTAAGCGCGCTACTTCGCTTCGCTTGCTTTGATTCCCGAGCTTTCAACGAGCTTGGCCACCCGTGTCAGGTCGCTGGCAAACAGGCGCGCGTGCGCCTCCGGCGTCAGCTCGTTTTCGGGAAACGGCAAGGTACCGAGCTGTTTCAGCTTCTCCAGCAGGGTGGGGTCGGCCAGTGCTGCACGGAGCGCTGAATTCAGCGCGCCGATGGTTTCCCTGGACGTGCCCTTCGCGACGTAGAGTCCATGCCACATCGAGTAGCTGACCTCGGGCATGCCAAGCTCGGCCGTGGTCGGCACGTCCTTCAACTGTTCAAGCCGTTCCGGCGAGGTAATGGCGATGCCGTGCAACGTTCCGGCCTGGATCTGCGGCAGCGCGTTGGTCACCTGATCCCACAAAAGATCGATCTGCCCCGCCAGCAGGTCGGAGATCGCCGGCGCCGATCCGCGATAGGCCGCGACTGTGGGCTTGAAGCCGAGCACATTGCCCATCATCACGGCACACAAATGGCTGTTGGTCCCGAGGCCGCCATGCGCGAAGTTCGCCTTGTCGCGTTGTGCCTTGATCCAGTCCACAAAGTCCTTCGGTCCGGCGCCGGGGATCGACTTGCGGCCAATCAGAACCATTGGCGCGTTGTTGACGAGGCCGACCGCCTCGAACGCCGTTTTGGTATCGTAGCGAAGGTTGGTGAACAGGCTGGGCGCCGCTAGCAGCGCGACGTGATTAATGAGGATCGTGGTGCCGTCAGGCGCCGATCGGGCCACGCGATCATTGGCCAGCGTGCTGCCGCCTCCGACCACGTTCTCGATAATGACGGTCTGGCCGAGCGTGCGCGACATCCGCTCACCGATCAGACGCGCGACAGTGTCGGTGCCGCCGCCGGCCGCAAAGGGCACCACCAGCGTTACCGTCCTGGCGGAGGATTGCGCGTGCGCCTGCGGCGAGAGCGCCGCAATCAGCAGGCCAAGGCCCGCAATTGCGCGCCCGAAGAAAAAATTGATCACGACGGCGTTCTCCCGAATTTTTGTTCTTGTTGTCATGCCGCGTTGTCGCGGACGTGTGCTCGTTGGCAAAGCCCCCCGCAGCAAACGGCCCGGCTTCGCTGACCTCGGATCATGCTGATTGCGCTTTTGCAAATCAAATGGAAAGCGAACGTAGCTCGCCGGCAGATTGGCGTGATACGATGTCCTCAAGGCGCAGATAGGCATCGGGACGGATTTGAAATGAGCGAGGCTGCATATATTGCGGTCGATTGGGGCACAAGCAGTTTTCGGCTTTGGCTGGTCGACCGGACCGGCAACGTGCTGGGGGAGCGGCGCAGCCACGAAGGCATGATGGCGGCAGGCAAGCTTGGCTTCTCAACCGTGCTGCAATCGCATCTTAGAGCCGTCGGCGCCGCGGATGGGCTGCCCATTGTCATCTGCGGCATGGCCGGCGCCCGGCAGGGGTGGGTCGAAGCCGGATATGTCGAGACGCCGGCGCGGCTCGCATCGATCCTGAAGCAGGCCGTCGTGGTGCAGGGACAGGACCGTGATATCCGCATCCTCCCGGGAATAGCGCAACGAGACCCCAAGGCGCCAGACGTCATGCGGGGCGAGGAAACACAGTTGCTCGGCGCCTTGGGCGTCGACGCGGCCGACGACGCGCTCGTCTGCATGCCGGGCACCCATTCGAAATGGGTCAGGGCGAGTGGCGGCACCGTCGAGCGGTTCGCCACATTCATGACGGGCGAGCTGTTCGACGTCGTGTCGCGCGAAACGATCCTGTCTCACGCGGTGGCCGGCGCCGATGAAGGCGAAGATGTCGATGCATTCAAGTCAGCGGTCGTTGCCGCCTTTGAGGCGCCAGCGTTCGCTGCCAATCTGTTGTTCCAGGTGCGATCGGGTCAGCTGCTCTACGGCGGCACGCCATCCTCGGCCCGAGAAAAAATATCGGGCACGCTCATTGGTCTTGAACTGGCGGCGGGGCTCGCCGAAGCTCCCAAGGCAGGCATCATGCTGGTGGCCTCAGGTCGGCTCCAGATGCTTTACCAGTTGGCGTTTGACACGACTTCCGTACCTGTCCGATCAATCGGTGCCGAGGATGCGGTCCGTCGCGGTCTTGCTATGGCCGCTCACTCGATTTGGAACGTATGAAGGATCAGACGAATGAGCGTTGTCCCATTTCCCCCGATGAAGCGTCCGCTGGTCGCGATCCTGCGCGGCGTGAGGCCCCAGGAGGCGGCGGATCTTGTCAGCGTGCTGATCGACAGCGGCATGACGGCAATCGAGATCCCGCTCAATTCGCCGGACCCGTTCCGCTCCATTGAGATCGCCGTCAGGAGGGCGCCCGCCGGAATCCTGGTTGGGGCTGGCACGGTCTTGACGCTGGAAGCTGTCGAGCGGCTCCACAATGTTGGCGGCCGGCTTCTCGTAACTCCCAACATCGATCCTGAAATTATTGCCGGCGCCCGGGCACGCGGCATGGTTACGATGCCCGGCGTCTTTAGTCCAACGGAGGCGCTTCTCGCCGCCAAGGCGGGCGCCTCGAGCCTCAAATTCTTTCCCGCGAGCGTGCTTGGCGCGGCGGGCATCACCGCCATCCGCGCTGTTCTCCCTGCAGACCTGATGATCGCCGCCGTGGGCGGCGTCTCCGACAAAAACTTCGCGGATTACATGAAGGCCGGCATTCTGGCGTTCGGCCTCGGCAGCAGCCTCTACAAGCCCGGCATGACGGCAGCGGAAGTAGCCACGCGCGCCAAGGCAACGATCGAGGCGTACGACGTGGCTGTTCAACAGGTGGCGTAGATCAGCGAGAGTCGGTCCCCGCCCGCCCTCGCTGCTTCGCAGCTATGGCGCGGCACCCGCCTTCGCTTGCTTTCCGTAGTGCCCAGAACCAGACATTCGGCCCCTGCGGGGCGCCTAACCAGCAGGGACCTCTATTCATCTGTATGTCGCCTTCGGATTGTGCATCGCAATCCTGACCGGATCGCCGCGGCCATTCATCCGCTGGTACGCAGACGGCCGCTAAGCTAACATCGGGATCATTTGAGAGAGCGGTGGGTCGCACTGGACGGTTATCCTTATGGGGAAGTCCAAGGCCGGGCGCCGTCTGGGCATACAGCAATGGCCAACATTCCTGCTCCGCCAAAGCCCATGCCACCCCGCAGCTATTTGGCCATCATCCGTAGCATCGACAAGTTCACGGAATTGACCGGGTATCTCTTCGTCCTCTCGATCATTCCCCTGATTTGCGCCAATGTGGTCGAGGTTTTTGCCCGCTACGTCCTGGGGGATCCGACGATCTGGGCCCTCGATGTGACGACGATGTCCTACGCGACCTTGTTCATGCTGGGCTCGGCATTGGCGCTCCTGAAGGGCGCTCACATCCGCACCGATGTACTGTGGGAAGCGTTCTCGGATCGCACGAAAGGCATGATCGACAGCCTGGCGTTCCTGCTGTTCTTCCTGCCGACAATGGTCGTGCTGTTCTTCCTCTCAATAGACGATTTCCTGTACTCGCTCTCGATCAACGAACGCGGAAGCTCCGGCGCGTGGACGCCGGTCCTGTGGCCGCTGCGCGGGGTTATTCCGCTGACGGCCTTCATGCTGTTCTTGCAGGGCATCTCGGAGTTGATGAAGAGCCTCTGGGCTTGGCGAACCGGCGCATTCTTGGCCAAACACGAGAAGATCGAGGTCTGAACAACCATGACCGCGGCCGAAGCTCTCGGACTTGCCATGCTCGTCGGTATGGTCTTCGTCATTTTCATCGGCTTCCCGATTTCCTTCACGCTGCTGTTTCTCGCCCTTGTTTTTGGTGGCATTGGCCTCGGGTGGGAACAGACTTTCAATCTCGGCTACCTGCAGATCTGGGGCACGATGAAAGACGAGATCTTTCCCGCCGTGCCGCTGTTCATCTTCATGGGTTACATGACCGAACAGGCCGGACTCATGGAGCGGCTGTTCGTGGCTTTGCGCAGCGTTCTCGCGCCGGTGCGCGGATCGCTCTATGTGGCCGTAATTCTAACGGCGACTATTTTTGCGATGGCGACCGGCATCGTGGGCGCCGCGGTGACCGTGCTCGGCATCATGGCCGGATCGATGATGATCAAAACTGGCTATGACGCGCGGCTATCAGCGGGTGCAATCGCCGCCGGCGGTACGCTCGGCATTCTGGTCCCTCCGAGCATAATGCTGGTAGTCATGGGCCCGGTCATGGGCGTGCCCGTCAATCTTCTCTATTCAGCGGCGTTCGGCCCGGGCTTTCTGCTCGCAGGCTGTTATATTGCCTATACGCTCGTCCGCAGCTTGATCAATCCGAAGCTCGGTCCAGCCATGACCATGGAGGAGCGCACAGCCACCTATGATGCGATGACCACGGAAAAGGTAGGCGCTCCTGTAGTCGGATTGGGCCTCGCGTGCTTGGTCGCATTGGCGTATTTGCTGCTCGATTTGTTATTAAGCCAAGCGCGTGTGCCGCGTCTGTCGTTTACGATCGGACCGCTTAGCCTATCGGCCGTCGCTTCGGTGTTAGCTATTTTGACGGCTTACCCCTACTTCCGGAACGCCTACTTCCGCGCCGTCATGCTCGGCGTTGCGCCTTTGAGCGCGCTGATTGGATTTACCCTGGGAACCATCGTCGGTGGAATCGCCACGCCGACGGAGGCAGCCTCGTGCGGAGCTTTCGGCGCTATCCTCCTTGCACTCTTTTACGGCCGGCTCAGCATGCAATCGATCACCAATGCGGCCATCGGCACGATGGTGACCTCGGCCATGGTGCTGTTTCTGGCGGTGGCCTCGACGGTGTTTGGCGCGGTCTTCACCAAGCTGGGTACGGCGAACTTGATTACCAACTATCTGCTCGCACTTCCGTTGAGTGACTGGTGGAAGCTGGCGTTGATCATGGCGATCTTTTTCGTCCTCGGCTGGCCGTTTGAATGGCCCGTGATCATCCTGGTCTTTCTTCCGATCGTTTTGCCGGTGGTCGAAAAGCTTCAGTTTGGCTTGAACAAGCTCGACCTGCTGATCTGGTTTGGCGCACTGATCGCCGTCAATATGCAGACGTCGTACTTGAGCCCGCCCGTTGCAATGTCGGCGTACTACCTGCGGAACGTCGTTCCGCAGTGGAGCTTGAGCACGATTTACCGGGGCATGTCCGACTATATAGTGATTCAGGTCGTAGTTCTGGCGCTGCTGCTGTTGTTCCCGCAAATCGCACTGTGGTTGCCGAACCTTGTCAGGTAAGCGCGATCGGCTGCTTATCACACCAAGAAGGGCGGCCGAGGCCGCCCCTCCAGCTATGTCCTCCAGTCAAGGCCGTCTTATTCTTTAACAGGCCAATAGTGGTCCGCCTGCAAAGCGTAGGGCGGGAACATGAAGCGCTTGGCGGGCACGACCTTGGCGGCGTAGGCCTTCTGAGATTCGTAGACTTTCTTGAAGAACGGGTTCTTCGCGGCCTCCGCCGCGGCAAACTCATCCCAAGCCTTGAGGAAGGCCTGATTGACCTCGGGCGGTGTAGTGAGAAGCTTAACTCCGTGCTTCTCCTTAAACTCTGAGATCGCGTCCGCGTTTTGTCGCTGGAAGCTGGCCCACCACCGCAGGAACGTCTCTGATGTGGCCGACTTGATGGCTTCCTTGTTCTGATCCGGCAAGCTGTCCCACACGTCCTTGTTGATCGCGATCTCAGCGACAGAGGCGCTCTCATGCATGCCGGGTGTGTAGTGGTATTTCCAGACCGTATGCAGACCGAGGCGCTGATCCTCAATTCCACCGACCCACTCGGCACAATCGATCGTGCCGCGCTCTGCGGCGGGCAGGATCTCACCACCCGGCATGTTGACAACCGCCATACCCATTTTGGCGTAGAGCTGGGAGACGATGCCGGTCTGCCGGCACTTCATTCCCCTGAAGTCGGGCAGGTCCTTGATCGGACGCTTGAACCAGCCGAGTGCCTGCGGGCTCGGCGGAATGCTCGGAAATGCCACCAGATTGAGCTTGAGCTCCTTCTGGTAGAACTCGTTCCACAGATCGAGGCCGCCGCCCTCGTAGACCCATCCAATGAAGTCGACAGCATCCATGCCGAAAATGCCCGCCGGTGTATTGGCGAACAGCGTCGCGGTGACGCTCTTGCCGTACCACCAGTAGGAGATGCCATAGGCACCGTCGATCACCTTCTTGTGCGTGGCATCCAGGATCTCGAACGGCGGAACGACCGCGCCGCCCGGCAGCGCCTCGATCTTGAGATTGCCGCCGGTCAGCTTGTCGACGCGGTCGGCAAAAAACTTGAGAGCATCGTGCGTGGTGGATGACGGCGGAACCGCCGATTGTATCTTGAGGACCCGAGGCTGTTGGGCGAGCGCTGTGCCCGCGAACGCCAACGTGGCGGAGGTTGCTGCGAACAGAGCGACTTTCCTAAGCGAACTCATTTTCATCGACGTCTCCCTCCCCTTTTGCTTTTTCTCCCTTTTGGCAGAGTGCGGGCGACCCAGGGGCGGCCAGCACACGAATAGCCTACAGCGGTGAGGTGCTGTCAGCCAGTGCGGCACTCTGGCTCGTAAGCTGCCCGTAAGATGAACCCGCAGGCCATTAAAACAGCGGTCCGGCCGCCGTTTCAGGATTGGATCAGACAGCCGCTTGGGGCCCCTGGCAGCGGCGAAGCTGTTCAGATGGATCGGCTAGCTAGACATTTTGGGAGTCTGGCGGAGAGAGTGGGATTCGAACCCACGGTACGGTTTCCCGCACACACGCTTTCCAAGCGTGCGCCTTAAGCCACTCGGCCATCTCTCCGGAGGCCCTCTCTTGAAGGGGCAGCACTGATTTTGCAAGGGACGCCGGGCACAGCCCTCAAAATTTCCCCAATTCATTGAATTTGCTTAGCAATTTGGCACGTTCAGCGCCGGATGATCAGTGCTTCCCGGGACCCTTGAACCGGAATCCGGCCACGATCGACGACCACGGTGGCAACGCAATTGGTGGAGGACGGCATGATCATCGCGCGGGCGCTTCTGTTCGCTATCCTTTTGTCGGCGTTTGCGGGCGCCGCGGCGGGCCCGGCAATGGCGCAGGCCTGCACGCGTCAGGGCGTGGATGTCAGCTGCGATGACGGCCGGCGCGGCATCTTCGCGGGCGACGCCATCGTGTGGGCCGACGGCTCGCGATCGAGGCTGGCCTCGCCGCATCCGAGCGTCATCATCGGCAACAAGTCATCCGTCGTCATCGGCCCCGGCGTGTTCGCCGGCTCAGGCAAGGGCGGCATGGTGCCGATGGAGAATCCGAGCGCGCCGAACAAGGCGCGCTGCCCGGTGCTGGATGGCGTGTCGTATTGCCATTAAGTGCGGCTTGGGTTGCCGAGCACTTTGATTTCGAACTCAGGATGAGGCGTTAGCTCGCTTGAGCTGGGGCCCTCGAACCCTTTCGGTTCTGATTGAATCAGAACCGGGCTCTAGATTCTTGTTTTGACGCGTTTTCTTGACGCGAACCGGTGTCCACTTCGCTGGAAAACGCTCTAGTGATACCGCGCGTTGGTGTTGCTGGCGGAACGAAGCGGCCATAGCGGGGGCTCCGCCAGAACAGGCGCCAGTTCGCTGCGATCGAGCTGGCTTTCGCGCAACGCGTCGGTGAAGTCGGCGAACCATTGCTGGATGGTATGGCCGCGCAGCTTCGCCATCATCGCCTCCCAGCGCATCCGCCGTTCGGTTAGCGGCATCGACAGCGCGATCGCAATGGTGCGCGCCATGCCGTCGATGTCGTGCGGATTGACCAAGAGGGCAGTGTCGAGTTCGTTTGCGGCGCCGGCAAATTTCGACAGCACAAGCACGCCAGGGTCGACCGGGTTTTGCGCGGCGACATATTCCTTGGCGACGAGATTCATGCCGTCCTGCAGCGGCGTGACCACGCCAACCTGCGCGGTGCGATAGAGGCCGGCGAGCACGGCCTGGCCGTAGCCCTTGTTGAGATAACGGATAGGCGTCCAGTCGACTTCGCCATGAACGCCGTTGACGTCGCTGACCAACCTTGCGACATCGCTCTGCAGATTGCCGTAGGCCTCGATCGCACCGCGCGACGGCGTTGCGATCTGCAGCAACGACACCGTGCGCGACAGCGACGGGTGCAAGGTCCACATCCGGTCGAACGCCTTGATGCGGTTGATCAGGCCCTTGGAATAATCCAGCCGGTCGACCCCGATCGCGAGCTTCTCGCCATTCAGGCTGCGCCGCAGCCGCGAGACATCCGGATGGGTCGACGCCTTCGTTGCCAACTGCGCGAATAGCTGGGGATCGATGCCGATCGGAAATACCGCAGCGCGCGTTCGGCCGTAGCGCGAAATGATGACGCCGTCATGCACGACGAGGCCGAGGTCGGACTGCGCGTAAGCCAGGAAGTTCTCGCAGTCTTCCTCGGTCTGGAAGCCGATCAAATCATAGGCCAGCATCGCCTCGACCAGCTCGCGATGGTGCGGCACGCCGCCGATCACTGCGCGGGCCGGCCACGGCGTATGGAGGAAGAAACCGATCGGCTCAGTGACGCGGAGATCGCGCAGTTCGGCGCCGAGCGCGAGGAAATGGTAGTCCTGAATCCAGAACGCCGAATCCGCTTTTCGGAATCGCAACAGCGCGCGCGCCATGAAGGCGTTCACCTCGCGATAGCTGAGATAGTCCTCCTGCGAGGCGCGGATCAGATCGGCGCGCGAATGCAGCGCCGGCCATAGTGCGGAATTCGCAAAACCTTCGTAATAGCCGCCGTAATGCGCGGCCGGCAGGTCCAGCATCGCCAGTGCGCCGGCGCCGAGCGCTTCGATCTCGGCAAATGGTTCCTTCAGGTTCCCGTCACGAACCCGGCCGCTGGAGCCGACCCAGATGGCGCCCAACTTCTCGACAATCGGCAACAATGCCGCCGCGAGTCCCCCCGTCATGGGTTCGTTGGGTTTTCCGCGCGAAACGCGGTTAGAAACGACGACGAGGTTCACAGGTCCCCTCCCGTTGATACGCCCGCATTAACAGCCATTCATCAATATGGTTCCTGATCACCCTTTCAACGAATTGAAACCAAATTCGGGCTGCAGCGTGCAGGAACTCACCGGAACTCACGAAAAATAAAATTTGCCGCGAACCTCGGCGTCAAGCGCGAGAATCTGTGTTCGAATCTCGTCGAGACGAAAAACATTATGGCAGTGTTGCGTCCCTTTCGTCATCAAGCAGGTGTGTAAGGAATTCCCTGACGTCGCTGGGCGCATCGAAATGCCCGGCCACGCCTTTGGCACGGCGGCCGACGGAGAAGGCGAGGCCATCGAGGTCGGGCATGATCGCAAAGACGCTCTCGTCGGTAACGTCGTCGCCGATGAAGAACGGACGGCGCCCCTTGAACGGCTCGCGCGTCATCAATTCGCGCACGCCGCTCGCCTTGGTGAAGCCGGAATGCTTGATTTCGCAGACACATTTGCCCGGCAACACTTCAATCGGCGCATTGGGCAGATCGGCCCTGATCAGCGACACCGCGGCATAAATCGCCTTCTCGGCATGCGGCGCGAGGCGATAGTGCAGCGCCAGCGAGTAGCCCTTGTCCTCCAGCAATATTCCCGGGCTCAGCTTTGCGATCGCCGCCAGCCGGCGCTTCAACTCCCTATCCATCGGCGGGGCGTGGGCGGCCACCGAGTCGCTGTCCGGTTCGATCCGCATTTCGGCGCCGTGGCCGCCGACGGCCGGGAATTGATCGGGCGCGAAAATCAGGTCGATATCGTTGAGCGAGCGGCCGCTGACCAGCGCCAGCGCGCCGTTGGTCCTGACCAGCAGGCGGTTCAATGTCTTCGCCAGCCCCGGCGGCACCCACACTTCGCGCGGCGTCGGCATCAGATCGAGCAGCGTGCCGTCAATGTCGAGCAGAATGGCGGACTCGCTTAAGTGCGGCACCATCGAGCGTGGCACCGGAACAGTTTCCAGCGCGGCATCGTCTTCGCGGGCAATATCGTCTTCCAATGACATTTCGGCCAGATCCTGATTCATGTCGTCCATCTCATCCTACTCCACACATGCGAGCGGCCGTGCGACAGATTCGAGCGATTTGCGCTCGGCCGCAATGGCATACCGCCACGCGACAGCGGCGGCCACGATCATCAATGCCGACCCGAACAGGTAGCCGGCGAAAACGCTGTTGCGCGATCCAGTATCGATCAGCGCACCGAACAGGGCCGGTCCCACCACGCCGCCGACGCCCGTTCCAATCGCGTAGAACAGCGCAATCGCGAGCGCGCGCACCTCCAGCGGAAATGTCTCGCTGACGGTCAGATAGGCCGCACTCGCCGCCGGCGAGGCAAAGAAGAAGATCACCATCCAGGCGATGGTCTGGGTCTGCGCGCTCAAGGCGCCAATCGAGAACAGGTAGCCCGACAGCGCGAGCAACAGGCCGGAAATGCCATAGGTCGCCGCGATCATCGCGCGGCGACCGATCGTATCGAACAGCCGGCCGAGCAACAACGGCCCGAGGAAATTGCCCGCCGCAAAAGGCAGGATGTACCAGCCGACGTCATTTGACGGAATGCCGAAGAAATCGGTCAGCACCAGCGCGAAGGTGAAGAAGATGGCGTTGTAGAAGAATGCCTGCGAGGCCATCAGCACCAATCCAACCATCGAACGCCGCCGGTAGGTCGTGAACAGCGTATGCGCCACCTCACCAAGCGGCGTGTGGCTGCGCATCCGTAAGCGGATCTTCGGGAATATTTCGTCGGCCTCATGATCAGGATGCCGCTTCGAGGACCTCTCGATGCCGTCAACAATCGCGTGCGCCTCCTCGGGACGGCCATGGATCATCAGCCAGCGCGGGCTTTCCGGAATCCACATCCGCATCACGAACACAATCAGGCCGAGTGCGGCGCCAATGAAATACGCCATACGCCAGCCGAGATCCGGCGCCAGCACGTTGGGATCGAGCAGCACGATGGCGGCGACCGCGCCGATCGCAGCCCCAATCCAGAAACTGCCGTTGATCACGAGGTCGGTCCAGCCACGATAACGCGCCGGCACCAACTCCTGAATCGTCGAATTGATCGCGGTATATTCGCCGCCGATGCCCGCCCCCGTCAGGAAGCGAAACAGCGCGTAACTCGCGACGTTCCACGACAGCGCGGTGGCGGCGGTCGCGCTGAGATAGACCGCGAGCGTGATGAAGAACAGTTTCTTGCGCCCGATCCGGTCCGTCAGCCAGCCGAAACCGAGAGCGCCGAGCACGGCGCCGGCGAGATAGGCGCTGTTGGCGAGACCAACATCAAGATTCGAAAATTGCAGCGTCGGGCTCTCCTTCAGCGCGCCCGACAAGGCGCCGGCCAGCGTGACTTCCAGCCCGTCGAGAATCCAGGTGATGCCGAGTGCGGCCACGACGCGGGTATGAAAGCCGCCCCAACGCAGGCAATCGAGCCGCGTGGGTATGCTGGTCTCGATGACGCGAGCATTGTCCTGCTCCAGCGACGTAGTGGACGCGCTCTCAGCCACTGCCGCCCCCCGCCATATCGCTTTCACATCCATCGGATTTAGCCAATGAAAAAGCACCCCGGAACGCCCCAGCCCCAGGGTTTTCACGCTCAATTGCGGCAAACATGGTGCCCGCCGTGAAGATAACGCCTTTCAGAGGGTGCGGTTCCGGAGACTTTCGCATGGCGAAATTGCATAGCTGTCGCCGTGCTCTGCGTATCGTGCGGGGCCGATCGACATCATAGCGAGCGCAACTCACAACGACTGTCATACTCCGCGAAGGCGGTATTCAGCACGCACGACTGAATACGACTTCGCGTTCTCGACGCATCAAGGGAACCGAACAATCAGGCGGCCGTTTTCGGCAAAACAGCAATGGAGTCGAACATGGCCGAACGGCGAAACCACGGACGACCGCAGCCCGGAAGAGCAGCCGCACGACAACGGCGAAGAAACCATCGCCGAAACGGTGGTCGCAACGAGTAACACGGGAAAGCGACGCGCTCGATCTGAAGCGCGGCGTCTTCAAGCAGACCAGTGCGAAGAAGATCGCGGCATCGCTCAAGCGCTCCGCCGAGCACAGTGCGCGCCGCAAGTCGGGCGCCTATCGCTCGGCACTGTCGATGCTGACCTTCTACATCAACCGCGCCGGCAAGACGTTGCCGAAAACACAGCGCGCGCGACTGGAGCGCGCGAAGGTGGAACTGAAGCACCAGTTCGGGAGGGAGTGATCTGTCGTCCCTTGCGAGCGCAGGGACCCCGAGCGTGAGCGCAATTGCGCTCATCGCGGCGCCGCGGCCACTTGCAAGAGGCACTCGGGTTGGTTGCTCGGCAACAATGGTCTGCGGTGGTTATGAGCCCCTGCGTTCGCAGGAGCGACAATCATGCTGCCCTGATATTCGCCATGAAGCGATCGAGTTCTTCGCGAAGGCGCGTGCTTTCGCTGGATAGCGTGCGGGCCGAATCCAACACTTCCTCGGACGCCGATCCGGTTTCAGTCGCGCCGCGATTGACGTGCATGACGTTGGCGGCGGCCTCCTGCGTGCCTTGCGCGACGTTCTGGACGCTGCGCGCAATTTCCTGCGTTGCCGCGCTCTGCTGCTCGACGGCGCTGGCGATCGTCGCGGCGATGTCGGAGATCCTGCCGATGGTGCCGCCGATCTCCTTGATCGCGGCGACCGATTCCTGCGTCGCGCCCTGCATGCCCGAGATGTGACTGGAAATCTCGTCGGTCGCCTTCGCGGTCTGACTGGCGAGCGATTTGACTTCGGATGCAACCACGGCAAAGCCGCGGCCGGCATCGCCCGCGCGGGCGGCCTCGATGGTGGCGTTCAGCGCCAAAAGGTTGGTCTGCTCGGCAATCGCCGTGATCAGCTTGACCACGTCGCCGATCTCCTGCGCGGCACGCGACAGCTTGCCGATCCGCCCGTCGGTCTGTTCGGCCTGACGCACGGCGGCCTTTGCAATCTGGCTGGATTCCTTGACGCGCCGCCCGATCTCGTCGACGGAAGCCGACAGTTCCTCGGTCGCGGACGCCACCGACTGCATGTTGGTGGAGGCTTCTTCCGAGGCGCCGGCGACCTGGCTTGAGAGGCTCTGGGTGGTTTCCGCCGTCCGCGTCAGCTTGCCGGCAGCGGATTCGAGTTGCACGGCCGAGGACGACACGTTGGAAACGATGGCGCCGACTGCAACTTCGAATTCGTCGGCGAAGCGAATGAGTTCGGCGCGGCGCGCAGCACTCGCCGCCTTGTTCTGCGCTTCCTGGGTGGCGGCATCGCGCTCGGCGCGGGCAATCGCCTGCACCTTGAACTCCTCGACCGCGCTTGCCATCTCGCCCAGTTCGTCCTTGCGGCCGAGGCCGGGCAGCACGACTTCGAAATTGCCGGCGGCGAGTTCGCGCATCGCGTTGCACATCGCAATCATCGGCCGGGAAATACCTTTGCCGAGGAAGAAGGCCCAGACACAACCGAGCAAAAAGCCGCCGGCGGCAAGGATCAGGATCAGCCGCTCGGTCTCGCCGATGGTCGCGTCCGACTCGGCTTCGAGCCGTTTCTGATCGGCCAGGAGGTCCGACTTCATGGCGCCCGAGCCCTTGTTGATAGCGGCGGCCGATTCCGTCATTTCCAGCGTCAGCTCGTCGATCTCCTTGGAATTGTCGACCAGCTTGGCGAGCGACTTCTGGTATTCCTCCAGCATGCCGGAGATTTCCTTGATCCCCTCGCGGATCTTTTCGTTGTTCGACGAAATCGCCTTGAGCGCGTTCTCGACGAATTTCAGGCGCGCCATTGCGCTGGCAGCGACCGTCTTATCGGAATTGACCACGAACGTATTGGCAAGCGCAGTGACCGCCTGAAACTGTTCGGTCACCTTCTTCGCGCCGAGCGTGATCACCGGCATTTCGTCATCGTCGGCATTGCTCGGGAGATCGTCCAGCTTGTAGCGCAGCGAGTTGCCGGTGCGGGTGAGCTGGTTCTGCGTGACGCGCGCACTCTCGTCCTTGACCTTGACGATGTCGGCGAAAATCTTGGTGAAGGCGCGGAACTCCCGCTCCAGTTTCGCGACCTGCTCGAGCCGCGTCGGATTGGTGGTCCCCTTCATCGAGGCAATGATTGCGTCCTTCAGGCCGGCCTCGGCAGCTAGCGCCGCCTTGCCGTCCTCTTCCTTTCCGGTCGCCACGAAATAGCGGGCGAGCGACCGGTAGGAAATCAGTTCGCGGTCGATGTCGCGTGACAGATCGGCCTCCAGCACGCTGCGCCGGTAGGACTCCACGCCGGCCGAAACCCGCTCGAACCCGAGATAGGCAAACCCCATGCTGGCGGCCGAAATCGCCAGCACGACGGCAAAGCCGAGCATTATCTTGGCGCGGAACCGCAGGGTCGGGAGCTTGAAAGACGAGCCGCCACGCTTCAGAAATCGCACGTCACCCCCCGTTTTCGTTCTGAAAAACAGGCATCGGAAGCCCAGCCCCCGATCCGGTGCGCAAAGTTAAGGCAGAATGGATAAGGGCGGGTAAATCTGGGCAAAACTTGCAAGGGGTTGCTCTTATCCTCCCCTGGAGGGGTCCGAGACGAGCAAAGCTCGCTCGTGGGTCGGTTCGCGTGGAGCGAAGCGAAATGCAAAACGGGGTGGGGTGGTCTCTCCACTCGGGCACTGATCGTGAGGTGATACCGTCACCCCACCCCGCCACGCATCTTACGATGCGCGGCGACCCACGAGCGAGCTTCGCTCGTCTCGGACCCCTCTAGGGGAGCGTAAGAAAAATTCGCGTCGAGAGTCTTCGGCACGAAGCCGCGCCAATGTCATCACAATGACAGCGCCGACCAAAATCCTAGTTGCAAGTTCCTTCGCCGCTGTTTCTAATTGGAATAATTATAAAACATCGGGAGGTACCACGCGTGTCTACAGTCAAGCTGACGGTAAACGGCAAGGCCGTCTCGGCCGAGGTCGAAGACCGGACCCTTCTCGTCCATCTCCTTCGCGACCATTTGAACCTGACAGGCACGCATGTCGGCTGCGACACCAGCCAGTGCGGCGCCTGCGTCGTCCATATTGACGGCCGGGCGGTGAAATCCTGCACCGTGCTGGCCGGCCAGGCCGCAGGCTCGACCGTGACCACCATCGAGGGCATCGCCAAGGGCAACGAACTGCACCCGATGCAGGCAGCGTTCCGTGACAATCACGGCCTGCAGTGCGGTTACTGCACCCCGGGCATGATCATGTCGGCGATCGATATTGTGCACCGCCACAACGGCAATCTCGACGAGGCAACCGTCCGGCACGAGTTGGAAGGCAATATCTGCCGCTGCACGGGCTACCACAACATCGTCAAGGCGGTGCTCGACGCCGCCGGACGCATGAAGGTCGCACAGGCGGCAGAATAACTGGCGCAGGCCAGCATTTTCCGAATTCGACACCGCGGCTCGAGAGAAATCGCGGAAACAATAATTCCGGTCGGGAGGACAGGACATGGGCGTTGAAGGCATTGGCGCAAGCGTCGTGCGCAAGGAAGACCGCCGTTTCATCACAGGCAAGGGCCGTTACGTCGACGATATCAAGCTGGTGGGCATGACCCACGCACACTTCATCCGCAGCCCGCACGCACATGCGAAGATCAAGAGCATCGACACCTCGGCGGCGATGGAGATGCCGGGCGTGGTCGGCGTGCTGACCGGCCAGCAGATCGTCGACGACAAGATCGGCAATCTGATCTGCGGCTGGGCGATTACCTCCAAGGACGGCACCGGCATGAAGATGGGTGCATGGCCGGCGATGGCGCCGGAGACCGTGCGCTTCGTCGGCCAGGCGGTCGCGGTGGTGATCGCCGAGACCAAGAACCAGGCCCGCGACGCGGCCGAGGCCGTGGTCGTCAACTATGAGGAATTGCCGGCCGTTCCGGACATTCGCGCCGCGATCAAGCCGGGCGCGCCGCAACTGCACCCCGAGGCTCCGGGCAACGTGATCTACGACTGGACCATCGGCGATGAAGCCGCGACCGATGCCGCATTCAAATCCGCAGCCAACATCGTTTCGCTCGACATCACCAACAACCGCCTGGTGCCGAACGCGATGGAGCCGCGCGCGGCGATCGCGGAATATAACGAACCTGAAGAGCATTTTACGCTCTACACGACCTCGCAGAATCCGCATGTCGCCCGCCTCGTGCTGTCGGCGTTCTACAACATCGCGCAGGAGCACAAGCTGCGGGTGGTGGCGCCTGACGTCGGCGGCGGTTTCGGCTCAAAAATCTTCATCTACCCCGAGGAGATGGTGGCGCTGTGGGCCTCCAAGAAGGTCGGCCGTCCGGTGAAGTGGACCGGCGACCGCACCGAAGCCTTCCTGACCGACGCGCATGGCCGCGATCACCTCACCAAGGCTGAGATGGCGTTCGACAAGGACAACAAGGTCACCGGCTTGCGCGTGAAGACTTACGCCAATCTCGGCGGCTACATGTCGCTGTTCTCCTCCTCGGTGCCGACCTATCTCTATGCGACGCTGCTGTCGGGCCAGTACAACATTCCCAACATCTTCGCCGAGGTGATCAGCGTCTACACCAACACCGTTCCGGTCGACGCCTATCGCGGCGCGGGCCGGCCCGAGGCAAGTTTTGTGGTGGAACGGCTGATGGAAACGGCGGCGCGGCAGTTGAATGTCGATCCGGCCGAGTTGCGGAAGAAGAATTTCATCACGCAGTTTCCGCATCAGACGCCTGTGATCATGGCCTATGACATCGGTGACTTCCACGCCTCGCTCGATGCCGCAATGAAGGCGATCGACTATGCGGGCTTCCCGGCCCGCCAAGCAAAAGCGAAATCCGAGGGCAAGCTGCGCGGCCTCGGCGTCTCCTGCTACATCGAGGCCTGCGGCATTGCGCCTTCAAAGGCGGTCGGCAGTCTCGGTGCCGGCGTAGGTCTGTGGGAATCGGCGGAAGTGCGCGTCAATCCGGTCGGCACCATCGAGGTCCTGACGGGATCGCACAGCCACGGCCAGGGCCACGAGACGACGTTCTGCCAGCTCATCGCCGAGCGCCTCGGCGTTCCCATCAGCCAGGTCCAGATCGTCCATGGCGACACCGACAAGGTGCAGTTCGGCATGGGTACCTACGGCTCGCGCTCTGCGGCGGTCGGCCTCACTGCGATCCTGAAGGCGATGGAAAAAGTCGAAGCGAAGGCCAAGAAGATTGCGGCCCATCAGCTCGAAGCATCGGAGAACGACATCGTCATCGAGAATGGCGAGTTCAAGGTCGCCGGCACCGACAAGTCGCTGGCGCTGCCGATGGTCGCGCTCGCGGCCTACACCGCGCACAACCTGCCTGACGGCATGGAGCCAGGCCTGAAGGAGGGCGCATTCTACGACCCGACCAACTTCACCTTCCCGGCCGGCGCCTATATCTGCGAGATGGAAGTGGATGCCGGCACCGGAAAGAGCACCTTCGTCAACTTCGTGGCGGCGGATGATTTCGGCCGGCTGATCAATCCGATGATCGTCGAAGGCCAGGTCCATGGCGGCCTCGCCCAGGGCATCGGCCAGGCGCTGCTGGAGGGCGCGGTGTACGACTCATCCGGCCAGCTCGTGACCGCGTCGTTCATGGATTACACCATGCCGCGCGCGGACGACCTGCCCTCCTTCAAGCTGTCGCACACGACGACGCTATGTCCGGGCAATCCGCTCGGCGTAAAGGGCTGCGGCGAGGCGGGCGCGATCGGCGCGTCGGCCGCCGTCATCAACGCCATCACCGATGCGATCGGCAACAACAAACTCGAAATGCCGGCGACGCCCGATCGGGTGTGGCATGCCATTCACGGCAACGCGTAAAAGGGGAGCACAGCCATGTACCAGACAACCTATCACCGCCCCTCTTCGGTCGACGAAGCAGCAAGCCTGTTCACCAAGGGTTCCGACGCGAAATATTTGGCCGGCGGCCACACGCTGATTCCGGTGATGAAGCAGCGGCTGGCCTCGCCGTCCGACGTCATCGATCTCGGCAAGATCAAGGAGTTGGTCGGCATCGAGCCAACCGGTGACGGAATAATGATCAAGGCGGCGACGACCCATCACGACGTGGCCTCGAGCGAAACGGTGCAGAAGGCACTCCCGGCGCTGGCTTACCTCGCCTCCCTGATCGGCGACCCGGCGGTGCGGCATCGCGGCACCATCGGCGGCTCGCTCGCCAACAACGATCCCGCGGCCGACTATCCGGCGGCGGTGCTGGCGCTCGGCGCCACCGTGAAGACCAACAAGCGTTCGATATCGGCGGATGATTTCTTCAAGGGCCTGTTCTCCACGGCGCTCGATGACGGCGAAATCATCACCGCCGTGTCGTTCCCGGTTCAGGCCAAAGCGGGCTACGCGAAGTTCAACCATCCGGCGTCGCGCTTTGCCCTGACCGGCGTGTTCGTCGCAAAAACCCCGGCGGGTGACGTCCGCGTCGCCGCCACCGGCGCATCGCAAGACGGCGTGATGCGAGTGCCCGCGATCGAGGCGGCGCTGAAGGCCAACTGGTCGGCCGCCGCGCTCGATAACGTCAAGATTTCCGCCGACGGCCTGATGAACGACATTCACGGCACCTCGGACTATCGCGCCAACCTGATCAAGGTGATGGCGCAGCGCGCGGTGACCGCCGCCGGCTGATCAGCGCCTGCACGCGACTTTGACATGAGCGGCGCGCAGCGATGCGCGCCGCTTTCGTATTTTGGCTCGATTCTCGGCAAAAGAAGCTTGCCAGGGCCTCGCTTCGGCGGGACAATTTAGCTAATCAACTAATTAAGACGTTCCCTTGGGAGAGAAAACAACGTGCTCGATCAACCAGCCCCCCAATCCGCCACCCGCACCTCCGGCCCGCTTACAGGCTTCCGCATCGTCGAATTCGCCGGCATCGGCCCGGGTCCGTTCGCCTGCATGATGCTGGCCGACATGGGCGCCGAAGTCGTAACGCTTGACCGCATCGGCGCGAAGAAGAATCTGAAATCGGTGGCGGGTCGCGGCCGCAAAGTCGTCGAGCTCGATCTCAAGGACAAGGCTGCTGTCGCGCAGGTGCTCGACCTGCTTAGCAATGCCGACGCGCTGATCGAAGGTTTCCGTCCCGGCGTGATGGAGCGGCTGGGCCTCGGACCCGATGTGGTGATGGCGCGCAATCCGCGGCTGGTGTTCGGCCGGATGACCGGTTGGGGCCAGGAAGGCCCGCTGGCGCACGCGGCCGGCCATGACATCAACTACATCTCGGTCACCGGCGCGCTTGCAGCGATCGGCACCAAGGAGAAGCCGGTGCCGCCGCTCAACCTGGTCGGCGATTTCGGCGGCGGCGCGCTCTATCTCGTGGTCGGCGTGCTGGCGGCGCTATTGGAAGCGTCGAAGTCCGGCAAGGGCCAGGTGGTGGATGCGGCGATGTGCGACGGCGCGGCGTCGCTGATGTCGATGTTCTTCGACATGACCGCGATCGGCCGCTGGGTCGAAGGCCGCGAGCAGAATTTCCTCGACGGCGGCGCGCATTTCTACGGCATCTATGAATGTTCCTGCGGCAACTTCATTTCGATCGGCTCGATCGAACCGCAGTTCTATGCGCTGCTGCGCCAGCATGCCGGCCTCACCGACGCCGATTTCGACGCCCAGATGGACCGCAAGGCCTGGCCGGCACTGAAGGAAAAGCTGACAAAAGTGTTCAAGAGCAAGACCCGCGAAGACTGGTGCAAGATCATGGAAGGCACCGACATTTGCTTCGCGCCGATCCTGACGATGGCCGAAGCGCCGAAGCATCCGCACAATGCCGCGCGAAATATTTTCGTCGAGCGCCACGGCGTAATGCAACCGGCGCCCGCGCCGCGATTCTCGCGCACGCCGTCGGCGATCCGGGATGCGGAGAAGGCGGATATCGGGGAGTTGACCAGCGCGTGGAGGGCGGGGAGGTAAACTCTCCGTCGTCCCCGCGCACACGCGCGGATCCATAACCACAGGGTTTGCTTGTGAGACGCAACTCACTCCCGCGCAAAATCGTGAAATCACGCGGTATGGGTCCCGGCTCAAGGCCGGGACGACAACAGGCTACGCTGCATTCCCCACATTCAACACGCCTCGCCGGATCTGATCCTCCTCGATCGATTCGAACAGCGCCTTGAAGTTGCCCTCACCAAAGCCGTCATCGCCCTTGCGCTGGATGAATTCGAAGAAAATCGGCCCGATCGCGTTCGCGGAAAAGATCTGCAAGAGCACCTTGGTGTGGCCACCATCAACCACGCCCTCGCCGTCAATGAGAATGCCGTGGCGCTGCAGGCGGGCGACGTCCTCACCGTGCTGCGGCAGGCGTGCGTCGATCTTCTCGAAATAGGTATCCGGCGGCGACGGCATGAACGGTAATCCGGCCTCGCGCAGCGTCTCGACGGTACGGTAGATGTCCCGCGCGCCGCAGGCGATGTGCTGGATGCCCTCGCCGCGATAGATGTTGAGATATTCCTCGATCTGTCCGGAGTCACCGGCATCCTCGTTGATCGGGATCCGGATCTTGCCGTCCGGGCTGGCCAGCGCACGCGAGAACAGGCCGGACGCGCGGCCCTCGATGTCGAAGAAGCGAATCTGGCGGAAGTTGAACAGCTTTTCGTAGAAGCCGGTCCAGACGTCCATTCGGCCGCGATGGACGTTGTGGGTGAGGTGATCGATGTAATAGAGCCCGGCGCCGACGGGCCGGGGATCGCGCGCGCCCAGCCATTCGAACTCGAGATCATAGGCCGATCCCTTGGCGCCGTAACGGTCGGTGAAATAGAGCAGGCTGCCGCCGATGCCCTTGAGCGCGGGAACGTCGAGCGTCTTCTGAGCGGACGAAACATCGGCCGGCTCCGCGCCGAGCGAGAGCGCCCGCTCGTAGGCCAGCTTGGCGTCGACCACGCGAAACGCCATCGACGGTGCGCAAGGCCCATGCGCCGCGACGAAGCCATGGCCATGGGTGCCAGGCTCCTCGTTGACCAGATAATTGATGTCACCCTGGCGATAGACCGTGATCTTCTTGATCTTGTGGCGGGCAACAGGCGCAAAGCCCATCAGCTTGAACAGCGCGTGCAGCTCTTCCGGGTTCGGATGCGCATACTCGACGAACTCGAAACCGTCGGTGCCCATCGGGTTGTCGGCGCTGATGGTGGCGGCCGGCGCATCGTGCGGAAACGGACCCATGGCTAAACTCCCGTAGATTGATCCAGACCAATATCGGGCGAAACGGGCGCAAAGTGTATGCAAACCGAGGGGCGTTAGGCTATCATCTCGCACAGTTCGTGCACGAAACCGGCAGTTGACGCATGATTCCCGTGGATGCCTTCGACCTCAAAATGCTGGCCGCGCTGCAGGACGACGGCCGGCTGACCAACCAGCAACTCGCCGACCTCGTCGGCCTGTCCGCCTCGCAATGCTCGCGGCGGCGGATGCGGCTCGAGGACGAAAAGGTCATCGCCGGCTACCACGCCGACCTCGCCGGCGAGGCGCTCGGCTTCAACCTCATCGCCTTCATTCACATTACGCTGGCGACGCATTCGCCCGACAACGCCAAGAAATTTCGCGCACTGGTCAACCACGTCGACGACATTCAGGAGGCCTATTCGCTCACGGGCGACGCCGACTATGTGCTGAAAGTGGTGCTGCGCGACTTGAAGGACCTCTCCGATCTCGTCAACAACGTGCTGATGCCGCATCAGAGTGTCGCGCATGTCCGCTCGTCGGTCGTGCTGGACCGGCTGAAGGAGAGCGCAAGGCTGCCGTTGAAGTGAGCCGGTTCGATGAGGCACTGGGGCCGCATGGCCCAAATCGAGGGAAATTCGTCATTCGCGTTCCCGATCCCATTTGCGATGATCTGTAGGAATCACCCCACGAGACCCCGCATGGCGCTGCAACTCCGACCAAACTGCGAATATTGCGACAAGGACCTGCCACCGAATGCGATGGACGCGCGGATCTGTTCCTACGAATGCACGTTCTGCGCGGATTGCGTCGAGACCAAGCTGCATAACGTTTGCCCGAACTGCGGCGGCGGTTTTGAGCGGCGGCCGATCCGGCCCGCGATCGAGCGACGGCCGGGCGTGTGCGTCGTCAAGCACCCGCCGTCGGACAAGCGAGTGCATTTGAAGTACAGCCTTGAGGATATTGCCGCGCACTGTGCGCGGCTGCGGGATATACCGTCACAGGAGCGCTGAACTATCCGCGTCATTGCGAAGTTGAGTAGGGTGGGCAAAGCGAAGCGTGCCCACCATTAGATCCGCATCGGGATAGATGGTGGGCACGGCCCTACGCACCTTTGCCCCAACCTACGGCCTCACAATGACGGCTACCCCACCGCCAAAATCGTCCCCTCAACTTCGCCAAAGCCGACGCGGTAGCCGTCGCCCTGGCACCAGCCGCGCATCACGAGCGAATCGCCATCCTCCAGGAACGAGCGCTTCACGCCCTCGGCCAGCTCGACCGGCTCGGTGCCGTTCCAGCTTATCTCCAACAGGCTGCCGCGCTGGTCCTTCTCCGGACCGGAGATGGTGCCGCTCCCCAAGATATCGCCGACATTCATGGCGCAGCCTGAAGACGCATGGTGCACGAGCTGCTGCACCGACGACCAGTACATGTATTTGAAATTGGTGCGGCTGATATTTTTCGGCGCGTTCATCGGCGCGGCGCGCAAGTCCACCTCCAGCGCCATGTCGTAGTTGTTCGGCTGCGTCTGCTGCAAGTACGGCAGCGGCTTCGGATCCTGCACAGGGCCGTTGAGGCGGAACGGCTCCAGCGCCTCGCGCGTCACCACCCACGGGCTGATCGAGGTCGCGAACACCTTGGCCTGGAACGGACCGAGTGGGACATATTCCCACTGCTGGATGTCGCGCGCGCTCCAGTCGTTGAGGATCACGAAGCCGAAGATCATTTCCTCGGCCTGCTTCTCGGTGAGCATTTCGCCCATCACCGATGGCTGGCCGACCACCAGGCCCATCTCCAGCTCAAAATCGAGCCGCTTGCAGGGGCCGAAACTCGGCATGTCGGCCGTCGGCGGCTTCAATTGGCCGCGCGGCCGGCGCACCGGCGTGCCGCTGACAACAACCGTGGAGGCGCGGCCGTTATAGCCGATCGGCATGTGCAGCCAGTTCGGCTGTAGCGCATTGTCCTTGCCGCGGAACATCACGCCGACATTGGTGGCGTGCTCCTTGGACGAATAGAAATCGGTGTAGCCGGAGACCGCGAACGGCATGTGCAGCTTCACGTCCGCCATCGGCACCAGCGCGCGCTTGCGCAAGGCTTCGTTGTCGCGGAGCTCAGGATGATCGTGCCGCAAAAGCTCGCTGATCCGCGCCCGCGTGCTCGACCAGACCTTCGGCCCCAGCGCCATGAACGCATTGAGCTGCGGCGCGGCGAACACCGCCGGCTCGACGAGATCGAAGCGGCAGTCCTGCGCGAGCTGCCAGAGATCGAGCACGTAATCGCCGATCGCGACACCGATGCGTGGGGCGAGCCCGTCCTTGGCGGAGAACACGCCGTAAGGGAGATTCTGGATCGGGAAATGGGAAGTGGGCGCGACGTCGATGAAGGAGCGGAGTTTGGGATCGTTGGGGTGGGGCATGGTTTTCCCGTGAGACGCAGAGGGTACTTTTGTCACTCTCCCCTGGAGGAGCCCTTCCAGGGGAGGGTAAGATCACGGCTTGTTCGGATCGAACCGCTTCTCAAGTCCCTTCCAGCAATCGGCGTAGTCATCCTGCAGCGTCGCCGACGTCGCCGCGTGCTCGGTCACCCGCTGCGGGAAACGCGTCTCGAACATGAAGGCCATGGTGCCGGTCAGCTTTACCGGCTTCAGCTCGCCATTGCTGGCGTGATCGAAGGCTTCGCGGTCGGGACCGTGCGGCAGCATCATGTTGTGCAGCGAGATGCCGCCGGGCACAAAACCCTGCGGCTTGGCGTCGTAGACGCCGTAGATCAGCCCCATGAACTCCGACATGATGTTCATATGATACCAGGGCGGGCGGAAGGTGTTTTCGGCGACCGCCCAGCGCTCCGGGAAGATGACGAAGTCGATATTCGCGGTGCCTGCGGTCTCCGACGGCGAGGTCAGCACCGTAAAGATCGAGGGGTCGGGGTGGTCGAAGCCGATGGCGCCGACCGGCGAGAACGTGCGCAGATCGTATTTGTAGGGCGCGTAGTTGCCGTGCCAGGCCACCACGTCGATCGGCGAATGCGGCAGCGTCGCCTTGAACAGCGAGCCGCCCCATTTCACGTAGAGCTCCGTTGGCGTGTCCTTGTCCTCATAGCTAGCGACCGGCGTGAGGAAGTCGCGCGAATTGGCGAGGCAGTTGGCGCCGATCGGCCCGCGCTCCGGCAGCGTGAAGGCGCCGCCGTAATTCTCGCAGAGATAGCCGCGCGCAGGTCCATTCGGAATCTCCACCCGGAATTTCACGCCGCGCGGGATCACTGCGATCTCGCCCGGCTCGATGTCGATGCGGCCGAACTCGGTGACGAGGCGCAGGTTGCCCTGCTGGGCCACGAACATCATCTCGCCGTCGGCATTATAGAAATGCTGATCGATCATCGACTTGGTGATGAGATAGACGTGCGCGGCCATGCCGGCCTGCGTATTGGCGTCGCCCGCCGTCGTCATGGTCTGCACGCCCTGCAGGAACGTCTTGTCTTCCTTCGGGATCGGCGCCGGATCCCAGCGCAGTTGCGCGATCGGCAAATCATACTCATGGCACGGCGCGGTGCGCCACAGCCCGGCATCAACTTTCGCAAAACGGCCCGAATGTTTCACCGACGGGCGGATGCGATAGAGCCAGGAGCGCTCATTGCTGCCGCGTGGCGCGGTGAACGGCGAGCCGGAGAGCTGTTCGGCGTAGAGCCCGTAGGCGCAGCGCTGCGGCGAATTGCGGCCCATCGGCAGCGCACCGGGCAAGGCTTCGGTTTCAAAACTGTTGCCGAAACCGGACATATAACCCGGCGTCAGTTGTGCGCTGCTGCGAACGATCTGATCAGGCGAGGTGTTGATATTCATGGTCTATCCTCCTCCTTGCAGGGCGGCCCACATTTCCTGGTCGCGCTTGTCGGTCCAGATCACGGGATCGTCTATTCCCGAAGCCTCGTCGAACGCGCGTGAGACGTTGAACGGCAGGCAGTGCTCGTAAATGGCGAAGCTGGAAAATTTTGGATCCATCACCTCGCGCGTCGCGGCAAAGGTCTCTTTCAGCGTGCGGCCCTTGGCAACCGAGCTTTCCGCGGCGCCATAGAGCGTTGTGACGAAGTCGCGCGTCATCGCGATCGCGTCGCGCCCGGTTGAAAGTCCCTTCAGCGCGTCGCCGCGGCCCGGCGCGATCGCCTTCGGATTGAAGGCGCGAATTTCATTCAGCGTCATCGGCCATTCACGCAAATGCGCATCGCCGCAATAGCAGGCCGAGTGATATTCGATGAGGTCGCCGGAAAACATCACCTCGGCATCCGGCACCCAGGCCACGATATCGCCCGACGTATGCCCGGCGCCGAGCTGCATCAGCCGCACCTCGCGCTTACCTAGAAAGATCGACATCTCGCCTTCAAATGTCAGCGTCGGCCAGGTCAACCCGGGAATGCTCTGCGCATCCTGGAACAGCCGGGGAAAGCGGCCGTACTCAGAATCCCAATCCTGCTGGCCGCGCTCCTCGATCAGCCGGTAGGTTTCGGCCGACGACACGATGCCCTGCGCCTTGTAGGCGGAGGCGCCGAGCACGCGGACGGCGTGATAGTGCGACAGCACGACATATTTGATTGGCTTGTCGGTGACGGTGCGCACCCGCTCGATCACTTTGTTGGCCATCGCCGGCGTCGACTGGGCGTCGAACACAAGGCAGCCGTCGTCGCCAACGATGATCGCGGAGTTCGGATCGCCCTCGGCGGTGAAGGCGTAGAGATCAGTGCCTATCTCGGAGAAGGTGACCTTCTTCTCCGCCAGATCGGTGGTAGACGCGAAACCTTTAGCCATCAATTCGATTCCTGACTTCGTTTAAGGGACGAATTACTATTGCTGTTGCTGCTGCTGGCTCGCATCGAGCATCCGCCGAGCGGCGAGCGCGATCGCCTCCTTCAGCACATCGAGGTCGCCGATGTGATTGGCGAGGATGAGAACCAGTGCCGCATCAAGATCGGCGCTTTGCTCGTCGTTCAGTCCACGATGCGCCTCGACGATGGCGCGGAACGCGTCATCAGGCTTGGCAAAGTTCGAACTGGTCGATAGCGCCATGACGAAACCTCAGTTGTGGCCGGCGGCACGCGCGAGCGCGGCGTCGAGTGCCGCCCGGGTCGGACGCCGAAAGCGCGCCGCGATGTAGCCATCGGGACGCAGCAAATAGGCCGTGCCGGGCTCGGCGTTGTAGCGACTGGCGGCAAGACCTGCAGAATCGGCAAGGCCACCGTTGCCGCCGACCCGGATATTGCCCAATCGTTCCGGCAGCTCCGGCGCAGCACCATTGCTAAACTCCAGCAGCGTGAACCCCGTTCCCGCCCGGATGAAAGCATCGGTGAGATACATCGGTTCGCCGCTCCGGCCTGCAACGGGCGCATCCGGCATCGAGGCGCCGGGACGCGGGCCGCCGCGCCAGGAATCGCTATCGGCGGTCGAAAGCGGCGTTTCGTAGATCGACGGTGTCGAGAGACGCCCCGCATTCACCATCCGCTTGCCGAACTCGGTTTCCCTGGCGAGCGACAGCACTGCCTTGCGCAACCGCGCCTCCTGGTGCGAGTTGGGCGCCATGAAATCGGTCGAGCGGGTGGATTCACGGATATTCTCGTCGGCCGCGGCGCTGCGCTCGATGTGGTAGCTCTCGAGCAGCGCCTCGGGCGAGATACCCCGCAGCACGCGATCGAGTTTCCACGCCAGATTCTCGGCGTCCTCGAGCCCGGAATTGGCGCCACGCGCGCCGAACGGCGAGACCTGATGCGCGGCATCGCCGGCAAAGATCACCCGGCCATGAATGAACTTGTTCATCCGCCGGCACTGGAATTTGTACAGTGATATCCATTCGAAATCGAACTTGTCGTGACCGAGCATGCGGGCGATGCGTGGCCGCACGTTCTCCGGCAGCTTTTCAACGGCCGGATCGGCGAAGCGATTAAGCTGCAGGTCGATCCGCCAAATGTCGTCCGGCTGCTTGTGCAGGAGCGCGGAGCGCCCGGCGTGGAACGGCGGATCGAACCAGAACCAGCGCTCGGTTGGAAATGCCGCGGTCATCTTAACGTCGGCGATCAGGAACTGGTCTTCGAACACCTGGCCCGCAAACTCCGCCCCCACCATTTGCCGCAGCGAGGATCGGGCGCCGTCGCAGGCGACCACGTATTGCGCCGCCAGCCGATAGGGGCCGTCCGGCGTCTGGATCGTCAGCACCACATGGTCGTTGTGCGGCTCGAGCCCGGTCACCTTGTTGCGCCAGCGCAGGTCGATCTCGGGGAGTTCCTCGACACGATCGACCAGATAGGCTTCCGCGTAGAATTGCTGCAGGTTGATGAAGGCTGGCCGCTTGTGACCCTCCTCGGGCAGCAAATTGAACTGGTAGAGCTGGGAGTCGCCGTGAAAGATCTTGCCGACGCTCCACACCACGCCCTTGTCGACCATGCGCTGGCCGATGCCAAGCCGGTCCCAGAATTCGAGCGAGCGTTTGGAGAAGCAGATCGCCCGCGAGCCCTCGCCGATCCGGTCAGCGTCGTCGAGCAGCACGACCGCTTGCCCGCGCTGCGCCAGATCGATCGCCAGCGACAGCCCAACTGGACCAGCGCCCACAACGACGATCGGATGCTCGGCCACGTTCGCGCCTGCCCGATCCTGGTCGGAGTGGCGACGATAGCCGAATTGGGTTTTAGTCAGCGCCATGCGGGTCAACCCTAGAGATCTTGTTCTGACGCGTTTTCTTGACGCGAACCGGTATCCACTTCGCTCGAAAACGCTGGCTAGCGGCCTGCAACCCTGCTAATTAGTCTCACGTGCAACTATCTTAAACCCCTGGCCGGGTCCGGCGTCAACTCAAATCGAGGCGATTCTTGCCAAAAGCGATGTCAGGCGAAATGGCGGCCGGTTCGCGGGAAGAAAGCGCGCCGAAAAGGGCCGCACGACTGGACCTCTTCAAGTTCGTGCCGTTCCGGCTCAACCGGCTGGCGGCGGAAGTCAGCTCCGCACTCTCGGCCGAATATGCGGCGCGCTATGGGCTCGATATTCCGGAATGGCGCGTGCTGGCGACGCTCGGCTTCCGCCACGATGCCTGCAGCGCGCAATACATCGCCCACTGCACCCGCACCCACAAATCCACCATCAGCCGCGCGGTCACCTCGCTGATGAAGCGGCAGATCGTCGAGCGTGTCGAGAACGAGGACGACCGCCGCGAATTCCGCCTGCGTCTGACGCACAAGGGCGAAGCGCTCTACGAGGAATTGATCCCGCGGCTGCTGCGCAGGGAACAGGAGATTCTCTCCTGTCTGTCCGCGCAGGAGCGCAAGGATTTCGCGCGGCTGCTGGGGAAGATCGAGGCGAGCCTCGACCTGGTGCAAACTAGCGAAGAGGCTGACGCGAAGGAAGCTTACTGACCGGCTTGAGCGCTGTGCCGAGGCTCACTTCACGGCCGTCACCACGATCTCCACGATATGAGGCGGCTCGAGATCGACGCCGATGCAGGCGCGCATTGGCGGATTTTTGGTATCGACCCATTCGTCCCAGGCGCGGTTCATCTCGCCCTTCCGATTGATATCGGTGATGTAGACGATAGCCGAGAGAATCTTGCTCTTGTCCGTGCCGCACAGCGCGAGACTTTCGTCGATCCGGGCGAGTGCCTTTACACTCTGCTCGTACATCGACGGGGTAACGGGGTCGGGCGCGACAGCCACCGTGAACACCAGATCGTCGTGCGCGACGGCGCGGCTGCGGGTTGGTGTAAGCCCGGCAAAGCGTTGAATCATGATTATCTCCGATTAGCGGCCAATATGTTTCGCGATGACCGGGAAATAATTATCGCCCGATCCGGCATCGATCGCCTCCTGCAGAATCGTTCTGACCAGCTCCGCACCGCGGATTTTCAATCCCGCATCGGCTGCGAGCTCCAGCGCATAGGAAAGATCCTTCAGCGCATATTCGGTCGAGAACGCGCGCTCCGGAAAATTGCCCGGCACGATCGCCTTCATGCCGTGATTGCGTAGCGCAAAGCTGTCGGCCGAACCCTTGGAGAGCGTGTCGAGCAACAGCTTTGGGTCGACGCCATTCTGCTTCGCGACAGCGACCGCCTCGGCGAGCGCGTTGACGGTTTCGAACAGCACCATGTTGTTGAGAATCTTCGTCACCTGCCCCGAGCCGACGTCGCCGCAATGGGTGACATCAGTGGCAAAGCAACCGATCAGTGGCTCGATCTCGGTGTAAAGCGCGGGCGTCGCGCCAACCATCACGCTCAGCGTGCCGTCCTGCGCCGCCTGGCGCGTACGCGCGATCGGCGCGTCGGCCCAGGACGCATCCTTGGCCTGCAGCAGCTTGGCAAACTCCCGGGTTTGGCCGACTGACGACGTGCCGAGATCGACGACGATTTGGCCGCTGCGGATGTTCTTCAGGATGCCGTCGCCCTCGAACACCGCACGCACATGTTTGGCGCTGGGCAGGCAGAGGAACAGCCAATCGCTTTGCCTGACGACGTCGGCGACGGAGCCAGCGGCCTTCGCGCCCTCGGCCTGCAGCCGCGCCAGCGGCTCGGCCGCAACATCGAACGCGATCATGCGCTTACCGCTCTTCTTCACGAGATTGCGGCAGATCGGCTCGCCCATCACGCCGAGGCCGATGAAGCCGATCGTGTTGTACGCTGGCATCATAACAGTCCGCTATTTCGTGAAAGAACGCGACGGTGCTAGGTGCAGCGCGAATGCGTCGACCTTATCGCTGGCGCGCGGGTAGATCTCGCTCACGATCGGATCGTGACCGGGAATGAAGCGGTCGGGATGGCCGGCCAGGCGCTCGACGATTTCCCAGCCCTGCGCCATGTCGCCGACATTGTAGACGATCGGAAACGGGCTGCGCTTGTGCAAATTGGCGTAGTAGTGCGAAGCGTCCGACGCCAGCACCACCGGCCCCCGCGCAGTTTCGACGCGCACGACCTGCAGGCCATCGGAATGGCCGCCGACGCGATGCACCGTCACGCCGGGGGCGATCTCGCCGTCGCCGGAATGGAAAGTGACGCGCTCGCCATAGACGTGGCGCACCATGGTGGTGACGTGCTCGACCGAAAACGGATGCCGCAACATGCCGTTGCACATGCAGCGCCCGGTCGCGTAGCTCATCTCGCGGTCCTGCAGATGAAACCGCGCGTTCGGGAAGCGATCGAGGTTGCCGGCGTGATCGTAGTGCAGATGGGTGACGATCACGTCTCGAATTGTATCGGCGGCAACGCCGAAATCCGCCAGTGCGTCGACCGGATTGAGCGTGAGTTTGCGCGAACGCGCTTTTGCCTCCTCGGCATTGAAGCCGGTGTCGACCAGGATGTCGCGGCCGCTCCCTCGGATCAGCCAGACGAAGTAATCCAGGTCCTGCGCCGTGGTGTCGTGCGGATCGGGGATCAGAAAATTCAAATGAGGAGTGCGGGGCGACATCGTCGCATAGCGCAGGGCATAGATCTCGTAGGCGTTTCCCATCGGTGTCACTTTTCTTTGTGCTGAACTTTTCTTTGCTGAACTTGGCCGGTACCGGCAGCAAGCCATTGTCATCTGCGAAGGTCAAACGCGGTGCGCGAATGACGACCGCGTGGCATTGCAGAGCACTATGTGAGAGGGGTCACATTTCCATGGTGGTCGTAACCCGCGGGTGACCCGGGTATGACCGTCACATTCGGAAGCAGCCGGGTATCACGAAAGGATGGTCGAGCAGATCGGGAACCGGTTGCACAGACCCAGTCCGCGCGCGGAGGTGTTGCCGCCCGTCAACATTGTTTATTCCCTTCACCCACGCGGTGCGGTCGCGGTTAATTGTCGCAATTAGTGACGAGATCGCAAGCGGTTGACGTGCTGTGCGCGCGGTTTGATAATGCAGAGTGCGTAGAGTAAGGTCGCCGCGGCGCAAGCTGGTATCGGCGCCATTTTGGCTGGATTGCCGTCAATATGAAAACCCGCCTTGTATTGCTCCTATCCCTGATTTTTGCGGTCGCGTCGGTAGCCCCGTCGCTCGCAGCCGGCGAACGTTATGCGCTGGTGATCGGCAACGCGAAATATCCGGACGCCGAGGCGCCCCTGAAGGAACCGATCAATGATGCCCGCGACATCGCCGAAGAGCTCAAGCGCGACGGCTTCAATGTCGATATCGGCGAGAACCTGACCGGCGAGCAGATGCGCCGCGCCTTCGAGCGGCTGTACGGCAAAATCAAGCCCGGCTCGGTCGCCCTGATATTCTTTTCGGGCTTTGGCGTGCAGTCGAGCCGCCAGAGCTACATGATCCCCGTCGATGCGCAGATCTGGACCGAGGCCGACGTTCGCCGCGACGGTTTCAGCCTCGAAACCGTGCTGGGGGAGATCAACAGCCGCGGCGCGGGCGTCAAGATCGCGCTGATCGACGCCAGCAGGCGCAATCCGTTCGAGCGCCGGTTCCGCAGCTTTTCCGCTGGCCTTGCCCCTGTTATCGCACCGAACGGCACGCTGGTGATGTATTCGGCCGCGCTCTCGTCGGTCGTTTCCGACAATGGCAGCGACCGCAGCCTGTTTGTGAAAGAGCTGCTGAAGGAAATCCGCACCCCCGATTTGATGGCGGAAGAAACGCTGAACCGCACCCGCGTCGGCGTCACCCGTGCCTCGCGCCAGGAGCAGGTGCCGTGGATATCGTCGTCGCTGGCCGAGGATTTCTCCTTTATTCCCAGCGGCGGTCCGCGGCCGGCGAGCCCGCCGCCAGCTCCGGTGGCCGCAGCGCCAACGACCGCCGCGCCTGCACCCGCCCCTGCTTCCGCACCTGCCGCGCCCCAGGTGGCCACGCCTGCTCCGCCACCACCTCCTCCGGCGCCCCCGAAGCCGGCGGTTGAAACCGCGATTCCTCCGCCTCCGCCGCCGGCCAAGCCAGCCGAGAGCCCCAGCCCGACTGCGGTTGCGCTGGCCGACGACCCGACCATCAAGAACCTGACCACCAGGCTCAACGACAATCCGGACGATGCCGCCGCGCTGTACCGGCGCGGACAGGTCTATGCGAGCAAGGGCGCCTACGAGCTCGCCATCAAGGACTTCAACAATTCGCTGCGGCTGAATCCGAAGGATGTGGAAGCTTACAACAACCGCTGCTGGGCCCGCACGGTGATCGGGGATCTGCAGGCGGCACTGAAGGATTGCAACGAGGCGTTGCGGCTGCGGCCGAATTTCGTCGACGCGCTCGACAGCCGCGGCCTCGTTAACCTGAAAAGCGGCCTAAACAAGAATGCAATTGCTGATTTCGACGCCGCCCTCAAGATCAACCCGCGATTGACGTCGTCGCTGTACGGCCGCGGTCTTGCCAAGAAGCGCAACGGCTCGATTTCGGAAGGCGATCTCGATATTAACAATGCGAAGGCGATGGACCCCAATATCGTCAAGGAATTCGCCGATTACGGGGTGCAGTGACGATTTTTTAGGTATGAAGGCTGGCGGCGCCTCGAACCCTGCGGCGGGCGCCCAGACTAAAGTAAAGCAGCCGGCCGCAAACCAAGGTGCGGCAGCTCATTTGGATGACCTTAGAACCGCGTGGGAAGCCCGCAGGAGGGGACTGGGAATGGCAAATTTCTCAACAACGAAGGCTCTTACCGCAATCGTTTCGGTTGCGGCGCTCGGCGCCGCAATCGGCTTAAGTGTGGGAACTGCCCTCGCGCAGGAGAGGAACGTCACTGAAGATCAGATCGTCCGCGCGCTGGCGCCGGAGAAGAAGCCGCTCACCCGCGGCCTTTCGGTCGGCCCGCACCAAACCGTCGATCCGACCGCTGCCGCTGCCGAAAGCAAATTCGTCCAGAAGATCCGCGGCCGCTCCACGCGGTCGCTCTCGACCGCCGAGCGCGAGGAAATCGCCGCCATCGTCAAGGACAAGCCGAAGATCGATCTGGAAATCAATTTCGACTACAACTCGGCCGACATCAGCGCGAAGTCGCTGCCGTCGGTTCAGGCGCTCGGCCGCGCGCTCACCAACAATGATCTGAGGGGCTCGACCTTCGTGGTCGCGGGCCACACCGACGCGGCCGGCGGCGAAGCCTACAACCAGGATCTGTCCGAGCGCCGCGCCGACGCGATCAAGCGCTATCTCGTCGACAAATACGGCATCAACGGCACTGATCTCGTCACCGTCGGATATGGCAAGAGCAAGCTCAAGGATCCGAGCCAGCCGATGGCGGAAGTGAACCGCCGCGTCCAAGTCGTGAACATGGAAAACAAGGCCACGGCGTCGAACGCATCCAAGTAAGGGCGTGGCGCCGAGCAATAGTTTCCGGCTACAATACGTCCCGCAGCACAAATGCGGGACGTATTCGTTTTGGGCGAGATCGCAGGCCTTCGGCCAGCCAATGCGCCCTGTTTGATTTGACTTCCAGTCTGGATTGATCCGGCAATGAAATTCTCCGAATACTTCAAACCCGCGCTCGGGGTGACCTTCGTTGCCGTTGTGGCCGTCGGCTATTACTGGTTCGAGCACCGTCCGCGCGCGGAAGAAAAGGAAACGCCGGGCCAGGCGCTGGTGATCGTGACCAAATCCACCAATGCCTGTTTCTCCGACATGGTGCGCGTCACCGGTTTTATCGTGCCGCGGCGCGAGGCCCAGATCGGCGTCGATCAGGAGGGCTCCAGGGTCACTGACCTGTTCGTCAAGGAAGGCGATACGGTTACCGAAAATCAGGAGATGGCGCGCCTCACCCCGCCGCCACAACAGCCGGGAGCCCCGGGAGGCCGGTCTGGACCGATATTGCTTCGCGCCCCCGCTGCCGGTCTCGTCACCGAAGTGAGGACTGCGGTCGGCGCGCCGGCTTCGCCGCAGGCCGGCCCGATGTTCCGTGTCTCCGTGAACAATGAAATCGAGCTCGAAGCCGAAGTGCCGAGCGTTCATCTGCTCAAGCTCAATCCTGGTGCGACGGTACGCATCAGCCGTGACGATGCGCCCGATGTCGTCGGCAAGGTCCGGCAGATCTCGCCGCAGATCGACCGCACTACCCAACTCGGCAAGGTCCGGATTTCGCTGAACAACAATCCCTCGCTCAAGGTCGGCATGTTTGCCCGCGCCAATATCGATGCCAAGCGCTCCTGCGGCGTAGCCGTCCCGCGCACCGCCATCGACCGCCTGACCCTGCAGGTGGTAAAGGGCAACACCATCGAGACGCGAAAGGTGCGGGTCGGCCTGACCTCCGAAACCTCAACTGAAATTCTTGAAGGCCTCGACGTCGGCGAAACCGTCGTGGCCGATGCTGGCACCTCGCTGCATGACGGCGACCAGGTCAAGACCATGTTCGCCGATGAACTCGAGCGCACGCGGGCACGCTAATGGCTTTGAACATCTCGGCTTGGTCGATCCGGAACCCGCTTCCTTCGGTCGTCTTTTCAATCATTCTCCTGGTGCTCGGCTGGGTCAGCTTCACCAAGCTCGCGGTGACGCGGCTGCCGAGCGCCGACATCCCCGTGATCTCGGTCGCTGTCGCGCAATTCGGCGCTGCTCCCGCCGAACTGGAAGCACAGGTCACCAAGACCATCGAGGACGGCGTATCCGGCGTGGAAGGCGTTCGGCATATTTCGTCCTCAATCACCGACGGCCTATCGGTGACGACGATCCAGTTCGCGCTCGAGACCAACACCGATCGCGCGCTGAACGACGTCAAGGATGCCGTCACCCGTGTACGCGCCAACCTGCCGCAGAACGTCAACGAGCCGCTGATCCAGCGCGTCGACGTGATCGGCCTGCCGATCGTCACCTATGCCGCGATCTCGCCCGGCAAGACGCCGGAACAGCTTTCCTATTTTGTCGACGACGTCGTCAAGCGTGCGCTGCAGGGCGTCCGCGGCGTTGCGCAGGTCGAGCGCATCGGCGGTGTCGAGCGCGAAATTCTCGTTTCGCTCGATCCCGACCGGCTGCAGGCGGCGGGGCTCACCGCCGTTAATGTCAGCCAGATCCTTCGCGGAACCAATGTCGACCTCGCCGGCGGCCGTGCCGAAATCGGCAAGAACGACCAGGCGATCCGCACGCTGGCAGGCGCCAAGACGCTGAACGATCTCGCCGGCACGATGATCCCGCTGTTCGGCGGCGGCGAAGTCCGGCTCGACGACCTCGGCACCGTCACCGACACCATTGCCGATCGCCGGACCTTTGCCCGCTTCAACGGCGAACCGGTGGTGGCGCTCGGCATCAAGCGCTCCAAGGGCGCCAGCGACGTCGTGGTGGCGGAGGCCGTGCAGAAGCGCATCGATGCGCTGAAGGTCGCCTATCCCGACGTCGACCTAAAGCTGATCGACACCTCGGTCAACTTCACCAAGGGCAACTACGATGCGGCGATCTCGACCTTGTTCGAAGGCGCGATCCTCGCGGTGATCGTCGTGCTGCTGTTCCTGCGCGATATCAGAGCCACCATTATCGCCGCGATCTCACTGCCGTTGTCGATATTCCCGGCGTTCTGGGCGATGGACCTGCTTGGCTTCTCGCTGAACCTCGTCTCCTTCCTCGCCATTACGCTGTCCACGGGCATTCTGGTCGACGACGCCATCGTCGAAATCGAGAACATCGTGCGCCACATGCGCATGGGCAAGTCGCCCTATCGCGCGGCGCTCGAAGCCGCCGATGAAATCGGTCTCGCGGTGATCGCGATTTCGCTGACCATCATTGCGATCTTTGCTCCCGCCAGCTTCATGTCCGGTATCGCGGGACAGTTCTTCAAGCAGTTCGGCATCACCGTGTCGGTGCAGGTGTTCTTCTCGCTGCTCGCCGCGCGCTTCGTCACGCCGGTGCTCGCCGCTTACTTCCTGAAGGATCACCCGCACGAAGACCCCCCGCCCGGACGCATCCTGCAGACCTACTCCAAACTCGTGACCTGGTCGGTGAAGCACTACTTCATCACGGTGCTGATCGGCTTCGGCGTCTTCGCCGCTTCGATCTGGAGCATCACGCTGCTGCCGCAAGGCTTCCTGCCTGCGCAGGACACCGCGCGCTCGCTGCTGGCAATGGAATTGCCGCCCGGCTCGCAGCTTGCCTACACCGAAAAGGTCACTGAAGAAATCGTCGCCCGGCTGCGCAAGCGCCCCGAGGTGAAGAGCATCTTCGTCGACGGCGGGCGCGTGCCGCCGGGAACGCAGGAAGTCCGCCGCGCCGCGCTGATCATCAACTATACGCCGAAGGCCGATCGCAACATCACCCAGCGGCAGCTCGAACTCGAGATCGGCCAGGAGTTGGAAAACGTTCCCGATATCCGCTTCTGGTTTCTTGACGAGAACGGCCTGCGCGCGATTTCTCTTGTCGTGACCGGCACCGACAGCAACATTGTCAACAACGTCGCCAGCGAGCTGGCGACGCAGATGAAGCGGATCCCGATCATCGCCAACGTGATCTCGGAAACCGCGCTTGACCGGCCCGAGCTTCGCATCCGTCCGCGGGCCGAACTGGCGGCACGTCTTGGCGTTTCGACGGAGAGCCTGTCGCAGACGATTCGTGTAGCCACCATTGGCGACGTCGGTCCGGCATTGGCAAAATTCGACGCTGGCGACCGTCAGGTGCCGATCCGGGTCCAGCTCGAGGACAGTGCGCGCAGCGACCTGCAGATGCTGCAGCAATTGCGGGTGCCGCTCGGCCAGCGCGGCGAACGCGGCGGCGTGCCGCTATCTGTCGTCGCCGACATCCAGCTCGATCAGGGCCCGACCAGCATCAACCGTTACGACCGCGAACGACAGGCGACCGTCGCCGCCGACCTCGTCGGCACCGCGGCGCTCGGCGACGCCACCAAGTTGATCTACGACCTTCCGGTCATGAAAAGCCTGCCGAAGGGCGTGAAGGTCAGCCCGTCGGGCGACGCCGAGAGCCTCAACGAATTGTCAGAAGGCTTTGCGACTGCGATCACTGCCGGCCTGATGATGGTTTATGCGGTGCTGGTGCTGTTGTTCGGCACCTTCCTGCAGCCGATCACGATCCTGTTCTCGCTGCCGCTCTCGATCGGCGGCGCGATCGCCGCATTGCTGCTGACCGGCAAGCAGCTCACAACGCCGGTGTGGATCGGCATCCTGATGCTGATGGGCATCGTCACCAAGAACGCCATCATGCTGGTCGATTTCGCCACTACGGCGATCCGCGAGGGCAAGAAGCGCGAAGACGCCATGATCGATGCCGGCATGAAGCGCGCGCGCCCGATCGTGATGACGACGATTGCGATGGCGGCGGGCATGATGCCGTCAGCGCTGGCGTTCGGCGCCGGCGGCGAATTCCGCTCGCCGATGGCGCTCGCGGTGATCGGCGGCCTGATCTTCTCCACCATCCTGTCGCTGGTGTTCGTGCCGGCGATGTTCATGGTGATGGACGATGTCGGCGCCCTGTGCTGGCGCCTCGGCAAGAAGCTGATCGTCTCCAGCGCGGAGACGGAGGATGCCAGCCACGGACCGGACCACAAGGAGCCGCCGGCCAAGGGCCCGCCGCCAGCGATGTCGCCTGCGGCGGAGTGAGGAGCAGTCCTGGCCGATCCAAGCGATTCCCGCTACCTATTGACCCCGCGGTCTACTCGTTCCTCGCCACCGCCGTCAGCTTGGTCATGTTCTGCAGCAAAATCCGCCCGCGCTGCAGGTCCAAGATGCCGTCCTTGCGCCAGAGCTGCAGTTGCCGGTTGACGCTTTCACGGGCGGCGCCGACGAAGACGCCGAGTTGCTCCTGCGAGATGTGCACTTCGGAACCGAAATCCGAAGCGAGCGCACAGAGCCTCCGCGCCAGCCGAACCGGCAGCGGCTGCAGCACCGATTCTTCCATCCGCTCGCTCTGCCAGCGGATGCGCTGGCACAACAGCGTGATGATCTTGATCGCGACCTTGGGCTCGCGCTCCAGGAAGGCGAGGAAATCCTCGCGCCGCAGCACGAACAGTTCCGACGGCTCGCCGGCGGTGGCGTCCGCGGTGCGGCTCTGGCCGTCGAGCACGGCGACTTCGCCGAAGAGATCGCCGGAGCCCATG
This sequence comes from Bradyrhizobium retamae, assembly GCF_001440415.1. GTDB lineage: Bacteria > Pseudomonadota > Alphaproteobacteria > Rhizobiales > Xanthobacteraceae > Bradyrhizobium > Bradyrhizobium retamae. The sequence continues at coordinate 494,879 of NZ_LLYA01000001.1, forward strand.
AAATTCAACGTCAAGCGGCTGCCGTCGGAGGCGCCGGTTTCGATCCGGATCTGGCCGCGGCGGACGCCGTACAGGGCATCGCCGGGATCGCCCTTCTGGAACAACATTTCGCCGACGCCGAGCTGCTGGGTGTGGCAAAGGCCGGAGATGCGCTGCAATTCGTCGGCGCCCAAATCCGCAAACATCGGGTTCATTTTCAAAATGACCGCAAATTCGGCCTGTTTAGTCATTGTATCGCCTTCCAGATCGGCTCCACCGCCCCCGAACGCCGTTAGCAGGATTCCCCTGCCCACGAGTGTGTCATAAGTCACATAACTTTGCAGTACCCCCGGATTATTTTTGGCTGCTTTGGGCGCTATCCCTTTCCGGGATAAGCTCGCCCGACCGGTTGCGACGGCGTGTCGAGCCACCGAAATAAGAGCCGTTTGCGCGGTCTGGAATGTCGATATGAGAGCACTGAAAATTGCCGGCGCCATCATTGCCGCCGTGATCGTCGTCATCGCGCTGCTGCTGGTGACCGGCATCCCCTCGGGCTACTTGAAGGCCGAGATCCAGGAGAGGATCGAGCGCGAGACCGGCTACAAGCTCGCCATCAATGGCGGCGCCAAGATCGGCCTGTGGCCGCAGCTCAATATCCGGCTGAACGATGTCACGCTGCAGGATCCCAGGGATCGGGACATCAACCATCGTTTCACGGCTTCGAGCATCGAGGCGGACGTGACGCTGGCGAGCCTGTGGGCCGGCCGGCCGCAGATCACCGAACTCGTCATCATTCGCCCGGTGGTGAATTTGCCCCTGAGGCGCGAGCGCGTGAGGGAGGCCAATCCTCCCTCGAAGCCCGCCGGCGGCAAGGCGACAGACGCCTTTTCGATCGAGCATGTCAGCGTCACCGGCGGCACCATCGTGTTCTCCAATTTGCGCGACCGCGTCGAGAACAGGATCGAGACCGTCAACGCCGACATCACGATTGATGCCGACCGCAAGGTTACGCTGACCGGCAGCGCGCGCAGCGGCGGCCATTCGCTGAAATTCGAGGCCAAGGCGGCGCTGCCTGCGGCCCCGGTCGAACGGCAGAATATTCCGGCCGAGATCAAGATCGACGCGCCAGGCCTGTTGCACGCGCAGCTCATGGCCAAGGCCGAAGCCCGGCTCAACGGCTCGGTCGTGATGATCAACGGCGTCACCGGCGCCCTCGGCGACGGCGCGTTCAACGGCTGGGCCTCGGTCGATCTGTCGAGCAAGCCGCTCGTGAAGCTCGACCTCGATTTCCAGAAGCTCACGGTCGCGATGTCGCGCAGCACCGATTCTTCCTCGGCGCAGTCCTGGAGCAACGCGACGATCGACGTCAACGGGCTCAACTACGTCGACCTGCAGGCGCGGATTTCCGCGGCCGAACTCAAGATCGGCGACGCGCGCTTCACCCCCGCCGCGATCGACGCCACGCTCGCAAGCGGCGTCCTGAAGGCACAGGTTTCCAATGTTGGCGCCTATGACGGCAACGCCAATGGCGACCTGACCGTCGATGTCTCCACCGCCAATCCCGCCTACACGATACGGGCCGACCTCACCGGCGTACGCGCGCTGCCGCTGCTGGATGGCCTTGCCGATTTCGACAGGATCGACGGCAGGATGCAGGCGAAGATCAGCGTGCGCTCCTCCGGCACCAGCCAGCGCGCGATCATGTCGAACATCGCGGGCACCGCCTTCGTCGTGTTCCGGGACGGCGCCATCAAGGGGCTCAACGTCGCACAGATGATCCGCTCGCTTACTGCGAGCACCTTGTCCGGGTGGCAGGCGAGCGATGAGAAGGCGACGGATCTTTCGCAATTGTCGGCGTCGTTCAAAATCGACAAGGGGCAGGCGCAGACCACGGATCTCAACCTCGTCGGCCCGCTGGTGAAGATGACCGGCGTCGGCACCATTGATCTCGGCACCAAGCAGATCGGCTTCCGTGTCGAGCCGAAACTGGTGATGACCACCGAAGGCCAGGGCCGCGTCAGCGATCCGGTCGGGCTCGGCATTCCCGTGATGATCGAGGGACCGTGGGGGAGCCCGCGGATCTATCCGGAGATGCAGGGCATTCTCGACAATCCGGAGGGGGCCTATGCCAAGCTGAGGGAAATGGGCAAGGGCCTGTTCGGCGCGAACGGCGGCGGGCTGGGCGCTGCGATCGGCAACCTGCTCGGCGGCGGACAACAGGGTGCGGCCGGACAAGGCACTGCGCCCGGCAGCGGCCAGACGGGCGGCCAGCTTGGTGAGACCATCGGCAATCTCATTCAGGGCTTGGGTGGATTGGGCCAGAATCAGCCGCAAGGCGGCGCGCGCCCGGGCGGTCAGCGGAGCCTGACGCCGACTTCGCCAGCCGAGGCGCCAACGCAAGCCGCGCCGGCCGAGCCGGCGCCTCCAGCAGCGCCGAGCGACACAACCACGCAGCAGGACAGCCAGCCGATGAACGAGGTGTTGCGGCAGTTGTTCAATCGCTGAGGTTGATACTCCCTCGCCCGGCGCTTCGCGCCGACCTCTCCCCGCGAAGAGCGGGGCGAGGTTAAGCGGGGGCCTACGCATGCCGACGAATTCGCGGATTCCTGCTCGAAATCCGGGCTAACCATGCTGGCCGAGGGCCCGCCGGTCCCCTCAATTCGTGCTAAACAGGCCCTCATCCGGGGCCAGCGATTGCGGCTGGCCCCGCAGCAAGCGACGAACGGATGCGCATGCTTAAGGGCGTGGCGCACGAGGGTCCGGATGAGCGAGGGCAACGATAGAGCAAGGTTTCTGCGCGAGGGGCTGTTTGCCAAATACGTCGTCGCGCTGGTCGGGCTTGTCGTGTTCGTGCTGGCCGTCAACGGCGCGATGGAAATCTGGATCACCTATCGCGGCATCAAGAGCTCGCTCCACGACGGCATGTCTGACAAGGCGGAGGCGACCGCGAAGCGGATCGCGCAGTCGGTCTCCGAGCTGGAACGGCAGATCTCCTGGGTGACGCGCGCCTCCGCCAAGACGATCGAGGATCGCCGCGCCGACTACACCCAATTGCTGCGGCAGGTGCCGCAGGTCGGCCAGCTCTCGCTGCTTGGCAGCAACGGCCGCGAGCAGCTCCGCCTGACGCGGCAGACCGTCACGCTCGGCAGCAACGCCGATTTTTCCCGCGATGTCCGCTTCACTGAAACCGTCTCGCGCGGCACCAGCTTTGCGCCGGCCTATCTGCGCGACCAGCAGCCGTTCATGTCGATCGCGCTGTCGCATGCCGACGGCAGCATCACGGTCGCCGAGATCGACCTCGATTTCCTCTCCGAATTTTTGATCGACGCCCAGGTCGGCAAGGTGGCGTATGCCTATGTCACGGACTCCAAAGGCGAGGTGCTGGCCAGGTCCTCGAACGGGCCCGAGGTCGGCAAGAACCTGTCGACGCTGCCGCAGGTCGCTGCCGTCAGCAAGCCCGGCGGCGTCGCGCCGGCGTCGGGCCTGGATGCCAATGGCGACGCCGTGCTGACGACGTCGAGCCTGGTGCCGAAACTCGGCTGGCGCGTGTTCTTCGAACAGCCGACGGCGCAGGCGCTGACGCCGATCCGCGACCAACTCGTGCGGATCGCGCTTTTGATCGCGCTTGGCCTCGTGGTCGCGATCATCGCCGGCACCATCATGGCGCGGCGCCTGCTGGTGCCGATCACCGCGCTGCAGGCCGGCGCGCGGCGGCTCGGCGCCGGCGATTTCGGCCATCGCATCGAGGTGAAGACGTCGGACGAATTGGAGGAGCTCGCCAACCAGTTCAACGGCATGGCGGGGCAGCTCGCCGAGACCTATTCGAACCTCGAAACCAAGGTGAACGAGCGGACGCGGGATCTGGCGCAATCGATCAACGAGCTCAAGGTGCTCGAGGAGGTCGGCCGCGCGGTCGCCTCCTCGCTCGATCTCAACGCGGTGCTGCCTACGGTCGCCGCGCGCGCGCTCGAAATTACGCATGCCGACGCCGTGCTGATCTACGGCTATGACGCCGGCAATCACCAGTTCAGCCTGACCGAGGCGATCGGCATCGACAAGGCTGCCGAAGGCCGCCATCGCGCCATCGACGCCGACCATTCGCCGCTCGGCGAGGCCGCGACCAGTGGCGAGCCGATCGCCATTCCCCAGCTCGGCGCGATCCCCGAACATCCGCTGCGCGATGTCGCGACCGAAGCCGGCTTCCACTCGGTGCTGGTGGTGCCGCTGGTCGACCAGACCGGCATCTTGGGATCGCTGGTGGTGCTGCGGCGGAACCAGGGCGAATTCTCCGCCAACCTGATCGGCCTGATGAAGACGTTTGCGCACCAGGCGGTGCTGGCGATGCGCAATGCGCGCCTCTTCACCGAAGTGGACCACAAGAGCCGCGAGTTGCTCGCCGCCAACGACATCGTGCGCGAACAGGCGAGCAAGCTGCAGGAGCAGACCGACCAGCTCCGCGACTGGAATCGCTCGCTGGAGCAGCGGGTGGAGACGCAGCTCGGCGAGATCGAGCGCATCCGGCGGCTGGAGCGTTTCCTGGCGCCGCAGGTGGCGCAGCTTATCGCCTCCTCCGACGGCCATGAGGGCCTGCTCGACAGCCACCGCCGCGAGGTCACCGTGGTGTTCTGCGATCTGCGCGGCTTTACCGCGTTCACCGAGACCACCGAGCCGGAAGAGGCGATGAACGTGCTGCGCGAATATCATGCGGCGCTCGGCGAACTGATCTTCAAGTATGAGGGCACGCTCGACCGCTATGCCGGCGACGGCGTGATGATCCTGTTCAACGCGCCGATCCAGTTCGAGGACCACACCGCGCGCGCGGTGCGGATGGCGGTGGAGATGCGCGACACCATCGGCGCCCTGACCGAGAAGTGGCGCAACCGCGGCCACAATCTCGGCTTCGGCATCGGCATCGCGCTCGGCTACGCCACGCTCGGCCAGATCGGTTTTGAGCAGCGCCTGGAATACGCCGCGATCGGCAGCGTCACCAATCTTGCCTCGCGCCTCTGCGACGAAGCCAAGGCCAACCAAATCGTGGTGAGCCGGCGCGTCTATGGCATGGTCGAGCCACGGGTCGAGGGTCGGCCGATCGATGATTTGAATCTGAAGGGATTCAACCATCCGATTTTGGCGGCGGAGATCACGGCCTGGCGCGAATCGGTCGACAACGTCGTCGATGCCGCCACGGCGCGACGGAAGAAGATGCAATAGCCGGTGCGGTAGGGTGGGCAAAGCGCAAGCGTGCCCACCCTGCCGTGCTTGATGTCAAACAGACCTATCAGGGCTTCGCGAAAAAGCCTCGCGAAAAGCTTGATGAGATGCGCGTGGGCGTGAACCCTCTGTCGAGAATCTGTGACTAACACTGTGGCTGAGTCCGCCTCCTTCATCCTTAACATACGTCACACACGGCTTCTTCGCGCTTGGCGCGCCAACCACCCTTCTGGTATTTATGATTTTGATAACTAGGAACAAAACTTCGATGCCTCCCCTCCGTGCGCGCGACCTTTCACCTGTTCTGGCCACGCTGCTCGTGGCGGGTCTGCTCTCCGTCCCCTCCCCCCTCCTCGCCGCCGACGACGCCGACCCCGCCGCGCCCAAGGGCGCCGCGGTCACCGTGCTCAAGGCCGCGAAATCCTGTTTTGCCAATATCGTCGAGGTGTCCGGCAACATCATTGCGCGCGAGGAGACGCAGGTGCGGCCCGAGCGGATGGGACTGAAGGTGGCCGAGGTGATGGTGGATGCGGGCGACAGCGTCACCGCGGGGCAGGTGCTGGCGCGGCTGGCTTTGCCGGAAGGCGGGCAGATTTCGGTACAGGCCCCCGTGGGCGGCGTGATCTCGGCCACGACCGCTGCCGTCGGCGCGATGGCGGGCGCCAAGGGCGAAGCGCTGTTCTCGATCATCGCGCGCGGCGAGTTCGACCTGGTCGGCATGGTGCCGACGCGCGATATCGCGAAACTCCAGGTGAACCAGACCGCGCGGATCAAGGTGATCGGCGCCGGCGAGGTCGACGGACGGGTGCGGCGGCTGTCGACCACGGTGGAGCCGAACAGCCAGCTCGCGCAGGTGTTCGTCGGCGTCACCACCCCCCGGCGGCTGCTCGTCAATTCAAGCGGCCGCGCACAGATCAGGACCGGGCAGAGCTGCGGCGTCGCAGTGCCGCTGACCGCGATCCTCTACGGCACCGCCGGCACCGTGGTGCAGGTGGTGCGGCGCGCCCGCGTCGAAACGCGGCGGGTCGAGACCGGGCTGATGTCGGCCGGCCAGGTCGAGATCACCTCGGGCCTGCAGGAAGGCGACGTCGTGGTGGCGCGCGCCGGCGCGCTCTTGCGCGAGGGCGATCCGGTGCGCGCGGTGACGGCGAGCGCGGACGGGAAGTAGGTGTCCGTCGCCCCTGCGCGCAGCGGCCCATACGCCGCGGCCCGCGCAAAGGGCACGCGGGGCGACGGCTGCGCTTCGGCACAATGAGACTGGTGGTTATGGGTCCCTGCGGTTCGCAGGGACGACGTGGAGAGAGTTCGGCGCGCCTTACCCGCCGAGGCGGACGTCTTCCAGCAAGGACGACGACACCTGCGGCACCTGCTCGCCGTCGGAGGCGCGGGAGATGGAGATGCGGGTCTTGTTGAAGGCGCTGGCGACGCCGGACTGCGAATTCAAATTGTTGAGCAGCTCGGTGACCAGCACGCTGTATTGGCCCTTGCCGTCGTCGGCCACCTTGCCCGGCGTGGCCGAGGTCAGGATCAGCGCGTTCTCCGGTGTGGAGATCGGGGCGAGGCCGTGGGAATAGGAGCGGAAGCGGCGCTCATAGGGGTTGCGGCGGGAGGCGTCGACGACGACGAGCTTGGCGCTGGCGCCCTTCTCGGTCATCGTATCAAGCACCTGCTCAATGCTGACGCCGTCGCGGCGCACATCGGCCTCCTTCCAGATCGCGGCATCGACCGGGATCATGAAGCTCTCGCGACCGACCTGGACGCCATAGCCGCCGAAGAACAGCATCGCGACCGTGTCCGGCTTGATCTTGTCTTTCAGGCGGGCGACGGCGCGGGCCATGTCGTCCTTGGTGGCGTCCTCGACCACGTCCACGTCAAAACCCTTGGCACGCAACGCAGCCGTGAGGCCGCGGGCATCGTTGATGGGCTGGGACAGCGGCGCTGCCGCATCCGGATAATGGCCGTTGCCGATCACCAGGGCGACGCGGGCGGAGGTGCCGATCACGCCGGTCTGCTCGGTGCCGATCGCCTTGGCGGCGTCGAGCGAACGCTTGTTCAGCGCGGCATGGGCGCCGATCGCCAGCGACACCAGGCCGATAAGAGCAACGGCAATAGTGACGGTGCGGCGGGAAATGCAGAGCTGACCAAGGTTCATCGCGTTTCCATTCCCAAGTTTGTCCATAGCGCCAAGCAAGACCGCGCCAGTTAGTCGCGTGCGGACCGTTCAGGTTTGATGGGGTTGCCGGGTGTGTGCCGTCTAATTGCGCTCAATTTGCGGCGCCGCAACAACGGTCTTTTAGCCTGTCGGGCCCTTCCGGACAACCTCATTCAACGCATGGAACCAATTGCAGCCGACTATGGAAAAGGGTTAACGCCAGGTAAGTGACCCATATCACATTGTGTTCCTCGCCGGATTTGGTTAGTTCTCAAGGGCTTGCAGGCCCATCCGGCCGGCGGTGGCTGCGTGGACTCCCCATCGAGCCCGTTCCAAAGCCCCGGGACTACCGGGGTTTTACGGATCGTGCTCAACGTGGCCCTCCCTTCACCGTTCCGGCGGAAAGAAACTGCATGGGCTTTTCTACCATCGCCGGCGCCGCATTTCGGGCGCTGACCGCGCGGAAAGACGGCCCGTCGCTCTATGACGTCTGCGACCCCGTGCTGCTGAAATACCGCGGCGGCGACCCCCATCTGGGAAAATTCTATCGCACGGCGCTGGGCAACCCGGCGCTGCGGCCGCTGTTGCGGCGAACCGGGCATCCGGCCTTGCGCGACCAGAAGCGGTTGGGCGCCCTGCAGGAGGCGCTGCGACGGGCGCGCGACGATGCCGAGCCGGACTGGGCCGCGGTGGGGCAGCCGATCGCCGAGCTGATGGCCGATATTAATGTCCGCCACCCCGCCCCCGGGCCGGTGGCGGCACCGGGCCGCCCGCCCGGGCGACGCGAAATCGACCGGGTGATCCGCCGCTGTGGCGCGCATCTGCACGGCTCATTCGCCAAAAACGGCTTCATCCCGACCTATGCCGCCTTCAACCTGATCGGCGATGCCGACATGGGCGGGCGCGAGATGCTGATGGCGCTGACCGGGCTGAACTCGCGCGGCTACAAGAACTCGACGCTGTTATTCAGCCTGGCGCGGATCTTCATCGCGCATTCGCCGGCGCGCGCGCTGATCAATCCGCCGTGGCGAGGGATTGCCGAGCCGATGTGGCAGCCGATGCAGATCCGCCACCGCTCGGCCTATTACGACGCCTTTTTCACCGAGGCGCTGCTCAGCTACGTCGAAACCGGGCTGGCGTCTTCGGACGAGGCCGCGGCCTCAAGGCGCGCGATTTCGGAGATGGTCGATTTTTGTCTCAAGACCTCAGCCGAGGAAGTGCCCGCGCATGACGGTACCACCGTGAACGTGATCACGGCCCTGGCGCCGCTGCCGCATCCGCGGTTCTCAAAATTCTTCTCGCAGATCAAGCAGGATTTGGGCTTCGGCATCTACGTGCCGGACTGCGACACCACGGCGTGCTCGTTCTCGGCCGCCACACAAGCCGGCTGCACCGATCCGATCCTCGACCAGCCGCTGCTCGACTTCTACCGCGGCTACCAGGTGCGCGAGGGCGCCAACGAGCCGCGCGTCACCGTGCCCTTGAACGACAATATCGACTACGAGGGCGGCGTCGTCACCTGGATCGACAATCTCGCGGGCGACCGGCCTTACGGCAACGATCTCGATCCGACGCTCAACCTCGATATTCTCGAAGTAAGCTTCCGCAATCTGGCGCGCTGGAAGATTTTGGAGACGCCGCAGCGGCTGGAGACGGTGCATCGCATCCTAAGCTTCCAGCGGCGGCTCGCCGAAAGCGGCGCGTTCAAGAATCCGCGCTCGCACATCTATTACCTGCCGGAACTCTACTCCGCCTATTTCGGCCGCTGCCATGCCGCGTTCATGGCATTGCCCGAGCCCGCGCGGCAGGCGATCGATCCGGACGGCACGTTCGCGCTGATCCGCAAGAAGGTGCTCGCCTATGTCGAGGGTGAATTGATCGCGCGCGAGATGAACCCGTTCGACGCCGCGCTGGCGCTGATGGCGCTGGCGCATCTCGGCGCCGACGTCTCGACATTCGCGCCGGCGCTGCACGTCATCGTCGCAAGTCTCGGCGAAGGCGGCAGGCACGGGCCGTACCGGGCGTACGAGTGGAACAAGATGAAGACGCCGACGCGGATTCTGGTCGGCGGGCCCGAGGTGACATCGGCGTTCGTGTTGATGGGCCTGGCGTTGGCGCGGCGGAAGCTGGCGAATAGCGAATAGCGAATGGCGAGTGGTGATTCGGCCTTTTCCATTCGCTACTCGCCATTCGCCCATCAATGACGGGAAGTTGAAAGCGGTGCGACACCCCCGCTCTGGCAAGACGGCTCCATTGTCCGCACAATCCGCATCATTTTGCCACCGGGATTGCCGATGAAATTACGGACGTTGCTTTCCGCGTTCCTGCTGCTGTCACTGCCCGCCACCTCGCACGCGGCCGACATCACCGGCGTTCCGAAAATCCGCGGAGGCGATCAGCTCCAGATCGGTAACCATCGCATTCGCCTCGGCGGCATCGACGCGCCTGCCGTCGATCAGCTCTGCCTCAACACCAAGGGCGAGCGCTGGACCTGCGGCGCCGCCGCGCGCGACGAGCTGATCAAGCGTTTCGGGGCTAAGAGCTGGACCTGTCGTACACGAGCAGTGGCCGATCGCCGCGGCCGCACGGTGGCGCGCTGCGAGGCCGACGGTGAGGACATCCAGAAATGGCTGGTGTCGAACGGCTGGGCGTTGGCGCAGACGCGCCTCTCGCGCGACTACGAGGCAGACGAGAAGGCGGCGCGCGAGGCCAAGGCCGGCATGTGGCAGGGCGCGTTCATCGCACCGTGGGACTGGCGCATTCGCAACAAGAAAACCGCCGTTCTCGGCGCCGTCCAGCCGCCGGAGAATGCCCGGGCGGTCCTCTTGGCCTCGGCATCCGGACCGGTGGCGCCCTCGCCCGACTGCACCATCAAGGGCAACGTCAATCGCTCCGGCGAGTGCATCTATCACCAGCCGACAAGCCGCTGGTATGCGAAGATCGAAATGAAGATCTCAAAAGGCACGCGCTGGTTCTGCTCGGTCGAGGAGGCCGAAGCCGCCGGTTGTCGCGAGACGCGGCGGTAGCGGTTGTAGTTAACCTCGCCCGCTTCTGGGGAGAGGGAGCGGTATCTACGGTGTCCGATCAACGCATCGAAAAACGAATGCGGCAACGACGCGGCTTGCGGCGGGCAATGTTGCTCGCGCTCGTCATCCTCGGCGGTTACGGCCTGCTCGCCTATCTGGTGCTGCCGGGCTTCTGGACGCATTACGAGCATCAGCGCGGGCTGACCAGCATGCCGATGGTGACGCGCACCGCGCAGGGCATTCCCGGCGATCCCATGAATGTCGGGCTTATCGGAGACCAGCGCGACGTGGTCTGCGCGATGCATGCTGCGGGGTGGTATCCGGCCGACCGGATCACGCTGAAATCCTCGATCGAGATCATCGGTAGCGTGCTGCTCGACAGGCCCTACAAGGACGCGCCGGTGAGCAACCTCTATTACCTCGGTCGCCGCGAGGATCTCGCCTATGAAAAACCGATCGGGAGCAGCGCCGACCGCCGCAACCATGTGCGCTATTGGAAGGTGCTGGAGAGCGGCGAGGAAAAGCGCCCGGTCTGGCTTGGAGCTGCAACGGAGGATCGCGGGGTCGGCGTCAGCCGATACACCGCCGCCGTCACGCACCACATCTCGCCCGATCTCGACGCCGAGCGCGCGCTGCTTGCGACTGACCTGGGAAATGCCGGCATGGTGGACGCGAAATACCAGGTCACCGGCATCGGCCCCACGATCGCAGGGCGGAACGGCGGCGGCGACGCCTATTACACCGACGGCGAAATCTGGGTGCTGCGGCTGGTCGAGGCCTGCAAGAAGCGCGAGGGACCTGCGGTGACGATCCCGAGCCCGCCGGCGACCGAGCTCAAAGATCAGATCTGGCGCGCGATCGCGAATGCCGTCGGCAAATAGCCCGTCAAGAGCGGAGCAATCAGAGCAATTTGATCTTTTTGCGACTCCGGATTGCTTCGCTGCGCTCGCAATGACCGCTGCGATCCAATATTGTGTTGCCAAGTCTCCAACGCCTCGATTTCGCGTATCTGCCGATTAAGGAAAACCAACAAATGACCGTTCGCGCGGGCCGGGAATTTCTGGCCATCCCGGGACCTACCACGATGCCCGACGAAGTGCTGCAGGCGATGCATCGCCCGGCGCTCGACATCTATTCCGACCAGATGCTGGAATTGACCGACGGCCTGCTCGCCGATCTCTCAAAGCTGTTCGCCACCAAAGGCAAATCCTACATCTACATCGCCAACGGCCATGGCGCGTGGGAAGCGACGCTTTCCAACGTGCTGTCGCGTGGCGACAAGCTGCTCGTGCTGGAAAGCGGACGCTTTGCGATCGGCTGGGGCCAGGCGGCCGCCGCGATGGGCGTCGAGGTCGAGGTGCTCAGGGGCGACTGGCGCCGCGCGATCCGCGCGAGCGAGGTCGAGGCGCGGCTGCGGCAGGACAAGGACCACACCATCAAAGCCATCGTCGCCGTGCAGGTCGATACCGCGTCCGGCGCCTATAACGACATCGAAGCGATCGGCAAGGCGATCAAATCGACGGGGCATCCCGCGCTGTTCATGGTCGACACCGTGGCTTCGCTCGGCTGCATGCCGTTCGAAATGGACGCCTGGGGTATCGACGTCGCGATGTCCGGCTCGCAGAAGGGCCTGATGACGCCGCCCGGCCTAGGCTTTGTCGCCGCCAACGACCGTGCCCGCGAGGTGCATAAAAAGGCCAACCTGCGCACGCCCTATTGGGATTGGACCGAGCGCGAGGGCAGCGAGCATTACCGCAAATATGCCGGCACTGCCCCGGTGCATCTATTGTTCGCGCTGCGCAAGGCGATCGACATGCTGCAGACGGAAGGGCTGGAGAACGCGTTTCAGCGCCACCGTTTGCTCGCCGAGGCGGTGCGCCGCGCGGTCGCGGTCTGGAGCGAGGGTCAGGTGATCGGCTTCAACATCGCCGAGGCCAATGAGCGCTCCAACACCGTGACGACGGTGACCATGAACGGCTACGATCCGGCCGCGCTGCAGCGCTACTGCAAGGAGAAATGCGGCGTGGTGCTCGGCACCGGCATCGGCGATTTGTCCGGCCAGGCTTTCCGCATCGCCCATATGGGCCATGTCAATGCGCCGATGATCCTGGGCACGCTCGGGGTCGTCGAGGTCGGCCTCAACGCGCTCGGCATTCCCCACGGCAAGGGCGGAACCGAGGCCGCGATCGAGTATCTCGGGGAGAACGTCGAGGCGTAAAGGTTGTCGTCCCTGCTGTCGGCGAGCGGCTGGTGCCGCCCTTCGTGCTCTATGGCACGCTGTGGATCCTGCTGCTGGCGTTTCTCACCATCAATTTGCCGTCGGCCTATCAGCAATTGCAGGCGGCGTTCGCGACCATTTATCCCGAACTGGAGGACGCCAGCCGCTTTCTCGGCGCGAGCCGGCTTCAATCGCTGCGCCAGATCACCGCCCCCTGCTGCGCACCGGCGTGATCGCGACCTGGTGCTTCATCTTCATCGGCGTGATGCGGGAGTTATCCGCCGCGATCGTACTGTTCACCTCGCAGACCAAGGTGCTGTCGGTTTTGATCTACGACCTCAACGAAAGCGGCGACCTCGCCGCGATCTCAGTGCTTGGCATCGCCATGCTGGGATGTTCGGGGGACACGCAGCGCGCAACGCACGCCGAATGTGATCACCTTTGCGGTGGTGCTCGCGGTGAACCGAATCCCGATGTTTGGCGGCGGTGCGGGGGCGAGGTTAAGGAACAGTTAGCAACCTAGAACCGTAAGTAGGGTGGGAAGCGTAGCGTGCCCACCGTTCAGGTTGGATTCGGCGATAGATGGTGGGCACGCATCGCTTTGCCCACCCTACAGATCGGTGCATCTGGTAATCCGCCCGTTTGCCACCGATATAAGGCTCGATCATTGAGCCAGACGAGGACCGCGTGACACAAGCCGCCGCCAAAAAGCCCGCCCTCTTGCCGCCGGCCGCCCCGCGCCGGCCGCATACTTTCACCACGCACGGCATCACCGTGCAGGACGACTATGCCTGGCTGAAGGACCCGAAATGGCAGGAAGTGCTGCGCGACCCCTCGATCCTCGACCCGGACATCCGCAAATATCTGGAAGCGGAGAACGATTACACCGAGAGTTTGCTCGGCCACACCGCCTTGCTGCAGAAGAAGCTGGTCGCCGAAATGCGCGGGCGGATCAAGGAAGACGATTCCAGCGTGCCGTCGCCGGACGGCCCGTTCGCCTATTTGCGAAAATTCCGCGAGGGCGGGCAGCACGAAATGTTCGGCCGCACGCAGCGCGATGGCGGCGCGGTGCAGATCGTGCTCGACGGCGACGCCCTCGCCAAGGGCCATGAGTATTTCAAATTCGGCGGCGCGCGGCATTCGCCTGACCATAGACTGCACGCGTGGAGCGCCGATACCAAGGGCTCGGAATATTTCTCGATCCGCGTGCGCGACTGGGAGACGGGGATCGACCGCGACGACCTTGTCGAGGAGACCGACGGCGGCATCGTCTGGAGCAAGGATTGCCAAAGCTTCTTCTATGTCAAACTCGACGACAACCACCGTCCGATGCAGGTGTGGCGGCACCGGATGGGCACCAAGCAAGCCGACGATACGCTGGTCTATGAGGAAAAGGATTCCGGCTGGTTCACCCATCTGCACGAGAGCTCTTCGGGACGCTTCTGCGTGATCGCCGGCGGCGATCATGAGACCTCGGAACAGCGGCTGATCGATCTCGCCAATCCCGAAGCGCCGCCGCGGCTGGTGGCGGCACGCGAAGAAGGCGTGCAGTATTCGATCGCCGACCGTGGCGATGAACTGTTCATTCTAACCAATGCGGACCATTCGATCGACTTCAAGGTCGTCACGGCGCCGCTCGCCTCGCCCGAGCGCGCCAACTGGCGCGATTTGATTCCGCATCGCGCCGGCATCTATGTGCTCGATGTCGAACTCTATGCCGGCCACATGGTGCGGCTGGAGCGCGCCAATGCGCTGCCCGCGATCGTCATCCGCGATCTCGGTAACGGCGAGGAACATGCCATCGCCTTTGACGAGGCGGCGTATTCGCTGGACACCATGGGCAGCTACGAATTCGAGACCACCAATCTGCGGTTTTCCTATTCGTCGATGACGACGCCGTCGGAAGTCTATGACTACGACATGGCGAAGCGAACGCGCGTCTTGCGCAAGCGGCAGGAGATTCCGTCCGGGCATGACCCGGCCGACTATGTCACCACGCGGATCATGGCGACGTCGCATGACGGCGCGCTAGTGCCGGTCTCGATACTGCATCGCAAGGACCTCGTGCGCGATGGCAAGGCGCCGCTGTTGCTCTATGGCTACGGCTCCTACGGCATGGCGATGCCGTCCTCGTTCTCAACCAACCGGCTGTCGCTGGTCGATCGCGGCTTTGTCTATGCGATCGCGCATATCCGCGGCGGCGCGGACAAAGGCTGGGGCTGGTATCTCGACGGCAAGCGCGAGAAGAAGACCAATTCATTCGACGATTTCGCCGCCGCGGGCCGCGCCCTGATCGAGGCAAAATACACCAGCGCCAAGCGCATCGTCGGTCATGGCGGCAGCGCCGGCGGCATGCTGATGGGCGCGGTTGCCAACCGCGCGGGCGAATTGTTCGCCGGCATCGTCGCCGAAGTGCCGTTCGTCGATGTCTTGAATACGATGCTCGACGATACGCTGCCGCTGACGCCGCCGGAATGGCCGGAATGGGGCAACCCGATCGAGAGCGAAAAGGATTTTCGCACCATCTTGTCGTACTCGCCCTACGACAATATCGCGGCGAAGGAATATCCCGCTGTGCTCGCGATGGGCGGCCTGACCGATCCGCGCGTCACCTACTGGGAGCCGGCGAAATGGATCGCACGGTTGCGCGCCATGATGACCGGTGGCGGGCCGGTGCTGCTGCGCACCAACATGGGCGCCGGCCACGGCGGCGCGTCGGGCCGCTTCAACCGGCTCGATGAGGTCGCGATCGCCTATGCGTTTGCGCTATGGGCGGTAGGGTTGGCTGAGAAGGGTGAGGTTTAGATCCCCTCTCTCCGCAAGCGGGGAGAGGTTAAGGACGACTGCGCTTGGGCGAGTTACCGCCCGTTCTTCTTTCGCCACTCCGCGAAATCGGTCAGCGTCTGCGGATCGGTCGCGGGATAGAGCCCGAAAATGCCGCGGCCGTTCTGGACCTGCTCGGTGACGAAATCCTCGAACGCCGTCATCTCGACCGCCTCGTCGGCGATTTCGTCGGCCAGATGCGCAGGGATCACGATCACGCCGTCGGCATCGCCAAGAATAACGTCGCCGGGAAACACCGGCGCGTCGCCGCAACCGATCGGCACGTTGATCTCGATCGCCTGATGCAGCGTGAGATTGGTCGGCGCGCTCGGGCGGTGGTGATAGGCGGGGAAGCCGAGCTTTGCGATCTCCACGGAATCCCGAAAGCCGCCGTCGGTGATGACGCCGGCGCAACCGCGCTGCATCAGCCGCGTCACCAGAATGGCGCCGGCGGACGCGGCGCGAGCGTCCTTGCGGCTGTCCATCACCAGCACCGCGCCCGGCGGGCAATCCTCGATCGCCTTGCGCTGTGGGTGGGAGCGGTCGCGGAACACGTCGATCTTGTTGAGGTCCTCGCGCGCCGGCATGTAGCGCAGGGTAAAAGCCTCGCCGACCAACACCGGTTGATCGGGACCCAAGGGGTGCACATCCTGGATCATCTGAATGCGAAAGCCGCGCTTGAACAGCGCGGTGGCGACGGTGGCCGTGGAGACGGTTTTGAGTTTATTGCGGGTGGCGTCGCTCAGTTTTGTCATTGTGTTCTATCCCAGTTATTCCGTCATTCCGGGATAGTCCGAAGGACCAGACCCGGAATCTCGAGGTTCTCAGGTGCGCAACTGCGCATCATCGTGGCTCACACCGCCCCGTGTGCTTCCACGTACAGCGCATAGACCGAGTGGCAGCTTGTCATGTAGAGGCGGTTGTTCTTCGGGCCGCCGAAGGTGAGATTGGCGCACCGCTCCGGCAGGCGGATGTGGGCGAGCGGCTTGCCGGCTGGGCTGAACACCATCACGCCGTCGAGATCCTCTGGCTTGCCCTTGAGCTGAAACACCCGGCGGCCGCCAACCTCCGTCGGCTCGGGCTGCAGCGCGCCGTTGGAGCCCCAGCCGCACCATAGATTGCCGTCGCGGTCGACGCGGAA
The DNA here is from genome assembly GCF_001440415.1 of Bradyrhizobium retamae. Taxonomy (GTDB): domain Bacteria; phylum Pseudomonadota; class Alphaproteobacteria; order Rhizobiales; family Xanthobacteraceae; genus Bradyrhizobium; species Bradyrhizobium retamae. The sequence continues at coordinate 511,429 of NZ_LLYA01000001.1, forward strand.
ACCGTCGAGCGCGCCCTGATCCGCGGCGTCGATCAGCTTGGTCTTGTTGCCAACCGTGCCATCGTCGTTGAGGTCAAAGCTCCAGATGCTGCGGTTTGGCGTGCCCTTCCATTCCACGACATAAAGCTTCTTCTCGTCCGGCGAGAACGCCAGGCCGTTGGGATTGAAGATGTCGGTGATAACGGCGGTGAGCTTGCCGTCCTTGGTCAGGCGATAGACGTTGGTAGTCGCCTGTTCGGGCTTTTCCTTCTTGCCTTCCCACTCGCCGTTGATGCCGAACAAGGGATCGGTGAACCAGATGGTGTCGTCGGATTTCACCACGACGTCGTTCGGCGCGTTCAGCCGCTTGCCCTCGAACTTGTCGGCCAGCACGGTGATCTTGCCGTCCTTCTCCGTGCGGGTGACGCGGCGGGTAACCGAATGCTCGCAGGTGACGAGCCGGCCCTGACGGTCGCGCGCATTGCCGTTGGCGTAATTGGCATTGGCGCGGAAGACCGAGGTCTGGTTGGTCTTCTCGTCGAACTTCATGATGCGGTTGTTGGGAATGTCGGAGAACAGCAGATAGCCTCCTTCCGGAAAATACGCTGGCCCTTCGGCCCAGCGCATGCCGGTCGCAACCTGTTCAATGGTCGAGGAATAGATCCGGTATTTTGCAAAGCTCGGATCGAGGATCTGCACGGCGGGATCGGGATAGCGCTGGTTCGGCGTGAACGGGAACGATTGCGCGAGGGCGGAGCGCGCGAGCAGCGTCGTGGCGGCAGCGGCGCCGGCGCCTGCGAGCAGGTTGCGTCGGGTGATGTTCATTTGTCGTCCTCCCCTGTGATGCTTTTTGTTTGGTGTCGTCTATCCCCGTCATTGCGAGGAGCGAAGCGACGAAGCAATCCATTCTTTCTTTGAGTCGTGAGATGGATTGCTTCGCTGCGCTCGCAATGATGGAAGGCTAGTAAATCGGCGGCTCCTCCACCGGCGCGCCAAATCCGGTCTCCAGAAAATCGAAGTCGCAGCCTTCATTGGCCTGCTTGATGTGGCGGGTGAACATCCAGCCATAGCCGCGCTCGTAACGCGGCTCCGGCGCCTTCCACTCGGCGCGGCGCATTGCGAGCTCGGCCTCCGGCACATCGAGGTTGATGGTACGGGCGTTGACATCGAGCGTGATCTTGTCGCCCGTTCGCACCAGCGCCAGCGGCCCGCCGATGTAGGATTCCGGCGAGACGTGCAGGATGCAGGCGCCATAGCTGGTGCCGCTCATGCGCGCATCCGACAGCCGCACCATGTCGCGCACGCCCTGCTTCACCAGTTTGGTCGGGATCGGCAGCATGCCCCATTCCGGCATGCCCGGTCCTCCTTGCGGACCGGCATTGCGCAGGATCAGCACGTGATCCGCCGTGACGTCGAGATTGGGATCGTCGATCGCTTTCTTCATCGAGGGGTAATCGTCGAACACCAGCGCAGGCCCGGTGTGCTTGAGGAAGCGCGGCTCGCAGGCGCTTGGCTTGATCACGCAGCCGTCAGGCGCGAGATTGCCCTTGAGCACGGCGAGCGCACCTTCCTTGTAGATGGGATTCTCGATGGTGCGGATAACGTCGTCATCATAGACTTCGGCGCGCGCGATGTTCTCGCCGAGCGTCTGGCCGGTGACCGTCATGACGTCGAGATGTAGATGCTCCCTGATGCGGCTCATCAGGCCTGGCAGGCCGCCGGCGTAGAAGAAATCTTCCATAAGATATTTGTCGCCGCTCGGCCGCACATTGGCGATCACAGGCACCCTGCGGCTGGCCTTCTCGAAATCGTCGAGCCCGATGTCCTGGCCGGCACGCCGCGCCTGCGCGATCAGATGGATGATCGCATTGGTCGAGCAGCCCATCGCCATCGCGACCGTAATCGCGTTGTCGAAGGCTTGTCGGGTCTGGATCTTGTCCGGCGTCAGGTCCTCCCACACCATCTCGACGATGCGGCGGCCGCATTCGGAAGCCATGCGGATGTGGCCGGCATCGGCTGCGGGAATCGAGGAGGCGCCCGGCAGCGTCATGCCGATCGATTCCGCAATCGCCGTCATGGTCGACGCCGTACCCATGGTCATGCAGGTGCCGTAGCTGCGGGCGATGCCGGCCTCGACGTCGACCCAGTCCTTGTCGGAGATTTTTCCGGCACGGCGCTCGTCCCAGTATTTCCAGGCATCCGAGCCCGAACCCAGCGTCTTGCCCTTCCAATTGCCGCGCAGCATCGGCCCGGCCGGCAGATAGATGGTCGGCAGATTCATACTGGTGGCACCGAGCAGAAGGCCGGGCGTGGTCTTGTCGCAGCCTCCCATCAGCACCACGCCATCGACCGGATGGCCGCGCAGCAATTCCTCGGCATCCATCGCCAGCATGTTGCGGTAGAGCATGGTGGTCGGCTTCAGAAACGATTCCGACAGCGACAGCGCCGGCAGCTCCATCGGAAAACCGCCGGCCATCAGGATGCCGCGCTTGACGTCGTCGACGCGGCTCTTGAAATGCATGTGACAGGGCTGCGCATCCGACCAGGTATTGAGGATCGCGATGACAGGCCGGCCCTTCCATTCCTCCGGCGCGTAGCCCATCTGCATGGCGCGCGAGCGGTGGCCGAAAGCGCGGAGATCATCGGGCGCGAACCAGCGCGCGCTGCGGAGGTCCGTGGGGTTCTTCTTGATGCTCATGACTGCGTACCCCATTTCTGGACGGTGTTGCGCTCGATCGTGCGGAAGATCAGGTTCTCCACGATCAGGCCAATGACGATCACGGTCAACAGGCCGGCGAACACGGCGGGGATATCCAGCAAGTTTCGGTTCTCGAAAATGAACCAGCCGAGGCCGCCCTGCCCCGACGACACGCCGAACACCAGTTCGGCGGCGATCAGCGTGCGCCAGGCAAACGCCCAGCCGATCTTGAGGCCCGTCAGGATCGAGGCGAAGGCTGCGGGAATCAGGATGCGGAACACGTAAGGCAATCCGCGCAGGCCATAATTGCGGCCGACCATGCGCAGCGTGTTCGAGACGCTCTTGAAGCCGGAATGGGTGTTGAGCGCGACCGGCCACAGCACCGAATGGATCAGCACGAACACGAGGCTGCCATTGCCGAGACCGAACCAGATCAGGGCCAGCGGCAACAGCGCGATTGCCGGCAAGGGATTGAACATCGCGGTGATGGTTTCGAGGAAGTCGGTGCCGGTCCGGGTCGAGATCGCGAGAATCGTGAAGATGGCGGCCAGCGCAATGCCGGCGGCATAGCCCATGAACAGCACCTTCAGCGACGCCCAGGCGCGCAAGGGAATGGTGCCGTCGCGCACCTTGTCGAACATGGTGACGATGGTGTCGTGGAAGGTCGGGAACAGCAGCGGATTATTCAGGATGGTGCCGTAGGTCTCCCAGGCCGCGGCGAGAAAGATGATGATCACGGCCTTGCGCACAAAGCCGTCGTTCCACAACAGCTCCAGCACTGTCAACTTGCGCTCGACCTCGGCCGGCACCGCCGCCGTCAGTTCGGCGGCATCGCGCAACAGAATTCTGGCTTCACCCATCGCGCGCTACCTTTAGTGTGCCGTGACAGCGTCGGCGAACAAGAGATCATGGATCTGCTTTTCCAGCCGCGCCGCGCTGCCGTCCTCGCCGGAAACCTTGTCGACGTCGATCACCTCGGCCTTGACCCGCCCGGGATGCGGCGACAGCAGCAGGATACGGTTGCCGATCTTGATCGCCTCCGCGATCGAATGGGTGACGAACAGGACGGTGAATTTGGTCTCCGCCCAAAGCTGCAGCAATTCGTCCTGACAGGTGCGCCGCGTCAGCGCATCGAGGGCAGCGAACGGCTCGTCCATCAGCAAAATATCCGGCTCCATCGCCATGCCGCGCGCGATCGCCACGCGCTGCTTCATGCCGCCGGACAGCGTGTGCGGATAGGCATCGACGACGCGGGTGAGGCTGACTTTTTCGATATAGGCCCGCGCCCGCATCTCCGCGTCCTTGCGCGGCAGTTTTCGCGTCATCAGCAGCGGAAACATCACGTTTTCGAGCACCGTCTTCCACGGCAAGAGCTGATCGAATTCCTGGAAGATCATCATGCGGTCGGCGCCGGGCTCGGATATTTCCCGGCCCGAGATCCGCATCTTGCCTTCGCTCGGCTTCATGTAGCCGCCGACGGCTTTCAACAGCGTCGACTTGCCGCAACCGGAGGGGCCGAGCAGCACGAAGCGATCGGAACGATCGACCATGAAGCTGACCCGCTCGGTCGCGGTCACGACCGCGCTCGAGGTCTTGTAGCGCAGTGTTACGTCACTGACGTCGAGAAGCGCAGCCATGTCGATCAATTGCCCTTCAGGTCGTGCGCGACCGGCAGGTAATAATCGGTCCACGCCTTGGGCATGGTCTTCAGCGTGCCGACCTTGAACAGATGCGCGGCGAACTTCATGGTACCCTGCGGCTGCAGGTTCCATTCCATCATGCCGGGCTCCTTCAGCCATGCCAGCAGGTCATCGACGCTGGTTTTGTCGCCGGTGACTTCCTTGTAGATCTCAACCGCGGCTTTGGTGTCGCTGCGGATCAAATCCTGCGCTTCCTTGGTGGCGTCGCGCACGGCCTGCACGATCTTCGGATTGGCGTCGGCGAATTTGGTCGTGGTGAAGAACTGCGCCTGGCTGAGCGGGCCGCCCATCACGTCGGGCGACGACAGCACCACATGTGCGCCGGGGATGTTCTTCAGTTCGAGGAAGGTGAACGGTGGGATCGCAAAATGGTTGCGGACCTCGTGCTGGGCATTGGACATCGCCACATAGGCGTCGGGATGGCCGAGCTGTACCGTGCTGGCATCGAGCTTCGACCACTGGTCGGCGCCAAAGATCTCGCTTGCCGCGATTTGCAGCACGATCGCCTGCGTCGAGACCTTCACCGTCGGCACCGCGATCTTGTCGTTCGGGCCGAAATCCTTGATCGACTTGATATTCGGATCGCGGCTGATCAGCGTCATCGGCTGCGCCGAGGTGGCGACGATGCCTTTGACGCCGCCGCGGGTGCGGTCCCACAGCAACAAGAGATTGCCGGTCCCGGTGTTGAGGATGTCGACGCTACCAGCCAAGAGCGCGTCGGTCTGCGCGCCGCCGCCGCTTAAGTTGATCCACTTGGTGGTGACGCCTGGCACGCCGAGCGAAGCTGCGTGCTTCTCGATCAGCTTGTGTTTTTCCATGATGTGCGAGGGCATGTAGAAGATGCCCGGCTGCCGCGACAGCGAAATCTCCGTCTTCTGCTGGGCTGCGGCCTGAGAGCCCGGCAGCACCATGGCAAGTGCCGCGATGGCGCCCGCGCAGGCGCTCCACATTCTGTTTTTCATTGTGCATCTCCTCCGGCGTTTCATTGACGCTTCGGTGGAAATGCACTAATGTATTAGTGCATTTGAAGCAAGCGCCTTCTGAGGCCGGTTCGTTCGATGGCTGCATCCCAGATCGTTTCCCGCCGGACCGTGCCCCGCTCCGCCGATCGGCTCGATCGCGATCGTCAGGCCGCGCCGCAGGTGTTCGAGCGCCTGCGCGGCATGATCATTTCGCTGGAGCTGCCGCCGGGATCGCCGCTATCGCGCGCTGCGCTGGCCGGGCAATTCGGGGTGAGTTCGACACCGATCCGCGATGCGCTGATGCGGCTCGAGGAGGAAGGGCTGGTCGACGTGTTTCCGCAATATGCCACGGTAGTCAGCCGGGTCGACGTGCGGCTGGCGCAGCAGGCGCATTTCCTGCGGCAGGCGGTCGAGCTCGAAATTATCCGCATGCTGGCAATGCGCCATGACGAAGCCCTCGCGGCCGAGCTCCATGCGACCATCGTCCGCCAACAGCAATTCGCGAAAGCCGGCGACTTCGAAAAATTCATGGCCGCCGACAACGAGTTCCATGCCCAACTCTACGCCGCCACCGACAAGCAGGACATCTGGTCGCTGGTGCGCAGCCGCAGCGGACATATCGACCGGTTGCGCCGGCTGCATCTGCCCTCCCCCGGCAAAGCGCAGGATATTCTGCGGCATCACAAGCTGATTGCAAAAGCGATCGAGGCCGGCCAACCCGAAGAGGCGCAGAAGTACCTGCGTACCCATTTGTCGGGAACGCTGAGCGAACTCGACCAAATCCGCTCGCGCTATCCGGAATATCTCAGCAATTGACTGCTGCGACATCTCAGGAATCACGCTTGCAGGCGCGCGGTTCCGGATCTGTCTGCCCGGCTACATGCGGATGCCGGCATTTTGTGACCGCTCAACCGGAACGTTCCTGCCGGGGGAGCAGTTGCGGCAGTACGAGGATTCGGCAAAACTCGTAACCTGCCTTGATTCCAGTGGGGCCCGGAGAACCTTTTAATTTGGCAAAGATACTCGTCGTGGATGACGATGTGGCGGTCCAGATGACCGTCCGTCTGCTGCTGGAGCGCGCCGGGCATAGCGTAGTCACCGCCGGTGACGGGCGACAGGGCCTCGCATTGTGCCAGAGCGGCGATTTCGATTTGCTGTTCCTCGACATTTTTATGCCTGGGATGGACGGATTTGAAACCATGCGGATGGTTCGCCAGCAGCGGCCGCATATGCCGATCATTGTCATCTCCGGCCGGCCGATCTCGCCCGAAGCAGACTCGGCGCCCGACTTCCTGACTATGGCGACCAAGCTCGGGGCGATTTCCAGTCTGCAGAAGCCCTTCCGGCCGGCCGACCTTCTGGCTGCCGTCACGGACAGCCTGGAAGCTGCCGAACGTGGCTCGCCGCCACGCCCCGCGGTGTTGCGTCCTCCCCGTAATGCGCCATAGCATCCGATTCGTCCGGTGGATTGCTGGATCGGAGCGGGAGGGCGAGCGAACACCGACATGACGCTCACAACCAGGCTAGCCATCGCGATGATTGCGTTGGTCGCGCTCGCGGTTACCGCGGTCGGATGGCTGAGCTATCACAACCTGGAACAGGCGCTCCTGCAACGCGCCCGCGATCGCATCGAGACGCATTCGCGGCAGCTTGCGACCGATCTGGAATATCATGCGGCGAGCGCGACCGGAGATGTTGCGGGCTTTCGCTCGGCCGTGGCGCTGCACGGGCTGGTCCGTGCCCGCCAGGCGGGCGGCATCGATCCGGTCGATGGCGTCTCCGAAAAGATCTGGCGCGACCGGATAGCGTCACGTTTCGCTGCGGAACTTGAAGCCAAACCTACATACGCGATGTTTCGGATTATCGGCCTCGACGACGATGGCCGCGAGCTGGTCCGCGTCGACCGCAATGGACCAAACGGGACGGTTCGGATCGTCCCTGAAGCGAGCCTGCAGAAGCGAGGCGATCGCGGCTATTTCCAGGAAACGATCCGGCTGGGTCCTAAACAGCTCTACGTCTCGCCGCTCGATCTCGGCCGCTTCAATGGCCTGATCGAAGAGGTGCACCGGCCGACACTCCGCGTCGCGACGCCGATTTTCACGACCGACGGTAAGCCGTTCGGGATTTTCATGATCAATGTCGACATGCGGCGCGCGTTCGACCGTATCAGGGCATCGGCGTGGCCAGGCGAGACGATCTACGTCATCAACCGGCAGGGCGACTATCTCATTCACCCCGACCGGTCGCGCGAATTCGGCTTGTTGCTCGGCAAGCCCAACGACTGGAAAGCTGACTTCCCGCATCTGGCGTCGCAGGCCGGGGCAAAGCAAGGCAGCGCCGAAATCATTGCGGACCAAGCTGGGCGGTCCAACGGGATCGCGTTTGCTCCCGCCGTCCTGGCCGGCTCCGAATGGGTTGGGATCATCGAGACTACCCCGAACGCCGTGATCATGGCGCCGGCTGCGAGCATCCGAAATACCTCGCTTCTGGTCGGGGCGATCGCGGTGTTGTGCGCAGCAGTGCTGGCGCTGCTGATCGCGAGGTCGCTGGCCCGGCCGATTGTCCGCCTAACCGAAGCCGTTCAGGGCGTGGCCAAAGGGAAGGCAGCCATCCCGGTCGATGCGCGCGGCGAGACCGGCGTGCTCGCGCGGGCCTTTGCGTTCGCGATCGAGGAGATCAATGCAAAAACCGCGGCGCTCCAACAGGAGGTCGAGGAGCATCGCCGCACCGTAGCTGCGCGCGATCATCATGCAGAACGGGAAAGGCTGTTCAGCGCAGCGGTCGAGTCCTCCAGTGACGCCATCATCACGACGTCGCTCGATGGCACGATCACCGGCTGGAATTCGGCCGCAGAGCGGCTGTACGGGTACACGGCTGCGGAAACTGCGGGCAAGAGCATTACCCTTGTCGTTCCGATGGACCGGCTGCCCGAGGTGCATGACACGTTACGCCGGATCGGCTCGGGCGAACGCATCGAGCAACATGAAACCGTCCGCCTGAAAAAGGATGGCGCCCGGATTGAAGTCTCGCTCAGCGTCTCCCCGATCAAGGCTCCCTCGGGCGCGACCATCGGCATCTCGAAGGTGGCACGCGACATCACCGAAACCAACAAGACCAGGCAGGTGCTGCGGCAACAGACCGAAGAGCTTCGCCGCATCTTCGAGACCTCGCAGGACCTGATCATGGTGATGGATTCCCGAGGATTCCTGGTTCAGATCAGCCCGAGCTGCGAGGCCATATTGGGTTATCGGCCGGAAGAAATGATCGGGCGCAGCGGCGAGGATTTTATCCACCCCGACCACCTCGAGACCTCGCGTCAGGAAATGCGTGCAGCACGGCGCGGGCTGCGCCCGAAGATGTCCGACACCCGCTGCATTCACAAGAATGGACGAGAGGTGTGGTTGTCATGGCTCGGGACATGGTCCGAGCCGGTCAAGCGCTTCTTCTTCGTCGGCCGTGATATGACCGAGGGCCGGCTGGCGCAAGAGACGTTGCGCGAAAGCGAACAGCTCGCGCGCGGCATCATCGACACCGCGCTCGATGCCTTCGTGCAGATGGACGATCAGGGCATCGTCACCGACTGGAACTCGCAAGCGGAGAAGATACTCGGCTGGTCGCGCGCGGAGGCGATCGGCACCAAGCTGAGCGAGCTGATCATTCCGGATGTCCATCGCGCCGCCCACAAGGCCAGCCTGGAGCGGTTTCTGCGCACCGGCGAGGCCGCCATCCTCGACCGCCGCCTGGAAATCGAGGCGATGCGGCGAGACGGAAAGGAAATCAAGGTCGAGCTCAGCATTACCGCGCTTCGGCGGCGCAACGGATTCGTGTTCAACGGCTTCATGCGCGACCTCACCGACAGGATCGCGGCCGAGGACAGGATCCGGCAGGCCGAGAAGATGGAGGCGATGGGACAGCTCACCGGCGGCATCGCACACGATTTCAACAATATCCTGACGGTGATCACAGGAACGATCGAAATTCTGGCCGACGCCGTCAAGGGCGAACCGCAGCTTGCCGCCATCACGCGAATGATCGACGAGGCGGCCTCACGCGGCGCCGACCTCACCCAGCACCTGCTCGCCTTCGCGCGCAAGCAGCCGCTGGAGCCGAAGGTAACCGACGTCAACACGCTGATTATCGACACCGCGAAACTGCTGCAGCGGACGCTCGGCGAGCATGTCGAGATCGAATCCGTGTTCGAAGACGAAACATGCGCTGCGATCGTCGATCCCAATCAACTCGCCACCGCGATCCTCAATCTGGCCCTAAACGCCCGCGACGCGATGCCCGATGGCGGCAAACTCATCATCGAAACCGGCTTCGTCATGCTCGACGACAATTATGCAAGGATGCACAGCGACGTCCGGCCCGGTCGCTACGCCATGATTGCGGTGAGTGATACCGGAACCGGCATTCCGGCTGCGATGCTCGACAAGGTATTCAATCCGTTCTTCACCTCGAAGGGACCCGGCAAAGGTACCGGCCTCGGGCTCAGTATGGTGTACGGCTTCATCAAACAATCGGCTGGCCACATCATGATCTACAGCGAAGAAGGCCATGGCACGACGATCAAGATGTATCTGCCGCCGGCCACGGGCGCATTGCCGGCGGCCGAGGCTACACTGGCGCCGGCTGTCGAGGGTGGCCATGAAACGATTCTGGTGGTGGAGGACGACAAGCTGGTGCGCGACTATGTGCTGGCGCAACTGCATTCACTCGGTTACGTCACGCTGGATGCGGCGAACGCCACTGAAGCCCTCGCGTTGGTCCATACCGGCCGTCCGTTTGATCTGCTGTTCACCGACGTGATCATGCCCGGCATGAACGGCCGCCAGCTCGCCGACGAGATTGCGAAGGCCAGGCCCGGACTAAGGGTTCTGTTCACCTCGGGCTATACCGAGAATGCCATCATTCATCACGGGCGACTCGACGAAGGCGTATTGCTGCTCGCCAAGCCCTATCGGAAATCGGATATGGCGATCATGATCCGCAAAGCGCTCGCCGATTGATCGCAACGGCGGTGCCCGCATCCAGCGCAAGGCTGCGCCGGATCCGGCCTGCCTGCGATGCGATGAGCCTTGATCAGACCTTGAATCAGATCTGGCCCTGTCGCTGGGTGGTCATAACGATGCGAACCAGGTCGGCGGCATTCCGCGCGCCGAGTTTCTTCATGATATTGGCGCGGTGGTCCTCAATCGTGCGCGGGCTGATCCCGAGATGCCGCCCTGCTTCCTTGTTGGAAGCGCCGGCGGTGAACTGCTCCAGCACCTCGCGTTCGCGTCGCGTGAGCGGTTCCCGTCCCGGAAAATGCAGGGCCGCGATGCGCGATGACGTACTTTGCGCCTGCCGGCGAGCATAGGCCTCGATCGCCTCATCGAGTCTTGCTACGATTTCGCTGCCGCGAAACGGCTTTTCGATGAAGTCCAGCGCGCCGTTCTTGATGGCGCTGACTGCCATGGCGATATCGCCCTGCCCCGAGACCATGAAGATCGGTGCAGGGTAATCCTCACCATGAAGCTCCTTCAGAATATCGAGGCCCGACTTACCTGGGATATGCACGTCGAGCAGAATGCAGGCTGGCGTCCGTGTTCGTGCGATAGCCAGCAGCGCGGCGCCGTCGGCGAAACAAATGACCTGATAGCCGGCTGCCGACAGCACCATCGAAAGCGTGTCGCGAACGGCAGGGTCGTCATCGACTACGAAAATCTCGCCGCGGGAGGGGGCTTTTTCAGCCATGTTCCATCGTCCATGCGTGGTTGAATGTGACGCACACTCGGATAACGGTATTCGCTTCATACCGGACCGTATTTGTACGGGACCACGGCTTTACGCACAAGTAGCAACGCACACCTAATAAAGTAACTAAGGAGCGCACGTATGCAAAACGCAGCAGGCGACAGTGTCGCATAGGCGCCCCACGTGGTTTCAGACCTCATCAACTTGGTCGAACACGTCCAGAACAGCCTGCGACTGATTGACCAGATGATCGCCAGGGGAAGTTTCGCCCGGCGCTCCCGAGAGTTCCATCAACGTCATCGCGCTTGACGACGTGGCAGCGCCATCCGCTTCAGCTCATCGCCTGTTCGGATTTCGACGACGCGCCTGACTTTTTCTTGCTGGGCTTGCCTCTCAGGAAGCGGATGTCCATGTCCGTGCCGTTGACACGAACGAGCTCGCACCGGCGATAGGCGAGGCCGGTCGACGACAGCAGCAGGAAGAACTCCTTGAGATTGAGGCCTTGAATGGAGCCTTCCACAGTCAGTTCGGCGTCAGTGTCCGAGATCGCGTTCAGCTGGCAGTCCCTGCGCCAGGTCCCGTCGATCGCCATGATGCAGACATCATAGCCGCGGCTGAATGTAACCCGCTCCGTGCCCTTGCCGTCTTCTGTCATCGCTCACCGTCCCGTTATTGCCGCGATTTTTGGCATTGCCGCTGCGTCCTGCGGAGATGCGGCACGCGCACCGCTCGGCCGATAGAGGCCGCGCTTGTCCGGGAACGGCTTGAAGACATCAGTCAGGCCGACGACCGTTTCCGCCGCTCCCAGCACCAGGAAGCCATCGCCTTCCATTGCCTTGGCGAGGCGGCCAAAGATATTGATCTTGGTCTCCTGATCGAAATAGATCAGGACGTTGCGGCAGAAGATGACATCGAAGGTACCGAGCTGAGAGAAATCGTGCAGCAGATTAAGCTGGCGATGCTGCACCATGCCGCGCAGCTCCGGGCTGATCTGCCAAAGTTCGCCGTTCTGCTTGAAGTATTTGACGAGAAGCTGAATCGGAAGGCCGCGCTGAACTTCGAATTGGCTGTAGATGCCCGACTTCGATTTTTCGAGCACTTCCTGCGACAGGTCGGTCGCGATGATCTCGAACCGCCAGCCGGCTAGCGCCGCGCCCATTTCCTTCAGCGACATGGCAAGCGAATACGGCTCCTGGCCGGTCGAGCCGGCGGCACACCATATCCTGATGCTCTTGCGGCCGGCGCGCGCCTTCAACAGCTCCGGCATGATCGTATCGCGGAAGTGTTCGAATGGCACCTTGTCGCGAAAGAAGAAGGTCTCGTTGGTGGTCATGGCCTCGACCACCTGGACGGTGATCGATGACGATCCGCCCTTCATCTTCTGCACGAGTTCGCCGATGCCCGACACACCGCATTTGCGCGAGAGCGGAAGCAGGCGGCTTTCGATCAGGTATTGCTTGTCTGCAGATAGGTCGAGACCAGAATGATCCTTCAGGAGCTTACGCAGATACTCATAGTCTGTCGGGGTCACGGGAGCCTCTCAAGGACAAGCGATAAGATTTAGATCGGGCTCTATTCCGGGAGCGCGACCAGGCCGACTTCCTGGAATTTTGCCGCGACGATCTCCTTGTCGAACGGCTTCATGATGTATTCATTGGCGCCGGCATGCAGCGCGCGAGATATATGATCCATGCCGTTCTCGGTGGTGCAGAACACCACCTTGGGCGCGTCGCCGCCGGGCAGGCGGCGCAGATGGCCGAGAAATTCGTAGCCGTCCATGACCGGCATGTTCCAGTCGAGCAGAACTGCCGTGGGCATGGCACTCTTGCAGGCTTCAAGCGCCTGCTCGCCGTCCTCGGCTTCAGTAATTTGGAAGTCCAGCTCTTCCAGGATGCGGCGCGCGATCTTTCGCACGACACTGGAGTCATCGACGACAAGACAGGTTTTCATCTCGGCCTCCTTGGTTGACGAGCGGCCTACGCTGCGAGGGTTGCTTTCGGTATGATTTCGAGGACGCGATCGACGTCGAGGACGACCATGAGCTGGCCATCGAGGCGGTGCACGCCGCCGGCGAGCTTGGCCATGCGGGGGTCGCCATCGCCTG
>NZ_LLYA01000002.1:0-190000 GCF_001440415.1 Bradyrhizobium retamae
GAGGGAGCCCATCCGCCCGCGCGCCCCTGACGAGTCGCGATTCTCCTGCTTGTTTGCAAGCCGCTGGCGCTGTGAGGCAGAGTGAAGTGAGCACGCTCTTCAGGCTCCCTCCCCCCTTGCGGGGGAGGGTTGGGGAGAGGGGTGAGCCGCACGGGCGGTGCTCATTAGGGAGCCCTTCCATTGTGCGCATGATTTTGTTCATCACTAAAATCTCGGGATGTCCGGAAACGCCAGTCTGCCGGCGTGAACATGCATGCGGCCGAGTTCGGCGCAGCGATGCAGCGTCGGGAACACTTTTCCGGGGTTGAGCAGGCCCTGCGCGTCGAAAGCGCATTTCAGGCGCTGCTGCTGGTTGAGGTCTACTTCCGAAAACATCTCGCCCATCAAATCGCGCTTCTCGATGCCGACGCCATGCTCGCCGGTGAGCACGCCGCCGAATTCGACGCAGGCCCGCAGGATGTCGGCGCCGAAGGCTTCCGCCCGCTCGATCTCGCCAGGCTTGTTGGCGTCGTAGAGGATCAAAGGATGCAGATTGCCGTCGCCGGCGTGAAACACATTGGCGACGCGCAGATCGTATTTCTCCGAGAGGTCGCGGATGCGCGCGAGCGCCTTCGGCAGCGCGCCGCGCGGAATCGTGCCGTCCATGCAGAGATAGTCGGGCGATATCCGCCCCACCGCCGGAAACGCCGCCTTGCGGCCGGCCCAGAACAGATTGCGCTCGGCCTCCGACGTCGAAATCTGGCAACTCGTCGAGCCGCAACGTTGCGCGATCGCCTCGACCCGCTTGATCAATTCGTCGACTTCCACGCCCGGACCATCGAGCTCGATGATCAGAAGCGCCTCGACATCGAGCGGATAGCCGGCGTGAACAAAAGCTTCGGCGGCGTGGATCGCCGGCTTGTCCATCATCTCCATGCCGCCGGGAATGATGCCGGCGCCGATGATGTCAGCGACGCATTCGCCGGCGGCCTCGACCTCGGCGAAGCCGACCATCAGGGCGCGGGCTGTCTCCGGCTTCTGCAGGATTCGCACCGTGATCTCGGTGATGACGCCGAGAAGGCCCTCCGAGCCGGTGATGATGCCCATCAAATCGTAGCCGGAATTTTCGGCGGCCTTGCCACCGATGCGCAGGATCTCGCCGGACATCAGCACGATCTCGCAGCCCAGCACGTTGTTGGTGGTCATGCCGTATTTCAGGCAATGCACGCCGCCGGAATTCTCCGCGACATTGCCGCCGATCGAGCAGGCGATCTGCGAGGAGGGATCGGGCGCGTAATAGAAACCGGCATGCGCCACCGCCTGGCTGATGGCGAGATTGGTGACGCCGGGTTCCGTGACCACCACGCGGTTGTCGAAATCGATCTCGCGGATGCGCTTGAACTTGCCCAAGCCCAGCAGCACGCCGTCCACGAGCGGCAGCGCGCCGCCTGACAGTGACGTGCCGGAGCCGCGCGGCACCACCTTGATGCCCTGTTCGAAGCAGTATTTGAGAACTCTGGATACCTGCTCCGTGGTATCGGGCAGCACCACGACCATCGGCGGCTGCCGGTAGGCGGTGAGACCATCGGACTCATAGGCCAGCATCTCGGCCGCACTGTCGATCACCCCCTCGCCGGGCACGATCGTGCGAAGAGCAGCGACGATGGCGTCCCGGCGTTCCAGAACCGCCTGATCGGAAGCCGGCATCATGATGGCCATGCGAATCCTCCAGGCCCGGCGAATAACGATTTGTGGTGGTAAATCAAGCACATCTGCCAAGGTTTGGGTAGGCTATCCGAAGGTCGGATTGCCACGCTTCAATCGATCAGTTCTCTCTGGGACAAGTCGGCAATGGTGAAACCTGTCAAAGTTTCGTGGCTTGTCCAATCCAAGCGGGCCTGCCACAAGAAATCCGCCCCTCTGGGAAGAAACGAAGAGCACCACATGAAAATATCGACTTTGAGCGCGCTGGTCGTCGTTACCTCATTGGCCGCGTCATCGGGCGCGCTGGCGCAGGACGTCGCCGCCGGCAAGACCTCGTTCAACAAATGCCTGGCCTGCCACGCGATCGGCGAGGGCGCCAAGAACAAGGTCGGTCCGGTGCTGAACGGGCTCGATGGCCGCAAGTCCGGCACCATCGAGGGCTATTCCTATTCGGAAGCCAACAAGAATTCCGGCATCACCTGGGGCAAGGATGTGTTCCTCGAATACATCAAGGATCCCAGGGCGAAGATTCCCGGCACCAAGATGATCTTCGCCGGCATCAAGAACGAGAAAGAGGCTAACGACCTCTGG
The DNA here is from genome assembly GCF_001440415.1 of Bradyrhizobium retamae. Taxonomy (GTDB): domain Bacteria; phylum Pseudomonadota; class Alphaproteobacteria; order Rhizobiales; family Xanthobacteraceae; genus Bradyrhizobium; species Bradyrhizobium retamae. The sequence goes on from NZ_LLYA01000002.1 coordinate 2,275, forward strand.
GCCTATATCTCCTCGTTCGACAAGGACGGGAAGCAGAAGTGAGAGCTGGGCCTCATGCTCGAGTCCATCGAGCACTTTTTGAGCCAGCCTCTGGCGTCATCTCACCCTCCCCTGGAGGGTGAAGGATGCGGCCCCTGCTCTGATGACAGAGTTCCAGCACTCGCCTCGTCAAGCCAGCGTGTGCACGATCACCGGTCCGGCCGTCGCGGTGGCCGGTCCGGTCAACAGCGGCGCCAGGTCGTGTTCGATCCACGCCAGCGCGCGCTTGTTGGATTCCTCGGCGGCCGCAAAGTTGTTGAACAGGCTGATCGCGATCACCGTATCGTCGGGCGCATAGACCACATAGTAGCCCATGAAGCCCTCGACGCCGCTGATGACGGGAATCGCGCCTTCCTTGATTCTGCGTGTCAGCTCTTCGGCCTTGCCAGCCTTGGCCTTGCCCTGACGAATGGCGGCGTACATGGGGCTCTCCCTCGAAGGTAAGCTGCCCGATATCGCGACTCCTTAAGCTTCATCCCCGGCGGGACGAGCAGCGGAATCCCGCGCGCACCGATCGTATCGCATACGGAGCCGTCAGGCCACGGTGTCCACGTCGTGCTGGGTCGCGCGAGAACGTCGACAGGATCCGACCTCTCGCACGCTTCAGTCGGCCGCTGCCGTAGCATTCGGTGCTATCCCCCCGATCATCGCCTCGATTTCGGCGATGACGAGATCGGGAACCGCATTCTGAATCATGTGACCGACGCCCGGCAGCACGATCAATTTCGCGTTCTGGGTGGCCGCCGCGAACGGCCGTGAGTGGATGTTGGTCGACACCGTCTTGTCGGCGTCGCCGGTGATGATGGTGACGAGGGCCTTGATCTCGCCGTAGCGCGGCGCCTGCTCGGCCACCGCCGCTTTCAGCGTCACCAGATCGCGCGCATTGGCAATGAATTCGCGCGGCCGCAGCAACAGCGGCGTGGCGGTGTTCTTGACAAAACCGTCCGGCATGGTCTGCGGCAGGAACACGCCCCGCGCGCCCGAATCCGCCAGCAGCATTCCGAGCGGCAGCGTGATGGTGTAGGCGAACAGCGGGCCGACCACCGGCGTGGCGATCAGTTTGTTGTAGCGCCCGACGCCGCCGGGCCAAGGATAGGCCACCGGCGCGAGCATCACCAGACCGGCGACGGCCTGCGGGTAGTCCAGCGCGATACGCGTCCCCAACGCGCCGGCCCAGGAATGAACCACGAAGATCGCCTGGCCGACGCCGAGCTTGGTCAGCGCCTCCTCGATCATGCGGGCCTGAATTTCGGGCGTGGAGTCCTGAAGGCGCGCGCGGGTGCTCCAGCCATGCCCGGGACGGTCGATCAGGATCACGCGGTGCTTTCCCGCAAGCCGCTCCCCGACCGGCTGCCGCATCACTTCCAGATTGGAACTGGCGCCGTGGAGCATCACGACCGGCGGCCCCGCCGCATCGCGCGGACCGATATCGAGGATATGCAGGGCTCCGCCCGCCACCTCGACCATCCGGCCCTGGGCCGGATGGGCCCGTTCGCTGAGAAAAACGCCGGCTTGCGTGGCCAGCGCCAGCACCGCCAGCGCAGCCACCAGAATCACCACCACCATCGAGAGTTTCCGGCTGATTTTCTGCACCAGCGAGCTACGGCCCGGACCGGCGCGGGTTACGGAGACTGTCCACAGGGGGCCGAACCTGTGGATAGCGGGGTCATACTGACGTCATCAGCAAGTTTGTACAGTGTCGTTGCCACTTTTGCCATGTGTGCGCGTGCCTGATTGGGGGGTAGCCAGGCGCTTGCACTGTACCCGACATCCACAGGAACAGTGACGCTCACTACAAATTGTTCCAGCGTATCATCGGAGGACTACCCATGATTTCCGACGAAGCCGCCATCGATCAGATCGTAGCGAGTTGCAATGGCGACATCCGCGGCGCACTCAAGGCGCTGCTGCGGGTCAATGAGCAGCTTGAGACGGAGTTGGCGCAAATCTACGCGGCGGTAGGCCTCGACGGTCTGGCGCGCGGCAGCAACGCCGTACACTAGGTCCTTGTGAGCCGACGCTTTTCCAGAGACGCAAACGGCTCAAGAGCGCTCTAGTTGGTGCTCGTTTTCCGCGTCTCTGCGGGCGGCTCGTCCACCGCCGGGTATTGGCTGATGGGTCGAACGGGCCAGCTTGGCGTCGTTGAGCGACTTGTAAGGTCCGGTGCCCAATCAGATGTTTCCGCCGACCTGGGCATCGACGACGGGATTGCATCGCGCTGCTAGCAACTGTGATTTCATCGCTCGCTGTGTCACGCAGTCAGCCATAAGAGCGCGCACGCGGCGCGACGTTCCTGCCTGATGCAAGTCGCGGGAAATCAGGGTTAAACCGCGAAAGTTCAGATATCGCGGCCTTCGACCTTTTCGGTCAGCGTCTTAACCAGGTCCGGCACCTTCTCGAGATGCGGATTGACGGCCAGCGCCTTGCGGAACGCTTCCAGCGCGCGCTTTTCGTCGCCGATCTCCTGCATGATCATGCCGAGCCCGGCCAGCGCGCCGAAATGCCGGGGCTCGCGGATCAGCACCTGCCGGATGTCCTCGAGCGAACGGGTGTAGTCGTTCTTCAGGTAATACAGCGTGGCGCGACGATTCCATGCCTCGACGTAGTCGGGACGCAGCTTGACGAGAGAATCCAGCAGTTTTAGCGCGACGTCGACCTTCTGTGCATCCATCGCGGCCTTGGCGCGCAGCATCAACAGCGCAGCCGTGTCGCTCGGCGTCTGCATCCATTGCGCCCAGATCCGCGCCTCGACGTGTTTGGCGCTCGCTTCATCGGGGGCAGCTTTCAGGGCGCCGAACAGGAAGTCCAGCCCGCGGGTGCGATCCGCACCAACCTTCGGAAGCTTGCTTGGCGCTTCCGGTAATCTTTTCTCGGATTTCGGTGGAGGAATGACCCTGGGGTCGTTCTGGGCAAACGCAGCAGCCGGCACGGCCGTCATGACAGCGGCGAGGACCACGATCCGGCAGTTACGGGCACCCGGGAATCTCAAAGCCATGGGGCAAGTCTAGACGCGTAAAATCGCGCCGCAAAGCAGCAGATCGTCAAAGACCTGTGAAGCGAAGAAAAAAAGCCGGCTCAGCGCCAGGATTAACCTTGGCGGGCCTTGAAGCGGCGCTGCACCTTGTTGATCACGTAGACCCGGCCCTTGCGGCGGACCAGACGGTTGTTGCGGTGGCGACCGCGCAGCGATTTCAAGGAGTTACGGACCTTCATGGGACAATCCTGATGCTTTGAAAGGCCGTGTTGGAGGCCCGAACCTGAGCTACCCGAAAGTGGCAAAATGGGATTAATCCCGAAAAGCGGCCAACCGCCCGGGACGGGGCGGTTTCTAGGGCAAGGTGACACCGGATGTCAATGCGGAAGGGCCGTTTTCGGGGCCATCTGTCCCGTTCCGGACCTAGCGCGGGCAGATGCCCGGCATTCCGACCAGTACCGAATCGCTGGCCTCCGGAAGAACTCTGCGGAATCACTGGCAGAACAGGTCGCGCGGGAACTCGACCAGAGCCTCGCCGGTCGCGACCTTTTCACCCGTCTGGTTCCTCACCATCACGTCGATCATCACCCAACGGGATTTTTCGGTCACCTGCTTGGCCTTGATGATTCCCGTAGGCTGGATGGTATCGCCCGGCCTGACCGGCTTGACCCATCGCGTCTCCAGCCGGCGGTGGATCGCGCCTGCAGGATAGGCCCAGTCAGTGATCATGCGCGAGATCAGGCCAAAATTGTTCATGCCGTGCATGATGATGCCGCCGAAATTGGTCTTGCCGAAACTGCCCTTCATGTACTCGTCGTCGAGATGCAGCGGGTTGTAGTCGAGCGAGGCGTCGCAAAACAGTCGGATGGATTCGCGGCTAACCGCGAAGGTGGGGCCGTCGATGGCATCGCCGGCTCTGAGCTTTTCGAACGTCGTGGTCATGGCAACCTCCCCGCTCATATCGGCCGAATCGTCCAGCCACGGCCGGAACAGATTACGTCGCCCTTCTGATTAAAGAAGACGTTGTCGTGCACCACGAACAGCCGCTCGCGCTTGATGAACTTGTCAAGCGCGCGGGCCTGCAAGGTGATGACGTCGCCCGGCCGCGCCGGAATGTTGTAGCTCCAGGACTGCCCGGCATTGACGGTGCCGGGCGAGCGCATCCAGTCATCCGCCGGCGTGCATGAGAACATCAGGAGGATGTGGATCGAGGGCGGCGCGATCAGCCCGCCATAGCGCGTGGTCTTCGCATAGGCCTCGTCGAAATAGATCGGATGAGTTTCGCCGACCGATTTGCAGTACAGCTCGATCGCCTCTCTGGTGAGCGTGTAGGGGATGGTCTTGCGCGGCTCGCCGGGAACGATGTCGTCCCAGACCTTTCTCAAGTTGGCGTCTTTCCAGAAATCGGTCTCGAAGGCCTGCGTTTGGGCCATGCCGCGCTCCCTTATTTTCCGTCTTTTGTTTCTGCCGCCTTGCGGAATTCGTTATATAGTATAATCAATTTTCCAGACCCAAAAATCAAGCCGGTGGGAACCCAGGATGACCAAGCTCAAGCTGCCCGATATCGAGAAAGTCGTCGCGATCGACATCCACACCCATGCGGAAGAACCCTGCGGGTTGCATGGCGACGACGGCTATGACGATTTTCAGGAGCGCATGGCCGAATACTTCAAATCGCCGCACAAGCATCCGCCGACCGTGCCAGAGACTGCGGCCTATTACCGCTCGAAGAACATCGCAGCCGTGATCTTCCCGGTCGATGCCGAGCGCGAGACCGGTTTTCGCCGCTACAACAATTACGAGATGCTGGAGGTCGCCTCCGACCATCTCGACGTTTTGATCCCGTTCGTCTCGATCGATCCGCACAAGGGCAAGTTAGGCGTGCGCGAGGCGCGCAAGCTGATCGAGGAATACGGCGTCCGCGGCTTCAAATTCCATCCGACCATGCAAGGTTTTTACGCCAACGATCGCATGGCGTATCCGCTCTATGAAGCGATCAACGACGGCGGCGCGATCGCATTGTTTCACACCGGGCAGACCGGCGTAGGTTCCGGCATGCCCGGCGGCATGGGGATGCGCCTAAAATATTCCAACCCGATGTACATGGACGATGTCGCGGCTGACTTCCCCGACCTCAAGATCATCCTGGCGCACCCCTCCTTCCCCTGGCAGGAAGAGGCGCTGTCGGTCGCGACCCACAAGCCGAACGTCTATATCGACCTCTCCGGCTGGTCGCCGAAATATTTCCCGCCGATCCTGGTGCGCTACATCAACTCCATTTTGCAAGACAAGATGCTGTTCGGCTCGGACTGGCCGGTGATCACGCCGGACCGCTGGCTGGCGGATTTCGCCAAGCTCGAGATCCGCGAGGAGATCAGGCCGAAGGTGATGAAAGCCAACGCAAGGAAGATTTTGGGTATATAATCTAAGGCCATCATCGGCGAAACGTTGAGATGGCCAGTGACGAACTTTGCCAAGACCGTTGCCCTGCTCGCCGCGCTCCTGACCGGAAGCGCGGCCGAGTGCGTTGCTGCTGAAACGTCAGCGACCTACGTCGAAATCGAGAACCCGCTTGCAAGTCCGCATCCGCTGCAGGGCTATCTGCGGCGAACCGATGTTTCAGGCCCCTCGCCCGCTGTCGTGTTGTTGCATAGCTGTCATGGAAACTGGAAGCGGATCGATGAACGCTGGGGCAAGCGGATCGCGTCCTGGGGCTATGTGGTGCTCACCGTGGATAGCTTGGGTCCGCGCGGCCTCGAAATCTGCGACGACAGGGCCCGGATCGATTCGGCTGGAGACGCCTATCGTGCCCTGAACTTTCTGGTGCGCGATCGATTCGTCGATCCCGATCGTGTTGGTGTCATTGGTTTTGCCAACGGCGGCCGGGCGGCGCTGATGTCGGTCGACCATGGCTTTCTGGAACAGTCATCGCCGAACAAATTCCGCGCGGCCATTGCGTTCTATCCGTCCTGCCTTGGCCTCAAGGGCGAGATGACCGCGCCGGCCCTGATCCTGATTGGCGAGCTCGACGATTGGGCCTCGGCCAAAGAGTGCCGTAGTATGGTGGAGGCCCGAGACGACTGGGGGATATCGCGGCAGAAGGGAAAGGGCGTGCCGATCAAGCTGACGGTGTTTCCCGGCGCTTATCACGCATTCGATGCCCCGCAGCTCACGACGCCGCTCGTGTTGAAGGGGCACCACCTCGAATTCAATAAGCCGGCAACGGATCAAGCGTCCGAGGCGCTTCGCGAATTTCTCGGCACGACGATCGGCGGAAAAGAGTAGTTGCAGTGACCATCAAAGCAGTTGTCTTCGACGCCTATGGCACGCTTTACGATGTCCAGTCGGTGGCTGACGTCACCGAGGATGCGTTCCCGGGCTATGGCGGGATCATCACCCAGGTCTGGCGCATCAAGCAGCTCGAATACAGCTGGCTGCGCTCGCTGATGCGACGCTACCAGGATTTCTCGGTCGTCACGCGCGACTCACTGGCCTACACGCTGCGCAGCCTCGGGCTGCAATATGACGATGATGCTTTCGCGCGTATCATCGACAAATATCTGCATCTCGATCTCTATCCAGATGCGCTTGCGGCGCTATCGGCGATCAAGGATTGCAAGCTCGCGATCCTGTCCAACGGCAGCCCTGATATGCTCAACGCACTGGTGCAGAACAGCGGGCTCGAGCGCGTGCTCGATGCCACCATCAGCGTCGACGCCAAGAAGATCTTCAAGCCCAGCCCCGAAGTCTATGCGCTGATCGAGGAGGTGCTCCACGTGCCGCCCGCCGAAGTGCTGTTCATCTCCTCCAATCCCTGGGACGCCTGCGGCGCCAAGGCGTTCGGGCTCCACGTCGCCTGGATCGAGCGGGTGACGCCGGAAGCGATGGCGCTGGCCTGTCTCGAAAGCGAGACGCTGCCGCCCTTGACGATGTTCAAGATATTGCGCACCCAGATGGATGAGCTGGGATTTGAGCCCGATCATCGCATCCACAGCCTCTCCGAACTGCCCGCACTGGTGTCTGCGCAAAGGTCCTGAACAAGATGAGTCTAGAGTCCGTGCGCGCCTTCTTTGCAGAAAAGGCGCCCGAAATTTCCGTGATCGAATCCGAGATGAGTTCTGCGACCGTCGCGCTGGCGGCGGAGGCTTACGGCGTCGAGCCGGCGCGAATTGCGAAGACGCTGAGCTTGCGGATCGGTGATCGCGTCATCCTGATCGTCACGGCCGGCACGTCGCGGATGGACAACAAGAAGGTGAAGGCGCTGTTCGGAGGAAAGCCGAAAATGCTCGGCCTCGAGGAGGTCGCCGAGATCACCGGGCACGAGGTCGGCGGCGTCTGTCCGTTCGGACTGAAGACTCCGCTGCCGGTCTATTGCGACGTGTCGCTGAAGGCGTTCGACGTCGTGGTGCCCGCCGCGGGCTCAACCCACAGCGCGGTGAAGATTACGCCGGCGCGCATGGCCGAACTGACGTCAGCCGAATGGGTCGACGTCTGCGAACTCAGGCCCGCGTCGGAAGCGGCGGCCTAATAATCGTCTTCAAAGAACGGCCTCGGCTGCACCGCCTGCGGCTGTACCGGTTGCGGCGCGCGCGAACGCGGAACCGTCTGTTGCGGCACTCCGCGCGGAGGCGGCGTCGGCTGCGCGTTGGCCTGCGTTTCGAATACGGCGCGGCAACCGGTGGAGAGCTGCGGCGTGTTCTGCCGCAAGCATGCCACGATCCGGTTGACGTCCGGAATCTGGTCGCCGCAGAGCCGCCAGACGTCGGGCGTGCAGGCCATCTGCTGTTCCCAGGTTCCGCGATACTCCTGCGAGAAAGCGGGAACGGCAACGCCAGTTCCGCCGCCGATCGCGAGGGCGAGTGCAAGGACGATCCGCTGCGTTTGCATGGACAGGTCCCCTTCTTTTTAATTTTCACAGTGCGCGGAAGCTCCGCGCGGCGACGGACTAAGCCTGTCGAATGAATGCGGCCACGCGACGATAGTGCGAACAAAAAAATGTGAAGCGGGTTCCCTACTGCACCTTGCCGATTTTCTTCACCGCCGCGACCAGCCGCGCGCTGTCTTCCGCAACGAATTTTGCAAACTCCGGCGCGTCCAGATAGGCGACCGGGCTGCCGGCGGTCTCATAGGTCTTGACCACCTCGGGCGCCTTCACGGCTTCCGCCATCGCTTCGCGCAGCCGCGTCATGATCGGCGCCGGCAATGCGCGTTGCGCAAACAGTCCCGCCCAGATGTAGAACTCGACATCCTTGTAACCGAGCTCCTTGAAGGTCGGCAGATCGGGGAAGCTCTTGATGCGCTCGGCGCCCCAATTGGCGAGCACGCGCATCTTGCCGTCGTCGACCTGCTGCTTCAGCGTGCCCGGCGCCGACGCCACCGCCTGCACAGTGCCGCTCAATAGCGCGGTCAGCGCCGGTCCTGCGCCGCGGAACGGCACGTGCAGCAATTTGATGCCGGCGCTCGCGGCAAACATCTCCATCGCCACGTGCAGCGTGCCGTAGGGACCGGACGAACCGTAGGGAATTTGCCCGGGACGTTTCTTGGCGTCGTCGACGAACTCCTGCAGCGTCTTCCACGGCGCGGATGCCGGCACCGCGAGCAGCGTCGGATCGGCGAGCACGCGTGCAATCGGCGCGAACTGCGAGACTTCATACGCCACCGGGCGATCGAACAGACGATCGGCTTCCGGCAGCACCGCAAGCGAGGACAGCGTCATCAACAGTGTGTGCCCGTCGGGCTCGGCGCGCGCCGCCGCCGCGTTGCCGACCGATCCGCCACCGCCGCCGGCGCGGTTGTCGACGATCACGGGCTTTCCGAGGATCCGCTCCAGCGCCTGCGCGATCGGCCGCGCCGCGAGATCGGCCTGCCCGCCGGGCGGAAACGGCACGATCATGGTGATGTTGCGCGAAGGGTATGGGCCTTGCGCCAAGGCGGCGTTGGAGAGCACGGCTGGCACGAGCGGCAATGCGGCGGCAGCTTTCAGAAGTTCGCGGCGGTTCATGGTGGTTTCTCCCCAGCGTTTGTTTTCGTTGTTGAAGACAGCCTAGCCTCAAATCGTAGGGTGGGCAAAGCGAAGCGTGCCCACCATTCATGCACAACGCGTGAAGTTGCTCGATACAAGCTCCTTTTGCCTGATCGTGGTGGGCACGCTTCGCTCTGCCCACCCTGCGATATTCACTTCCGCTTCTTCGCTTTTGAAAACTGCTTTGCCAGAAACTCCGCCAGCACTTCGACGCGCGCAGGCCTTGGGCCGCCGGGCGGCGTCACCAGGTGCACCGCGCCTTCGGGCTGGTGCCAGCCTTTCAGGATCACTTCCACCTCGCCGGATGCAATGGCGTCGCCGACGATGAAGTCCGGCAGATCGGCGATGCCGAGGCCGGCGATGACGGACGGCAACAGCGCCTCGCCATTGTTGACGCGGAGCTGGCCTGCGGGCCGCACGCTGGCCTGTTCGCCTGACGCATTGGTGTAGTGCCAGACGCCGGCTGTCGAGAGATAGGCGTAGCCGAAGCATTTATGCTCCGCCAGATGCATCGGATGCGTCGGCCTGCCATGGCGTTTGAGATAGGACGGCGCCGCGACCGTGTAGCGCGGCATCGCGCAGAGCCGCCGCGCGATCAACGACGAGTCCGGCAGGCGCGCGATGCGCAGGCCGGCATCGAAACCTTCGCCGATCAGATCAACTGTCGCGTCGCTCAGGTGAAGATCAATCGATACTTCCGGGAAGGCTGTGAGAAATTCCGGCAAGATCGGCGCAACGGCTTTCACGCCAAACGTCATCGGCACCGCGAGCCGCACCAGCCCGCGCGGCGCCATCGATTGCGACAGGGCTTCGTTCTCGGCATCCTCGCCGTCGGCGAGCAGGCGCGCGGCGCGCTCGGCGAGCCTTTGCCCGGCATCGGTCAGCGCCAGCCGCCGCGAGGTGCGGTTGAACAGCCGCGCGCCGAGCCGCTGCTCGAGCCGACTGACGGCCTTGGACACCGTGGCCTTGGACAGCGCCAGCTCGGTCGCGGCCGCCGCAAATGACCGCAACTCCACGACCTTTGCAAAAATCGCGAACGCCTCGAAATCCGGGAGCTTGGACATTCGGATCACCTTCAAGATCATTTTTAGAAACAATGAGTTTCAATAGTTTCTATTTCTATACCAAGGCGGGAGGCATATCCAATGGCTATCGGAATTCGAGCAACGGAGAAATCCAATGACCAAGAAGCTCTCAGGCAAGGTAGCCCTCGTCACCGGCGGTTCGCGCGGCATCGGCGCAGCGTCTGCCCGCGCCCTCGCGGCAGAAGGCGCCAACGTCGCGATCAGTTATGTCGCCTCTCCCGACAAGGCGGAAGCGGTTGTGGCCGAGTTGAAGGCCAGGGGCGTCAACGCCCGCGCTTACAAGGCCGACCAGGCATTCTCCGCCGATGTCGACCAACTGGTGAAGAAGGTCGCGAAGGATTTCGGCCGGTTGGACATCCTCGTCAACAACGCCGGCGTTGCCGTCGGCGGCGCGGTCGATGATCCCAACGCCGACACCGCGGCATTGGCCCGGCAGAGTGCCGTGAACGTCGATGGTGTCATCACCGCGATCCGCGCGGCGGCGAAGCTGATGGGTGAAGGCGGACGTATCGTCACGATCGGCTCCGATATCGCGACCCGCGCCTCATTCCCCGGCCTTGCCGATTACGCCGCCACCAAGGCTGCCGTTGTCGGCTACACCAAGGGCGCGGCGCGTGACCTCGGTCCCCGCGGCATCACCGTGAATGTGCTGCAGCCGGGCTCGATCGACACCGACATGAACCCGGATGACGACCGCGAGATCGCCGATCTCCAGCGCAAGCAGCACGCGCTGCAGCGCTTCGGCAAGCCGGAAGAGATCGCAGCCGGCGTGGTGTTCCTCGCGAGCCCTGAAGCCTCGTTCGTGACCGGCACAGTGCTCAATGTCGATGGCGGCTTCGGCGCGTAACTCAAATCCAGCGCGGCCGGGCGCATGCCGCCCGGCCACTTAATTCAAAAACTTTCAACGAAGGAATATCCCATGATCGAACTCAGACCATTTGCAAAACTCGCCAGCGCCGATCACGGCTGGCTGAAGGCAAAACACCACTTCTCATTCGGCAGCCATTACGATCCCGACAATATGGGCCACGGCGCGTTGCGGGTGTGGAACGATGACGAGATCGCGCCGAATACCGGCTTTCCCGCCCATCCCCACGCCAACATGGAAATCATCACCTATGTCCGCGAAGGCGCGATCACGCACCAGGACTCGCTCGGCAACAAGGGCCGGACTGAAGCCGGCGACGTGCAGGTGATGAGCGCCGGCAGCGGCATTCGTCACTCCGAGTACAATCTGGAGCCGAGCAAGACCAAGATCTTCCAGATCTGGATCGAGCCGACGACGAGGGGTGGCCAGCCGACCTGGGGCGCCAAGCCGTTTCCGAAGTCGGATCGCTCCGGCAAGCTCGTCACCATCGCCAGCGGCATTGCCGGCGACAAGGATGCGCTGCCGATCCGCGCCGATGCGCGGGTGCTCGCCACCACGCTGAAAGCGGGCGAGAGCGCGGCGTATGAGGCGGCGGAGGCGCGTCACCTCTATCTCGTGCCGGCGGCCGGCAGCGTCGAAGTCAACGGCGTGCGCGTCAATGCCCGCGACGGCGCTGCGATCCGCGACGAGGCGAAGCTGACGATTACCGCGCTGGAAGATTCCGAACTGGTGCTGGTCGACGCCGCGTAGCGCAATCACCGCTCGTCATGCCCGGGCAAAAGCCGAAGCGCGTCTTCGCGCTAGATGACCCGGGCATCCATCCTCCTTCGCGAAGAATCTTACGAAGCGCGATGGATTGCCGGGTCAAGCCAGGCAATGACACCCAAAATGAACAACAAACATCTGCCAACCCAAAGGACAACCACCATGGCGAAAGTACTTGTGCTCTATTATTCCGCTTACGGTCACATCGAGGCGATGGCGAATGCCGTAGCCGAAGGCGCGCGAAAGGCCGGCGCCACCGTCGACATCAAGCGCGTGCCGGAGCTCGTGCCTGAAGCGGTCGCCGAGGCCTCGCATTACAAGCTCGATCAGGCCGCGCCGATCGCAAAAATCGAGGACCTCGCCAATTACGACGCGATCGTCATCGGCACCGGCACGCGCTTCGGCCGCATGACGTCGCAGATGGCGAACTTCCTCGACCAGGCCGGTGGCCTCTGGGCCAAGGGCGCACTGCACGGCAAGGTCGGCGGCGCCTTTACCGCAACGGCGACCCAGCATGGCGGGCAGGAAACCACGCTGTTCTCGATCATCACAAATCTCTTGCACTTCGGCATGACGGTCGTCGGCCTGAACTACGGCTTTGCCGGCCAGATGAAGCTCGACGAAATCACCGGCGGCGCACCCTATGGCGCCACCACGATCACCGGCGGCGACGGCAGCCGCCAGCCGAGCGAAAACGAACTCGCCGGCGCGCGCTACCAGGGGCGCGTGATCGCGGAGACCGCGAACAAGCTGCATGGCTGAAAGCGAAATGGGCGGCGTTCTCTCTTGCGAATGCCGCCCTATCGCAACTGGCACGCCGGCCGCTGCTGGCCACGGCGCAACGCATTGTGGTGCAAGAGCGCGCCTCGCGCGGAGCGCGGCGCTGCCCGGAATGCACGAAATCGTGAGGCATAGTTTCTAAACGCCTTATGAATTCGTGATAGGCCTTCGGCCTCCCAGTCGGCACGCAAAGGTTCTAGCATGAGCAACAATTCGCAAGTCCCGTGGCCGGAATTGCCGACCGCGACGTGGCGTGACACCTATGCGACGCTCCATCTTTGGACCCAGATCGTCGGCAAGATCCGGCTCGCCAAATCGCCATGGCTCAATCATTCCTGGCACGTGGCGCTTTATGTCACGCCGCGCGGATTGACGACATCGCCAGTGCCCGACGGCGCACGAACCTTCCAGATCGATTTCGACCTCATCGATCACCTCTTGCGCATCTCGACCAGCGACGGCGCGCAGCGGGAGGTTGCGCTGCCTGGTCATTCCGTCGCAAGCTTCTACACCGCCACGCTTGCCGCGCTTAGCGAACTCGGCATTGCCGTTGGCATCGACGAGATGCCGAACGAACTGCCCGATCCGATAAAATTCTCCGATGACACCGTGCACGCCTCCTACGATCCAGATGCTGTTGGACGCTTCCTGCAAATCCTCGTCACGAGCGATCGCGTCTTCAAACAATTCCGCACCGGCTTTCTCGGCAAGACGAGCCCGGTGCACTTCTTCTGGGGCAGTTTCGATCTCGCGGTGACGCGCTTCTCGGGACGCCGCGCGCCACGCCATCCCGGCGGTGTGCCACATTTGCCCGACGCGGTTGCACATGAAGCCTATTCACACGAAGTCAGCAGCGCCGGGTTTTGGCCGGGCGGTGGCGCTATCGATTACCCTGCCTTCTATTCCTATGCCTATCCCGAGCCGCCGGCTTTTCGCTCGGCGAAGGTGCAACCGGATGCGGCATTCTTCAGCGAAGCGCTCGGCGAATTCATTCTGCCATACGACGCCGTCCGGACGGCTGCCGATCCCGACAGGGCGCTGCTCGAGTTCCTGCACAGCACCTATGAAGCCGCGGCAATCGCGGCAAATTGGGATCGCGACGCGTTGGAATCCGACTCCGGACAGCCCGGCGTGGTGAGGCGGGTTTGAACCTGCTGTGCAGGGTGGCAAAGCCAACGGTCGCGCGAACGCGCGCCCGTTGGCAGGTTCCGCGTGCCCACCATATTCCCGCTTCGCCGAAAATATGGTGGGCACGGCGCAACTCGGCTTTACCCGCCCTACGAACTGCCACTAATGCCGCAGTTGCGGCTTCATAATGGTCTGGCGAACTTCGGCGCCGCAATCGGCGCATTCATAGGTGAAGTCAATTTTGGCCTGGCTCCAATGCGGTTCGACGTCGCGCACATACATCGGAAGCCCGACACACCTCGGACAAAGGACGAAACCCGGCTCAATGCCATCATGATGAATATAGGCTGGCATGTTGGCTCTCCCCACGGCAGCAATTCACGAGTAGCCCATCACCCGAAGCGCAGCATACGCGCGTGCGGCTAAACGGATCATCAACTCTCGCGAACACATGATGAACGGCTGCATAATCCTGGCACGTGTTGCAGATTTGCACGGCAGTTCCCGTGCGGCAACAATGTGTCAGCCCCTATCGCGCGACAGTGGCTTGCCGAGCACGCGTCGATGAGCCGGCTCATGAGACGATCTTCGACGCCTTGTAGGGCTGCGGCTCGAGGCGGAACGCGGCCAGCACGCTGCCGATCGCCACCGTGACGGGATGCATGGCAATGGTCCACTCACGCTCGGTGAAGACTGCGTGCACGGCATAGCCAAGCGAAAGCGGCAAGGCTGCCAGCAGTTTGGCCGTCAGCTTCGCCCGCAACCAGAACGTCGGCGTCGCCTTTCGCTGGACGTGATAATTGATGGCCCCGATCTGCAGGCCCCGCATCGCCAGCCATTTCAGGCTGGTCCAGCTTTGCGGCACGGTCTCGCTGATCGCGGCTTCGGCCACCCAATGAAACCGCAAGCCGAGCCTTTCACAGCGATAGAAGAAATCGGTGTCTCCGCCGCCGAGAAAATTGAAACGGAGGTCGAATGCCGGCATGCCCAACCGATCAAACACCGCGCGCCGGATCAGGCAATTGCCGCAGCCATAGATCACCGGCACTGGACCTGAGGCGTCGTAGGCCGGTGCAAAAGCGGGATGGCGCCGCAGCCCACGCTTCCGTTCGTCGTCGAATTCAGGGAATACCGGCCCGCCGACGATGTCGGCGCCGGTCGCCTCTGCGGTCCCGACCATCTGCTCCAGCCAATCCGGCGAAGCGATTTCATCATCATCGATCATCAGGAAGCTGGTTGCCAGCGGGAACATCTGCAGCGCCGTCTCGAAGGCGGCATTGATCGCATAGCAATTTCCCTGCCGCGGCTCGATCACGCAGAGACCCGAGAATCTCCCCGACGCGAGGTATTCGGCGGCAACCGGCACGCTCTCGCTCCTCGATGCATCGTTCTCCACCATCACGACGGCGAAGCGGCGGCTGGTGCGCTGGACGGCAAGCGACTGCAGCGTCCGGCGCAGGGATTTGGGACGGCGAAAACAGTGGACACAAACCACCGTTTCGATTCCTGGATCGAGCGCCGGTGAAGCCGCCACCAACGCACGCAGAGCCCTGACCGCCGGATCAGGCCGGCCCATCCTGATCTCGCCGATCGAGCTCTCTGCCGTGAAAGTCTGGTCGTTCACGAATATGTCTCATCGTCCCGAAACGGGATTGCCGGATCAATTCCGGGACACTTCCGTCTCGATAAAGCCGCTTGTTCGGGGATTATCCCGTCCTTGCGGACATAACGCGCACGGTGGTGCAAAAACCGATCCGGCAGCGAAACGTGACGCACCGAATTCCGGCGACGGTTAATGGATGGGGTTAATCCGCGCATCTGGCTGGAGCCGCGCCGCCTGTTCTGGCGCTATTGACCACCAATCCGCGAGCGCTTTATCTGTTGCTGAACAGGAGCCGATCGAGAGACATCGGCGGGACACAAAACCGATGAGCAGCCGTCCAACCATTCTCGTCACCGGCGGTGCGGGCTATATCGGCTCGCATTGCTGCAGGGCGTTGGATAACGCGGGCTACGAGCCCGTCGTCTACGACAATCTTTCGACCGGCCATCGCAGCTTTGCGGCGGGCACGCTGGCTGTCGGCGACATCGCCGACAGGGCGACGCTGGCGCGGACCTTTGCCGAGTATGACATCGCTGCGGTCATGCACTTCGCTGCGTCGAGCCTGGTCGGCGAATCCGTTGCCGATCCGCAGAAATACTACGTCAACAATCTCGCCGGCACGCTGTCGCTGCTCGAGACCATGCGCGCGGCCGGCTGCAACCGCCTGGTGTTTTCATCGACCGGCGCAGTCTATGGCAACGCCGATAGCAAGGCGCTGCGCGAAGATTATCCCTGCGCGCCGATCAACCCCTACGGCGCCTCGAAGTGGATGATCGAGCGCGTGCTGGCGGATTATCGCATAGCCTATGGCTTCGGCTCGTTCGCACTGCGCTACTTCAACGCCGCTGGCGCCGACCCTGCCGGCGGCATCGGCGAATTGCGCGAGGTGGAAACCCACCTCATCCCCCGCGCGATGATGGCGCTGCAGGGACACGTGCCTGATTTCGCCGTGTTCGGTGACGATTACGACACACCCGACGGGACGGCGATCCGCGACTACATCCACGTGACCGATCTGGCGGCTGCCCACGTGCTTGCGCTCGAGCTTCTGCTGCAGGGGCATACCGGCGGCGCCTTCAATCTCGGCACCGGCAACGGCTTTTCGGTGCGCGAAATCCTAGCGGCGATCGCCGCCGAGACCGGCCGCGAAGTCCCGCATGTCGTCAAGCCCCGCCGACCAGGCGATCCAACCTATCTGGTCGCCGATCCCTCCGCCGCACGCGCGACATTGAACTTCCGCCCCGCCCATTCGGACCTGGCCACGATCATCCGCACCGCCTGGGCTTGGCACAAGAAGGCTCATCCGCTGAAAACGGGTGCGGTCGGTCGCGATTGATCATGGGCGAAGGTCCGGCGACCTCAATGGCGGCAGAAGAGAAGTAACCCCGACCTCGCCGGTCCATTCCCGCAGGCAACTATTTTGGGTGCGGCGCGTTTTTATGTTCTCAACCAGCTTAGGGATGTAAAACATGGCTGTTACCGCGCAGATCAAGGAACACATGGACGTCATCTCGTCGGACAGGAAGACGGTCGGAAAAGTCGATCATCTGGAAGGACCCGACAAGATCAAGCTGACCAAGCAGAGCTCGCCTGATGGTGAACATCACCACTTCATTCCGGTGTCATGGGTTGATCACGTCGATCAGCACGTGCATCTCAATAAATCGGGCGCGGATGTGACCGCGCACTG
This sequence comes from Bradyrhizobium retamae, assembly GCF_001440415.1. GTDB lineage: Bacteria > Pseudomonadota > Alphaproteobacteria > Rhizobiales > Xanthobacteraceae > Bradyrhizobium > Bradyrhizobium retamae. The sequence continues at coordinate 19,229 of NZ_LLYA01000002.1, forward strand.
GCAGCACGGCCGGCAGTGACCGGCTGACACGCATTGCAACGCGTGCGGATGTGGATATCATCTAATGACGGGAGATGGGATGCATCCGGCGGCGCGATTGCAGTTCGAACGCTTGATCGGCGAGTATGCACGCTGGCGGGCTGTTCCCGAAACCGAACGATCGCCCGCCCCGGCATGGTGGTGGGGACCGGCGATGGAGTTGCGCAGCGCGCCGCAATCCTTGCCGGCGGAATGGTGTGCCGAGCTTGGCCTGCCCAACCAGACCACATATGCCGCCGCGGCAGGACTCCTCCTCAAAGCCATCGCGGGACAGACGACCCTGCCCTGGCCCGACGACTTTCCTCGCAAGGCTTCGGACACCAAGCTCGCGCGTGAACTGCACCCGCAGCCGTCAGACGACGGTGCGTTCCAACCCTGACCCGGCTTCCGGCTGCAGCGGCGGCGAGGCTAGCCGCGGTTCGGCCCGAAGCAAATCAGCCATCTGCTTTGCCGGCAGCGGCTTCGAGAACAGAAATCCCTGCATCTCGTCGCAGGCGTGATTGCGCAGAAACACCTCCTGCTCGACGGTCTCGACGCCCTCCGCAATGACGGTCATGCCAAGCGCCTTGCCCATGCTGATGATCGCCTGCGCAATGGCCTGGTCTTCGGAATCGACAGGCAGGTCGCGAATGAAAGAGCGATCGATCTTGATAGTATCGATCGGGAACTGCTTCATCAGCGACATCGACGAATAGCCGGTCCCGAAATCGTCGATCGCAAGGCGAATGCCGCGGCTCTGGATCGCATCGAGCACCTTGATCGCGCGCGAGACATTCCGCATCACCATGCTTTCGGTGACTTCAAGCTGCAGCAGCACCGGCGACATGCCGCTTGCCAAAAGCGCCTCGTCGACATCGTGCAACAGATGCGGATCGGCGAATTGCCGCGGCGACAGGTTGACCGCCATCGTCACCGGCCGCAGGCCACGGCGCTGCCAGGCCATGTTCTGCGCGCAGGCTTCCTTGAGCACCCAGCAGCCGATCGGAACGATCAGGCCGGTTTCCTCGGCTAGAGGGATGAATTGTCCCGGGGAGACGGTGCCGAGTTCGGGGTGTACCCAGCGCAGTAGCGCCTCGACGCCGGTGATCTGGCCGCTCGCCATGTCGATCTTCGGCTGATAATGCAGCGAGAACTGGTCGCGTTCCAGCGCGCGGCGAAGCGCGCTCTCCAGCGTCAGCCGCTCGATCGACTGTGTCTTGATCTCTTTGGTAAAGAAGCGAAAGCCGTTCTTGCCGTCCTCCTTGGCGAGATACATCGCCATGTCGGCGTTCTTGGTCAGCGTTTGCACGTCGGTGCCGTCGGACGGGTACATCGCGATCCCGATCGAAGCGGTGGTGTGGCATTCGTGACCGCTGAGCTGCAGCGGCTGGCCCAGTACGGAGAGAAGCTCGCCGGCTATGCGCTCCACCTCGTGACGCTCGGCCGCCTCCTCCAGAATGACCACGAACTCGTCGCCGCCGAGCCGCGCCACGACATCGCTCGAGCGCAGCGCGCGGCGTACCCTGTCGCCGATCTCCACCAGCAGCACGTCGCCAGCGTCATGCCCAAGCGAATCGTTGATGACCTTGAACCTGTCGAGGTCGATGAACAGCAGCGCAAACTGCCGCTGGTGGCGCGCGGCGGCGTCGATCGCGCGGCGAAGCATGCCGTTGAACATTTCCCGGTTCGGCAGGTTGGTCAGGCTGTCGTGCGACGCCAGGTACTCGATCCGCTCGTCCGCGCGGGTCTTTTCATCCGCGCGGTCGAAATTCTCCAGCGCAAAGGACACGTTGTCGACGAGCCGCTGCAACAACTCGGCAAATTCGGCCGTGAACGTATCCTTCTCGAGCGACATGAACGACATCACGCCGACGGCTTTCCCATGCACCAGCAGGGGGAATGAAGCGCCGGAATTCGTACCATCAAGACGCGCGCTGTGATGAAACGCCTCGGTATTGGGATCCGCGAGGTAATCGTTGATGATGCAGGCCCGCTGCGAACGGATCGCCTGACCGCACAGCCCACGTCCCTCCGGGTGTGCCTCACTGGCCGATATCTTTGCCAGACGTGCGCTGAGGGCAGTCGGACCGGCGGCAGCGACAACGTCGAGATAGTCGCTGTCGGGCTTCGTCAATACGATGGAAGTCAGGGTAAACTTGCCGCCGTCGGCCGCGGCCTCGCACACCAGATCGAACAGTTCCGCCCGCGACGTCGCGCGGATGATCGCCTCATTGGTCGCGCTCAGCGCCGCCAGCATGCGCGTCAGGCGCTCCTTCTGGATTTCGGTCCTCGCCTTGTCGTCCGCACGGTCGAAATTCTCCAGCGCGAAAGATACGTTGTCGGCCAATCGCTGCAGCAGTTCCGAGAATTCGGGAGTGAAAGTGTCCTTATCGAGGGACATGTAAATCATGACGCCAACTGGCTCGTCATGCGCCAAGAGGGGAAAGGCGGCGCCCGACTGAGCGCCATAGCTACCTACGACGGCTTGGAAGGCGGCAACGCGCTGGTCGCCAACATAATCATTGGTGATGCATGGACGCCCGGTTCGGAACGCCGTTCCGCTGAGCCCACGTCCCTCGGGACGACTTTCATCGGTCGACAGCCTGACATGCCGCGTCGTCTCGGCTGCCGGGCCGGAGGCCGCCACGATCCTGAGAAGGTCGCTGCCCGGAGTTGCCAGCGCAATGGTGGCCGACGTGAACCTGCCGCCATTTGCTGCAGCTTCGCACACGAGATCAAAGAGCTCCGTGCGGGACTTGGCCCGCATGATGGCTTCATTGGTCCTGCTCAAAGCAGCGAACATCCGCGTCAGGCGCTCTTTCTGACTTTCGGTTCTCGCCTTCTCGTCCGCACGGTCGAAATTTTCCAGCGCGAACGACACATTCTCCGTGAGCCGCTGCAACAACTCGGCAAATTCGGGCGTGAACGTGTCTTTCTCGGACGAGATGAAGAACATCACACCGACGGGCTGACCGGAAACGAGCAGCGGAAACGCAGCGCCCGACATAGCACCGTCGCTGTGAATGAACTGACGAAATGCCGATCCTCGCGGATCGGACCGAAAGTCGTTTGCGATGCAAGTTCGCCTGGAGCGGAACGCATTGCCGCAGAGACCGCGCCCTTCAGGCAGATCCGCGTTGGTCGAGACCTTGACCCGCCGCATGTTGTTTGCCGTCGGTCCTGCAGCGGCCACCAGATCGATATCGTAGCTGTCGGGGCGAGCCAACAGGATACTGGTCGAGTTGAACCGTCCGCCGTTTGCGGCAGCTTCGCACACCAGCTCGAACAGCTCTGCCCGCGACGTCGCGCGGACGATCGCTTCGTTGGTGGCGCTGAGCGCCGCCAGCATGCGCCCCAGACGTTGCTTTTGGGCGTCGGCCCGCGCCTTCTCGCTGGCGCGCTCGAAATTTTCCAGTGCGAAGGAGACGTTTTCGGCAATCCGCGCCATCAGCGCGACGATCTCTTCGTCCTCCGCCCACAGCTTTCCGACGAAGAACAGCAGCACGCCGATACTCTCATCCGCCTTGATCAGGGGAGCGGCGACGCAGGCGGTAACGCCCGTCTCGCGGGCGGCCTGATGCCAGGGCTGCCCCTGTGTCGAACTGAGGATGTCGTTGTTGACGGCCGGCTGCTGTGTCCGGAATGCCTTGCCGCAGACGCCCGTTCCGTACGGGTTGCCCGCGTCGATCGAGAATGGCGCCCGCATGATCTGTTCGACGATTGCGCCTGTCCCGGCGGCCGGTTTCAGCCAGATCGAGTCCGGCTCCGCGAGCAGGACCACTGTGGCCGCGGATTTGCCGCTGTACACCGCGGCGTCGCAAACGCGCTGATAGAGATCCTGTTCGGTCTTGGCGCGAAGAATGGCTTCGTTGGTCGCGCTGATGGCGCCGAACATCCGGTTCAACCGCCGCATCGCACGCTCGCCGTTCTTTCGTGCGGCCTCGTGGTCGAAATTATCGAGCGCAAACGAAATGTTTGCCGAGACGCGCTCCAGCATCGATACGAGCTGCGCGTCGATCGAGTGCGCCTCGCGCCGCGAGACCAGCAACACGCCGACGCTCTGGCCGTTGCAGATCAGCGGCAGCGCTGCCGCCGCGCCCACCTGGTTGGCCTTGGCGCCCTCGCGCCAAACCAGCGAGCGCGGATCGTTCAGGAAATCATTGCTGACGCTCACCCGCCGGTCGCGAAACGCTTGTCCGGCAACCCCGGAACCCTCTGGCGTACCGGCCACGATCGAAATGTCGATGCTGCGAAGGCGGGGCACGTCATCGCCGCAGCCGGCGGCGAAGCGCAGGAGATTGGTTTCTCTCTCCAGCAGGAAGACCGAGATAGCCAGGAAGTCGCCAACCGAGAACGCGGCTTCGCAGACCTTCGCATACAATTCTTCGGGCGATTTGGCGTACAGAATCGCTTCGTTGGTCGCATTCAACGCCGCGAGTGTTCGCGCGATGTCGGTCGTCACCGTCCCCAAGCTCCCTGCCGGCAGCGCCGGGCTGCCCTTACGGATTTTATGCGTGCAACAGGCCTAAATGCTCGTTATTGGCGGCGGAAGTTGCGATTCAGAGTAAATGTCAGACCAACGACGAACGACGCTGCTCCGGAGAACTACGGCCCATTCACGATCTGTCAGCCATACCGCTGGCGCCGGCCGGGTTGCGGGACCTGCTGCAAGCAATTTTCGGATTTTGCAGGATGAAAATCCTGATACGTGAGGGCCCTGCTGACGGCATGGCTAACAGGATATTTCCACGCTTGCCCTGTCGCGGGCGCTTTGAGAGCATGCCGGTACCAAGCACGACCCGCGGTTCGCGCGGGCGCTCAAGGTGAGGAAACTCCCATGCCGATGGTCCAGGCCGACCGTCTCACGCAAATCGGCGCGGCTCTGCTTAGGGCTGCCGGTGCAACTGAAGAGGAAGCCAGGGCGGTCGCTGTCGGCTGCGTCAACGCCAATCTCGCCGGCCACGATTCGCACGGGGTGATCGCGATCCCGACCTACATCGACCGCATCAAGGCCGGCCATATCGTGCCCGGCGCCAAATGGACGATCGTCCAGGAATCGTCGACCACGACCGTGATCGACGGCCATTGGGGGTTCGGCTTTCATGTCAACGCCAAGGCGATGGCCCTGACGATCGGGAAAGCCAAAACCGCCAATGTCGCCGCCTGCACGGTGTTCCGGCAAAGCCATGTCGGGCGTCTCGCCACCTATCCGCTGATGGCGATGCGGGCCGGCATGATCGGGATTGCCGCCGCCGATTCCGGTCGCTCGCCGAAGCATGTCGCGCCGTTTGGCGGCCGCGAGGCAAGGCTCGGCACCAACCCGATCTCGATCGCGGTGCCGTCGGACCTTGAGGCGCCGTTCTACCTTGACATGGCGACCTCGGCGGTGGCGGCCGGCAAGATCGCACTATCGGTCGCGCGCGGCGAACGGATTCCGCAAGGCTGGATCATCGACGCCGACGGACGGCACACCACCGACCCCAGCCAGTATCGCAAGGGCGGCGTGCTGCTGCCGCTCGGCGGCAGCGAAGGCTACAAAGGAAGCGGCCTCGCCGCGATGGTCGAAGTGCTCTGTGGCCTGCTCACCGGACTCGGTTTTGGCGTCGAGCCGACCGGCCGGCACAACGACGGATGTTTCATGGCGGTGTTCAATGTCGCGGCCTTCCGTCCCCTGAAGGATTTCGAGCGGGAGGTCGGCGAGTTCGCACGTTATCTCAAATCGACGCCGCCGTCGGAAGGCTCGCCCGGCGTGTTCTATCCCGGCGAGATCGAACATGTCCGCGAGCAGCAGCGCAGGCGCGACGGTATTGAGGTCGAGGACGCCACCTGGGAAAAATTGAAGGCACTCGCTACCGACTACAAGCTCATCGCTGAGCTCGACCTGAAATGAAATCCAAACCAGTCCGCACAGGGAGAACGGCATGACACGGCAAATGGCGCTGGTGGGATTTTTGCAGGCGCAGAACTGCACCAACCTGCCGAGTTCATGGCGGCACCCGGAATCGCGCGACGATTCGATGTCGGCCGACTACTACCAGGAGATCGCTCGGATCCTCGAAGCCGGCAAATTCCACATGGCATTCTTCGACGATCGCCTGGCGATGCCCGACCGCTACGGCAACGATCATGCCCACACCGTCGAATACGGCATCCGCTGCGTGAAGATGGACCCGCTGATCGTGCTGACCACAATGGGCATGGTCACGACGAAGCTCGGCCTGGGGTCGACCTGCTCGACCACCTATTACGAACCGTTCGACGTTGCACGCCGCTTCGCCACCCTCGACCTGATGTCGGGCGGACGCGCGGGCTGGAACGTCGTTACCTCGCTCAATGACGGCGAGGCCCACAACATGGGCAAGGACGCCCATCTCGAACATGATTTCCGCTACGATCGCGCCGACGAGTTCATGGAAGTCGTGCTCGGCCATTGGGACACCTGGGAAGACGGCTCCTTGATCATGGACAAGAAGAGCGGCCGCTTCGCCGATCCGGCCAAGGTGAAGCGGCTCGACCACAAGGGACAATTCTTCAAGTCGCGCGGGCCGTTCACCGTGCCCCGCTCGGAGCAGGGCTATCCCGTCATCATCCAGGCCGGCGCGTCCGGTCGCGGCCAGCGCTTTGCGGGGCGATGGGGCGAAGTGATCTTCACCGCCGCGCGCAACGTGGCCGCCGCCAAGGAAGGCTATGCGGCGGTCCGCAACGAAGCGGCGAAGGCCGGCCGCGATCCCGATCAGATGTTTCTCTGCAACCTCACCACCCCCGTCTGCGGCGCGACCAAGGCCGAGGCTGAGGACAAGATGGCCGTCATCAACAAGCTGCCGCTGGAAATCGATGCACTGTCGCTGCTCGCGGAAGCGCTGAACTTCGACTTCGCCGCCAAGCCGCTCGATGAGCCGCTGACATCGGAAGAGCTCAAGAGCATGCAGGGTATCCTCGGCATTCGCGACGGCGTGCTGAGGGCATCAGCCAAGACCAATCCCAGCGCGCGCGACTTCGTCACCTTCTCCGGCCGCGGCCAGGTGCAGGACGCGATCGTCGGCGGCCCGAAGGAGATCGCGGACAAACTCGAAGAGATGTTCGTCGAGCGCGGCTGCGACGGCTTTGTCATCGCAGCCACTATCGTGCCGGGTTCCTACGCCGACTTCGTCAAGCATGTGGTGCCGGAATTGCAGCGCCGCGGCCTGTTTCACAAGGACTATGCCGGCAAGACCCTGCGCGACAATCTCGGCCTGAAGCGACCTGCCGCCGGCGCCTGGAAAACTCGGCCGCAGACCGCCGCCGAATAACAAGAGGACACTTTATGCGTTGGCTCAAATTCACCGCTGCCGGCAAGACATCCTGGGGCATTGTCGAAGGTGAGCGCGTGATCGCGGTCGAAGGCGATCCGTTCGGCGAATGGCAGCGCGGAACGCAGTCGCATGCGCTGAAGGACGTCAAGATCGAGCTGCCGCTGATCCCGCGCACCTTCTATTGCGTCGGGCTGAACTATCTCAAACACCTCAAGGAAGCCGCCGACAAGGCCGGCACGGCGCCGAACGTACCCGACCGGCCCGAGATCGGCTATCGCGCGCAGAACGCGCTGATCGCCCATGATGAGGATGTGGTGATCCCCGCGAGCGCGACCGAGAAGATTCATTACGAGGGCGAACTGGTGGTCGTGATCGGCAAGAAGGCAAAACACCTCATCGAAGCCAACGCGATGGATTGCGTGTTCGGCTATACGATCGGCAACGACGTCAGCGAGCGCACTTGGCAGAAGGCCGACCGCAGCCTGTGGCGCTCCAAGAATGCCGACACCTTCAAGCCGATGGGCCCGTGGATCGAAACCGATGTCGACCTCGACAGGATGGAAACCGTGATCCGCGTGAACGGCAAGGAGACCGGCCGCTTCCGCACCAACGACATGATCTTCGGCATCGTGCCGTTCCTCGTCGAACTCACCAAATATTTCACGCTGTCGCCGGGCGACGTGATCTGGATGGGCACCGACGGCGCCTCACCTGATTTGAAAGCCGGCGATGTCGTCGACATCGACATCACCGGCATCGGAACGTTGCGGAACAGGTTTGTGAAGGAGAAGGTCTAACGTCCTCAGAAATGAGGACAGGCTGTCAGCGTACACTGAAACAACCGCTCAAATTGAAAGCGTCGCAGAGAAGGAGAAGCGCATGAAGCCCCGGATGAATTACTACCAGGCCGCGCCTGAGACCATCAAAGCGCTTGTCGCGCTGGAGGCCCAGATCGTCGCTTCAGGTCTCGAAAAGTCGCTGATCGAACTGGTGAAGACACGCGCCTCGCAGATCAACGGCTGCGCGTACTGCATCAACATGCACACCCAGGACGCCCGCAAGCTCGGCGAGACCGAGCAACGGCTGTATCTGTTGAGCGCATGGCACGAGTCGCCGCTCTACACCGACCGTGAACGCGCGGCGTTGGCCTGGACCGACGCGCTGACGCTGATTGCTGAAACGCATGCCCCTGACGATCTCTACGAAGACGTGCGCGCCCACTTCTCGGAAGCGGAGACGGTCAATCTGACCATGCTGATCGGGGCTATCAATGCTTGGAACCGGCTGGCGATCGCTTTTCGCGCGGTGCACCCGGTCAAGGCAAAGGCGGCAGTGGCGTAAAGCGAGGAGGTCAATATGAAATTTACGATGCATCATGTCACGGTAGCGGCCGTGGTTGCGCTGGCAATCGTCGGCATACCCACAGCCCATGCCGAAGGCGACAAGGTAACGCCGGTTCGTTCGGAGAGACTTCCCAACGTGCCCGGCAAGAGCCTGACGGCCGTCGTGGTCAACTACGAGCCGGGCGGCAAGTCGGCCAGCCATCATCACGCCGGCAGCGTATTCGCCTATGTGCTGTCGGGCAGCATCCGGTCAGAAAATTCGGCGACCGGCCCGGCCCGCGTCTACAAGGCGGGCGAAAGCTTCTTTGAGCCACCCGGCAGCGAGCACCTCGTCAGCGAGAATGCGAGCACGACGGAGCCCGCAAGCCTGCTCGCGGTTTTCGTTGCCGACGATGGCGCGCAACTGACGACGTTCGGCAAGAAGTGAGACGGACGAGCCGCGGCCCGTCGCGGCTCTTCCGATCATCACACCGCCGTCGCCTTGGCGAATTCGATGTAAATCTCGCGAAGGCGGTTGGTCATCGGGCCGGGCTTGCCGTCGGCGACCTTCTTGCCGTCAATCGACACCACGGCCTGTACGAACAGACTGGCGCTGGTAACGAAGGCTTCCTTGGCGGCCAGCGCTTCCTCGACGGAAAATGCCCTCTCCTCGACGCGAAGCTGGCGTTCTTCGGCCAGCGCGACGACGGCCTTGCGGGTGCAGCCGGGCAGGATCTCGCTGCCGTTCTGCCGCGTCACGATTACGTCGTCCTGGGTCAGGATGAAGCATGACGACGAGCCGCCCTCGGTCACCTTGCCGTCCTCGATCATCCAGGCCTCGCCGGCGCCGGCCACCGCCGCAGCCTGCTTGGCCAACACCTGCGCCAACAGCGCGACGCTCTTGATATCGCGGCGGGCCCAGCGCAGGTCCGGCACCGTGATCACGTTGATGCCGGTCTTGGCCGACGGCGCGTTGATGATGTCCTTGGTGGAGGTGAACATGATCAACGTCGGCTTTACGTTCTTCGGAAACGCAAAATCGCGCCCGGTGTCGGCGCCGCGCGTTACTTCCAGATAAACCATGCCGTTGACGAGATCGTTGCGCGCGACCAGCTCCTTCTGGATCTCCTGGATGCGCGCCGTCGTCTCCGGCAGCGCCAGCTCGATCTCGCCGACCGAGCGCTCCAGCCGCGCCAGATGCGAGGCGTTGTCGATCAATTTTCCGTCCAGCACGGCGGCGACTTCATAGATGCCGTCGGCAAACAGGAATCCGCGGTCGAAGATCGAGACCTTCGCCTCTGAAAGCGGGACGAACGAGCCGTTGACGTAAGCGATCTGTTCCAAAGTAGAGTCTCCTAAAAGATAGCGATGCCGCCGCGGCGGACGTTATAGGTAACCGTCATTGCGAGGAGCGCAAGCGACGAAGCAATCCATTCCTCCACTTGCAGCGCTATAGATTGCTTCGCGGAGCCTGTCATCCGGCGGCGCTTCGCGCCGACCGGGTGGCTCGCAATGACGCGGATGGCCGCAGCATCCCTAATGCGACAGAATCTTCGACAAGAACTTCTGCGCGCGTTCGCTGCGCGGACTGCCGAAGAAATCCGTCTTCAGCGCATCCTCGACGATCTCGCCCTTGTCCATGAAGATCACGCGGTGCGCAACCTTGCTGGCAAAGCCCATTTCGTGGGTGACGACCATCATCGTCATGCCCTCATGGGCGAGATCGACCATCACGTCGAGCACCTCGCTGATCATCTCGGGGTCGAGCGCCGAGGTCGGCTCGTCGAACAGCATCGCGATCGGGTCCATGGCAAGCGCCCGCGCGATCGCGACGCGCTGCTGCTGGCCGCCGGACAATTCGGCCGGATATTTGTTCGCGTGCACCGTCAGGCCGACGCGCTCGAGCAGCTTCTGGCCCTTGGCCATGGCCTCGTCATGCGAGCGGCCCAGCACCTTCTCCTGCGCGAGACACAGATTCTCGATGATCCTCAAGTGCGGGAACAGCTCGAAATGCTGGAACACCATGCCGACTCGCGCGCGCAGTTTCGGCAGATCGGTCTTGGGATCGTTGACCTTGATGCCGTCGAGAATGATCTGGCCTTCCTGAAACGGCTCGAGCGCGTTGACGCATTTGATCAGCGTCGACTTTCCCGAGCCCGACGGGCCGCACACCACCACCACCTCGCCCTTGGCGACGCTGGTGGTGCAGTCCTTCAGAACCTGGAAACTCGGCCCGTACCATTTATTGACGTGGCTGATTTCGATCATGAACCCATCCTTTTGAGCATGATCGCCGGGCAAACGCTTCGCGTTTGTCCCGAGGAGAACCGGTTTCCACTTTTCCGGATCATGCTCGCTACCGAACAATAGCAATGCGTGCCTGCAGGCGCCGGACGCCATAGGACGCGACACAGGAAATCACGAAATAGACCGCGGCCGCGAACAGATACATCTCGACCAGCCGGCCGTCGCGCTGCGCCACCTTGCTGGCGGCGCCCAGGAAATCCGGGATCGACAGCACGTAGACCAGCGAAGTGTCCTGGAACAGCACGATGGTCTGAGTCAGCAGCACCGGCAGCATGTTACGAAACGCCTGCGGCAGTACGATATAGCGCATGGACTGGCTGTAGGTCAGGCCGAGCGCGCTCGCCGCAGCCGGCTGCCCTTTGGAAATCGACTGGATGCCGGCGCGCATGATCTCGGAGAAATACGCCGCCTCGAACATGATGAAAGTGACGAGAGACGAGGTGAACGCGCCAACACGAATGGGGCGCGCCGCACCCGTCAGCCACTGGCCGATATAAGGCACCAGGAAATAAAACCAGAAGATCACCAGCACCAGCGGCAGCGAGCGCATGAAGTCGACATAAAGCCCGGCGACGCGGCCGAGCAGCTTGTAGCCGGACAACCGCATCAGCGCGATCAGCGTACCGAAGACCAGGCCGCCCAGCGCCGATAACCCGGTCAGCATCAGCGTAAAGCTCATGCCGTCGAGAAACAGGTAAGGCAGCGAGCGGCGAATGACATCGAAATCGAGATTGTCGAACATCGCTATTTCCCCGTGATATAGCCGGGGATCGCCAGGCTGCGTTCGAGGAAGCGCATGCCGGTGACGACGACGATGTTGATCGCGAGATACATCACGGTCGCGGCGGTGAAGGCCTCGAACACCTGGAACGAGAATTCCTGCATCGCCCGCGCCTGACCGGTCAGTTCGATGAGGCCGATGGTGATCGCGACGGACGTATTCTTGATGGTGTTGAGGAATTCGGACGTGAGGGGCGGCAGGATGATGCGGAACGCGATCGGCAGCAGCACGTAGCGATAGCCCTGCGCCGTCGTCAGCCCGAGCGCGGTCGCGGCATTCTTCTGTCCACGCGGCAGCGAGGCGATGCCTGCGGCCAATTGCACGGCGACACGCGCCGACATGAACAACCCGACCCCGATCGCCGCCGTCCAGAATGGCGCATTGGGAATCTGCTTTAGCCACAGCCCCGCGCCGCGCGGTAGTAGTTCCGGCAACACGAAGAACCAGAGGAATAGCTGCACCAGCAGCGGCATGTTGCGGAAGAATTCGACATAGCCAAAGCCGATCCAGGACGCGGTTCTCGACGGCAGCGAGCGCAGGATGCCGATGATCGTGCCGAAAATCAGCGCGATGACCCAGGCCAACAGCGCGGTCTTGATGGTCAGCAGCAGTCCCGCCACCAACATGTCGAGATAGGTCCCCGCCCCTGTCGGGTTCGGCTCGAAAAAGATGTGCCAGTTCCAGTTATAGTTCACGCTGCACCTTGTCCCCGAAAGTGCCGGTAAAGCTCTTGGTCATGACTGCGTATGCAAATGTCCGGCCATTCTTTGCTTTAAAAAGAATGGCCGGACTTGCCGGTTGGAAGCCCCTCATCCTCAGGAGCCGCGCATCGCGCGGCGTCTCCAAGGATGAAGGCCCAACTGGGCCCTCATGGATTCGCCCGGCGATGCGAAGCATCGTCCGGAGACGGCGCATGGCGCGCCTCTTCACCATGAGGGTCAACGTATCACTTACTTATACGAATCCGGATCCGGCGAGTCCGACGGTTTGGCGAATTCGTTCTTCAACTCGGCGCTGATCGGCGTGTTGAGGTTCAGCCCCTTGGGCGGGATCTTCTGCGTGAACCACTTGTCGTAGATCTTCTGGCCCTCGCCGCCAGTATAGAGCGCCGCCGTCGCCGCATCGACCACCTTCTTGAAGGCCGGATCGTCCTTGCGCAGCATGATGCCGTACGGCTCGGGCTTGGAGAACGCATCCTTAGAGATGACGTAATCGCCCGGCGCCTTCGAGCCGGCAACCAGACTCGCGAGCAGGATGTCGTCCATCACGAAGGCCACGGCGCGATCGGTCTCGACCATCAGGAATGCCTCGGCGTGATCCTTCGCCGGGATGATGTTGACGTTGAGGTTGCGCGCCGCGTTGGCTTCGGTGAGCTGCTTGATATTGGTGGTGCCGGCGGTCGAGACCACCGGCTTGCCCTTCAGATCGTCGATCGAGTTGATCTTGCTCGCCTTCTTGGTGACGTAGCGGCTGGCGGTCAGGAAGTGGGTGTTGGTGTAGGAAATCTGCTTCTGGCGCTCGGCATTGTTAGTGGTCGAGCCGCATTCGAGATCGATCGTGCCGTTGGCGAGCAGCGGGATGCGGGTCGACGACGTCACCGGGTTGAGCTTGACCTCGAGCTTGTCGAGCTTGAGCTCCTTCTTCACGGCATCGACGATCCTGTAGCAGATGTCCATGGCGTAGCCGATCGGCTTCTGGTTGTCGTCGAGATAGGAAAACGGAATCGACGAGTCGCGGTAGCCGAGCGTAATGGCGCCGGTATCCTTGATGTTCTTCAGCGTCCCAGTGAGCTCCTGGGCCGCTGCCGGCCCGGCGCACAACGCACCCGCGACCAGACAGCCGATAATATGACGGTGTTTCACGTGACTTCTCCCTCCAAAGGTTTCAGATGATTGCTCATCCACCCTAACTCAGCAACTTGCCGGGCCGTTTGGCCGGCGGTCTCGAACCTGTCTTGGCAAAACCTTTGGCAAGACCTTTGGCAAGACCGCCTCCGGCGTGCCCGGCACTATAACTGCACAATTCGGACCAAAACAGATTTAGCGCCCGTTGGCCATCATGCATTCGGCCCCTGAATGCGACTAAAGGCAAAGGCAACGCCCATTTGTCGCCGCCGATTGGGACCAGCCGCCGCCGGCCGGAAGCCGTCACAGTCCCCTCCGTTAACCAAGCCACACCGCGTCCGCTGAGCGCCATCCCGCACAGCACGTCCGACATGTCGCTTTCAATGACCCGCACGCCGAAAATGGGGGCGGTCTCCAGGATGAGATCGACCAGCCGGGAAAATAGACGCCGGGCGAATAATCAAAAGGGGGACCGGATGCGACGCCCGGCCGGGCAGCGACGCGCCGCCCTTCGCCATCAGCGCCTCGCTGGCATAGGGCCGCAGGAACTCGGTGCCGAGGGTGACGCGTTCGTAGCGATCCGGATCGAGATGGATCGGCTGCTGGGCGGCGTGGTGGTAGCAAATCATCAGGTCCACGTTGTCCGAGACGAGCGAGGTGACGAGATCGTGGATGTTGCCACGACCACCGAGCAGCTCAACCGCCGCTCCTGTGACCAGGCCTGCCACCAATGCGGCAGCCGGGCGGTGGCCATCGCGAACGGCAGGGCGATGCGGATGCCGCAAGCTCGACGCGGCTGTCGAGCATCTGCCGCAGCAACTCGCCGGCATGCGCGAAAGCGCTCGCCTTGCGGCGTGAGCTGCGTCGGGTACACGCTGCGGTCGATCAGGTCGAAACCGAGCCAGGCTTGGAGCGATTTGATCCACCGGCTGAACGCGGCTTGGGACGTGTTTCGTTTCTCGGCGGCGCGGGTGAAGCGGCGCTGGTTCTCGATAGCAAATGTGAAGTTCCATGCCGGTAAACGTAGCGGGTCGCCAAGCGACGCAGCCGGCGACATCGAGCCCTGGTGCGGGCTTCGTCCCATGACGCCCGACAGCCGGCCGATCATCGGCTGGTCGCCGCTTGACGGCCTCTTCTTCAATTCAGGACACGGCATGCTCGGCTGGACGCTGGCGTGCGCCAGCGCGCGGCTGACGGCGGACTTGATCGGTTGCAAGCCATTTGCTCCGCGCCGCGCCGCCTAACGAACGGTGACGTTGCGGACGAAGGGGCCGACAATCCAGGCTAGTCATCATTGCCCGAATTCGCATTGTGCGGCGGCGGCCAAATTCCGTAGTCCGGGATGCCGCGGCAGGGCGATCATCGCTGGCGTCGTTTCCAGCTTGTTGCGACGCGGACGGCGCGTAACACGCTTTTCTTCTTGGGCGATTTCAGGGATGATCGAGCCCGGGAAGAAACAAGCGGCTCTCGTGTCAAGAGAAGCTGCAGGGGAGTGTTGCACATGTTCAGACGTAGCCATTTGGCGACCGCGATTGCTGCCTTCATGCTGATATCCGCAGCCGCCGGCGCGCAAGAATATCCCACCAAGCCGATTACGCTGATTGTCCCGTGGCCGGCGGGCGGTTCGACCGACATCTCGATGCGCGCGATCGCCGAGAGCGCTTCGAAAGTTCTGGGGCAGCCGATCGCGATCGACAACAAGGCCGGCGGTTCCGGCACCGTCGGGCCCGCGACCATGGCGGCCGGCGCCAAACCTGACGGTTACACTATCGCACAGATTCCGATCACGGTGTTTCGGCTGCCGCTGATGCAGGAAGTCTCGTGGGATCCGGCCAAGGATTTCACCTACATCATTCACCTCACCGGCTACACGTTCGGTGTCACCACCAGCGCCGAGTCGCCATTCAAGACCTGGCAGGATGTGATCGACTACGCCAAGCAGAATCCCGGCAAGGTGACCTATGCGACACCGGGCGCCGGCACGTCGCTGCATATCGGCATGGAGCAGATTGCCTCGATGGCAGGGATCAAACTGACGCAGGTACCGTTCAAGGGCGGCGCGGAGACCAATGCCGCGGTGCTGGGGCAGCACACGATGCTGCAGGCGGACTCGACCGGCTGGCGCCCCTTGGTCGACGCCGGCAAGCTGCGGCTTCTGATGGTGTGGACCTCGGCGCGCTCGCCGAACTATCCAAACGTGCCGACGCTGAAGGAACTCGGCTATCCAATGGTCTATGACTCGCCTTTCGGCATCGCCGGACCAAAGGGCATGGACCCGAAGATCGTCGCCAAGCTGCACGACGCCTTCAAGAAGGCGCTGGAAGATCCTGCCGTGATCGCCACGCTCGCGAAATTCGACATGGTGCCGAACTACAGGAATACCGAGGATTACAAGAAGTTCGTCGTCGAAGTGACCGAATCCGAGCGCAAGGTGATCGACAGGCTCGGGCTGGCGAAGAAGACGAATTAGCCGCAATCGTGTCCCGGACGCGGTGCAGCGCGTTTGCGCTGCTCCGCAGAGCCGGCACCCCATGACGCCAGCCGTGGACCCCGGCTCTGCAGCGCAATGCCATAGCGCGTCAAGACGCGCGTAAACGCGCTGATGGCGCTGCGCTGCGTCCGGGGAACGCCTGAGAGAGTTTCGCATGAGTAACGACAGCGACGTCAAATTCCGCCTCAACAATTCCGAACTGTGGGGCGGGCTGATCGGGCTCGCGCTCGGCGGTTTCGTGATCTGGTCCGGGCTCAAGCTCAAGCTCGGTACCATCAACGATCCCGGGGCGGGTTACGTCATGTTCTATACCGGCATCCTGATGTGCGTGTTCGCCGCGGCGATCATCATCGCGGCGCTCAGCGAGGGCGGGCCGACCTTCGGTTCGCGTTGGCAGAACACCCGCTGGACAAAGCCGGTGATCGTCATCGTTTGCCTCGCCGCGTTCGCCTTTGCGCTCAATCCGCTTGGCTTCCTGCTGTCGTCGATCCCGCTGATGGTGCTGCTGTTGCGGCTGGTCGACCCGGTGCGCTGGCAATTGACCATTCCGATCGCGCTGTTGGTGCCGCTCGGCATGTGGTGGATCCTTAAACGCCTGCTGCTGATCCAATTGCCCTCGGGCATCTTCGAAATCGGCTGATCGCACCATGGACACGCTCATCAACGTCGCGCATGGCTTCGGCGTCGCCCTTCAGCCGATCAATCTGATCTATTGTTTCATCGGCGTCTTCATCGGAACGCTGGTCGGCGTTCTGCCTGGCATCGGCCCGATCTCTGCGATGTCGCTGTTGCTGCCGATCACGCTGTCGGGAACGCCGGAGTCGGGCATCATCATGATGGCCGGAATCTATTACGGCTCGATGTATGGCGGCTCGACCACCTCGATCCTGGTCAACATTCCCGGCGAGGCCGCTTCCGTCGTCACCTGTATCGACGGGCACCAGATGGCGAAACAAGGTCGCGCTGGTCCTGCGCTCGGCATCGCCGCGTTCGGCTCGTTCATCGCCGGCACCTTCGCGCTGATCGCGCTGATGCTGGTGGCGCCAAAGCTTGCCAGCGTCGCGATCGCTTTCGGGCCGGCCGAATATTTCAGCCTGATGGTGCTCGGCGTCGTGGTGCTCACCTTCCTGACGCAGGGCTCGATGGCGAAGGCGCTGCTGATGGCCTGCACCGGCGTTGTGCTCGGCCTGATCGGGCTCGACAGCATTACCGCGCAACCGCGCCTGACCTTCGGCCGGATCGAGCTGATCGACGGCATTGGCCTCGTCCCGGTTGTCATGGGCCTGTTCGGCGTCGCGGAGGTGCTGCTCAACACTGAACAAATCATCAAACGCGACATCATCAACACGAAGATCACGCACCTGCTGCCGAGCAGAGCAGACTGGAAGGCCAGCGCGGGCCCGATGTCGCGCGGAACGATCATGGGATTCCTTCTCGGCATCCTGCCGGGCGGCGGCGCGGTGATCTCTTCCTTTGCGTCCTATGCTCTGGAAAAGCGACTGTCCAAGACACCGGAGCGGTTCGGCAACGGCGCGATCGAGGGCGTGGGGGGACCCGAAGCCGCCAACAATGCCGCCGCCGGGGGCGCCTTCATTCCGCTGATGACGCTCGGCATTCCGCCGAATGTGGTGATGGC
Source organism: Bradyrhizobium retamae (assembly GCF_001440415.1). Classification (GTDB taxonomy): domain Bacteria; phylum Pseudomonadota; class Alphaproteobacteria; order Rhizobiales; family Xanthobacteraceae; genus Bradyrhizobium; species Bradyrhizobium retamae. Next base: position 36,920 of record NZ_LLYA01000002.1, read on the forward strand.
GCTGTTGCTCGGCGCTTTCGTCATTCACGGCCTGCAGCCTGGGCCCTTGATGATCACGCAGAACCCCGGCCTGTTCTGGGGCATCGTCGCCAGCATGTATATCGGCAATCTGATGCTGCTGGTGCTGAACCTGCCGCTGATCGGCATGTGGGTGCAACTCCTGAAATTGCCCTACAACATCCTGTTCCCACTGATCATCCTGTTCACCATTATCGGCGTCTATTGCTCAAGCAACAACGTGTTCGACGTCTATGTGATGATCGCGTTCGGCATTATCGGCTATTTTATGCGCAAGCTCGGCTACGAGCCGGCCCCATTGGTGCTGGCCTTCGTGCTGGGACCAATGCTGGAGAACAATCTGCGGAAGTCGCTGATCCTCTCCCAGGGCGATCTGATGACGTTCGTCGAGCGGCCGATCTCGGCCGCCTGCCTTCTGGTCGCGGTCGTGCTGCTGGTCGGCCCGCTGCTGCCGGCACTGCGCAAGAAGCGCGAACTGGTCGCGCTGGATGAAGAGGCCTAGCGCCGCACGCCTGTGCCTGGCGGCTTCTCGCCGAGATCCCAAAACAGGCCTGCCATGATCGCCAGCGCTTCCTCAGTCACCGGCAGCAGGATGTGCTCGTCCGGCGCATGCTGCGAGCAGCCAGGGTAGGAATGCGGCACCCAGATCGTCGGCAGGCCAAGCCCCTCGGCGAACACGTCATTCGGCAGCGAGCCGCCAAAGTTCGGCAGGATCGCCGGCGACTTGCCGGTGGTCTCCCTGATCGAGTCCGCCGTCCAGTTCACCCAGGGACTGTCGACATCGGTGCGCGAGGCAGCGAAACGTTGCGTGCCGCTGACTTCCACCATAGGAAAGCCGTTGGCGTGCAGGTGCGCGCGCACGGCGTCGATGACCTCTTCGTATTTGGTGCCGACGACGAAACGAAGCTGCAGCACGGCATTGGCGCGTCCGGGAATGGCGTTGGCCGGCTTCTCGATACTGCCCGACGACATCGCCAGCACCTCCAGCGTATTCCAGGCAAACAGCCGCTCTGCAGACGATAGCCCCTCCTCGCCCCAGTCGGGCGCAAGCGCCGGTTCGTCCGCGGTCGGCTCGATCTTCACATCCGCAAGCGCCGCGCGGACGGCATTCGAGATCCGCGGCGGTTTGAGCGCGTCGAGCTTCATGCGGCCCTTGCCATCGACGAGGCTCGCAATGGCGTTGCAAAGGATTGTCGCGGGATTGGCGAGCACGCCGCCCCAATTGCCCGAATGGTGGCCGCCTTCGCGCAAGTTAACATCGAGATGAATGCGGTTGCCGCCGCGGCAGCCGAGAAAGATCGTCGGCCGATCGGCCGAGAGCCGCGGCCCGTCGGACGCCAGGAACAGATCGGCTTTCAGCGCCTCGCGATGGGCTTCACACACCTGCCGCAGATCAGGCGAGCCGATCTCCTCGCCGGTCTCTATAATGAATTTGGCATTGAAGCCAAGCTTGCCGCCGCGGGTCTCGCGCACCGCGCGCAACGCTGCAAGGTTGATGCTGTGCTGGCCCTTGTTGTCGGCGGTGCCGCGGCCATAGACGCGCTCGCCCTTGGTGGTGACCTGCCACGGATCGAGATTGTCGCGCCATTCGCCTTCCATGCCGTCGACGACGTCACCATGGCCGTAGGTGAGCACGGTCGGCAGGGAGGGATCCTCACGATAGTCCGCCAGCAGATAGGGGCCCTTGCCGGTCGGCGATTCGATCAGGCGGGTGGAGAAGTCGAGCGCGGCGAAGGCCGGCTGGAGGTCGTCCACGAGATAGGCGCGCAACGCCTCGCCGCTGCCGGGATTCTGGCTTTCGGTCCGATATCCAACCCTGCGGCCGAGCTCGGCGAGAAACGCGCCGGAATGAAGATGCTCGCGTACCCGCGCAACCGCGTCGGCTCTATCAGCCATGTTTCTTTCCTTTGTTCGCAAACGTGTTGGGGCCGCAACCTATCGGGATAAGCCGCCCGCTGGAAGTGGCAGGGTCCGTCGAATGGGCCTTGCTAAACGCAGCGAGGATGCAACAATTTCAGGCGATAGCCCGGCGTTTAACCGGGCAAATGCGCAAGGGAACTGTGCGCGGCGAGGTTCGCGTCATGACAAAACAAATCCGGCTCAACGCCTTCGCCATGAACTGCGTGGCGCATCAATCGCCGGGGCTCTGGACCCATCCGCGCGACCGCACGCTGGACTACAACCGCCTGCCCTACTGGCTCGATCTGGCGAGGACGCTGGAGCGCGGCAGGTTCGACGGGCTGTTTCTCGCCGACGTGCTCGGCGTCTACGACGTCTTCGGCAACAGCCCGGACGCGGCGCTGCGCAATGCCGCGCAGACGCCGGCCAACGAGCCGCTGATGCTGATCCCGGCGATGGCAGCGGTGACGCAGAATCTCGGCTTCGGCGTCACCAGCAATCTCTCCTTCGAGCCGCCCTACCCGTTTGCGCGGAGAATGTCGACGCTCGATCATCTCACGGAGGGACGCATCGGCTGGAACGTGGTGACCGGCTATCTCGACAGCGCCGCCCGCGGCGCCGGCAAGGACAAGCAGACCGCGCATGACGACCGCTACGACATCGCTGACGAATATATGGAGCTGGCGTACAAGCTCTGGGAAGGAAGCTGGGAAGACGACGCTGTGCTGCGCGACCGCGCGCGCGGGATTTTTGCCGATCCTTCCAAGGTGCATCGCATTCAGCACGAGGGCCGTAACTACCGGCTCAACGCCATCCATCTTAGCGAGCCGTCGCCACAGCGGACGCCGGTGCTGTACCAGGCCGGCACCTCGCCGCGCGGTCGAAAGTTCGCCGCCCAGCATGCCGAATGCGTATTCATGTCAGGCCCGTCGGCCAAGATCATCGGGCCGCGGGTTGCCGCGATCCGCGCGCTGGCGCAGGAGATCGGCCGCAATCCGGCTGAAATCCTGATGTTTTCCATGATGACGATCATTCTCGGCCGCACCGAGGCAGAGGCGAAAGCGAAATACGCCGACTATCGGGCGCACATCGCGACGGAGGGCGCGCTGGCCTTGATGTCGGGCTGGATGGGCGTCGATTTCTCGAGCTACGACCTCGACCAGGAAGTGCGCCACGTCCAGAACGACGCCGGCCGCACTGCGCTCGACAACGTCACGCGCGCCGATCCCGACCGGGTCTGGACCGTGCGCGAAGTGGTCGAGCATGTCGGCATCGGCGGCGCGGGGCCGGTCGTGGTCGGCACGCCCGAGAAGATTGCCGACGATATCGAGGCCTGGTTCGAGCAGACCGACGTCGACGGCCTCAATGTCGCGTTCGCCACCTCGCCGGGCGATTTCGAGGATATCGCCGACATGCTGGTGCCTGAACTGACAAGGCGAGGACGGTACAAGGAGACGTATGCGAAAGGGACGCTGCGCGAGAAGCTGTTCGGCACAGGCCGCGCCGGGCTGACGGAGCAGCATCCGGCGGCGAGATTTCGCCCGCATGTGCAGGCGGCGGAGTAATTCGTAGGGTGGGCAAAGGCGCACTTGCGCCGTGCCCACCACCTATCCGCACCGCACCTCTGAATGGTGGGCACGCTGCGCTTTGCCCACCCTACGATTTCGCTACGATTTCGACCACGGCTCAATTCACCGAATTGCTGACGACCACCTCGATCAGCTTCGCGCCGGGGCGGCTGAAGGCCGACGACAATACCGACTTTAGCTGACCGGGATCGGTCACCTTCGTCGCCTCCAGACCGAGCGATTTCGCCACGCCGGCAAAATCCACCGGGGGATCCATAAAATCCATGCCGACGTAATGATCGTCGCCGTGGAAGGCGAGCAGCCGCTGCTTGATGATGCGGTAGCCGCCATTGTTGACGATCACGAACGTCAGCGGCAGCTTGTGGTTTGCGGCCGTCCACAGCGACTGGATCGAGTACATCGAGCTGCCGTCGCCGGAATAACAGACCACTGGCCGCTGCGGGTTGGCGAGGCTGACACCGACAGACGCCGGCAGTCCCCAGCCGATGCCACCGGAGGCCAGCGCGTGATAGCCGTAGCGGTCGCGGTGCGGACGCAGCGAGATCATCTGCCGCGACGACGTTAATCCCTCGTCGACCAGGATCGCGTTGTCGGGCATCGCCTCGACCACCTGCAGCGCCAGCCAGTCCGGATCGATCGGCGAGGTCTTGGCGTGCTTCGAAATCTGCTCGATCAGCGGCTTGCGCCGCGCCGTCCAGTTCTTCGAGGCGAGTGCGTCCAATCCTTGGCTCGCGCGCGCCTGGAGCGTGCTGCCGCCGGCGGCCTTTAGTGCCGGGACCAGGGCGCGCAAGGTTTCCCGCACATCGGCCTTGAGCGCGATATCGGCGCCGTAATTCCTGGCGAGGTCTTGATCGACCAGGCCGATCTGCACGATCGACAGCCCGTCCGGCAACGGATCGACTTCGCTGTAGACCGACATCCGCAAGGGATCGCCGCCGAGCGCGATGATGAGATCGTACGGCGACAGCGCGTCGCGGGCGATCTTCTGAATGCGGGCCAGCGCACCCATGAAGCACGGGCTTTCCGACAGGAAATGGGCGCCATAGGGCGTCGGCGACTGGTAGGCTGGGCAACCCAGCGTTTCCGCGAGTTGAGCGGCCTCCTGCAACGCATCGCTTTTCACGATCTCGTCGCCAACAATGATCACCGGCCGCTCTGCCTTGAGAATCCGCGCGGTGAGCGCCTGTAACGATGCCTCCGACGGTTTGACGCGGGTATCGACGCGGGTCGAGCGGCCGAGCTCGATGCCGGCTTCGGAATTGAGGATGTCGCCCGGCAGCGAGATGAACACCGGCCCCGTCGGTGGCGTGGTCGCGATCTTGGCGGCACGTCGCACGATCCGCGGCAGGTCCTCCAGCCGCGTCACCTCCACCGCCCATTTGACCAAGGGCGCAGCCATCTGCACCAGCGGACCATAAAGCACCGGCTCCGTCAGGCCGTGGCCCTGCTCCTGCTGGCCGGCGGTCAGGATCAGCGGCGTGCCGGTGAAGCTGGCGTTGTAGAGCGAGCCCATCGCGTTGCCGAGGCCGGGCGCGACATGGACGTTGCAGGCGACGAGCTTGCCGGAGGCGCGGCTGAAGCCGTCGGCCATGGCGACGACCAGGCTTTCCTGCATCGCCATCACATAGGTGAGGTCGGGATGGTCCTTCAGCGCGTGCATGATCGGCAGTTCGGTGGTGCCGGGATTGCCGAACAGATGCGTAACGCCCTCGTCCTTTAGCAGCGCCAGGAATGCCGAACGGCCGGTGATCTTGTTCTTCATTGTTCCTCCCGCCCGCCGCTTCGTTGATGTGCGGGGCGGAAGCAGATGACCAAACTTGGCGCGCGTAAGCAATGGATCGCGGTCATGGCTGCTCTGCACAGAATTTTTTCCGTGTCCCGGACACCGTGCAGCGCGGGACCCGGACACAAAAAACGCGAAAACAACCCCATGCAAAGTAGAATGGGACCCGGCTCGCAGCACTCAGGCCGCTTCCCTCCGAAGCACGAGATGGTCCGTCTTCACGGCCTCATCCCGCTCGAGGCCGTGTACTCATTAAGCAACTGACTGATGTCCGCTCAACGCTCAACAGCGGCGGAATAGCGGACATAGCCCGATGTCGCAGAAGGGCCAGAAGGAGACATGGCCCGCGGTTAGCGGTCAGTCCGGAGTGTCACGGCTCGTTCCGGTGGCGTGGAAAATCTTTCCGCACCTCTCCGCCCTTCCTAATCTAGCAAGATCAAACTCGCGCCAAGTGCAACGCGGCTTCAACGCCGCCTTCCAGGATCTGCTCCGCCTGGACAGTGTCGGGGACGGCCCGCGCGAACTGGAGGGTGCCCACCATGAGGCCGAAGATGGCGGTCGCGCGGCGGCGGCTCGCTGCAGAATCGGCATCCGGAAGTAGTGCGGCCAGAGACGAAACGTAGCTTCGCAGCGCTTTCTCGTAGTCCTGCCGGGTGGACAGGGGCTGGCGGGCGATTTCCGGGAGCAACGCCGCCGAAGGGCACCCTTCCGCCGGGTCTTCGAGGTGAGCGCGGTTGAGGTATCTCCGGATCGCCCCCTCGAGGGCCAGGCCCCTCTGCTGATCTTCATCGAGCCGATGTTGCTGGTCTCCGAGCGCGCTCGCCAGCGCCTCGCGAACGAGCGCTTCCTTGGACTCGAAGTGTGGAGAGAATGCCCCTTTGGTCAGGCCGGCTTCGCCCATGATCCCGGCGATCCCGGCGGCGGAGATGCCGTCTCGACGCACGCACTTCGACGCCACATCGATGATGTGCCGTCGCGTCGCTGCCTTATGACCTTTCTCGAAACGCATCTTCTCTCCACTCCACTAACATCCCACAGCCGTTAGGCTGCAGCCGCTTCCAGCAAGGCTTGGAGGTCGCGATCAAGCTGCTCCCGTCGTCGATGCGGGGGGCCAAGTTCGCGAGCTTGGCTTGAACCTCCTCGAAAGGCTTTGTTGAGCTGATGGTCACGTGCTCGACCGTAATGGCACGCGTTGAGTACCGTGCATTGGCCATCTGTTGATCCTCTAATCGGTTGTCGTTGTACGGAGTTGGCCCCTTTCCCAACTAAAGGGGGCCAGACGTCAGATCGTAGTCTACGGGGTGCTCAAGACGCCCTCGATCCGGCGGGCAAGGTCAAGAAGCGCCCGGTCGCTCCCCAAGGGGGCGTCCAGCTCAAGGCCAATAGGCAGCCCAGCGCGAGACAAGCCAACAGGAATGCTGATACCCGGCAGCCCCACGCTGCTTGCCGACACGGTGTGGTTCGCCAAAGCGAGGTAGCTGACTTCCTGCCCCGCGATATGGACCGTCGCCTGCTCAGCGATCAACGGCGCCGTGCAGGGCGTGGTCGGTTGCAGAATGACCAGCGCTCCATGAGAGACGAACGCCGCGTTGAGGCGGCGCTGGATTTCCGGGCGGCTCACGTTGAGCGCCGTCTGGTAGGCCTCTGCCGAGGTAGCGCCTGCACCGCCTGGCAGTACGATGTGCCCCCACGCCTGGCGAAGCTCGGGCTTGAGGCTCTCGTAGATCGCCTCGAATGTGGTCGGAATGTCGTGGCGCCGAAGGAATTCCGAAATTGCGCCCATCGTCTCATGAGCGAAGATGCCCCATGTCGCGGTTTGGATGAGGGCATTGAAATCGTCGCCAAGGTCTACCTCAACGACCTCGGCGCCGGCGTCCTGCAGCCGCCGAACCACCTCGCGGAAGCGGGTCTCGACTTCCGAGTCCACCAGATCCAGGAACTGGCGCGGCGCGAAGGCCAGTCTGGCTCCCTTCAGGTTATAGCCGCCGTCGGAGAACTCCGCAGCCTGTTCACCAGTCACGACCTGATCGATCAATATGCAGTCCGCGACACTTCGGGCGAATGCGCCCGTCGTGTCGAGCGTATGGGAGATCGGCGCAACGCCGTTGCGCGGCCAACGCCCGGTGGTCGGCTTGAATCCCACGACGCCACAGAACGATGCGGGCACCCGGATCGACCCGACGGTGTCACCGCCCAGGGACGCGGGAACGAGGCCGGCGGCCACGGAAGCGGCGGAGCCGCTCGAGGAGCCGCCCGACACGCGATCTCGTGCGCGCGGATTCTTCACTTGGCCGTAACGTGCGTTGTGACCGGTCAAGCCGTAGGACATCTCGACGAGGTTGTTCTTGCCGAAGACCAAAGCGCCCGCACTCTTAATGGCGCGAACGGCGTCGGCATCTTCGCGCGGCACGAAACGAGCGAGACCTTCGACACCCAGGCTGGTAGGCAGCCCTTTCGTCAAATAGCTGTCCTTCACCCCGAGGGGCACGCCAAGGAGCGGAGCCGCCGAGCCGGCCGCATGCGCCTTGTCCGCGTCCCTCGCGGCCTCGAGCACAGCGGCCTCGTCGATGGTGATGAAGGCGTTCAGCTCGGCAAGCGCTCGGGCGCGCTGCAGAAGCGCAGTAGTGTAGGCTTCCGACGTGATGTCGCCGTTGCGAACCGCTGCTGCAGCGGCTGCGAGCCCAAGCGAGGTGAGATCTGTGGTGTCTCGCGATGCAATCTGGCGTGAAGTGGCGGTCGTGTCGTCCATGAAATCCTCCAAAGAGCTGTTTGGCGGCATCCCGCCGCCGCCAAACAGCGGCTCAGCTCAATGCCATTACGATCATAATATGAAATTACGATCGTACTTCAATGGTGATTTTCACGTCCATGCTGTGTGCCGGACACATGTTAGTGAGGCGCCGATGACACCGTTGATCGAGGGGAGCAACCGTTCGACGAATGACCATCAGTGACGCAGGGCCTGAACACACCCTCTATTCGCGCTTTCAACCCGCGGCGCGATTGCTGGCCTACGTCATACCGAAGCAGGGGGCGGCGTTTGTCAGGCCGAGTAGATGACTTCTGCATTGGGTCAAGATGCGAAGAACTCAGCATGAGCAAACCTAGTCCGCTACACGTCCATGAGCGGAACGTGCCGCCACTTCACCTACGGGCCGTTTTCAGAATCATGCGCTGCAATAAGCAGAACGGGTATCCTTGCCCTCAGGCACCCCTGCCATCCGCATGCCCTCAATGACGCGTTCGCGCCTGGCAAGGAAGGCCGGATTCTCGCTCCATGTAATGGTCGTACGCAAGCGGCGGACAGTGAAGCTTGGATCCCGTCTGCACCACCGCCCGTGCCTGGTGCGCAAGCGCAGCGGCGAGATGGAAATGCGCGACTGAATAATTTCGGTTTGCCTCGAAGCCCCGGTGGAACCCGCGACCGGCTTTATTCGTCCTTCCATTTGATCGAACAGCCAATAGACGCCTTTTGGTCAGCTGGCGCCACACCGGTGGTCGCAATCGCACGCATAGCCTCGACAAGCTCTCGGGGCGCCCCCGCGCGAGGCGGAGTTGTGCGGCCTTCGTCGAGGCGGCCGCGATACTTGAGCTCGCGGTCGGCATTGTAACCGAAGAAGTCCGGCGTACAGACCGCTCCATACGCCCGAGCGACTGTCTGGGTCTCGTCGTGGAGATATGGAAACGGGAAATCATGGGCCTTCGCGAAACGCTTCATATTCTCAAATGAGTCTTCGGGATAGCTCGCCGCATCGTTCGAGCAAATCGCCGCAAAGCCTACGCTCTCCGACATCAGCACGCGGGCGTCCGAAACCATACGGTCGATCACCGCTTTAACATAGGGACAATGGTTGCAGATGAAGACGACGACCGTGCCTTTTTCGCCCGCAACGTCGTCCAGTGCGTAAGTCTTGCCGTCGGTCGCCGGAAGCCGGAACTCCGCCGCCGGCGTATCAAGAACGGCTTGGGTAGCTGTTGTCGCCATATCGCACCTCCTTGTGCCCAAATATATGCTGACGACGGCCTGCCGGGGCACGGTTTCCCAAGCCTGCTCGCCGCTCGCGTCGTTTTGGCCATATGTCAGCCATTTCCGGTCTACCGCCTGACAGCCGACGTGGAAAGAAGAGTTCAGGTTGGTCGGTCAGGGCCAAAAGCAGAAATTAGTCTGGGGCGCGAGGTGGCAAGTCTTTGGCGCTAGTTGGCGTCGGATTGGCTTCAAGATCGGCTACTAACTTTTTCATTTCGCTGATCTCTCTTACCTGAGCTTCAATGATGCCGTCCGCCAGTTTGCGGACGCGCGGATCTCGGATGTGAGCCCTCTCGCTCGTCAGCACCGCAATCGAATGATGCGGGATCATCGCTTTCATGTAAGAGACGTCCGACACCGTCTCCTGACTGCGAACCAACCATAACGAAACAACAAACAAGGCCGCACTCGCTATCAAAATCGCTGCATTGGCGGACCGGCTCTCGTACATGCGCCACATGAAGGCAAGCATCACCGCCGCCATGACTGCGCCCATGAGAAGCGCCATCCAGGTTCGCGTCTGGCTGTACCAAACATGATCCAGCGCGTACGTGTTGAGATACATTAACCCGAACATAATCAAAGTCGAGGCTGCGATCATCGCGGCGAAGCGAGCATAGGACATGTTCCGATTCCCATCCTTACTCGAAGGATAACTGTTCCGTACCGATTGGTTCCTCGTCGTGGAGCAGGCATTGCGCCGCAGCATAGGAACCCCCAAGTCTCAGCGGAATTGCTCGGTACAATGCTGGACAAGACGCGAGAAGAAAGGGCGACGCTCTACCGCATGGTGACACCGGAGCACGTCTGTCCCTTCGGTCTGAAATCGCTCGACCTCTTGCAGCGGGAGGGGTTCGATGTCGAAGATCATCAACTGAAGAGCCGTGCCGAAACGGACGCCTACATGGCGCGCCAACACGTCGAAACGACGCCGCAGACATTCATCGCAGGCAGTCGCATCGGGGGTTATGATTCTTCGGCAACATTTCCACAAGCCGGTCAGCAATCCCAACGCGACGAGTTACCAGCCTGTGACCGCGGTTTTCGCCACAGCCTTGGCCATGGCTCTGGCTGCGACGTGGGCTTCGACTGGAATTGTGACGACGGTGCGGAGCCTCGAATGGTTCATCGCCTTTAGTATGTGCATCCTGGCCATTCTGAAGCTGCGTGACCTCGAGACGTTCTCGAACATGTTTCTGGGTTACGACCTGTTGGCCCAACGCTATGCAAGATACGCCTATGTCTACCCCTTTGGTGAGGCGATTTCGGGCGTGCTGATGGTTGCAGGCGGTGCGCTGAAACGGTTAGCCATCCCGGTCGCCTTTGTGATCGGCACGATTGGCGCGGCCTCGGTCTTCAAAGCCGTCTATATTGATAAACGCGAGCTGAAATGCGCCTGCGTGGGCGGGGACAGCAAGGTGCCCCTTGGCTTCATTTCGCTTACCGAAAATCTGATGATGGTCGCGATGAGCGTCTGGATGGCTGTTCGTTAGATCGATAGCCGCTCAACGTCTACTTTGCGTCAAAATGCGAAGAACTCACCGTGAGCAAACCTAGTTCGCTACACGTCCATGAGCGGACCTCAATGCAACGTGCCGTCACTTCACCTACGGCCAAAAGGCGCATGGTCCATTCAGACCAGAGGTACAAATGCATCCACCTCCCGAGCCAGCACTACTGACGCGAAGCTGATGTCTGGGGCCGCCCGCGCATGAAGGCTTGCATCTCCTCCAGCGTCACTTGGCCGTCCTTGTTGCTGTCTATCGCTTTGAAAATTCTCTCGTGGGCCGCCTGAAACTCCTGCAACGAGATTTGCCCGTCGCCATCGTCCATAAGAGCGAACATCATGCGGAACATCATAGGAGATCCCATGTGGCCGCCCATCATGCCACCGCCCATCATTCCACGGCCCATCATGCCGCGACCCATCATGCCTCCACACATCATACCGCCTTGCCCCATACCACCTTGCCCCATCGTACCGACTTCTTCCTGATCCATGCGATGGGATTGAGCCTGTTGGTCTGGCTGGGGCTGTGCCATCGCGCCGACGGCGCCATATGCCAGCACGAGAGAAGATATCGTACCCACGACGCGAACGGTTTTCCTCATGGGTATTTCCTCGTTTGGTGCCAAAGCGGATTGCCTCGGCGACGGTAAATGCAGGTCTTCGAGCTACGTTCCGTCATAATCCCGTGAGAATGGTTCGGCCTCCGCCTCGCCGAAAGCGTTGCGATGCAGTGGAGCGTCCCAATCAATCCTTCTTAGGCCCTATGCCTCCGATTTGTAGTGAGGCTGCGAAACATAAGCCTCAAGTTGAAATTGGGCCACTGCTAACCGATACATAATCCGCTATTCGATCCGATCTCCGCTTTGGGTCAAGAACGACAAAGCTCAGGGTGAGCATAATGGGTCCGCTTTCGGGTGCATAGCGTCCGACCCGCTCCTTGGCGGGCCACATTGAGCCGGACTGTCTTGCCGTGATTCAAGCCCCTTATCGCCTTCGTCCAGCTCGCATCCATCCGGCTATGGCTGGCTGCGCGTAGTGGGTCCACGCTCTAGAACATCCCCTCACGATCCGCGCGCTTCTTCTTTTTCGAGCGCTGCCAGACCACGCCGGGATATCCCTTCAGCGGCACCAGCGGTTCACCGGTATAGGCCCACTCCTGCAATTCCTCGATCGCGATGTGATAGAGCGGCTGGCGGCCGGTGCGGCCGGAGAACAGCGCACGGGGGATGTTGACCATATGGGGCGAGCGCGGACGCTCATAGACGACAGGCGTGCCGCAATCGGAGCAAAAACTGCGTACCGTCTTGGTGGCCTCGTCTTCGTATCGTGTAAGACTGGCCTTGCCCTTGGTAATGCGAAAGCGCTTGCGCCAGCTTCCGACATAGGTCGCGTAGGCCGCGCCATGGGCGCGGCGACTGTCCGGCGAATGATCGTGCCAGGCCCAGCGCGCCGGCACGTCGATCTCGAAGGCGACCTTGCCGCACAGGCATTGGCCCGCGGCAGGTTTGCCGAGGGATACGGCCTTGGTTTTCTTTTTCTCTGGTTCTTCTTCCGGAAACATTTTTGGCTCAATCCTCACGTTTCGTCATTGCGAGGAGCGGAGCGACGACACTCCGTCATTCCGGGATGGTCCGAAGGACCAGACCCGGGATCTCGAGATTCCGGGTTCGATGCTTCGCATCGCCCCGGAATGACGGGCTCACACTATACGATTTCGCAATGACGCAGGAGCTTCACGCCTGCTCCAACTCGTTGTGCTCCGGATAATCCGTGTAGCCTGTCACATCGCCGCCGTAGAACGTCGCGCGGTTATAGGGCGTCAGCGGGAAACCGCGCTGCAGCCTGCGCGGCAGGTCCGGATTCGAAATGAAAATGCGGCCGAAAGCGACCGCGTCGGCATGGCCATCCCTGATCGCCGCATCGGCGGTCTCGCCGGTGAAGCCGCCGGCCGCGATCAGCACGCCCTTCCAGATCGGACGGAACAGCACCATCGCCGACGGCACGTTCTGGTGGTTGACCTCGGCGCGGCCGGCGCCGGAGGAGCGCGGCTCGATGAAATGCAGGTAGGCGAGGCGAAGCGGATTGAGTTGTTCGACGGCATATGTGTAGAGCGGCATCGGGTCCGGTTCGCCGCTGCCGTTGGCAACACCATAGGGCGACAGCCGCACGCCGACGCCGTCGGCTCCCCATACCTCGACCACGGCCTTGGTCACCTCCATCAGGAAGCGCACGCGGTTCGGAATCGAACCACCATACTGATCGGTGCGCAGGTTGGTGTGCGATTGCAGGAACTGCTCGATCAGGTAGCCGTTGGCGCCGTGCACCTCGACGCCGTCGAAGCCCGCGGCAAGCGCGTTCTTCGCGGCCTGACGGTAGGCGTCAATCACGCCGGGAATTTCCGATGTCTCAAGCCCGCGCGGCGTCTCGTAGGGCACCGCCTTGCCGTCTGCCGTGCCCGTCTTCAGGTCGGCGATCGGCACCGCCGATGGCGCGACTGGCAACACGCCGCCCGGCTGGAAGGAGGAATGCGAGACGCGCCCGACATGCCAGAGCTGCAGGAAAATGATTCCGCCCTTGGCGTGAACGGCATCGACCACCTCGCGCCAGCCTTCGATCTGCGCTTCCGTATAGATTCCGGGAACGCCGGGGCTGCCGAAGCCCGTCGCCATCACGGGCGAGGCTTCGGCGATGAGCAATCCGCCCGGCGTCGCGCGCTGCGCATAATATTCCGCGTTCAGCGGCCGCGGCGCGAGGCTCGGCTTCGCCGCCCGCATCCGCGTCAACGGCGCCAACGCGAGACGATGATTGAGCCGATAGGCGCCGAGCTTGAGCGGCGAAAACAACGATGGATAATTCATGTCTCTTCCAGAACTCCGGGTTGATACGGATACGTAACCGCTTCAGCTTGTTCGTAAAAGGTTCAAGACAACGGCGGCCGAAGCCGCCGCCATCGCATCCACCGATCTGAAGCGTCTCAGGCCGTCTTGATCCAGACCGCCTTGACGTTGAGATATTCCTCGACGTGCTGCTTGCCGGACTCGCGGCCGTAGCCGCTCATCTTGTAGCCGCCGAACGGCACGGCCGGGTCCATCGCCTGATAGCAGTTCACCCAGACCGAGCCGGCGCGCAGCGCCTTCGCGACCTGGTGCGCCTTGCTGACATTGGTGGTCCAGACGCCGCTGCCCAAGCCGAAGGTGGTGGCATTGGCGCGCTTGACCAGTTCATCGGTATCCTTGAAGGAGATCGCCGAGATCACCGGGCCGAAGATTTCCTCCTGCGCGATCCGCATATTGTCCTGCACGTTGGCGAATACGGTCGGCTGCACGAAGAAACCTTTCGAGAGCGCGCCTTCGGTCAGCCGGCCGCCGCCGGCCACTGCTTTGGCGCCTTCCTTCTGGCCGATGTCCAGGTAACCGGCGACGCGGTCCATCTGCTGCTGCGAGACCAACGGCCCAATCTGCGTGCCCGGATCGAGACCGTTGCCGACCTGCAGCTTCTTGCCGAATTCGGCGACGCGGCCGACGAATTCGTCATAGACGTTCTCTTCTACGAACAGCCGTGTACCCGCGCTGCAGATCTGCCCGGAATTGGCAAACACCGCCATTGCGGCGCCCGGCACCGCCGCGTCAAGATCGGCATCGGCGAACACGATATCGGGCGACTTGCCGCCGAGTTCGAGCGACACGCGCTTGAGGTTGCCGGCGGAGGCGCGGATGATCGACTGTCCCGTGACGTGCGAGCCGGTGAAAGCGACCTTGTCGACGTCGGGATGCGACGCCAGCGCCGCGCCGGCGGTCTCGCCATAGCCGGGCACGACGTTGACGACGCCAGGCGGGACGCCGGCTTCCATGCAGAGCTCGGCGAGCCGCAGCGAGGTCAGCGGCGCTTCCTCGGCGGGCTTCAACACGACGGTGCAGCCGGTTGCGATCGCGGGACCGATCTTCCAGACGGTCGCGGCGAGCGGGCCGTTCCAGGGGATGATCGCCCCGACAACCCCGACCGGCTCCTTCAACGTGTAAGAAAAGATATCGCCGGGCAACGAGTTCTCGATGGTCTCGCCGTGCAACGCCGTAGCCTGCCCGGCGTAATAGCGGAGCATGCCGAGCACGCGCAGCTTGTTGCCACGGGTGCGGCTGATCGGCGCGCCCATGTCCATCGTATCGAGCTGCGACAGCTCCTCGAAATTTTTCTCGACGAGATCGGCGAGCTTCAGCAACAGCCCTTGCCGCTCATACGGCTTGATCTTGCTCCAGGGTCCCTCGAAGGCGCGGCGGGCCGCCGCCACGGCGCGGTTGATGTCCTCCGCGTCACCTTCGGCGACGGTCGCGAGCAATTCGCCGGTCGCCGGATTGTGGGTCTCGAACTGTTTGCCGGAGGCGGCGTCGACCCACTGGCCGTCGATCAGCATTCTCTTGTAGGAACCATCCGCGTAAGGATGGCGCGTGATCGGAATCGCCTGCGTGACTGCCATGTTTACACTCCCTTGAAGTCGGTTGGTCGCCGCTATGCTTGCGGATCTAATAACCGTGGCATGAACCGTAATGCGGCCGAAGGATTGCGGAAAGCAGCCGATGCGAAGACCTCCCATGCCCGTTCGTACATGGTAGTCTAAGGCGTCGGCCTGCGAATACATACCTCAACTGTCCGGAGAATGACGATGCCCCATCCCGCGATGTCGCCAAATCATGTTGCCGTGATCACCGGGGGCGCCTCCGGCATCGGGCTCGCCGCCGCGATGCGTTTTGCCGGCTTCGGCATGAAGGTGTGCATCGCCGACATCGGCGCCGAGCGCCTCGCCGTGGCCGCGGCCAGACTGGCAGCCGTCGCCAAAGGCGGCGCGGCCGACATCATGACGGCATCGGTCGACGTCAGCCGCTTCGATGAGGTTACGGGCCTGGAAGCCGCGGTGCAAAAGCGGTTCGGCGGCACCGACATCCTGATGAACAATGCCGGCATTGGCCCCGACAGCAACAGTTTTGGTCCGCTGGAGAACTGGCAGCGCATTCTCGCGGTGAACCTGTGGGGCGTCATTCACGGCACGCAAGCTTTCGTACCTCACATGGTCGAACGCGGGCGGCCCGGCCTCGTGATCAACACCGGCTCCAAGCAAGGCATCACGACGCCGCCCGGCAATCCCGCCTACAACGTCTCGAAGGCCGGCATCAAAGCGCAGACGGAAGCGCTGCAGCACGAACTGCGGAACCTGCCGGGCTGCAAGATCAGCGCGCATCTGATGATCCCCGGCCACGTCTTCACTCCCCTGACCGCGCGCGGCCGCACCGAGAAGCCGCCCGGCGCCTGGACGCCGGAGCAAACGATCGATTTCATGATCGAACGCATCGACGCCGGCGACTTCTACATCCTCTGTCCGGACAACGACGTACCGCGACAACTCGACGAGCGGCGCATGTCGTGGGCGATCGGCGATATCGTGGAGAACCGCCCCGCACTGTCGCGCTGGCATCCGGATTACGCGGAGGCGTTCGCCAGATTTGTGAAGGGGGAATAGGCAGCCGTCATACCCCGCGATGCGGGGTATCCAGTACGCTGCGGCCTCTCGATTCTATCGCTGGTGTGTCTCTGGGATACCGAATTGCCCGCCGCAGCCTGTCATCGGGCGCGCATTCGCGCGACCCGTTGGCGGGCAATGACAGCTTTGGCTATTTATGCTTACAGCGTTACCTGCTTGTCGCCGCATTGCTTGCAGACGTATTTGACGCGGGTCGCGCCCTTTTCGGCCTGGACGCGGTTCGGCGCGCCGCATTTTCCGCACACCGCCTCTATCCTGGTGTTGCCCTGCTTGATGACGAGGGCCTTCTTTTCCATCGTCTCGCGGATCAGCCGCTCTGCCTCTTCACGCATCGCTTGCTTCGACATCGGCCTGCCCCGTCATGAACTCGCTACGGCGGCGGTCTTATCACAGTCACAACACGTTTCGTAAGCCGGGCGTGAAAAATCGTGGGATTGAATATCACGTCGCCTCCGGCGTCAGCGCTAGCAGGCGCCGCAGCAGTGCAAGCGCGGTTTCCGTGGCCGGATCGGCCGAAATTACGGGAACTGCCAGTGTGATGACGTCGACCGGATCGTGCGATAGCACGATGAGGTGCGTCGCGCTGTTGGCCGCCAGCAGCGATACCACGCGTTCGACGGCCGGATCGGACGATGTCAGGCCCCACGGCGCATCCGGCCGGCGCAGTACACGCCGGGTCGAGAGAAAATGGCGCAGCAGTTGCGGATCGAAGCTCGAGAGTTCGCTCTCCCGATAACGCCGGGCGCTCTCGAAGATCGGATGACGCGCGAGTTCCGCGATCAGCGCGTCGCGCGTTCTGGCTGGCGAGGCCGCGACGGAGTTGAGGACACCGGGCACCTGGGATTCGAAGTGGGCGCGCAGCGCGTCCACCATCAACCCGATGGTGAGAACGCCCGCGATCGCTATCGCACAGAATCGCATGACCTGCGCCGCATCGGCATCCGGCGCGACAAACGCCGCGGCAATACCGAGAAGGGCCGAACTCGACAGCCGCAATGCCGTCATGATCAACGCCTGATGCTGCGTCTCTGCGCCGCGTTCTGCGATCAATATCGCGGTAACGACGAGCAATGCTCCCAATGCCCCGAGCCTGACCGGGATATCCGGAAACAGCACCCTGAAATCGGTAACGATGAAGGGAATGACCAGGATGGCGCCGACGGCGAGACGGCTAACGATGCGATTCTCTGATACCATCAGCGTGGCGCGGTCGCGCGTCGCCAGCAACCAGGCGCAAATGGCGAAGCCGCCAAGCTGAAACAACGCGAGCAGGATGGCGGCGGGCATCGCGAGGGTTTCCAACCCGGCAGCGCCGGCGAGACCGAGCGCGATACCGCCGCTCAGAAGCGCGATCTTGGCCGGGCGCGGGGCATGACGCCGCAGGATACCTTCGGTAACGATCAATGAGCCGAGCGGGATCAGCGCGGCCGGAATTGCCGACAGGTTGTTGAGCCCCGCGCTGCCGCTCCACCACGCGGTGCCCCGCACCAGGAACAGCAGCGCGATAATGCCAAGCGCGACCAGAAGACGCCGCGTCAGCGGGCCCTTGGGATCGCGCCGGTGCAGCGTGATCATAGCGACGCCAAGCCCGATCGCGCCGCAGAGATTGACGATGGAATCGGCGATCATGCCAGATGTCATTTCACCTGGTGTCATCGGCCGTTCCCTCGCCAAGGCCGCAAGCTGCCGAACGGACGCGTGTCGTCGAGCCAGTAAACCACCGGCAGTATCAGCCGCTGCAACGCCAGCACGGCGGAGGCCGCGAGCAGCGCCGGCAATGAACCGGCCGGCACATCGCGCTGGACGTAGCGGCGGGCACCGGCGAGATCGATGCGGCCGAGCTGAAGGACGTCGTCGCCCCTGGCATAATCGAGCTCACGCGCGCACCAGGCGTTATATTGCTCGTCGCGATGTTTGGGTGCGGCTTCGAACGTTTTCTTCAGCGCTTCCGATCCGCCGGTGTAGGCATTGGTGATGACAAAACGCGCCTCGTCAAACCCGGCATCCTCACCCACGCCGAACACGGCGCGATGACGGGACATGATGCCGCGTGCCAATTGCAGATGCGCAAAGCTCTGGCGTGAGTCCGGATGGGGCGCCGGAAAGACATCCGAAAAGGTCTGGCTGACCATGCCGACCACCGACGGCACCTGGGTGACGTTCGAGATCCATTTCGGACGCAGTCCGTCACGGACAAAGAGAACGAGCGCCGTCAGGCCGTACAGCACCCAGGAGAGCCCTTGCCCCCGCTCATCGGGATCGACCATGACCAGGCCGAGATGCGTGACCTCCACCGGCTCGCCGTCGAGCTCGACCTTCATGACCGACAGCGCATTGAAGGCAATCGGCCGGCCCGTTGCTTCCTCTGAGATCAGCGTGACGACGGCGCGCGACAGCCGTTCGCGCTCGCCAGAGAATATTCCGTAAGTGAGGCCCTCCTTCGGCAGGGTCTTGGCCGCCACGACGCGCAGTTGAGAGACCAACTCGTCGAGTTCGGCTTCGGAAAGCGACAGGCCGGGGGCCTCGACGATTCGCGTGACCAGCCCGGTATGGGTGCGCAGGGTGAGATCGATGGTGGGCTGGCGCAGTGCCTTCAGCCAAAAGAGACCATATCCGCCCAGACGCGCAGCGGCGGAGCGCACTTGCCCCAAGGCGTGACGGATCGCCGAATTGTCGCTCCAGACAGACGCCATGCCGCTTTCCCACTTGGGGGCGGATTTGTGCGCCGGGCCGGTTAAGGAGCCATGAGCGCGACATGTTGCAATTGCCGCAGGGTAAACGATGCATTGAACGGCGGCATCAAATAATTCGTGATAGGGAACGGCGGCGCGGATGCTGGCTAGGTCAAGCCTTCCTGCGACGCCAATAGTACGTGAGCAACGAGCACGCACCTGTATTGATTGCCCCGATGACTGCGATCGGAATCAGCGTGTGCAGCGGCGGTGTCATCTGGCCTCCCAGTTGGGCTGCCAAGAAAAGGACGAGACCGACGGCAACGGCCGCCCCGACGATCGCGGTCAAAGGCACCCTCAAGGAAACAGGCACAACCCAAGCCAGAACTCCGTCAACGGGGCCGGTGATCGCACATACAACCAGACTGAACAAAAACGCTATCGGGACGCCGTAAAGGTCGGGCGCGTATCCCCGGATCGCAATGGCCACCACTGAAAAGCCTATGAGCACTCCGAGGACGGGACCCAGCAACACGAACACGAGCGCTCTTCGCAGCGAAGTCGGAAGCCGACGGCCATCATCGTTTTCAGGAGAAGGCACGGACATTCCCTTTCAGTTTTGCTTTGCCTGGTATTGAGTTGCTGCTTCTGGTGAGGGCGGCGAAGGCGGACGAGCGAACGGCAGATGCCGAAACATCCGCCGTCAGCCCTCGCCAGCACCGCGCCACAGGTTACGCAGTCTTGCAACTCAAGCAGCCTTGGAAACTTCCATCAGCAACCGCTCGGCCTTGGCGTCCTCGATGCGGTTCACCAGCTTGCCGCTCTCGTGCATGTCGCGCACGGTCTTGGTCAGGGTGACACAGGACTGCACCAGCATGACGATGCCCATCGCGAGATAGCCCTTGATCCAGAGATCGAGCGGCAGGAAGAACACGCCGACGGCAACCATGAAGGCCGAGGCGGCAAACGAAACATAGGTAAAGGTAACCCAGGCACCGCTGTGGGGTTGGACGTTCTGGTTCATGATAGTCTCCTGTTGGTATGGCTTAATCGATCAAATTCAGTTCAGGCAGCTTGCGTGCGTTTGGCGTTCAGCCGCGCGAGCACATCATCCGCGGTTGATTTCAGCCGTGGCCCAAAGCCCTGTTCGGCCAGTTTCTCGGCGGTCGCCTGCGGTCCGGTGGCGGCATCGAGTTCGACCAAGGCGTCCGCAGCGGACTGGGCCTCGATCTGTCGTTCGCGCAGACGCTTCAGGGTGTTCTCCGCTTCCGGCAGCGTGGATTCGTAGGGACGCGCGGCCTCGATACCGCCCCGGCGCAGCGCACGAACCGCCTCCGACGCGCGGGCGATGCGACGGCCGCGATCGAGTTCGGTGATCCGCGCCTCAGCGCTGGCGACCTGGCGCTTCATGCGAGTGATCTCGGAGGCGAACAGCGTTCGCGCGGTCATCGCGGCATCACGGTCGGCCTCGAGATTGGCGATTGCCTGCGCCGCTTCGCGCGCGAGATCTTCCCTTCCGCCGTCGAGCGCAGCGGTGGCGCGAACTTCAAGATCGGCGATCCGGGCGTTGGTGGCGTCGAGACGGCGGCCTTCCTGCTGGTCGCCTGCAATCGCCAGCGCCAGCGATCGCTTGGAGCGCTCCACTGCCGCGGCCGCATCGCGCATCTGCTGGTCGAGAATGAGCAGCGCCGCGCGGTCTTCCAGTTCTTCACCCGCGACAGCCACGCTGCCCCGGAAAAGCGTCAAAACAGTTTTGAACATTGGTGGCTCCCTGTGTTATGAGCATTGCTCACGAAACTGTCGTAGCAGCACTTTGAGCGATGCTCAAGATTTATTTTGAGCGGCGCTCAAGATTGGTGAAAGATGTCTAAAGCACTGGAAAGACGAGCCAAACTTCGGGAATCCCTCATCGAAGCGGCTGAGCGACGGATTGCCGCAGGCGGTCTGGCGGGCCTGAAAACACGCGATCTGGCGCGGGACATCAGCATCGCCAACGGCGCGGTCTACAATCTCGTCGAAGACGTCGACGAACTGATCCTGCGGGTCGGATCGCGGACGCTAGGGCGGTTGGACGCCGCACTCACGGCCGCCGAAGCCGATGGCTCCGCCTCGCCTCGCGAGACGCTGGTCCGCATCGCAGTCGCCTATTGCGATTTCGCCGCGGAAAATCTCGAGCTGTGGCGCGCGCTGTTCGAGCACCGCATGGCGCCGGGCAAGCCGGTGCCGGACTGGGCCATCAGCGAACAGATGAATCTATTCCGCCACATCTATCAGCCGCTGGCCGAACTCTTTCCGAAGCGCACGCCGGACGAACTCGGCGTGACCGCACGCAGTCTGTTCTCCGCCGTGCACGGCATGGTGCTGCTCGGCCTCGAACAGAAGCTGATCGCGGTGCCGGTCGAGGCGTTGCGCAAGGAGATTGCGACCATCGTCGGCGCGATGGTCGATGGGCTGACACCTCCCGTCGTCCCGGGCAAGCGAAGCGCGACCCGGAATCCATAACCACCGATGTCAGAGCTCTGGCGCGATGAGGCCACAGCTCGGTCCATCGCCGGCAGCGGTGGCTATAGGTCCCGGCTCAAGGCCGGGACGACGTGGTGGGAGTTATGCCTGCGAACCGTGGTAGGCAATCTACGTCTCGATGATGACGTAGCTTTCCTCGACATGCATCGGAAAGGTCTCGGCCACATACGACCCTTTCTGTAATTCCCCGCCGCTTTCGACCGCGACCGGATAGGAGCGCACCTTCACCCGCTTCGGGTCGAACCAGGAACGCCGCGCGATTGACAGGCCAATCCATCCCCATCCAAATGTCCGTTCAAAGAATGGAAACACGAGGCGGATCGCGTGGCTGGCAACGAACAAGAGAATTACGAATGCGACACGCTGGTGGTGGGCTCCGGCTGTGCCGGGATGTCGGCAGCGGTCACCGCGGGGCATCACGGGCTCAACGTTCTCATCGTCGAAAAGGAGCCGCGCTTCGGCGGCACTACTGCCCGTTCCGGCGGCTGGCTATGGATTCCCGGCACTTCGCTGGCGAAAGCGTGGGGCATCGAGGAAAGCCCGGAGCAGGCGCGGACCTATCTGCGCCACGAGGCCGGCAACAGTTTTGATGCCGCGCGCGTCGAGGCGTTTCTTTCCGCCGGTCCCGAGGCGGTGGACTTTTTCACCAGCAAGACGGCCGTCCAGTTCGACATGCCCTTGACCTTTCCGGATTACCACGCGGAAGCCCCCGGCGGCGCGCAGGGCGGTCGCTCGATGGTGACGCGGCCGTTCGACGGTCGCGAACTGGGCGGGCATATCAAGGATCTCGGCAATCCCCTCCCCGAACTCACCGTGTTCGGCATGATGCTGGGCTCCGGCAAGGAGATCATCCACTTCATGCGGGCGACCAAATCGCTGACTTCGGCGGTCTACGTCGCAAAACGCCTGTCGAAGCATTTGATGGACGTGATGCGCCACGGCCGCGGCATGACCTTGACCAACGGCAATGCGCTGGCCGGGCGTCTGGCGAAATCAGCGTTCGACCTGAAAATTCCGCTGTGGCTGTCCTCGCCCGTGCACGAACTGATCGTCGAGGATGGCGCGGTGCGCGGCGCGATCGTCGAGCGTCATGGCAAGCTGGTGCGCATCATCGCCAGGCGCGGCGTGGTGCTCGCCTGCGGCGGCTTTCCGCATGATGCGGCGAGGCGCAAGACGATGTTTGCGCACGCGCCCACCGGCGCCGAGCATTTTTCGCCGGGTCCTGTCGGCAACACCGGCGACGGATTGCGGCTGGCGGAGACCGCCGGCGGCCGCATCGAGGATACGTTGCCGAACGCGGCTGCCTGGGTGCCGGTCTCAATCACCGAGCGCAAGGACGGCTCCAAGGGCGTGATGCCGCATTTCATCGACCGCGCGAAACCGGGCGTCATTGCGGTGATGCGCGACGGCAGGCGCTTTGCCAATGAAGGCAATTCGTATCATGACTTCGTGCAGGCGATGGTGAAGGCTGCAAAGCCCGGCGAGGAGATCACCGCGTTCCTGCTGTGCGATCACCGCGCGCTGCGAAAATACGGCCTCGGCTGCGTGCCGCCGTTTCCGATGCCGCTGCGCCACCATCTCGCCACCGGCTACCTCAAGCGCGGCGCAACGCTGGCTGAACTGGCTGATAGAACCGGCATCGATCGACAGGGGCTCGAGGCGACGGTCGCCGAGTTCAACGCCTCGGCCGCGGAGGGGCGCGATCCCGCGTTTGGCAAGGGATCGCGCGCCTATAACCGCTACCAGGGCGATGCGCTGCACGGGCCGAACCCCTGCGTCGCGCCGATCAAGGACGGACCGTATTATGCGATCAAGCTGGTGGTCGGCGATCTCGGCACCTATGCCGGCATCAAGACCGATGCGCATGCCCGCGCGCTCGACGAACACGGCCAGCCGATCACCGGCCTCTACGCCGCCGGCAACGACATGGCGAGCATCATGGGCGGCAACTATCCCGGCGCCGGTATCACGCTGGGCCCCGCGCTGACGTTTGGATACATCGCGGGCAAGCACCTCGCGGCGGATGCTCCCGAGACTGCCACGCGATGAACGGCCCTGCCGGCGGAGGTCTGATGAGAAAGGCACAGCGACAATCGAACGCCCCCCGCGGCGGCAGAGCTGCAGCACACGTCGGACGCGCCGGCTCCATGTGTCGGCAAAAAAATCCGGACGAATGTGTGCGACACCACATTGACAACCAACATTTCATGGCGCTCAATTAAAAGAATTATTCTTTATAGATACAACCGCGCACCATTTCAGTTAGTAGTGGGGCAGGCAGTCCATGCTCCTTCCGCGTACACACAGCCATGCGGTCTCATCCGGCAAGCGATCGGGCATGCGCGCGCGGAATTCCGCGCCATGTTGCCCGCTTTGTGATGCAGCCGACGCACCGTTGAACCGCAGTGCATGGCAGGCGGACCCGACCATGCGGCTCGCTGAAACGCCCACCCGGTTGCAAGCTGTGGACGATCAATTGCAGGAGCGATTGATCAACTGGGGCTATGCAGTATGCGATGCCGCGATCCGGAAACATTTCCAGTCTGCGTTGCCAACACCTGCCGAATTTCCCTTTCCAGCATCAAAGGTCTGAGCCATGACGGTGCTCATTCCAAGAACCTTGGCCGAATACATCCTGCTTGGACCGACCGGTGATCGCCGTCAACTGCAGGACTCGCCGATTTTGGGCGATGTCTGGATTGCATATGCGAGCGAGGCTGGACCGCAGGAGCTGCTCATCACAACGTACAAGACGAATACAGCAGGCCTCGTCGCAAACTGGATCGATGACGAAGTCGATCACGATCGACTAGCGCATGACGCGAGTGGTCGCGAGCCCCGAAAAATTGCCTATCTGCAGGGTGTAATCGCCGCACGGCTGTACTTCGACGAGGTGCTGCGCGTCATCGTACCCACGACGAATTGGTGGAGCAGCGCGCGCATTCAAAGCGATATGGCGGTCTATCTGCAGCCCGCAAGCGGCAGTCAACGCATCAACGCCGTTCTGGACACAGTTCAGGAAATGGCGGCACACTGGAGCGATCCCAAGACAATCAAGAGATCGCCCGGAATGCTGACGGCACTCGATCGCTACGCCGCGCTCGCCGGCATTATTCTCTGGGCGGCCCAAACCACCACGATTGCTCCTGATGCAAAACAACTGGCTGCCGCGATCAAGGTGGGAAAAGGCGAAATTGCGCGCCTGCTGACCGATTTGTTCTCCGAAATTCTTGATCGCCAAGAACAGAACGACGCAAACCGGCGCAAGCAATGGAAAGATTCGCTCGTCTATCAGGTTTCACTCAATCGGCGCGCCGATATGGCCGTCGCTCGATCCGTACCTTCAGTCAAGGCGGACGCCGCCCGCCTGCTCTTCACGGTCAATTGCGCAGAGATCGCGTGGGCCGTCATCGACTCCGGGATTCAGGGCGATCACCCATGCTTCAAGGATGCGACCGGGAAGCAATCCAGGGTCGTTGCCAGTTTCGATTTCAGCAACTTTCGCAAAATCGTCAACCTCGACAACCTCAGGATCTTCAACGAAGACGAAGATCCGGAAATACAGGAGGACAAGCTCAAGCAGCTTCTGCCGGACGGGCACAAAATGCCCGAAGGGCAGAAACTGAAGCAGGCCGGCGCCAAGCTGATCTCGAACCTCGTTCAATTGTCTAGGGATGTACGGGCGCAACGCCCGATTCATTGGGAGTTGGTCGAACCGTTCATCGAAATCAAAATCGACACGCGCCCCTCGGTAAGCGATCACGGCACGCACGTCGCCGGCATCATTGGCGCCAGGGCACCTCAAAAGCGAACCAAGGCCATTGCGGAAGACGACAGGATCGACGGGATGTGTCCTGATATCCAACTGTACGACTTCAGGGTCCTTTCACGAAACAGCGACGAGAAAGATACCGAATTCGCGATTATCGCCGCCTTGCAGTACATCAGGCATCTGAACGAGCGCCACGACTATATTTCAATTCACGGCGCAAACCTCAGTCTTTCGATCAAGCACGATGTGCGGAATTACGCCTGCGGCCGAACGCCGATTTGCGAGGAGTGCGAGCATCTGGTCGAAAGTGGCGTGGTAGTGGTCGCGGCCGCCGGAAACTACGGATTTCAGAGCTTTACGACTACCGATGGTGCGTTCGAAAGCTATGCCGCGTTCAGCATCACCGATCCCGGAAATGCGGACGGCGTGATTACGGTCGGATCGACGCATCGATCGCTGCCGCATACCTACGGTGTCAGCTTTTTCTCGAGCCGCGGTCCGACCGGGGATGGAAGGTTGAAGCCCGATCTGGTCGCGCCGGGCGAGCGTATCCATGGTCCGTTCCGGGACGGCTGGGGCGACCTCGACGGAACGAGCATGGCCGCTCCGCATGTCAGCGGCGCTGCGGCGATGCTGATGGCGCGATATCCGGAATTCATCAAGCAGCCGCGCAAGATCAAGAAGATATTGTGCGAAACCGCGACCGACCTCGGCCGCGAGCGCAGCTTCCAGGGCAGCGGGCTGCTGGATGTGCTCAGGGCTTTTCAGAGTATTTGAGGAGGCTCCCCATGATTTTCAGTCTGGACGTCCGGCGGGCACGCAAGGGCGATTGCCTGCTGCTGCACTTCGGCACCAAGCAGGAGCCCGGGCTCATCATGATCGACGGCGGACCCAGGTCCGTCTATTCACCGCATCTCAAGCCGAGGTTGATGAAAATCCGCAACGCGCGCAAGATCAAGAAGAGTGATCCGCTACCGATCGACGTGCTGATGGTCAGTCATGTGGACGACGATCATATCCAGGGAATTCTGGATTTCACCAAGGAAGAAATCGCCAATGTGGAGGCGCACAAGCCGCGTCTGCTGAATGTGTTCAGCCTGTGGCACAACAGCTTTGACGATATTATCGGCGGTCAGCCAGCGGAATTGACGGCGAAGGTGAACGCGACATTCAAGACGGAGGCCAGCACCGGAGCGGTCGAGCTGTCCGACGAAAAGGTCGGAAGCGTGGAAGATATCTTCATCGGCCAGAATCCCGGAGGCAATGACGCCGCGGACGCGGAAGTAGTTGGAAGTTCCCTGAAAGTACTCGCCAGCATCGCGCAGGGCTTTCGGCTGAGGAAGGACGCCGATCGGCTCGGCTATGGGCGCAACACCGAGTTCGGGGGGAAGCTCATCGCCGCGCCACAAGGCAAGGCGCCGACTAGGATAGCCAACTCGCTGGACGTCACCGTCATCGGCCCCATGCTTGAAGAGATTCAGGCGCTGCACAAAGACCATCAGAAATGGCTTGAGAATCTCAAGAAGCAAGGAAAGACGCCCGAAGAGGCTCTCGCGGCCTATGTCGACAAATCCGTTCCCAATCTGTCGAGCATTGTAGTGCTCGTGGAGGTAGACAAGAAGCGAATGTTGCTGACCGGGGATGCGAGGGGCGACAAGGTTCTCAAAGGGCTGCAACTAGCGGGCAAGCTCGACAAGGATAACGGCACAAAGATCGAAGTCGATCTTCTCAAGGTGCCGCATCACGGAAGTTCCAATAATCTCGACAAGGATTTCTTCGAGCGCATCATCGCGAAGCATTATGTGTTCTCGGGCGACGGCGAACACGGAAATCCCGAACGCGAAAGCCTCGAGATGCTGCTGAAGGCGCGCAAGGATGGCAATTTCCAGATACACCTAACGTATCCGTTGAAGGAAATAGACCGGCTGCGCGAAGAGGACTGGAACAAGGAACGCAACAAGCAGATCGCGCGCACGAAGAAGAGCGGAAAAGGTACGGTGCGCGAGAAATGGTCGGCGCAAGATCACGGTCTGCTGGCGCTTTTCGATGCCAATCCACAATTCAAGAAGAAACTCAGGATTGTCGACGAAAAGAAGCCGCATATTATCGATCTAGGCGATCCGCTAGCGGCTTCCTGGCCGGCGCTGGCCAATTGATCCGCCCACCACGGCCCGAGTGATGAAGCTAGCGGCTAACACCGTTCCGCTTCGCCGGTGTCAGAACCCGAGGTTTGGCCACACAACGAAACGGCATATCGCAGGCGAGATTTGCACCAGCCGGCGATGCGGTGGAACGAACGTTTACCGATTGGATTGTGTTTTGATCCAACCGGAGATCGTTCCATGCGCGCGCAGCTCCTCACCGCCGCCCTCGCCCTCGCCGCAATCTTTGCTCCCGCCCTTACCTTCGCCGGCGAGACCGAGTGGCGGCGATACGTGATCGCGAGCACCGGGAGCAGCGTCGACATGCCGGTCTCGATCTTCAGCGTCGACGCCGGACCGCCGGAAGGCGGCACAGGACGGCGCTTCTTCACCGACGACCGCCGCGCCGACCTGACGGTTCAGTCCGTTCCCAATCCCGGCAACGATTCGCCCGCCACGTTCCTGGCCAAGATGCGGCCGCCTGCCGGCATCATCTATAAGCGGATCACGTCTGATTTCTTCGTCGTGTCCAGCATTCGCAAGGACCGGGTCTGGTACAACCGCTGCAATCGCGGCAACGGCACCCTGAACTGCGTCATGATCAATTATCCCGTCTCCGAAAAACGCCAGTGGGACAACGTGGTCACGCGGATAAGCCATACGCTGCGAAGCTAGCGTGCTCGTGACCGGATCGTAGGCAGTCGGGAAAAAACAGCAGTTCTATTCCGGCGCGGGGAACCGTCCGATATGCACTGCGTTGCCGATGGTCCGCATCAGTAACCGCGAGGTTGTTTCGTGAATCGCAGGGATTTCCTCGCTGTTTCCGTATTACCATTGGCAACCGGCATAGCGCCCGGGCTTTTGCCCGCCGCCCATGCCCAGCCTGCGCCGTTCGATCGATCCATCGTCCGGCAAACGGCGCGCGACCTCGCAAGCAAAGCCTACAAGGCGCCAAGCGAGAAGCTGCCCGACAATCTCGCAAATCTCGATTACGACCGGTATCGGGCGATCCGGTTCTTGCCGGACCGCGCGTTGTGGCGCGGCGAAAAATTGCCGTTCGAGGTGCAGTTTTTCCATCGCGGATTTTTCTACAAGAACCGAGTCGACATCTTCGAGGTGAAGGACGGCCAGGCGGCACCCATCGCCTACCGGCCCGACCTGTTTTCATTCGGCGAGCTGGCGCCGCCCGGCCCGGCCGTCGATCTCGGCTTTGCCGGCTTTCGGCTTCATGCGCCGATCAACAAGCCCGACTATTATGACGAGGTTTGCGTCTTTCTCGGCGCAAGCTATTTCCGCGCCGTTGCCAAGGGACAATTGTACGGTCTTTCGGCGCGGGGGCTCGCCATCAACACTGGCGAAGCCAAGGGCGAAGAATTTCCGTTCTTCAAGACGTTCTGGATCGAGAAGCCGGCGCCGGGAGCCAACTCCATCGTTGTGCACGCGTTGCTCGACAGCGAGAGTGCCGCCGCCGCCTATCGTTTCACCATCCGCCCCGGCGACACCACCGTGTTCGACGTCGAAATGGCGATCTATCCGCGCGTCGATCTGCAACAAGCCGGCCTCGCGCCGATGACCAGCATGTTCTTCTTTGGACCGAACGACCGCAAGGACGTCGACGACTTCCGTCCGTCTGTGCATGATTCAGACGGCCTGGCAATTTTCAACGGCCGCGGCGAGGAGCTTTGGCGGCCGCTGCACAACCCGCGCGACCTTCAGGTCTCTTCGTTTGCCGATATCAACCCGCGCGGCTTCGGTCTCATGCAGCGTCAGAAGGATTTCGCCGCCTACCAGGACCTGGAATCGAATTTCGAGCGCCGGCCAAGCCTGTGGGCGGAGCCGATCGGCAATTGGGGTGAAGGCGAGGTGAAGCTGCTTGAAATCCCGACCAAGGAAGAGATTCACGACAACATCGCATTGTTCTGGCGCCCCAAAGCGGCGTTGCCGGCCAAGGGCGAACACACCTACACCTATCGTTTGCACTGGGGGCCGGATACTCCAAAGCCAGCCCCCCTGGCACGATTTTCCCGGACTGGGATCGGCACACGAGGCGACAACGCTACGCTCTTCGTGCTCGACGTGACCGGCGAGCGGTTGAAATCCGTCGATCCGAAAAACTTACGCGGTGTCGTGACGGCCGAGAAGGCGAAGATTCAGAACATCGTTACCCAGCCAAACCCGGCGACAGGCGGCTGGCGATTGAGCTTCGAGTTGTTGAAGGAAAAGACCCCAGTCGAACTCCGCGCATCGCTCATGCAGAACGAGGAGGCGGTATCGGAAGTCTGGGTTTATCGATGGACACCTTGACGAAGGCCGGCGGCTCGCCCGGAAGGCGGGATATCCCGCCGACCAGTTTCCTTCCTCCGGAATCGCCGACGGATATGACGGTGCAGGCGTTGCGGCGGTTCGAGCCGCCGCCAGCGCCCGATTTTGCGCCGATGTGGATCCGGCGCGCCTTCGTTCTGACCGGCACCGCGATCCTGACCGCGGCAGGCTGTTATGAGATGTACCGGGTGCTCCGGGTCGGGGGTGTCACGGTCCTGGAGTCGATCATCCTTGCGCTGTTCGTGCTGCTGTTTGCATGGATCGCCTTCTCCTTCATGTCGGCGCTTAGCGGTTTCTTCGTGCTGCTGATGAGAAGGAAGGATGAGCTCGGCATCGACGCCAGCGCGCCTCTGCCCACGATACATAGCCGCACCGCGATGCTGCTGCCGACATATAATGAGGACCCCTATCGCGTGCTGGCGAGATTGCGCGCGATCTACGAATCCGTCGAGCAGACCGGACACGGCGCGCAGTTCGACTGGTTCGTGCTGAGCGACACCACCGATACCGCGATCTGGATCGCCGAGGAAAAATGTTTTCTCAAGCTTCGGCAGGACGTCGGCTGCGCCGCAACAATCTTCTATCGCCACCGCCCTGAGAACACCGCGCGCAAGTCGGGCAATATCGAGGAATGGGTCAGGCGGTTCGGCTCCAAATATGAATGCATGCTGATCCTGGACGCCGACAGCTTGATGACAGGCGACAGCATCGTTCGGCTCGTTGCCGCGATGGAGGCGCATCCGAGGGTCGCACTGATTCAGACGCTACCGGTCATCGTCAATGCAAGATCGCTGTTCGCGCGCTGGCAGCAATTCGCAGGCCGCCTGTACGGTCCGATGCTGGCCGCGGGGATCGCCTGGTGGCATGGCTCGGAAGGCAATTACTGGGGCCACAACGCCATCATTCGCGTCCGCGCCTTTGCGCAACATGCAGGCCTACCCGAACTCAGCGGACGCAAGCCGTTCGGCGGGCATATCATGAGCCATGACTTCATCGAGGCGGCGCTGATGCGACGCGGCGGCTGGGCCATCCACATGGCGCCGACCCTCCGCGGCAGTTACGAGGAATCTCCGCCCACGCTTTCAGATTTTGCCGCGCGTGACCGTCGCTGGTGCCAGGGCAATCTGCAGCATCTGGCGCTGCTGCCGACCCGCGGCTTTCACTGGGTCTCGCGGCTTCATCTGCTGACGGGGATCGGGTCATATCTCACCGCGCCGCTCTGGCTGATCTTTCTTGTTTTCGGAATCCTGGTCTCGTTGCAAGCGCAGTTCGTACGGCCCGAATATTTTCCGAAAGGATACTCGTTGTTTCCGCAATGGCCGGCGCAGGATCCGGTCCTGGCAGCATGGGTATTTGCAGGCACGATGGGAATGCTGATCGTGCCGAAGCTGCTGGCCTTCATCGTGCTCCTTGCCGATCGCGACACGCGCAGGAAGTTCGGCGGCGGCCTGCTGGTGCTTGGCGGCATCGGAGCCGAGACAATCCTTTCCGGTTTGACCGCGCCTGTCATGATGATCTTCCAGTCGTCCGCTGTCGGCGAAATCCTGTTCGGGCGCGACGCAGGATGGCAGGTTCAGCGCCGGGATGATGGCGCGGTCGCGCAACGCGACATCGTCAGCACCTATTCAGTGCCGACATTGATTGGCATCGCCATGGCCATCAGCGCCTACGCCGTCTCGCTGTCGTTGCTGCTGTGGATGACGCCGGTGATCCTCGGTCTATTGCTCTCCATTCCGATCGCGATGCTGTCGTCGTCACCGGGTGCAAACCGCAGGTCCGGTTTGTTCAGGACCCCCGAGCAGACGGCGCCGCCGCCGGTGCTGGCACGCGCCAATGAGTTGGCTAGCGCGCCGCATTCGTCGCTCCCCTGCCCGCTGCGCGAGTTGCTCGACGATGCTCGCCTGCTCGAAGCACACCTGAACAACCTCTCCGGACAAAGGCCGCGGAAGCGCGGCGACGTCGATCCGCATCTCGCGATCGCGCGCGCGAAGATCGAAGATGCCGAAACGTTCGAGGAGGCGGCGGGGTTTCTGAGCCCGCGCGAGAAGTTCGCGGTGCTCAATGCGCCGGCGGTTCTTACAGGCTTGTTGGCGTTGCCCGATCATCGAGCGTGAGACGAACTCCTTCGAAATTTTACCTCATCATTGCAATCTAGAGTGGGTGATCGATTGGGATGAGGCTGGCGGCCATCCAGTCTTGGCCGGCACGGCAAATCTGTTAGACTGCCTGCCAGCGAGGCGAGAAAATGGAAACGCCTGGACCCGAGCGAAGGCTCGCAGCAATCCTTGCCGCCGACATGGTCGGTTTTAGCCGGCTGATGGAGGTCGACGAGGCAGGGACACTCGCACGCCTGAAGACCCATCGGCTTGAACTCATTGATCCGGCCATCGCCAAGAATCGCGGTCGCATTATCAAGACTACCGGCGATGGCCTGCTGGTCGAGTTCCAGAGTGTTGCCGACGCAGTGCTGTGCGCCGCCGAAGTCCAGCGCAGGATGATGCGGCGCAATGCCGACGTGTCGCCTGCGCGGTGGATTCAGTTCCGCATCGGCATCAATCTGGGCGACGTCATCATCGAGGAAAACGACATTTTTGGCGACGGCGTCAATGTCGCGGCGCGGCTCGAGATGCTCGCCGAGCCGGGCGGCATCTGCGTCTCGGGGGCGGTGCGCGATCAAGTCGGTGATCGGCTGGACGAGATCGCATTTGAGGATCTCGGCGAGCAGAGCGTCAAGAATATCAGCCGGCCGATCCACGTCTTTCGGGTGCGACTTGAGCCAGCAACCACAGCGACCGAGAGTGGCAAGGATAGCTCGGCGGCGACGTCCGTTACCAGAAAGCCGTCCATCGCTGTGCTTCCGCTGGTTAACATGAGCGGTGATCCGGAGCAGGAATTCTTTGCCGACGGCCTCACCGAGGACATTATCACCGAACTGTCGCGCTTCCGCGACCTTCTCGTCATCTCGCGGAACTCGACCTTCGTGCATAAGGGCAAAGCCGTAAAGGTGCAGGAGGTCGCACGCGAACTCGGCGTGGAATATGTCCTGGAGGGCAGCGTACGCAAGGCTGGCGATCGCGTCCGTGTCACCGTGCAGTTGATCGACGCGCAAACCGACCGGCATGTCTGGGCCGAACGCTATGACCGGAAGCTCGAGGATATCTTCGCCATCCAGGATGAGGTGACCGGGGCGATCGTTGCCACGCTTCCCGGCCGCGTCGAGGCCGCCACGCAGGAACGGGCGAACCGCAAGCGGCCGGACAACATGGCGGCCTATGAATGCGTGCTCGCCGCCAAAGTCCTGCACCACCGCTCACGGCGTGAAGACAATGCGCAGGCCCAGATCCTGCTCGACCGCGCCATCGCACTCGATCCGAATTATGCTCACGCCCACGCCTGGAAGGCGTGCGTGCTGGGCCAGACCTGGGTCTACGGATGGTGCGAAGATCGCGACGCCACCTTCCAGCAGGTGGCTGACGAGTTGCAGATCGCGCTGGCGCTCGATGACAATGACAGCGACGTTCACCGCATCCTGGCCGCGGTGAACCTGACGCGAGACGATCATGACAGAGCGGTCTACCATCAGGAGCGGGCACTCGCACTCAATCCCAACTACGATATCGTCGTGGTGCAGCAGGGCGAGCTTCTGACATGGCTGGGGCGTCCGGAAGAAGGGATCGACTGGATCAGGAAGGCAATGCGCCTCAACCCGTTCCACCCCGAGCGCTTCTGGAGCCATCTCGGTCGCGCGTATTATTGCGCGGAGAAATTTGCCGAAGCCGCAGAGGCGTTCGCGCGGATCACGCGGCCCGACTTCACCCATCACGCCTTCCTCGCCGCCACCTTCGCGCAGATGGGCGACGCCGTTGCGGCCGGCGCGCATGCCGCAGAGGTTATCAAGCTCGAGCCTGGCTTCTCGGTGACCGCCTATCTGGCCACCCAGCACTACAAACAGGAGGCCGATCGGGCGCGTCACGAGGCGGGCCTGCTCAAGGCGGGGTTACCGGCGTGAGTTTGCGACTAGCGGTCCGTCTTCGCTTTCACTTTGTTCAAGGTTCAAGCTGCGCCGGACACGCCTCGACCTGACGGCCTCCGCGTGGCTTGCCGAGCCGTGGCTGCGAAGCAAGCGAAGGCTGGTGGGCGCGACAGGGATCGAACCTGTGACCCCTACCATGTCAAGGTAGTGCTCTCCCGCTGAGCTACGCGCCCCGGAATGGGATGACCTGTCATCCCGCTCCAGCTTTATTCGTATTGGGTGGGGTCCGTATATCGGCTCCAAAGCGCCCCGGCAAGGATGCTCGGGACTAATTTCTGGTGCCTTTGCGAACGAAATAGCCGCCGAATCAGGCCGCCAGCATCTTGTTCACTTCGCTGACCAGTTCGCGGAGGTGAACCGGCTTGGCCAGCACCTTGGCGTTCTTGGGCGCCTCCGAATCGGAATTCAGGGCGACCGCGGCAAAGCCGGTGATGAACATGATTTTGATGTCGGGGTCGAGTTCCGAGGCGCGGCGCGCCAGCTCGATGCCGTCCATTTCGGGCATCACGATATCGGTCAGTAGCATCTCGAACGGCTCCTCGCGCAGCCGCTGATAGGCCGACATGCCGTTGTCGTGGGGCGAGACCTGAAACCCGGCGTTTTCCAGCGCCTTGACCAGGAAACGTCGCATGTCGTTGTCGTCTTCGGCGAGGAGTATCTTGTGCATGGCGGTCAGTCGTTGAACCTGGCTTGGAGGATCATTGCGCCCACTAAGCCCGACAGAGGGTAAATTTCGGGTGAAAGGTAACGGCTTCTGGCGGCAGCGGGCGGCGCAATTTGTGTAGCGGCGCGCATCAGGATCGATCAAGGCGGCGCTTTTCAGGCGTTTACGACACCTTCCAGGAGAACCGTGGCTTTTTTCGCTTGGCAGAATGATTACGATTACGGACAATGCATCCTTACAATACCCGCCCTTCCGGCAGAATCGGTCGCATGACCGGCCGGCCGAAGGGAAATGCGGACATTCAAGGGACGGCGCCCGACGATGACCCAGTTTGATGGCGAACTGTCGCCTCCCTTCGAGATCGTGGAGCCGCAGCGCTGGCGGGCACCGATCATCTTCAACTCACCCCACTCGGGCTCCGTCTACCCGTCCGAATTCCTCAACGCCTCCCGGATCGACCTCGCCACGCTGCGCCGGTCCGAGGATTCGTTCATGGACGAATTGATCGGCGGTCTGAGCGACCAGGGCTTTCCGACGGTGCGGGTCAATTTCCCCCGCTCCTATGTCGACGTGAACCGCGAGCCCTATGAACTCGATCCGCGGATGTTCACTGGCCGTCTGCCAAGCTTTGCCAATACCCGCTCGATGCGGGTGGCCGGCGGCCTCGGCACCATCCCGCGCGTAGTCGGCGACGGGCAGGAAATCTATCGCGAGCGGCTTTCCGTCGATGACGCGCTGGGGCGGATCGAGGCGCTCTACAAGCCGTACCACCGCGCGTTGCGGCGGCTGATCAACAAGGCCCATCAGGCGTTCGGGACCGTGATTCTGGTCGATTGTCACTCGATGCCGTCGGTCGGCGTGTCCAGAGAGGAGCCACGGCGGCCCGATATCGTGATCGGCGATCGCTACGGCACCAGTTGCGCGAGCCTTTTGCCCGATGTCGTCGAGCACATCATGAACGGGCTCGGCTATTCGATCGGCCGCAACAAGCCCTATGCCGGTGGCTTCATTACCGAGCACTACGGCAACCCTGCGAGCGGCCTGCATACCGTGCAGCTCGAACTCAACCGCGCGATCTACATGGATGAGCGGCGCAGGGAGCGCAGCCCGCGCTTTGCCCAGGTGGTCACTGATTTCGCGATGCTGGCGGACGCGCTGGCACAGGTGCCGCTCGGCGACCTCGGCCCGTTCCAGGCGGCGGCGGAGTGACGCTTCGTCATTCCGGGGCCCGCAAAGCGTGAACTATGGTGCGCAATTGCGCACCTGAGAATCTCGAGAGTCCGGATCGCCGCTACGCGACGTCCGGAATGACGTGCACCCAGAAAGAAAAAAGGGCCGCTTGAATGAACAAGCGGCCCAAGTCTAGGGAGGAAACGCCCAAGGAGGGCAGCGATAGCGCGAGGCGCTACCGCACCGCAACAATATGCGACCGCGCTGCACAAAAGGCAAGTGTTTTCGGATCTCTTTCGGTGCAAACCGGGTCAGTCCGGCGCATCGGCAACACCGACGGGCATTGCGTTTTACTCCAGTTACATCAAAGACTTATGGAAATGACCGCGTCAGTTCCGTGCTTACTGCAGTGCTGGTATGCCAAAACTCGCGACTTCGTGATGGCCGGGCTAACCAAAAATCCACGCCTGAAACGAAGCCTTTCCGAAAGCGATTCGAAAGTCTGTTCGCAATACAATGGGAATA
Source organism: Bradyrhizobium retamae (assembly GCF_001440415.1). Lineage (GTDB taxonomy): Bacteria > Pseudomonadota > Alphaproteobacteria > Rhizobiales > Xanthobacteraceae > Bradyrhizobium > Bradyrhizobium retamae. The sequence goes on from NZ_LLYA01000002.1 coordinate 73,098, forward strand.
ACGTGCCGTTAGCGATGCGCGGCAGCCCGGATTGGGCTAGGCAAGAGACGGCATTTCTAATGCGGTAAGGGACAGCCGTGACGGTCATCGATTTTACAGCGTTTATCGGGCGCCTTGCTACCGCTTCGGGCGAGACCATCCTGCCGTTCTTCCGAACCTCACTCTCGATCGACAACAAGAGCGCCAACGATTTCGATCCGGTCACCGAAGCCGACCGCGCCGCCGAGGCGGTCATGCGCCGCCTGATCAAGGCCAATTTCCCCCAGCACGGCATCGTCGGCGAGGAATTCGGCAACGAGCGCGAGGATGCCGACTATGTCTGGGTGCTCGATCCGATCGACGGCACCAAATCCTTCATCGCGGGATTTCCGATCTGGGGCACCCTGATCGCGCTGCTGCACAAGGGCACGCCGGTGTTCGGCATGATGCACCAGCCCTATATCGGCGAGCGCTTTTCCGGCGATAGCGGCTCGGCGCATTATTCCGGGCCGTCGGGCGAGCGCCGGCTGACGGTGCGCCGCTGCGCATCGCTGAAGGAGGCGACCTCCTTCACCACCAGTCCGCTGCTGATGAACGCCGCCGACCGCGAGATCTTCGGCCGGGTCGAACATGCAGTGAAGCTGTCGCGCTATGGCGGCGACTGCTATTCCTACTGCATGCTGGCGGCCGGCCATCTCGACCTCGTGGTCGAGACCGAACTCAAGCCCTATGACATCGCGGCATTGATCCCGATCGTCACCGGAGCCGGCGGTGTCGTCACCAATTGGGAGGGCGGACCCGCCCAGCGCGGCGGCCGCATCGTCGCCGCCGGCGATGCCCGGGTCCACGAGGCCACGCTGAAGTTGCTGAATGGCTAGGAGCACAGGACCCTAGAGCCCGATGGACGCATTGATCGTTGTCGATATGCAGGTCGGGCTTCTCAATGGGAAACCGAAGCACGATCTGAGCGGCATCATCGAGCGCATCAACCGGCTCGCCGCCAGCATCCGCGAACGTTCAGGCCTGGTGATCTTCGTACAGCATTGCAGTGGCGCGGAAGACGATTTCGTGCCGGGCACGTCGGGCTGGGCGCTTCTGCCGGAGTTGAATCGCGCGGCTGCCGACATCGTCATTCGCAAGACCCTGAACGATCCCTTCGCCGAGACCGATCTCGCCGCGCGCCTGAAGGAAATCGCGCCCGACCGGATCCTCATCACGGGGTGGGCAACCGATCTTTGCGTCGATGCAACGGTCCGATCGGCCGTTTCGAACCATTACGACGTTGTGGTGGTGACCGACGGCCACACTGTGAACGACCGGCCCCATCTCGACGCGGCGAGCGTCATTCGTCACCACAACTGGGTCTGGAGCCACTTGATCACGCAGCGATCAGTCAGGCTCGCACGTACGGACGAACTGCTGCTTTGATCCACCCTGAACCGCGTCGCCAACGAGGCGATGAACGATCCGCAGGTGAAGCAGAAGCTTGCAGATCAAGGCCTGACGGTCGCCGGCAACACGCCGGGGCATTTTCGCGACTACATCGGAACCGAGGCCCAAAGGTGGGCGCGCGTCATCAAGGCTGCCGGCCTCGCCACCGGCAAGTAACGCCGGGCTTCCCCAGACCGTCAGCATTCGCGCTCCCTCGCATGTTCAACGTGGCGCAGATTTGCGCAAGTGCTCGGCTAATTGCTGCGCGGGCTTGGGCAGCGCCCGAAAGCTCCGCGCGCAGATCACGAGCCGCCGGTTGGCCCAGGAGTCCCGGATCCTGATGACATTGATCTTCATCGACCGCGCGCATCGCTTTGCCGCGACTTCAGGCATCAGGCCAATCCCGATGCCGGCGGCGACCATCTGGCCAATCGCATCGAAACTGTTCAGCCGCGCACGAAAGCGCAGCCGCGCGCCGAGACGCGCCGCGTGTCCGCTGACATGGGCGTGCAGCGCGATCGAACTGATCAAGCCGACGAAATCGCGCTCCACTATTTCGGCGAAATCGACCTGCCGCCGATTAGCCAGTTCGTCGTTCCGCGCGGCAACCAGCACCAGCCGATCCTCGCTGAACGGCATCCGCTCGATATTGTCTGCAAGCGCGTGTTCGGCGGCAAGCCCGAGATCGGCGGCACCGATGACAATGGCGCGTGCAATGTCGCTGCTTTCGCGTTCCTCGACGTCGATCGAAATGTGAGGATGTGCGGCCAGAAAGGCAGCCAACGTCTTCGGCAGATATTCCGAAAGCCCCGACGTGTTGGCGACGAAACGGACGGTGGCTTTCATACCGCGGGCAAAGTCGGCGAGATCGCCACGCATGGTCTCGATGTTGTGGAGCACGATCCTGGCATGGTCGAGCAGGCTTTCGCCGGCCGGCGTCAACTCGACGCCGCGGCGGCCGCGCCTCAGCAGCAAAACACCGAGCGCCTCTTCCAGCCCCTTGATCCGCTCACTCGCCGACGCCAACGCGAGATGGACCCGGTGCGCGCCATTGGTGATGCTGCGGGTCTCGGCGACCGCGATGAAGAGCTGAAGATCGACCAGGTCGAAACGCATGGGGATTCCTTGTAGAGCTGTCATTGCGAGCGAAGCAATCCACTTCTCCGCACGCGGAAGCATGGATTGCTTCGTCGCTATCGCTCCTCGCAACGACGGGCCAGACAGCATTCGCTTTTCCCGAAGGCTGTCTCCGTAATCTCCAGATTGTGCCTGATACGCCGATAGGTCAATGTCCGCCCATGTTCGATTCCATGCTCATTCTCATCGCCGCGGCCTTCCTGCTGGCCGGTTTCATCAAGGGCGTGATCGGGCTCGGCCTGCCGACGGTCTCGATGGGCCTGCTCGCGGTGACGATGCCGCCGGCGCAGGCGATTGCGATCGTGATCGTGCCGGCGATCGTCACCAACATCTGGCAAACCTTCGGCGGCCCGTATTTGCGCGACATCATGCGGCGGCTGTGGCCGCTGATGGCCGGCACCGTCGCCGGCATCTGGCTGAACGCAGGACTTTTGACCGGCCCCTACGCGCCCTATGGCACCGTCGTTCTCGGCACGCTGCTGGTGATCTACGCGATTCTCGGTCTCAGCAAGCTCCACTTCAAGGTCGCACGCCGCGACGAGAAATGGATCGGCGGCATCGTCGGCCTGATCACCGGCGTGGTGTCGGCCGCGACCGGCGTTCAGGTGATCCCGTCGATGCCTTATATGCAGGCGATCGGGATGGAGAAGGACGAGCTGGTGCAGGCGCTCGGCGTGTTCTTTACCGTCGCCACGGTGGCGCTCGCCTTCAATCTCACCACCGCGGGCTTGCTGACCGCGGCAACCGCGCTGCCCGGCGCAGTCGCGATGGTGGCGTCGTTTGCCGGCATGTTCATTGGACAGGCGGTGCGGAATCGCATGCAGCCGGACGTGTTCCGCCGCTGGTTCCTGATCGCGATGATCTTGCTCGGCCTCTATCTCGCCGGCAGCGCCTTCGTGAAAATCCACGGCTGAAGCATCAGCGCGCCTCCAGCATCGCCACGCGGATACCGAGATAGACGAACAGCCCGCCGAGTGCGCGGTTGATCCACGCCACCGCGCCGGCCGATTGCCGGATACGGCCCGCGGCCCGGGCAGCGAAGCCGGCGATGCAAAAGCACCACAACGTGCCGCTGGTGATGAAGATCAGGCCGAGTACCAGGAACGCCAGGGTCTTGTGGGCAGACTCCGCCGCCACGAACTGCGGCAGGAACGCCAGAAAGAACAGCGCCACCTTCGGATTGAGCACGTTGGTCAGGGCGCCCTGCCAGAACACGCGGGCAAGCGATGTCTCGCTGCCTGCCACGGCAGTCTCCGCCAGCGGGCGCGAACGCGACAGCAGCATCTGGACACCCGTAAACAGCAGGTAGGCGGCGCCGACCCATTTCAGGACCGCAAAGGCCGCGGACGACGCCATCAACAGCGCCGACAGGCCGATGGCGGCGCCGAACACGTGAACGAGGCAACCGACACTGATCCCGGTCGCCGCCGCCGCTCCGCCGCGCCATCCGAACTGGATGCTGCGACCGATAATGTAGGCCGTGTCCGGCCCCGGGGTGATATTGAGCAGCAGGGGATTATAGTAGGGATATGGAAAGACGCCTGGCAGCCATCGTCTGCGCTGACGTCGCCGGCTACTCCCGAATGATGGGAGCCGACGAGGCGGGGACGCATGCCACGTTCAAGGCCCATCGAAGCGCGATCTATCCGATCATCCTCAATCATGGCGGCCGCCTGGTGAAGAACACCGGCGACGGCTTCCTCCTGGAATTTCCCTCTATCGTCGGCGCCATCGAGGCTGCGGTCGCGATGCAGATGGTAATGGCGGAACGTAACGAGCACCTGCCCGCCGATCGCGCCATGCAGTTTCGCATGGGCATCCACATGGGCGACGTGATGGCCGACGAGGACGAGGTGTTCGGCGACGACGTCAATATCGCGGTGCGCCTCGAATCGGTCGCCGCCCCCGGCGGCGTGGCGGTTTCGGGCAAGGCCTGTCATGAAGCGGGCAAGCGCCTCAGCGTCACATTCATCGACGCCGGTCCCTACCGGTTCAAGAACATCGAGGAGCCGATCCATGTCTGGACCTGGCAGCCCGGGGGGGCCGATGCCGTCGGCCCGGCACCCAAGGCCGCGTCCGAGACATCGGCTACCAACCTGCCTGCCCAATATCGCACCGCGATCGTGGGCGTGCTGCCGTTCACGAACTTGAGCGAAAGCGCGGACGAGTATTTTTCCGACGGGCTGACCGAGGACCTTATCCACGCGTTATCACTGCAATCGTTCTATCGGGTACTCAGCCGCAACTCGACGTTCTCGTTCAAGGGCAAGAATGTGAGCACGCGCCTGATCGCGCGCGAGATCGATGCCACCTACCTGATCCAGGGCTCGGTGCGCCGCGCCGCCAACAAGATCCGCGTCACCGCCGACTTGATCGCGCCCGAAACCGGCGAGCAATTATGGACTGGCCGGTTCGACCGCGACATGGGCGACCTGTTCGCGATGCAGGACGAGCTCACCACCAGCCTGTCGGCGGCGATCGCGGCCGAAATCTACAGGGCGGAAGCCTCCGCCCCACCCCGCTCCTCTTCGAACGACATCACCGCCTGGGATCGCTTCCTCAAGGGGCTGTCCTACTACTACCTGCACACCAAGGCGGATTACGAAACCTCGATCAGCCTGTTCAAGGAAGCCATCGCGCTCGATCCGACGCTGTCGATCGCGCGCGCCTATCTCGCCACCATCCAGATCCAGGGCATTCAGTTCGGATGGATCAAGAGCACGCGCGAATTGTGGGACTCCGCGATGTGTCTCGCGGAGAGCAGCGTCCGGCTCGATCCCCGTTCGTCTTTCGCGTTTCAGATTCTGGCCTATCTGCACGCAGTGGAAGGACACTACGAAGCGGCAATGGATGCCGCAAAGCGCGCAGTCGGGCTCAATCCGTACGACATGGGTGCCCGCGGCGTGCTCGGCTTTTGTCATCTGATGAGTGGCGAACACCGGCGAGCCATCGAACTGTTTACGATGGCAGCCCAGCAAGGCAACAACGACCCTCGATATCAGTGGGCCGCCGTTAACGCGTTCAGCCATTACCTGCTCGGGCAATACGACGCTTCGCTGTCCTGGTCGCGCGAAGAGCTTTATGTCAATCCCAATCATCTACAGGCTCTGGCGATACGGGCGGCAGCGCTCGCGCAGTTGGGACGAACGGCGGAAGCCGAGAACGCGGCCAAGGTGCTGCTGAGCAACTATCCAAACCTGACCGTCGACCGGTACTTGCGGAATTTTCATTGGAAGTCGGCGTCCGACATCGCCCATTTTCGCGACGGCCTCGTGAAGGCCGGCATCCCCTTCAGCAGATTGACCGTCGTCGACTCCGCTCCGAAGCTCGCCGCGGATTCCTGAGCGTGTAAGCCTATCGGTTGACACGGCGTCGAATTCCGCCAAACTTACCTACACCCTGACGTAGCGCGCCGCCGAATTCCATTTTCAGAACCGTCATCCCCTCCACGTCGGGAACGGCCATTTTCATATTCGGCGCCTTTGAGGATTGGAGCCATGTCGGACCAACGCATTGCCACCGCCCCGGGCGCTGCGCCCGCCGGGCAGTTACCAGTTTCGCCCAACAATCCCTGCCCGTTTTTGCGCGCATTGGTCGCCAACGGCTATGTCAGCGGCCACCTCGTGCCGCTCTCGCAACTGTCAGAAATAATCGGCTTCGCAACCGGCGAAATGGGCTCAGAGCAAAAGAAGGTGCGACGGAAAGCCTGGATGGTCGCCGTCATTGCCAACGGCCTCGGGCCGCTGCGCGTATTCAAGAGCGCAACGTCTGGCGCCGTGCTCGACGAGCTGCGCAACGGCCCGCTCGACAAACATGGCGGCGGTTCACGCATTCTCGATGCCGAAGCGAGGGTTCATGAAGAGCAGATCGACCGGCTCGCCAGCTTCGGCAAGGACTGCAAAGATCCTTCAGGGGGCATCGAACTCGGGCTGACGGCGAAGGAGATCGACACCTTTATGGCGGCCAATATCAAGCGCGACGGCGATGCAGCGCGCTGGTACTATCCCATCCTGATGAAGGGGGAATGGCCGGTCCTATTGAAAATCCTCGGCAAGGGCGAAGGCGAGGCGCGCTACCTCAGCATCGCCGAGGTCAGGACGCTGTTCGTCGAGCGGCGGCTGCCCGAGCGGATCACGTCACGACTACCGAAGCCTGCTGCCAAGATCTGAGCGCTCGTGTCCGGACGCGGCGCAGCGTGTAAGTCTGCTCCGCAGAGCCGGGACCTACTGCGGCAATGGACCCTGGATCAGCAGCGCACCACGCCAAATGCCATAGCGCGTCAAAGACGCGCGTGAACGCGCTTAAGGCGCTGCGCAGCATCCGGGGAACGCGAGCGGATACGAAAGGCAATCACTTGAACAGAGGCGTGCCTGGCACGAACGCATCGAACGCAGCCCAGAATTGCGCGCGGTAGCGGTCCTGCTCCTGCAGGATCTCGTGCTTGGAGCCTGCGATCACCAAATGAGAGCCGGCGCGTAAGTGATAGGCGAACTCCTCAATCGCCGCCGTTGAAACGATGGTGTCGTTGCTGGCGGCCAGCATCAGGATCGGCTGGCGTATTTCGGACGGGTAGTTCACGCCGCGAAAGGTATTTATCGCCCGAAATGCGGTATCGGCCCACGCCACCGTCGGCGAGCCGATGCCCAGCGTCGGGTCTTCTTCCAGGATCGCGGCGTTGCGGGCGTAGCGCACGGGATCGCTGGTGAAGGGGTTGTTGATGAAAGATTCCGTTCCGGTCAGCGCATCGCTGCCGCCGGGCACGTAGCGGCCGCCCTGCCCCATCAGCCGCATGATCCGAAGCAGCGCCCGCGTCGGAAAGGACGTCGTGCGCCCCGGCAGGTCGATCATCGGCGCCGACAGCACCATGCGGTCGAACCAGCGTTTTCCCGCATGCGCCACCCGCAGCATGACAGCGCCGCCCATCGAATGCGCGAGCGCGAAATACGGCGGCGGACAATCCGGCAGCACCACCTGCTGCACGAAGGTCTCGACGTCCACTTCGAAATCGGCGAAGTCGCGGACATAGCCTTTGCGCGGATCGCGCAGGCGGCGCGAGGAATGACCCTGGCCGCGCCAGTCGATCATCGCCACCGCGAATCCGCGATCGCGCAAGTCGCGCACCGTCTCGAAATATTTCTCGATCTGCTCGCTGCGCCCGGTGAAGACGCAGACCGTGCCCTTGCGCCCCGCCGGCGGCGCCCAGCGCGCGAACCTCAGTTCCGCGCCGTCGGGCGTCTTGATGGTGCCCGAGACGACGTCCTCCGGAACCGGATTGGCGGGGATGGAGACGAGCGTCATGACGGGAACCGACTAGGTGAAAAGGGCTGAAAATCAAGGCGGGAGCGTAAAAAAGGGCCTGTTTCGCCTCTCTTGAACGCCGTTTCACCCCTCCCATATCACTTCTGTGCAGGCCACTGCCAGTGTTTCGGAACCAAAGCCAAGGCTTCAAAAACCAAGGCTCCAAAAACTGAGGCTGCACAGGACTACAGCCCGGCCCGATGGCGGGCGGGTAATTGCAACAGTCGCTCAATGGAGGACTATCCTATGCGTACCTACGATCTTACCCCGTTTTATCGTTCCACCGTCGGCTTCGACCGCTTCTTCAACCTGCTCGATCAGGTGACCTCCGACGGCAGCCCCGGTTATCCGCCCTACAACATCGAGCGCACCGGTGAGAACGCCTACCGCATCAGCGTTGCGGTTTCCGGCTTCTCGCAGGGCGAGCTTTCGATCGTCGCGAAGGAAAACACGCTGACGATCAAGGGCGAGAAAACCGCCAACGAGAACGGCAAGGACAAATCCGAAGTGCTCTACCGCGGCATCGCCGCACGCGCCTTCGAGCGCGTCTTCCAGCTTGCCGATTTCGTGCAGGTGAAGAACGCCTCGCTCGAGAACGGCCTGCTCCACGTCGATCTCGTCCGCGAGATCCCCGAGGCCAAGAAGCCGCGCAGCATTCCGATCAATTCGGGCGCGCAGGCCCCGCAGGTGGTCGACGCTTCAGTCGCCGCGTAACACGGTAGGTTCAGCCGGTATTGGCTGAACGCGAAACGCCCCGGGGAGACCGGGGCGTTTTTTGTGCGCGCATCACGAAGACGACGCAATCCGGCTCCGCTCATTAACAGCGAATTTAAATGATGTCCGCTTCTGCAACGACTATTCGACCGCGTGCCCGGCACCGGCGGCGCCGAGACGCGTAACGTTTGCAGTTCGACGACGTATTCACCTTCGCACCCAGCGCTTCAACAGACGTATCAAATCAGGAGAGATCGATGACAAGGTTACGGATCGTTGCGGCGCTCGCCGCTAGTGTGTTTGCAGGATCGTTCGGCGTACTCACCACGCCGGCGCAGGCCGCGGCACCGGTCAAAGTGAAAAATGTCGTGCTGGTGCACGGCGCCTGGGCCGACGGATCGAGCTGGTCGAAAGTCATTCCGCGGCTGCAGGCAGCGGGACTTCACGTCACGGCCGTCCAAAATCCGCTGACGTCGCTGGAAGATTCCGTAGCCGCCACACGCCGCGCGCTGGCGCAGCAGGACGGGCCGACCGTGCTGGTGGCGCATTCCTGGGGCGGCACCGTGATCAGCGAAGTCGGCACCGACCCGAAGGTCACGGGGCTCGTCTATATCGCGGCGCGCGCGCCCGATGCGGGCGAGGATTTCGTTGCGCTCTCGCAGAAATTTCCAACGGGGCCGGTGCGGGCCGGCGTTCAGGAGCATGACGGCTTCACCAAATTGTCCGAGGACGCATTCCTGAAATACTTCGCCAATGGCGTCGACCGGAAGACGGCGGAAGTCCTCTACGCCGTGCAGGAGCCGACCGCGGCATCCCTGTTCACCGGCCGCACCACCGCGGCCGCCTGGCGCAGCAAGCCGAGCTGGTACGCCGTGTCGAAACAGGACTACACCATCAATCCCGATCTCGAGCGGTATCTCGCCAAGCGGATGAATGCCACGACGGTCGAACTGGAGGCCGGCCACCTGTCACTGGTCTCTCAGGCCGACAAGGTCGCCGACCTGATCCTGGCCGCCGCCGGGCAGCACGAATAGCCCATCGCAATGAAAAACGCCCGGGGAGACCGGGGCGTTTTTGAAGATCCGTAGATGGGGTGCCTACTCCAGCGCCTGCACATCAGGCATCGCCTGCGTCGGCGCAATCTGCGGGGCGGGCTTGGCCGGGACCGAACCGGTCACCGCCGGCGACGCCGCGGCCTGAACTTCGGTCGGCTTCGGCGCAGGCGCAGCAGCCTGCTTGGCCGGCGCCGGTGCAGGCTTGGCTGCGACCGGACTGGCTTTCGGCATCGGCACCGCGCGGCTCGCGACATGGGAGGCCGGCCGCTGCGGCCGCGGCGCGGCCTGGACATTGGCCGGGGTGGCCGGCGCGTGGGCCTGCGGCGGCGGAGCCCCCGGAGTTGCCGGAAGCGCGCTGTGCTCCTCGTAGAAATTGTCGCCCATCCGGTAGGACGGCACGAAACGGATGATCCGGCCGTTGCGTGCGTCGATCACCAGCCGGCCGTCCTCGCCGCCGCGGTCGAGCGCCGCAATCGTGTAAACGAAGCCGCGCAGCCTCGGGATACCGAGCGGCGAGAATCCGTTATCGCGCAGCACGGAATAGACTTCCGTCGACGGCAACAGTCCTGGACCGTCTCCATACTGCGGCACGGCTCCGTAGCGCGGCCCGGGCTCGTAGTACGGCCCGGGAACCGATTGCGGTGCCACCGCATAGGGAGCGTCGAAATCCGATGCCGCCCTGTATGGCGAGCGCCCGATCTCATAGGGCCCGGGCACCTGCGCCTGCGCGCCGCCCACAAGAAGGACCAGTCCCGCCGCCAAAGATCCCGTGAACAACTTCATCACCGAAAGCTCCTGTAAGCCCCGCAGCCTCCGGACCGCAGCCGGAGCATTTTGCTCACTCGCCGACGGCCCAAGGCGAATTTCATTGCGAAATCCGGCGGTCCTTGGGCCGGATCGGGGCGCCGCTGCCGCAAAACCCCAGCGGGCGGCTTTTCCCCGGGCCATCAAGCGCCGATCCGCATGCGGGCGAGGACTTTCACGCGCTTGTGTGATAAAGAAAAATTTGGCATGGTCGAAGTTAGGACAGTATCACTGTCTCAATTGCGGAGCCGTCCCGGCACAGGGATTGCAACGAAACCGTGGCGACACGAGCTCCAGGGCAGTGCAGGCAAGGCCGTTCCTCAGGGACGTTGAACGCCCAAGCCTGAATTTAAGAAATTGCGGCTCGCGGCGGACGAGCGGTGGCCCGGTGGGTGCCGCAAGCGTCCAAGGTGCGCCGACGATGCGGTGAGGCCCTTAGCCTTTTTGAGAGGAATGAGATGAGCGGGTCGGAATTCGAGCGCGAAAACATCGTGACAGAAACCCTGTCGGCGACCGCGGCTTCGAAACCGGCCGACATTGCGCGCGAGCATGACTGGCGCCCGCCGGCCGAGGGCCTGTACGACCTCGGCATGGAGAAAGATTCCTGCGGCGTCGGCTTCATCGCCAACATCAAAGGCCGCAAGTCGCATCAGATCGTCTCCGACGCGATCAGCATTCTCTGTAACCTCGAACATCGCGGCGCGGTCGGCGCCGATCCGCGCGCCGGCGACGGTGCCGGCATTCTGGTGCAGATCCCGCACGCGTTCTTTGCGCGCAAGACCGCCGAGCTCGGCTTCAAGCTGCCGGAGCCCGGCCACTACGCGATCGGCGCGCTGTTCATGCCGAAGGAGACGGCGTGGCGAAAGGTGATCCAGAGCATCATCGCCGAACAGATCAAGGAAGAGGGCCTCGTGCTGCTCGGCTGGCGCGATGTGCCGTCCGACAACGCTTCGCTCGGCGAAACCGTCAAGCCGACCGAACCTTACCACATCCAGGTCTTCATCGGCCGTAACGGCACGGCGAAGACCGAGGAAGAGTTCGAGCGTCGGCTCTACATCCTGCGCAAGTCGATCTCGCAGGCGATCTACCAGCGCCGCGACCGCGGGCTCGCCGGCTATTACCCCGTCTCGCTGTCGTGCCGCACCGTGATCTATAAGGGCATGTTCCTCGCCGACCAGCTCGGCAAGTACTATCCCGATCTGCACGAAGAGGATTTCGAGAGCGCGCTGGCGCTGGTGCATCAGCGCTTCTCGACCAACACCTTCCCGACCTGGTCGCTGGCGCATCCGTACCGGATGATCGCCCATAACGGCGAAATCAACACGCTGCGCGGCAACGTCAACTGGATGGCGGCGCGGCAGGCTTCCGTTCACTCGGAGCTCTACGGCAAGGACATCAGCCGCCTCTGGCCGATCTCCTACGAAGGCCAGAGCGACACCGCCTGCTTCGACAACGCACTCGAATTCCTGGTGCAGGGCGGTTACTCGCTGCCGCACGCGGTGATGATGATGATTCCGGAAGCGTGGGCCGGCAATCCCCTGATGGATGAGCAGCGCCGCGCCTTCTACGAGTATCACGCCGCGCTGATGGAGCCGTGGGACGGCCCTGCCGCGATCGCGTTCACCGACGGCCGCCAGATCGGCGCCACGCTCGACCGCAACGGGCTTCGTCCCGCGCGCTATCTCGTCACCAAGGACGACCGCATCGTGATGGCGTCCGAAATGGGCGTGCTGAAGATCCCGGAGGATGAGATCGTCACCAAGTGGCGGCTGCAGCCCGGCAAGATGCTTTTGGTCGACCTCGAACAGGGACGCCTCATTCCCGACGACGAGATCAAGGCGACGCTGGCCAAGAGCCACCCCTACAGCGACTGGCTGCATCGCACCCAGCTCGTGCTCGAGGAATTGCCCGATGCGCCCGTCAAGGGCATGCGTTCGAACCTGCCGCTGCTCGACCGGCAGCAGGCGTTCGGCTATTCGCAAGAAGACATCAACATCCTGATGACGCCGATGGCTGCGACCGGCGAGGAAGCCGCCGGCTCGATGGGCAACGACACACCGATCTCGGCGCTGTCGGACCGGCCGAAGCCGTTGTTCACCTATTTCAAGCAGAATTTCGCGCAGGTCACCAACCCGCCGATCGACCCGATTCGCGAGGAACTCGTCATGAGCCTCGTCTCGATCATCGGGCCGCGGCCGAACCTGTTCGACCTGCAGGGCATGGCCTCGACCAAGCGGCTCGAGGTGCGCCAGCCGATCCTGACCGATGCGGATCTGGAGAAGATCCGCTCGATCTCCGATGTAGCTGACACCCATTTCAAGTCACGCACGCTCGACACTACATTCCATGCCGGCTTCGGCGCGGCGGGGATGGAGCAGGTGCTCGACGAACTCTGCGCGCGCGCCGAAGGCGCTGTGCGCGAAGGCGTCAACATCATCATCCTGTCCGACCGCATGGCGGGCACGGACCGGATTCCGATCCCCTCGCTGCTGGCTTGCGCCGCCGTGCATCATCATCTGATCCGCACCGGCTTGCGCACCTCTGTCGGCATCGTCGTCGAATCCGGCGAGCCGCGCGAGGTGCATCATTTCGCATGCCTGGCCGGCTACGGCGCCGAGGCGATCAACCCCTATCTGGCGTTCGAAACCATCATCGCGATGAAGGACCGCTTGCCGGGCGCACTCGACGACTATGAAATCGTCAAGCGCTACATCAAGTCGATCGGCAAGGGCCTGCTCAAGGTGATGTCCAAGATGGGCATCTCGACGTACCAATCCTATTGCGGCGCGCAGATTTTTGACGCCGTCGGGCTGAAGGCCGATTTCGTCGCGAAGTATTTTGCCGGTACCCACACCCGCATCGAAGGCGTGGGCTTGGCCGAAATCGCCGAGGAAACCGCGCGCCGTCATACGGACGCGTTCGGCGACGCGCAGGTTTACAAGACCGCACTCGATGTGGGCGGCGAATACGCCTACCGCACCCGCGGTGAAGACCACGCCTGGACGGCCGAGTCCGTCTCAGCGCTGCAGCATGCCGTGCGCGGCAACTCGCAGGAGCGCTATCGCGCGTTCGCGAAGATCCTCAACGAGCAGTCGGAGCGGCTGTTGACGCTACGCGGCCTGTTCCGGATCAAGACCGCCGAGGACGAGAAGCGCAAGCCGGTGAAGCTCGATCAGGTCGAGCCGGCCTCCGAAATCGTCAAGCGTTTCGCCACGGGCGCGATGAGCTTCGGCTCGATCTCGCGCGAGGCGCATACCACGCTCGCGATCGCCATGAACCGGATCGGCGGCAAGTCGAACACCGGCGAAGGCGGCGAAGAGGCCGATCGCTTCAAGCCGATGCCGAACGGCGATTCAATGCGCTCGGCGATCAAGCAGGTCGCCTCGGGACGCTTCGGCGTGACGACGGAATATCTCGTCAACTCCGACATGATGCAGATCAAGATGGCCCAGGGCGCCAAGCCCGGTGAAGGCGGCCAATTGCCTGGCCACAAGGTCGACGCGACGATCGCGCGCGTGCGGCATTCGACCCCCGGCGTCGGCCTGATCTCGCCGCCGCCGCATCACGACATCTATTCCATTGAGGATTTGGCGCAGCTCATCTACGACCTCAAGAACGTCAATCCGGACGGTCAGGTCTCGGTCAAGCTGGTTTCCGAAATCGGCGTCGGCACGGTGGCCGCGGGCGTAGCGAAAGCGCGCGCCGACCACGTCACCATTGCGGGCTTCGAGGGCGGCACCGGCGCCTCCCCCCTCACCTCGATCAAGCATGCCGGCAGCCCGTGGGAGATCGGCCTTGCCGAAACGCATCAGACGCTGGTGCGCGAGCGGCTGCGCAGCCGCATCGTGGTCCAGGTCGACGGCGGCTTCCGCACCGGGCGCGACGTCGTGATTGGCGCCCTTCTCGGCGCCGACGAGTTCGGTTTCGCCACTGCGCCGCTGATCGCGGCCGGCTGCATCATGATGCGCAAGTGCCATCTCAACACCTGCCCGGTCGGCGTCGCGACCCAGGATCCGGTACTGCGCAAGCGCTTCACCGGCCAGCCCGAGCACGTCATCAACTATTTCTTCTTCGTCGCCGAGGAAGTGCGCGAGATGATGGCGCAACTCGGCTACAGGAAGTTCGACGAGATGGTCGGCCAGACCCAGATGCTCGACCAGTCCACGCTGGTGGCGCACTGGAAGGCCAAGGGGCTCGATTTCTCAAAACTCTTCGTCCGCCAGAAGGAAGAGAAGGGCCAGAAGATCTATCACGCCGAAGCCCAGAACCATCATCTGGAGAAGGTGCTCGACCGCCGCCTGATCGAGAAGGCGCAGGCCGCGCTCGACCGCGGCGCGCCGGTGAAAATCGAGGAAGAGATCAATAACACCAACCGCTCCGCCGGCGCGATGCTGTCCGGAGCCGTGGCGAAGATCTACGGCCATGCCGGGCTGCCGCATGACACCATTCATGTCAGCCTGAAGGGCACGGCAGGCCAGGCGTTTGGCGCGTGGCTGGCCAAGGGCGTCACCTTCGAGCTCGAAGGCGAAGGCAACGACTATGTCGGCAAGGGCCTGTCGGGCGGCCGCATCGTCGTCAAGCCGCCGCGGAATTCCGGCATCGTCCCGGAGGAGTCCATCATCGTCGGCAATACGGTGATGTACGGCGCGATCGAGGGCGAATGCTACTTCCGCGGCATCGCCGGCGAACGCTTTGCGGTGCGCAACTCCGGCGCTGTCGCGGTCGTCGAAGGCGCCGGCGATCATTGCTGCGAATACATGACCGGCGGCATCGTCGTGGTGCTGGGCAAGACCGGCCGCAACTTCGCAGCCGGCATGTCCGGCGGCATCGCCTATGTGCTCGACGAGGCCGGCGACTTCGCAAAGCTCTGCAACATGGCGATGGTCGAACTGGAGCCGGTGCTCTCGGAAGAGATGATCAACCAGAACACCTATCACCACACCGGCGATCTCGAAGCGCATGGCCGGGTCGACGTGTTCCAGAACCTGCTCGACTCCGACGTGGAGCGGCTGCACGTGCTGATCACGCGTCACGCCAAGCTGACCGGCTCTAAACGGGCCGCCGAGATCCTCGCGAACTGGAAGGCCTGGCTGCCGAAATTCCGCAAGGTGATGCCGGTGGAATACCGCCGCGCGCTGAAGGAATTGAAGGTCGACGCCGACGCCGAGCCGAAAATCGCGATCGGGGCTTAGTTACACCAGCCCGTCATTGCGAGCGCAGCGAAGCAATCCATAGCGCCACAAGCCGAACCATGGATTGCTTCGTCGATAACGCTCCTCGCGATGATGGAGGGTGACGGAAACAGACAGATGCGAACGAGAGATGCAGGGGCATCAGGTTTAATGGGCAAGATCACAGGTTTTCTCGAGATCGACCGGAACGAACGCAAGTATGCGCCGGTCGCCGAGCGGTTGAAGCATTATCGCGAATTCGTCATTCCCCTGAGCGAGAAGGACACCCGCGACCAGGCTGCGCGGTGCATGAACTGCGGCATCCCCTATTGCCACGGCACCGGCTCGGTGGCGCCGGGCACGCCGGGCTGTCCGGTCAATAACCAGATCCCCGATTTCAACGACCTCGTTTATCAGGGCAACTGGGAAGAAGCCTCGCGCAACCTGCACTCGACCAACAATTTCCCGGAGTTCACCGGCCGCATCTGCCCGGCGCCGTGCGAGGCATCCTGCACGCTCAACATCGACGACAACCCGGTCACCATCAAGACGATCGAATGCGCGATCGTCGACCGAGCCTGGGACAATGGCTGGCTGAAGCCGGAAGTCGCGCCGGCCAAGACCGGCAAGAAGGTCGCGATCGTCGGCTCCGGCCCTGCAGGCCTTGCGGCCGCGCAGCAGCTCGCGCGCGCCGGCCATGACGTCCACGTCTACGAGAAGTTCGCCAAGGCCGGCGGATTGCTTCGTTACGGCATTCCCGACTTCAAGATGGAAAAGCACATCATCGACCGCCGCGTGGCGCAAATGGAGGCCGAGGGCGTGACGTTCCACTACGGCGTCCATATCGGCGGCACTTCGCAAGGCGCCATCGATCCGCGCGAGCTGCTCAACCAGTATGACGCGGTAGCCTTGACCGGCGGCGCCGAAGCCGGCCGCGATCTGCCGATCCCCGGCCGCGATCTCGACGGCATCCATTTTGCGATGGACTTCCTGCCGCAGCAGAACCGCCGCGTCTCCTCCGAGCCGCTCGGCGACGTCAAGGATATCCTGGCCGGCGGCAAGCATGTCGTCGTGATCGGCGGTGGCGACACCGGCTCCGACTGCATCGGAACCTCGTTCCGGCAGGGTGCGAAGTCCGTAACCCAGCTCGAAATCATGCCGGCGCCGCCCGAGCACGAGAACAAGGGCGTGACTTGGCCGAACTGGCCCTTGAAGATGCGGACCTCGTCGAGCCAAGCCGAAGGCGCGAGCCGCGAATACGCGGTGCTGACGCAAAAATTCTCAGGCGTTGACGGCAAGGTGCAAAAGCTGCACTGCGTGAAGGTCGACGACAAGTTCAAGCCGATTGCGGGCACCGAATTTGAGCTCGAAGCGCAGCTCGTGCTGCTCGCCATGGGCTTCGTGCACCCGGTGCACGACGGCATGCTGAAGACGCTGGGCGTCGACCTCGACCAGCGCGGCAACGTCCGCGCCAACATAGCCGACTACAAGACCTCGCTGCCGAACGTCTTCTCCGCAGGCGACATGCGCCGCGGGCAGTCGCTGGTGGTGTGGGCAATCCGTGAGGGCCGGCTGTGCGCGCGAGCGATCGATCAGTATCTGATGGGGAAGACGGACCTGCCGCGGTAGTGAGACGCGAAACGGGCCACGTTCACAACTGTCATGCCCGGACTTGATCCGGGCATCCATCAATCTTCATCAGACTCTCGCTAAGGGATGGATTGCCGGGTCAAGCCCGGCAATGACGAGCTTGGGCGTCGGCAGCCCTAGTGCTGCAATCTCACCCCCAGCATTACCACCGTCGATGCTGTGCTATTCCCCTGCAAATTCGAATCCAGCCAGTCGCGCCGCAGCGTGCCCCTGAGCCAGACGTTGCGGTTCATCTTGTAGATGGCCTCGCCTGACACCGCGTAGATCTTGTCGCGCCTGGGATTGCCCTGATAGTCGAGCGAGCCCCAGGTGAACTTGCCGATCGCGGTCAGCCAGCGGCGGAAGTCGTGGTCGACTTCGACGGTGTAGACATGCGTCAGGACGCCCGACGTGCCTGGCAGCGTGGTCTCCGTGATCGTGGTGTCGGAATAGAATTTTGCCGTCGTCAGCGGCGTTGCGGTCCAGACCAGCGAGGACGAGACGAGCAGGCCTTCCAGGCGATCGAGCCTCGGATCGACGTAGTCGCGCGCGGCATAGCCGACGGCGATTTCGCCGGTCAACAGCCGCGAGAATTCGAAGCTGGTGCCGCCCTTGACGTAGCCGCCACTGGAATCGCGCGCAAATCCGCTGCGGTCGAGCCTGACGTCATGCACGCGGCTGTCGCCCTGCACTTCCACGAACGGCTTTATGCCCGGCTTCAAATCATAGCTGACGCGGCCGACGCCGCCATACTGGTTGAAGTTACGGTCGTCGTTGGTCGTTGAAGTGCCGTCGGTGAGCTTTGAATTGGTATAGTCGGTGCGGTCGACGGTGGCGCCGGCAGAAACCTGCAGCCGGTTGAAGCTCTGGTCGACGCCTAAAGTCGTGCCAACCGTGGTGAGGATCGGATATCTGGCGAGACCGGCCTGCACGTTCGGGCTGCCGGGATTGTCCGTCGAGACGAACAAGCGTCCCTGCGCGGTCAGCCTCGTGTCGCGGCTGACGTCGAGCCGGCCGTCGACATGGCCGATGAAGTTGGGCCGGTCGACATCGAGCGGCGCCGACAGCGGCGTGCCGTCCGCGTTCGGCGTGAGATTGCTGCCGTAGCCGGTGAAGGAGCCGCGGAGATCGGCCACCAGCGCATGACGCTCCCAGTCGGAGACCACCAAGAATTCCGGCGCGATCACGTAGAACGGCTTGCCTTGCGCCGGGACGAGCCGGCCGGGATTGGTGTCGTAGCCGCCCGAGAATTCGACCGCGGATTTGATCAGAAAGCTGCCGGCGTAATCGCCGACCGCGCCGAACGGATCGTCATCGATCCTGAGACGCTTGCGCGGCGGCTGTCCCACGACCGTGCCCGCCATCGCCGGCGGGATCGGGGTTCTGTGCGCTGATTCCGATGGGGCAATCGACAGCCGCAGCCGCGTGTTCGACGCAATCGGCGGCGGCGGACTACCGGGTCCGACCGGCGGCTTCGGCTTCGCCTGCCCCGGATAATATTTCGGCTTCTTGCGCTTGCGGTTGAGCGAATCGTAGCCGATGTCGGCTGCGCCGCTCGCGGCCGGCAGACCGTATTTCGGGATCTGTCCGATCCGCGACGGCGCGGGCTTGTCACTCTCTTGCAGCTTTGGGCTGTTGACGGGATCGTTCACCTCTGCCGCCGTCCGGCGCAGCGGCGAATCCGGCGGCAGCATCTGACTGGTCCGCCTTGAGCTGAACAGGTCCGACGTGACGGTTTGCGCTCGCGCTGCGGTTCCGGTCAGGACGAACAGCGCAAGGCACGGCAAGGCTGCGCGGAAGAGGCGCGCGCGGCCGTTCCGGCCCGATGCTGGCCCCGCCATCACGATAAAATATACCCCAACAAAAACAGATACTTGGTGGACGAACGCCGAACCCTCGCGGAACACGTCGTTAATGGAGTTAAAACAATTATGGTTAATGAGCCGTTGAGGGCGGCAGCCCCGCGTCGCTTCGCCGGACGGCCCATGCTATGCAAGGATTCGGGGCGCGAAGCCCCTCCTTTCCTGGGACAGACATGGCCAATCCGAATCCGCTGATGGTACAATCATCCGGCTCTGAACCCGCTGATGCCGCCGTCCAATCGGCGCTGCGCACGCTCGATGCCGAGGGCAGCGGCATCGCCGCGATCGCGGCGGCGCTGCAGTCCGACCTTCGCGCATCCTTTGTCGCCGCCGTCGATCTGGTCCGGAACGCCAAGGGACGTCTGATCGTCACCGGGCTCGGCAAGTCGGGCCATATCGGCCGCAAGATCGCCGCGACCTTCGCCTCCACCGGCACGCCCGCCTTCTTCGTCCATGCGGCCGAAGCGAGCCATGGCGACCTCGGCATGATCACGCCGGACGATGTCATCCTGGCGCTATCGTGGTCCGGCGAGCAGCCGGAAATGAAGAATCTGATCACCTATGCCAAGCGCTTCCGTATTCCCGTGATCGCCATGACGGCGGAGCGCGAATCTTCCCTCGCCAAGGCGGCCGGCATCGCGCTGACGCTGCCAAAGGCGCGTGAGGCCTGCCCGCACAATCTCGCGCCGACCACTTCTTCCCTGATGATGCTGGCGCTCGGCGACGCGCTGGCGATTGCATTGCTGGAAGGCCGCGGCTTTACCTCGGTCGATTTCAGCGTGCTGCATCCCGGCGGCAAGCTCGGCGCGCTCCTGAAATACACCCGCGACCTCATGCACACCGGCGACGCTGTGCCGCTGAAGCCGCTCGGCACCAAGATGTCCGAGGCGCTGGTCGAGATGACGTCCAAGGGCTTTGGCTGTGTCGGTATTGTCGACGCTCGCGGACACATCGTCGGCATCGTCACCGACGGCGACCTGCGCCGCCATATGGGGCCGCAGCTCATGTCGGCCACCGTCGACGAAGTGATGACGAAAAATCCGAAGACGATCGACCGCGACGTGCTGGCCGGCGAGGCGCTGGAGATCCTCAACTCCTCGAAGATCACGACGCTGATCGTGACCGACGCCAGCAAGCCGATCGGCATCGTGCACCTGCACGATTTCCTGCGCGCGGGTGTGGCGTAACTCCCGACCTCTCCCCGTCATTGCCTGCGACAAACGCGAAGCGTTTGCGCAAGGGAGCGCAAGCGACAAAGCAATCCACCTATCCGTTATGCCGCGAGATGGATTGCTTCGCTCCGCTCGCAATGACGGGTTAGGCCTCCGGAAACCGCACCGCGTTCTCCTCCAGCGGCAGCGCCAGTCCGTTCGCGAGATACGAGACGGTGCGGTAGAACCCGCACAGCAGGATGATCTCGAATATTTCCGCCTCGTCGTAATGCGCCGATAGCGCCGCAAATTCGGCGTCATCAAGCGTGGCGTGCCCGTGCAGCGCATCGACCGCGGCGATCAGGGCCTGCTCTGCCGGCGACCAGCATGCGTCGGTGGCGGCGCCGAGCACGGTGGCGCGGACCTGCTCTTCCGTCAGATGCGCGGCTTGCGCGAACGTCGTGACATGCACGCCCCATTCGTACTCGCAGCCCGTTCGCGCGCAGGTGCGGTCGATGACGATCTCGCGCTCCCGCAAACTGAGCGGGCCGCGATCCAGCAGGCTGCCGGCGCGGAATTTCTCCCAGGCCCGCGCATTGCCGGCCACGACGCGAAACAGCACCAGCGGCGGCGCGCCGCGCATGATGCGGTCGAACTGCTCGGCAATGTCAGGTGCATAAGGCGGCTCAAGTGGCGCGATGCGCGGCATGGTTTGTGACACGGCAAACCTCCATTGCTACTAATATCGTAGCGATGCTACATTTTTTGTAGCATAATGCAAGGAGATGATGGAAGCTAAGCCACCGCCACCGTCAGGCTGGCGCCATCGGCCTGCACCACTCTGACCCGGCTGCCGGCCGGCGCGTCAGGGCCGGCGACGCGCCAGATCGTGTCGTCGATCCGCACGGTGCCGGTGCCGCCGACGATCGGCTTCTCCAGCGTGAATTCCCGGCCGATCAGCGCCTTGGTCCGGTTGTTGAGAAACGGGTTGCTCAGGCTGCGGCTTCCCTCGCTGCGCGCAAAGTGCCGCCATGCCGGTACCGCGGCAACCGCGAATACCGCAAACATCAGGAACTGCGTCTGCCAGGACGGGCTGATCGCAAACGACACGAGCCCGACCAACAGCGCCGCGAGCCCGAGCCAGAACATGAAAACACCCGGCGCGAGCAATTCCAGCGCCATCAGGACGAAGCCGAAGATCAGCCAGTTCCAGGTGCCCAACGTCGAAAATATCTCGGCCATGACACGAACCTCTAATCAATCTTCGAGATCAACCTCTTACCGCTGCGGCGCGACCGGCGGCGGGGTGGGACCGGTATTCGGCACCGACGATGTCCGCCGTGCGGCGGCCGTAGCGGAAGCGGCACTTTCGCCGAACGTCGCCTTGGCGATCTCCCCGATACCGGCGAGCGAGGACAGCACGCTAGTTGCTTCCATCGGGATCATCAGGATCTTCTGGTTCGGCGAATCCGCGAACTGTCCGAACGCCTTGATGTACTTGTCGGCGATAAAATAGTTCAACGCTGCGACATCGCCCTGGGCGATGGATTCGGAGACCATCTGCGTCGCCTTGGCTTCCGCCTCCGCCAGGCGCTCGCGCGCTTCGGCATCGCGGAATGCGGCTTCGCGGCGGCCTTCGGCCTGCAAAATCTGCCCCTGTTTGGCGCCCTCGGCGCGCAAAATTTCCGACTGGCGCTGGCCCTCGGCCTGCAGAATGTCGGCGCGCTTGACGCGTTCGGCCTTCATCTGCCGGCCCATCGCTTCCACCAGGTCGGCCGGCGGCACGATGTCCTTGATCTCGATGCGGTTGACCTTGAGCCCCCATGGCGAGACGGCCGCATCGACCACGCGCAGCAGCCGCTCGTTGATCTCGTCGCGGTGCGACAGCACCTGGTCGAGATCCATCGAGCCCATCACCGAGCGGATGTTGGTCATGGTCAGCACGATGATGGCCTGCTCGAGATTGGCGACCTCGTAGCTCGCTTTCGCGGCGTCGAACACCTGGAAGAACGCGACGCCATCCACCGTCACGGTGGCGTTGTCCTTGGTGATCACCTCCTGCTCGGGAATGTTGATCACCTGCTCCATCATGTTCATCTTGCGGCCGACGCGGTCGAAATAGGGAATGATGAGGTTCAACCCCGGCGACAGCGTGCGGGTGTATTTGCCGAACCGCTCGATGGTCCAATCATAGCCCTGCGGCACCGTTTTGACGCCCGCGAACAATGTGGCAATGACAAGTAGAACAAAGGCAATCGCGAAAATGTCGAAGCCACTCATAAAGTCCCTCCAAGGCCGGCAAGGTGCGTTGCCCGGCGCGATCTCTCATTTGTCTGTAACGGCGTAGGCCCGGTTCAGCCGGCGGTTCTCAGTTCATGGTTATATAGCTAGGGAATGGTTTGCGGGCCACCAGATGTTCTCGGGCTCCGAACGGCGAACTGGTTGTTGATGTGGTTAAATCCAGCCTTGGAGTTCGCGCAAAACGAGTTGGCGGATGACGTCCATGCCGGGCTCGCTGTCGTTCAGACAGGGAATTGCGGAAAATTGCTCGCCGCCGTTGTGCTTGAAAATCTCGGCGTTTTCCTGCGCGATCTCCTCCAGCGTCTCCAGGCAATCGGCGGAGAAGCCGGGCGTTACCACCACAATGCGTTTCACGCCATCTTTCGCCAATTTTTCGATGGTCTTGTCGGTGTAGGGCTGCAGCCACTCGTCGCTGCCGAAGCGCGATTGAAATGTCAGGACCAGTCTGGAGGCATCAAGGCCCAACCGCTTGCGCAGGCTTTCGGTCGTTGCGACGCATTGCGCGTAATAGGGATCGCCCTTGTCGACATATTTCTGCGGCATGCCGTGAAACGATGCCACGATCAGTTCGGGCTGGAACGGCAGGGCCGCCAGATGTTCTGACATCGAGACGGCGAGCGCTTCGATGTAATCGGGATTGTCATAATAAGGCGGGCTCACCCGCAGCGTCGGCTGCGCGCGCATATCGGCGAGCGCGCGAAACACCTCGTCGCAGACCGTCGCCGAGGTCGCCGCGGAATATTGCGGATAGAGCGGCACCACCAGCAGGCGATCACAGCCTTGCGCAGCCAGGGCGTCGATGCGCGAGCGGATCGACGGATTGCCGTAGCGCATCGCCCAATCGACCACGACGTGCTCGCGATCGGCGATCGCCGACGCGAGCTTTTCGGCCTGCGACCGGGTGATGGTCTTGAGCGGGGATTCGCCTCTCTCGGCGTTCCAGATCTTCTGGTAGTCGCGCGCCTTTCTGGCCGGACGCACCCGCAGAATGATGCCGTTGAGGATCGCTTTCCAGACGAGGCCCTGATCCTCGATCACGCGGGGGTCGGAGAGGAATTCCTTCAGATAGACCCGCACCCCCTGGGCATCGGCGGTATCGGGCGTGCCGAGATTGACCAGCAGCACGCCGACGCGTTGCTCCAGGGCTGCCGGTGCCGTTGCATTGCCAAGTGGGACGACCGCGGTCATGATTTCGATGGCTTCGCGCTTTGCACCATCCTTGTCAAGATAACCGCCGGTTCGCTACGCTTCCCAACTGGCGGCTGGGCGCGCGTGCGCGGGGAGGAACCATGACGATCGCCGAATGGTGCGTTTTCGGAACGGTGCTGCTGTATCTGCTGACGATCGCATCGGTCAAATGGGCCGCCTACGGCCGTTTCGACAATGCCAAGCCGCGCGATCCCGCCTTCTACCAGGACCCGATCCGCGCCCGCGCACTTGGCGCGCATCAAAACGGCATCGAGGCCTTTCCGTTCTTTGCAGTCGCCGTGCTGCTGGCGGAATTTCGGCTCGGGCCGCAGCGCCTGATCGACGAACTCGCGATTCTCTTTGTGATCGTGCGGATCGCCTATGTCTTCACCTATCTCGGCAACCGCCCGACGCTGCGCTCGATCCTATGGAGCCTCGGGTTCGCGATCAACATCGCGATCTTCTTTCTGCCGGCGATCAAGGAGTATTTACCGATGTAGGTGGGGGTTGGGAGTCATGCTGGTTTCTCATCGTCATTGCGAAGAGTCAAAGGGTCGCGCGAATGTGCGCCCAGCGACGAGCGCGCAAGGGCGCTCGCGGAGTGATGACAGGCTCCGCGTACCCACCATCAAGCACCGTGCTCGATGATGGTGGGCACGCTAGCGCTCCTTGGCCCACCTACGATATCGAGGACGACTTGGCTCAGCTCAAATGCCGCTCCCGTGTCGCGATCAGGTCCCGGATCTCCTTCGATATCGGGACCGCACGATGCGTCTTCTGATCGGTGTTGACCCAGACGATCTCGCCGGTCACGAGCGCGTCGCTGCCGCCTTTAAGGAAAATCGCGAGTTCGAAGGTGAGGCTCGAATTGCCGATCCGCGCCACGCGCGCGCCGACGTCGAGCTCCCAGTCGAACCGGACCGGCGCCTTGTATTCGATGACGGATCTGACCACGTGGAAATCGACGCCGGATTTCTTGGCATCGGCATATTGATCATAGCCGAGCGCGCGAAAGTATTCGGTGATGGTGGTGTCGAAATAGGTCAGGTAGTGCGCGTTGAAGACGACTCCCTGGCCGTCGATTTCGGAGTAGCGCACCCGGAACGGGTGGAAGAACCAGAATTGCTCGCGTGACATGGGATTCCCGACTTTGCGTGTTCAGGCGCTTGAATAGCGCAGCGGGCTTGTTCCTTGAAGTGCCGGACCGTGGGGATTCGATCCGCGAGTATTTGCAGGTAATCCTCGTGCTCGTCGTTCCGGAGCGATGCAAAGCATCGAACTGTGGTGCGCAATTGCGCACCTGAGAATCTCGAGATTCCGGGTTCGCGTCTTCGACGCGCCCCGGAATGACGATGAGCATCACAAACACGTCGCGCGTTCGGCGGCGAGGTAGCCGAACAACAGTCCGAGGCCGAACAAGAGCACCAGGCCGGCGGCGCCGAATTCGATGCCGCGCATGATCAGCGCGCCGCCGCCCTCGCGCCCGGCGCTCAGCCGCTTTGCCAGGCCCTTCGCCGATACAGCGATCACGGCGATAGCGGCGACCGTGATCGCAGTGCCGAGGCCCATCACGAAGGTCGCTGCGATGCCGGCCAGGAACAGGCCCTGCGCCAGCGAAAACACCAGCACCAGGATGGCACCCGAGCAGGGCCGCATGCCCACGGCAAAGATCGTCCCCAAGCCGCGCCGCCAACCGCCCGGACCGGCGAGTTGGTCCGGTGTCGGCCCGTGCGAATGGCCGCAGTGCTCGTCATGAACATGGGCATGGCCGTGATGATCACTGTGATCATGATGATGGTGATGGGCATGGTCATGACCGTGATGATGGGCCGTGGCCGATGCCATCGCTAGCTCCGGCTTCGCCTGCAGCGCGCGCATAAAGCCGCCGCCCTTGGTCCAAACCAGCCGGGCGCCCAACGCCGCGATCAGCGCGTAGCTGACGATCTCGATCGCCTTCTCCGCAGAGCACATCGTCTTGGCGGTGGAAGAGAGCAGCCAGGCGAAGACGGCCACGATCGCGACCGCCACCAACGCCTGCAAGAACGCCGAGGCGAACGACAGCACGATGCCGCGCCGCGCGGTTTCCTCATTGGCGACAAGGTAGGACGAGATCACCGCCTTGCCGTGGCCGGGGCCGGCGGCATGAAAAATACCGTAAGCGAAGGAAATTCCAAGCAGCGTCCAGACCGCGCTGCCGTCCGATTTCGCCGCGCGGATGGTGGCGGACATTTCGCGGTAGAATTCGGATTGCTTGGCCAAAATCCATCCGATCACGCCGCCGACCTGCGGCTCGGCCGCGGGACGTGGACCACCGAACGGATTCTGCGCCATCAGCGCATGCAAGGCAGCATCGAAAATCACAACGGCCGCGATCGCCGCGGCCGTCACTGCGATCCCTCGCGCGAGGCTTGGGGGGAGCATCCGCCTCATGGGCAGTTCACCATGATCTTGTTGGCGAACATCGCGCCATAGTTGGAATTGTCGCCGTTCAGGAAATTCTGCTCGTTCAGGCGCTGGGTGTTGGCGGTCTCGTCGTTCGGCCGCTGGAATTGCATCTGGCAGGCGGCGGGCGCACCGATCAGTTTGATCGGATCTTTGTCCTCGAACTTGAAGTCGATGAAGTAGGAGGGATCGAACACTTCCAGCGCCAACTGCTTCGAGGTCGCCGGCGCCTTCAGCGGCAGCACGAAATGAAGCGTCAGCGCGCTGTCCTTGTATTCGAGGTAGTAGTCGACCGGCTCCTCGAACTTCGCCTTCTTGCCGTCGGCCTTGGCGAAGGTGAAATAGGCGAAGTCCTTCAGCGACTCGACATTGGTCTGAGCCAGCGGTGCCAGTTCCTCGCGGGTGTAGACGCCCTTGGTCTTGGTCGCGACACCCTGCAGCGCGTAGGTCGAGAACATGTCATCGAATGTCCAGGCGTGGCGCACACCCGTCATCGCGCCGTCGGGCGCGTAGACCACCTCGCTCCTGGCGGTGATCCAGACATGGGGATGGGCCTCAGCCGCGGCTGTGCCGAGCGACAACGCGACGATCAAGCCGAACAATCCGAACATTCCACGTAACACGTCATCTCTCCGACGGCGGGGACCGATATGCCGTGTCGTCTCATTTTGGCAATGTGGCAAAGGCTGTTCCTTCACAACGGACACCAGAGGTTATAGGCCCCTGCGTTCGCAGGGACGACTCGTGGAAGCGGCGCCGGCCAATCAGGCCGCCGGCGTTGCTTCGAGCAGGCCGCGACGGCGCAGCAGCGCGTCGGCCTCCGGCTCGCGGCCGCGGAAGGCGACATAGGCATCCTCGGGGTCGCGCGAGCCGCCTGACGAATAGATGTCGTCGTGCAGGCGTTTTGCCACCGCAGGATCGAAAATATCGCCGGCCTCCTCGAACGCGCCGAAGGCGTCAGCGTCCATCACTTCCGACCACATGTAGCTGTAGTAGGCCGATGCGTAATGATCGCCGGAAAAGATGTGGCCGAATTGGGTCGGCCGGTGCCGTAGCGCGATTTCGGCGGGCATGCCGATCTTCTCCAGCTCCGCCTTTTCGAACGCAGCGACGTCGCGGCCGGCGGCGGCCGGCTGGGTATGGAATTCGAGATCGACCAGCGCCGAGGAAACGAACTCCACGGTGGCAAAGCCCTGGTTGAATTTTCGCGCGGCGAGGAAGCGCTGCAGCAGGTCGTCCGGCAACGGCTCGCCGGTCTGGTAGTGCCTGGCGAACTGCCGCAGCACCTGCGGCTGCTCCTGCCAGTGCTCGTAGAGCTGCGAGGGCAGCTCGACGAAATCGGTGAACACCGATGTCCCCGACAGCGAGGGATAAGTCACATTGGACAGCATGCCGTGCAGGCCGTGGCCGAACTCGTGGAACAGGGTGCGCGCGTCGTCCGGCGACAGCAGCGACGGCTGGCCGTCCGCGCCCTTGGCGAAATTGCAGACATTGATGATCAGCGGGGCGACGTCGACGTCGAGCTTCTGCTGATCGCGCAGCGAAGTCATCCAGGCGCCGGAGCGCTTTGAGGGTCTCGCGAAATAATCTCCATAGAATAGCGCCTTGTGCTTGCCGGCAGCATCCTTGACCTCCCAGACCCGGACATCCGGATGCCAGACCGGAATGTCCTTGCGTTCGGAGAAGGTGATCCCGAACAGGCGTGTGGCGCAGTCGAAGGCGGCCTCGATCATGTGGTCGAGCACCAGATAGGGCTTTATCGCCGCGTCGTCGAAATCGGCCCGCCGCTGCCGCAGCTTTTCGGCGTAGTAGCGCCAGTCCCACGGAGCCAGCGCGAAGTTGCCGCCTTCCTCCGCGATCAACCCCTGCAGCGCGTCGCGGTCGGCGAGCACCCGCTCCCGGGCCGGCTTCCAGACCCGCTCCAGGAGGCTGCGCACCGCCTCCGGCGTCTTGGCCATGGAATCCTCCAGCCGGTAGGCGGCGTAGGTCGGAAAGCCCATGATCTTGGCGGCCTCCTCGCGGAGCGCGAGTATCTCGACGATGGTGGCGTTGTTGTCGTTGGCGTTGCCATTGTCGCCCCGCGCGGTGAAGGCCTTGAAGACCTTCTCGCGCAGGTCGCGGCGGGCGGAGCTCTTCAGGAACGGCTCGACCGAGGAGCGCGACAGCGTCACGATTGCCTTGCCCGCCATCCCGCGCTCTTCAGCGGCGGCCTTGGCTGCGGCAATAAAGGCCTCCGGAAGGCCGTCGCGGTCAGCCTCGCCGAGCTCCATGAACCAGTCCTGCTCGTCGCCGAGCAGATGGTGGCTGAACGCGGTGCCGAGCTGGGCCAGCCGCTCGTTGATCTCGGCCCGGCGCTTCTTGGCGACCTCGTCGAGGCCGGCGCCGGCACGGTGAAAGTTGGTGTAGGTACGCTCCAGGAGCCGCATCTGTTCGCCGGTCAGCTTGAGCGTGGCGCGGTTATCGTGCAGCAGCGCAATGCGGCCGAACAGCACCGCGTTCATCATGATCGGGTTCCAGTGCCGCGCCATCCGCAAGGAGACTTCGTTGTCGATCTCCAGGATCGCGGGATTGGAGTGCGCCGAGACCAGATCGTAGAACACGGCAGAGACCTTCGCGAGCAGCTTGCCGGAGCGCTCCAGCGCCGTGATGGTGTTGGCGAAGTCCGGCACCGAGGGATCGTGGGTGATCGCCGCGATTTCGGCCGCGTGATCGGCAAAGGCCTGCTCGAACGCGGGCAGGAAATGTTCCGGCTGGATCTCGCTGAAGGGCGGTGTCTCGAACGGCGTCTGCCACGGCCGGAGCAGCGGGTTTTCGCCAGCTTCCGAAGGGGCCGCCGTCTGCAGGGTTTCTGACATCACAATTCCCGTTTATGCCTCGTTTTCTTGGGCCGAAATCGGTACCGATTTCGCTCGAAAACGCTCCAGAAGATGCGGCAATCTATAGCACGCGATGCGGCATTTTTGGGCCTTTTGTGCTTGATAGAGAGGACCTTTTCGGAGAGATTGCGCCCCCGAGAACAGGACCTTTTTTCATGAGCCCACAGCCCGCCTCCACATCCTCCCGCGCGATCGCATGGCCGAGCGTCATCACCGTCATTTCGGCTGCGATCCTGATCGGCGCGGAAGTGTTCGGCGCGGCGTTTGCCGGCGGCTGGGCGCTCGCGATCCTGTTCGGCCTCGACGACACCAGCGCGCGCATCCTCCAGGCGGTGCTGTTCGGCATCGGCGTGCTGATCATGGTAGCGTTCATCCGCGGCGCGCAGCGCATCGAGCCGTTCTTCAAACGCGCCTGACGCGCGTTCAAGAAAGCGCTGCGGCACGGACGCTGAAGCGTTTATCGCCTGCCTGAGAAAATCTTAACTTCTATTCATGTTTGTCGTGAGCCGTGCGCGCTGCGAACGCTTTCGTAAGCACACGTCGGGGAAATTTGTCCCCAGCCTAAAAAAATTCTTGCGAACCAGAATCAAAAGTCTTATTTCCAGCCTTGCCCAATTTCGCACGTGCCTGTGGTCGTGTGTCAGTCGGTAGGTATCCGGACAAGAGGCCGGACAGCCGCCAAGGGATGAAGAACCGAGGGTCGCTCCTGTTCGAGTGGCCAGCATCTCTCTCAAGAGATGCCGTTGAAGGTCTCTCCATCCTTTGCAACCGTGACTGGCAGCCGGAGGCGAACCGGCGCACCCCGCTCTCAACGGGGGACGCGACTTAAAGCAACGACGGATCGGGCTTTTTTGGTCTCTACCGGCATTCCACCGCCGGCGCGGGCTACTGAAAAGGCTTGTCCTTCATTGCCAGGTGAGCGGGCGGGAAAATTCCCAACCAATCCACGGCAGCACAATTCGGTTCTTGAGTTCGAGGCTTCGTCGCGTCTCCATCGTGCGGCAACGCCAAAGCACTCACGTCCGAGATCAAATTTGAACGGGACCCGTCGCTGGGCCGTTTGGAGGGTGCTATGACCGAACGTATTCAGGAATTCCTGCGTAACCGCCGCAGCGAGGGCCACGACACCGAGCCGTGCCTCGTCGTCGACCTCGAAGTCGTGCGCGACAATTACCAGACCTTTGCCAAGGCGCTGCCGGACAGCCGCGTGTTCTACGCGGTGAAGGCCAATCCGGCCCCCGAAGTGCTGTCGCTGCTCGCCTCCATGGGCTCCTGCTTCGACACCGCGACGGTTGCCGAAATCGAAATGGCGATGGCTGCCGGTGCGACGCCGGACCGCATCTCCTATGGCAACACGATCAAGAAGGAGCGCGACATCGCGCGCGCCTTCGCGCTCGGCATTCGCCTGTTTGCGGTCGACTGCGCCGCCGAAGTCGAGAAGATCGCGCGCGCCGCTCCCGGCGCAAAAGTGTTCTGCCGCATCCTCTATGACTGCGCCGGCGCCGAATGGCCGCTGTCGCGGAAGTTCGGCTGCGACCCGGAGATGGCGGTCGAGGTGCTCGACCTCGCCAAGCGTCTGGGGCTGGAGCCGGTCGGCATCTCGTTCCATGTCGGCTCGCAGCAGCGCAAGGTGAAGGCGTGGGACCGCGCGCTGGCGATGGCCTCGACGGTGTTCCGGGACTGCGCGGAGCGCGGGATCAACCTGTCCATGGTCAACATGGGCGGCGGCTTCCCGACCAAGTACCTCAAGGACGTTCCTCCGGTCCTGCAATACGGCCGGTCGATCTTCCGTGCGCTTCGCAAGCACTTCGGCAACCAGATCCCGGAGACCATCATCGAACCGGGCCGCGGCATGGTCGGCAACGCCGGGATCATCGAGACCGAAGTCGTCCTGATCTCCAGGAAGAGCGACGAGGACGAGGTGCGCTGGGTGTATCTCGACATCGGCAAGTTCGGCGGCCTCGCCGAGACGATGGACGAGTCGATCCGCTACGCCATCCGCACGCCGCATGACGGCGCGGAGATGACGCCGTGCGTGCTCGCAGGCCCCACCTGCGATAGCGCCGACGTGCTGTACGAGAAGATGCCGTACCCGCTTCCGGTGACGCTCGAGATCGGCGACAAGCTGCTGATCGAAGGCACCGGGGCCTACACGTCGACCTACTCGTCGGTGGCGTTCAACGGCATCCCGCCGCTCAGGACCTACCACATCTGAGCTGCCTCTTTTTGAGGCTCGAGTAACGGGAGCCGGTGCGCCGGCTCCCTCCCCGTCATCTGCGATTTGAAGACAACGCTTCGCGCGGCTGCCCTGCCGTGGAAGCGGGGACTGACGTGCCATGACTGCTTTGCGGAAGACCACTGTTGCCCTGCTCCCCGATGCCGCTCCGCTTGCGATCCGCAGCGAGCGGGCCTCGGACGTCGCCGCGCGCGAGGCGCTGCTGGATGCCTGCTTTGGCGACAACCGCCATATGCGCGCCTGCCAGCGCCTGCGCGATGGACGCGCGCCCGCCGAAGGCCTTAGCCTTTCGGCTGTGAGCAAGGGCCGGCTGGTCGGTACGTTGCGGTTGTGGCACGTCAGCGCCGGGGGCATCCCGGCGCTCATGCTCGGCCCGCTGGCGGTGGAGGCTTGCTCCCGCCAGCTCGGGGTCGGGGCTGCGCTGATGGACCACGCGCTCGCGGCGGCGAAGGCGCGTGGCCATCGCGCGGTAGTCCTGCTGGGCGATGCGCCGTACTACGCCCGCTTCGGCTTCTCGGCCGCGAAGACCAGCGAGCTGTCGCTGCCGGGCGCCTTCGATCGCGACCGGCTGCTCGGCCTGGAGCTTTGCGATGGCGCGCTTGACGGCGCCTGCGGCATGATCGTTCCGACCGGTGAACGCTCGCCGAAAACAAAGGCAGTGCGGGCCAGGAAGGCGAAGTCCTTGCTCCTGCCGCGCGTGGCCTGAAAGCATGTCGGAGTGCCCTCCCGCCGCCGTGCGCCCGCGCTGGCGCAGCGCCGTCACGACCGTCCTCCTGGTCATGATCTCGGTCATGATCGTCAGGGACATTCTCGTGCGTCGCTGGAGCGGCGGCGCGCCGCCGGCCGCCGACTTCACCCGGCATTCCCGGTGACGTCGCCAGGGGTTGCGCGCGCCGGGGAAAAGCCCTTAAACCGCGCCCATCCCGCCGCCGGATCATTCCCAGGATCGTTCCCAAGATCGAGGTTCCGATGCCCCGCCGCCTGATTTCCACCGGCTCGCCGTTCGAGAAGACCGCCGGCTACAGCCGCGCCGTCATCGACGGCGATTTCGCCTTCGTCGCCGGCACCACCGGCTACGACTATAAGACCATGGTCATTCCGGCCGATATCACGAGCCAGGCGCGCAACTGCTTTGGCAATATCGAGGCAGCCCTGAAGGAGGGCGGCTTTGCGATGGCCGATATCGTCCGCGCCACCTACTACATCACCGACATTGCCGATGCGGACGCCTTCTTTGCGGTCTGCGGCGAAATCTTCGGCGAGATCCGCCCGGCCACAACGCTCCTCGTCGTCGCGGGGCTCTACAAGCCCGAGATGAAGATCGAGATCGAAGTGACGGCCAAGCGCCGCACCGCCTGATCCCTCCATTCCCACGAATTTTTGTTTCCGGAGACCGACTGATGAACGCACTCGCAAAAATTCACGCGAAAGTCACTGGGCCCATCGTGATGATCGGCTTCGGTTCGATCGGCAAGGGTAAGCTGCCCTTGATCGAGCGCCATTTCGACTATGACAAGTCGCGCTTCGTCATCATCGATCCGCATGAGGATGGCGAGCTCGCCAAGAAACACGGCGTGCGCTTCATCAAGCAAGCCGTGACCCGCGACAATTATCGCGAATTCCTGATCCCGCTGCTCACCGAAGGCGGCGGCCAGGGATTCTGCATCAATCTCTCCGTCGACACCTCCTCGGTCGACATCATGACCATGTGCCGGGAGATCGGCGCGCTCTACATCGATACCGTGGTGGAGCCCTGGGCGGGTTTCTATTTCGACAAGAACATCGGTCCCGAAAAGCGCTCCAACTACGCCCTGCGCGAGACCTTGCTCGCCGCCAAGCACAAGAGTCCGGGCGGCACGACCGCCGTCTCCACCTGCGGTGCCAATCCCGGCATGGTATCCTGGTTCGTCAAGCAGGCGCTGCTCGATATCGCTCGCGACACCAACACGCCTTTCAACGAGCCGAAGAGCCGCGAGGGTTGGGGGCAGCTCGCGCAGAAGCTTGGCGTCAAAGGCATCCACATCGCCGAGCGCGACACCCAGCGCTCCAG
Organism: Bradyrhizobium retamae; assembly: GCF_001440415.1. GTDB lineage: Bacteria > Pseudomonadota > Alphaproteobacteria > Rhizobiales > Xanthobacteraceae > Bradyrhizobium > Bradyrhizobium retamae. Next base: position 106,422 of record NZ_LLYA01000002.1, read on the forward strand.
GAATCCGAAGCCGATGAACGTGTTCGTCAACACCTGGTCGGTAGAAGGGTTCGTGTCCGAGGGCATGCAGCCGGCCGAGCTCGGCTGGGGCACCCATGAGAAATGGATGCCGGATAACGGCCGCCAGCACACCGAAGGCTGCGGTGCGGCGATCTATCTGCTGCAGCCCGGCGCCAACACCCGCGTCCGTTCATGGTGCCCGACGCCGGGGCCGCAATACGGTTTCCTCGTCACCCACAACGAGTCGATCTCGATTGCGGACTATTTCACGCTACGCGATGGCAACGAGGTGATCTATCGCCCGACCTGCCACTACGCCTACCACCCAGCCAACGACGCCGTGCTGTCGCTGCACGAGATTTTCGGCGCGACCGGCAAGATGCAGCCGAGCTGGCACATTCTGGACGAGCACGAGGTCGTCGACGGCATCGACGAGCTCGGCGTGCTGCTCTACGGCCACGGCAAGAACGCCTATTGGTATGGCTCGCAACTCTCGATCGAGGAGACCCGCCTCGTTGCGCCTTACCAGAACGCGACCGGCATGCAGGTGTCCTCGGCGGTGCTGGCCGGCATGGTGTGGGCGCTGGAGAATCCGGAAGCCGGCATCGTCGAGGCCGACGAGATGGATTTCCGCCGCTGCCTCGAAATCCAGATGCCGTATCTCGGCCCGGTGAAAGGGTTTTACACCGACTGGACGCCGCTGTCGGACCGGCCCGGCCTGTTCCCGGAGGATATCGACACGTCGGATCCCTGGCAGTTCAGGAACGTGCTGGTGCGGTAACACCGCAACACAGGCGCTGCAGCTCCCCGCTGCAGCGCACATTGTTTCCTCCATGACCTGGACCGGCGTAGAACTACGCACGAGCGCTCCCACCGCTCGTAACACTCGATTAATCCAATCGCGCCATCCTGAAGGGTGAATTTCTGCGAGGGCCCTTGGGCCGTCGCCAAGCTTTTGAGCGGCGGCTCCCTCGGTGGAGCGACCAACATGCGCAGCATCATTGCCATCGTGCTGTCGGCGGCGGCACTGGCGTCGTGCACGCCCGAGAGCGGCAGCAATGCTGACGTCACGGGCTCGATCGACAATTGCGTCCGCAAGCTTTTCAGCCAGTACAATCCCAAGGACAAGAAGCAGTGCGTCGCGGTGTGCATCGCCTGCGAGCGCGGGGTCATGACGACCTGCTCGACCGCCTGCACGCTCAGAGGCGCACAATAGTCGCATCCCTGCGGCGGATCTCCGTTACGCGACGCCGCCGAGATAGAGCCGCTTGACGATGTCGTTGGCCTTCAATTCGTCGACCGACTGCGCAGCCACCGCGATCTCGCCGTGAACGATGATGTAGCCGCGGTCGGCGATCCGGATCGCCTGGTTGAAATTCTGCTCCGCCATCAGCACCGTCAGGCCGACGCGCTGCTTGAGCTCGCCGATCTTGGCAATGGTCTGCGACACCAATAGCGGCGACAGCCCCACGGAAGGCTCGTCGATCAAGAGCAGGCGCGGCGACGACATCAGCGCGCGCGCAATCGCCAGCATCTGCTGCTGTCCGCCGGACATGGTGCCGGCGAGCTGGCTGCGCCGCTCCTTCAGCACCGGAAATGTATCGAAGACGAGCGCGAGATTCTGCTGGATGGCGTTGCGGGCCATTTTCCTGAATGCGCCAAGCATCAGGTTTTCCGTCACCGTCAGCTTGGGAAACAGCCGCCTCCCCTCCGGCACCAGCGCCACGCCGAGATCGACGATCGCCTCGGGCGAGAGCTTTGTGAGGTCATGCGCCACGCCGTCGATCGACAGCGCAAGCCGGCCTCTATCCGGGCGCACCAGGCCCATGACGCACTTCATCAGCGTGCTCTTGCCGTTGCCATTGGTGCCGAGCAAGGCCACGGTCTCGCCGGCCTCGACATGCAGCGTGACGCCGCGCAGCGCCTTAACGGCCCCGTAGCCGGCATCGAGGGCTTCGATAGCAAGGCTAAGTGCCAAGATAGGCCTCCTGCACCCGCTTGTTGGCCATCACCTCGCCAGGCGCGCCGAGCGCGATGATCTTTCCGGCGTCGAGACACATCACCCGCTCCGAAAAGCGCATCACCGCCTGCATGATGTGCTCGATCATGATGATGGTGATGTCTTCCTCGCCAAGGCTGATCAGGAGGTCGAGCACCTCGTCGACCTCGGAAGACGACAGCCCGGCCATCGCCTCGTCCGAAATCAAGAGCTTCGGACGCACCGCCATCGCGCGGGCGAGCTCCATCTTGCGCAGCTCCACCTGGCTCAGCGTGTCGCTCGCGGCGCCGGCTTTCGAGGCGAGCCCCATCCGCGTCAGGATCGACATCGCGATTTCTTCCTCCGCCGCCGCTGGACCGGCGGCGGCGAAGTCGAGCCCGACCATGAGGTTTTCCAGCACCGTCATGCTCCTGAACGGCCGCGGAATCTGGAAGCTGCGGGCAATGCCGCGGCGCGCGCGCAAGTGCGGCGGCAATTGCGTGATGTCCTCGCCGCAGAACACCACGCTGCCGACCTGCGGCTTCAACGCGCCGGAGATGCAGTTGATCAGCGTGGTCTTGCCCGAGCCGTTCGGGCCGATCAGGCCGAACCGTTCGCCCTTTCGGATATCGACGCTGATATTGTCGAGCGCGGTGAAGCCGCCGAAGGTCCTTGTCAGAGTCCCCACCTGCAGCAGGGGTGCGTCGGCGGCTGCTGTATTCATTGCTTGCCCCCCGCGCGCAGACGGTAGCGCGGCCGCAACAGCCCAATGATGCCCTTCGGCGCGCCGACCACGAACAGCACCAGCATGATGCCGAGCACGAGCACGTTGACCTCCGAGGAGATGGTCACGGCGAGGAGCTGTTGCGTCGAGCCGAGCAGGATGGCCCCTAACACCGGGCCGATCCAGTGCGCGGTGCCGCCGATCAGCGCCATCGCCAGCGCCGAGACCGAGTAGCTCAGGTTGAACGCCGAGGACGGATCAGCATATTGCAGGTACATGGCGGCGGGCGCGCCGGCCGCGGAAATCAGCGCGCCGGAGATCATGCAGGCGATCAGTTTCAGCTTCAGCGTCGGCACGCCGGTGCATTCGGCGGCGAGCTCGTCGTCCCTGAGAGCCTGCAGGCCGCGGCCGATCCGGGAATTCTGGACGTAGCGCGCGATCGCAATGGCGATGACGACCAGGACGGCCTGCACGAAAAACAGCATCTTCACATAGCTGTCGAACGGCGCCATCACCGGCGGCCGCTGGATCTGGATGCCGGCCGCGCCGCCGACGAACCGCCAGTTCATCACAAAGGTCTCGATGATGATCGCCAGCGCAATCGTGGCGATCGAGAAGAAGATGCCACGCATCCGCAAAGTGAGGAGGCCAACGCCAAAGCCGAGCGTCATGCCGACGACGGCGGCGGCTGCGATCTGCACCACGAGCGGCGCGCCTGTCGCCTTGAACAGCGCTACCGCCGTATAGACGCCGACGCCGAAAAAGGCGTTGGTGCCGAAATTGACGTAACCGGCGTAGCCGCCGAGGATGCTCCAGGCAACCGCAAGCGCGATGAACTGCAGGATGACATAGCCGGCAAAAAACGGATACTCGTTGCGGACGATCTGTGTCATCGACAGCACGGCGACCAGGAAGACGGCGACGGCGGCCCAGAATGCGATGCTGTGGCTGCGCTTGTTCATCGGCCCAGCAGACCTTGCGGCCGGACGGCGAGCACGCCGAGCAGCATTGCGAACGAGATCGCCGGCGCCCAGGAAGCCCCGAACAACGTCAGCACGATGGATTCGGCGACGCCGAGGATGATGGCGGCGATCAGCGTGCCGCTGATGCTGCCGAGCCCTGCCATGACGACGACGCAGAAGGTCCGCCCGATATAGGCGCGATCGAGCGTCGGCTCGACCGGCGCCACGATGATCAGGAGCGCACCGGCGATGCCGAGCACGGCGGTGGCGATGCCGAAGGCAAATTGCTTGATGCGGACCGGATTGGCGCCCATCAGCCGCAGCGCCTCCTCGTCCTGCGCGACCGCGCGGATCGCGCGGCCCATGAAGGTTTTCGACAGGTACACGGCAAGTAGCACTGTCAGCGCCAGCGCCACCGCGAAAGCCACCAGTTGCCGGATCGGTATCCGAAACTCGCCGAACCGCCACGACTTGCCGATATAGGTCGCGGAAACCGAGCGCTGGTCGACGCCGAATTGCAGGATGATCAACACCTCGATGATGAAGGCGATGCCGAAGAAGAAGGCGATGCCGCGGACGGCCGCATCGCTGCCACGCCGCTCGAAGGTTTCGTAGTAGACGCGGTAGGCGAGCAGGCCGAACACGAAGAACAGCGGCGTGATGGCGAGGCCCGCCAGCAACGGGTCGATGTCATAGCTCTCGTTGAGCTGGTACACGCCATAGGAAGCCAGCACCAGGAATGCCGGATGCGCGACGTGGGGAACATCGAGCAATCCGAACGAGACGGACAAGCCGACGCTGACGGCTGCATAGAAACAGCCGAGCAGCACGCCGAGCACGACTGCCCCAAGCAGCAGGTCCATCGAAAACAATTCAAGTCCCCCCTTGGCCCTGAGCCGGAAAAGCCACGAGGCCTAAGTTTCGGGCAGCCTCGAAGGGACTGATGAGCTCTCCGGTTTTCAGTTTATCAGGAAATAGAATCACCTGCCTGCCGGAGGAGCGGAACTGTTCGATGTCCTTGTCCTTTACACCGCGGAACTGGGCCTGCAGCGTCGCCGTTTCCTTTCGCTCGCCATCGGCCGAAAACGCGATCGAGCCGACGATGGTCTTGTGCTCGTTCTCGCGCAGGTATTTCGCGATGCCCTTCTGGTCGAGCGACTTGGTCGCGCCGACCGCCGCCTCGATCATCTGGCCCATCGCATAGCCGAACGGCGCCAGATAGTAGCCGAGCGGATCGACCTTGGCCTCGACGGCGCGCTTGGTGTATTTGTCGAAGAATTCCTTGGTGCCGTCGAAATACATGCTCTTTTCCGGCAGCCAGGTATTGTAGTTCACGACGCCGTTGAGCAGCGAGCCGAGGTTCGACATCACAGCGGCAAATTGCAGGCCGACCATGCCGCCGCCGAAAATCTTGACGCTGTCGCCGATCCCGATCTCGTTCACGGCACGCAGGATGCCGGCCGAATCCGGCGGATAGGACGCGACATAGACGATGTCGGGCTTGGCCGCCTTCAGCGCGCGAATGATGGACGAAAATTCCACCGTGTTCGGCGGGTAGACCTGGTCGAAAACGATCGGGATATTGCGCTTCTTGGCGACATCCCGCGCTGTGAGCGCGAGGTTCTGCGCGAATTCCTGATCCGCCGTTAACAGCGCCATGTTCTTGCCGCCGGCCTTTTGCGCCAGGTCGAGGAACGAAGCCGCCCAGCTATCGGCCGGCCCCCAGGGTGCATTGTTGAACCACATGTCGTGGCCGACCTTGCTGTTCACCTGGAATGAGAAATTTCCCATCAGCAAGAGGCCGCGCTGCTTGACGAACGGCATGATCGGCGCGGTCGGCACCGTCGCGTAAGGCGCAAACAGCAGGTCGACCTTGTCGACATCGACCAGCTTGGCGTAGATCGCAGGTGTCTCCGATGCGCTCGACTTGTCATCATAGACGACCAGTTCGACCTTGCGGCCGAGCAGCCCACCCTTGGCATTGACGTCGTCGCGCCAGATCTCGATGCCGAGCAACGACGCCTTGCCGCCGCCGGCGAGGCCGCCAGTCTGCGGCATCGACATGCCGATCTTGATCGGCGGCTGCTGGGCAAGAGCGCTCGACCCGTGCCCGACCACCGCGACGGCCATTGCGCCGCCCAGGAATGTTCTGCGTTTCATCGATTCCCCCTTATGTCGTTGTATTTCTGCGTCCGCCGGATCTTCGCCCGGCTGCGGTGAAGTGGATCGCGTCAGTCTCGGGCTAGCCGCCGGCACCCGCCGGGGCATGTTCGCTTTTGGCTTGTTTCATGATCGCCGACGGATCGGCGCCGACGCGCCCGTTGGTCTTGTCGGCGGCGCTTTCGCGCGACAACCGCATGTCGAAGCGGATGCTCGGCATGCCCTTGATCGGGCAGTCCGAATCATTGGCCACCACGTCGACGGCAAGATCGCCCGACGAGCCGAACACGACATCATCGGCCAGATGGGGATCGTCACGCAGATAGAGCGCCGTGACCAGTTCGCGATAGCCGGCTGCGCCGACCAGGAAGTGAATATGCGCCGGCCGCATGCCGTGCCGCGCCTGCGCCTTCACCATCGCGCCGACCGGGCCATCCATCGGGATCGAATAGCCGAGCGGCTTGACGGTGCGCAGCACATAGAGGCCATCGGCATCGGTGGCAAACACACCGCGGTAATCGACCGAGGTCGCGCTGGCCTGGATGTCATAGAGGCCATCGGCGCCGGTCTGCCAGATCGAGACGGTGGCGCCCGCGACCGGTTTGCCCGCGGCATCGGTGACGCGGCCATACAACACGCACTCGCTGCCGGGCTTCGGAATCTTGGCGATCGAACTGCCGGCTGCAAGCGTCGGCGTGGCCTCGCGGTAGAACGGGCCGAGCAGGCTGGTGTGGGTGGCTTCCTCGAGCGCGGTCGCGTCGTGCAGCCCGTTGACGAGCGCCGAGAGGCCGAGCGTGTCGGATAGCAGGATGAATTCCTGCCGTTCCGGCGAACACATCTTGCCGGCAGCAGTCATGAATTCGATGCCCTTGATCCATTCCGCGGGCGTCAGGTTGACGTCGCGGGCGAAGGCATGGAGATGTTTTACCGCCGACGCCATGATCTCCTTCAGGCGAGGGTCGGGCGTCGTCGCCATCTGGTCGAGCACGGCGTCCGTGATCGTTTCCGACGTTAACTCACGCATGCGTCACTCCCCGAGCTGCCGGCTGTTATTCGACCTGCCGGCTGTTTTGCTGCAAGCCTAACCGCTTGTTGGGGATCAACACAAGGCGTTCGAAGGCGAGGCCTGCGCCCTCTCCTACGAATTGATACGGGCGAATAGGTCACATGGCCCATACATTCGCGCATCGAACGAGCGCGGCAGGGCCTCAGCCCACGATTTTGCGATTGCACAATCGGCGCAACGGCAGTGGGATCATTTTTCCTTTTCGCGGATCGGCGGCGCGGTCTTCTCGGCCGGCGCCGGCGGCAGCGCGGGCTGAGCGCCCGACTTCTGCGCATCCGGGTCTGGACGGGCAGGCTGCGGCGGAATGTCTGATGGCCTTTGCCCGGTCGTGCCGGGTTCGGACGGCGCGGCGGGCGCGGGCGGCTTCGTTTCCGCGTCGGGCGTCGACTGCGTCGGCGGCGTCGCCTGCGCGACGTGCTGTGAATCGCGCGCAACGATCTCGGTCAGCGACAGCGCCGAAATGATCAGCCCGACCGCGATCAGCGTGGATGCGCCCAGCATTTCCCTTCGGTATTTGCGTTGACGGGCATCGGCAGGCATATCGTTCGACCCACAAAATCGTTCGTGGGCTCAACGGCCGGCAAGGCGCATAGTTCCGCCGGGAACCTGCTTGGTAACCCCATCCGGGACGCCTAGAATTCTAGCATCCCGGCGTCGCCGTCCTCGGTGCCGAAAGCCAGCAACGTGCCCTTCGCGTTCCAAGCCAGCGCCGAGACCGGCTCGCTGCCGTTGCGGCGCACCAGAATTTCCGCGCCGTCCTCGAGCCGCACGATCAGCACGGTGCCGTCACTATAGCCTGCGGCCATGATGTCCTGCCTCGGATGACAGGCCACCATCGAAACGCGCGCCTGCAGCGGCGCCAGCATCGCAGGCTCCTTGCCCATCGGACCGTCCTTGCTGGCGAACGGCCAGATGATCACGCTGTCCGCACCCGACGTGGCGAGCCCCTTGCCGCCCGCGCTCCACGACATCGAGCGGACGCGACCGGGGTAGCCGCTCATCCGCATGTGCCTGATATCGGCGAGCCGCCAGCCATGCAGCGCCGGCTCGTGCATCGCGGTGACCAGGAATTTGTTGTCGGGGCTGAAGGTGACGGCGAGGTGCGAGCCGGCCCATTGCAAAAATTCAGGCTTCGCCGCCATGTTGGGAAACCACAGCGTCACGCCATTGTAGTGGGCGACCGCCACGCGCAGGCCTTTTGGCGCGAAGGCGAGGCCGCCGACGGTCGACGGCGCGTCAAAAGTCTTCTCCTCGCCCTTGCCGCTGCGGACGAACGCCGTCTTGCCAGCCGACCAGGCAAACGCGCCATCGGAATGCAGCGCGACATTGTCAATCCAGCGCCGTTTCGCGTCGGTCGCAAGCACTGACGTCTCACCCTTTGCATTCAACGCAACGAGCTTGCCGTCGTCACCACCGGTGACGACGCGCTTGTCATCGGACGCTGTGCAGAGGATGGCGCCGCCGTGCATGACCACATGGGAGATTTCTCCGGTGGCATCGGCGATTGCGACGTTTTCCTCGGCACACACGAAGGCAGCGCGCTCGCCGAGGAAATGCACGGCGGAAACGGGTGCACGTACCGCAACGGATTTCACGCGGTCGGTCAGGGATGCAATGGCGAGCTGTTCGGAAGACATGATTTCCGTCTCACGCAGCAATGCAGCTTTCGAAACCTTCGCGGATCGTCTTTTCAGGCAATTCACGGCCGATGAAGACGACGCGGCTTTCGCGCGGCTCGCCTTCCTTCCACTTCCGCTGATGATCGCCTTCCAGCATCATGTGCACACCCTGGAACACATAACGGTCGTCGTCCTCGGTGAAGGAGAGGACGCCCTTCGAGCGCAGGATCTTCTGGCCCTCGGTGGCGACGAGGTTTTGCAGCCACGGCATGAATTTGGTCGGGTCAAGCGGCTTGTCCGACCGCAGCGACAGCGATTGCATCTCCTCGTCGTGGTAGTGCTTCAATCCGCCATGGCTGTGGCTGTGATCGTTATGGTGATCATGACCATGATGGTGATCATGATCGTGATGATCGTCGCCGGCGTCGAGGAATTCCGGCTCGATCTCCAGAATGCGATCGAGATCGAACGCGCCGCGCTCCAGCACGTCCGATAGCGCGACCTTGCAGCGCTCGGTGCGGTGCAGCTTTGCATATGGATTGATGCCGCGAATTCGGGCCTCGACTTCGGCCAATTCCGGTTTGGAGACGAGGTCGGTCTTGTTCAGCACGATGACGTCGGCGAACGCGATCTGGTTCTTGGCTTCCGGCGCATCCTTGAGACGATCGCTCAGCCATTTGGCGTCCGCCACGGTGACGACTGCGTCGAGCCGCGCATTCCTCTGCACGTCTTCGTCGACGAAGAAGGTCTGCGCCACCGGCGCCGGATCGGCCAGCCCCGTGGTCTCGACGATGATGGCGTCGAACTTGCCCTTGCGCTTCATCAGGCCGTCCATGATGCGGACGAGGTCGCCGCGCACGGTGCAGCAGATGCAGCCGTTGTTCATCTCGAATACTTCCTCATCGGCGCCGATGATGAGGTCGTTGTCGATGCCGATCTCGCCGAATTCGTTGACAATGACGGCGTATTTCTTGCCGTGGTTTTCGGACAGGATGCGGTTGAGCAGCGTCGTCTTGCCGGCGCCGAGATAGCCCGTCAGCACGGTCACTGGAATTTTTTGGGACGAAAGTTCAGACATAATGGCTCCGGAGCGGAAATGGTTTTGCGCACCGGCAGCAGGGAGGCCCCTGCCCTATGGGCTCAGCGCGCTGGTCAGGGCCTTTATATTGTGCCTGACCATCGCAATGTAAGTAGGAGAATCGCCCTTTTCGCCGGTCAAGCTGTCGGAATAGAGCGTTCCGCCGATCCTGGCGCCGGTCTCGGCCGATATCCGGCTCATCAGGCGGGGATCGGAGATGTTTTCGAGAAAAACTGCCGGTATTTTGGCCGCCCTGATCTGGGTGATGATCTTTGCGACATCGCGGGCGCTGGCCTCGGATTCGGTCGATACGCCGACCGGCGCAATGAAATCGATGCCATAGGCGGCGGCGAAATAACCGAACGCACCGTGGGTCGAGATAACCTTGCGGCGCCCTTCCGGAATCTTGCCGACCGTCTCGCGCACCTCGCGGTCCAATACGTCGAGTTGCGCCAGATAAGCGCTGGCGTTGGACTTGAAGGTTTCTGCATTGGCGGAATCGGCGGCCGCCAGAGCGTCGCGGATATTGGCCACGTAGATCTTAGCGTTGGCGACCGATTGCCAGGCATGGGGATCAGCTACCGAGCCGAGCTTAAGCGGCGTAATGCCGGTCGTCGCGGTTACGACGGTCGCCTTTCCGCCGGCGGATTTGACGAGCCGCGACAACCAGCCCTCGAACCCAAGACCATTGACGAACACAAGCTTTGCACCCGCAACCCGTTTGGCGTCCGAGGGCGCCGGCACATAAACATGCGCATCGCCGTCGGGCCCGACCAGCGTCGTGACCTCGACGCGATCGCCGCCGACCTGGCGGACGAAATCGCCGATGATTGAGAAGCTCGCAACGACGTTGAGGCGCCCCTCGGCGCGGACCGGGCCTGCGACCGCGAGCATGGCGAGAGCGATAAGCCAGTACCGGATCATGACTACGCCTCGAGATGACGGCCGGGAAACATCTGCCGGACCAGGCCGCTGACAGGGCCGAACAACAACGATGCGACATACAGCACCGCCGCGATCAGGATGACCGCGGGGCCTGAGGGAATTTTGGTCTGAAACGACAGCACCAGCCCGGCATAGCCCGAGACAATCGCGCTCGCCACCGCGATGCAGATCATGCCGGTGATGTCCCGTGACCAGAACCGGGCGATGCCGGCGGGCAGGATCATCAGGCCGACGCCGAGCAAGGTGCCGAGCGCATGAAAGCCGTTGACCAGGTTGATGACGACCAGCGCCAGGAACGCCAGATGCGCGGGCGCGCCGGCGCGAGAGACGGTGCGCAGGAAAACCGGATCGACGCATTCGATCACGAGGGGACGGTAGATTACCGCCATTACGAAGAGTGTAATCGTGGTGTTGAAGGCAATCACCAGCAGCGTCTGGTCGTCCATCGCGAGGATGTTGCCGAACAGCACGTGCAGCAAGTCGATATTGGTGCCCTTGATGGAGACGATGGTAACGCCGAGCGCCAGCGACACCAGATAGAAGGTCGCGAGCGAAGCGTCTTCCTTCAGCTCGGTGTTGCGCGCGACGAGGCCGGCGAGCAGCGCGACCGTAAAGCCCGCGATCAATCCGCCTGTCGTCATCGCGAACAGATTCAACCCCGAGACCAGGAAACCGATCGCAGCACCCGGCAGGATCGCATGCGCCATGGCGTCGCCGACCAGGCTCATCCGCCGCAGCATCAGGAACACGCCGATCGGCGCGGCGCCTAGCGCAAGCGCGATCACGGCGGCGAGCGCGCGGCGCATGAACTCGAATTCGATGAAGGGCGCGAACAGCGCGTCGTACAGCATCAGGCCGCCCGTGATGGCATATCGGCGGCGCAAGCTGCGGCGCTGTCGTCGAAGGCTTCGCACATCTTCATCGCCACGAGCAGGTTTTCCGGTGTCAGCACTTCGGCGGTCGGCCCCCACGCAACCGGCCCGCGCGCCAGCAGCAGGGTTTCGGGGAAGTGGCTTCGCACCATCTCCAGATCGTGCAGCGCCGCCAGCACGGTGCGCCCCTCGCCATGCCAGCGCCTGACCAGCGCGATCAGGTCCGCCGAGGTTTTTGCATCGATGGCGTTGAACGGCTCATCCAAAACGATGAGGCGAGAATCCTGCAGCAGCACCCGCGCAAACAGCATGCGCTGCATCTGCCCGCCGGACAGCGTGCCGATCGAGCGGTTTTCGAAACCGTTGAGCCCGACCGCGGCGAGCGCCGCCAGGATCTTCTCGCGCTCGGCCTTGCCGATGCCGCCGAACGGTCCCGTCGAACGCCACAGGCCGCTGCCGACGAAATCGAACACCGAGATCGGAAAGCTGCGGTCGATATCGACGCTCTGCGGCAGATAGGCAATGTCCCTGCTATCGAGACCGCCGAGACCAATCGCGCCGGACAGCGGCTTGAGGATGCCGGCCACTCCCCGGAACAGCGTCGACTTGCCGGCGCCGTTCGGCCCGATCACCGCCATCAGCGCGCCCGGCGCGACCTCGCCGTTGAGGTGATGCACCGCCGGATGCCGGTCGTAGCCGAGCGTGACGTTGCGAAACTTTATCTGCGCGGACATGCTCACCTCATCGCGACCAGGACAACGGCCCACAGAGCGACGCTGACGGCGAGCGCTGCTGCAAGGCGGGCTGATACGGTCATCCGCAGGATCGACCAGGGCGCGGCCTGCGCCGGATGCGGCGTCGCCGGACCGTGGCTGTGGGCGTGAGCGTGATGCGCGTGGTCGTGGGAATGGGTGTGAGGCATAGGTTGACGTTATAATATAACATTACGGGAGTCCACGAGGGGGCATGACCGAGGACCGATATTCTTCAATGCCCCTGCTATTCTTCAATGCCCCTGCCCGTCATATCCCGGCATCCAGAGCCCAATTCCGGTTCAAGCCCTTACGGCTTGCCGATCACCATCGCGATCGCCGCCGCCAGAAACGGAAACGGCACTGACACTGCGGCGCGAAACCAGACGAAGCGGGCCGGCATGAAGGGGATTTCCCAGAGGATCATGCGCTGAAAGGCGAACAGCGCCCAGGCGACGACATAGGCGATCACCTGCGGCGGGCCGCCGCCGACCTTCAACGCCACCGCGCCGATCGAAAAGCCGACCACCGGGCCTCCGGGCGTCGCCGCTCCGGCGATCACCGCGGTCAGCACGCCGAGCCAGCCGCTGTCGGGGCCGAGCCACCCGGTGATGACTTCGGGCGGAATGACGGCGGCGATGTAGCCCGAGCCGATCACGCCGAGTGCAATGCGCGGCACGATGTTGATGAAGTCCATCGAGCCTTCGCGCACCGACGACACCAGCACGACGCGGCCGCGCTGCCAGGCCATGAAGCCGAGAATCGCGACCGAGCCCCACAGCGTGATGTCGATGATCAGCGCAGACGCCGTCACGAAGGCTCGCCCTTCGGATACATCCGCACGAAGACGACGCGGCCGAGCCAACCTGCCAGCACCGGGATCGGCAGCGAGATCACGATGCGCCACAGCGTGAAGTCGGTGCCGAGAATCGGCAGCTCCCAGGCGACCGCGCGGCCGTAGCCGATCAGCGTCCAACTCACGACCATGGCGATGGTGGCGCCGAAATCGGCGCCGACCGTGAGCAATGCCGCGGCCACGGGATAGGCGGTGAAGGGACCGCCCGGCAGGATCGCGCCGAATGCCGTTCCGATCAAAAGTCCTTTCAGGCCCGATTTCGGCCCGAGGGATCGCGAGACTTTGTCGTGCGGCAGAATTTCCGCGATGAATCCGCCGAGCAGGCAGCCGGCCAGCACGCGCGGGATGATTTCGCCGAACAGCAGGAGATCGTGCGTGAGAATATTGAACACGCCGTCGATGCCGTCACGCCGCCACACCAGCGCAACGCAGATCGCGACGAGCGCGCCGATCACGATCATCGACCAGCCGACCGGCTTGCGGGCGCGCCGGGGTTTTGGCTCGGCGTCGTCGGGTGGCGCCGGGTCTGTTAGCGGAGGTTCTGACAAGGCTGTGGGGTTTGCCGGGTGAAGCTAGCCCATTCTGCTTAGTCCCGCGCGTGTGGCGAAGCAAACGGAAGCTCGCGCGATACCCATGCGCTTCTCAGGGATGCCCATGCGAGTACATCACGCGGCCCGTTTCGTATGGCGGTTGGTTCAGGTGAACTGACGCACCAGTGCGAGACCGCCGAACAACCCGGCAATCGAAAGCATGACGGAGCCAGTCACGTAAAGCGCCGAGAGCCCAAGCTCGCCGCGCTCGTAGAGCAGCGCCGCATCGAGCGAATAGGCCGAGAACGTGGTATAGCCGCCGAGAACGCCGGTCATCAAAAACAGCCGCCAGGGCTGCGACGCTTCGCCCTTGAAGGCGAGATAACCCGCGATCAGCCCCATCGCGGTCGAGCCTGATATGTTGATGATGAAGGTGCCCCAGGGAAACCCGGTGCCGAGGCAGCGGGCGCAGGTGAGATTGATGAGATGGCGCAGCGTCGCGCCAAGGCCGCCGCCGAAAAAGACCAACAGATAGCTCATCGCAGCAATTTTCCCACGTCCAGCTTTATTACGTCAGCGAAGTCACCCGGCATGCCGCTTGTGCCGGAGCCAAGCGCTCCGCGCAAGGATTGCAGCGGCTCAAATGAAAGGCGGCAGTGGGATGCTGCCGCCTCACGGATGTCATTCCGGGGCGCGAAGCGAACTATGATGTGCACTTGCACATCTGAGAATCTCGAGATTCTCAGGTGCGCAATTGCGCACCATAGTTTGATGCTTTCGCATCGCCCCGGAACGACGGTGTTTACGCTCCGGCCTTGCCGAACAGCTCGTCGACGTAGTCCCAGTTGATCAGGTTATCGCAGAACGCCTTGAGATAGTCGGGACGGCGGTTGCGATAGTCGATGTAGTAGGAGTGCTCCCAGACGTCGCAGCCGAGAATCGGCGTCGCGCCGTAGACCAGCGGGCTTTCGCCATTCGCGGTCTTGGAGATTTCGAGCTTGCCGTTCTTGACCGACAGCCAGCACCAGCCGGAGCCGAACTGGCCAACGCCGGCGGCGGCGAAATCGGCCTTGAACTTATCGAGACCGCCGAGGTCTTCGGTGATTTTCTTTTCCAGGCGGCCGGGCAGCTTGCTGCCGCCGCCATTCGGCTTCATCCAGTTCCAGAAATGCAGGTGGTTGTAATGCTGGCCAGCATTGTTGAACACGGCCGGATTCTTGCCGAACGAACCCTTGACGATCTCCTCCAGGGACTTGCCTTCGAATTCAGTCCCCTTGATCGCGTTGTTTCCGTTGGTCACGTAAGCCTGGTGATGCTTGTCGTGGTGGTACTCCAGCGTTTCCTTGGACATGTGGGGTGCAAGGGCGTCGTGGGAATAGGGAAGATTGGGCAGCGTGAAGGTCATGGGGTGATGTCCGAACTGATGGGAGACGTGGTCTAACGGGAACTCTTATAGAAGGTTCCATTGCGCATAAACACCGCAATTTGGCAAGAACGGGAAGGCTTCCGGTAACGCCGTTCCGCGTCCGGCGTATGACGGGCATGGCAGTCGCAAGCCTTGGCGCAGTAAGGTGATGAAATGAGCATCGAGATCGACGTCCTGAACGGGGATTCCTCATGGCCTCGCGCCGAACCGCTGATGCAGGCGGTATGGCCGCGGCCATGTCGTCGAAAAATTGTCCTGGGGTCACGTCAAATGGGCCCATGCCGATCTGCGCGTGCTGATTGACGCACCCGAGGACGCGGCGAGGCCGGGGCTGGCCTGTCACGTCGGCATTTATTTCCGCACCGCGACCTGGGACGGTCGCAAGGTCCAGATCGGCGGCATCGGCGGCGTCTCGACGCGGGAGGATTGCCGGGGACGCGGCTATGCCACGCTGGCGCTCAACGCCGCGATCAGGACCCTGCGCGATCACGAAGCGGTGCGGTTTGCGATGTTGTTCTGCGAGCCGCACAATGAAGCGTTCTATCAAGCGCGCGGCTGGCATGCGTTCAACGGCGAGGTCTATGCCGAGCAGCCGGAGGGACGAATTCACTTCGAGGCCATGGCGCCGTTCGTGTTCGATTTCACGCGCAAGCCGCGCGATGGAATAATCGACCTATGCGGCCTGCCATGGTAACCCCTGCGCGGGGTGCGGGTGGCTTGCATGCGGGCGGCCGGGTAATATGTCATCCATAATCTATTCGTTTGGATGACATGACGCATGACCATTGACGCCCCGCTCGACATGCGTCCCACCGCCGCCGTTCCGCCGGCCCCGACCAACGCCCTGCTCACCTCGCCGATCCTGCCGACGCTGCTGACACTTGCGCTACCGAACGCGATCGCCATGGTCGGCACGACGCTGGTTGCGGTCGCCGAGACCTTGTATATCGGCCGGCTCGGTACCGAGCCGCTCGCCGGCATCGCGCTGGTATTTCCTTTCGTCATGCTGACGCAGATGATGTCGGCGGGCGCGATGGGCGGCGGCGTTTCCTCCGCCATCAGCCGCGCGCTCGGCGCCGGCGACCGCGACCGTGCGGCGACATTGGCCTTGCATGCGGCGATGATCGGCGCCTGCGCCGGGCTCTTTTTCACGGCGATGATGCTGGCCTTCGGCCACGCGTTTTACGCGCTGCTCGGCGGGCGCGGCGGTGTGCTCGAACAGGCCATGCAATATTCGAACGTGCTGTTCTCCGGCGCAATCGCGATCTGGCTGGTCAACACGCTGGCCTCCGTGGTGCGCGGCACCGGCGACATGCGGATTCCATCGATAGCGCTGATCGGCATCGCGCTGGTGCAGATCGCCGTTGGCGGCGCGCTGGGCCTTGGGCTGTTCGGACTGCCAGGGCTCGGCATGCGTGGCGTTGCCGCAGGCCAACTCGCCGCTTTTACACTGGGGGCTATCTTCCTCGTCTGGCACCTCGTCAGCGGCCGCAGCCGGCTGACGCTGAACTTCAACGGCTTCAAATTCCAGCGCGACATGTTCTTCGACATTCTCAGCGTCGGCGCGGTGTCCTGCCTGTCGCCGCTGCAAACCGTGCTGACGGTGTTGATCTTCACCAAAATCCTGGCCGGCTATGGCACCGAGACGCTGGCCGGCTATGGCATGGGCTCGCGGCTGGAATTCCTGTTGACGCCGATCGCCTTCGCATTCGGCGTCGCCTCGGTGCCGATGGTCGGCATGGCCATTGGCGCGGGCCTCGTGACACGCGCGCGGCAGGTGGCGTGGACCGCGGGCGCTGCGGCCGGCATCACCGTCGGCGCCATCGGACTGATTGTCGCGGCAAAGCCGTCGCTCTGGGTTTCGATGTTCACCGGCGATCCCGGCGTCACCGCCGCCGCCAATGCCTATTTCACCTGGGCAGGCCCGGCATTCGCGTTTTTCGGGATCGGCGTCAGTCTCTATTTCTCTTCGCAAGGTGCTGCGAAGGTCGGCGGTCCCGTGATGGCCGGCACCGCAAGGTTGCTGATCGTCGGGGGCGGCGGCTGGTGGCTGGCCTCCATGGGCGCGCCGGCATCGGCCTTGTTCGCCCTGGTCGGCGCAGCGATGGTCGTTTACGGCCTCGGCACGGCGCTGTCGATCCGTCTGACCCGCTGGGGCAAATGATACGGCAAGTTGCACGCGATCCGACATTGCACAAATCTGATTTGTTGCTATGCAAGCCTGCTTTTTCGTAAGGAATCATTCATGGCTTGCAGAACGGCTTTCATCATCGCGATCTCAGCGGCATTGCTGGCCGCGCCATCCGTCTTCGCGCAAGGCGCCAGCGAGCCGACCGGCGTCTGGCTGACGCAGGCGGGCGATGCCAGGGTCAAGATCAGCAAATGCGGCGGTGGAATCTGCGGCGTGATCGTCGCTCTGAAGGAGCCGATCGATCAGGCCACCGGCAAGCCTCAGGTCGATGACAAAAATCCGAACCCGGCCCTGAAGCGGCGGCCGATGATCGGCCTTCCCCTGTTCAGCGGCATGAGCCCCAGCGGTCCCAACAAATGGTCGGGCCAGATCTACAATGCCGATGACGGCGGCACCTACGCCAGCAGCGTCTCGGTAACAGGCGCAGACACGCTAAAGGTCGAAGGCTGCGTCGGCGCACTCTGCGGCGGGGAGAACTGGACGCGGGTCGGACGCTAGCATCGATTTCGATCACCATTCTGTAGGGTGGACAAAGCCAACGGGTCGCGCGAATGCGCGCCCGATGACAGGCTCCGCGTGCCCACCATTCAACGAACTTGAGAGATGGTGGGCACGCTTCGCTTTGCCTATCCTACAAATCACGCCGCCATCGCTTTCAACGCTGACGCCGCCGACGCGTAACCGCCGCGGGCGCCGTCGATGAAGTGGACGTGATCGCTGCGCATCACCGAGGGCGCGAAGCAGGTCATCATCGCGGCGTCCTGCCGGTGCAGGCCGTAGCGCACGACCTTGCTGGAAGCCGCCTTTTCTAGAATCTCCGTCAGCGCCCGTTCCAACTCGACCGTGCAATCGAGGATCATCCGCAAGCCATCGTCATATTTGCGGAAGTCGGAATTCTCCACCACCTGCCGCACGTAGTTCTTCGGCACGAATTTGCCGACCTTGATGCCGAACCGCATCACCACATAGGCCCAGAGCGTGACGGCGAGCACGACGGTGCGTCGCTTCAACAGCGGCCCGCCGCGCGCGGCGCGCGCCTCATATTCGACGCCGGCCGGCGGCCAGCGCAGCGGTGGCCCATCCGGCGGCACCGGCCGGCCCGCATCCGGGCTCTGCTCGACCAGTTTGATGACGTCCTCGATCACCTTGCGGAAGGCGCGCGGATCGGCGCCCTTGGCCGGGACCACCAGCACCGACAGAATGAGCCCGCGGGAGGAAGGAATTTCCTCGAACCGGCACGACAGCCCGGACAGATCGGGCTGCGTTCCCGGCTTCGCCGGTGGGACCGCGAATTCGCCCCGCTTCATCGCGGCATCCGCCCATCCCAGCCCGCCGCCGGAAAACATCGCATAGGACAGATTGGACGACGGCCCGAAGCGAGCGACTTTGATATCGAGCCCCTGCGCGCGAATGTCCCTCACCGGCACCAGCGCCACCCGCATCATCAGATCGAGATCGGCGCTGACCCAGGCCGCGGTCGCCGCCAGCGCCTCGCGCGCGTGCGAAAGATCCGCCGGGGACACCGCAAAGCTCGCACCGTCGCCGCCGAACACGAACGGAAACTCGCGGCCATCAAGCGCATTGGTCACGGCCGCGATCACGGCAGCGCCGGCCATGTTGACTGCCTTGTAGCGCTGATTGGCGATCGCCTTGGTCGACTCGACGATGTCGGCGACACCGACGGCCCAGTCGTCCGGCAACGGCGTATACAGCGCCGGGTCCATCAGGCTGCCGAAGCCGCGAAAGACCGGAATCGCGCCGTAGAAAATGTCGGTGCCGTCAGACGTCGTCATGGCGATCTGCGCTACCCCGCGTTCGCACTTTCCTAGCAGATACGGCCAGTCTTGGAATTCGGTTCAACCCGGCGACCGAATGTCCTAACCCTTTGCGATCCCCCGCAGCACCAACTGGTTGAGCCGGTTGGCAAACGCCGCCGGATCGTCCGGCAGTTCGCCGTCGAGGATCTGCGCCTGCTCAAACAGCAGGAACGACACGTCCCTGGCCGCATCCTTGTCGCTAGCAATCGCCGCGACCAGGGGATGGCGCATGTTGATTTCGAGGATCGGCTTGGTGGTCGGCCCCTTGTTCTGCATTGCGAGCAGCCGCTCGAGCATGCGGTCCTGTGCGCCGCCGCCGGCGACGAGGCACGACGCGCTCGAGGTCAGCCGCTGCGAGGCGCGCACGTCGGAGACGCGCTCGCCGAGCGCGTCCTTGATCAGCGCGATCGTCGTGGCTTCATCGGCGCCGCCTTCGTCTTTCTTGTCCTCGGCCTTTTCATCCAACAGCGGGATCAGTCCGAAATCGATATCGCCCTGGCTTAAGGACTTTAGCGGCTTGCCGCCGAAATCCAGCGACGCGGAGGTCCAGAACGCGTCGACCGGATCGGTCAGCAACAGCACTTCTATGCCGCGGGCGGTCGCGGATTCGAGTTTCGGATTCGACTTCAGCCGTTCAACGCTCTCGCCGGTGAGATAATAGATATCGGTCTGGTTCGGCCTGAGATCCTCGACATACTGCTTGAGCGAACGCTCCTCGCCCTTTGTCGTGGTGAAGCGCGACAACGCGAGCAGTTTCTCTCGGCGCTCAAAGTCCTCCCAGATGCCTTCCTTGATCACAGGGCCGAACGCGTCCCAGATTTTTGCGAACGCTTCCGGCTCCTTTTCGCCGAGGCTTTCCAGCTCCGATATCACGCGGCCGGTAACGGCCTTTCGGATCTGCGCGAGCTGCGGATTGTTCTGCAGCATCTCGCGCGAGATGTTGAGCGGCAGATCTTCGCTGTCGATCACGCCGCGGATGAAGCGCAGATAGGCCGGCAAGAGATCGGCGTCGTCGGCGATGAAGACGCGGCGGACATAGAGCTTGACCTTGCCCTTGCGCGCCTGGTCGAACAGGTCGAACGGCTTTGTCGACGGCGCAAACAGCAGCACCGCGTAGGATTGCCGGCCTTCGGCGCGATAATGCAGCGTCATCGCCGGTTCGTCGAACGCGCCGGCGACCTGCTGATAGGCCTGCTTGTAGTCATCCTGCTTGAGCTCCGATTTCGGCCGCTGCCATAGCGCGCTGGCCGAATTGATCTGGCGCGGCTCGCCCTCCTCCGGCACCAGTTCGATCGGAAACTGGATGTTGTCGGACCAGGCGCGGACGACACGTTCGATCTCGTAGGTCTCGAGATACTTTGATGCCTCTTTTTTCAGGTGCAGGACGATCTCGGTGCCGCGGATGACGCGCGTGGCGTCTTCGTCGCTGGCTTGAGCGATTTCAAATCCGCTGCCGCCGGAGGACGACCAGACGAAGACCTGATCGGAACCGGCGCGGCGGCTGGTAACGACGATGCGCTCGGCGACCATGAACGCTGCATAGAAGCCGACGCCGAACTGGCCGATCAGATTGGCGCCGTCTTTGGCCTCGGTGAGGCGCGAAAGAAACGACTTTGTGCCGGAGCGCGCGATGGTGCCGAGATTGTCGATCAGCTCATGCCGGTCCATGCCGATGCCGCTATCGACGACGCTAAGCGTATTGGCCTTCTTGTCCGGCGCGATACGAATCTTGGGCGGCGCGCCGTCGGCGATCAGCTCGGGCGCCGAGATCGCCTCATAACGCAGCTTGTCGCAGGCGTCAGATGCATTCGAAATCAGCTCGCGCAGGAAGATTTCGGTCTCCGAATAGACCGAGTGCACCATCAGGTTCAGAAGCTCGGCGACCTCGGCCTGGAACGGCTGGGATTCGGGGGCAGTGGTGGTCGTCATACGGGGCTCGCAATGCAAACAGGGCGGGACGGGAAGCCCTGATATAACAATGCCGTCTGGGGTGGCAAGATTTGCGACCACGCGCCAAAAGCCTGTTTGCCCCTTACCGCTCGACGAAAGCGCGCTGGAACTGATCCAGAATCGGTTTGAAAAGGTAGCTGAGCATGGTCCGGCTGCCGGTCTGCATGAACACTTCCGCGGGCATGCCCGAGGAGAGCTGCAGCCCGGCGAGACGGCGGCGCTCCTCTTCCGGCAGCATGATCCGGACCGTGAAATAGGACGTGCCGGTCTGCTGGTCGCGGGTGGTGTCGGGCGAGACGTACGACACCTGACCGATCAATTGCGGCGTCACCCGCTGGTTGAAGGCCGAGAAACGAACAAATGCCTGCTGGCCCTTGCGCACTTGATCGATATCGTTCGGCTGCAACCGCGCCTCGATCTGCAGATCGTCGGAATCCGGCACCACTTCCATGACGGTGTCGCCGGGGCGAATGACGCCGCCGATGGTGTGCGCGTTGAGCTGATGGATCACGCCCGACGTCGGCGCGCGCATCTCGATGCGCTCGAGCACGTCGCGCGCGGCGATGCTTCGTTCGCTGAGTTCGGCCTCCTTGCCCTGCGCCTCGCCTAGTTCCTTGACGACTTCGGTGCGGACATCCTGGTCGAGCCTGACCATCTGAAGCTTCGCCTCGTCGATCTTGTTTTTGGTCTCGGCGATCGTGGAGATTAGCTGGCCGCGCTCGCCTTCGATTCTCGCGCTCTCGCGCTGCAAGGCCGTGAGCCGCGCGATCGGCACCAGACGCTTGTCGAAGAGCTCCTGCACTCCCGTGAGTTCGCCGGTGATCAGTTCCAGTTGCTTGGCCTTGGACGCAACCTGCGCGTCGAGGCCGACGATCTCGTCGCCAAGCTGCGTTACCTTGCTCTGCAGCAGATCCTTCTGGCTCTCGCGCGCCGTCACCCGCGCCCTGAACAGCGAAGCCTCGGAGGCCAGCAGCGTTTTAACACCGGGATCGTCAAGCCGCGCCGACATCTCGGCCGGTATCGCCGGCCGGGGCAGACCGTCGCGTTCGGCG
This sequence comes from Bradyrhizobium retamae, assembly GCF_001440415.1. Lineage (GTDB taxonomy): Bacteria > Pseudomonadota > Alphaproteobacteria > Rhizobiales > Xanthobacteraceae > Bradyrhizobium > Bradyrhizobium retamae. Next base: position 128,400 of record NZ_LLYA01000002.1, read on the forward strand.
ACCAGCCGTGCGATCTTCGCCCGCATTTCATCGAGCTGCTTGCTCACCACCTGCAGGCTGGCTTGCGCCTGCGTCGAATCCAGCCGCAGCAACAGATCGCCGGCGTTGACCCGCATGCCGTTGTGGACCGGGATCTGGGCGACCACCCCGCCGGTCGGATGCTGGATCGTCTTGACGTTGGACTGCACCACCAGATTGCCCGGCACCACGACCGCGCCTGACAGCGGCACGAATGCCATCCAGCCGCCTGCCAACCCGCCGACGACTAGCAGCACCCGCAAGCCCGTGCGCAATTCACGCTCGAAGGTGCGCGCCGCCCGCAGCACGATGCTCTCGCCCGGCGCGTCCGCGACATCAGCCGATCCGTCGCGGTTGGCAAGGAAGGCAACTCCTGCGGTCAGCCCAGTGCGGACGACCCGCGTCACGGAACGCTCGCGCGGCACGGCGCCCGCAGGGGCCGGCGGCGCCAATTGGGGCGCCTCGATGCGAGGCGGCTCCCGTCGGTCGTCGATCTGCAAAAGCTCCGGTCTCGACCTCGGCATGTTCATGAGCGACGGATCGTCCGGCGCGATGATTGGACCGCGCGGCTGCCGTTCGTTCAGCCATGGATTGCCGCGCGCGCTGGCCGCCGGTGGCGGGGTCACGAATTGCGGCTCACGCGTGACGCGCCCGCCGCGCGTCGCCGGAGGTTCGGCATCGAAAACGTCGGACCGGGATCCAAAGGGGCCGAGCCAATCCAGCACCCGTCCCATCTTGCCCTTTTTCTTCGACCGCTTCGGCCGTGCGGGACGCGAACGTCGCGCGCCCTGACGTGGTTCGTCATTCGCCGGACGACGAAGCGGCGGCCGCTGGTCCGGCAGATTGTCAAGCTCGAACGCCTGCCGCAATCGCTGCAGTTCGAGGATCAGCGCCTGGCCCTGCGGCGCCACGACCTCGTCGTCCGCTCCACCGACCCGGCGTCGCGCCACTCTTTCATCGGTGTGTACGTGATCGAAATTCTTCATGAAGAAACACTCTCGGCAAGTGATGGGCGCTGGTCTGCCTTTGCCTGCGGCGGGCCTGGCGGCGATCCCGGCGCCCCATTGCCGTTGGCGTTGCGGACGCGCGCAAAGACTTCTTCGCGCGGGCCGAACGCGATCGCCTTGCCCTCATAGAGCACTATCGTCATATCAAGCGCGGAAAGCGCGCTTGGGCGGTGCGAGATGACGACGACGATGGATTTGTTCTGGCGCATGATGGCGATGGCGCGGGTTAAGGCGTTCTCGCCGTCGGCATCGAGATTGGCGTTGGGTTCGTCGAGAACAATCAGAAACGGATCGCCGAATACCGCCCGCGCCAGGCCAACGCGCTGCTTCTGTCCAGCCGACAGCGAGATGCCGCCCGCCCCTATTCGCGTCGCATAACCTTCCGGCAGGCGCAGGATGATGTCATGGACGCCGGCGATCTGAGCGGCCTTGAGGATGGCGTCGGAAGTTGCGTGTTCGTCGAAACGGCAGATGTTCTCCGCTACCGTGCCGTCAAACAAGCCGACGTCCTGCGGCAGATAGCCGACGTGCCGGCCGAGATCCTCGTTGCGCCATTGATCGAGTGAGGCGCCGTCAAGCCGCACCGCGCCGCGATGCGCCGGCCAGATTCCAACCAGCGCCTTGGAAAGCGAGGTCTTGCCCGACGCGCTGGCGCCCAGTAGCGCCAGCCCCGCGCCGGCCTTGAGTGAAAACGTAACGCCAGACACGATCGGCATGTCGAAACCGGGCGCCGCCACCGCGAGATTTTGCACGGACAATTCGCGGCAGGGACGCGGCAGCATGACCGGCGGCGCCGGAGGCGGTGCGGTCGCCTTGCAGATGTCGCGCAGACGGGCGAGGCCCTGGCGGGCGGCGGCCAATTGCTTCCAGGTGCCGAGCGCGATTTCAACCGGTGCGAGCGCACGCCCCATCAGGATCGACGACGCGATCATGACGCCACCCGACGCCTTGTCGACCACGACGAGATAGGCGCCGATACCGAGCATTCCCGATTGCAGAATGTAGCGCAGCACCTTCGCGGCCGAGCCGAGATTGGCATAGACGTCGGTGGCGCGGATGTTTTCCTGCAGGTAGCGCTCGTTGGCCTGCGACCAGCGTGCCGTCAACCGATCCGTCATGCCGAGCGCGCGGACGATTTCCGCGTTGCGCTGCGTCGCATCCGCCAGCACCTGGCGCTGCGCGTTCATGTCCATCGCCGCCTTGGCCGAATTGCGCGAGATCCGCTCGGTCAGCAAGGTCATAGCAATGATCGCCGCAGTACCCAGCAGCGCCGTGAAACCGATCGCGGGGTGAAACAGAAACAGCCCGATCAGAAAGACCGGGATCCACGGCATGTCCAGGAATGCCGTCGGCCCCATGCCCGACATAAAGGTGCGCACCTGGTCGAGATCGCGTAGCGGCTGCTGCATCAGGACCGGCTTGACGCCGCGCAGCGGCAAGGCGGCGAGCGCCGAATGGATCGAGCCTTGCAGGCCGGCATCGAACAGCGTTGCGACCCGGCACAGCATCCGCGACCGCATCGCGTCGAAATATCCCTGCACTAGATAGGCGAACAGCACCATCAGGGACAGGCCGAACAGGGTCGCGAGGTTACGGCTCGGAATTACCCGATCGTACACCTGCAACATATAGAGTGGGCCCGACAGCATCAGGATGTTGATGACGCCGCTGAATACGGCGACGCCGATCATGCGGCGCGCACTGGCGCGCAGCGCATTCGTGACTGGATCGTCGGCGGCCAGCGTCGAACGCAGGCCCGACACTGCGCGGGGCGCCGACGCTGCCCGCGCTCGGTCCTGCGTCTGACCCTGAGCGATACTCATTGAACTGCCCTACGACCCGCTCGATCGGGTCTCCCTGCAGGTCTCCTTGACGCGCGATGCGGACCATTTTTCGACAAGAATGCGACGAATGCCGATTGTTCAAGTTCGCCCGTGGGTAGAACGGTGGCAAAGGCGTTTGTCGCCGATACCGCACGCACGCTTCCGGCTGCGATTCCGACACCGAGGCCTGGCGCACCCGACAAGGGGCCGCGATACCCTTCTCGCGCGCACTTCATTCGCCGTTTTCCCGCACGGCGTGCGTCATGGATTCGTCCGTCTATCACCTTGCTTCGGCGCTCATTGGTCGCTGTGTCGGCCGAATGACGCCATGAAGCTAAATGATCCTTCACCATGCGCGACGTCCCGCCCCCTGGCGGATGGCCGCGCCTACGCGTCAATGGATTCGACTGGACAGCAGGGGACGGACAATGGCTCGCTTGGCTCACGGGGATCAGCCCGACGATCTCGATCTCCCGACCGATGAAGTCGCCAGCCCGCCAGTCGCTCCGGCTTCCCCGTCCACGACACCGCTCGAAGAACCGCCGCCGGCCAGCCAAACGACGTCACGGCCTGTCGGTTCGAATTTCTCCGACCTCAGCGCAACCTTCAACGGCACGGCTCGGGCGCCGGTGGATGCCCCGCAGCAAAGCGCGCTCGGCAACGGCGCCCAAGCAGCCGTCAGTATTGCACACCACACCAACGATCTCACCGCGGTGCAGAACAATCTGCTGGCCGAACTCAACACAGGCCAGTTCTCCGGCGCTGCGCTCGGCCATGTTCAGGCGATGCTGTCCGACATCACCAGCGCCATTTCGGCGGCCAACGCCTCGGTGAGCGCGGCAGGCTCGTTCGGCAACGCCGCTGGCGCAGAGCAAGCGCTTCGCATCAGCCAACTCAGCGTCATCAATGCCGTCAGTAGCGATCCCGTGCTGGCCAATCCGGCGCCGGCCGCGCCGCTGCCGATCGGCACTCCGGCGCCCGCCGCGCCTCACAATCTCGCGGAGATCGGCGCGATTTTCGACGACGTGGCCAGTCAGATCCTTGGCGGGGTCAATGACGGTAACCGGGCGCAGATCACCGACGACATCAATGCTGTGATATCGGACATGCAGGCGCTGATGACCGCCAACCCGGAACTGTTCGACGGGCTGACCGGCGTCCATGCCGATGAGATCGTGCAGCAACTCCAACTCGAGCTCGTCTATATCAACGACCCCGGGATAAGCCCCACGGCGGCGCAGGCCAGCGTCGACAACATCCTCGACATCATCGACATCATCCAGAGCGATGCCAATCTGGCTGATATGGCAACGCAAGACGGCATCGGCGGTCTTTCGCCGCTTCCGGAGGACACCTCGCCGGCTCCGAAATATCTCGACAATGATGTGCAGACCGCGTTCCTGGCCAACTTCATTGCGCAGTCAAATTCGCTTGGAAAGCAAGCCGTCGACCTCGTGGGAAGCCAAGACGGCGAGGCGATCGCCGCACTGATCGGCGATCTAAGGGCATTCGAGAAGAGCGTCACCGATTTCGACGCGGACCTGGGCGGTATCCTCGGCGCCGAAATTGCCGCGATGATCAAGGGATTGCAGACCGGCAACGCGACGCTGGTCGTCGCTGCCGCGGACCAGATGCATGGCAATGCGGCCGATGCCGGCGGCAACAATATCCCTGTTACCGGCGGCACCTACAATCCGGACGGCTTGACGGTCGCCGAGGTGTTGGGGATGCCGGTCGCGGAGACGCCGGTCGCCGAAACGCCGGCGGCGATGGCCGCGGCGGCTAGCCTGGACGTGCAACAAGTCGCAGCCCCCACCATGAGCGGCGAGCCGGCGATGGTTACGATTGCCGACGTGGAGATCTGGGGCGCGGACCAAGCCAATTCGGACATGCCCGAATTGGCGCATCATTTACATCATATGTGGGGATAGCGGCGCGCGGCGCGACCTCCGGCGCCCCCGACACGTCGGGGACGCTGGAGGCCAATACATCAAAGCAAGAAACGCGTTCGCCGATCCGGCTCACGCGGCGGGCGCAAAAGAGCTCTTCACCGGCCAATGCCCGCAAAGAACGATCTTGGACGATGGCCTCATCGACGGCTTTGAGGACCATCACTAGTACGGCAGCGACATCGGCGGTTGGTGGGATCGGCGCCAACAGTTGCTGTTCGGTAAGTGAAGTAGCGGGGCGTATGTGTGCGGCAGCGTAAGACGGACTATGGGACCATCATTCTACACTGGACGTTCGTGGCCGCATTCGCCGTTGCGCTCGTCACCGGCTTACGCATTGCGACGGAAACGCCCGACCGCACCTGGATCAACTGGTTCGACGCCGTGCTGCCGCGCGACAGCGTATGGATCGCCCATATGCAGGCGGCCGTCGTCCTGGTCGCCGTGGCGATCGGCTACGTCGTCTACATGCTCCGCTCCGGCCTCGGACGCCGCGTCCAGCTCGACAAGGTTCGCCTGCGCGGACTGTTCGGCCGCGGACAGGCCAGGTTGAGCGCGGTGATTGCACTGATGTACTGGATTTTCTTCGTCACGATGTTCGGTTTGCTGGTTAGCGGCGGCGCGCTCTATTTCGGCTTCTACTCCGGCTACGACGTGGCGATGCTGCATTGGGTAGGGACCTGGGTGATCCTCGCCTTTGTCGCCCTTCATGTCCTGACCCAATACAAAAGCGGCGGCATCTCGCAACTGCTGCGCATTTTTCGTCCCGCCCCGCTGCCGGCGCCGCCGCCGCGGCTCGATGCCGTCGAGCTCCTGGGGCTGCTGGCCGAGCGATCGGCGCGCCCGCCGGAGTCCGAAGACCCACCGCCCGAGGTTGCATCGCATTCACTGCAGCCCCGCGCAGAGGCGCGCCACGATCGGACGCGTGAGCCGGATCCGGCGCCGCGATCCCATGTCGGGCCTTCGAGATCGCGAAACCCGACGCTGCAGGCCAATCCGTTCCTCGTGGCGGCCGCCGCTGCGATCACCGGCGCTTCGCTCCTCGTGGCCACCGATCGGCTGGCGGTGGACGGTGTTCAGATTCGCCGCATCAATCCCGCCGACGCGCCGACCCTCGACGGCGACACCTCTGATCGGGCCTGGCGCGGCGTCAGGCCGTTCTCGCTCTTGACCGGAGAAGGCGGGAATTTCGACGGCAAGGGCGAGACCAGAATCGGAATTCGCGCGGTGCATGACGGCACCTATGCCTATTTCCTCTTCACCTGGGAAGATTCGACGCGCTCGCTAAAGCACCTGCCACTCGTCAAGCAGGCCGATGGATGGCACCTGCTTCATTCCGGCTTTCAGCTTGGCGACGAGCATCAGTACAACGAAGACAAGTTTTCGGTGCTGCTGACCACGTCGGATGTCACGCTGGCGGGCGGGCGAACCTTTCATCCCGGGCCGCAGCCGGTCGCCGGCGCGCCGGCCACCATGAGCGGCCGCGGACTGCATTACACGGCATCCGGCTATGCCGACGTCTGGCAGTGGAAGGCCACGAGCGGCGCGACCGGATGGATGGACGATACGCATTTCGGGCCGCCGCTCGACCCGACCCCCATGCAGGCGGCAAACGTCGTTCCCTACAAGGGCGGCTTCGCGCCCGACCCGGGCACGGCAAACTACCGGGACAATTTCACCGTCGAGGTCGATACGTCAGGCGGTCCGCGCCGCAGCCGGCTAATCGCTCCGCTGCGCCTGCCCAAAGTCGTCGCCGACACGACGACCGCAATGGGAGATATCGACCTTGACCCCAATCACGGCGAAAGCGACGGCGCGCGATGGTTCATGACCGAGCAGGATTCCGTGCCGTATTCGATCAACATCGACGCCCGCATCCCAACGGGGACCGTGATCCCGGGCGTCATCCTGAGCGGCGAATTTTCAGGCGACCGCTCCGACATCAGAAGCGCCGCCCGCTGGGCTTCCGGCCACTGGGCGCTCGAGGTGAAGCGTCGGCTCGACACCACAAGCCAGTTCGACGTGCCGATCAAAACCGGCATCTTCATGCGGGTCGCCGCTTTCGACCACAGCCAGATCAGACATACACGGCACGTCCGTCCTATTCGTATCGAGGTGGAATAAATGTCAAGGATTTGCAAAGTCACGATCAACAACGAGCCGTATTTGGCCAATCGCGGCGAGCTTCTGCTCGACTGGGCGTTGATGAACGGGGTCGATCTTCCGCATGATTGCCGTTCCGGGATTTGCGGCGCCTGCCAGGTGCGGCTCGTCGACGGCCAGGTATTCGGCGGCCATAGCCGGGGCGACGACATGATCCATGCCTGCCAGGCCAGAATCGTTTCCGATCTCGAAATTGCGATCGAGGCGGCTCCCGAGCCGGTGGCGCTGTCGGCGGAAGTGGCGCAGACCGTTCAACTCGCGCCCGACGTGGTGGGTATCGACATCGAGCTGCCGAAGCCGCTCGATTATCTCCCCGGCCAGTACTCCAAGCTGCAGTTTCAGGGATTCCCGGCAAGGTCCTACAGCCCGACCTATCCGCTGGAAGGCCGGCCCCACGATCGCATCCTGCACTTTCATATCCGAAAGGTCGCGGACGGGCTGGTATCCTCGGCACTCGGCCACGACATCCGCGCCGGACATCGCGTCAAGCTGACGGGGCCGTACGGTCGCGCCTTTTTCAGGCAAGGCCATTCGGGCCGCATCGTTCTCGTCGCCAGCGGCACCGGTTTCGCCCCGATGTGGTCGGTCGCGGTCGCCGCGATCATGGAGCAGCCGCAGCGTGAAATGGTCTTCGTGGTGGCGGCGCGCAGTATCCGCTCGCTCTACATGCACGCGGCACTGTGCCGGCTGGCGCTGTTTCCCAACGTCACGCTGATCCCGATGGTGTCGGAGCCGCAAAATATCTCGCATGCCGTTCGCAGCGGCCGGCCGACCGATCATTTGCCGAAACTCACGCTTGACGACGTGGTCTATACCGCGGGCGCGCCGGCGATGACCGATGCGGTGGCGCGAATTGCAAAGGCTGCGGGCGCGCGATGCTACACCGATCCCTTCGTGCAGGAGCCGCGGACGGTGGAGCAGGCCGGCCTGATGTCGCGCCTCACCGGCTGGCTCAGCGAGCCGAAGAGCGCCATCCCGTTGCAGCCGACGCAACGCGCGGCACCGATGCCCCGTAGCGTGTCCGCGGTTGGCGCGGGTAACCGCTAGCCGGCCGCGGGATTGCCGTCGCTTTCAGCCGGAGATCGCTGCGATATATCGCTGAACGGACATTTCGAACGCCGCCTTGGCATTGTCGGCGATGTTGCGGCCCCACCATGCGCCATAGATGCGGTCGAACGTCAGCGGCTCGACCGCGCGTGCGATCCGGCGCACGGCTGCGGCATTGAGCGGGATGTAATTCGGATAGCTGTACATGAAGCTGAGGGAGCGGCGATCCATCGCAACCATGGCGACATCGCCGGTGAGCAGCGCACCACGGCCCTCCGCGCCGGCGCGCCAATGCATCACCGTGCCGCCGGCAAAATGTCCGCCGGTTCGCACCAGCAGGATATCGTCCGAGAGCCGGTGGCTGTCGCCAGTCCACGGCACGATGGCCGGATGCGGCCGCGTGACGAAGGCGCGGTCGTCGCCATGCAGATAGACGGGCACGCCGCCGAACGCATCGCTCCAGTCGGCGACCGCGCCATAGTAATGCGGGTGCGAAACGGCAATCGCCTTCAGACCGCCGAGCGAGCGGACGTAGTCAATCGCCTCGGGCGTGGCTAACGGCACGCAATCCCACATCACGCAACCATCCGTTTCGCGCACGAGCAGCGCGCGCTGTCCGATCGCAAAATTCGGCTTGAGCCCGATGCCGGGAATGCCGAGATCGTCATGCCAGACGAGCTTGTGACGTTGTGCCAATTCCTCGCGGGTGAGCCACGCCTGTCCCTTCCAGTTCACATACTGCCGCTCGTCCTCGCAGACCGGGCACGCGGCCGGCGGCGCAGTACTTTCGGGAAACTGGGCGCCACATTGTTCGCAGGTCCATACCGGCATCGGCATCACTCCTGTCGGAAGGAGTGGTAACGCATAATGGCAGGGCCAGCCAATGCGAGGCGCAGATCAACAATCAGTAACCGATCGCCGCGCCATCGCTGCGCGGATCGGAACCGCCGCTCGGTACGCCGTTCCGCCGGTCGATGGTAATGCCATGCGCATGGCCCGCCATTTCGTTCCCGGCGTCCCAGCGGTTGATGGTGTGGCCGCGCTGTGCGAGCGCATCGATCGTATCTGTAGGGAACCGTCCCTCGATATGCAGCGTGTCGCGCGCCTCGACGAGCGCGAAGCGGCCGGACAGGAATCGCGGCATCTCGATCGCTTCCTGGATGGGCGCTGAGCGCGTTGGCGAGCTTGCCCAGTCCATACTCGCCGACATCGAAGGCGCATTTCCAGAAATGGTTCGCGGTCGGATCGGCATAGGGCACGATGATGTCGGTGACGCTGGCTCGATAAATGATCGGCCGTTCGCGCGCACCGTCGCGGAACGATATCTGGTGCAGCACGAGGCCCTCGCGCGCGGTCCAGCCGACGCGGAACGACCAGTTCTGCCAACCCACCTTCCAGCCCTCGACTGTAAAGCTCGGGCCGTCCTTTTGCACAACGTCGAGCGGCTTGACGTCCTTGCGTGTTTGCGGGATCGACGCTTGGTCGTAGTTGCGTGACTTTTTCGGGATCGGAATGATGTCGGGCTCGTTGACCAGATGGACGATCCTGTTCTCGATCAGGTCGACCAACGCGACGACGCCCTCGATCGGATGCGCATAACCGTTGTCCTTGAGATCCCTACGCCAATAGGACACGGCGCTGACCAGCCTGCGGCCCTTCTCCACCTCGCGGTCGAAATAGCCGGCCGAGAACGGATCGACCTGAACCAGCTCGATGTCCTTGTCATCGAGGCCGCGCCGCTTCATCGCGCGCCGCCAGTCCGCGTCGGACTTGACGATGTCGCCGACCTTGAACACCTCCTCGATCGTGATCGGCGGCTGGCCGTAAGGATGGGCCTTGGTCGAATATTCGCGCCACGCCGTCACGGACTCTGATTCAAGGTCTACGGTGGCGACATGCGTCGCGCCGGTCTTGCAGTCGAACAGGGTGGCGGCGGCCCGCCGTGGCAGCACAACGCCCGGCTCCCAGCCGAGGACGTCGGACTTGGCGGGCTCCTCGAGTTGCACATGGGTAAATCGCGCGTGGCGCCCGAGTCTCTTCTCTTTCTTCAGTATTTCGGACGCCAGTGCGACTTCGGCCTCGCTGAGCGGGTCGAGCGGATGATCGGCATCTGTGCCGACAGATGGCTTTGTAGGTATCATATCGCACTGAGTTCCCATGAACTGGTCGCAGGTTACGGCGGTCCTAGACGGTGCGTCTTGAATAAACCTGCCACGTCCGGCGCTGGTTCGGCTCTTGCCAGAGCCACCAATCCTGCGCGACGCTGGGGGTTCATCAACCGGATGTCGTCACGTGATGCCGATCAGCGTCTCCACCGACCCGATCCGTCTGACGGAACGTCAGGCCTTCTGGACCGAGGCGATCTGCCGGTCTTTCGCCAATATCGAGACCAAGCCCCTCGGCTCCACCCTCGTCAGCGGCCACTTCGAGTTCGTCGAGATCGGCGATGCCAAGCTCGTGCGCTTCGACAGCAGCCCACAATGCTACACCTGCGATGCCAGGCTGGTAAGCCGGGCCGGCTCGGGCGAATTCATGTTCGACTTTCAGCGGCGCGGGCGCAGCGCGATGATGCAAGTCGGCAACGAGGGCACGATCGATCCGGGATATGGTGTGCTCTATGACGCGCGGCGTCCGTTCGAGGATCGGCTATTCGGCCCCGAACAGCGCGCGGAACTGCTGATCGCGACCGTCCCGGCCGCGTCGCTGTTGCGGTCCATTCCCAGCGCGGAGCGATTATGCGCCAAGCCCGTGCCGCTATCCGGAATTATTGCGCGTTCGATTACCGCGATGGTTCGCAACGCGATTTCCTTGCCCGATGCGCCGGAGCGACAAGACCAGCCAGACATCGTCGCCTTTTTGTCGGCTCTGCTGCGTCTCGCCGCGGGCGCCAGCCATCAGCTCACCCGTCCCGACCTGTTCCGCCTGATCGATACCTATCTGAGGGCCAATATCGTCGCTGTCCGCCCAGTGCCGGCGCTCGCTGCCGAATTCGGCATCTCGGAGCGGACCTTCCATCGCATCTTCGCCGACCGCGACACCACGTTCGAACGGCATGTCCTTCATCTGCGGGTCGAGCTGTTACGCAACCTGCTGCGGCAGGCTTCGCTGGCCAACATTTCGATCGCGAGATTGGCGCATCAGTGCGGGTTTGCCGATGCCGCCCACGCTGCACGCGCGTTCAAGAACAAGCATGGCATCAGTTTCGCGCAAGCGTGCCGGTTCGGTTCTAGGCAGACGTGCCGGTTCGGTTCTAGGATGCGGCCATCGCCCGGTTTGCTTCGTAATAGCTGCGATACCAGGCTGCGAACCTCTGGATGCCGTCCTCGATCGCGGTTGCCGGGCGAAAGCCCACGTCGCGCACGAGGTCATCGACATCGGCATAGGTGGTCGGCACGTCGCCCGGCTGCATCGGCAGCAGTTCCTTGTTGGCCTTGCGGCCCAGCTCCCGCTCGAGGATGTCGAGTACGAGCATCAGTTCCTGCGGCTTGTTGTTGCCGACATTGTAGATGCGCCAAGGGGCGATGCTCGATCCCGGGTCCTGAATTCCGTCCAGCCCGGGCCCGGGCTTCCCGACCTGCGGCGCGCGATCGATCAGGCGGACCAGAGCCTCGGTCACGTCGTCAATATAGGTGAAGTCGCGAAGCATCCGGCCGCCATTGAACAGCTTGACCGGATTGCCGCGGACGATCGCGTCCGCAAACACGAACAGCGCCATGTCGGGCCGATACCACGGGCCGTACACCGTGAAGAAACGCAAGCCGGTGCACGGGATTCCGTAAAGATGGCTGTACGAATGGGCCATCAATTCGTTGGCCTTCTTGCTCGCGGCATAAAGGCTGATCGGATGATCAACATTGTCATGCACCGAGAAGGGCAACTTCCTGTTGGCCCCATACACCGACGACGAGGAAGCGAACAGCAAATGACGACAGCCATGGTGCCGGCATCCCTCCAGGACATTGGTGAAGCCAACCAGATTGGCGTCGACATAAGCGTGCGGATCCTGCAGCGAGTAGCGCACGCCTGCTTGCGCGGCCAGATGGATGACGACGGGAAACCGATGGCGCGCAAACAGCGCCGGTATCGCGATGCGATCCGCCACGTCCAGCTCTTCAAACTGAAAACGCGAATTGTTGCGCAGGATCGCGAGCCGGGCCGCCTTCAGTTGCGGATCGTAGTATGAATTGAGGTTGTCGAGCCCGACCACGCGATGGCCCGACTGCAGCAACCGCTGCGCCACGTGAAATCCGATGAAGCCCGCGGCCCCCGTTACCAGAATTGCCTGATCCGGCATCATGCGTGCATCCTCCACCAGCCGATGTCATGACGGCTCATGCCGTCAGTACGCCACAGATTTTGGCCGCCCCACGCCGCAGTAAAGAAAGCCGTTCCGCGCCACCTCCTCTGGAGAGTAGATGTTGCGCAGATCGACAATGACGGGACAGGCCATGATGGTGGACAATTCCTTGAGATCCAGCGCCCGAAACTGCTCCCATTCCGTGACGATGACGAGCGCGTGGCATCCTTTCGCGCAACGATAGGCGCTGTCGCAGAAGGTAACGTTCTCGAACACCTTCTTCGCCTGCTCCATGCCGACGGGATCGAAAACGCGCACCTCGGCTCCCATGTCCTGCAGCGCGGTGATCAGCGGAATGGATGGCGCGTCGCGCATGTCGTCGGTATCCGGCTTGAACGTTACGCCGAGCACCGCAATGGATTTGCCCCTGATGTTGCCGCCGAACGCATTCGCGACCTTGCGCGCCATCGCCCGCTTCCGCTGGTCGTTGACGGCGACCACCGTTTCGACGATGCGCACCGGCGCTTCATTGTCCTGGCCGGTCTTGATCAGCGCCATCGCGTCCTTTGGAAAGCAGGAGCCACCGAAGCCCGGCCCCGCATGCAGGAATTTCTGGCCGATCCGGTTGTCGAGGCCGATCCCGCGCGCGACCTCCTGCACATTGGCGCCGACCTTCTCGGCGAGATCGGCAATCTCGTTGATGAAGGCGATCTTGGTAGCGAGGAAGGAGTTGGCGGCGTATTTCGTCAATTCGGCAGTGCGCCGATCGGTATAGAGGATTGGGGAAGCGTTGAGGTGAAGCGGCCGGTACACCTCGGCCATCACGCTGCGCGCGCGCGCGTCGTCCGTTCCGATCACGATCCGGTCGGGATGCTTGAAGTCGCGGATCGCCGCCCCTTCGCGCAGGAATTCGGGATTGGAAACGATGGCAACTTTGGCGTCGGGATTTTCTTCGCGGATGATGCGCTCGACCTCATCGCCGGTCCCGACCGGGACCGTCGACTTGGTGACTACCACCGCCTGGTCGGGAAGTACGCCGGCGATCTCGCGCGCCGCCGCATAGACATAGGAAAGATCGGCATGGCCATCGCCGCGGCGCGACGGCGTGCCCACCGCGATGAACACCACTTCCGCACCGCTGACGGCCGATTTCAGGTCGCTCGAAAATGAAAGGCGGCCTTGGCCAACGTTCCGCGCCACCAGTTCGGCCAGTCCGGGTTCGTGGATCGGCATCTCCCCGTTGTTGAGGCTCGCAACCTTCTCCGCATTGCTGTCGATACAGACGACCTGATGGCCAAAGTCGGAAAAGCACGCCCCTGACACCAGCCCGACATAGCCGGCGCCAATCATAGCTATATGCATTACGGTTCCTGTCTGAAAAGCCGCGCGGCCCAAAGGCCGCGCCGGCGGGAAGGCGATGAAACGACGAGCTAGCTGCTCAATATCGATTCGCCGTCGAGATGACGGGGAAAGAAAAAGAAGTTGTTGACGTAGAACTGTCCGTTCTTGCGGCCGCCGTCCGGCCGCAGCGCATCGGCATCCTGAAGCCTTCGTGAATCGAACTGTTCCACCCCAATCACGTCGTTGTCCTTCAGAAAGAACCCCCGATAGGATTTGTTCCGAAAAAACTCGAACACCAAGCGGGTCGCCTCGGCGCGATGGCGGTCCTCCGCCTCTACCAGGAATACCGGCTGGCAGCGCTCCAGAAGCTCGACGGCGCCGTTCAGCACATTCAACTCATGGCCTTCGACGTCGATCTTTACGAACGCCACGTCCTGGTCGATCACCGCGTCGAGCCGCGCGATCGGCACATGGGCGGAAACGAGTCTCGCCGATGAATCGGCTCGCGCCTCCAGCGAGGCAAGGCCGTACACCAAGCCATCTTCGCCTTGCGGGATGAACAGCTCGGCGTCGCCGTCATGATCCGACAGCGCGATCTCGTGAACGCTCACATTTCGCGCCGAGGTTCGGCGCAACAACCTGGCCATCTGCTGCGAGGGCTCGAAGGCATGAACCTGCCGGGAAAGGCGCGCCAGCCGCCGCGTGTAGAGGCCGCAGTTTGCGCCGACGTCGACCGTCACCGCGTCATCGGGAATGATCTTGTCGAGATAGGACAGTTCCCGCTCCGCCGATTTGGGGCGTTTCATGAAATGCCATTGCAGCCATATCGAGGGAAACGCATCCTTCACCAGCTTCTTGACGTGTTGCTTTGTGTTCATCGCTGCCTCCCTTCGTGTCGCGCGCGCACGCCTCGTTGCGGCGTGCGTCGCCCTCGATGCGGATGCTGCCTCCCACCCCACCACACCTCAAACGCGGTCATAGAGATCCTGCACGCGGACGATGTCGTCCTCCCCGAGATAGGCGCCCGACTGGACCTCGATCAGGTTGAGGGGAACCTTTCCGGGATTCTCCAGACGATGCATGCATCCCAAGGGTACGAAGATCGACTCGTTCTCACGCAGCAGGATTTCCTCGTCGTCGCGCGTAACGATCGCGGTGCCGTTCACCACGACCCAATGTTCGGCGCGATGATAATGTTTCTGCAGCGACAGCTTGGCGCCGGGATTGACGGTGATGCGCTTGACCTGAAACCGCTCCCCGGCATGGATCGATTGATAGTATCCCCAGGGCCGATGGACGCTGTGGGTCTGGGTTGCCGAGCGATGGCCGTTTGCCTTCAGGCGCTCCACCAGTTTTCCGACATCCTGGTCGCGTTTCCGGCTGGTCACCAGAACGACGTCCGGCGACGTCGCGATGACGAGATCCTCGACGCCGAGCGCCGCGACCAGTTGTCCGTCTCCGCGCACGTAGCAGCCCGAAGCATCTTCCACTACCGCATCGCCAATCACGACATTGCCCGACGAATCCTTCTCCGCCAACGACCACAGCGCGGACCAGCTTCCGACATCGCTCCAGTCGAACGTGGCGGGAACCACCACCGCATTGTCGGTCTTTTCCATGATCGCGTAGTCCATCGAGATGCTTGGACAGGCCTCGAAAGCGCGCTCGTCAAGCCGGAGAAAATCAAGGTCGCGGGTTGCGCCCGTCAGCGCCTTGCGACAGGCGGCCAGGACCTCGGGTGCGCGGTGCGCCAATTCGTCGATGAACTGACGCGCCGGCAGCAGAAATATCCCGCTGTTCCAGACATGCTCGTCGCAGGCCAGGAGCCGCTCGACCGTCACCAGATCCGGCTTCTCGACGAAGCTGGCGACGTTACGAATGGGAGAAGCGGCTTCCAGCTCATTGCCCATCCGGATATAGCCGAATCCGGTCGCTGCCGACGAAGGCCGCACGCCGAACAGGACGAAACGGCCGTAGCGCGCGGCCGTGATGCCCGTCGATATCGCGGCGCGAAACGCGGCGTGATCCCGCACCCAGTGGTCGACCGGCATCGCCAGTATCACCGCATCGGGATCGGCTTCGCTGGCGAGCAGGGCTGCAACAGCAACCGCAGGAGCGGTGTTTTTTCCGAACGGCTCGAGTACGATGGTCGGACGATCGACGCCAACCGCTCGCAACTGCTCACCGATCGCAAAACGATGCTCGGCGTTTGCGATCACCATCGGGTCGGTAAACAGCGAGCGATCGTCGACCCGTAACGCCGTTTGCTGCAGCAGGGTGTTCTCGCCAAGCAGCGAGAGCAGTTGCTTGGGATAGGTTTCGCGCGACAGCGGCCACAGCCGCGAGCCGGCGCCGCCGGACAGGAGAACGGGTACGATACGGCCGCGCGGCTCGATCATCGGCATTGCATGGTCCTTCGACGTTGAGACTTGAGCTCGGTCAGAATCCGCTTCCCGACAGGAACTCTTTACGGATCGTGCGGATAATGATCATGATGTCCATGCGCAGCGACCACCTCTCGATATAAACGAGATCGTAATCGATCCGCGAAACCGCAGGACCGAACTCGGCCGTGCTTCCCCTGCAGCCGCTGACCTGTGCGAGTCCGGTAATGCCCGGCCGCGCCGTATGCCGCTGAAAATAATAAGGCACGAGGTGTTCGTAGGGCAGCTCTGCGGCCAGCATTCCCGGCACGTGCGGCCGCGGCCCAACCAGCGACATATCGCCCTTGATCACGTTGATCAGTTGCGGAATTTCGTCGAGGCTGGTCTTGCGCAGAAATCTTCCGACCGGCGTTACGCGCGCGTCGCCCTGAACCGTCTGCCTTACGCCGCGCACATCTCCCGCATCCGCGCGCATGGTGCGGAATTTGTAGATCTTGAAGCGGCGGTTGCGATAGCCGTATCGATATTGAAAGAACAGCACCGGGCCCGGCGACGTCAGCTTTATCGCAACCGCGATGACGATCAGGAGCGGCGCGAAGAACAGTAATGCGCCGCTTGCAGCAGCAATATCGAACACACGCTTTGCAATCGACGAGGATGGTTCATTTCGTGCCCTTCGGCGCGACCGCCGGCGGGCTCGATACGCGCCATGCGTACTGCCGCCGGCAAACTCGACAGGACGGACTGATATCTCAGTTCGCTCTCTTCGAATCGGCGCAACGTTGCTCCGATCGAAGTTGGCTGTCACGATGGAGACCATGACTCTCCTCTCTCTGCGGGAACCTGACTGCGAATCGAGTGCGTGGAGTTACTCGACAGCGAGTGCGACGACTTCGCAGCAGCGAACGTCCGCACTTCGCGGTCGCTAAGACTTTCCAGAATTTTGAGCGAAGTTTGGCGCAAATGCGAAAGCGGCGCCGCACCACCGCGGAACTGAATCGTTAATGAAATTTGTGCGACGCGATATTTCGATTTGTTCGGAGATGCTTAGTCCCGATTTGCCTGGTTAATGAGCTGCGCGCGACTCGAGGCTGCTATGCATAATCGAAAAGTGCGGAACAAATTCCATTGTTCGATTCTCGATGAATGTAGCGTGGCTGCATGGGCAACAAATGCCTGTCTCGTCGTTGTTTTGGTTGAGTTTGTTAATCGAAGGCCAATCGATCCTCTACAGCCTGACGACCGGTAGCGATTAAGGCAGCATGGGCTGCTGCGTGGTCGCAACGTTTGGAAAGAAACAGAGACGGCAGCGATTCGCGCGAGCCGTCCACCTTGCGGAACGCTTCCAGGGAGGCGCTCATGATGGCCGAACGTCTGCACAGCCGTGCGCTGGTGCCGCACGGCACATTGTCGCCCGATCGCAGGCTGAGGAACCGCATCATCATCGCAAACGCGGTTGCGTGGATCGCGATCGTGATCCTGATCCGCCTGCTCTTATTCTAGTCCTATTACTTGCGGCTGCATCTCGGCGCATGGTGTCATGGATTGACCGCTGCGCGGTTCCATGATCGACATCGCACACCATGCACCGAGCATCCGCGGGACCTTCACGCTCCGTTAACGCTACAACACCTGCCGATACACGCATCTATGCGGTCGGCGATATCCACGGCTGCGCCGATCTTCTGAGCGAGATCATCGCACGCATCGACGAGGACATAAGGCGGAGACCGATCGCGCACACAATCGAAGTCTATCTCGGCGACTATGTTGATCGCGGGCCACACTCCAAAACGGTAATCGACCTGCTCGCAATCAGACTCGTTGCCCATCACGCAGTATGTCTGCGCGGCAACCACGAAGCGGTGATGGAAGGGTTCCTGCAAGATCCGGCCATCCTGCAATATTGGCTGCAACTAGGCGGCATGCCGACGCTTGCATCGTATGGCGTTGAACTACATGACGAAATCGCCACGGCGGGCGAGGTGCATCGCCGCTTTCTCGACGCGTTTCCGCGTGCACACGAACTGTTCATGCAGTGCTTGCGCAATCAGTTCAGGTGCGGCGATTTCCTGTTCGTGCACGCCGGCATTCGTCCGGGTGTCCCGATCGAGCATCAGGATCCCAACGATCTGATTTGGATTCGCGATGCGTTCCTGGACTCTACGCGGGATCACGAACAATTCATCGTCCACGGCCATACGCCGGTGCCGCATCCGGACATCAGACATAACCGAATCAACATCGATACTGCTGCGTGGCGGACGGGAACGTTGACCTGCATTGCGATTGAAGGATCGGCGATCCTCTTCCTGTGACTCGCATGCGACGTTTCGTTAACGCGTGCGCGCATATTGGGCACGTGGAACTTCGTCATCACATTCTTTCGCCGTTTTTGCTTCCTTATCATCCGCGGCTGTTACGTGCATTCATGGAGATGCAGCCATGCAGCAACGGTCGCCCAGCGCCGGCCCGACGCTTCCCTCTCTTCTCTTCGTCCTTGTAGTCGCCGGCATCAGTGCCGGATTTTCGATTCGTGCTTCAGCACAAACGCCACCATCCGCATCGTCTGCGGAGCGTTACGTTCTCGGTCCGAACGATCGAATCAGGCTGAAGGTCTACGGCGAACCTGACATCACCGGCGAGTATGAAATCGACAATGGCGGTCAAGTTTCGATTCCGCTCGCCGGTCACATCAAGGCTGCGGGCGCCACGACGCGGCAGCTTGAGAAAGCGATAGCATCCGCGCTTGCAAAGGGAATCGTGCGCGATCCGCGCGTCAACGTCGAGATCGCGCAGTATCGCCCGTACTACATCCTCGGCGAAGTGAAGAAGAGCGGCGAATATCCATACCGCAATGGGTTGACCGTCATGGACGCGATCGCAAGCGCCGGCGGATTCACGTACCGCGCCAACGAAAGCAAGGTCTATCTCCGCCGTGCAGGTGCCGGTGTGGAAGAGACCCACCCTCTCGATGCTCCCGTTCCGGTCTATCCCGGGGACAACATCAGGGTTCCGGAACGCTACTTCTAGCGTTTCGGAATTGCAGATGAGGTGATGCCGCTCATGAGCGGATGATGGCGCATGTTGCGCTGTTGTCACAGTTCGCATTTTGCACATGCGAAATATTTTGCGACGCGAGGAAAACTTTTTCCGGCAAGGCGCGTTGCAAGCGAGCGCATCACTTCAATCTCACAGCTCAAAACCTTGCGCCCGCGTACCGAGTATGAGGCCTGCCGTTCTTATGCGCAGTCGACGATCATTATTTGAGCGATGGGCCTCGCCCGATAAGTGTTCGCCGGCTTCGCGTTCCCGCAAGGGATGGGTGATGGGATTCGAGCCTGCATCGCAGAATACGTCTGAGGGAAGCGGAGAGCGATCGCGTTCCACAGGCGTGCCCGGTCGATGCCGCCTCAACCTGTTGCCCGCTCCGGCGGCAGCCATCCTGCTCGGTCTCGGATCGTCCGCGAATGCACAAGCCATTCCGTGGACCAGCGGAGAGTTCGCTTCACCATGGAACGCGCAGAAAATCTTTGAACCGTCATCGCTGCCGGACAGGACCGATCCGGACAACCGCGAAGAGATACCGCCCGAGGACATGCCGGTGAAAAAGCGACAACAGCCTGGCTATGAACCCGTCGGCATTCGCGCCGGCTCCTGGATGTTCAACCCGTCGCTGACCGCCGGCACTTTTTACGACAGCAACGTCTTTGCCTCGAACACCACCAAGCGTTCCGACATCGCGGCGGTGATCGAGCCCACACTTCGCGCACACTCATTATGGGGGCGGCATGGCGTTGATCTGAAGCTGAATGCGCAGCAGACGGTCTACAGCCAGAACTCGAGCCTGAACCAGACCAATGGCAGCCTGAAGGGCACCGGCTGGCTCGACATTACTAAAGACACGATGCTGCTGAGCAGCTTTCAGGTCGCGCATCTGAACGAAGGCGTCGGCACACTCGGTTCGCCAAGCAACGCCATATCGCCAACGCCGTATAACCTGATGTCCGGCGACGTCACGCTGCGCAGGGAGTTCAACCGGCTGACGACCTCGATCGGCTTCCGAACCGATTCCTACGACTTCCAATCGACGCGCGCGCAGAACGGCAGCGTCATCAACCAGGATGCCCGCGACGGGCAGATCTATTCACTGCACGGCCGGATCGATTATGCGATCTCTTCCACCCTCGGCTGGTTCGGCGGCGTGGAAGGCAATCAGCGCGACATCAGGGGAACGCCAGGCCACACCCTGGACTCGCAGGGCTATCGCGCGCTGTCCGGCATCACCGTCGGGCTGAGCAACCTTGTCACCGGCGAATTCGGCGCCGGTTACGTCCAACAACGTTTCGACGATCCGTCGATCGGCATGGTCGAAGGTCCTTCCTATCGTGCGCGGCTGACATGGCGGCCCACCCGCCTGCTCGACGTGCATTTCAATGCCGAACAGCTCGTCACGCAGACTTCCGACACCAGCGCCACCGGCGTGCTTGCGAATGCGGTTCAACTCGGCGTCGACTATGAACTGCGGCGCAACGTGATCGTATCGCTCGCGGGCGGTTACGAGAACGACCGGTTCTTCGGCCAGGTCCGCAAGGACAACGTGCTGACATCAGACACGCGGGTCAAATATCTCGTCAACCGCTTCGGCGCCGTTTCCGCCTACTACCGCTACACCAAGCGCGACAGCGACATTCCCGTCTTCAGCTTCGACAAACACCTGGTAGGAATGAATGTTACAGCGCAATTCTGACCTGCCCTATGTCGTCCCCGACGAACCTCCGGTTCGCCCTGCGGAAAGCTGGCAGTATCCGACCGTCGATCTGCGCGAGATGGGCCGCATCCTGCGCCGTCGCTACAGGCTGGTGGTATTGCCGGTCGCCATCCTGCTCGGGTTGGCGCTGACCTATCTGACGCTCACGACTACTTTATATACGGCGACGTCGACCGTGCTGGTCGATCCGCGCCGCGCCAATGTCGTCGAGACCAACCAGTCCGTGCTGTCGAATTTCGGTACCGACGATGCAACTATCGAAAGCCAGACGCTGCTGATTCAGTCGGTTGCGATCCTGGTGCGCGTCGTCGGCAAGCTGAAGCTGACGGAGGATGCGGAATTCAAACCCAAACCCGGCCTGCTTGATCCGATCAGACGGCTATTCAGCAGCAGCGGGCCGAGTAACGGCGCGAGCCCCGAAGATGCCGCCAGGGCGCGATCGGTCGAGATCCTTCAGAGACGGATGAAAGTAACAAGGCAGGGCACCACCTTCCTCGTCGACATCGCCGTCAATTCGGAATCGCCGCAGAAGGCCGCAACCATCGCAAATGCGGTTGCGGACGCCTATTTCGACGAGCAGGTCCGCGCCAAACACGACGCCACGCGTATTGCCGCGAATTGGCTCAGCGGCCAGATCGACGAGTTGAAGTCGCGAGTCGTTGCGTCCGAGAAAGCGGTCGAGGATTATCGTTCGGCCAACAACCTGATGGTCTCGCAGGGCGTAACCCTCAATGACCAGCAGCTCACCGACCTCAATAACAAGCTGATCGCCGCGCGCGTGCAAACGGCGGAGGCGCGGGCAAAGTACGAGCAGGTCCAGGACATCGCGAAATCAGGCGGCGATCCCGGCGGCATCAACGCAGCCATTTCCTCGGAAATGATCACCAAACTGCGCACACAATATGCCGACATCGCCAAGAACGAGGCGGATCTGTCCAGCAAGTACGGCACGCGTCATCCCCTCGTCGCCAATGTGCGGGCGCAGCGCCGCGACACCCAGAAGCTGATCAACGACGAAATCCGGCGGATACTGGAGAGCACGAAGCACGACTATGACGTCGCGCGTTCCCGCGAGACGTCGCTGCAGCAGAGCCTGGACCAGCTCCAGGGCGTGTCCACTTCCTCCGGCCAGGCGCAGGTACGCTTACGCGAACTGCAGCGCGAGGCGGAAGCCAGCCGCACACTCTACGAATCCTATCTGGCGCGCTCCAAGGAAACCACCGCGCAAGAGAGCCTGGAGATGCCGGATTCCCGGATCGTGACCAAGGCCAGCATCCCGATCAGGCCGTCGTCGCCCAAGACGATGCTGATCCTGGGGCTTGCCGTGATGCTCGGGCTCGGGGCGGGCAGCGTGCTGGCCTTCCTCACCGACTATCTCGACGGCCGCGTCAAGACACTCGAACAGGCCGAATCCATTGCGGGTGTCCCGGCCCTTGCCGCGGTTCCGTTGATCGGCACGCGAGAGCTGGCCCGTCTCGCGCGGCGCGGACGCAGCGAACTGGACAGCTACGATCCGAAGACCACGAACCTGCTGCCACCGGCGTTGCAGCCGCCTTTGACGCGTTACGCGATCGACGAGCCTGGCACGTTCTTCGCGGAGGCCATCCGCGCGGTTCGCTTGTCGCTGCAACGGACGATGCGGTCGCAGCCGGTGAAGGTCGTGCAGGTCACCTCGGCACTCGACAGCGAGGGCAAAACCACGCTTGCCATCAACCTGGCGCAGTCGCTGGCGACCCTTGGCATCCGAACGCTGCTCATCGATGGGGACCTCCGCAATCCACAAGTGACCCGTTCCCTGTGTCCGCGCGCCGAGGCCGGACTGCTGGAAGTCGCGATCGGACACGTCGCCCCGGAACGCGCCGTCCTCGTGGATCAAAGCACCGGGCTCTCTGTGTTGCCTTCGACCAGGATCAAGCAGGTCGAGTTCATCACCGAACTGATGTTCTCCGACCGGATCGTCGACGTGCTCGATTACTTCCGCCACCGCTACGAATTGATTGTGATCGACTCGCCGCCGCTGGTGCCCCTGGTCGATGGCCGCGCGCTCGCCGAACTGTCCGATCGCATCATCCTGGCGCTCGCGTGGGACCAGACTCCCCGCGAAGTGCTGTCCCATGCCATGGACCTGCTGTCCCCCGTCAGTGACCGGATCATGGGAACGGTGCTGACCCGCGTCGACCTCAGCCGCCTGCAATTCTATGACTATTACCGCAGCTCGGCCTACCTGAAGCCGTACGGCACCGCGGGCCTGCATGCCGGAGCGGCGCGGTGAGAGCGCGCGGACCGTTGAACGGATCGGCCGGTGTCGGACGGGTGCATCCTCGCCACCCTGCTTCACCGGCAGTTCGGGCAGCTTCCCCTATGGGTGGGCGCGTCGCGAATGCCGACGCGTTCATCGAACGGATCGCGACCGGCTTGATGCTGCTGGCCGTCATGGCGACATTCACGCTTTCGTCCTCCGTGCTGACCAACTGGAAGATCCACTACTTGACGGCGGGCGGAAATTTTTACGAGAAGCTGCACCCGGCGACCTATTTCACGTTGCTGGCATTCTGCCTGCTGCTGATGCGCAGCCGCGGACCGATCGGCGAGATCAACCGGATGTTTTCCGAATCGAAGCTGCTGCTGGCCTATCTGCTCTGCTGGCTGTTTCTGCTCGTCCAGGTCATCGTGCTCGCGCGCCCGTTCACGGTCATTATCGACACGTTCCTGCTGCCGATCCTGATCGCGATGGTTATGTGGCAGTTGTCGCCGGCGCAAAGGCGCCCGCTGGCCTGGGCCATTCACCTGGCGATCCTTCTGAATGTCGTGCTCGGATACTATGAGTATTTCTCCGGCCATCGGCTGATCCCGCTGACGCTCGGCGACATTGTGGTGATGGGCGAATGGCGCTCCGCGGCGCTGCTGGGTCACCCCCTCACGGCATCCGGCATCGTCGGCGCCTACGTGCTCGCGCTGGTTCTCCGTCCGGCGATCTGCCCGCCACTCCTGATACGGCTGCCGCTGATCGCATTCTGCCTGGCGTCACTGATGGCCTTTGGCGGCCGGACGTCGCTGGTCACGGTACTGGGAGTCCTCGGGCTGATCGGAGCCTTCGAGGCGATCCGCCTGATACAGGGAAAGCGAACGCAGCTTCCCGCGGCCATTCTCGCCATCTGCGTGCTGTTCGCCGCCGGCGCCATCGTCTTCGCCGCGCTCGACCTCGGCATTTTCGACAAGATGCTGCTGCGCTTCTCCTCAGACAAGGGCAGCGCGCTCGCGCGCTTCGCCACCTTCAACCTGCTCTCGCATTTCGATTGGCACGAGCTGATCCTCGGCCCCAATCCGGTCCGGGTGAATGCGCTGCAGTCGCAGCTCGGCCTCAACTACGGCATCGAGAACTTCTGGATTTCCGCCATCGTCCAGTTTGGCCTCATCCATACCGTCGTTCTGACGATCGGACTGATCTGCTTCTTCGTCGAATTGCTGCGCCGTTCGAGCGCCGCGGTATGGGCCATCGTGCTTCTGATCATCGTCATCGCCGCGAGTTCAGTAAGCTTCTCGTCGAAGAACATTCAGCTCGCGCAGTTCGTGATCCTCATTTCGATCCTGCTGCCGCGCGAGCAGCGGCGCATCGCGGCGTCCCCGCAAGTCCGCGCGCCTGTCACCTACCGGTCCGTTCCGGCATAGCTTTAGGATTCCATTTCGTATGGCCATCTACGTCGACAACACTCACCTCGGACGCCACGTCACCGGTCTCGAACGCATTACGCTGGAGCTGTTCTCCGCCGCAGCGCTTGCGCCGCTCGATGTCGTGCCGGTGACGGCGAAGGGTCTTCGCCAGATGCTGACGACGCAGAACCTGGGTCTGCCTATGCGGCTCGCCGCTTCGTCCTCGATCCTGCTCTGTCCCGGCTTTCCGCCCAGCCCGCTGCTGCGGCCGTTCGCATCGCGGGTGCTGCCCTATATCCACGATGATTTCCTGATCACGCGGCGCGCCGAGCTCAACATGCGGGCGCGTCTCTATATGGCCGGCCCCTTCAGGCTCGCGCTGCGCCACTATCCGCGCTTTCTGGCCAACTCCGGCGATACCAGGCGCAAACTTGCCACGCATTGCCGGTCGGACGCCGAAGTGACGCTCTATCGTCCCGCGGTGCGCAACGTGTTCGGCCTCGCCCCCGGACAGCGCGGCGAACGGAGCGCGCGGCCCCAACCGCTGCGGCTGATCGCGCTGGGCACGGTCGAGCCGCGCAAGAATTTTCCAGCGGCGGCGAAAATCCTCGACGCTCTGCGCATGCAGGGATTTCCCGACGCTACGCTGGATATCCTCGGAAGGCCGGGATGGGGTAACGCCTGGCAGACCCTCGAGAAGCAGCCGGGCGTCAAGCTGCACGGATATCAGCCCGCCGACCGCGTCAATCAATTGCTTGACGCCGCCGACCTGTTCATCTGCACCTCCCATGACGAAGGCCTGGGATTGCCGCTGCTGGAAGCGCAATACGCCGGCCTGCCGATCATCGCCACCGATGCCTCTATCTTTCGCGAGGTGCTCGGCGAGTCCGGAATTTACATCGATACCGCCGATCCTGCTTCGGCGGCCGTGCGGATCGCGGCTGCGCTCTCGAACGAGGATTGGCGCGCCCGATACGTGGCGCAGGCAATACGAAATCTGGCGCGCTGGAACGATCTGGCCCGCGGCGATCGCGAAAACGTCATCAGCCTGATCGCCCGCCTTGCTCACCTCCAGGGAAGCGCTACTCCGGAGTACCGCCGCCTTGCATGACACCAGCGCCACAAGGCACCAGGATGGATTGCGGATCATCGCGGCCGGCGCCGTGGTGATCCTTCACTATTCCGATTACTTCAAGGACTTGCCCATCGGCCGTTTCATGGTCGCGCGCACCTGGCATTTCAATCTGTTCGTGGACCTGTTCTTTGTGGTCTCCGGCTTTGTCATCGCCCGTCAATATTTCGGCCGCGTTGACGATGCCGCATCGATCGGCCGCTTCCTGTGGCGTCGCCTCGCCCGCATCTATCCGCTACATCTCGCTACGCTCGCTTTCTATGTGGCGCTTGCCGGCGCACTCCATTTCGGCGCCGCCCGGACGGACAACCCGGCCCGTTATCCGCTTTCCGACCTGCCCGCGCAGTTCCTGCTGCTTCACGCGTTCATTGGCGAGCGCTTGACGTTCAACTTCCCGAGTTGGTCGCTCTCGGCGGAGATGTTTTGTTATCTGCTTTTTCCGCTGGTCGCGCTGATTGCGCAACGCCGCAAGGAGGCACTCGTTGCGCTCGTGGTTCTTGCCGCTCTCGCCAATTCCCTTTGGGCATCGGCTGCCGGAACAGCGCCGTGGGCCGACTGGATCAACCAAGGCGGCGCCTTCAGGGCGCTGCCTGCCTTCAATCTCGGCGTGGCCTGCTATCTATTTCGCGACCGGATCGCGCGTTGGCCCGCGATGCCGGGCGCGCTGGCGGCGTCGCTAGCGGCGTTTATCGTACTCGGTTCCCTGCTGCCGACGATGACCGCGCTGCTTGCGATTTACGCCATCGCGATACTTGCGATTCAGGTGGACTGCGCCGGGCGTGAGACGCTGCTGTCGCGGCTCGGCTTCGATCGCTGGTCGGCGCTGACCTACTCCTGCTATATGTTGCATATTCCGGTCGCGACCGTCGTCATCACCCTTGGATCGCGCCTGCTTTCCTTATCGGAGCATGAACGGCTGATTCTGGCGCCGGTGGCGATCATTGTTCTTGCATTTGCGAGTGTCGTCTCGCTGCGCACGTTCGAAACGCCGCTGCGGCGATATCTGACCGAGGTTTACGACCGCCGCGCCCTCAAACATGTGCCGTCTCCAGCGATCTCGCGGCAGGAGAGCACATGATGACGGTCGTCGAACGCGTATCAGCAAACCCGCCTTCTCTGAGCGTCTCGCGCGCAACGGCCCAAAGCCGCGATAGCGTCGTCGACACGATGCGCGGCATCGCCATCTTGATGGTGATCGGAATCCATTCGCTGCCACAGCCGCTCGACGCGATCTGGGCAAAATCACTTGATGCAGCGCTACGGCCCTGCGTGCCGGTGTTCCTGTTCGCTTCCGGATATCTCACGGCGCTTTCCGGCCGCGTCCCGCTTGCAAAGCGGCTAAAGGCAGCCCTGGTCCCTTACGCGATCGCGTTCGCCGCCGCCTACATCTACATGGCCCTGCACAATCCGGCGATGGACCATCGCATCGGCACGACGCTCGCCCGGTTCGGGCTGGCATATGTGTTCGTCTACTATTACGTCTTCGTTTATGTCTGCTGCACGCTCGGTCTGTGGCTCGTTTTTGCGGCCGGCGGGGACGGACAACCCGCTTCAAGGCAACGGATCACCACGCTGCTGCTACTCTCGATCGGCTGCGGTTTGCTTACCGGCAGTTATTTGGATCCCGCCATGTCGAGGCTCGGAGCGTCGGACGCACTGCTCGACGAAATCCGCACGCGCGACATTCCGTTCTGGTTCTCGTTTGCCGCGCTTGGCGCGCTGACCGCGATGTTCAGAGACCTGTTCGAACAGGATATGCGCCGCGCGCTCCTTGGCGCCGTGCTGGCCGCCTATTTGTTCTATACCGCCGCGCGCATTCTCAACCTCGGCGACGCCGCCACTTACGATTCGAACGCCTTCTTCCTCTATGCGGCCCTGTTCTGCGTTTCGCTGTTCGCCATCCAGCCGAAGTCCGCGCTACTGGGATGGATCGGCTCGGGCAGCTACTTCATCTATCTCTGGCACATCTTCATTGTGATGGCGCTGCGCGATCATACCGGGCTGCGCCAGCTCGGCGGCGTCGCCAGCTTTGCCGTTTCCTGCGTCTTGACGGCCCTCGTCTCTACCGCGGCGCTGCTCGCTGTACGGCAGCTCGCCTCGCCCCGAATCTGCCGCTGGCTGGGGGCTTGAGCGATGCTCCTCAAGCACACTCTGCTCTATCTGCCCGCGCAATTCGTCGGACCGCTGTTCCAGCTTCTGGCGATGATCGTATGGACGCATGTCGTCGACGAGCATACGCTCGGCGTCATCACGCTGATTACGGCCACGCACGAATTGCTGCAGATCGGCTTTCTCGCCTGGTGGTCGCAATTTGCGCTGCGTTTCCTCGGACGGTACCAGGACGTCAACGACGCGCCGCGCTTCTATCGCACCGAAAACGCGGTCTTGCTGGCGTCCCTCGCGTTGCAAAGCGCGGCCGTCGTCGGAATTCTGCATCTGGTCATCGCGCCCGGCGCCGGAACGGGCCTTCTGCTGGCCGCCATCGCCTATGTGATAACCCGCTCGCTCAACCTCTATATCGGTGAACGCGCCCGCGCGCGGCAGCAGATCCGCGTCTACACGATCCAGCAGGTGTTCGGGCCATCCGTCGGATTTGTCGTGGGCCTGGTGTTGATCAAACTGCTTGGCCAATCCCCGGATTGGCCACTTGCGGGTTACGCGGCCGCGCAACTGACGGCCGCACTCATCGTCCTGCCCTGGATCGGCTGGGGTCACCGCTTGTGGCCGATCGACCGGGAGATCGTGGTCCACGCCCTGCGCTACGGCATTCCGCTGATTGTTGGCGGCGCGCTCGGCTGGGTCGGCCTCAATGCATCGCGCTTCATCGTCAACGAAATGTCCGGAGTGGCCGCCGCCGGTCTGTTCGCCGTCGGCTATGGCCTCGGCCAGCGGGCCGCGGCGGTCGCCGCCATGCTGGTGACGGCAGCAGCGTTCCCGCTGGCGGTGAAAAGCATGGAGCAACACGGCGACCAGGCCGGAATGCGCCAGCTCGCCAACAACAGCGCTCTCCTTGTCGCAATCCTGGCGCCAAGCCTCGCCGGCATCATCATACTGAGAATGGAGATCGTGCATCTTCTGATCGCAGCGCCGTTCCAAGCGGTGACGCTCGCCATCCTGCCGCTCTCCACGCTCGCCGGCGCAATCCGTAACCTGCGCGCCCATTTCGGCGACCAGGTCTTTCTCCTGCAAAACCGCACGCGCTGGATGATGGCCATTGCCGCAATCGACGCGTCGATGACCGTGGTGTTGAGCGCCTTGTTCCTGCCGCGATGGGGACTGCCCGGCGTCGCCGGCGCCACGGTGCTGGCGGCACTGGCCGCCGCCACCGTGAGTTTTTCAATCGGGTTTACACGATTTGGCCTGCGCCTTCCGGTCGGCCATCTCGTACGCATCGCGTTGGCCACCATCGCCATGGCGGCCGTGCTGCGGATATTTCCGGAGGCCCGGACGATCCCGATTCTGGCGGCCCACATTGCGGCCGGCGCTGCCACCTATTTCGCAGCGCTTGCCCTGCTCTATGCACCGTCGCTGGTGCGGATGCTTCGGCCACGCCCCCAGCATTCAGGGGCGTGAGCGCATTCGACACGATCGGCGCCTACGACTTCCTGGCATTCTCGAACGCGCGCGCCATCGCGAACCAAAGCGGCTTCTTCTGCATCGATGAATCGAACGGAAGCGGCCGAGGCAGCCGCTTCGCGAGTGGATCCTTCTTCTTCGCCATGTCGGTATAGAACGAGTAGTTATCGGCAAGTTCCCACGCGATCACCATTTTGACGGCCGGCACGCGAAGCGCGTTGGTCAGGAACTTCTCCGCCGTCTCGGCGATCATGGCATCGCGAGTTGCGATGTCGTCCGGAAACGTGTCGTCGCGCACGTCGAACTCGGTCAGATAGATATCGACGCCGCGTCCGGCGAGCTCGTGAAGGAATTCGGTAAACCGTCCGGGATCGTGCGGGTAGCGAGGCTGCAGGTGACTCTGCAATCCAACGGCATGCAGCGGCACGCCGGCATGCTTCAGTTCGTCCACCAGTTGCAGCAGGCCGCGGCGAACCGCAAGGCCGACGTCGTCGTCGCGTTCGCTCTGCGCCTCATTGAGAACCAGTTTTGTCTTTCGGTCGATCCTCGCCACGCGCTCGAAGGCACGGCGCACGTAGCCGGTACCGAATGTATCGTACCACGGACCGAGCCGGTAGCCGCCGGGCGCCTTGTGCCCAGGCCAGAACGGCTCGTTGACGACATCCCACGAATGCAGCTTGCCTACATAACGGGCAGCGACTTCGTCGATATAGGAATCGAAGAACCTCTCACGCTCGGCACCGCTCATGCTCTTGATCCATTGGGGAACCCATTCGTTCCAGATCAGGCAGTGACCGCGCATCGGAATGTTGTGACTCGCACAAAATTGCAGCAGACGATCTGCACTCTCGAATCGCTTCGGCCCCGGTTGCGGCGCGATGGTTCCCATTTTCATTGCAATGTCCGTCGTAACGATGCGCACCTGCGTCTGATACAGCTCGCGATACGCAAGATCCTTGTCGATCACCGGACCAGCAGCCGCGCCGAACAGGATTCCGTTACGAGCCGCGATGACGCCGAGGCTCTGCGCAGGCTGCGCGGCGAATGCTTCCTTCCCGTACGAAGCAACGCTTGCTCCTGCGATGAGAGCAAGCGCATCTCGCCTCGACCACTGCTGCATAGCTGATCTCCATCATGTGAATGATTCGTCGCGATGTCTCGTCCTTCGCAACGCGGCATCGCCATCGTTGCGTCGCATTAGTTCGATTTCGTGACGAATGTCCGTCGAGAAAATTTTCGGCACGCAGTTCCCGTCGCGAAGCACGCGTCTGTCGATCGTTCCCCACGAGTGCGTCCCTCGATTACATCATCAGCAGGAGTCGATATGTTGGAACCACCAGCGCAGTTGCAGCCGGGCCTCACTGTCGATGGGATAACGATCAATGTTCCCTCGCTTCCGGAAGCCGTGTCTTCGATCGTGTCGGCCGCGCAACATGGCGACAACTTCAGCGTCTGCACGCTCAATCTCGACCACGTTGTCCAGCTTCAGCACCACGCCAATTTTCGCGCGGCCTATCGCCGTGCCCGATTTGTCACCGCCGATGGGTTCCCCATTGTCGTGCTGAGCCGCCTTATGGGCGCGCCAATCGAACGCACGACCGGTGCCGATCTCGTCGAGCCTGTTTGCGCGGAAGCGCGCAAGAAAGGACTCCCGGTCTTTCTGCTGGGGGCGAACGATCTCACACTCAAGACAGCGGCACGGCGTTTGTCGGAACGATTCAAGGGATTGCAAATCGCGGGATGCTTTGCGCCGGGCCCAGGTTTTGATCCCTATTCCAGCGAAGCCGATGCTGCGATCGAACGCATCCGAGCCTCGGGCGCCAGAATTTGCTTCGTCGCGCTGGGTGCGCCACGGCAGGAGCTGTTCGCGGCGCGATGCCTCGATGAGCTGAATGGAACCGGCGTGTTGTGCATCGGAGCCGCACTCGATTTCATCGCCGGCACGCAAAACCGCGCGCCGTCCATCGCGCGCAAAACCGGGCTGGAATGGGCATGGCGCATGCTGCGCGAGCCGCGCCGGCTCGGCCCTCGCTATATCAAATGCATGACAGTCGTTCCGCGCCTCGTTGCGCGAACCATTCCGCAAATCGTCCAGGCACGCATGAGGAAAGCGGCATGACTTCAACATTGACCCTGGCGCTACGGGCGCGAAATGCCAACCGGGTAAAGCCACGTTACCAGATCTGCCTGATCCATCCGTTCGATCCGCGCGGCGAGAAGGTCGGCGGCCTCGAAACATACATTCGCGACTTCATTACATTCCATCCGACCGACACCGACATCCTCTTCATCGGCGTCGACTCGACAGGCGAGCTGGAGCTCGGCAAGCTTCACCGGATGACATTCCGAGGCCGCGGCTTCGACTTCCTACCGATCCTGCACTATTCGGACCAGCAGGCGCGCGAAGCAGCCCGCAGCGTCCGTACCTCGCTGACCGGGCAATTCTTCATGGCACTGCTTCGCCACTTCGGCCCGATCGCAAAGCTGATCCGCGCCAGGCGGTGCTCGGTCGATCTGCGGCGGGTGGAATTCTCCTGGTTGCCGGCGATCCTGCGGCTGCCGTTCGTGCAGATGCTTCACGGCGAGGGCGCGCCGAAATTGCAGATGGATTCGCTGCTGCGGAAATACGCCTTCGTCCACAATACCGGCGAGCGGTTTGCCGTCGCCATGAGCGAGAAATTTCTCTGCGTCAATCCGTTCATCACTGAGCGGTTGCAGCGGACCTATCCGCGCCGCAAGGACAAGATCGACACGCTCTGGACATGGGTCAACACGGATATCTTCAAGCCGCAACTCTGGCCGCTGAACTCGTCGCCGTTTCAGATCGTGTTCGCCGGCCGGCTCGATGAATTCAAGGATCCACCGCTGATGTTTCGCACGATCGACCGCCTGCGGCGGCGATTGAACGGCGACCTACGGTTTCACTATATCGGCACCAGCGACCCGCACCGGTTCGAAGAGTTCGCCGCGATCGAAGGCGTCACCGTCCGCCACGGCTTCAAAGACGCCGCCGGCATGGCGGAGACGCTGGCAAGCGCGCATGCCGGCATCCTGACATCGGAATTCGAAGGCATGCCGCGCTGCGTGCTCGAGACCCTTGCGGTTGGCCGGCCGGTTGTCGCCATGCACCTGCCGCAGCTCGAACCCGTGATCCATTCTGGCGTCAGCGGCTATCTGGTGGCGCGAAGCGGCAGCCGCGACGACATGGCCGATGCGCTCGCGCAGCGGTTCGTCGACGTCCGGAATGCCATCGACGCGGGCACGATGAACCCGGTACAAGTCGCCGGCTCCATCCGGGCATTCACGCCGGGCACCCAGCTTGCGCGAGTCTTCCGCTACCATCAAGAAATTCAGGACGCCCGCGGACTTGGCGCCGCGGCGCCGACTTACTGAGGACGCCGGGTTGAACATCCTTCTGTTGACCAGCGAGTTCGCCCCCGCGATGGGAGGAATTGGGACTTACGCGCGCGAAATTGCGGCGGCGGCGAGCCGGCTCGGCGCCAAGGTCACCGTGGTGGCGCCGGACTACGCACGGCAGACGGCGGACGACGACCGCACCCTGCCCTTCGAGGTCGTCCGCTATAGCGGCGGCCTCCACTCCATGCGCGACATGCCGCGCAAGATCATGCTGACACGCCGCGGCGTCCGCAGCGTCCGATATGACGTGGTCCATGCCGCCGATTGGCCGTTCTTCATTCCGGTTGCGCTTTCGAGATGGCGAACGCAGGCGCGGGTATTGATGACGGTGCATGGTACCGAGATCAACGAAACGCAGACGCCGCTGAAGCGCATGGCGATCCACGGTGCCGGCGTGTTCGGACCGCGGACGGAGATCGTCGCCAACAGCGGCTTTACCGAGACGCTGTTCCGCGAGCGGTTTGCCGTCGACCCGCGCCAGATCAGCGCGATCAGTCTCGGCGTATCGGAGTTCTGGTTCGGCGGACGACGGACGCGCCGGGAGATTCGCCTGGCCCATCGTCTGCCGGAAGACCGGCTGGTGATGATCACGGTCGCGCGCATCACGCGCCGCAAGGGACATCATCTGACGCTGGCCGCCTTGTCTCAGCTTCCGGACGATCTGCGCCATCGCATCACGTGGCTCGTGATCGGCCCGGACGGCGAAGCCGATTATGTCGATGCTCTCCGGCGCGACGCCGAAGCGGCGGCCCGCGACATTCGTTTCCTCGGCCCGCAATCGAACGAAGACATCCGCGATCTCTATGCGGCCTCGGACTTCTTTTGCCTGACGGGTCTCCCCGACACGACCGGCCGGGTGGAAGGATTTGGATTGGTCTATCTCGAGGCTGGGGCCGCCGGCCTGCCAAGCGTCGCGACCGACGTCGGCGGCGTGCCTGACGCCGTGCTCGCCGACGAGACTGGAATTCTCGTGCCACCGTCGGCCGAGAGCATATCGCAGGCGATTGCAGAGCTGGCCGCCGATCGGAATCTGCGCGCCATTCTCGCGGCAGGCGCATCATCCCATGCCCGCGCCCTTTCATGGGAACGATGCGCGGCGATAACTTATGGACTGCCCTACACCGGCAAGCCGGCATCTGCAGACCGCGCCATCGGAATAACGGCATGAAGCTGCTGGTCGCGACCGCGATGCTGCTGACGCTCGCGAACGGTGCAGCGCGGGCGGACAGCGAGAACTGCCGCAAGAGCCGCGAGTATCTCCTGGGAACGCCCGGCGGCGACCTCTCCCTGACGCCGCAGGCCTATAACGACCTGTTCAAGATCTGCGTCGCGGCATCAGCCATGCCCAACGTGAAGGATGCGTATATCCTGCGCGATGGCGGCATCGCCGTGGTCCCCAAACAGGACAGCGTTTCAGCGACGGCAGCCACGCTGGCTCAGTTCTGCGACGCCTATCCTCGCGGCGTGCTCCGCTTCATCACCAGCAAGGAAAAGCTTTCCATCCGCTCCGTAACCGACGTCGCACGGCTGTCGTCAACCTCGTCCACGCCATGCAAGAAGATTAAAGGCGTTTCTTAGAGCTGCGCGCCATCCGTCGGAACTCACTTCTGCCGGTTGTAGTAACCCGGCATGTCATGCGGATCCATCGCCTGTTCGGCCCTGCGCCCCAGAAAGAAGAAGCCGCTGGCGGCGTCTGCTGCGGCCCGGCCGCGACCGAACGCATCGAGATATCTGATCCAGAAGAACGGCAGCACGATCAGGCGTGACAGCTTGTTGCCCGCGCCGAGCGCGCGCGCGAAATAGCGGATCGACCATTCAAGCGCCACGCCGGCGCCGCCGACCGGTCCGGCGTTGATCTCGGAAAATCGCCTGAACAGCCAGCGGTGACCGCTCTGCGTGAAACGCGAGAAGTCATAGGCTCGCTCGTGCACCTGCTGCATGAACGGCGTCTCCGCATAGACCAGGCCTTCCAGCCGCAGCACCCGATGCAGCTCGGCAACCACCGTTGCGGGCTCCAGTACATGTTCCAGCACCGCCTGCACCCAGACGCCGTCGAACACGCCGTCCTCGAAAGGTAGACTGTGGGCGTCAGCCACCAGCACGGTGTGCGGCGAAGCGTAGACGTCGGTGCCGACAAGCTCGATGGAATCGTCCCGGTAGAGTTCGTCTGCGCCCAAACCGATCGTCCCGCCTCCGACAACGAGTACGACCGGCCGCCTCGACTCCCGCTTCAACAGCTCGATGAACGTTGCGCTGTTGGCGACCGCAACCGGATTGCCTCCAAAGGTAAGGCGATGCAGCCGCGATCCAAGGGACCGGCGACTGACGTCCCGCTGCAGCGCCGAGCCATTCTCGGCCTCGTACATCCTGCGTTCAAAAATGCTGGTTGCGAAATCGATCAACACCGGCTGCGCGCCGATCATCGGAAACCCGGCTCCGCTATAATCGCAGGCACGGTTCGAGCAGGTTGCTGTGACCAAACGTTCCGCAGCGACGACGAGCAGCGAGGACAGCGAAGACGGTTCTTCCAGTGCGCGGGTTCCGTATTTGTTAACGAACGGTCGACGGCAGAAAGCTGCAAAGAAGGACCTCATATGTCATTTCTTCTACCCTGCCCCGCTCATGACTCGCAATCGATGCTATTTCGAATGCAACGACAGCGCAACAATGCGGGACCGGGAACAATTTTGATGGTTGCAATTTGGATGTCGCAGGAAGCTGCAGCCAGATGCCACCGTGGGGTTTGCGGAAACGCAACGCACGAACCTGCTTGCTGTTTCCAACAAATTCTAGGATTTGTCGAAAGCCTTGCAGCCGGCTCGTTTCGCGTCGCCTGGTGGGCGACATCGGTCTCAGCTGACGAACCTCAGCATCTGCCCGATCAGGTGAAGAGCAGGTGGTCCCATATCAGGTGCGTACCGCCGGTGAGCGCGATGGATACATCACGACCGGGATCGAACTGGATCACGCGGTCCCCCGATTGACTCTCCTGCCTTGAAATCCCTCACCACATCCCTTGCCACATCATGTCTGACCATCTCGCTGAAAATGAACGTATCGCGGCTTGCGCTGTTCAGCGACGTCGCTGACAGCCCTCGAATTGCGCAACGCGCAGCCGGCCGGCCCGACAAAGGGCCTGCCCTGCTCAGCTTCTTCGGCGCCAGGTGCCTCGCCAACCAGGTATAGCCGCGGTTGCCGGATGAGACCCTCGGGCGCGACCCGGCGCTGATCGAGTCGCTTGTTGATAGCGCTTGTCTCGGCCGTCGGCGTCTACACTCGCCAAAAATCCTGGTAACGCGAATGTCGTTCGGCCGTCTCATCTTGCTTTTGCGAGTGATGACGTGCGCATCCCCCAAACGGAGCCTTGCCAACATGATCAAGGGCATCAGTGCCGTCGACGCCAAGAAGCTCTAGCATCGGCCTTTAATGCGACATCAGTATCGGAACGGTCATCGTGTCGAGAATGCTGCGCGTCACGCCCCCGAGGATGAACTCGCGCAGCCGCGAATGGCCGAAGCCGCCCATTACTATGAGGTCGGCTGATAGATCTGCCGCGTGCGACAGGATTACGTTCGTGACATCGGTCCCATCGGCGGTGAGCGCTTTGGTGCTGAAGTTCAAGTCGTGGCGCGCCAAGTGTCTGCCAACGGCCGCCAGTGATTCTTCGGCTTCCCGACGCCTATTGCCAACGTTGATCACCTCGATCGACTTCGCGCGCTCCAATAACGGCATTGAGTCCGCGAGCGCCCGCGCGGCAGTGCGGCTTCCGTCCCAGCAGACAAGAATGCAGCCGAGCTTGATGCCGTCCTTTTGGATACTGGGTACGACGACGATAGGCCGTCCGGATTCAAACATCGCTGCTTCAGCGGCAAGACCCGTGGAGGTCGTCACTTCGGGCTCGGCCTGCGCAACGATTGCAAGATCGAACGTCCGAGCAATACGGCCAAATGTCCTTGGGATTCCTTCAATGCTGGTCTCGACCATCTGCGCCTCGGCAGGAAGATGAGCCTGCGCCGCTGCCTGTTTGAATCTTTCGATGGCCCCGTTTGCTGCCCTGACGCTCTCTTCGTGCAGGGACTCGATTAGGTCGGCCGGAACAGCCTCCATGCCGCCAGCCACAATCGCTGGGGAGTGACACATTGCGATCCCTGCAAGCTGGGCATCGAACATCCTGGCAACGGATATCGCGTACGCTGCTGCTGGATCGCGAGAGTTAGAGGTCACCAAGTTGACGACAATATCCCGAATCACGGCCAGCCTCCTCATGATGAGCCGCCCTTGTGGGGCGAAGGGCTTGCGAGTTCGTTCGTGTAACGCGGCCGCTCAAAATGAAGAACTCCGGGCGGCCCGCATTGGTTCCGGGCGCAAAGGCCAGTGGAGCGGTCCCGCCGAGAGCAGAACACGTCCGTCCTCAGGTTTCGCGATTACAGAAGGACTGCTCCATCATCCGCTGTGTCCCAGCAGCGGCTTGGGCAGAACTGCCGGCTGCGGCGAGAGCCGCCCGCCGTGCGCCTCATCGTGCATCGACCGCAAATAGTGTTCGGCGTGCTGAAGATAATTTTCCGCTGCGATCAGGTCTCCCTTCAGCGCTTCAGCGCGCGCCAACTCTACGTAGCGCTCGTAATTCCTTTGTGCGTTCTGAGACTGCCTCGGGAGGCGGGTCCTGACGACTTTGCTTTTCGGTGACCGTGTTCTTCTCGCCATTGGGCTAGCTGTAGAATTGATCTGCGGCGCAAGGCTATCGCCGACGAGGCGCTCTGGTCCGCGCTGCCTTTTTGGCTGCCGCTGAGCGCTTCGCCGGGCCTTTGGTCTTTACGGCCTTCCGAGCCGCCGCTGAGCGGGCCGAGGCGGAGCGACGCGAGGCGGCGCTTCGTGCTTGTTTCGACAGTGCCGCACGCGACGCCGTGCTGCGTGGTTCACGCTTGAGCGTCTGCGATACAGCACGTGACACGCGCGGCTGGCGTCGGGTTTTTCGCTTGCCCTGGCCCGCCTCATACGCGTATTCCGCGCTTCTGCGGGTTCTTGCCTTGGCCTTGCCTTTTGCCGGCGGACGGAGCGGAACGCC
The DNA here is from genome assembly GCF_001440415.1 of Bradyrhizobium retamae. GTDB lineage: Bacteria > Pseudomonadota > Alphaproteobacteria > Rhizobiales > Xanthobacteraceae > Bradyrhizobium > Bradyrhizobium retamae. The sequence goes on from NZ_LLYA01000002.1 coordinate 166,041, forward strand.
CGCACGCCGTGCCTTGGACAGGCCAATTGCAATCGCCTGCTGCGGCGATCTCGCTCCATGTTGGCCGCGGCGGACCTTGCGAATCTCCTCATGCACAAACTCGCCCGCCTGGGTAGTTGGCGACTTGCCCGCGCGCTTATCCCGTCTGGCCTTCTGCACTGTTTTTCGCTCCGGCATGATCGTCTCCAATTGGTGGCGCATCGCCCCGCGAAACGGCTTTGCCAGTGGCCGTTCTTCTCAAGAAACTAACGTCCGACCACGGGAAATGGTCCTGCAGGCGCGAAGCTCTGACCGAAGTGCTCAAGGGATCGAGAGCGACAAAGCTGTGCGAAGCCTGATCGAACGGATCGTTCTGCGCTCTGGGCTCGCGCGGGAAACGTTCTCCTTCAGTTCCATCGAGGGAACATTCATCGCTGAACGTCAGGTGTCGCGGCGGGGGATCGGCGCGCTGCTGCACCGAGCTTGATCCGCTCGAAGCTCCGCATCGAGCGGCGTCTCCCGCAGATCGTCTGGCGAGTTGCGACGAGCCAGCATTCAAGAATCCAAACCACCGCGAGTACTCCTGGCGCAGCGCCATGCTCAAGTCGTTGCCAAGGCCTGGCGTGCGCTGAGGGCTGGGATCGCCGGTGCGTATCCCGCCGGCGTTGTGATTGCGTGTTCAGCTACGCTTAGCGAGAATCGTCGCCGTCTTTGGTCGATAAAAATACAACATCCAACAAAAACGAACGCCGTTTTGAAGGCTTCTAATGCCCGAAGCATGTCTGCTCGCCAAACGATTCAGTAAGAGCCCCACACGATGACCATCAATCGGGGTGAGGATGACTCTTTCGACGAAGAAGCTCTACTGTGCCGTTTGTTGTGGCACGGCGAGTTACCTGGCACTGTCCTTTCAATTGGTAGAAGAAGTTTACGCAAGAGAACCAGTCTCCTTACCCGCCGTCACGATTGACTCACCAAAACGTCAAGCCGTACGACGTCCACAGCCTCAGCAGGGCACAAGGAGCACGCGCGTCGTTGCTCCACGCGTTGCGGCTCCAGCGAGCCAGCGCGAGGCTATCCCATATCTCACGCCTTCGACCGGCACTATTGGTCAGCCACCGGCTCCCTATGCGGGCGGCCAGGTCGGGACCACCACACGCGTCGGCATGTTAGGCAATCGCAATGTCTTCGATACGCCGTTCAACACGACGGGCTACACGGACAAGCTTATCCGTGACCAGCAGGCCAACACCATCACCGACGTCACCGACAACGACCCCTCGGTGCGCACGAACTCACCACGCTTCAGCGGACTCGACGGATTTCTGATCCGTGGCTTTCCGGTATTCGCGAGCGACATCGCGTTCGACGGCCTCTACGGCATCACCGATACGCGCCGCCCTGCCCTTGAACCGATCGAGCGCGTAGAGATCCTCAAGGGACCAAGCGCCCTGTTGTATGGGATTTCACCATTCGGAAATATCGGCGGCACCATCAACCTCATCCCGAAGCGGGCCACCGACGATCCGATCACACGACTGACTACGGGTTTCGTGTCCAATGGAAATGTTGGGACGGCGATCGATTTCGGCCGGCGCTTTGGCGCCGACAAAGCATGGGGCGTTCGCGTCAACGGGGCCTATCGCGATGGCCGGACGCCGATCGACTTCCAGACGGATGGGTTCGGCGTCGGCGCGGTTGCTCTCGACTACCGTGGCGAGCGGTTCCGAGCCACCGTCGATTTTGGTTACCAGCAGCAGGACCTGAACGCTCCCACACGCGTGCGGCAAGTGAACTTGGGATTTCCCATCCCGGTTTCGCCCTCGCTCACAATCAACCAGCAGCAACCCTGGGAGTACTATAATTCCGACCATCGATACGCTGCGGCCCGCGCCGAGTATGACCTCAACGATTTCTGGACGCTGTATGGAGCCTACGGTCGCAGCCGATCCAAGGAAGTTTTCTTCGGCGGAACTCTGCGCATCACGAGCGCACTGGGCCAGTTCACGTCACAGCCGGCCCTCACTGTGCAGGATGCTGATCGCGAGACTGGAGAAATCGGGCTACGCGGCCGTTTCACCACCGGACCGGTGAAACATTCCACCGTGCTTGCGACAACCGGGCTGTGGCAAGACAGCGGAACTGCCACCACCAATGTCGGACCACCGATCACGTCGAACCTTTATAATCCCGTTTACGTGGCTCCGCGTAGCGCGGCGGGCCTGTCGCACAACGCGCCACTTTCTGCGCAGCGGATCAATCAAAGCGTCGCGATCGCGGATACGATGTCGATCCTCGATGATCGCGTGCTTCTCACACTGGGCGGGCGCTGGCAGGGGATCGACGTCACCAACTTCAACACGACCACAGGTGCCGTGACCTCACGCCCGCAGAACGAGGCGATCACCCCTGCCGTGGCTCTCGTGCTGAAACCAATCAGCAACCTCTCGCTCTACGGCAACTACATCGAAGGCCTAACGTCGGGTGGAACGGCGCCGGCTACTGCCGCCAATCCACTTCAAGTCTTTCCTGCGATCGTGACCAAACAGATCGAGGTCGGTGCCAAGTATGACTTCGGGATCTTGGGGGTTACTGTGGCGGCGTTTGAGATCACGCAGCCCAACGGCATCACCGATCCAACGACCAACATCTTCTCGGTCGACGGCGAGCAGCGCAATCGCGGATTGGAGTTCAACACTTTCGGCGAGGTCGCCCCGGGAATGCGCCTGCTCGGTGGCGTGGCCTTCCTCGACGGCGTGCAGACCAAGACGTCTGGCGGCCGGTTCGATGGCAAAACCGCGGTCGGCGTTCCGGACATCCAATTCAACCTCTATGGCGAATACGATCTGCCCTTCTGGCGGACATCGGGAATGGCGACTCTGACTGCGCGGGTCATTTACACCTCGCCGCAATATTACGATCAGGGGAACACGCAGCAGATCCCGGACTGGGTTCGGACCGACATCGGAGCACGCTACGTCACCAAGATTGACGGCAGACCACTGACGTTGCGCGCGGCGGTCGAAAACGTCTTCGGTCTGGACTACTGGGCGACGACGGGACGTGGCTTTTTGACTCCGGGCACACCGCGCACCTACCGGCTCTCGGCGAGCATCGACTTTTGAGGCGCCGTGAGACAGTGATGTTGTGAACGACCTTCCACGAGCCAAAGTAGCAGCCGCCTGGGCGCCCATGAAGGCGCCCAGGCTGCGCGTTGCGCTCGTCTGGCTCCACCGATGGGTTGGCCTCAGCCTCGGTGTCCTCCTCGTGGTGATCGGGCTTACGGGCAGCTTCATCGTCTTTTATCGCGAGATCGATGCGGCATTGAATCCGAGCCTCTACACCCCGGCCGGACCTCAGCACCATCTTGAGTCCGCCGAGGTCATGCGGATTGCGGCCACCGTGGATTCGGCGCCGATCCGATCCGTCATTGCACCTGACCAGACTTGGCCGGTCTGGGTCGTCATGCACTCCCACCCGACGGAGAAAGGTCGGTATCCGAGTCTCTGGACCACCATGATCGACCCTTCGAATGGGAAGGTGCTAGGCCGGCGCGACTACACCAACTGTTTCGCATTCACCGTCTATCGCGTGCACTACAATCTGCTGCTCCATGACTGGTGGGGCAGCGAGCTTGTCGGAGTGATCGGCTTCGTGCTGCTCGGGATGGCTTTCTCGGGCCTGTATCTGTGGTGGCCGAAGCGAGTCCGGTTCTGGCGCTCAGTCTCGATCCGTAGGCACGTGTCCGCGCAACGCCTTATGCTCGATCTGCACAACACGGCAGGCTTCTGGAGCCTACCGTTGCTTGCTCTGATCTCCGTTACGGGTATCGGTATCGTGTTTCCCGGTGTCATCCGCCCGGTAGTCGGCCTGGTCTCGACGGCCACTCCTTATCCGTCGCCGACCATCAAGCCTCCACCGCCAAACGGAGCCGCACGATTGTCTGCTGATGCGATCGTTCTCGCGGCGCGCGCCGCCCAACCCGGCTACGACATAGCGCAATTGAATCCGCCGAGCGAGACCCGCAACACCTGGCGTGTCCTGTTGCGACCGCCTGGCTCCAATCCAGCCCTTCGCACCCGCGGTGCCATCTGGCTCGATCCCTGGACGGGTGCACTCGCGCACGACCGCACGCCCGATTCCATGTCGCTGGGCGACCGCTATATGACCGAACAGCTCTGGCTCCATAACGGATCGAGCTTCGGCTTGCTCGGCCGTCTTCTTGTCTTTGCTTCCGGCTTCATGCCGCTCATTCTCTTCGTCACAAGCTTTCAGGTTTGGCGATCCAGAAGGAGGCACAGAACAAAAAGAGGCGATGCGCGAAGCTCATGAGTGTGCCCTCGTTCAATGGAGCGAATGAGCTCCGAACGTGCGTACGAACGGATGCGCGAGCACCGACGCCACTCTTCCAAAACGAACGCCGCCAAGTCGGTGACCTGGCGGCGTTGTCTGGTTGCGGGGGCAAGATTTGAACTTGCGACCTTCAGGTTATGAGCCTGACGAGCTACCGGGCTGCTCCACCCCGCGTTAAACCGTTGCACTGCCTTCGAAAAACCGGACCCGACGTGAAAGCCGGCCAACGCGTGGTTGCGCCGATCGATCCCGTCCGGAGGCTTCCTGAGAAGGCGACCCGGGCAAGGCCATCGGGTGCGAGGGGTATGTATCAACGTCACCCCGCTTTGGAAAGGGGCAAGAAGGGGCTTTTGCAGATTTTATGACAGCAAAAACGAGGGGTCGGAGCGCCAAAACCGGCCTTTGGAACCGCTCTTGCCATAAACACCGCAAAAGCGGAGTTTTGCGCCTAAAGCCGCGGCCCGTCAGGTGGCCAGAACAAAAATCCGGGAGGGGGATGGGCGTGACCGATATCTTCGATTTCGTGGTGGTGGGCGGCGGCTCCGGCGGCTGTACGGTGGCGGGACGGCTGTCGGAAGATCCGAAGACGTCGGTGGCGCTACTCGATGCCGGCGGCAGGAATGACAATTGGGTGGTCACGACGCCGTTCGCACTCGTGCTGATGGTCGCAGGCCCCGTCAACAACTGGGCCTTCAGCACCGTGCCGCAGAAGGGACTCAACGGACGCATCGGCTATCAGCCGCGCGGCAAGGGGCTCGGCGGCTCCTCGGCGATCAACGCGATGGTCTATATCCGCGGCCACCGCGCCGACTATGATCATTGGGCCTCGCTCGGCAATACCGGCTGGTCGTTCGCCGACGTGCTGCCCTACTTCAAGCGCGCCGAAGACAATGCCGATTTTGACGGCGAGTACCACGGCAAGGGCGGCCCGCTCGCGGTCAACAAGTCGCGCACCGGCAATCCGGTGCAGCAGATTTTTCTGAAGGCGGCGCAGGAAGCGCAGTTTCGCCTGCGCGAGGATTTCAACGCCGACGAGCACGAGGGCCTCGGCATCTATCAACTGACGCAGAGGAACGGCGAACGCTGCAGCGCCGCGCGCGCCTATATCCACCCGCATATGGAAAACCGCGCCAATCTGCGCGTCGAGACTCATGCCCACGCCACGCGTATTCTGTTCGAGGGCAAGCGCGCGATCGGCGTCGAATACCGGCAGGGCAAGGAGCTGAAGCAGATTCGCGCCCGGCGCGAGGTGATCCTCTCCGCCGGCACGTTCCAGACGCCGCATGTTCTGATGCTGTCGGGCATCGGCGACAGCACCGAGCTTGCAAAACACGGCATTGCCACCATGCACCATCTGCCCGGCGTCGGGCAGAACCTGCAGGACCATCCGGATTTCGTGTTCGGCTACATGTCCGACTATCCCCACTTCAACGGCATTTCACTTAAAGCGCTGCCGCGGCTGCTGCGGGCCATCCGACAGTATCGCCGCGAACGCACCGGGCCGATGACATCGAATTTCGCCGAATGCGGCGGCTTCCTGAGAACCCGGCCCGATCTCGACATCCCAGATATTCAGCTTCATTTCGGCATGGCGATGGCCGACGATCACGGCCGCAAGCGCCATCGCGGCACCGGCTTCTCCTGCCACGTCTGCCTGCTGCGGCCGAAGAGCCGCGGCAGCGTTTCGCTGCTCGGCGCCGATCCATTTGCGCCGCCGCTGATCGATCCGAATTTCTTTGGTGACGCGGACGACCTGGAAGCCATGGTCGCGGGCTTCAAGACCACGCGCCGGCTGATGGAGACGCCGGCGCTGCGCGCGTTGCAGAAGAAGGAGATGTTCACGGAAGGCGTGCACAGCGATGACGACATCCGCGACGTGTTGCGCGCCCGCGTCGACACCGTCTATCACCCGGTCGGCACTGCCAAGATGGGCGTCAACGATCCCATGGCCGTGGTCGATCCGAAGCTGAAAGTGTACGGCGTCGGAGGATTGCGCGTGGTCGATGCGTCGATCATGCCGACCCTGATCGGCGGCAATACCAATGCACCGACGATCATGATCGGGGAAAAGGCCGCCGACATGATAAGAGCGGAGATGCAGGCGGGTTGATTGCCCCGTCATTGCGAGAATCCGTAGGGTCGGCAAAGCCAACGGGTCGCGCGAATGCGCGCCCCAGCGACGAGCGCAAGGGCGCTCGCGGAGTGATGACAGGCTCCGCGTGCCCACCATTGCGGTATCGATGCGGATGGATAGTGGGCACGGCGCAAGGGCGCCTTTGCCCACCCTACAAATCTCGCAGCGGAGAGCGCCGTTTCCGGCATCGCAATATGCAATATCAGCAGGCTCGGCGGCTTATCAGCGGCGCGCGACTTGGCTAGAGTGGCCGCATCGGACTACAGGAACATCACCTGACGCAACGGGAGAGAAAAAGTGGATCTTGGGATCAAAGGCCGCCGTGCCATAGTCTGCGCATCGAGCAAGGGCTTGGGCCGCGCCTGCGCCATGGCGCTGGCCAATGAGGGCGTGCATGTCACGTTGACCGCGCGCGGCGGGGAGGCGCTGAAAAAGGCGGCCGACGACATCCGCAAGGCCAGTCCCGGCGTCACGGTAACCGAGATAGTCGGCGACATCACGACGCCCGCCGGCCGCGACGCCGTGCTGAAGGCCTGTCCCGAACCGGACATCCTGATCAACAATGCCGGCGGCCCGCCGCCCGGCGATTTCCGCAACTGGACCCGCGACGACTGGATCAAGGCGATCGACGCCAACATGCTGACGCCGATCGAACTGATCAAGGCGACGGTGGACGGCATGATGGCGCGGAAATTTGGCCGCATCGTCAATATCACCTCGGCCGCGGTGAAGGCGCCGATCGACATATTGGGGCTTTCCAACGGCGCGCGTGCCGGACTCACCGGCTTCATCGCGGGACTGTCGCGCAAGACCGTGATCAGCAACGTCACCATCAATGCGCTGCTGCCGGGACCGTTCGACACCGACCGCCTGCGCGGTGTGGGGAAGGCAGAGGCCGAAAAGCGCGGCATCCCGCCGGACCAAGTGTTTGCCGAGCGCGCCAAGCAAAATCCAGCCGGGCGGTTTGGCGATCCGGACGAGTTCGGCTACGCCTGCGCCTTCCTGTGCGGTGCCAAGGCCGGCTTCATCACCGGCCAGAACATCCTGCTCGACGGCGGCGCTTTCCCCGGTACCTTGTGAAGGCAGTCTGGTACGAGAAAACGGGGCCAGCACAGGAAGTGCTGGCTTATGGCGAGATGCCAACGCCGGTGGCTGGCCCGGGCGAAATCCGGGTGCGGCTGCAGGCGTCCGGCGTCAATCCCGCCGATGTCGGCCGCCGCGGCGGCGGCTACCGGCCGATGGAATATCCGCGCGTCATTCCCAACAGCGACGGCGCCGGCATCATCGATCAGGCCGGCGACGGCGTCACGCGGCTCAAGATCGGCCAGCGGGTCTGGCTGTTCAACGGCCAGCGCAATGGCCGCGCGTTCGGCACCGCGGCTGAATATATTGCGCTCGCCGAACATCTAGTGGCGCCGCTGCCGGACAATCTGTCGTTTGCCGAAGGCGCCACGCTGGGCATTCCCGGCATGACGGCATGGTGCTGTCTCTATTGCGACGGGCCGATCGTGGGGCAGACCGTGCTCGTCACCGGCGGTGCCGGCGCAGTCGGGCACTATGCCGTGCAGCTCGCCAAATGGGGTGGTGCCAAGGTGATCGCGACCGTCAGTTCGGCAGCCAAGGCCGAGCAAGCATGTCTCGCCGGCGCCGATCTCGTCGTCAACTACAAGACGGAGGACGTTGTTGCGAAGGCGATGACCTTCACCGGCCAGCGCGGCGTCGACCGCGACGTCGATGTCGATTTCGGCGGCAATATGGAGACCACGCTGAAACTGATGGGCGTGAATTCGACGATTGCGGTCTACGCCACCAACGGCAACCGCATGCCGGTCGTACCAATGCGCGAATTGATGGAGAAATGCATCGCGGTCCGCGCGCTCGTGCTGTTTGCGCTGCCGCCGCCGCTACTGGCGGCCGCGCAGGCCGACATCACGAAATGGCTGTCGGCAGGTCGGCGCATCCACAACGTCGCTGCGCAGTTTGCACTCTCCGACACCGCGCTGGCGCACCTTGCAGTGGAGAAAGGCGACAAGCTGGGCACCGTTATCGTGGATTGCGCTCGTCTTCTTCCCGCGTGCTGACACTGGAGGAATCGGCCGTCGTTCGCTCCTCGTTCCAGGTAAGGCCGAACTCGTCGAGCCCCTGCGCCAGCAAATCTCCAAGCATCGGCTCGCCGAGAAGATAGCGCGCGGTGTCGCGGTCACGCTGGTCGGCCGCTTCCGCACGTAGATCCTCCCACTCCTCGATGGTGGCGTCGCCGCGCCCCAGTCGCATCAAGGCGACGAGATCAACCCTCTCGTCCTCGGAAAGCGAGTTGATGAAGCCGGTGATCTCGCGGACGACCGGATCTTTTCCGTTGTCCTGCAGCACGTCGATCATGTCGTCATCGCCTGCATTCGACCCTGAATCCGGATCGGATTCCCCTTCCTTGACGTCGAACTGCCGGGCTTTCTCGATCAGAAAGCCAATTTTTTCGGGCAAAATCGTGAGTTCTGGCATCGCATGTTCCTCATACGGGCTATGCGATAACGCCGAACGCTGTCGGATGATCCATTGCACCGGCTGATGGAAACCCGCATCCTTGCCCGAACAACCAGAAACGAGAGGACGCGCCGGATGCACTGGAACGTGGGCAGGGTCAGGATCACGAGAGTTGTCGAAATGGAGACTGTCGGCAGCACCCGTTTCATTCTTCCGCTCGCGACCAACGAGGAAATCCGAGAACTGCCTTGGCTGATCCCGCAATTTGCGACCGAGGAAGGCCGGCTGAAAATGTCGATCCATTCGTTCCTGGTCGAGACTCCCTCGCGCCGCATCATCGTCGACACCGGCCTCGGCAACGACAAGCAGGGCCGCAACGTGCCGACCTGGAACAACCGGAGTTATCCGTTCCTCGACATGCTGGCAGCGGCTGGCTTCCCGCCCGACAGTATCGATACCGTGCTGTGCACGCACCTGCATGTCGACCATGTCGGCTGGAACACGAAACTCGTCGATGGCAAATGGGTGCCAACCTTCGCCAATGCCCGATATGTGTTCGGCAGAGGCGAATACGAGTACTGGCGCGAGCACAGCGATGCGCCGGATAAGCTCGCCGTGTTCGACGATTCCGTGAAGCCGATCGCCGACGCCGGCAAATCCGAGCTCGTCGCCAGCGATGCCAGATTGACGGATGAAATCACGCTGATCCCGACCCCCGGCCACAGTCCCGGCCATATGAGCGTCCACATCAAGTCGGATGGCGAGGAAGCCCTGCTAACGGGGGACGTCGCCCATCATCCGTGCCAGATGGCGCATCTCGACTGGTCCTCGACCGCCGATTCCGATCCCCGGCAGTCGGCCGAAACCCGACGTGAACTGTTTTCGCGCTTCGCCGACACGCCGACGCTGGTGATTGGCGGGCACTTCAGTGCCGGTCACATCAAGCGCGATGGCGACGCTTTCCGGTTCGTGGCGCTGAATCCGTAGAATGCGCGAGCCCACAATATTCCCGCTGACGATGGATGGTGGGTACGGCGCAAGGGCGCCTTTGCCCACCCTACCCTGCGCTTTCGGCAGTTGAATTTCCTGCGCCGCTGTTCCAAGAAGCGTCTGAAGTTTTACGGAAATCCCCGAATTTCTCAAGAAAACCCCGCAGGGAGCGATAAAATGAAGCTTGTTCGTTACGGCGCCAAGGGTGCGGAAAAGCCCGGCCTGATCGATAAATCCGGCCAGTTGCGCGATCTTTCCGCCCACGTCAGGGATCTCGACGGGGATGCCTATGCGCCGGCCTCGCTGGCCAAGCTGGCGGCGCTGGATACCTCCAAGCTTCCCGCCGTCGACGGCAAGCAGCGCCTCGGCGCGCCGGTCACCGGCATCTCCAAATTCGTCGCGATCGGCCTGAACTACAGCGACCACGCCAAGGAGACGGGATCGCCGATCCCGACCGAGCCGATCTTCTTCATCAAGGCCAACACCTCGCTGTCAGGCCCGAACGATGCGGTCGAAAAGCCGCGCGGCTCCACCAAACTTGACTGGGAAGTCGAGATCGCCGCCATTATCGGCACCCGCGCCAAATATGTCTCGGAGGCCGACGCGCTCAACCACATCGCCGGCTACTGCGTCTGCAACGACGTCTCCGAGCGCAATTTCCAGATCGAGCGGCTCGGTCAGTGGACCAAGGGCAAATCGCACGACACGTTCGGTCCCGTTGGCCCGTGGCTGGTCACCAAGGACGAAATCCCCGACGTGCAGAATCTGTCGATGTGGCTCGATGTCAACGGCAAGCGTCGCCAGACTGGTTCGACCTCGACCATGATCTTCTCGATGGCGAAGTGCATTTCGTATGTCTCGCAGTTCATGACGCTGTTGCCGGGCGATATCGTCACCACCGGCACCCCGCCCGGCGTCGGCCTCGGCATGAAGCCGCCGACTTTCCTCAACGTCGGCGACGTCGTCACGCTCGGCATTGAAGGGCTCGGCGAGCAGCGCCAGGAAATCATCGCGGCCTGAGGCTGGTGCACGTACCGACACCGTCATTGCGAGGAGCGACAGCGACGAAGCAATCCATCCTTCCACACGCTCGGAGGCAATGGATTGCTTTGCTTCGCTCGCAATGACTGAGGATCCAGTTCCATTGCCTAGGGGATTCCGTCCATGAAACTCACCTTCTCTCCCGCCTCGCCGTTCGCCCGAAAAGTCCGCATCGCCGCGATCGAGACCGGCCTGATCGACAAGATTGAATTCACTCCGGCGACGGTTGCTCCGGGTCAACCCAACGAAGAGTATTCGAAGATCACCCCGCTGAAGAAACTGCCGGTGCTGATCCTCGACAATGGCGACGTCATTCTCGATTCCTACGTCATCGTCGAATATCTCGACGAGCTCGCCGGCGGCGGAAAGCTGATCCCCGCATCCGGGCCTGAGCGATGGAAGGTGAAGAGCGATCATTCCCTGCTGCAGGGCATGCTGGATTCCATGTTGCTGTGCCGGTACGAAAAAATGGTGCGCCCCGAAGGGCTGCGCTGGGACGCCTGGCATGACGACCATTGGAATCGCGCGTGGGCCGGCATGGCGCGGTTCGAGAACAAGCCCGACGTGCTGTCCGGTCCGTTCAACATTGCGCAGATCGGCCTGGTCTGCGTACTCGGTTATGCCGATTTCCGCTTTGCCGATTGCGGCTGGCGCAAAGCCTATCCAAAGCTCGATGCCTTCCATCAGAAGATGATGGAGCGGCCGTCGGTGAAAATCTCGGCGCCGCCGCCGGCGTAACCGAACAACGGAGACGGTAGCATGCGCGAGGTTGGCAAAAAATTGCGGCACCTCGGCTTCGCTGCCGTTTTCGCGCCCGCCGCGTCCGGCGCATCCGCCCAGCTACAGGAATTCTCCACCGGCCAGCGCAATCTCGCCGGCGGGAGCCCAGCCGCGATCGGCGACGGTTGGCTGACTGCTGGCGGCCGGCAGATCGTTTCGGTCAAATGGATCGAGCAATCAGCCACGCCGCGTTTTCGGGCGATCGATTATTTCGGCGACCTGCCAACTTCACTATTCCTTACGTCCGTAACAACAACGCGCGACTATTCAGCAGGAAAACCATGAACCTCAAATTCACCGTTGGCGATCTCATCATTCACCGCGTCATCGAGCAGGAAACCACCTTCCTGCCGGCTTTGGAGATGCTGCCGGCCCTGACGCCGGAGGTGCTGGCTGAAAACCGGGCGTGGATGCAAAGGGCCGGCGCGCTCGACCATAACGACGTGCTGATCCTGTGTTTCCAGTCTTACGTGGTGAAGACGCCGAGCCACACCATCCTGATCGATAGCTGCATCGGCAACGACAAACCGCGGCCGCAGCGTCCGAAGTGGAACATGAAGACCGACGACACCTATATGCGCGGTCTCGCCGCGGCCGGCTTCTCCGTCGAAGACATCGACTACGTCATGTGCACGCATCTGCATGTCGATCATGTCGGCTGGAACACGCGGCTCGACAATAGCCGCTGGGTGCCGACCTTCCCGAAAGCGCGCTACGTGTTCGACAAGACCGAATTCGACTACTGGACCGAGACGCACGCGAAGGCGCCCGTGCCGCCGTTTGGCGACAGCGTGCTACCGGTTGTCGAGGCCAAACAGGCCGAAATCGTCCGCAGCGACTACGCCATCGGCGATCACACCCGCATCCTGCCGACGCCAGGCCATACGCCCGGCCATGTCGCCTTCACCTTCGGCCACGGGAAGGATGATGCCGTGTTCTCGGGCGACCTGATACATTCGCCGCTGCAGATGCGCTATCCGGAATTATCCATGAAATTCGACGTCGACCAGACACAAGCGGCAAAAACGCGGCGCGGCTTCCTGGAACGCTACTGCGACACCGATACGCTGTGCTGCACCGCGCATTTCCCGTCGCCGTCGGTCGGGAAGATCCGACGCGCGGGCAGTGGATTCTCCTGCGAGGCGATATGAGTTCGAACCCATCCGCTTTCGAGACGCTTTCGATCGAACCGGTCGACGAGTACGTGGCGATCATCCGTCTCAATCGGCCGCATGCCTCCAACGCGCTCAACACCCAGATGGGCCGCGATCTCGTGCGCTATTTCGAGGAGGTCGCGCTCGATTCCAGGAGCCTGCGCTGCATCGTCTTGACCGGCGCCGGTGACAAGGCGTTCTGCGCCGGCGGCGATTTGAAGGAACGGCGCGGCATGACGGATGAGGCGTGGACGCGCCAGCATGTCATTTTCGAGCGGATGGTGCGGGCGCTGATCGACTGCCCCGTCCCGATCATCGGCGCCGTCAACGGCGCGGCCTATGGCGGCGGCTGCGAGATCGCAGGCTGTTGCGATTTCCTCTACGCCGCCGAAAGCGCGCGCTTCGCGCTGACCGAGGTGACACTCGGCATCATGCCGGGTGGCGGCGGCACGCAAACCTTGCCGCGCGCCGTCGGCGAGCGCCGCGCCAAGGAGCTGATCCTGACCGGCAAGCCGTTTACTTCGGCGGAAGCACGTGACTGGGGTTTTGTGAACGAAGTCTTTCCGCTATCCGAACTACTGCCGGCTGCACTGGCGACTGCCTCGAAGATCGCCCGCAATGCACCGATCTCCGTCAGGCAGGCAAAGCTCTCGATCCATCGCGGTCTGCAATTGTCCCTGCGGGACGGCCTCGCGCTTGAGATCGAGGCCTATAGCCGCATGGTGCCGACGGAAGATCGCCGCGAGGGCGTGCTGGCCTTCAACGAGAAGCGAACGCCCAATTTCAAGGGCCGGTAGCGCATGGCGTTTTCGAGCGAAGTGGATACCGGTTCGCGTGAAGAAAACGCGTCAAACAAGAAGGCTTCGGTTCTGATCTAATCAGAACCGAAGCACTTAATCGAACAGGCTCGGCGTGTGGTTCACCGCCGCGCCTTCGATCGCCAGCATCTTCAGCTTCGTCACTACCCCGCCATTGGCGGAGAAGCCGCCGGGCTTGTTGCCCGCAGCGAGCACGCGATGACACGGCACCACGATCGGACAGGGGTTGCGCCCGAGTGCCTGACCGACGTCGCGCGACAGCTCCACGCCGCCCAGCTTCTTGGCGATATCGCCATAGGTCATGGTCTTGCCCGGCGGTATCGTACGCGCGATGTCGTAGACGCCGCGGTTGAATTCGGGGACGCCGTCGAGATCGAGCACGACGTCGGCAAGATCGTTCGGCTTGCCTTCGAGCAGTTCGACGATGCCGTCGATCGCGGCCTGCACCTTTGCCGGAGGCGGCGTCTCGATCAGGTCGCCATGGCGCTGCTGCAGGCGGGTGCGGGTCTTCTTCTCGTCGCCCATCGGCAATTGCATCGAGGTAATGCCGCGCTCGCCCCAGACGATGCCGCAACGGCCGATCGCGGTGTCGAATATCGTAAAATGGTGCCCGGTCATGACTGGCTCCATATTCTCCTGTTCAGTGCCACCCAGCTTTCCTCTCAGGCTCAAATCTAGGCTTGGAGATTGTTGCTATCCACCCGAATCCCGGGGGAACTTGACGGCATGAACAACTTCCGCTGATCTGGGGCTCCCGCCGACGCCCTTCAATGGCCCCCTCGCCTGCTTCCAATTCCGCGAGCTTTGTATGCAAACCCTTCACGTCAACGGCTATGACATGGCCTATCTCGATGTCGGCCACGGCGCCGGCAATGGCCCGCCGCTGGTGTGCGTGCATGGCTCGCTGTGCGATTTCCGGATATGGTCGCCGGTGCTGGGACCGCTTACGCGCAAGCACCGGGTGATCGCGCCGTCGCTGCGGCATTTCTTCCCGGAGCATTGGGACGGAGTCGGCGACACCTACTCGATCGTCCAGCATGTCGAGGACGTGATCGCCTTCATCGAAAAGCTGGACACAAGGCCGGTCGACCTGATGGGCCATTCCCGTGGTGGGCATATCTGCTTCCGCGTCGCGCAGCGCCGGCCTGACCTGCTGCGCAAGCTGATCCTGGCCGAGCCCGGCGGCGAACTCGATGCCACGCTCGATCCAGCCTATGAACCCGGCCACTCGCCGCTGGCCGGAATGATCGCGGCTTCCGCCAAGGTGATCGCCAAGGGCGACATCGACGGCGGCCTGCAGATTTTCATGGATGCGCTGGAAGGTCCCGGCGCCTGGAAGCGCCTGCCGGCAACGCCGAAGCAATTGCTGCGCGACAACGCCACGACGCTGATCGGGCAGATGCGCGACCACCGTCCGCCCTTCTCCAAGGCGGATGCGGAAGCGATCACGACGCCGACGCTGTTCATCGGCGGCACCAACACCAAGGGTACGCTGCCAAAGGTGCTCAATGCCTTGGCCGCGAACGTCAGGGGATCGCGCGTCGAGATGATCCCGGGGGCCACGCATCCGATGTTCGAGCAGGCGCCGCAGAAATATTGCGAAATCGTGCTGTCGTATCTCGCGGAGGATTGATCGCGATGCAGACCTTGAACGTCAACGGCTACGACATGGCCTATCTCGATGTCGGCAGGGGCGCTGGCAACAGCCCGCCGCTGGTTCTCGTGCACGGCACCCTCGGCGATTTCCGCACCTGGAACGCCGTGCTGGGACCGCTGTCGAAACGGCACCGCGTGATTTCGCTGAGCCTGCGGCGGTTCTTTCCGGAGCATTGGGACGGCATCGGCAACGACTATCTGATGGTGCAGCACGTCGCCGATGTCATCGGCTTCATCGAAAAACTGAATGCCGGGCCGGTCGATCTGATCGGCCACTCCCGCGGCGGCCATATCGGATTCCGGGTGGCGCAGGCGCGGGCTGATTTATTGCGTAAGGCCGTCCTTGCCGAACCGGGCGGCGATCTCGAGCCGTCGCTGCAGCCGAGCAGTCCGCCTCCCGGCCCCGTGCCGCTGGGCCCGCGCATTCCGGCCGCGGCCGAGATGGTGCGAAACGGTGATATTGACGGCGCGCTGACGCTGTTCGTCGATGGCATCGACGGTGAAGGTGCATGGGCAAGGTGGCCGGCGGCGGCGCGGCAGCAATTGCGCGACAACATCTATACGCTGCTCGGCCAGGTCGGCGAAAACCGCCAGCCTTTCCTGAAGAGCGAAGCGGAGGCGATCAGGACACCGATGCTGTTGATCGGCGGCGGCGACACCAAGGGCGCGCTGGCGGTGAACTGGCGCGTGCTGGCTGAACATATTCCGGGCGCACAGACGGCGGTGATCCCCGGCACGCGCCACTGGATGTTCGAACAGGCACCGCAGGAGTTTTGCAAGGTCGTGCTGGAGTTTCTGGCGGCGTAGGCCGGCAGCCAGCCGCTACTTCTGATCCAGCCGCCACGCGCCATCCCAATCGGCGGCCGGCGGATCAGCCTGAAAGTTCTCGACACGTTGGGCCATCGCTTTGGATGGCCCATCGCCGGGGACCGCCTCGAGCGCCGCCTGGAAGGCCCGGCGCGCATCATCCCAGCGGCGCGCCCGATAGGCCGTGAGGCCCTCGGCGTACCGCGCCAGCAGTGCAAGTTGCTTCTCGGTCAACTCGCCCGCGCGCCCGATGATCTCGAACACCGTTTCGGGACGGGTCTGGCCTGCGACGACCAGCCGGTCAATCTCGCGCGATTCCACCGCATCGCCGGCCGCCGTCATCGTGGCCTCGGAAACCAGCGAGTGGCTCCCGTAGATCTTGTTGACGTTCTCCAGGCGCGACGCCAGATTCACCGCGTCTCCCATCACCGTGTAGCTCATCATGAACTCCGAGCCGATGCTGCCGACCAGCACCTCGCCGGTGGCGATGCCGATACGCACTTCGCAGTCGCTCGGCACGGCGCGCACGCCGAGCAGCTCAGGCAATTCGGTCCGCAAAGCCGTACCGCGATCGGCCATCTCGACGGCAGCGAGGCAGGCCAGGCGCGCCTGCTCGCTATGCTCGGTAAAGGGAGGCCCCCAATAGGCCATGATCGCGTCGCCGATATACTTGTCGATGATGCCGCGATGGCTGCGGATCGGCTCCGACATCGTCGATAGATAGTGGTTCATCACCTTGACGAGGCCCTGCGGCGTCGTGCCCTCGCTCAGGCTGGTAAAGCCCTGCATGTCGCAGAACAACACGGTCATCACCCGCCGCTCGCCAGCGCCGGCAGTCAGCGATCGCTGGTCGATCAACCCTTCCACCACGCGCGGATCGACGTAGCGGCCGAAAGTCTCGCGCAGGCGCTCTTTGTGGCGCAGTTGCTCGACCATGTTGTTGAAGGCGGCCGTGAGCTGGCCGATCTCGTCGCGCGTGGTGACGTCGATCGATCCGTCAAGCCGGCCGGCTTCGACGGCGCGGGTGCCGTCGAGCAGACGACGGACGGGGCGAGTAATGCCGGTAGAGACGAAGAACGCGAACGTCAGTCCGAGAATGGCGGCAAGCATCGTCACAATAGCAGAGATGACAATCGCGCGCTGCTGATCGCGCATCGTCACGGCCGCATCGCTACGGACCTGCTCCAGCATGTCGTGCCGGATTTCCTCAATCTTGCGATTGAATTCGTCGCGGAGCGCATCGGTCCGAACAAGGCTAGCCCGCACCTCGGGCATGTTGCCGGAATCGAGCTGCGGCCAGATCCGCTTATGCTCTTCGTCCAGATAACGGCGAAGGTCGCTTGTTATGGTCTCGATCCGATTTTCGATCCGCCCGAGCTTGGCGTCGTCGGAGACGGTGGTCGGATCATCAATGATTGCAATGATCAGGGCGCGTGCGGCCTGCGCCTCCTGGTCAATCTCCCTGCCTTTCGCCTCATAGATGGTTTGCTGATCTGCAAAGGCGGTCTCGTCCGGTGGCGTCTGTATCTTGATGAACACCATCCGGCGAACCACCACCGCCTGCTCCAGCGAGCGGACGTTCATCCGCGCCAGATGCCCATATGCTTCGACGTATTTTGTCGTCAGTTCATCGAGCTGATGCGCAATCTTTCGCGTCATCACCGTCGACAGCGCCGAGATGATCACCATCAAAAAGATCAGCCCGATGGCGATACCGAGGATTCGCTTGCGGATGGTCGGTCGCAGCATCGAGGTATATTCTAAAACCAGGGACATGTTGGGAAACGGATAAAGGCAACAAAAAGCGAAAGCCCGGCCGATCCGGCCGGGCTTAATGTTTAGCGCGGGCCGGTGAATTAAGCACGTTCCGGCGCGTTAAAATTGGCGATAGTTTTGGGGATTCCCCCTGGCTACACCTTCCAGACGCCCACAGGCTGACGCACGGCTACATTGAGCCTGTTCCAGACATTGATATTGGCGATCGCCAGAATCAACGCCGAGAGCTCCGCCTCGTCGAAATGCTTGTCGGCCTCACTCCAGACCTCGTCCGGCACCGGATCGGCGCGGTCGCTGATCCGTGTCAGCGCTTCCGTCAGCGCCAGGGCCGCGCGCTCGGCTTCGGTGAAATAGGGCGTGTCGCGCCAGGCGGCCACCGCGAACAGCCTCTCGCCGGTCTCGCCGGCGCTGCCGGCGAGTTTTGAGTGCATGTCGACACAGACGCTGCAGCCGTTGATCTGGCTGGCCCGCAGGTGCACCAGTTCGAGCAGCTTTTCCGGCAGGCTCTTCTTGGTCAGGTCGCCCAGCGCGTGCAGCGCCTTCATGGCGTCGGGAACGACCATGACGGGATGATTCATTCGGGCTTGCATCATTTTGCACTCCATGTGGTTGGTTCTGTTTTTGACGCGGCGACGCCGATTTGCTGTCACATCGGCGCGCTTTCGTTCGTCATAGCCATGACGGAACACGACATGGGAATGTGACCGATGGACGAGAAAAAGTTTCTGGCTGAGAAATTCGAGGCCAACCGACCCCATCTGCGGGCGGTGGCCTACCGCATGCTGGGCTCGACCAGCGAGGTCGACGATGCCGTGCAGGAAACCTGGCTGCGGCTGAGCCGTTCCGATACCAGCGCGGTCGAAAATCTCGGGGGTTGGCTGACCACGGTCGTCGCCCGCGTCTGCCTCGACATGCTGCGCTCGCGCAAATCGCGGCGCGAGGAACCAATGGGTCCGCACGTGCCGGAACCTGTCGCCGATGACCAGCATGGGCGGGACGAAGAGATGGCCGACTCCGTCGGCGCAGCGCTGCTGGTGGTGCTGGAAACGCTCGCGCCCGCGGAGCGACTTGCTTTCGTGCTGCACGACATGTTCGCGGTGCCGTTCGAAGAGATCGCGCCCATCGTCGGCCGCACGCCAGCCGCGGCAAGGCAACTGGCCAGCCGCGCCCGTCGCCGGGTGCAGGGCACGCCGCCGCCGGATCCCGACTTCGGCCGGCAGAAAAGTATCGTCGAGGCCTTCATCAAGGCCTCCCGCGAGGGCGACTTCGAAGGGCTGCTCGGAATGCTCGATCCCGACGTGGTGTTCCGCGCCGATTCCGCCGCGCAGCGACTGGGCTCGTTCGCGGAAATCCGTGGCGCTGCCGCGGTCGCCGATGTCTTCAAGGGACGCGCACAAGCCGCCAAGCCGGCGCTGGTCGACGGTGCAATCGCGCTCGCTGTCATTCTCGGAGGGCAACTGCGGATCGTGGTGCGGCTGACGATCAGTGGCGACAGGATATCGGCGGTGGATGCGGTGGCCGATGCTGAGCGGATCGGCCAGTTCGACGTAAGCCTGCTCACATGAGCGACGTCATCTTTGTTGCGGAGAACACGATCGCCTGAACCGGCATCCGGCCGGGATCGCCGAATTCGCGGCGAAACGCCTGTGCCATCGTGTCGACGATCTGGTCCGGATCGACGCCGCCGCGCGCCTGGACCTGATCGATCAGCGGATTACCGTGGACGGCTGCCCGCGCGAAGGTCGCGACATCAGGGAGTTCTCTTACCTGCCTGATCACGGCGATGCCGATGTCGCTGAAGCCCGCCGTGATCAGCATCTCCTTGATCGGATCGATCTGGTGGCAGGAGAACGGCACGTTGTAAAACTGCGGCGGGTCGGTCGCGAAGAAACGGCCCGCCACTTCATGCGCGATCCGGCCGAACGGATTATAGCGGTGAGAGTCCCAAACGCTGAGCACGTAGCGGCCGCCGGGCGCGAGCACACGATAGGCCTCGGAAAAGGATTTTGCCTGGTCCGGAAAGAACATTAGGCCGAACTGACAAACGATCGCATCGAAGCTTGCATCGGCGAAGGGAAGCGCGACCGCATCGGCAGGCTGGAAGGCGACCCGCTCGCCGGTCTGAAACTTGGCGCGGGCAATATCGAGCATCGGCGGATTGAAATCGGTCGCGGTAAGCTGTGCGCCTCTTGGCAATACGTCGCGCAACTGCCGCGTGACGATGCCGGTGCCGGCGGCGGTTTCGAGCACCCGCGCCGGATCGCCGCTGGCGACACGCTTGGCAATGTCCGCCGCGTACCCAGCGAAGATGATCGGGCCGAGACCCTGATCGTAATAGTGCGGGATGCTGCCCGTGAAACTCGCGGCGTTGTCCATGAACATCCTCCGATCACGCGCCCCATCGAAGTATAGACTGCCGGGCATCCGGCAACTGTGAATCTCCCCACAGGCCCTTGACTCAGCCGGGGTCGGTCGCTAGCTTTGAATTCGGAATTCCGTATTCCAAAATGGACGGTCCGGCATGATCCCCTTGGATCCACTCCCCAACCTGATCGACCAGGTCTATGCCCGAATCCTCGAGGCGATCACCGATCGTTCGCTGCCGCCCGGGCATCGCATCCGGCAGAACGAGCTTGCAGAAAAGCTCGGCGTATCGCGCCAGCCGGTGTCCCATGCGCTGCACCTGCTGCATCGGCAGGGGCTCGTCGCCGAAAGCGGCCGCCGCGGGTTTGAAGTCACGCGGCTCGATCCCGAACGCATCCGCCAGCTCTACGAAGTGCGGGGCGCGATCGACGCGCTGGCGGCAAAGCTCGCGGCTGGGCGGGCGAGAGCCGATGCTTCCGGGCGTATGCAGCTTGAGGCGGCGCTGCAGGCCGGGCGGAGCATTGGCAAAGACACGCCGCTTTCGCGGCTGATCGCCCTCGACGTCGATTTTCACAGCGCCGTCTATCGCCTCGCGGGTAATCCGGCGATCGAGGAAATGATCGCGCCGCAATGGCCGCATATGCGCCGCTCGATGGCGACGGTGCTGGCGGAGCTCGATTACCGCGAACGCGCCTGGGCAGAGCATGAGGCGATCGCCGCGCAAATTCTCACCGGCAACGCCAGGGCGGCGGAGGCCGCGGCGCTGGCGCATGCGCAAGCTGCGGGACGGATGACTGAGGAGAGACTGAGGGCGACGGATAGGGCGGCCTGACAACGGGCGGTCATTCCGGGGCGATGCGCAGCATCGAACCCGGAATGCCAACAAAAAACCAAAGGAGGAAACACCATGAAACTGACGCCACAGCAGATCGAATTCTTCAACCGCGAAGGCTGGCTGTTCCTGCCGGAGTTGTTCAGCCCGGAGGAAGTGGATTATCTCGCCCGCGAGGCCGTCAGCATCTACGATGCCAACCGCCCGGAGGTGTGGCGCGAGAAGAGCGGCGCGCCGCGCACCGCCTTTGCCGCGCATCTCTATAACGAGGCGTTCGGCGCTCTCGGCGCGCATCCACGCATGATCGAGCCGATCGAGCAGATCTTCGGCGAGAAGGTCTACATGCATCAATTCAAGATCAACGCCAAAGCCGCCTTCACCGGTGATGTCTGGCAGTGGCATCAGGATTACGGCACCTGGAAGCGCGACGACGGCATGCCGGAGCCGCGCGCGATGAACATCGCGATCTTCCTGGACGAGGTAATGCCGATCAACGGCCCGTTGATGCTGGTGCCAAAGAGCCAGCACGCCGGCGATCTCAAGGCCTCGCATGACCTGGAAACGACGTCCTATCCGCTGTGGACCCTGGATGAGGAGACTGTCACCCGGCTGGTGAAGGAAGGCGGCATCGTCGCGCCCACCGGCAAGGCCGGCGGCATGCTGATGTTCCACGGCAATCTGGTGCACGGATCAAGCGCCAACATCACGCCCTACCCGCGCAAGATCGTCTACCTGACGCTGAATGCGGTCTCGAACTACATCCGCACCCCCACGCGGCCCGACTACATCGCGCATCGCGACTTCACGCCGATCCAGACGGTGGACGACGACGCGCTGCTGCGGCTCGCGCGTGCGCATCGGCAAGCCGCGGAGTGAGCTGCTCGTGTCCCGGACGCAGCGCAGCGCGAAGCGGTGCGTTGCTGAGCCGGGGCTCACTCCACCCGCGCCTTCCCCCATGGTCCCGGCTCTGCGGAGCAGCACTACGTGCGGCACCGCGTCCGGGACACGACAGCTCGGATCACCTCCCATGAACCTTCACCACCTTCTCAACGCCCGCCTAGCGGCCGGCAAGCCGGTTCGCGTCGCGCTGATCGGCGCCGGAAAATTCGGCTCGATGTTCTTGTCGCAAGTACCGCATACGCCGGGACTCGAAGTGCCCGTCATCATCGACATCGATCGCGATCGCGCCCACGAAGCCTGCCGCACCGTCGGCTGGGATCAGGCGAGGATCGCGCGGACGGTCTTCACCGACGACGGGGCGCGCGCGATCGCCGACAGCGCCGTGGACGTCGTGGTGGAAGCTACCGGTAACCCGGCCGTCGGCATTAGGCATGCCCGCGCGGCCATTGCGGCGGGCAAGCATGTCGTGATGGTCAATGTCGAGGCCGACGTGCTGGCGGGGCCGCTGCTGGCGCGGGAAGCGCGCAAGGCTGGCGTGGTCTATTCGCTGGCCTATGGCGACCAGCCGGCGTTGACGGCAGAGATGGTGGACTGGGCGCGCGCGACGGGCTTTCGCGTCGTCGCCGCCGGCAAGGGCACCAAATATCTGCCCGCCTATCACGACGTGACGCCGGACGGCGTCTGGCAGCATTACGGACTAACGGCAGGCGAAGCGCAATCGGCCGGCATGAATCCGCAGATGTTCAACTCGTTTTTGGATGGCACCAAATCCGCGATCGAAATGGCGGCGATCGCCAATGCGACTGGACTGGACGTGCCGTCGGACGGTTTGCTGTTTCCACCTTGCGGCGTCGACGATCTGCCGCATGTGATGCGGCCACGTGAGGCGGGCGGCGTGCTGGAGAAGGCCGGTCTTGCGGAAGTCGTCTCTTCGCTGGAGCGCGACGGCCGTCCCGTATTCCGGGATCTGCGCTGGGGCGTGTACGTCGTGCTGGAAGCGCCGAACGATTACGCCGCGGATTGCTTCAGGCAATATGGGCTGAAGACTGACGCATCAGGCCGATATGCGGCGATGTACAAGCCGTATCATCTGATCGGACTTGAGCTGAATATCTCCATCCTCTCGGCTGCGCTGCGCAACGAGCCGACCGGTCAGCCGCATGATTTTCGCGGCGACGTCGCGGCGGTAGCAAAACGCAATCTGCGCGCCGGCGAAATGCTGGACGGCGAAGGCGGCTACACCGTGTGGGGCAAGCTGATGCCGGCATCGAAAAGCCTCTCCGCCGGCGCGCTGCCGATCGGACTTGCCCATCGCGTCCAGCTGAAGAACAACGTCGCCCACGGCGAGGTGGTGCGCTGGAGCGATGTGGACGTCGATGAAAACAGCGACACCATCAAGACGCGCAGGGGGATGGAAGCGGCATTCTCCACGATACCATGATCACGCGGCGCGCGTTGGAAACAAGCTGCAGCCGGAAAACTCCACACGCTGCGCATGCACTTCAGGTCGAATGATGGACGCTGTCCTACGCGCCTGCGCGACGGAATTACCGCAATGCGGCATGTACGATTAACCAACTCTGCATCTGATCCGCTCGATATTCAGGCAGCTCTTCGCACTTGCGGCTAACCAGAACGCTTGATTATCAATCACCAATTCGTCATCCTGCCCTCAGGTCCATAAAGCCGGGAAAATTGATTGCATCACCAAGAGCCTAGGTTTCAGGGGCCACATTCCTAAACAACAGTCCGGCACCGCCCATCGGAAAACCAGAGAAGACGACGTTAGATCGTTGTCCCTTGGTCGGTCTCGACGATAACAGAGGGGAGACAAATGAAACGTCGTGATTTCTTGAAGGTGGGCGGCGTCGGCCTTGCCGCGAGTGCGGTTGCCG
>NZ_LLYA01000002.1:195000-207807 GCF_001440415.1 Bradyrhizobium retamae
GGAGTCTCGATTGATGTCCTTTCCTCCGGGTACTTAGATGTTTCAGTTCCCTGGGTTCGCTTAAAACCTCCTATGAATTCAGAGATTTCATACCTTCACTTGATAACTGGAAATCCAAAACCTCACGGCTTGGTCTCACACATTGCTGTACGAACCCCAAGATAGAGATCTTGGAGTTCCAGCTATCGAAGGTGGGTTTCCCCATTCGGAAATCCGTGGATCAAAGCTTCTTCGCAGCTCCCCACGGCTTATCGCAGCGTAGCACGTCCTTCATCGCCTCTCAGCGCCAAGGCATCCACCGAACACCCTTAAGGCACTTGATTGCTCTCATTATCAATGTCCACACACTCGGCAGAATGTTGTCTGCGCAACAGCCATTGAAGGCACGCATCCTCGATGAATGCGATTGCAACAGCCGGACACTGATTAGAAAGACCAGCTTGCTTCGTAAGATCGAACCGATAGCGAGGCGGTCAAGCTTCGCTAAAAAGATCATTCACAACCCGATCATCTTGCGATGAACGAGCGCCGAAATGACCTGGAGATTATGATTGAGAGCCCGCAAATTGCTTTGCAGATCCCAAACTCGGATCGATCTCCTCTTTACGATGTCAGATATCACGCATGACGCTATCCATCCGGACTGCGCATGCGAAGTGATGTTTCGCGGACGATTATTCGAGGCATTCCCGATCTTCGATTTCATCTGGTGGAGCCAGACGGGATCGAACCGACGACCTCATGCTTGCAAAGCACGCGCTCTCCCAGCTGAGCTATGGCCCCGTACCAGAAGACGAATGCTCCGCACTCGATCAAAGTGGTGGGCCTGGGAAGACTTGAACTTCCGACCTCACGCTTATCAAGCGCGCGCTCTAACCAACTGAGCTACAAGCCCCTAACACGAGGGACTCAAGCTCGCGCGCAATCGGCTCACGCCAATGCATCGCACAAGCGCCAAACCTTCGCACAGCGCTAAGCCCCTGGCGCGTGTTCGTCCGCGAAGAAAGAGAAACGAAGACGGCGAAATCCCGCCAATGCAGCTCAACAATCCTGACGATTGTTGGCCACTGATGTTTCTAAAACGATCCGATAGATAGCAAGCTATCTGAAGGATCATCCTTAGAAAGGAGGTGATCCAGCCGCAGGTTCCCCTACGGCTACCTTGTTACGACTTCACCCCAGTCGCTGACCCTACCGTGGCCGGCTGCCCCCTTTCGGTTAGCGCACCGTCTTCAGGTAAAACCAACTCCCATGGTGTGACGGGCGGTGTGTACAAGGCCCGGGAACGTATTCACCGTGGCGTGCTGATCCACGATTACTAGCGATTCCAACTTCATGGGCTCGAGTTGCAGAGCCCAATCCGAACTGAGACGGCTTTTTGAGATTTGCGAAGGGTCACCCCTTAGCATCCCATTGTCACCGCCATTGTAGCACGTGTGTAGCCCAGCCCGTAAGGGCCATGAGGACTTGACGTCATCCCCACCTTCCTCGCGGCTTATCACCGGCAGTCTCCTTAGAGTGCTCAACTAAATGGTAGCAACTAAGGACGGGGGTTGCGCTCGTTGCGGGACTTAACCCAACATCTCACGACACGAGCTGACGACAGCCATGCAGCACCTGTCTCCGGTCCAGCCGAACTGAAGGACCCCATCTCTGGGGCCCGCGACCGGGATGTCAAGGGCTGGTAAGGTTCTGCGCGTTGCGTCGAATTAAACCACATGCTCCACCGCTTGTGCGGGCCCCCGTCAATTCCTTTGAGTTTTAATCTTGCGACCGTACTCCCCAGGCGGAATGCTTAAAGCGTTAGCTGCGCCACTAGTGAGTAAACCCACTAACGGCTGGCATTCATCGTTTACGGCGTGGACTACCAGGGTATCTAATCCTGTTTGCTCCCCACGCTTTCGTGCCTCAGCGTCAGTATCGGGCCAGTGAGCCGCCTTCGCCACTGGTGTTCTTGCGAATATCTACGAATTTCACCTCTACACTCGCAGTTCCACTCACCTCTCCCGAACTCAAGATCTTCAGTATCAAAGGCAGTTCTGGAGTTGAGCTCCAGGATTTCACCCCTGACTTAAAGACCCGCCTACGCACCCTTTACGCCCAGTGATTCCGAGCAACGCTAGCCCCCTTCGTATTACCGCGGCTGCTGGCACGAAGTTAGCCGGGGCTTATTCTTGCGGTACCGTCATTATCTTCCCGCACAAAAGAGCTTTACAACCCTAGGGCCTTCATCACTCACGCGGCATGGCTGGATCAGGCTTGCGCCCATTGTCCAATATTCCCCACTGCTGCCTCCCGTAGGAGTTTGGGCCGTGTCTCAGTCCCAATGTGGCTGATCATCCTCTCAGACCAGCTACTGATCGTCGCCTTGGTGAGCCATTACCTCACCAACTAGCTAATCAGACGCGGGCCGATCTTTCGGCGATAAATCTTTCCCCGTAAGGGCTTATCCGGTATTAGCCCAAGTTTCCCTGGGTTGTTCCGAACCAAAAGGTACGTTCCCACGCGTTACTCACCCGTCTGCCGCTGACGTATTGCTACGCCCGCTCGACTTGCATGTGTTAAGCCTGCCGCCAGCGTTCGCTCTGAGCCAGGATCAAACTCTCAAGTTGGACTTGAAACCTTGAACCGGCTGATCACAACGTTTGACGAGGTCCCACCATATTTATCGCCCGCGATTCACATCGCTGACGACGATGGTGTAACCTTTAAAACGTGTACCGCCGAAGTCTTTCGTCCAGCCTCAACACTTCAATATTTGCGTATTCAAGTGATCGAGACTCGCAAGGACTCCGCCGTCCACGTTTCTCTTTCTTCATCTTCACTTGTCAAACAGCCCGGGACCACTTGGGATCCCACCCTTCCATCTCTGGAAGGTTCCGTAGCCACCCATCCGACGACAAATAACAACCGACTTGTATCGGCTGTTGAGTCACTCATCGTAATGAGGAGCTTACGGGGCGCGAATAGATGCCTTGGCCTCGGGGCCAATGCATCGCCGCGCTCAGTGGCCGGGTTATAGGCCCGCCCGATCGGGGTTGTCAACGCCCTTCGTCAACAAATTGTCGCATCACGTCGAAGAATTTTGGGACGCCAAGAAGTCCCTATGTTTCGGGCCTTTGGCCGCACTTGAGCCACAATCCTGCGACGTTCTGACTATAAGGTAAGCATTGAATCGCCGGATGCCAGTGGGGGCTGCCCGGTGTGTTCATCTACCCGGGACAGGCGATCTCGAGGAACCCGTCGCCTTTCCCACGCGGCCAGGAAACTTCGAGAGATCTGCTGACCATTGACGTTCGAGACTGCGGCCGGTCTTCTTCTGGCCTCTGATTCCCGAATTTCCATGCGTGCGGCAACGCCATGCTCCGGAATCGCTCCGTCAAATGGGCGGAAACGTGGGGTCTGGATCGGGCGAGGTCTTGTCGATGTCGATGGAATTTGGGGGGACACAGGGTTGAGCCAGAAGGCGCCACGCGGAAGCGGCTATGGACGCGAGATCGGGATCATTGATCTCGGTCACGAGCCGCCACTTTCCGTGGATGGCTCCGAAGCCGCGGTGATCGACCGCCGCCGTGTCTCTGTACAATGGTTCAGCGGCACTATCCTGACCGGTCTGTGCGGCGCAGCCCTCATCGGCGGCGCCGTTTTTGCGTCCCTCGACGGCGAAATGACCTTTGCCAAGGTGCCCGAGCGCGTCGAAGGCGCGTTGCGCGGGGCGTTCAGCGCCAATGACCGCACCGCCACCCTGCACAAGAGCGACCGCCTGCCGCCGCCCGGCGAATCCACCGCCTCGCGCAATGTGATGCGGGTATCGACGGTTACCCGCGTCGGGAACCGCGACGTGATGCGGGTGCGGCCATTCGTTCGCATCTCCGGCAATCTATCAATGACGACGAGCGATCTCGCCGCCAAGATCCCGCCGTTCAACGCGCAGCGCATGCTCACCGATGTCGGCAGCCCGACCCAGCCAGCTTCCGAGGATCCGAACAATCCCGAGGCGGTCGAACCCGACGCCGAGGTTTCCTTCGTGACCAAGGATCTCGCAACGGTGCTGCCGAAGGCGAAAGTCTCCGCCGTGGTCGCGCTGGACGAAGTCCTGATGCGGGTGCGGGATGCCGCGAATTGGCGCGGCTCGGGCGGCGTCCGCTACACGGCGCTTGCCAATGCCGCCGCCGACACCAGCGGCGTGCAGTCCGATCTCAAGCTCGCCTATGCCACCGAAGGCAACGTCTCCGATCCCTATGCCGGCTTTGAAACCCGCATCGTGCCGGAAAATGTCACCCTGCTGCCGAAGACCAAGGACCAGATCACCGGCGGCAACCCCACCGGCGAACGCGTTCACATCGTGAAGAAGGGCGACAGCGTCGCTTCGATCCTGCGCGACCAGGGCGCGACGCCCGATGAAGCCAGGGCGATCGCGTTGACCCTTGGCGCCCGTGGCCGCGACGGCGGCCTGAAGGAAGGCCAGAAGCTGCGCATCCTGATGGCGCCCTCGGGCCTCGGGCCCGCCGCCCGGCTGCAGCCCTATCGCGTGATCGTCGCCAACGACACCACCGTCGAAGCCGTGGCCGCGCTGTCTGACGTCGGCAAATATGTCGCGGTCGACGTGCAGAGCATGAATACCGTTTCCGAGGTCCCCGCCGGCAAAGATGACGACGATGACGACGAAGATGATGGCAGCGGCGTCCGGCTCTACCAGAGCATCTACGAGACCGCCATGCGCAACAAGGTGCCGGCCGCCGTGATCGAGGACATGGTCCGCATCTATTCCTACGACGTCGATTTCCAGCGCAAGGTGCAACCGGGCGACTCCTTCGACGTGTTCTTCGCCGGCGACGACGAAGCCACCCCCAGCACCGAAAAGACCGAGGTGCTGTTCGCTTCCCTCACCGTCGGCGGCGAGACCAAAAAATACTATCGCTTCCAGACCCCCGACGACTCCGTCGTCGATTTTTACGACGAGACCGGCAAGAGCGCGAAGAAGTTCCTGGTCCGCAAACCCGTCAACAACGCCATCATGCGGTCGGGCTTCGGCGGCCGCCGCCACCCGATCCTGGGCTTTACCAAGATGCACACCGGCGTGGACTGGGCGACGCCCTACGGCACGCCGATCTTCGCCTCCGGCAACGGTGTGGTCGAGAAGGTCGGCTGGGAAGGCGGCTACGGCAAATACGTTCGCCTGAAACACAATAACGGCTACGAGACCGCCTACGGCCACATGTCGGCGTTCGCCAAGGGCATGGAGCCCGGCAAGCGCGTGCGGCAGGGCCAGGTGATCGGCTTCGTCGGATCGACGGGCATGTCGACTGGCGCCCATGTCCACTACGAAATCCTGGTCAACGGCCGCTTCGTCGACCCGATGCGCGTCAAGCTGCCACGCGGCCGTTCGCTCGAAGGCTCAATGCTGGCGAACTTCGAAAAGGAGCGCGACCGTCTCGACGCCCAGATGAGCAACCGCGGCAACTCGGCGCGGGTTTCCGAAGCCACCGGCACCACGCCGCAGACGCGCCAGGTCAGCCGCTGAGCCTTCGATAATGTCTCTGCGAGACTGGCAGGGCTTTTCACGCCGCGTGCCGGATCTATGGCAGCGACCGCGCCCGACGGTTTCGTTTGCCAAACCTCCCGCCGCGACAAATACTGCCTCCATAAGAAAATCCGTGGGAGGTAGCGTCATGACGAGCAGGCTTGCACTCGCAGCGAGTGTCGCGGCGATCGCTTTTGGATGCGCGGCCGGCGCATCAGCGCAGACTTATGAGGTCACCAAGCTGGTTCCGGGCTCTGCGTTCCACGGCGTGCACGGATTAGGCATCGACAAGTCCGGCCGCGTGTTCGCCGGCAGCGTGGCGGGCGCCGCGCTCTATGAGGTGGATCGCGCGAGCGGCACGGCGAAGATTGCCGTCCCCTCCCCCGAAGGCATGTCCGACGACATTGCGTTTGCGCCCGACGGCACCATGGCATGGGCCGCCTTTCTCACCGGCGATCTCTATTCGCGCAAGGGCGATGGCCCGGTGAAGAAACTCGCCTCCGGCCTGCCCGGCATCAACTCGCTCGCCTTCCGCAAGGATGGGCGGCTGTACGCGACGCAGGTGTTTTTGGGCGATGCGCTCTATGAGATCGATGTCGAGGGCGCAAAACCGCCGCGCAAGATCATGGAGAAGATGGGCGGCCTCAACGGTTTTGAATTCGGACCGGACGACAGACTGTATGGTCCTCTGTGGTTCAAGGGCCAGATCGCCAGGGTCGACGTCGACAAGGCTGACCTCTCAGTGGTCGCCGACGGCTTCAAGATTCCGGCCGCGGTCAACTTCGATTCCAAGGGCAATCTCTGGGTGGTCGACACCGCGCTCGGCCAATTGGTGCGGGTCGATCCGAAGACCGGCGCGAAGAAGCTGGTAGCCCAGCTCAAGCCTTCGCTGGACAATCTCGCGATCGACGACAAGGACCGCATCTTCGTCTCCAACATGGCCGACAACGGCATCCAGGAAGTCGATTCCGAGACCGGCGCGGCAAAGCAGGTCATATCAGGCAAGCTGGCGCTGCCCGGCGGCATCGGCGTCGTCTCCGACGGGGCGAAGGATACGATCTACATCGCCGACGTATTCGCCTACCGCACCGTGGACGGCGCGACCGGCGAAGTCTCCGAGCCGGCGCGCATGCATGCCGACGGCGTGGCGCTGGAATATCCGATGAGCGCCACCGCCAAGGGCGACGACGTGCTGCTGTCGAGCTGGTTCACCGGCACGGTGCAACTGATCGACCGCAAGACCGGCAAGACCAAGGAGATGCTGCACGGCTTCAAGGCGCCGCACGACGCCGTCAAACTCGGTGACGGCTCTATCCTCGTCAGCGAGCTCGGCAGCAAATCGCTGGTCCGCGCCAGCGGCGAGCACGGCAAGGACCGTACCGTGGTGATCGGCAACCTTGAAGGCCCGATCGGCCTCGCGGCCGGATCAGGTGGCGCGGTCTATCTGACCGAAGCTTTTGCTGGACTGGTCTCGAAGGTCGAAGCCAACGGCGAGAAATCCGTGGTCGCCAAGGATCTGAAGGGCCCCGAGGGCATCGCGGTCGCGCCCGATGGCAAGCTGATCGTAGCCGAAGTCGGCGCCAAGCGGATTGTTCAGATCGACCCGAAGGACGGCGCCGTCACCGAGATCGCCGCCAACCTGCCGATCGGATTGCCGGCCGCGCCCGGCGGCCTGCCGAGCAACATTCCGACCGGCGTCGGCGTCGGAGCGACCGGTGTGATCTACTTCTCGTCGGATCTGGAGAACGCGATTTACAAGGTGGTGAGGAAGTAGGCGTGTTGCGCGGCGATTCGCATCGCAATTTTCTGAGACCCATTGCTCCGCAGGCGAACAGGGACGCTGCTCGTCCAGATAGATGCTGCCCCGGGGAAAACGCCGCCCCGAGAGGCAACTTTACGGCGCCGCGCGAGCGATGATCAGGAAGACGATTCCGATCGCCGTAAGTCCGAAGGCAACGGCGGCCAGCGGCAGCAGCATGTCGATTGCCGCCTGCGTGCCATGGATCTTGCTGTCCCAGACCGCGAAGTCGCCAATTCTCCAATCATGAAACGAGGTCTCGTCGCGGTGCGGTTGATGTGGCTTCGCGTGCCGCTTCCAGATCAGCGACAGCGACCACGGAAGCAGGACGGCAACCAGCAGCAATACGCTGATTATGGCCAACAGAAGCCCGATGTCATCCTGGCGGTCGAACAATATCCAGGCCGCTGCCGCAAACCACGCCACAAGCCCGACGGCGGCCCCATAGATGCTGGGGTGGATCTGCTCGAAGACGGGTCTGTTGTGTAGGACGATTTCTTTCGTCATCGGAGGGAACCCTGTCTCTGGGTTACTCTGGGCCGGTGCTCCCCGGCAGTAGCCGACGCCCATTACCTGCAAGGGCAATTGCAGCGCCGCCCCGCGGTTTCATTAATTTGCGTTCAGTCGCCGCCCCAATGGAACCTGAACGGCCGGTATCCAGTTGACTAACTGCCAAAATCTTCAATGGAGGATGCCATGGAGAATTGGAGCAACGCAAAATTGTGCGACGTCGCGAACCTGGTCCTCGGCGCGATACTGTTCTTTTCGCCCTGGATGTTCGGCTTTGACGCCGGAACGGTTTCCAACAACGCCTATGTCACAGGCCTGGTAATCGCGATCCTTGCGATAGCGGCGCTGGCAGCGTTCGCGGTGTGGGAGGAATGGCTGAACCTGATCGTCGGACTGTGGGCGCTGGTATCGCCTTGGGTACTGGGCTTCCAGGGGACCACGGCGATGACGGTGCACGTGTTGATCGGCGCTGCCGTGGCGGTGCTGGCGGCGATCGAAATCTGGATCATGACGCAACATCCGCCGCGGCTTACTACGGGCCGCTGAGGCACCTTGCCCACATACCGTCCGCCGCATGCTGGCGGCGGGCGGTTGTTGGCGCGACGTGAAGGGGATGAGCAGCAATGAACCGCATTACCCGGGACGACATCATCAAGGCAGTCAGCGGGGCTGACGAAGTCACGATCGCCCAGATCATCGGAACCGGCGCCACAGTAGATGAGCTGGCGGAGGCTCAAGCCTGGATGGCCAACGACGAGCCGATGCTGAATGCAGGCCGGCCGCTGGCGACCGGCCGGGTCCGCGAACTCGTGGATATACTGACGGAACTCGAGCCCGAGGACGATGATCCCGGTGAACCGGGGCCTGTCGTCAGTTCAACGGAATGACGCAGCCACAAGCTCCTTAGCCAAAAGCCCCGAACGTTGCGTGTTCGGGGCTTTTGCGTTGGTGGGCGCCTCAATTCAGCTTGCGCTTCGGCACCGGCGCTTCGAACTGGGCGATCTCGGCGGTTTGCGCGGCCTTGCCGTTGAAGGTCAACACGTTGCCTTCGCTCGAAATCACGACGAGGTCGCCGTCGGCAACCTCGCCGGCGAGGATCATCTCGGCCAACGGGTCCTGCAGGTTGCGCTGGATCACCCGCTTCAGGGGCCGCGCGCCATAGGCGGGATCCCAGCCCTTGGCGGCCAGCCAGTCGCGCGCCGCTGCATCCAATGTCAGCGTGATCTTGCGATCCTCCAGCAGCCTCTGCAGGCGAGCGAACTGGATCTCGACGATCCGGCCCATCTCGCTCTTCTGCAAGCGGTGGAACAGGGTGATCTCGTCGACGCGGTTGAGGAATTCGGGCCGGAAATGCGCCCGCACCATCCCCATCACCTGTTCGCGCACCGCCATTGTGTCCTCGCCTTCCGGCTGGTTCACCAAAAACTCCGAACCGAGGTTCGAGGTCATGATGATCAGAGTATTACGGAAGTCGACGGTGCGCCCTTGGCCGTCGGTCAGCCGGCCGTCGTCGAGCACCTGCAGCAGCACATTGAAGACGTCGGGGTGGGCTTTTTCGATCTCGTCGAACAGCACCACCTGATAGGGCCGCCGCCGCACCGCTTCAGTGAGCGCGCCGCCCTCGTCATAGCCGACATAGCCGGGAGGCGCGCCGATCAGCCGCGACACCGAGTGCTTTTCCATGAACTCGGACATGTCGAGGCGGACCATCGCGGTCTCGTCGTTGAACAGGTACTCCGCCAGCGCCTTCGTCAGTTCGGTCTTGCCGACGCCGGTCGGGCCCAAGAACATGAACGAGCCCATCGGACGGTTCGGGTCCTGCAGGCCGGCGCGCGATCGGCGCACGGCAGTTGCCACCGCACGCACGGCTTCGGCCTGGCCGACCACGCGCTTGCCGAGGCTATCCTCCATTTTCAGGAGCTTGTCCCTTTCGCCTTCCAGCATCTTGTCGACGGGAACGCCGGTCCAGCGCGACACCACCTGCGCGATGTGATTGGCGGTTACCGCCTCCTCCATCATCTCGCCCACGTCTTCCTTGGCTTCGATTTCGGCGAGCTTCTTTTCGATTTCGGGAATTCGGCCATAGGCGAGCTCACCCGCACGCTGGAATTCGCCGCGGCGCTGGGCATTGGCGAGTTCGATGCGCAAGGTGTCGAGTTCGCTCTTCAGCTTCTGCGCGTTCGACAGCTTATTCTTCTCCGCACTCCATCGCGAAGTCAGGTCGGCCGATTGCTTCTCGAGTTCAGCCAGTTCCTTTTCCAGTGTCTGCAGGCGGGTTTTCGAGCCGAGATCGGTTTCCTTCTTAAGGGCCTCCTGCTCGATCTTCAGCCGGATGATTTCCCGGTCCATCAAATCGAGCTCTTCCGGCTTGGAATCGACCTGCATCTTCAGCCGCGCCGAGGCCTCGTCCACGAGGTCGATGGCCTTGTCGGGCAGGAAACGATCGGTGATGTAGCGGTTCGACAGCGTGGTCGCGGCGACAAGCGCGGAATCGGTGATGCGAACGCCGTGGTGCTGCTCGTATTTGTCCTTCAGCCCGCGCAGGATCGAAATCGTATCCTCGACCGTGGGCTCGGAGACGAAGATCGGCTGGAAGCGCCGCGCCAGGGCCGCGTCCTTCTCGACATGCTTGCGATATTCGTCGAGCGTCGTCGCGCCGATGCAGTGCAGCTCGCCGCGCGCCAATGCCGGCTTCAACAAGTTGGACGCATCCATCGCGCCCTCCGCCTTGCCGGCGCCGACCAGCGTATGCATCTCGTCGATAAACAGGACGATTGAGCCCTCGGCCGCGGTGACTTCCTGCAGGACGGCCTTCAGCCGCTCCTCGAACTCGCCGCGATACTTGGCGCCCGCAATCAGCGCCCCCATGTCGAGCACCAGCAGCTTCTTGTCTTTCAGGCTCTCCGGCACGTCGCCGTTGAGGATGCGCAGCGCCAAGCCTTCGACGATCGCGGTCTTGCCGACGCCGGGTTCGCCGATCAGCACCGGATTGTTCTTGGTGCGGCGGGAAAGCACCTGGATGGTGCGGCGAATTTCCTCGTCCCGGCCAATGACCGGGTCGAGCTTGCCGTCGCGCGCGGCTTGCGTGAGATCGCGGGCATATTTCTTCAGCGCGTCATAGGCGTTTTCGGCCGATGCGCTATCGGCTGTACGGCCCTTGCGCAGCGATTCGATTGCCGCATTGAGGTTTTGCGGCGTGACGCCGCCCTTGCTCAGAATGGTACCGGCCTCGCCGCTCTTCTCGAGCGTCAGCCCCAGCAGCAGCCGCTCGACCGTGACAAAGCTGTCGCCGGCCTTCTCGGCCGCCTTTTCCGCCGCGTCGAAGGCGCGCGCCATATCTGGGGCAAGATAGATCTGCCCGGCGCCGCTGCCCGAAACCTTCGGCAGCTTCTTCAGCGCGTCCTCGGTTGCCTTGAGGATGGCGCGGGAATTACCGCCAGCGCGGTCGATCAGCGCGCCGGCCAGTCCCTCGCTGTCGTCCAGCAACACTTTCAGCACATGCAGCGTGGAGAACTGCTGGTGCCCATCGCGCATGGCGAGCGATTGCGCAGACTGGATGAAGCCGCGCGCCCGCTCAGTGTATTTTTCAATATTCATCTTTTGCTTCCCTCGGCATGCCGCTCCCACCCGGGGCGCGATCAGCAAAAGTGGGAACTGGTTTTGCGTCCGATCGCGCCCCATTTATGTTTGGCGCGTGACCTTGACGCGAAACCGCACACACTTGCGCGGGTCGCGCGCGTGGCATGATTGCGGCATCTTCATTGGGTATCCGCGAACCGCATTGACATTCCTCAACCGGCCGCAGTCGTCGCCCGCTTTTCAGGCTTGTCCCGAATGTGGGCATCTTGGGGAAAAACGGAAGAGGCCCACTCACAAATTCGGGAACGGTTGGCGAAAGCCGAAGGAATCTCTTAATAAGCCGGATGGACGCCATCTCCCCCGCCCGGATCGCCGGGATTTACCGTTACCCCGTCAAAGGCCTGACCCCGGAGCAGCTCGACCGCGCCGAGCTCAAGCCCGGGCAAACCCTTTTGGCTGACCGCCGCTACGCCATCGAGAACGGCCCCTCCGGTTTCGATCCGGCGGAGCCGAAATGGCTGCCGAAGCCGCACTTCCTGATGCTGATGCGGGATGAGTGGCTGGCCGGCCTGCACACTCATTTCGACGACGCGAGCAACGTCCTCTCGATCCGCCGGAACGGCCAGAGTGCAGCCCAGGGCAATTTGGCGACCGCCGACGGCCGGCGGACAATCGAGAACTTCTTTGCCACCGCCTTTGCCGGCCAGATCAAGGGCCCGCCAAAGGTGCTGGAAAGCCCCGGTCACAGTTTTTCGGATGTCGCCCGCAAGGTCGTTTCGATCATCAACCTCGCCAGCGTCCGCGCCATCGAGGACATCGTCGGCGCCCCCGTTCATCCGCTTCGCTTTCGCGCCAATCTCTATGTCGAGGGCTGGCCGGCCTGGCACGAATTCGACCTGCTCGACCGGACGCTTGCGATCGGCGACATCAGGCTGAAGGTGGTGAAGCGCATCGTCCGCTGCGCCGCCGTCAATGTCGATCCCGATACGGCCGAGCGCGATCTCGCGATTCCCCCGGCGCTGCAGCGCCAACTCGGCCACGGCGATTGCGGAATCTATGCCGAGGTGATCACCGGCGGCAGCATCAGCACCGGCGATGCGATCGCGGCGGAGCAGGCGGAGTTGTTGTAGGGTTTCTGCCGTCATTGCACGTGCTGAAGCAGCACGACGATCGGAATATGAGGCCGCGATCTCGCGGCGCATTGCGTCCGAGGTTTGCTATCAACTTCCCGCCCTCTTGTTTAGAGGGCGCAGGGAAGACCGGGTGCGCGCCGCACCCGCGGTCTCGTGTGCAAAGTGCGCAAAAGAAAACGCACACGAGCATACAGGTACAGCGGGAGCATCCCGGCCTTCCCTGCGCAATGGCTTTACGGCTTACTTCGTACTCTCCCCGGAGA
>NZ_LLYA01000003.1 GCF_001440415.1 Bradyrhizobium retamae
CCACCAAGCGATTCTGGCTGCCTCAAAAGGCCGCCGAATTTTGCGCCGGAAAGTAGCTAAGCTGAAATTGCTGCATCCGTTCAGAAAATTAGGCGCCAGGCGTCTATTCGAGGTAGAGGGCGGCGAAGACCTCAGAAATCGCAATGCCGGCGCTTACGGTGCCCGTAACCAGTATCTCTTAGTCCAGTGAACTTCATCTCGCGAGCTGCGCTCATTGCGTAGTTCGAAAGAGAGTCTATGGAGGGGATTTGGCTCGTGTGGTCATTGGAAGCTTGTCCGCGCCCATGTGACCGAAATCCACGACTTCGAGTTGCGGGTACCTCGACGCTACTATCGCCCTCGCCTCGCGTCGAAAAACCATAACATCCGCACGACGCACGGAAATGTCGAACCCGATCACCTTGCCCAAGGCTCGAGACCCATCACTCACGGCGTGCCTCAATTCCCAGAGCTCGTTGCCGCGGCCGACGATCGCATTTGCGATCTCGCCTTTTTCCAAATGCTCCTCGAGGAAGCGCATCAGCATTGCGTCGAGGTCCACTTCATTTCTTGTAGAGCATGACGCCAGCTCCATGAGCAACGCGAACTCGGGGATAGGCATGCTGGCGAAGGGATTGCGCAGCGTGGGGACGTGCTCGAGTGCGACAGACATCGCGTTGCGTGAAAGGCCTTCGAACGCGGAAAGAACGTCACCGAGCTGCGCTTCGGCAGCAAGCAGCAGAGATACGACTGCTTCCTCAGAGCTGGGGACGAGCAGCGCCGTGGTCGCTTGCCTCGGCCTAGCGGACACTTCCAGCGTTGCGCTAGTGATGACGCCCGCCACGCCGGACGTCCCAACGAAGAGTTGCTTTAGGTCAAATCCCGTATTGTTCTTGCGCAGGGCACTGCCGAACCGCACGATCTGCCCCGGCGGGTCGTACAACACAGCTTCGATGGCCAACAGATTGTGGCGAACATCGCCGTACCGGAGCAACCGAGTTCCGCCGGTATTGGACGACACCATACCACCAATGCTTGGATCAGCCGACAAGTCCACCGGAAACCACAACCCATGCGGCTCCAGCTTATCGTTCAGCTCGTGCAGGAGGACGCCTGCATCCACGTCCACTGTGCGGTTCGCCACATCGATGTTGCAGCGCCGATGCATTCGGTTTAGCGATAAAACAACCTGCGTGCCTGATCCGTCAGGGGTACTCGCGCCGACCACTCCGGTGTTCGCCCCCTGCGGGATGATCTGCACCCGGGCTGCCGAACAGCATGCGACGACGCTCGACACCTCCTCCACTGAAGATGGTCGAACGACACAAAGCGGTTGCCCATTGCCATATCGGGCGCCATGCACGTATCCGGCGATCTCCCCGCCCTCCAGTACTCCCGCGTCTCCGACGATGGCACGAAGAGAGTTCAGCAAACTGATCATTGAAGTATCTCGATGCCCTTGCGAAGCCTCAATGGCCGTTTATCGACGCACATTCTTCAGCGCGTGGCCCCAAGCGCGAACTTCCGCGGATACGCGCGCATCTCGCCGACCGAACAGCCTGGTCTTATCGAACCGCACGACATTGTTGATTCGCAACACGCACCAAGGCCGCCCGACGCGTTCCCAGGAAACAACCGCGGTGACGATGCCGACGCACTCAACCGAGCGGATACCGGGAGGGAAGAAGCGCGACACGATGGGGGGAGGCGCTCAGCGCCTGCCTCCCACAGTTGCCTCGCCTGCCGCCCGCCCCGCGCAAACCAAAGCTACGTTTCACCGAGACCAATTGTAGCAACGGTTCAGTACTGTTTTCAGCAATGATCGGCTAAGTATCGCTCTATTCCTGCAAAAGTGGCCTTGTTTGACGCATTCTAACGTCGCCGCTGGGCTTTTCTTGATTTAACCAGAACTCGGGCTCGAAACGAGATTTCGCCGCCATCCGCGTGTCCCCGCGAAAGAAGACGCTTCACGATGAAACGCCGGCCGGAGTGTGGACATCTGGCCACGATATTTTTACCGTGTCTTACTTGCCGAGCTTGCCGAATTCGGCCGTGAGCTCAGCATCCGCCCGGGTGGAGGTCCGCCAGCAGGCGGTAATCGCTGACCTGGAAGGCGAGCCGTCCTTGTTCATCGCGACGATCACCTTGGAGTCCTTCACGCCGGCGAGATTCACCGATCATCTTGGCGAGTTCGACGCCCGATCCGTCATTCTTGGCGCGGGCCTGACATTGTAATCTACCGCCCGCGTCACCGGCACTACGAACCTTCATCTATCCTCTTTCACTTCAAATTGGGAGGGAGGTATCAACTGGCGCGAACCTAGAGGTCGGCCGAACCAAATTCGTCCAGCCGAACAACTTCGTATTGATGGACGTAGAACGACTACTCTTCATAGCGGGTGAGCCAGCTCATATTGGCCGACTCCGCCGTGATGAGCAGATCAATTCCTTCCCGCTCCATTGCTTCGCGTGTGGAAGGCGTATTCGTATTCAGAAACCTCGAAACGCAATTCTCCGTGCATTAGCCTTCCGCTTAGTTGCTCGCCCTTTAGCCGTTTCAAAAATCCGCACGAGGGGGCGCGGTGAAAACATCAAAAGATGAGATTTGATGCAGAATGTCTGTGACTTTTGTACTCTCATCGCCGGAATGGAGATCAAACCTCAGTCATAATCACTGCATCCTTGAAGAACTCACAGGCGTATTGTTCGGAATCGGCTCCGCTCATCTAGGAAGTTTTTGCGGGCAGCCGTTCGAACCGGCCGGCGTCTAGCGACCAGTTGAGGGCTCTTGGCTAGTCGCGGACGAAGGACTCTCGCGGATGACGCTCGTGCTCTAATCTCCAAATCAGGTAGCGGCGATGCGAGGCGTCCGTGAACAGTCGCGTTCGGCTTGATCACTCGATGCGCTTTTAGCGACAAGATCTCGAAAAAAGCGCGACGTCGGGTGGGTAGGCGGACAGCTGCGTGGTCCTACTTGCGGAGACAAGTTATGACATCGTACGAGCCGGTTCGAGCAATTCAGCGTGGGCTTGCGGTGTTGCGGGCTATCAGCGAGCACGGGCCGATCACAGTTGCCGACCTCGTCTCAAGGTGTAGCCTCCCACAGCCGACCATCGTGCGCGTGCTCGAAACGCTAGTCGCAGAAGGTTACGTCTATCGCCAGGCCGGAAAGTCGACGTACCTGGTGACGGGTCGAACTTTGGCGCTGAGCCGGGGTTTCGACTCCAAATCACATCTACTTCAGATTTCAGCTCCCGTCATCGATCAGATGCACGTTCAAATTGGCTGGCCGTCGAATCTCGCCATCTTCGATCGCGATGCAATGGTCATAGTGTACAGCAATCGTGCTTCGCTGGGTTTGTCGTTGCCAGGTCAAATGGGCGCAAGAATCCCTTTAATGGCCACTGGCGTCGGACAAGTCACACTGGCGTTCATGCCCGAAGAGCAGCGCAAGGCGGCGCTTTCCCGCGCTCAAGAAACAGGAGGTCGTTGGGATTGCGACGCTCATATGGCGGCTACGCTCGTCGCGAGACTTGCTCAAATCCGTCGCGAGGGCTACGCGTTCGCCGACGAAGAGTACCTGGAGGCAGTCTATCGATCACGAATTTGGGCCGTCGCCGTTCCCATATTGACAACGGACGGAAAAGTTCTAGCCGCTATAAGTAGCTTAGTTTTGACCCTCGCAGGCGAGAGGCGGCGGTTACTCCAAACAATACTTCCAATTCTAAGAAGGGCTGCGGTCAATATTCGCCATCAGCTGGGTGCGGAGACAGTGACATGACACCCACTCCACCTTCAATGGAGTGAGTTTCCGGCCCCCGATCGCGCTAAGGCCGTAAGCTCCAGATCGGCTCTCAAGCGTGTTTGAGCGAGGCCGCCGCGCGAGCGAAGCTGCCGTCGGTCCTCAAGCGCTGGGCAAAATCCGTATCTCGACGATCCAGATCTTCAGCGGCGTCCAGTACAGCGAGAATCCTGTCCTGCGGCACCACCACGATTCCGGTGTCATCCATGACGACCAAATCGTTTGGACGGACGCAAACTCCACCACATGTAATGGCCTCGCCTCGTGAAACTATCCGTAGCCGACCTTTGCCAGTCCGGGGCGTAACTGTTCGACTAGCAACAGTCAGCCCAAGGCGGGCAATTTCGACAGTATCCCTGCATCCCCCGTCCACCACAGCGCCGGCTGCATTGTGCAAGGTCAGCGTGAGCGCAGCGAGTCCACCGAAGGTTGACACATCGGCAGAGCCCATGTCGACAACGAGCACAGTATCCTGAGAGGTCGCATCGAAAGCCGATCCGACAGCGAAATCTTCGAACGAGAAGCTGCCAAATGGCGCAACTTGCTGGAGCATCGTCTGAGCAAACCCCGCGACCCTCCCACTCCCGGTTCTCCGCGCGATGCCTGACATAACCCCGGGAATACCGAAAGCGTCCAGAGCATCGCCCAGGGTTGCTGTGGCAAGACTGCGCGCACGTTCGAGAATTGAGTCAGGCTGCTTGATTTCTTTCATCGCTCTTTCTCCGCTTCGAGGTTCGATCAAAAGGGGCTTGCTATCGTGTGTTAGCGAGACGATCCTACAGCAGCCGCAACGATTTCGGCTTGCTCGCGTTCATGTCGATCGATCGAGCCGCCCGCAGCCGCCGCCATTGGGGGGCGCCCGATATAGCGCAGAGGGCGACGGATATCGATCTCTCTGATCATCCTGTCGACGTAATAGTAGGCGCCCTGATTCTCAGGTTCCTCCTGGCACCACACCAATTCCGCCGCGGAATGCTTTGCGAGCGCTTCACTGATATCTTTTCTCGGAAACGGGTAAAGCTGCTCGATGCGAATCAAGGTGAGTCCCGAAGTACGTTCCCGCAAACGCATTTCGTTGAGAGGGTAAAAGATCTTACCGGCACAAAAGATGATCCGCGCGCAGTGCGGGGCCTCCGTAACAATGACCGGGCGGAAGCGTGTGCCGGATGCCAGTTCCGGCAGCGCCGATTGACATGCCCTCTCGCGCAGGAGAGATTTCGGCGCGATAAGAAATAGGGGAGTCCGCCGCGCGCTCCGCTGTTGTCGACGCAGCAGGTGAAAGAGGTTCGCGGGCGTGGATGGGATGGCGACCGTGATGTTTTCGCCGGCACAGCTTTGAAGAATTCTTTCGATCCGCGCGGACGAATGGTCAGGTCCCTGCCCTTCCAACCCATGCGGAAGCGCAATGACCAGCGATGATCGCATCTTCCACTTAGGCTCGGAAGTTGCAATGTATTGATCTACCGCGATTTGCGCACCGTTCAGGAAATCGCCAAATTGGGCTTCCCAAACGATGAGTCGGTTGGAATCCGCAAGGCTCATTCCGAATTCGAAAGCGAGCACACCGTATTCGGTCAACGGCGAATTGACAGCGTCAAAACGGACCCCCTCGCGGGCAAGCGTGCACAGCGGTACGCATGTTCGGCCATCTCGCAGGTCATGAATCGCCAGATGACGCTGCGTGAAAGTTCCGCGGATGCAGTCCTGCCCGCTCAGGCGAACCGAAGTTCCTTCATGGAGCAGACTTGCGAAGGCAAGCGCCTCTGCCGTCGCCATATTTAGTCCACTCCCCTTGTCGATGCTGTCCCATCGGGACCACAGGAACGCGCGAACTTTTGGATCCGGCTCAAAATCGTCTGGGAGCTCAGTAATTGTGCGGCCCAAACTGGAAAGCGTATCGCAATCGACGCCCGTCTCCGGATCAGTTTCCGAGCCCCAACCATTTTGCGTCTCCGGGAATACGATTGTCTCGGTCAGAACGTCATTCAATCGCAGCTTGTGGTAGCTCTCATAAGCCTGGGCGAGACGCTGCGCGAACTCCGCCCACCGAACCTCTGCGGCTTCAAAAGCTTCGCGCGAACGAGTTCGGACGTGCTCCGAAAAAAGCGTCCTCAAGCTCGGATGTTTTTCGATTGCAGCGCAGACGATCGGCTGTGTAAACCGTGGCTCATCGAGCTCGTTATGCCCGTTTCGACGATAGCACACGAGGTTGATTATCACATCGCGGCCGGTGCTGCGCCGCCATGCGTAGGCGACCCGCGCTGCGGCCGCCGCGGCGATCGGATCATCCCCATTAACATGCAGAATTGGAACACCATATGCCTTTCCGATATCCGTTGGATACGGCGTTGAGCGTCCTTCTCCAGGTAAGGTCGTGAACCCGATCTGATTGTTGACGACGAGATGGATAGTCCCGCCCGTCGAGTATCCCGCCAAGCCATCCATTTGCAGGAGTTCGCTCACGAGACCCTGGCCGGCAAAGGCCGCATCCGTGTGCATCAGAAGAGGGAGGACGCCTCCAGGAGTTCTTTGACGCGCGTGCAACTCCTGGCGCGCTCTTGCCGCCCCAGCTGCCACCGACGCGACCACTATGAGGTGCGAAGGGTGTGGGAGCACGCGCACTTCAACACAGCCACATCCCGTGTCCACCGTTGCAGCGAGACCATTGTGATATGGAACGTCACCCGTGAAGAGCTCATCTCCAGCGGTGATGTCCCGTCCTTTGATCTCCGAGATCAGGACAGGCAAAGACTTGCCGAATACGGTTGCCAGCGCTGCCAATCGGCCACGATGCATGCCCCCAACGACAACTTCTGTCTGACCAGCCCTCGCCGCTTCTCGTAGGATTTCCTTCAGAATAACCGCGGAAGATTCAGAACCTTCAATGCCGAAGCGCTTCTTGGTTGGCCACTTGGTCTTGATGAAACGCTCAAATTCGTCCGCTAGCAGGACAGCCTCCATGGCGGAAGTCAGAATGCGCTCGTCAGGCTCGGCCAGAACCTCCTTCTCAAACAAGTCGTAAATCCACGCACGATCCTTCAGAGCATCCAGATGAGTCGCTTCTAAAGCTACGTGCCCACAATAGATTCTGCGAAGAATCTCCTCCGCCCGTTCTTTCGTTACATCCATGGACCTACCGGCGACGAACAGTCCGACCCGGGAGCCTACTCGACTGCTTGCCTGAGCAATTTCGGGGGCGCGAACTGTCGGCGCCAAACGAAGTGGATCCAGGTGCGCTTCCTTATGGCCGCAGGAACGGAATGCCTCCACGAGCGCCGCTGTCGCCGCCGCCTCGTCCTGTTCGACTGACCGAAATCGGCTGTCGTTGAGGGACTCGAAGTGAATTACCCAGTCGTCGGGTACCGACTGTGGATCCTTCAGATACCGGGCGTACAAATCTAAAAAAAAGGAGTTGTCACCAGAAAGCGGGAGATTCATTCGCGATTGCTCGAGAAGGAGGCGAACGCCATGTCGCAGACCACTGATCCATATCCGCGCTCCCGCCCGCGCGACACAATTTTTGGATTAAATATTCATCTAGTGAATTTTTTTGGGATCCTCGGTTGCATCAATCTTTCCTCAACGGAATCTGGAACAATGGCAGAGGCCAGCATCGCAACTGCCTAGAAGGACGAGAGCCGTGTACGGGCTGCTGTTGGGTGTAAGAATTGTCGAAGGCGCCTCCTTCATTGCGGGGCCATATTGCTCATTGCTACTCTCACAACTTGGGGCGGAGATCATCCGGTTCGACGCTATTGGCGGCAGTCCTGACTATCGCCGCTGGCCGCTCGGCCCCGGCGGAGACAGCTTCTATTGGGAAGGCCTGAACAAAGGAAAGAAGTCCGTTGCTTTGAATCTAGCGATGGCCGAGGGACGTGAACTCGCGATCGCCATCGTCACCACTGGAGGCAAGGATAGCGGCATTTTCGTCACCAACTATCCGGAGAGCGGATTCCTCTCTCACGACA
Organism: Bradyrhizobium retamae; assembly: GCF_001440415.1. Lineage (GTDB taxonomy): Bacteria > Pseudomonadota > Alphaproteobacteria > Rhizobiales > Xanthobacteraceae > Bradyrhizobium > Bradyrhizobium retamae. The sequence continues at coordinate 7,750 of NZ_LLYA01000003.1, forward strand.
GTCTCTCCAAGCTCAGGCCGGACCTCGTGACCGCCCATGTTCTTGGCCACGCCGATGGCACTTCAGCGGTCGACTACACTGTGAACTGCGGAGTTGGGCTTCCCTACATGACCGGCCCGCAGGGCACTAACCGCGTTCCGATAAACCACGTCCTTCCCGCATGGGATCTGCTTGCAGGTTCGACCGCCGCAGTCTCCGTGCTTGCGGCGATCGAATATCGGAGGCGGACGGGGCTCGGGCAACTTATACGCATCCCCCTGAGCGATGTTGCGGCCGCAACGTTAGGCAATCTCGGGCAAATCGCCGAGGTTGCCATCTCCGGGACTGACCGGCCCAAATACGGTAACAACTTGTTTGGCGCCTTTGGCCGTGACTTCGGCTGCGCTGATGGCAAGCGCGTCATGATAGTCGCAATAACCTCCAAACAATGGAGGGCCGCGATAGCTGCTCTTGATCTGCAATCAGCTATCAGCGCGCTTGAGGCAGAACTTGGCATGTCACTGGATTCCGACGAAGGGGCTCGTTTTCTGCATCGAGATCGCATTAATGCAATGGTCGAGCAGGTCGTCGCGCGATACACGTTGGCAGCTCTTTCGCAACGTCTGACCTCGTCGGGGGCTTGTTTTGGCGTCTACAGGACGGTGCACGAGGCGCTTACTGAGGATCCGAGTTTTGTTGAGGCTAATCCGATCTTCGCACACGTGCACCATCCGAGCGGGTGCAAGTATCCGACCCCAGGTTTTCCGGCTTCATTCTCAGGCGCAGCTCGTCGCGATCCATCTCCCGCCCCCGTTCTGGGCGGGGATACTGAAGAAGTGTTGACCACTCTTCTTCGCATTCCCAGCGCCGCGCTCGCGAGCCTTCACGACCGTGGCGTCGTCCGCTTGGCCGATCGCCCTCTCTCCCCAAGGTAAAGGAACGGAACCATGGGAGCTTGCGAACGATTACGCGGTGAGCGGTTGGTCATGATGGCGATCGGAGCCGCCGCAGCTGCAGAGCAGTTTGTGGCTGCGGCAAAAGCTGCCGTGTCGCGAGAAGTCGTGAAGGACGGCCGTATCTTGACGGACGAGTTTGATCGAAGGCAACGAGCCGCTCATGGCTTTGCCTGGATGGCGACACTCAGTGAGTGCCTATCGGCAACCGCACATTGGAGTCAGAAACGCGCTTCTTCCGGTGGACTCGATCCGCTGAGCGAATGTGCGATCGTTATCGGCTTCTCAGAATACCTAGCGCAGCTCATCGGTGGGGTTCCGATGACGCAGAATGAGATTGTCAGACCGCCGGAGCTTGCCCTGTCCGAAGCGGCCGCAAACTTGGCGGCAAACGATTGTGTTGGCAAATTTGTACTTGCTGACTGGTCGGGCGTGCGCTCGGAGCTGGCGAGCCTGCTGACAGAAGGTCATCGTCTGCGGGATTCGCTTGACGAGGAGACACTCGATTCATTCCGAGATGAAGTCAGACGCTTTGCGGACGAACGTGTCCTCCCGAATGCGCATAAGTGGCATCTCGAGAATGCTCTCATCCCCGACCAGATCGTCCAGGAAATGGCCGACCTCGGCATCTTTGGTATCTGTATCGCCCCGGAGTTCGGCGGCCTGGGACTCGGCAAGCTCGCGATGTGCGTGGTCACTGAGGAGCTCAGTCGCGCCTGGATTGCCGCTGGATCGCTTGGGACCCGATCCGAAATCGCAGCCGAACTGATAACCCAAGCCGGCACTGAGGCGCAAAAAGCCAAATGGCTTCCTAAGATTGCTTCAGGGGAATATCTGCCGACCGCGGTCTTTACTGAGCCAGACTCAGGATCCGACCTCGGCAGTCTCCGAACGCGAGCCAGCCGTGCAACCGATGGAAGCTGGCGTATTTTCGGCACAAAGACCTGGATCACGCATGCTTCGCGAAGTGACTTGATGACAGTGCTCGCCTGTACTCTACCGGAAGTTCCCGGACACGCGGGTCTCTCAATGTTCATCGCCCAGAAGCCGCGTGGGCTTTCGGACAATCCGTTCCCGGTCCCTGGGCTAAGCGGTGGCGAAATCGAGGTGCTCGGCTATAGAGGCATGCGCGAGTATGACGTCGCTTTCGATGACTTTGAAGTTCCTGCGGACAGTCTACTCGGGAATGCGGAGGGCCAAGGATTCAAGCAGCTTATGCGGACGTTTGAAGGTGCGCGGATCCAGACCGCGGCTCGCGCAGTCGGAGTCGCTCGCCGAGCGCTCGAACTCGGACTTGCCTACGCGATGAACCGTAAACAATTCGGCAAGGCCATCGCAGCGTTTCCCCGGATATCGGACAAACTGGCGACGATGACGGCCGAAATCCTGCTGGCAAGAGAAGTGACATACAGCGCCGCGCGAGCCAAAGATGCTGATCGCAGGTGCGACATCCAAGCCGGCATGGCCAAGCTGATCTCGGCTCGGGTGGCTTGGTCCGCCGCCGACGTTGCCCTGCAGATTCACGGCGGGAATGGGTACGCACTTGAATATGAAATCAGTCGTGTTCTCTGCGATGCGCGGATACTCAATATCTTTGAGGGCGCTGCCGAAATTCAGGCGCAAGTCGTAGCGCGCGGTCTCCTTACTAGAGACGCAGCGTGAGGACAAATGTCGATCCGCTTGGTCGGGCACCCAGATGCATGAGCACTGTGGCCTTTTCCTGGAAGAATTGTCATTGGATCGTGTAGGCAATCTTTGGAGTGATCGACATGCTGGCGGGCTCAATTTTCCGGGTGGTGGATCTCAGTATAGACCGACGGGCGTTTTGTGCACTCCTCATTGGTAAAGCCTAGGAGCCTGTCCGAGTAATCGGATTTTTCTCGACGAAGAACAAGCGTTGTGAT
>NZ_LLYA01000004.1 GCF_001440415.1 Bradyrhizobium retamae
CACTCCAACGATCAGACGAACACCGCTGCCGAGCACGATCTCCATCCGTCCAACAACCTGCTCGCAGCGAGCGGCGTCACGGCTCCCATCGCTTCTCGTTGGATCCGGCTCAATCAGAGCCGCAATAAACCGGTGTTCGCCATCTTTGGGTTAAGCGCTCCAAGAGCGCCCTGTCGCGCCAGGCGTCGCCATCCGAACAGTTGGCCAGGAAAAAGTCCGTGGCGGCGAGCAACGACAGTAACAGGATCGCCACAGCAATAACTCTCCTCCACAATCCGCTGCTTCGCTTCAATACTGAACCGCCGCCGTCCTGTGTCGACAACCTCCATAACTTTCGCATTATTGGCAGTGGATATGGTGTCCATACTGCCTGTAATCACGCAATAGCCAACCTCTGCAAGGCGGCCGCCCTCGGATGCGTACCTACCGACCGTGCTGCTAGCTGAATATTTCCCACCTCTCGCGTGCGATCTCGCGAATGGGCCGCCGAAGGTGCTCTCCCGCGATTCGCCCCCCATGTGCTGCGGACTCTTGAGGATTCCCTTGAGGCGGCAAATCAGATCCAAGGCCGGTTTTTCGGGAGGCAGTCTCGGTGTGTGGGCCGTCATTCCCAACAACCCGTCACCGGCGCTCAAATATCCGCTCGAAGCATCCAATGCCGAGGAACATCTTGTGGAATGCTGCTTGCAAGCTCAAGCAGTTCCGACGCGTAGCAACCCACTTCGAAAAAACTGCCCGAAGCTATTGCGCCTTCGCAACTCTCGCAGCCATCATGCTATGGATGCGATAAGTGTCCACACGACCTTGGCCGGAATGGCAGCAAGTTACATCAACGCGACGTCTGTGCCGCGATCACCCACTGAACCTTTGGCGGGCAGCAAGCAGCGGCTCTCCGGCTTGAGCCAGATGCGTCAGTGCGACCACGAGGTGTTACGGATATTGGTGACCAGTGGCCAGTTGCGCGGCGATGGCGGTCTGCCAAGGCGTATCAGCATCATCTCGCGCCATGTATCTGTGTTGCCGATAACCGAGCGCCGGGGAGTCCGGCAAAAAGCCCGGCATCGGCGGGTCGATACAGCGGTTGATCACGCGTCGCCCCGTGCTCTCCTTCGATAAAAACAACTGATCGAAATGACGATAAGATGCAGCTTGCCGAAGCTGCCGCTTTTTTGAGCGTGGCTTTACAAGGCACCAACTCTGCGATCAATACCGAACGTACCAAACCGGTTGCTAATTCTGTGATAAACAAAGCGCCATCTTGACCCAAGGCAACGCTCGTACACGTCGAGCCAGCGCAGGACTGATGCGGAGCGATGCACTCGCCATTCGATGCCAGGACGAAGACGTGGCCCAGCTATGCATGAGCTACGAACAGCGTCCGGCGTCCATTGCCAGCACGTCCGGACCGCTCGTCCCGAAGAATGAGCTAAACCTGCCGATCTTACGGCACACCCCAGACGTTGTCGGACGCGAGAATGCGGCCAGGCCATTCCGCCAACCGTTATTGACGATCAAGGACCAGGAGCCACCGGGTGCAAGCCTGAAGATGCGGCCAAGGAAATGTCGATCAGATAGAGATTTCCCTACGCGTCGAACGACGGCCCTCGATGAAGCAGTCAGCCGGCTTGCCTCCACGGTTGACGTCCGCCCAATCCGAGCGGACTCCGGGCCGACGCAATTTGGCGGGCATGGCCGAAAAGACGCGCGTTTCGATGAACTGCGGCGGTCTCTCAAGGTACATCATGGCGCTTCCTTTAGGCTGCGCCTTGGCTGCCCCTGGTATTTGTAGGCGAACTGCTTGGGCATCGGTCCTTTATTGCGGTCCTTGCGTCCGGTCTGCTCCCATGCATGCGCCAGGATGCCTACCGCGCGTGACAAGCAGAAGATGCCGCGGGCTAGGGGTGCAGCAAAGCCCAGCTCCCCATAGATGACTGCAGTGGCTCCATCGATGTTCATAGGGATGAGCTTGCCGTTGCGCTCGCGCATGACGCGCTCGATCGCGCGCGCAGCGCTGGCATAGCGACCCGTGACGGCACCATCACTGATCGCGGCATCGACCAGTGCGAGCAGCGGTTCAGCGCGCGGGTCGACGGGATGAAACCGGTGACCGAAGCCCGGCAGATATTTGCTGCGCGTGGCGGTGAAACGGTCAATCGCCTCAGCGGCAGCCTCATCGAGGTCCTTGGTCTCGCTGCGTCGCAGGACCTCGTCATAGAGTTCGATCGCCTGCTCCCCCGCTCCGCCATGCACGTCGTCGAGCGTGTTGATCGCCGATGCCATCGCGCCGTTGAGCGGCAGCCCACAACTGACAGCCATCTGCGCGATGGCGATGGAAGGTGCATGCGGGCCGTGATCCACCGATGCAACCAGTGCAGCCTGTAACAGCCGCTCCTGCGCCGGTGTGGGTAGCTCGCCGCGCAGCATCAACCAGATCATCGCGGGGAAGGAGATATGACCAATCAATTCGTCGATCGTGTATCCGCGGTAGGTGATCCGCCCGGGGGCAATGTCGCATATGGAGGTCCGCCACCAATAGGCGGCCTGCTCTCGCAGCTCCGTTTCGCTCATTCTGTTTTCCAATCTCGTCAGCCTATGTCCGGCCGAGGCTTGCTTGCGCGCAACTCCCTGCCCGTCACGCTCCATCCGTCGCCGGGCGGACCCGTGGAAAATGCGCTCCTCCTTGATGTGGCGTTCCGGCGGCACCGCTGGCGATAAGGTGCTTAATTTCCGGATAGGTATAACCGAGCCGAGCCAGCCATCGCTCCGTGTCCGCACCGAGCGACGGGGGAGGCGCCGGGACAGGAAACACCTCATCCAGCCGAAAACCAGGGCGCGTAACGCGTAATGGCAGTTCGCCAGCCCTATCGAGCGGCAGCATCTCGACAAAGCCGCGCTCCAGCAACTGCGGCTCGCGCAAAACTTGCGGAACGGTCAGCACGCAGCCGGCAGGAACGCCGGCGGCGTTCAACAGCGCCTCCCACTCCTCTGCAGGCCTGCAGCTCAAGGCTGCGTTCAACTCATCGCTAAGCACCCCGCGGTTCAATTTACGTGCTTCGCGCTTTGCGAAGCGCGGATCTGTCTTCAGATCCGGCCGGCCGATCAGATCGCAAAGGGTCCGGTACTGCTTCTGCTCGTTTGCGGCTATATTCAGCGGGCCGGTCGCGGTGCGGAACGTGCCGGAGGGTGCGGCCGTGAAATTCTCGTTCCCCATCGGCTGCGGGTCGACTCCGCCGTTCAGGTGATTGGAAACCACCCATCCCATGGCCGCGATTGTCGCCTCGAGCAGCGACACGTCGATGAAGCGGCCCCTGCCCGTTTGCTGCTGCTCGACGAGCGCGGCGGCGATGGCAAAGGCGGCCGTTAGCCCGGCGATGGTGTCGGAGATCGGGAAGCCGGTCCGCAGCGGAGCCGTGGCTGCATCACCGGTAACACTCATCGCGCCGGAAAGGCCCTGGACGATCTGGTCGTAGGCCGGGCGGGCGGACCAAGGACCGTTTTGCCCAAAGCCTGAGATCGCACAATAGATGAGGCGTGGGTTGCGCTTGCACAACGCGTCGAAACCGAGACCAAGCCGCTCCATGACCTTGGGCCGGAAGTTTTCGAGAAGGACGTCGGCCTCGGACACCAGCTTGAAAAACACTTCCCTTCCCGCTTCAGACTTCAGATCGAGCGCCACCGACTGCTTACCGGCGTTGACGCCGACGAAGGAGAGGCCCTGAAGGCGCTCTGCCCTTTGCGGATCGGCGCCAAGGCGCCGCGCGAGATCGCCTCCGTTGGGGTTTTCAACTTTGATAACCTCCGCGCCGAGGCGCGCGAGATGGTAGCCGCAGAACGGGCCTGCCAATACGTTCGACAGGTCGAGGACACGGATGCCGGTGAGCGGCAGGGACATCTGACGAAACCTCCTTTGCCGTATCTTCGGCCGCTGCGATTGTTATTTCAGTTGCTGGACCGCACGTTCAGCGAAGCGATTGGTGAAGGTTTGCTGAGGTCGATGTTGGCCGCGGCGATCCTGGGTCGAAATCGCTCAACACAGCCAGCGCTACCTTGGCCGCCTCGGCGTCCATCAGGCCGGTCTGGGAAAACAGTGCCGTCGACGCCTTCAGGACGTCGATGTTCACCTCGCGATTGTCGGTCTTGTACCCGGCCGGGACCGCGTCAACGAGCTGTTCCGTTGATACCGAGTTGATCCAGCGGTGGGTCTTCAGCAGGGCATTGACCAGGCGCTGCACGGTTTCGGGATTTTTGTCGATGAACGATTGCTGCAGGTAGAGACAGGCGGTCGGATAGATCCCGCTAAAGGCAGTCTTGGAGCCTTCGATCGTGCGCGCATCGAACAGCGGCTTGGCCGCATTCTTCCTCGAGAGCAGCGTCGCAACGGGATCGAAATAGACCAGCGCGTCGATGTTCTTGGCTTCGAGCGCAACCATGCCCGGCGTGCCGCTGCCAACTGCGATGATCTTGACGTCGCGCGGCCCCAATCCTGACTTCTTGATGTAATAGCGTGCCATTGTGTCCGTCGAGGAATCAGGAGCCGTGATGCCGAGCTTCAGGCCCTTGAGGTCGGCGCCGCTCCTCACCTTGTCGGCGAGATCGCTGCGCACGCCGAGAAGAACGGCGGGTATGTCGTTGAGCAGAAAGACGCAGGAGATCTCCTTGCCCTGCGCCTGCATCTGGATCGTGTGATCATAGAACCCCACGACGCCGTCCACCGAGCCACCAATCAGCGCCTGCAGCGCCTTGGAGCCGCCGGCCTGGAAATTCTCGACAGTAACGTCGAGCCCTTCTTCTTTGAAGTTACCGAGGTTTACGCCCAATTCGAGAGGCATGTAATTGAGAATCTGGGAGCCGACGGCGATCTTCAGTGTCGCCCTTTCAGGTTCGCCGGCGTCAGCCGATAAGAGGCAGAGGCCAGCGGCCGCAACACCAAAGATCAATCGGATTAAAAAGCGCATATACTTGGCCAAGCACATGTTCAAGCCTCATGAGGCGGCGCTGGCCGCCAGACCAACAACCTCTTTTCGGCACGATCGACGAGCGCGTCGAGTGCGACCACGAATGCGAACAGCACAATGATTCCGGCGAACACGCTGGTCGCATCGAGCACCCCTTCGGCCTGCGCGATTCAGGTGCCCGAACCCGGCGGATGAGCCGAGATATTCCGCAACCACGGCGCCCATGACCGCCATGCCGACGGACACTCGCAGGCTCGACAGGATCCAGGTGGTGGCAGAGGGCAGATAGACGTGGCGCAACAGCGAGGATTTCGAATCGCGCAGCAGTCGCGTGCTCGCCAGGACGACCGGATTGACCTCGCGCACGCCTTGGAAAGTGTTGAAGAACGCAACGAACAGCACGAGGGTCACGCCGAGCGCAACGTTCGAGGTCAGCCCCAGACCGAACGAAATAACGAAGATCGGCCCCAGCAGGATACGCGGGATCGCGTTGAACATGGTGAAGCGCTGAACGACATCAGCGGCAAACGGGCTTAATCCCAGCCAGATCCCAAGCGCAGTGCCGATCGCAATCCCGACGACGAATGATGGGATCGTCTCGACCAGCGTTATGCCAACATCGCCCCAGAAATCCGCGGTCGACGTCCAGTTCCTTATCCTGCCGACCAGGGTCGACGGCGCCGGAAAGAAAAAGGCGTCGATGAGGCCTAATCGCACCCCCAGCTCCCAGATCAGGACAAGAGCGAGAACGATCGCGACTTGCGTGACAACGACCTTATTTCTGCGCGGCATAGCTCCTCTCCACTTCAGCGCCCAAGCAGCGACCAGATTTCGCGATAGAGCGCGACGAACTCGTCCGTGGTCTGCAGCGCGGAGACGTCCCGGGGACGAGGCAGCGTGATCCTGACCTCGCCGTCCATCCGGCTGGCAGGGCCTGCGGACATCACGACGACGCGGGTCGGCCAGCGTGATCGCCTCGTCAAGATGATGGGTGATGAAGATCAAGGAGCGGTGCCCGCCTGATAGCTGATGCGGATAACGCTGCTCAAATCCCGTCAGGCCGACTTTGGCGAGCCACGGCCGAACCTCGGCGCGCGCCTCCTCGAGTGACTTGCCCTGAAAGACAAGCCCAAGCCCAACGTTGTCCTGCGCGGCCTTCCACGGCAGTAGGCCCTCGTGTTGGAGCATGTAGCCGGACTGATCATTCAGTCCCGTGAGCGGCTTGCCGAAGATCTGAACGTCTCCCGACGCGGGTTTTGAGAGACCTGTGACAGTGTTCAGGATGGTGGACTTGCCGCAACCGGTTGGTCCCATGACCGCAACGAACTCCGCGTCGCCTACTTGGAGGTTCACGCTTTTGACTGCGATGAATGCGCCGAAGCGGATCATTACCTCGCGCAAGTCAACGGCCAGCGTTTGGCTGCCCTTCGCGCTTCAGAACTCGTTCTGTTATATGCAATCCATAGTCCTGTGTGCAAGAAGAGTCAATCTATTCTGCCGTACAGAACCGTTTACCTCCTTCTGTAATGGACTTTGGCGTCTTAATCTGGCAGTGGTTCTATTGTCCAGAACTGGAGCAGAGATGAGCAAGACAGGAGTTGACGCGGTCAGGAGAGCGCTCGCGATCCTGAAAAGTTTCAACGCGGAGCGGTCTGCGATGACGCTGACGCAGATTGCGGAGATGACGGACCTCTACAAGAGCACAGTACTCCGATTGGCGTCTTCGTTGGAGGCTGACGGCTTTCTCGTCCGCGGCGCGGACCGGTTGTTTCGACCGGGACCGGAGTTGTGGCGTCTTGGGGCGCTCTATCAGCGCGGTCTGGATCTTGGCGAAGTCATCCGGCCATCGCTTCGTCGCCTGGTTGAGTCAACGGGGGAAACTGCATCCTTTTATGTTGCAGATGGCGACGAACGCATCTGTCTTTACCGCGTCAATTCTCCACGTTCAGTTCGACATCATCTCGAAGAAGGCCAGCGATTGCCGATTGATCGCGGCGCCGCCGGGCGAATTCTTACTGCATACCGCGAGCCAACGAACGTAGAAGGGAAGAAGATCCGCGATAAAGGCTTCTATGTTTCGATCGGAGAGCGGGATCCGGAGGTCGCCGCGGCGGCCGTGCCGTTGATGGACGTACACGGCAAACTGAGGGGCGCCCTTTCGCTATCAGCGATCAGGACGCGCTTCGATGCCGACGCCCGCAAGTCGGCAATCGATGCTCTCAAATCGGAAGCCAAGGCCTTAGCGGGGTTGCTGCCTGCGAGCGAATGCTGATCATTGAGGCATCCGCTTTGCGCCATTTGTAAAGAAGTCGACGCGGCTTCGGCAAAGGCTGGCAGTGTCTTATGGCGCAGCATGAGGCAATCAGGCAGTTCCCGACTGTTCAGAGGCAGAGCAGCCACGTTGAACGATCGAGTACAGAGATGATGGACGCGAACGACATTCACATTCGATTCGATGCGCCCGCCATGCTTCGCAAATGGCCCTCCATAAACAATGAGCGCCGTGCAGACAGAAGCACCTATCTGCTGGCGGAAGGCACGCTGGACGACTGCATACGAGAGTTTATGACCAGGCCTGAGGCCACACGTCATCTTTACGAAATCCACACAGCGCCACAGCCTCCGCTCTTAACGAAAGTCTTGTCAGCCGATCACATCACGGAGCTCGCCAGATTCCGAAGTTTCCTCTGATCGGGTTGTTCCTGTCGGCACTTCTGGGTCAGGCGAGGGTCAGCCTCAAAATCGATGTTCGGGGGACACGCAGCGCGCAACGCACGCCGAATGAATTAGTCTCAGATCAAGGACAATAATTCCGCTTCGCCCTCGAAAGCAGAGCTGAGCGTAGGTGCCGCTTTCGTCCTTGAGACCGGCTGGAGCATAGGCTCTTACTCAATCAGAAGCGATCATGCAGCTGCCGGCTGCGCGTCTTGTCGCCGGCCGTCTCAGCCACGAACTGTCCCGGTCCTCGCGGCGGGCCCTCGGGCTGCCGTCGCCCGATCGCCATGATGGCGGTGCCCATCGCGCTGGAGCTGATGGTGATGATGAAGCCGAACAGGAGCAGCCCGAGCGCGATGCCGGGGGTGTTATCGGCCAGGATGAGGTCTCGTATGTTGCCGGGATTGAGCAGCATGAGGCCACCGACCAGGAGCACCGCCAGCGACACGCCCGCGGCAAAGTTGATCGCGAGAGCCGTAACAGCGGCGCTTCGAAAACAAGGGACCTGGGCGGCGACGGCGCCTCTTCCTGCATGTCGTCCTCCATCGCAAGAAAGCTTTCGCATTTTTCGACCGATCGACCGCCGGCTCGGCTGGTGAAAGACTCCGCTCGCGGCATTCACACCATGCGACAATAAGCATCAGGCGGCCGACCGCCACCTCGCCGTCCTCGAAATTGCTCCCCGAACGTCTGCACGGCCACCACACGCCGCGCGACGTGGGCACGTCTTCGTTCTAGAGCGGCACGTCGAAGGTGACACTTGGATGGCGTATGATGCGAACTCAGGTGGGCGCTCAACAAGAATCCACGCCCGCTCACTACGAGGCTACACCATGTCAATCCGCACAGGGCGTGACCGCCAACTGCTCAGATTCAGCGATGCGGAAATGGGCGACAGGCCGCACTCCGGCCCGTCGCCTGTAAGTTAAGCGCGCATTGATAATGAAACGCCTAGCTTTGCTGCCATCACAGTGGTGGCACCGGGAGTTCGCTTTAGCGCCTTTGCGATCTTGGCGACGCCTGACTTTGCTTTTGCCATCGTCTTCATTTTTCGAACATCGTCTTTTGTCCACGCGCGGCGAACTACTTTCTTTGCTTTTGCCATTCTTTCTCCGAATCGGATTGGGGCAGAGCCGGGCTTCTATCATGACAGTCTGCGGCGACAATGAACAAGCTTCTATTGCGAGAATGTGAATGCGACTTCGCCGGCTGACAGCTAAATATGTGATCTGGATTACTGTTGTCGGTCGCAAGAACGGGCATGTACCTCTTATTTCAAGGGGACCAGCATGGACGACCGATTTTACATGAATAGAGCGCGCCTCGTGGCGCTTGCGGACGAGGCAGACCCCTTGATTAAGAACGGGTTGCGAACAATTACGACGGCATGACCAGAGCGCAGACAACGCGCGGTCACGCGAAAAAGAAGCCGGCGCAAAGTTCTAATGTCGAGAGTCGGGACGCAGATTAGCTGACTCTACTGGGATCCTTTACTCTGTAGTGTTTTAGGGGCATCGAGCGGCGGGCCGGAAATTATTCATATCTGCAAAATGGGCGACTCGATCTGCCTCAAAAACTGGCAAGACTTCAGGCAGCATGTATCCAGACTTGGCGCCGTGGGCGAATTCCGCCCGTGAACCACCACGCGCAATTTTTGGCCATCTCTCCGCCATCACATCATCACTTCACGTGATCCAACAGCAGCCAGCGAGAGCAACCGTTGGCCTGTCCAGTCCATCATGGCCAAACTTGGGCGAGCTAAAGCAACAAAGGCGACGGCTTAATACGCGTTCAGCAAAATCGGTCACACCAAAAAAGTGATGCGAAAATCCAGTCACCGGAAAATGATCGCTGTGTTCTTCTCCGATCTCACCACGCTCACAATGATCCTCGGCTCTTTCAGCTGTCCCATAATACTCGAAGCTTTCTTAGCTTTCACTGGAGAGAGGAGCGAACGCCGTGATTGAATGAATCGGCGCAGAGCTTTCTTCCCTGCCACTCGTTTTTATCTTGCGGTCACCAACCTGGTATCGAGAACCAAACTCACAAAGGCGGATGTCAGGCACGCGCTGTTCCGAAGCACGCCGCGGCTAGCTGCACGAGACCGCCGATTCTGATTCAATAGCGGCGGCGGAGAAGGATGAACAGCCGAGCACAGGAGGGATCGATAGCGATGACGGATGAGCCCCGCCAGAAGCGGAACCTGATTCCGTTGAAAAAGGCGTTGGAGCGGGGCGGTTTCGGCCGGACCAAGGCCTACAAGCTGATCAAGAAGGGAAAGATCGTCGCCTACAAAATGGAGGGCCAGACCATGGTCGATGCCGATTCCATCGACGCCTATCATATGACCCTCCCTCGCATTGAGCCGAGCAAATGAAGACAGGCTCCTAGCTTATATGAGGGCTTGGTGTGTCAAGAAGTTTTTCGCGATCA
>NZ_LLYA01000005.1 GCF_001440415.1 Bradyrhizobium retamae
TCACCCCTCTCCCCAACCCTCCCCCCTTGCGGGGGAGGGTTGGGGAGAGGGGTGAGCCGCGGGTACTGACGGGAGAGATGCGGAGACCCCGCTTCAGCATGTGCAGTTCAGGTGCGCCGTGGACACCTTGAGAGTGCGTGACGCCAAAGACGTCGAGGAGGTCGTGCGGGCGGCGATCGCCGGCGAACAGCCGCTTGAGATCGTCGGCCATGGCACCAAGCGTGGCATCGGCCAGCCGATGGCGACCAACGCCGTGCTCGATGTGTCGGCGCTGAACGCCGTCAGCGCCTATGAGCCGAACGAGCTGATCATCACGGTGCAGGCCGGCGCCCCGCTCGCCGACGTGCAGTCGCTGATCGATTCCAAGAACCAGCAATTCGCCTTCGAGCCGATCGATACGTCGGCGCTGACAGGCATATCCGGCAACGGCACCATCGGCGGCATGATCGGCTCGGGTCTCGCCGGTCCGCGCCGTATCAAGGCCGGCGGCGCCCGCGATCACCTGCTAGGCGCGCATGCGGTGTCCGGCTTCGGCGACAGCTTCAAGACCGGCGGACGGGTGGTGAAGAACGTCACCGGCTACGATCTCTGCAAGCTCCTGACGGGGGCATGGGGCACGCTCGCTGTCATGACTGAGGTCACGCTGAAGGTGATGCCGAAGCCTGAGAGCGAGCGCACGCTGGTGCTCGCAGGCCTCGACGATGTGGCCGCGAACCGGGCGATGACCGCAGCACTCGGCTCGCCGTTTGACGTCTCGGGCGCGGCGCACCTGCCGAATTCGGCGTTCCGTCCTGCGACCGGCGCGCCTGCGGATTTTGCCTCTCAGGGGCGGGCGGTCACGCTATTGCGGCTTGAAGGCATCGCAGCTTCGGTCGCGGATCGCGCCGCTTCGCTGGGCAAAGCGCTTGCGCCGTTCGGGTCAGTGGAAATGCTTGAGGACGCTGCCTCGGCAACACTCTGGAGTGCGATCCGTGACGCCGAGCCCTTCGCCGCAAGCGGCGCGCTCGGCGCCTGGCCGGTGTGGCGGATCGTCTGTCCGCCGGCATCCGGCAGCGCGCTCGGGCAGGCGCTGGCGCGCGAGACCGGCGGCGACGTGATCTATGATTGGGGCGGCGGCCTGATCTGGGCGGCCTTGCCGCCCAAGCCGGATGCGCAAGCGGCGATGGTGCGTCAGCGCGTCGAGGCGGCCGGCGGCCACGCGTCGCTGATCCGCGCGTCCGAAGAGATCAGGCGAAATGTCGACGTCTTCCATCCGCAATCCGGCGGCATCGCTGCGCTGAGCGAGCGCGTGCGCCACAGCTTCGATCCGAAGATCATCCTCAACCGGGGCCGGATGGTGAGGGTATCTGCGTCATGAAAACTGAATTCTCACTGGCCCAGCTCGCCGATCCCGATATCGCCGAAGCCGACAAGATCCTGCGCGCCTGCGTGCATTGCGGCTTCTGCACCGCGACCTGCCCGACTTACGTCCTGCTCGGCGACGAGCTCGATAGCCCGCGCGGGCGGATCTACCTGATCAAGGAGATGCTGGAAAAGGACCGCCCGCCGACGGCGGAGGTGGTCAAGCATATCGACCGTTGCCTTTCCTGCCTGGCCTGCATGACGACCTGTCCGTCCGGCGTGCACTACATGCACCTGGTCGATCAGGCGCGGGTCCGGATCGAGCGCGACTTTTCGCGGCCGTTGACCGAGCGGGCCTTGCGCGCGGTGCTGGCGCTGGTGCTGCCGCGGCCAGAGCTGTTTCGCGCCAGCATGATCATGGCGCGGCTCGCCCGCCCGTTCGCGGCCCTGCTGCCGGCGAAAGAGGCCGCGACCCCCGGGCTGATGCGGCGGATCAAGGCGATGCTGGTGCTCGCGCCGAAACGCCTTCCCCCGCCGGGACCCTCGGGCGGCAGCGTGTTTCCGGCCCAGGGCGAGAAGCGCGGGCGGGTCGCACTATTGCAGGGCTGTGCCCAGCAGGTGCTGGCGCCGCGCATCAACCAGGCCGCCATCAATCTCCTGACGCGCCACGGCATCGAGGTCGTGCTGGTCAGGGACGAGCAATGCTGCGGCGCGCTCACCCATCACCTCGGGCAGGACGGCGACGCGCTGGCGCGGGCCCGCGCCAACATCAAGGTGTGGAAAAAGGAGGCGGAACAAGGCGGCCTCGACGCGATCCTGATCACGGCGTCGGGCTGCGGCACGGTCATCAAGGACTATGGTTTCATGCTGCGCGAGGATCGCGATTTCGCTGGCCCTGCAGCGCAAATCTCTGCGCTGGCAAAGGATATCACCGAGTATCTCGCCGGCATTGCGCTCACGCCATCGAGCCAGAAAGGCGACGTAACGGTGGCCTATCACTCGGCCTGTTCGCTGCAGCATGGACAGAAAATCACAGGCCTTCCGAAAGAATTGCTTTCCAAGAATGGATTCGTGGTGAAAGATGTACCTGAGAGCCATTTGTGTTGCGGTTCGGCGGGGACCTACAACATTCTCCAGCCCGACATTGCGAGCAGGTTGCGCGATCGAAAGGTCGCCAACATTGCGACAGTCAAACCGGACATGATCGCTGCAGGCAATATTGGGTGCATGGTGCAAATTGCCGGCGGTACGTCAGTTCCTGTGGTGCACACGATTGAGCTTCTCGATTGGGCGACGGGAGGTCCCAGGCCAGGATTGAATTGATCGATCGGCCCTTGGGCATGATCCGGAAGGCCTGCTCCGCGGCTCGACAGCGGATCGGCATCCGGTTTTCCTCGGGGCAGGCGCGCGCTAAGCGTCTCGCCCGGAGATCATGCCCAGACAAGGATGGAGCGGGAGGGCACTTCGAAGAAGTGTCGCCCCGGTCTAGCCTGCGGACTATCGAAGCGCTCGACATGGACAGGCGCAACAGGAGGACCACGATGGCGAAGAAGAGTAAGAAGGCGAAGAAGGCTAAGAAGGCCAAGAAGGCCGTAGCGGCGAAGAAGAAGTCCGCCAAGAAGTCGGCGAAGAAGGCTGCCAAGAAATCAGCGAAGAAGGGCGCCAAGAAGTCGGCGAAGAAATCCGCCAAGAAGGCGGCCAAGAAGTCAAAGGCCGCACCGAAAAAGGCTGCAAAGAAGAGCCCGGCCAAGAAAAGGAAGGCGGCTGCCAAGCCCGCCGCTCCCCAGCCGCAGCCGGCGATGACAGAGCCCGAACCGGCGCCTGCGCCGAGCTGGGCTTCTCCGGAGCCGTCCAACCCGTCATGGGGATCGGGCTCCTCCAACGGCGGCGATCAGCACTAGCTCGCTTGCCGAGACCGGATATCGAGACCGGATATTTCGAGAGGCCGCAGCGTCCCACCCGCTGCGGCCTTTTTATTGGGACTGGCCGAAAGGACTGGTGAAGCGACCGAACCGGTGTTTTCACGGGGAGGTTGATTCGTGAGAGCCGCTCTCCGGTGTGTCACCGGTGCCGCGGTTTGCCGGTTCCGTGCGCCGCCGGGCAATCTGGAAACCCGTAAAATTGTTGTGAGAATGCAACACCGGCCGAGAACATTTCTGGGAACGTCCCAAACGCCTAAAAAGGCGGCACGTGCTTGACTTTTTTGCTTCACGACCATGACGCCGCGGCCCAGTCTGTGACCACGTTAAGACATTTGGCCGCAGTCGGTTATCGCTTGCCCGGGGGGGCGCCGGAGCTGGACTGTCAAGAAGGGTGATGGGGATCGATATGAAGAAAGTGGCTTTGTTAGCAACGGCGCTGGCAATGGTGTCCGGTTCGGCTCTCGCTGCGGATATGCGGGTGAAGGCCGTCAAGGCGCCGCCGCCGGTCGCGTTCGATCCCTGGGATTTCGCCTTCGGCGCCGGAATCACCAACGACTACATCTTCCGCGGCATCACCCAGTCCAACCACAAGCCGTCGGTCAACGCCTATTTCGAGCCGCGCTACAACGTCACCAAGGACGTCCAGCTCTATGTTGGCCTCGGCGCTGCAAGCATCTCCTTCCCCAACCGTGCCGCGGCTGAAGTTGACGCTTACGGCGGTGTCCGCGCGACGTTGGGTGCCTTCGCCTTCGACGTCGGTGCTTGGGGCTACATCTATCCGGGTGGCACCTGCCACTACGGTGCGGCAACTGACACGGCCGGCGTCCCGCTCAGCCTCGAATGCCAGACGAATGCCCTGCTCAACGGCAACGTCATCAAGAAGGACCTCAGCTTCTTCGAGATCTATGGCAAGGTGAACTACACCTTCAACGACAACTTCTCGCTGGGCGGCAATGTCTATTATACGCCAAGCTTCCTGAACACCGGAGCCGAAGGCACCTATGCCTCGATCGTCGGCAAGGCGATCGCGCCGAGCGCATGGTTCGGCGCCAGCGGCATCGGCATGTATGTGTCGGGTGAGTTCGGCCGTCAGTGGCTCGGTACCTCCGACTCCTTCTACGGCGTGGCCGCGTTCCCGAACGGCATCAACTATGCCGATTATAACACCTGGAATATCGGCATTGGCTTCACCTACAAGGTCTTCACGCTGGACTTCCGCTACTCCGACACCAACCTGTCGCAGGGTGATTGCAACGCCTTCACGAGCGACCATACCGCGACGTTCAACGGCAGCTTCACGCCAATCAATCCAAGTGGCGTCGGCTCCAAGTGGTGCGGCGCGGCCGGCATCGTCAAGCTCTCGGCTGACCTGACCGCGATGACCAACCTGAAGTAAGATCTTCCTGTCGAAGACGAGGGGGCGGCAGAGCGATCTGCCGCCCCTTTTCTTTTGTGAAAGGCTGTGTCGGATGAAACGGGATTGGCGGCGCGTGGCGTATCGGGCGATCTCCCGCAACGATCACCGCAATGTTCTCGCCGGCGCGGTCGCGGGCCTCGGCGGCGCGATTGCCATCGGCGTCATGGAGTGGTTTTCGTTCGCCGCGCATTATCCGCTCGCGGTGATTCCGTTCGCCACCTCGATCGTGCTGGTGATCGGATCGCCTGATGTGGCGCCGGCGCAGCCGCGCGCCCTGATCGGCGGCCACGTGGTGTCGGCCTTGGTCGGCCTGATCGTGCTGAAGCTGACGGGACCGCAGGCCTGGGCAGCGGCCGCCGCCGTCGGCCTTTCGATCCTCGCGATGTACGTCACCGGGACCTTTCACCCGCCGGCAGGCATCAATCCGCTGCTGGTAGTCTCAGGCAATCTGCCCTGGACGTTCCTGCTCGCGCCAGTGCTGGCCGGCGCGCTGCTGTTGACCGCCTTCTGTTATCTCTGGCACCGCTGGGTGCGCCGCCAGCCATGGCCGCAGCGCTGGCTGTAGGGAAGGGATGATCCGCGCTACGGCTACGACGCAGCGGCGCTCTTGCTGTCCTGAAGCGCGAAGCCATCTCCTGCTCGGGCAAGCACGACATTGCGATCATGGAAGACATTGAGCGTCGAACGATGGCCGATCGAGACGATCGTGGTCGCCGGCAATTTGGCCTCGAGCAGGCGATACAGCGCCGCCTCCGAAGGTTCATCGAGCGAGGCCGTCGCCTCGTCGAGGAACAGGTATTGCGGCACATGCAGCAGCGCGCGTGCCAATCCAAGTCGCTGCTGCTCACCAAGCGACAGCGTCCGATTCCAGTGCCCGTGTTCATCGAGTTGCGACGCGAGCTTCGGCAGCCCGACCAATTCGAGTGTTTGGCTGATCTGTGCAGGCGTGAACGCGCCTTCCTTGGCCGGATATTCGACCGCCGCCCGTAGCGTTCCCGTCGGGAAATACGGCCGCTGCGGCAGCATCATCAATGTCGCCCCGGCGGGCACCGCGATCGAGCCGGAGCCGAACGGCCAGATGCCGGCGATGGCGCGGAACAGCGTGGATTTGCCGGAGCCGGACGGGCCGGTGACCAGCGTGCGCTCGCCTTTGCGCAAGCTGAACCGGTCCGCATTCACCAGCGGCGTTCCGTTCGGCAGACGCAGCGTCAGGCGCTTCAGATCGATGGCGCCTTCGCCCGCCTTGACGACATGAATTCGTTCGCTGCGGGTTGCCAGTTCTCCCGCCGCCACTATCCCAGCCTCGAACCCGTCGAGACGGTTGACCACGGCCTGCCACTCGGCCAACTGGCGATAGATGGTGATGAAAAACGACAGCGCACCCTGCACGTTCGAAAACGCCGATGCGGTTTGCATCATGCCGCCGAGCTGAATCTTCTCGGCGAAGTAGGCCGGTGCCACCAGCACATAGGGAAAGACCACTGAAGCCTGATTGTAGCTCGCCGTGAATGCCGTAATCTTCTTGGTCCGGCTCATGATGCCGAGCCAGTTCTCCACCACGCGTCCGAAACGAACGAGCAGGCGCTCACGCTCGGCCTGCTCACCGTGCAGCAGCGCGATCTGCTCGGAATTTTCGCGCACACGTACCAGGTTGAACCGAAAATCCGCTTCATATTGCTGCTGCCGGAAATCGAGGCCCACCAGCGGCCAGCCGATCAGATG
This sequence comes from Bradyrhizobium retamae, assembly GCF_001440415.1. Taxonomy (GTDB): domain Bacteria; phylum Pseudomonadota; class Alphaproteobacteria; order Rhizobiales; family Xanthobacteraceae; genus Bradyrhizobium; species Bradyrhizobium retamae. Next base: position 6,403 of record NZ_LLYA01000005.1, read on the forward strand.
CGTCAGGATGGTGCCGAGCACCGAATAGATCAATGCGCCCCAGACCAGGTAGCCTGGGATCGCAAAGTCCTGACCAAACAGATGCAGCGGCGCGGCGTTCGAAAGCCCCCATAGGATGCCGACAAAGGATGCTAGCGTAACGATCGAGTTCAGCAATCCCAGGCCAATGTTGAGCGTGCGATCGACGAACAGCTTGACGTCGTCGGTCATGCGCTGGTCGGGGTTGTCGGCCGCGTCGCCCTGAAGCTGCATCCGATAATGATTGGCCTGATGCAGCCAGTCACCGAGATATTGCGCGGTCATCCAGCGCCGCCAGCGGATCTGCAGCCATTGATTGAGATAGAGCTGATAGACCGCCAGCACGACAAAGATGCTGACAACGACGCAGAAATAGATGATCTCGCTGACGAAGGAATCCCAGTTGCGATCCTGCAGCGCGTTGTAGAAGCGGGCATTCCATTGATTGATCAGGACGTTGATGCCGACGATCGCAAGCTCGATCGCGATGACCGCAGCAAGCAGGCCACGGCCGGCCCATTTGTCTTCGGAACGGAAATAGGGCGCAGAGATGCGCCATACGGCGGCGAGCGTCGAGCGAATGTTTTTCACAGATTGCCGTCTCCGGGGAGGGCCTCAAAGGCCTGAAAAATCGGGACAATTGGTGATTTTACGGGGCTAGGCCACACGGGGTGCCGCGGTCAGCGTTGGCGTGTCCGGGTGTTGAAGTCAACCCTGGCATCGCGGGCCGGGAGACCACTTCGCGGGGATGTGAGTGATTTCGGCAGTGCCGAATTCGCCGTGCCGGGCAGCTAGCCAATCACATCGTTGTTCAATAGAACGACGCGCGGTGTTGGACGTTGAGAGGTTGCATGATTTCATTCGCGCGCATGTCGAAGCCGGCGGCATCGATTCTGCTGATCACCGCCGCACTTCATCTCAGCCCGGTCAGGGCCGAGAACGGCTTTCCGTTCGGCTCGGAAATGACACTCGACGTGGATCGTCAGCGCGGGTCGAAGCGGATTCCCAATCTCGAGATCGGCGACAAGGGCGAGGTGGTCCTCGAACTCTGGTGCAAGGGCGGCAAGGGCCAGTTTTCGGTGGCTGGCAATACCGTGATCTTCGTTCCCGGCGCGATGGAGAACCGGCCCTGTCCACCGGATCGCGCGCAGCAGGATGATGAATTGGTCGCGGCACTTGCCGAGGCCGGCACCTGGAAGCGGCAGGGCGATTTCGTATCGTTCATCGGCGCAAAGACGCTGCGCTTCCGCATCAACACGAACTAAATCGGAAGTTCGGTCAGGGCGTCGCAATCAGGCCGCTGGCGGTGGCAACGACCCAGCGGCCGCCCCAGCGCACGATCGATTCTACGCGTCCGATTCCGGGAATGGTGTCGCCGCGTGCGGCCATCCTGATACCGTCGGGGCCTTCGAGAACGGCGGTGCCATCCCGAACATCGACAACCGTCCAGCCGGAAATGGTGGTCGGCTTCGTTTCCGGCGCCGCCACCAAAGGCTGCGGCCGCATCGCAATCGGCGAGGGGCTCGCATTTGCCTGGGAGGCCGGGCCCGCAGACGGGCGTGCACCGGCCGACAACACGGCGGACGGCTTCGGAATGCTTCCGACGATGGCGGGCGAGTCCGAGGTGGATGCGGTCTTCCGGGTGCCTTCGACCTTGCCGCTCGACCGTGCTTCAGCAATGCGCGGCGAGGGCGCTTCCTTCTGCGCAACCGTTTCAAGGCCGAGCGGGCCTGCCAACTCGGGCCAGCTCAGGCCGCCGGCCCATCCGAGCCCAAAGCTTCCCGCCAGGGCCGCGGTGACCAGCAACACGTTGCGCGCCCGGTCGCGAAATGACTCCCGCACCACCAATACGTCATCGCGATCGGGCACGAGAAAATCCCACGAACCCGCCGGCTGCTCCGGCCCTCGGCCGTCAACCACATTCCCCGACAAGATGCTTTCAACGCTACTCGGCTCGCGGTCTTGCATGGTGTGACCCAGGTTCAGCTAGCCGATGATGTTCCTTTAAACTGAATCGAATCTTAACGATCGGGCTCCGTAACGTGCTCGTCTGTCACATTCTACTTCCACACCGAATTGTCGGCGTCCCAGCGTTGGCCCTTGAACTCTTTCGCCAGCACCTCGACCGCACCATTGTCGTCCTTCGGCTCGCCGCCTTCCTCGTCGCCGGTGGATTCTTCCGACAAATTCAGTTTTGGGCCGGGGCCTTCATCTGCGGTCGTGATCACCGGGCTCGAGATCCACAGCATCAGCCGATCGGTGGCGCCCGGCTTATCCGGCGAGACCAGCGCGGTGACCTCGACATTTTCGGTCAGCGCGAGCGCGGGATAGATCGGGCTCGGCCGCTTGAAGCTCAGCGTCAGTTTCCCGGTGTTGGCGTCCCACTCGGCGCCCGCGGCCTTCGCGGCGAGCGTTTTCGCGAGCACGCCTGAAATGGCAGACGCGATCTTGTCCCTGTTGATCTTATCGCCGTCACGCCAATCGGCTGCGGCAAAACGGATGGTGCGGTCCATCTCGACAGAGCCGCTGGTCCATCCCGCCGCGACCACGCCCGGCATCGATTTGGCCTTCGCAATCAGCGCAGCCGTGCGCTCCGGATCGGCCGTGAGGTTGATGGTCTGCTCGCCGGCGCGCAGCGCATCGCAGGAGACCGAAAGGCTGGAAAGCCCGACTTCGACGGCCTCTCCCTTCAAGCTCTTGAGGAAATCCAGCGCCGCATCGAGCTTGACCCGCACGCCGATGGCTTCCGGCGAGACGTCGGTAAAATCCTTCGGCGCCGGCGTGATGCCATCGTCGCTGGTCTGGTTGTCCAGAAATTCCTTCTCGCTGAGATCGGAATTGTCGGTCGAGGTCACTTCGGTCACGGTCTGGCCGATGCTGATCTGGCCGCGGAACTCGAAGGTGTCGCCGACAGGCTTGCGCAGCAGCCTGATGGTGACCGGCTGCCTTTCACCGAGGCTCTGCGTGGTGCCGGTCAGGTTCTGGCCGCTGATGGTGAGGTTGGCGACGAAGCGGTCCTTGCGGTCGGCGCCCTTCGCGGCGGGGTAGCAGACGTCGAGGGTAGCCGCGATGACGTTCTTGCCCTGGCGGGTTTCCTTCAGAATGACATCGGCATTGCCGTCCATCAGCCCGTCGATCGCGGTGAAATAGCGCGTCTCGGTCGCGCCCGGCGCCGTCTTGGAGGGGAGTTTCATTTGAGCGAAGGCGAGGTGTGGGGAGGCCATCACCAGACCGAGCAGGAGAAGAGGGAGCGCGCGCATGTGAAGTTCCCTGAGACCACAGAATCGGAAGACGCCCTAGGGTCTGTTGGGATTCATCGCGAGTTTATCACGGCAGCGGCGAGGTGGATC
>NZ_LLYA01000006.1 GCF_001440415.1 Bradyrhizobium retamae
TGCGATCGTAGCTCATCGCCTTGTGCTTGGACGCGTTCGCCTTGATCTTGGTGCCGTCGAGCGCCACGTGCCCGAGCTTCACCAACCCGGCCTTCTCGGCCAGCTTCAACACCTGCACGAACAGGTCGGCCAGCGCCTTCAGGTGCCGCCGCCGGAACTCTGAGATCGTGCGGAAGTCCGGCGCATCGCCCGCCACGATCATCATGAAATCCGCCCGCTCCACCGTCGCCCTGGCGATCCGCCGCGACGAGTAGATACCGCTCGCGTAGCCGTGTAGAAGCAGCGCCGTCATCATCCGCGGATCAAACGGCGGCTGACCCAGCCCGCTCCGGTAGCTGCCTAGTACCCGGAATCATTGGTCCGCGAAACGGGCTTTGAGACGCTTTTGATGAACTTCGGACTTGGTCCAGACGAAGGGCTTGGCGTTGGCGTTGTAGTCGTCGATGAAGTTGTCGATGTGGTCTCTGAGCTGTTTGACCGAGGTGAAGGATTCGTCGCACAGGGACTTTGCTTGCAGGATCGAGAACCAGATCTCCACCTGATTGAGCCATGAGGCCCGGGTCGGTGTGAAGTGGAACGTCACGTTCGGATGCAGCTTTAGCCAACGGTCGTTCCTGGGTTTGTGGGTATTCAGGTTGTCGAGCACGACGTGGATGGCAGTGTCGGGCCAGGCGGCGATGATGTCGTTCATGAAGTCGAGGAACTCGATGCGCCGCCGCCGCTTCTTGTGGGCGGCCGTCACCTTGCCGGTGGCCACCTCGAAGGCGGCGAACAGCGTCGATGTGCCGTTGCGCTTGTAATCATGGCTATGGCCGCCCAGCGCCCGGCCGTTCGGCATTTTCAGATAGCCCTGTGCCCGCTCCAGCGCCTGGATCGAGGGCTTTTCATCGACGCAGATGACAATCGCGTTCTCCGGCGGAGCCATGTAGAGCCCGACCACGTCGGCCGCCTTGGCGGCAAACTCCGGATCGTTGCTCTCGCACCAGGATTTGCGCCCGGCCAGGTCGATCTTCTGGGCACGCAGGAACCGCCAGACATACTGCACATCGACGTCGCCGAGCGCCGCGGCCAACAACGGTCCCGACCAGCGGGCATAGCCCTTGGGCTTCGGCTGGTCCAACAGCGCTAGAATGCGTTTGCCCGTTTCCGCCGTGTATTTCGGCTCAGCACCTCGGTCGCCCGTTTCGTCCAGACCGCCAAATAGTTTTTCGGCATAGCGCACGCGCCACTTCGATGCCGTGCCGGTCGTGCAGCCAACAGCCCGTCCGATCGCCCGGCTTGCCAGGCCCTCCGAGGCCAACAGCACGATCCGTGCGCGCTGCCGCAATCGATGCTCCGTCTTCGTCGAACGCACCAAGCCCTCAAGCTCAGTCCGCTCCGCCGTCGTCAAAATAATAGCTGTCGCCTCAGGGATGCCGCTCATACATCCTTGAATCACGACTCATTCTTCACCGATAGTGGGTACTAGGATCGCCGATAGATCAAGGCTTTCCTTGACCAGCGACACGATCAACCGCGAAACGTGGTCCTGCGGCACATAGTCCTGCACGCTCGGCGGCAGAAGCTGGACCTCGTCGATCTTCCAGGGGCGAAATTCCTTGCTCATGGCCACGCAAGGAATCAGACTCGCAACCTCTTGACCAGTCACTACTCAGACAGGCTCCTAGCAGCAAAGGCGGCATCCGTCGGGCACAAGACGAAGGCGCGCTTGCCGAGGTCCTTATAGCGGCGTACCCGCTCGATGACCGGGCTGGCTGGATTAGGTTCGACCACGAGCATCACCAACGACGGATTCATGAGCGCATTCTCAATGATGCGACTAACGTGATCATCGCCAAAGCCATAACCGAGAACGAGCAGGAAGGTCTGGGGAACACCGAGGCGCACCTGAAAGGACCGGAAGAGATGCGCATAGGGCATCGTCAGAGTCTGCGCGAACTTGTTGGCAGTCGGCAGGATTCCAACCGATGGCGTTCCGCGGGTCAATTTGACGAGCACTGCTGCCTTCTCATCCCGGTTCAAACCTGCATAGGTTCGGAACGGGACGAGGTCGGGGTGCCGCGCGCGCATCTCACCGTCCTGTTCAAACCAATGAATGGATCCGTGCAGTTTGTAGAAGTGCAGGAACTTGTCGAAGCGCCGCACCCGCCCTTCGGCAACCTCACCCGGATAATAGACATCGAGCCCATAAACCGATGGGTCGAAGCGAGCGGCTGCTCGGCCGGTGAAGCCGTCGAAATATTGGATGCCTAGTAACTCCAACGCCTGCTCGAACAGGGTGTCGTAATTCAGCGTGAAGAGATGGGTTCGGCCAAGATTGCTATCACGCGCGACGAGCTTGGACAAAAATGCAAGCTGCGGCGCGATCTCGCTCGCCGACTTCGCTTTGGCGGTGTCAGGCAAAGACAGTGCGCATTCCGAGAAGATCGACATGCGCAGCCGATCAACAAACCATTGGAGGTCATCAAGGCTTGGAGCTGGCGTGCCCGACCAGGTGACGCCAGAAAATGGTGCGCCCTTTGAGTTACCAACGACGAGGGAATTGGCAACGAATGATAGCCACTGCTCGAACCCCATGGTGGGCTCATCGAGTAAGTTGGCCAATGAGATGGCATCCCGACGCGCCTTGATGATAGGCCCGATAGAGGCGGGCGCGTCGGAGAGAGCCTCGATCGTCTCGAAGACGGCGGTTTCAAGATTCACCATGGTCTTCCCGCCAGCCGAAACCGACGTGCCAGATCCCGTCAGAACGACGAGGTTCTCCATACGCAGCCATTCGGAGATCAGCGCCTGGAGGCGAATGCGCCTTTGCTTCTGATCAAGCCCAAGCAGCAGGTCGCCTGCGTTGCCGTCCTCAGTCAGACCGATGAGCTGATACTCGATGGGTTCAGGCGCCCCTCCTGTCATGCATTTCCCCTAAAAGTCACCGCGCAATGGATTGACGATCTGAAGCCCAACAAAGTCTTTTTCATTGTCCGTTACCACCACGCAATCATGAGCGACCGCGACGGCGGCGATGATCATGTCGAGTCCGCTACGAGGGCGTCCGACGGCCTTCCCTTCCGCCATCAGCCGCGCCCACACCAAGCCCGCTTTGTCGTCGAACGACAAAATACGTCCCGCAAACAGGGCTAGCGGTCCTTCTTGACCAACGAACCAGGCGTCGAGCGCATCGCGCTTCTTGCCACGCGGCTTTTCCAGAATACCGCGCCGAATTTCGGCGACTGTCAGCGAAGCAATGAACAAATCCTCATCGCGCTGCTGGCCTATCCAGGCCAACAGTGACTCTGACGGCTTTGGCTTGACGATGTCGCTGATGATGTTGGTGTCGAGAAGATAACGCGTCACAGATCGGCCTTACGCCCTTCTTCACGGGGGCGCGTCAGGTCGAGATCGGCACCAACGAGCGGCGAGCGACGCAACGCACTCAAGATGCCACCGGGCTTCGGTGGCTCGCCAGAAACGGCCTGTTGCACCGCGCGTCGGAGATGCCCGGCTTCCGGCCCTTCCTCGGTCAACTTCCGGGCGAGCGTTCTGATGAGATCACGATCGGTCTCGAGGGCTTGGAGCTCAAACCGCACGATACCGCGCTTGGTCAGCCGGGATCGGTAATTTTCGATCGCCCTTTTCTGCGCACTATTGCTCACGGATCGCCTCAATGGTATATCTGGATATATAGCCGAATCTCCGGCTAGCCGCAAGACTGCGACGGTCTCTTGTGACGTCAGCAGCAGTAATAGAGGTCGGTGTGTTGTCCGGCGTGGCAATCAAACAGATTGCATCTAGCAGAGGCGATCACGAAAATATTTTTCGTGCGCTCGAATTTGCGATTTCCCGATCCGGTACGCTTCGCATCTCGGATCAGCGCACGACTACGACACAAGATACTGATATCGCTGGATATTTTCCCTTGCGTTGCGGCCGCAACTCGCCATCTTTGTCACGATGCGGAGCGATACGCGCAACGACAGGGGCGCCGCGGTGGCCCGACCAAGAGGAACAACAGCCGAAAAGCTTCGCGTGGTCGCCGATACGGCGCCCGGAGCCCCGGCTGCAACCGTGGCCACATCGAAATCCGATCCGCGCCTGGTCAATCTGGTGCGCCTGCTTGCTCGGCAGGCCGCGCGGGACTTTGTCCAAGCGGAAACAGACAGACGGAAGCGTGACCGTCTCCCGGAATAAGGAGACGTCATGAAGGTCGCGCTCTACGCCCGTTACTCATCAGACAACCAGCGCGACGCTTCGATCGAGGATCAATTGCGTCTATGCCGCCTCCACGCCGAGAAGCAAGATTGGACTGTCGTCGACAGCTATACAGACCGGGCCATCTCTGGTGCATCGCTGCTTCGCCCCGGCATCCAGGAACTGATCAGCGACGCGACCCGCGGGAAGTTCGCCATTGTGCTTGCAGAAGCGATGGACCGCCTCAGCCGCGATCAAGAGGACATTGCAGAGCTCTTCAAGCGCATGGCCTTCGCCGGCGTGCGGATCGTCACGCTTTCGGAGGGCGACGTCACACATCTCCACGTAGGGCTGAAGGGCACGATGAATGCCCTGTTCCTGAAAGACCTAGCGGACAAGACGCGTCGGGGCCTGCGGGGTCGCGTCGCGCACGGCAAGTCCGGCGGGGGGCTGTGCTTCGGATATGACGTCGTCAAGCAGTTCGCTGCCGATGGCGAGCCAATCCGCGGCGATCGCACGATTAACGAAGCCGAAGCGGCTGTCGTCCGGCGCATCTTCACAAATTACCTGTGCGGCAAGTCCTCGCGCACGATCGCCTTCGAACTGAACCGCGAGGGTGTCCCTGGACCTCAAGGCGCCGAATGGGGACCATCGACCATTCACGGCAATCCAAAGCGCGGCGTTGGCATTCTCAACAACGAACTCTATGTCGGCCGCCTCGTGTGGAATCGGCTTCGCTATCTGAAGGACCCAGATACGGGCAAACGGGTTTCTCGGCTAAACCCCGAATCCGAGTGGGTGATTCTGGACGTTCCCGAATTGCGCATCGTCGACCAGGATACCTGGGACGCTGTGAAGACGCGTCAGCAGACGCTCGCCTACGAGCCCTCGGCCCCCGGCGAGAACAAGCTTAACGACCGTCGGCGACCCAGGCATCTCTTCGCCGGTCTAGTGAAATGCGGTTGTTGCGGCGGCGGGTACACTATGATCTCGAAGGACCTGCTCGGCTGCGCGACTGCGCGCAACAAGGGGACATGCGACAACCGCTTGAACATTCGGCGCGACGCGATGGAGGCATCCGTATTGAGTGGCCTCCGCACGCATTTGATGGAGCCCGAGCTGTTCAAGGAGTTCTGCCAGGAATTCACCCGTGAAGTGAACCGGCTGCGGATCGAACGTCGAACCGATCAGGATGCTTGGCAGAGCGAGCTGGGAAGAGTCGAAAAGCAGATTCGGGGAATCATCACCGCCATCAAAGATGGCATGTATCAACCGTCCATGAAGGCTGAGATGGATGTGCTCGAAGCTCGCAAGGCGGAGTTGACTGATCTGCTCGCGAACGCCGAGGAACCTCCGCCGCTCTTGCACCCGAACGTGGCGGAGATCTATCGGCAGCGCATCGCAGCGCTTTACGAAAGCCTGCAGAGCGAAGAGGAGAAAGCCGAGGCGGCGGAGGTGTTCCGTACGTTAGTCGACCAAGTGACGCTTGTGCCCGAGGCGGAACAACTCGCCATCGTGCTGCGCGGCGACCTAGCCGCGATCCTGCGATTTGCGGCAGGCAAGAAGAACCCCGACTTCCTTTCGGAGGCCGGAGCTCTGGATGGCTTGCTATCGCAAGCATCGGTGGTTGCGGGGAGGCGCAACCACCGATACCGACATTCGGTTCAAGTTGCGACTTGACCAAAACGGCGTCGCGAAGCGCGCTCTCTGCGTCCCGAGCGCAAGGCATATTTCCAAGTTGACGATTTTTCTTGCCATGGCAGGAGTTTCCGCAAAGCTTGAATGGGTCTTCGACCCTCCGACCGGGCCGCCCGCTTACCTGAACCGAAGCCGCAACAGGTTTTCCCTCAGCCGGCATTCCCGGAGCCAGCGCTGCAGCCATCAACGGACGATCCGCGCCTTCCTTGCCGGAGGGCTTGGGCTCGGCTGCCTAGGGCGAGCGATTACGCGCGGTGCGGGGGATCTGCATGCTGAGCACGGGCTGCGCCACCCTGGCCTTCTGGGCAGCCTTGCTGAAAGACCCCTCCTCGTACACCCACATGAAATAGTGGATCTGCTTGATTTCCATCGTTAAGGCCCTCTCTCGCATCGCAACCGGCTGGTATTTCTATCGCTGATATGTACCTTCCGTTTTGTAAACGTAGTGCGCCCTGCACCAATCTCTTATCCTGAATTGCTTTCGTGTGGCGGCATCACGCTCTTCGCGCTCCGCCTACGTTTGAAACACTTTTGCATAGACGAGACTATCGAACCAATCCAATGAGGCCGTCCTAGTGAAGAAGAATGCTTATAACCGTCCACTCGTTGTCGGAATCGGCGGCTCAACTCGCGCTAGTTCGACATCGGAGCGCGCCTTGCGAACAGCGCTTTCTCTAGTGAGTGCTGCAGGATGCGACACTCTGGCCTTCGCCGGACCCGATCTCATACTGCCGCCGTTCGAAATGGGCATCGCGCAAAGCAGCCCCGGCGCCACTCGTCTGATCGAGGCGCTTCGTCGCGCATCCGGCGTCATTGTCGCCTCGCCCGGATACCACGGCTCGATGTCCGGTATCGTCAAGAACTTGCTCGATTATACTGAAGAGATGCGCTCCGACGACTATCGCTATCTCGAAGGCGGGGTCGTGGGCTGCATCGTTTGTGCGAACGGCGTTCAGGCAATCGGCACCACGCTGGTAACCATGCGCTCCGTCATCCACGCTCTGAGAGGATGGCCGACGCCTTACGCCATGGCAATCCAGACTGACGCGAAGCAATCCTCCGCCAGTGAGACTGTGAATTGGCAGGCCCGGCCTCACAATTCTCGCCGAACAAGTAGCCGCCTTCGCACTATCGAACGTCGCGACCAACCCTTCCACAAATTCAGCCGATCAAAAGAAAGCCGCTTAGGCTTGGTAAAAGACGTACATACTCCCAAACCACATCACACGAGGTACCGGGTGATCTTCGAATGGAGAACCTATCATGCCGCCGATAACACAGCTCCAGCGATGAAAGACCGCTTCTCGAAGCATACGCTACGTTCAAGGATGGCAAGATGATCGATCTTTATTATTGGCCCACGCCAAACGGCCACAAGATCACGATGTTCCTCGAAGAGACCGGCCTTCCGTACAAGATTTATCCCGTCAACATCGGCACGGGCGATCAGTTCAAGCCGGAGTTCCTCGCGTTCTCGCCGAACAACCGCATGCCCGCGATGATCGACCATGCGCCTGCCGACGGCTGCGCGCCGGTGAAGATCTTCGAATCCGGTGCGATCCTGATCTATCTCGCGGAAAAGACCGGCAAGTTCATGCCGTCCGATCTGCGCAAGCGCTTCGACGTGATGCAATGGCTGATGTGGCAGATGGGCGGCCTCGGGCCGATGGCGGGTCAGAATCATCACTTCAATGTCTACGCGCCGGAGAAACTTCCCTACGCGATCGACCGCTACATCAACGAGACCAACCGGCTTTACGGTGTCCTCAACAAGCGCCTCGCGGATCGCGAGTATGTCGCCGGTGACTATTCCATCGCGGACATGGCGGCCTATCCATGGATCGTGCCGTATGAACGGCAGGGTCAGAAGCTGGAAGACTTTCCGGATCTCAAGCGCTGGTTCGAGGCCATCAAGGCGAAGCCCGCGACGGTTCGCGCTTACGCGGTTGGCCCGACGGTGAACCCAAGCCTTGGCAAGACCTTCACCGATGAGCAGAAGAAAGTCCTGTTCGGACAGACCGCGTCCGTTGTGAAAGGCTGAGAAAGATGACCGCGTCGCGAAAACTGTTCGAACTCTGCGGGACCGAGACCGAGCGTGTGTTCAGCCCGTTCTGCTGGCGCACGCGCATGGCGCTTGCGCACAAGGATATCAAAGCCGAAACCATTCCGTGGCGCTTTAGTGAAAAGGACGCCATCGCGCCGCATCAGTCCGATACGGTGCCGGTGTTCATCGACGGCGAGACATCTGTCGCGGACTCGTGGGCCATCGCGAACTATCTCGAAGGCACCTATCCCGATCGCCCGTCGCTGTTCGGCGGCGAAGGCGGCCGCGCCATGGGGGCCGGATGTTGAACTCGTGGGGGTGACACGGTTGTCCTTGGCGGCATTTTTCCGATGATCGCTGCGGACATTCACGCCCTGCTGCGGCCGGCCGATCAGGCGTAGACCCGCGAGGCGCGTCTCGGCAAAACGCTGGAACAGGCGGCGGCCAATCGCGACGAGGCCGTCGAGGCGTTTCGCCAGAGCCTCACCCCGATGCGGCTGACGCTGAAGACGCAAGCCTATCTCGGCGGAGCGTCGCCGAACGTGAGCGTCATCCAGGGACCACGCGCTGAGGGCTGATTTGGTGGGTTAGGAAGATGTCGTGGACTGAATCATCACGAGGTCTCGCCATGTTTAAGGATAGTCGTAAGGATAGCGATACGGATAGGCATACGCCTATCCTCAAGGAGTCTTCTGACACGCTGCAGCGTGTCGAGATCATCACTGGGGCCGGCCGGCGACGGCGCTGGTCGGCCGATGCGAAGGCGGCGATTGTCGCGGAGAGTTTTGCGCTGGGTGCAAGCGTGTCCGCGGTGGCACGGCGACACGACATCAGGCCAAGTCTGTTGTTTCTCTGGCGTCGCCAGGCCACGCGGGCGCAGGTCGCGGAGCGCGGGGACAGAGGCATGCCACCTGGCTTTGTGCCGGTCGCGATCACCGGCTGCGGGGGCCAATTGCCGAGTGAAGAGCAGGCGGCGATCGAGATCGAGGTCGGCGCGGTTCGCATCCATGTCAGGGGAACAGTCGACCGGCGGGCGCTGTGCGAGGTGCTGGCGGCAGTCGGGACGGTTGGCCGATGATCGGGCTCCGACCTGGGTTGTCGATCTGGATCGGTACGCATCCGACGACGGCCGCGCAACGATTACGCGCGCGCATAGACGGTCTGGGTTATGATGGTCGCTAGCCGGTTGAGACGTTCAGGTTGCGACGGACCGCTGATCAGAGGTTTTTTTCGACCGCGCGTAGCCTTTTCCATTCCCAAGGAAGCAGCTCGTGCAGGCGCGAGGCAGGCAGATCGGCGATACGGGCCAGAACATCGGCGAGCCAGGCTTGCGGGTCGACATCGTTGAGGCGTGCGGTGGTGAGAAGCGTCAGCATGACAGCGGCGCGGTCTGCCCCGCGCTGAGAACCGGCAAAGGTCCAATTGCGTCTTCCGAGAGCGATACCGCGCAGCGCTCTTTCCGCAGCGTTGTTGGTCAGGCAGATTCTGCCATCATCAAGGAAGCGGGCGAAGTCGGCCCAGCGCTTGAGCATGTAGTCGATCGGCTCGCGAACCGCGGAGGAGCGCGAGAGTGTGGCGCGTTCGGTGGTCACCCATTCGTGCATCGCATCGAACAGCGGCTTGCTCTTTTGCTGTCGCACGCTAAACCGCTCGGCGGCGGTCAAGCCGTTGATCTCGCGCTCGATGACGAAGAGTGCATCG
>NZ_LLYA01000007.1 GCF_001440415.1 Bradyrhizobium retamae
TGGCTGGGATCGATCTGCTCACCGGCAAGGTCCACGCCCTTGTCAAAGATCGCCACCGCAGTCGAGAGTTCGTCGAACTCCTCAGGCTTATCGATGACGCCTATCCGCCGAACACTGCGATCAAGTTGATCCTCGACAATCATTCCGCGCACATCTCGCGAGAAACCAGAGCCTGGCTCGCCACTCGACCAAGCGGGCGCTTCGAGCTCACCTTCACGCCCAAGCACGGCTCATGGCTCAATCTCATCGAGGGATTCTTCTCCAAGTTCGCCCGTTCAGTCCTCCGCCACATCCGGGTGGCCTCAAAACACGAACTCAAGGAGCGCATCATGGCCGGTATCGACGACGTCAATCGCCATCCGGTCATCCACAGGTGGTCCTACAAACTCGCCGACGCCGCCTGATATGATTCGAACCAAGAAAACGCTAATCTAGTCAGAAACTCTCTCACGCTTCGCCGGAGCCGGAAAAGAGCGGAGCTGGCGGGGCAATGCGTGGCGGCGGCAGGGGGCGCCCGTGCCCGGAGCCTGGCCTGCTCTTGGCGTCGTAACGCTGGGCCAACTCCAACAGCCGCCTCTTGGTGAACGGATCCGCCTTCTCGGCCAGATCGCGCGCTCGCTGCGCAAAGCCGCTGTAGAACTCTTCCATCACGCCACCCCACAACATCAGACGGCCGGATTTCAATACGCTGGCGAGCCGCCGTCAAGAGACCCGGAGCTTCCAGCCCGGCAAGAGCCGCTTGTGTCGGCGTGGCAGGTGGCACTAAACTGCACGCCACGGGGGAATCTCATGGCGGTGCTCTATCCTATCCGGAAGGTGTGCCCGGCTTGCGGCAAGCCGATGGTCACCGTGCCCGATGTTGTTGACGAGCGGCAACGCCGCTATGTCTGCACGAACTGCGATGACGACCCGCTGCTCAACCCGACTGCCCGGAGTTGGGCGGAAAGCCCGTTGCGGCCGCCGGCAAAGTGAGTACTCATCAGCGCGAAGGCTGCTGTCGGTCGAAGGTATAATGGCACGGTCGGCCGCTCTGATCGCCTGTGCCGCGCGAGTCCTCGAAGCGAACGGCGATTTCGTGGGTGATGGGCGTACCCGCGGCGACGTTCGTCAGGTTGAATTTCGGGTTGCCGCCGAAGCCGACGACGTGGAGCGTGCCTGAGCCATCGCCGTTGATCGTCCCTTCATACGTCGCGGAAGGAAATGCACCCGGCGTGCCATATTGCGCCTGAAACTGCCCGTCCTTGAGCGTCGCAACGAAGCGCCAGACATAGCCGTCCGCCGCGCCGTCGCGCGGACAGCCCGCCACCGTATTCCACTTGCCGTTCAAGGAGGCGAGGTGAGCAACCGGACCGCTGCCCTGCTTGGCGTTGCCGGGCTTGGCTCCGATAGGGGCTTGGCCGCGTTCTTGTCGATTGCCTGTGATTTTCAGAACATCGTCGCGCACGAAACCGAAGGCGCGGCGAACGTCGAGGCCGGGCCTCGAAAGGTATTTGACCAGCGCCGCCGCGAACGGGCTGTTGCCGGAGTCGCCGTCGGCGGCGGTGGAGCCGGCCTTGGCGGCGTACGCGACCAAGGTGTTGGGACTTGTCGGCTCCACTTTCGCAAGGCCCCGGCTGACCGAGCGCGACGCGACCGAGCGCTTCATCCGGCTCGCGAACGGATTGGCGCGGCAGGCATCCAGAATGATCAGCCGGAGGCGCTTTGCCGGATCGACCGCGAACAGGACGCGGTCGAGCGACACGGTGGCATACAGGACGTCGGCGTCGCCCTCGATCACGGCATCCACCGGAATGAGATAATTGATGCCGTCAAGCTCGATCCCATGCCCGGCTTAGTAGATGACCGCCATGTCGGCGTCCCGGCTCTTGCTGCCGAACGGGAGGCGGACCGGCGACCGGCTACGCTGCCGCGGTTGCCTGCGTGTGCTCGGCCGCGCTTTGCGCAAGGAGCCGGCGCAGTCTTGCCAGGTCGTCTCCGGATGCGGCCCGGCAACGCGGCCCTCCGGCGAACTTGGCCTCGTAAAGCGCCGTATTGGCCGCACGCAGCAAGGTTATCGCGTTTCGGCCGTGGTCCGGCGCCATTGCGATCCCGACGCTCACGCCAATGCGGGCGGACGTGCCCGAGCCGAGGTCGTAGGGCAGGCCGATCACCTCGACCAACCGCGCCCCGAAGGCCATTGCCTCCTCCGGGGTGCAGCCGGCGGTGACCACGACGAATTCGTCGCCACCCAGCCGTGCAGGAAGGTCGCCGTCGCGCAGCACGCCTCGCATCCGCTCCGCCACGGCCTTCAGCAGCCGGTCGCCGGCGTCATGGCCATGCGTATCGTTGATTGCCTTGAAGTCGTCCAGGTCCAGATAGAGCAGCGCGGATATGTCGTCTCGGCCGCACGGCGCCGCCAGCCGCCTCTCGAGCGCGCCGACCAGGCCGGCGCGGTTGGCGAGCCCGGTCAGCGGATCGTGACGGGCGCGATAATCGTTATCGCGTTCCGCCTGCATCGTGGCGATCAGCATCCGATTGAGCTTGAAGCAGGCCATGGTCATGGCGGCGAGATAGATCGGGATCTGCAGGAAGAGGACGAACATCAGCGGTTGGCCCACGATCAAGGCGCCGGGAATGGTCGGACCGAGGCTGAGCACGATCATCGCGCCGCAGAGCCGCGGCGCACTGAAGTTGCGGAAGCAGATGCCGCCGACCATCGCGCCTGCGGACACGCACGCGAGCGTCGCCGCGAGCCAGTCGCCCGTCGCCAGGCTGATCAGCGCCCCGCGCTTGCGCTCCAGGCGACGGAGAGCAGCAGGTTGACGTCCGTCGGCGTCGACCGACGCGCCAGCGCCTCGCGGTTCGCGATGATCAACACGGCAAGCCGCGTCAGGCAAATCGTGATCTCGATGGCCAGCCAGACGATAAACAATGGCGTCGGGGAGCGCGCGGTGATCGCCGCGGCGGCCAAAACAGTGTTCACGATACCGCCGACGAAGACCGGCAGGGTGCCGTAGGCATTGCCGACCAGCGCGACGCGAATGTCCTCGGGCACGTTCGGCCCACAGTCGGCGAGCCATCGCGTCAAGCGCCAGCGCGGAAGGGTATAGATTCTCGAATCCGACTGCATCGCGGTACTTTCGGCCTTGGCTCTATCGACGCTCTTGCTGGTGTTGACGACCTTTAAAATGAAATTCCGAACTGAATAACCTGCGCGCGCCGGTTGCGACACCGATCATCGTCAATTTGTCTTCGAATTCGCTAAGCGAAGCGCTACGACTTTAGGCAATTGCCCGTTTGCTTAAGGAGCGATTGAGAAAAACCGGCAGAAGAGCCGCAGTTGTCCGCATCCGCGGGCCCGTTTCGGCAGGACGGGTGCTCACCCGTAGATTCCCGGAATCCAAAGTTCACGCCAGACGTGCTTTGCTGCGGCAGCACCGGGGCTGTTCGTATTTCATCATTGTTCATAGTTTCGCCGGTGGGCCGCAGGCCATTCGTCTGCGGCCATTTTGCATCCCGACGTACCTGCCAGAATGGCGTCAGAGCTCGATGCTCTCCTTCGCCGCGAACCGCATCCATGGCTTACCCCGCCCCGTGTTCATGCGGCCGTCGCAGCGGCGAGAAAGCTACCCTCAGCGAAAGCGCGCCTCGAGCTAACGATCCGCCAAGGGTAGAGAAATGCGCGCGGTCTGGTCCCTCAGTAATCATCCGCAATTTCGCTCCCTGGACCTCCGACCTACCATGATTGCATGGAGCGACACGTACCATTCAGATAGCGCACGCGAAGGCGCGAAACCTGGTGAGATGCCGGATTGCCCGATTCCTTTTTCGCGTAATGAAGCGCTACACGCCGGGTACTTTCGCGATCATTGCGACAGGTCAAGACTACGGACAGAGGCGGCACCTTGCTCGCGCATCCAGCGTGATGCCCAGCCGAAACCACACCCCAGATCGACGACATGCATGCCGACAAGATCGGGCAGCATGGCTTTGATCTCGGGCCATTCAGGAGCGCCGCCCAGCCCATGCACCTGTCGGGGCAACTGGCTGTAACCGGCGAAAAAATCGGAACTGTCGTAGATGTTCTGCGCCATGCCACTCTCCATGCCGATGAGGGACAAGCCCCTTTTAAGCGCGATTCCCGCGCTGATCGAGCCAAATCCTTTGACTATGGCACGTTGACCGGCGGCATGGACGCGGTTGGGCGCGGCATGAACCCACCCTGGTGCCGGCCGCGTGCCGCCAATATCATTGAAAAGGCGACAAGGATGATCAGAAGTCCACGCATTCCAAAAAGCTACTCCGAAAAATCTACCGCAATTGTGAAACGGCTCACACCGGGCGCCTGCGAGTGTGCTCCGACAGTTGGTGCAAACGTCTTGGCCCTTTACCGGCCTCGGTTGTAGGGCCAGGAAAACCGAAGAGCTGGGCTCTCTTCCCGGTCGGAAGTCTCAAACGTAATATTCTTTGTTTCCGCCGCAACACGGCGAACGGTCCAGCGATCACGCTGAAAAAATGCGTTCTTTCATAGCAACAGCAGAAATTGTGCAGTCAATTTGAGCGATAATTTATCGATTGACATGTACGTCGCAGGCAGCAATTAGCGCTCTCCTTGCGCTGTACTCAAGGGCGCTTCATGCACAATCATGATCTTGTCTCCGGCAGCCTGCTGGCCCTGACCGCGGCAGGGCTCGCGCTGCTCTGCTCGAGCCTGCTCGCCTTTGCATTCATTTAAGAGCCGACGCCCTGGTCGTGCTTCGCGCCGGTGGACCCGCGGCTTGAGATAGGAGTTGGTCTGTGTTTCTGGCGTATCGCGGCTCGTGGCGAGCTGACGCGATAGTCCTGACTGATTACCGACTGTGTTTCGCCAGGGGCGCATGCAAGTGGCTACCCGGAGAGTAATTTTGGTCTTGAATTTCTAGATGGCTCTTGAGGCTGCCATTGAACAGCGTGGATGTATGAACCGGGACAGGCGAAAAGCGAAGCGCGTTCAATTTGAACATGAGCACCGAGCCACTCTCTTGGGGTCTGATGGCACATGGTGGCGCGATTGCGTACTCATTGATGTTTCTGAAACGGGCGCACGTCTGCGAATAGATGGATCGACAGATGTCTTGAGATCTCGTCTGTTTTTCTTGTTGCTTTCAAAGACAGGCCTTGCATTCCGGCGGTGCGAGTTGGTCCGGTTAAACGGGCAGGAGGTCGGCGTGCAATTTGTGACAAGGCGGACTATTCGCGCGCGCTCGACGCTCCGGGTAGCGTATCCAACCCTAGCCTCAGATTAGGCGAAGGAATCATTATCTAAGCGGCGTGTCGACACTGTCCTTTCGGCTGCGGTGTCGACCGCGAACCATCAGCGAATTCACCGGAACGCCCGCCTGGGTGGGCTGACCGCATCCAGCAGTGGTTCGGGGCAGGGCGCCTGCGACGGGTTCATGCTGCAGATCTCGCATTTTCCGTGCGGTGTGGAGGACGTGCTTCACGGGCTTGTGCCGGAGCTGCAACGCCGCGGACTGACGCTCGCCTTTGCACACCTCGGTATTTCCTCGGAATGGTGGCGGGAGTCGCTCGCTATATTTGGCGCCCTCGCCGTTGGGAGCATCGCCTGGGCTGGTGTATCGACGCAGACCAATCCCGCCCTTAGACCGGGCGCTGCACTCAGCCCTATGCAGCCGCCGCGTGGGGCGACGACCACGGGCGGGTGTTGCCGCTCGACAACAGCTTGCCCCTCGACCACAATCCGGGCCGGTTTCCGAGAGGGAAAGATAGATGAGTATTCGTAAAGCTATTGGCGCAACAGCCGCCTTGGTGTTCGCCATAACCTTAGCGTTGGGGGTCGCGCTCGCTCAAGGCGTCAGTCCGACGAAGAGACCAAGCGTTGGAGGAAAGCCGCTTGTTCAAGCGAAGCCGAGCGCGCCGTCGGGCTGCAAGTTCGTCGGTACGGTCAAGGGGACCAAGCTCTGGGCAGGTGACTGCACGGCGGCGGCCGAGCTAAGATCAACCACTACCGGCGACGACGCACTCCCAAAGCCGCTGCCCGCTGAGCCAACGGTATCGCTTCCCAAAGAGCAGCAATAGAGACGTCGCCCTGTACGGACTTGACGGCGAGTTCTCTGATCCAGTCGGCGCCATAGTCACGATCGGCAAGCAGCATCGATCCGGACTTCAGGCGAAGGCAGAAGTTTGTCGCAAGCCGACTGTCGTGAGCCTCACCGGTCGCCAGGGCTCGTTTAGGTCGGCTCTGAAGGGACGGCAGACGCATTGGTTGCCCATTCGTTTCCTGAATCGGTCAGCCCGTCACGCTGCTTCGCCTTTCTCTTCATTGGGTTGGCGGGTGAACGGCGCCGATCCAGCTATGGTCGCGTTGATGGTGCGAAAGAGAAAAGAAAGGTAGTAAGCGGCGACGAATGGTAAGAATACGCGTAAAATTAAAGGCCAATCTGGGGAGAAGGCCCGTGACCGCTGCCGGGCCGTCGTACGCCAGGGCAGCAAAAAGGACCGCGATATCGCGCCAAGGATTGTTTGCTCGGCTCTTGTATGGAGTTCGTGCTCGCAGCGTGCCTTTCGGGCAGAACGTGGAATTTGTGGTTTGTTGCCGGCTAAATTCGTCGCACCGCCCTTGAGTTCCGGGTGTGTTAAGCGTCGCAACCGCAATCAGGCTCGCCACGACAGTTCTCCGAAAGAGCTTGAAGCGTACGTGGCGTCAGATTGTACAGTGTGAAGCAGACAGCTACGGAATCCGGAAGCTTCATGATCGCAAGTGAAAGGTTCAATGGTGAGCGTCACGATAGGATCACCGGTGCCCGGGCTTGACTTGCGCGGAATGCTCTGGATAGCGCGGTCGGGATGATTGACGCCGCCGGGGCGCGGTGATGGGGTGATCCCGGTTCGGAGCGGGCAATGGGATCAGAATGAACAGCGAGTCGCAGCTGCGCGAGAAGCTTCGGAAGATCGAGGCGTTGTTCGTGGGGGCCGGAACTGCTGGTGAGCGCCTTGCGGCGGAAGCCGCGCTGCAGCGGGTGCGGGCCCGGGTCGAGGAACTCGCTCGCCACGATCCACCGATCGAACAGCAATTCTCACTTCCCGACCAGTGGTCTCGGCACCTTTTTCTGGCGCTTTGCCGCCGATATGGGCTGCGGCCGTTTCGTTATCGCCGGCAGCGACGCAACACGGTGATGGTCCGTGCGTCACGGGGCTTCGTCGACAAAGTGCTGCTGCCGGAGTTCACCGAGCTGGAGGGTGCGCTGCAAGTGTATCTGCACGAGGTGACGCTGCGCGTGATCCGCGAAGAGATCTACGACGACGCCAGCGATGCGCAGGAAGTTCCCGACGCCTTGCCGTCGAACTGATCAAGCGGCGAGCATTGCCTCCGAACCGTCGCGCTCGGCTTTCCAATTCCACGGCAGCAGCGTGTTCAGCTGATTGATCTTGGTACGTCCGGAGACGATGCGCTCGAGAACATCGGTCAGATAGTGCCGCGGGTCGATGTCGTGAAGCTTTGCCGAGTTGATGAGCGATGCTAGAGTGGCCCAGGTTTCGGCGCCGCCCTCACTGCCTGCGAACAGATAGTTTTTCTTTCCTACCCCGATCGGCTTGATGCTGCGTTCGACCGTATTGCTGTCGATCTCGATGCGCCCATCATCGACGAAGCGCGTCAGGCCGTCCCAATGGTTGAGGGTGTAGCGGATGGCTTTGCCTAGACCGGACTTCTTCGAGACTTCTAGCAGTCGCGCCTCGAGCCAGGGCTTGAAGTCCTCGATCAACGGCCTGGTGTCGGTCTGCCGCACTGCAGCCCGATGCGCCGCCGGCAGACCGCGGATGCGATCCTCGATGGCGTAGAACATCGCGATCCGTTGCAGCGCTTCCGCGGCAATCGGCGACTTGGTCGCGACGTGAACGTCCCAGAACTTCCGCCGCGCATGCGCGAAGCAGAACGCCAACTGCACCAGATGGCCGCCGTTCTTGATCAGGCCCTTGTAGGCGGCATAGCCGTCGACCTGCAGGATGCCGTGGTAGTCCCCGAACAGCTGCTTGGCGCGGATCGCCTTGCGATCCTCGGCAAACATGTAGACCACCGCCGGCGGCGCCGGGCCGCCCCACGGGCGGTCGTCGGTGGCGATCGCCCAGAACTGGCAGACTTTGGTTCTGCCACGGCCGGGATCGAGAACTGGCAGCGGCGTCTCGTCGGCAAACAGCCGCGGGTAGGACATCACTGCGCGGCGCAACAGCGTGTGAAGCGGCTTCAGCCACCAGGCGGCGCGGCCCATCCACGAGGCCAGCGTCTGCCGATCGAGCGTGATGCCTTGTGCGGCGAACATCTGTTCCTGCCGATACAGCGGCAACTGGTAGCCGTATTTCATCACCGCGATGTGGGCCAGCAAGGCTTCCGTCACCATCCCGCCATCGATCGCCTGGGTCGGCGCAGGTGCCTGCATCACACCCTGGCGGCATCCCCGGCAGCCATACCGCGGACGCACAATGCGCTTGACCCGGTACTGCATCGGAATGACGTCGAAGGCTTCCTTGACGGTCTCCCCGATCTTGTGCAGCCGCTCGCCGCAGCAAGGGCAGATGTGGCTCTCGATATCGATTACGACATCGATGCGCGGCAAATGCTCCGGAAGCTTCCCCCGGTTGCGTCGCGCCGGTCGCTTTCCACGGCCCTCCGCTCCATCAGGCAGCCTGCCTCCGGTTACGTCGTCGTTGGCCGCGGCACGAGCCGCCTGTGCCGTGATGGTGAAGAGAGGCAGCTGTCCGGGATCCAGTGTCTCGGAGCGGGGACCGAAGATCGTGCGCTTGAACTGGGACAGGATCATCAGGAGCTTGTCGTTCTCCTGAACCGCAGCCTCCTGAACCGCAGCGTCGCGTTGGGCGATCGCCGCATCACGCTCGGCCGAAAGCGTGCTGCATTCCGCCGACAACGCCGCAAGCCTTGACGACAGCGCCATCACGGTTTGTCGGAGCAATGCTGGATCGGAAGGCAAATCACTCATGCAGAGTGATTTTACAACAACTCCGCATGAGTGACGAGCTACTCTTGATACGGATCAACCAGCTCGCGCTGGCTGATCCACAACCCGCATCGGCACACGCTTCCAGTCTGAGCCATCGAGCAGCACCGAGAGTTGAGCATGAGATAGCGGCATGACGCCTTCCTTGATCGGCGGCCAGGTGAACTGCCCCTCGATTCTTTTGTAGTAAAGGACAAGGCCGCTTCCGTCCCAGGTCAGGATCTTCACGCGATCTCGGCGCTCGGACCGGAAGACATAAAGTCCGCCGTCGTACGGATTGGCCCCAAACGCCTCGCTCACCAGCATCGCCAGCGAGTCCATCCCCCGACGGAAATCGATCGGCTGCGTCGCGATCCAGGTACGCATCCGAGGGCGGCCGCCTTGCAGAGGTTGGCTATTGCATGATTACAGGC
>NZ_LLYA01000008.1 GCF_001440415.1 Bradyrhizobium retamae
CAGATCGACCGCTTGCCGCTTGTAATCGTCCGTAAACGACCGACGTTGACGTCCTTCCATCCGACACCTCCTGACTCATCGAGCCTACTACAGGTGTCCATCAATTCGGAGGAGGTTCAGCCTGTCGCAGGGTGCGGTTACAGATCAGCTTCGATCACGGCAAGCGCGACTATTAGCATCGCGGCTTTCCGTTTAATCGGGGTCACGCTAACGGCCGCGCATGGTCATTATCCATCACGGCCACTTCGGGCTCGCCTTCGCGGCGTCGTCAGGCTCCGATTCATCGGGAAGGATCGGTTGTTCACCGAAAGGACGGTTGATGATGTTCAGCGCATCATTCGCGGCGTAGACGCGATTGCGCGAGTAGCCCGTCCGTTCGGCGAGAATGCCAGCCTCCTCCAACTGTGCGATAGCCTGGTGCGCTTGCGGCGGGCTGATCTCGAGGAGTTCTCCGAGCCGTTTGGCGGTTAGGACCGGGTAATGGGGAAGCTCGTCTAGCGCGCGCGCGGCCGCCGATCCCTTTCGGAATTTGCGACGGCTCCTCCACAGTTCTGACAGTTCGGACAGAGCCGAGCGCGTTTTCATGAGCTCTTCGACGGTGCCGGTCACGGCCTCTGCCATAAAGATTATGATAGGCTGCCAGTCGAGGCGCTGCTGCGCATCCTTCAAGGAAGCGTAGTACGCGCCCTTCTTCGCCTCAATGTATGGAGATAGATAAAGGGGGACGTGCTTCTCGGCAGCCATCATCAGTGGAAGAAGAAGACGACCGACGCGGCCGTTGCCATCGCGGAACGCGTGGACCGCCTCGAAATGGGCATGCGCGATGGCCATTCGCGTAATGAAACCCTGGGTCATCTGCTGCATTCCCTCGTTGCGGAGGTAGTCGACTGTCTGAGCGAGGCAAGCCGGCACCTCATCGGGTGGCGGCGGATTTAGGCTTGAATAGGCGATGTTGCCGCCCCCTCCGATCCACACCACGCGCGTGCGGAGTTCGCCCGGAACGTCCTGGTAATCGGGATCATCTTTCATGACGGCGCGATGGAGACTCTTCAGGAGATCGATCGTGAAGACGCCATCTCCGTCCTTCGCCGCCAATGGGATGAAATCGTCAAGAGCCACAGCGTAGTTGCGGACCTGGCGCGCGGCATCCTTTGCGTCGTCGCCGCCGGTCTCCTCGACCGAAAGGAGTTCATCGAGCGTACTTTGGGTGCCCTCGATCGAGGACGAACTGACCGCCTCCCGTCGGGTCAGGATTCGGCTGACAATGTAGGGGTCCTTCATCTGAGTCGCGATTGCGTCTATTTTCCCGAGCGCGCCCTGGGCATTGTCCAAGGCCTTCATCGCTTGGATAACTGAGACCCCGTGCTCCGGGGGAGGTGGTGGGATGATACCGTAGTGCGCCTCATACGGGTGCGGGAGCCGTTTCAGGGTCTCCCGGATTGTGTGGCTGAGATCGCTGCGCTTCATAGCAAAGCCTAGTTTGGAGCCTGCTTTGGTATTTATAATTAGGGTTTCTTGTAAAAACCATAACAAAATCTGCTTTTTTGGCACTCCCCTTAGGGTTCCCCGAGACCTTTGGGAACCGGAAAACAAGCGAGCTGGTCGTCTCAGTGGTTTCAGCTCTGCCGTGCCATCCTAAATGCGGACAAGCCGCTTTCAGCGTAGCGAAGGGAACTGAGACCTCCGGCTCCGCGATCAATCATCCGACTTCATCATCTGAGCGGCAGGCCGGCAGGCCGACATCGCGGGCGCACGGCTACCCTTCGCGGCAGGGAAGTGAGTCGAAGCGCCGGCGCACGTCGCAGGAAGAAGAGGAGCTGAAAGCTCATCGGCGATAATCGACCGGGCCTGGTCGCCGGGTCATGGGTTCAAATCCTATCCCCGCAACCACCGATGCTTGCGATTGCAAATAGAGTCCCAGCCTCCGAAGGGAAGCCGGGGGTTCTTCTTGCCCGCCGCAAACCGCAGGATCGCAGCGAGGTCGCCGCGTAGCGCAATCGCGAGTTCTTCCGTCTCGAGCACGAGTGTCACCTGATTGACCAACGTCCGGAAAACCTCCGCAGCTTCGGCCTCGATGTCTGCAGCGCGGTGCCTGCCGTATTCGGGCGACCGGTTCAGCTTCCGGCAAGCGCAGGATTTTAGCGCTTGCTCAAAAAACCGCCACTGTGCAAGACAATTGGTCCCTGTACGCGCAATAAGGGGAACCGCGCTGTGACAGTCTCTCTTGACGGCGAAATTCGAGACGGACGGCACTACATGCAGGTGCGTGTCTACTTTGAAGATACCGATGCCGGCCAGATTGTCTATCACGCGAATTTTCTGCGTTTCATGGAGCGCGGCAGAACGAATTACTTGCGCCTGCTCGGCACCAATCAGCAAGCGCTGCTCGAGGAAACGCGGAACGACGCCCCGGGCTTCCGCCTTCGTTGTCCGTTCGATGACGATCGACTTTCTAAAACCGGCAGTCTTGGACGACCTCCTTGACATTGTCACGGTCCCGCAAGAGGTGAGAGGCGCGTCGATTGGCTTGCTGCAGGAGTGCAGGCGCGGGAACGATCTGTTGGTCTCGGCGCGCGTACGGGTCGCGTTTATCTCGGGCGGAAAAGCGCAGCGCATCCCGAAGGCTCTGAGGCTCGCTATGGAAGAGCACAGGTAAACCTGCGTTTCGTTCACGCTTTAACGCTCCCGCGACCCAATGAAATCAATGCGTTGGCGTTCTGTTGCGACATCGTCAAGTCAGAGTTCGCCGTTCACTTTAGATTCGGGAGCTTCGCGCTGTCGGCAGAATTTACAGCGGCGGCCCCAGAGCGCTCGTCGAAAATTCGCTCTCGATACCCAGGGAGGCAAGTGCAATCGCGTGAACGCTCCATCCCTATAAGTGCGATAACGCCTTCCACTCT
This sequence comes from Bradyrhizobium retamae, assembly GCF_001440415.1. Classification (GTDB taxonomy): domain Bacteria; phylum Pseudomonadota; class Alphaproteobacteria; order Rhizobiales; family Xanthobacteraceae; genus Bradyrhizobium; species Bradyrhizobium retamae. The sequence goes on from NZ_LLYA01000008.1 coordinate 2,901, forward strand.
TTCTAATGGAATTCGCATGCGCCCGTCGCGAAGAGCGAGATACATCGCTTCGATGACAGGTTGGTCGCCGAGGACCGCGATGGCCGTTGGATGACGTAAGATGTCTAACGACCAGCCTGGATTTCGCGTTTTCAATAGCGCGCTGGCGCGGCTTCGTCCGCGCCGTTCATCGATAACCGGCAGGAAAAATCTTGCTGCCGCGATGGCGATCGTTGCAGCTTCGCCGTCGTCAAGGGAGGGCGAGGTAGACGTGAGTTCATGAAAAATCTCGTACTCGGCGTCGGTCATAGTGGCGAGCGTTACGATTCCACGCGTCAAGAGATCAAACAGAAAGCGGTGCTCGCCGTTTTGCCGGCTCGTCTCGTGCTCCAGCTCTCCAGCCACGATCTCGGACACGACGACATCATTGGGAATGGACGCGAGGATGCGCTCGCCATATTTGCAAGCGTGAAGGTTGATCAGAACACTTGTGTCGAGAATCAGCGGATCCGCGATATCAATCAGGGAGCTTGTGCAACTCATCCGTGTCTCTTTCCTCAAGCTCGATCTGGTCGATAACGGCGCGAAGCTCCACTCGGCCCACCCTCAGCAGCTCCGCCAATTGTCCTTCCGACATGAGCTCGCGCTTCCAGGCGGCATGCGCCATCAGGCTCAGGCGGTGGGAGATGGGTCGGTCCGCGTCGCTCTTTGCGGGATCGCGGCGATCGGCCATTTCGCCGAGGACCTCTCGGACATTGTCATCGGTGATGCCGCCGTTGTTTTCGAACCATGCCCAAGTGCCTTTCTTGGCAAGGCCCAATTCCTCGAGCCGCAGCCCGCAGGCTTGGCGCGAGATATTATATTGCTGGGCTAGGAGAATGATCAGGCGCCGGGTCGTTTTGCCGGTGATCTCCTTCAGTTGGCGGAAGCTTTCCGAGAAGCTCTCGGCTGGCGTCAGGAATGCACGGCCAAACACGTTGGCATAGCGTTCATCGCGTGAGAGGAACTTCTCATCGTCTTCGAGCACTTCGGGAAGCCGACGGGTACCATAGAAGTGGCCGACCTCATGCGCCGCGGACTGGATGCGCCGCGGCAATGGGTGGTTGGCGTTTAGAAGTATGCAGGCGCCGACACTTTCATCGTAGGTGAAGAGGCCAGCAACCTTTGAACTGGATGAGAGACGACGCTGATACAATCGGATGCCAAGACCCAGTTCGATGACCGAGAAGATGTCGGCGATCGGCCCCGGACCGAGACCCAGCCAGTCGCGCAATTCCTTGGCATGCTTTTCTGCGAGGGCCGCAACGTCGCCCTCGTTTATACCGTGTTCCGGGGGGTAATTTCGACGTCGCTGGATGCCGAGGATATTCTCCATTTCAACGTCCGCTTTAATCAGGTCGTTGAATAGCTGAACGGCTTCAGTGGTGTGCGCGTCCTCCGTCTCCCGCAACTTGCGGAACCGAGGCATCAGATCGGTATGCACTGCCTCGCGGCGGAGGAGGGCGTTGACGGATACGCCGTAGTGGCGCGCGAGCGTCTGGATTTCCTGGATGCGCACACGGCGCACGCCCTTCTCGATGGATACAAGGGTGGGGCGGGACATGCCGATGACCTGGGCCGCGTCATCCTGGCGGACGTCTGCGTTCTCCCGTGCTATCCGCAGGCGGCGTCCTATTTCCTGTGCGCTCAGCTCATTCAGATCAGCCATTGCGCCCTCCATCCATCCAGCTTTTCAAAAAGCTTTGATCTCCTTGCGCGGACAAAAATGCCCGCCATTCCTCGGCATGAGTTACCAACATCGTCCTCAGTTTCTTCAGAGTGTCTTCGTAGTTTTCCGCTATCGCAGCTGAGATTTGCGAGGCGTGAACGCGAATGTTCTCGTCAGGCAAGCCGCTCATGTCCGCGAGATGCTGCAGGTGACGCGCACCGACGCTTCCGTATTCGACCATGATGTCCCGATCAGCCTTTTGGGGTATGACCGACAAGGCATCGGCCGCGTCAGAAGCGGCAAGGTCGGACACGATATACGTACCAGGCGCCTCGTTAACGCCAGCGGCATGCAGGCTGAGGCGTCTCAGCAAGCAAGCCGCGCACAGGCCACACTGCTTCCTACCGCCTACATTGACGACCCGGCGCGTTTGCCAACAGGAATGGGTACTCGTCAGATGCTGTTCGGACTTTCCGGTCATGTCCAGAAACGCGCGCAACGTCTGACCTTTCGTCGACCAGAGGCGTGGCTGCTCAAACCGCACTCGGTAGCCCAGCACTGCCTTGATGAAGCGCTCCATCTTCCGAAAGAACGTCGGATGGTTGCGATAGTCGGCGTAGATGTTGTGCAGCGGGAGAAGTACCGGCCCAAGCGCGCCCTGGCCGCTCTCCGGAACAATGACGCGCGTCACGTTTGAGAGCTGTGCAGCAATCGCCGTCACCGCCGCAAACTGAAATCCCCGCGAGCGGAAGCTGCTTTCGTTCCCGCGATATCCCTTCACCTTGAAGGGAATCTGCATGAAATAACTATCCCCGTTTTTGCGCCGCTGGCGATTGCCCGCGACCCGGATACACAGTGCCTCAGCCTCGCTCCCGCTCAGAGCGGAGACGGCACGCGAATCCAAACCATCGCTGTAAGCGACGGCGAAGGTCTTGGCCTTGCCGAAGTCCAACGGCATCTGCCGCGTGCCGATCGGCGAGAGGTTCTTTGCCTGGACAAAGAACAAGCATATCGTAGTGCAGCGGCTCGAAGCCCTTTACGTCAAAGCTATCCAGAACCGCCGGATTAAAGTAAATGTGACGGCCGACCTCCGCGATCACAGCACCCTTCGGGAGGGTGCGGCGGCTGCGCTTCTGTCCCTTCTCGATAACGATCAAGCGCTTTTCTTGCATCGGTGAGTATTTCGGATTGGCGCTCACTCTTCGGGCCCCTCATCTACGCCGGCTTTCTTCTCAACCGCCTGCCTGAACGCGCGCTTGTTGCCGGTGGCCAAGGCGTCGCAGAGTTCGCTGGGCTTGATGGCAGCGAACGTCTCGCGGTTCCGCTCGATTCCCTTCTGGTAATCTTCGCGGCTCATGTCGCCGAGCTCGCGGGCACGAATGCATTCTTCGTCGAGCCGGTTTTTGATGGTGCCGATCCATTCTTTTGTCGTGCTGTCGAGCGCCTGATCGAGCGCCTTCTCGGGAGGGAGTTGATCCCGGAGATTCGCAATCAGATGTCTTTGCAGGGTATCCGCCAGTGGCGACGTTGGATGAGTCTCGAAAATCGTTTCGACCGCCGTGACCGGGTCTAAGTCCATTTGGGGGCGGTCGGCATGAGCTTTGAGTTCATCGAAAAGGGGACTGAACGTCTTCATGTCCACGTCACCGATCATGCTGTGGCACGCCTGCGTCGTTCGCTCCTCACGGCTCGTGGCGTCGCTGACCAGGTCTTGGCCATAACGCTTCCAGCTGCTGGGCAACTCCGCATTTCTGAATGGTCCATCGCTCATGGCCGCCTCCAATGTCGGCAAAATAGTAACAAAATCTGACAATGTCAATATCTAGTGTAAATTATGTGACATCGGAGATCCGTCTAAGGAAACCGCTTAATTCGTCTGATGCGGTCCTTTCGCGGGGCGGTTTGTTCTAGAAGTGCGCCGGAACGGGTAATTTTTAGCCCATACGGCGCGTTTTCGCCATCAAAGGGACGGTCGATCGGCCCTTTTCTCAGGAAGACTTGTTGACAAATTTGCGTCAGACTGGCTATTTATTACCCGCCTTGGCGCAGAATTGAAGACTTATGCAACCCCGCCAGCACAAAACGGCCAGCTTCCTGTCGGCTCATCCGGTCTTCACCCGGGCTGAGTTCGCGGCGGCCTTCGGCCATCCGGCGAGCGCGGCCAATGTCACCAGCCTGCTTAGGCATCACCTGCGCGCTGGCAACATTAAGCGGGTCAGTCGCGAGGTGTTTGCCGCAGTGCCGGCCCACATGGCGGCGGAGCGGATGGTGATCGACCGCTTCGCCGCGGCGAGCAAGCTGCGTCCCGATGGGGTCCTGGGATTTCACTCAGCCCTTGAGCTGCACGGCATAGCCTATTCCGAGTTCAACGAGGTTCAGCTTATCAGCGCCGGACGGACCGAGCGCGTGGACCTGCCATTTGGTGCTTGCCGCTTCGTCACGCCGGCGAAGGCGTTGGCGGCGACAGGCAAGGCCAACTACCTGACCGCGACTATGGACCGGCAGGGAGTGACGGTCCGCGTGACGGCGGTCGAACGCACGGTCGTCGATGTCCTACATCGGCCAGAACTCGCGGGCGGCGGCGAGGAAGTTCTGAAGTCGCTGGATCTGGTGCGCTATCTCGATCCGGCGAAGGTCGCCGACTATGTCGAGCTGCTGGATAATCGGTCGCTCGCCTCGGTTTCCGGCTGGTGGCTCGAGAAGCGGCGCGCCGCGCTCGGCGTCTCCGACGATGTCCTGGCGCGCCTGCGAACACGGCTTCCACGATCAAAGCATTATGCGCTGGGTGCGGAACCCGGTCATGCGGTGCTCGTCGAGCCATGGCGCGTGCTTCTCCCAGCGCAGGCGGTCGACGCCGCCTTTGAAGGCGTTTGATGGTCGCGTCGCGAGAAACGCTTCAGGACATCGCGGCCGAGCGGCAGCTCCAGCACGCGACGCTGGAGCGTGTGATCCGGCTGATCGACATTCTCGATGCCTTCGGCGCCGACACGCTGATCGGGCCGCGCGTCGCCTTGAAGGGCGGCACGGCACTCAACGTCTTTCATTCCGATCTGGACCGCCTCTCTGTCGATATCGACGTCAACTATGTCGGCGCGGTCGACAAGGAACAGATGGACGCCGACCGCCCGGGATTGGAAGACCGGATCGAGCGCTTGATGGAATCGAAAGGGTACGTCGCGCGGCGTGAGCCGTCCGAGCACGCTGGCGGCAAATGGATTTATCGCTACGCCTCTGCGCTGGGCGGCGCGGGGATCAATTATCTCTACCGCGGCCCGCTCTACGGCGTGGATCGCATGCCATCGGTGGCAATCGGATCCTACCAGGCCACGAATGTTCCGGTCCTCGATATCCACGAGATCGTCGCCGGCAAGATGGTCGCGCTGATCACGCGGCGCACCGCGCGCGATCTGTTCGACGCCCACCGGATCATCGCCATGCCGTCTCTCGACTGGGCGAAGATCAAGGCGGCCACCTTGATGATCGGTGCGAGCGCCAAGAGCTTCGACTGGCGCACAGCCTCGCCCGAGGAGATCGGATGCGAGGTCGGCGACATTACCGGCAAGCTGACCATGTGCCTGCACGATCGGTATTTCGACAGCTTTGGCGGCCCAGCAGCTTGGATCGAGAGCGTCACGACCGAATGCCGGGAGAAGCTCGCGCCGCTGTTTAAGTTCACAGCAGGGGAGGGCGCATTTTTGGATGCCGTGCTGGACCGGGGTGAGATCGCCGCGTCTTCTCTGGAGGTGCCAGCAAACGTGCGCGCCTCGATAGAAGCCAGTCCGGCCCTGCGGTGGAAAGCGCAGAATGTCAAAGCTTGGAAATCTGGCGACAAGTTGCTGGCGCCACGTACAAGACGAGCAGCGCGGCCACGTGGAGAGACTAGGAGCCTGTCTGAGTAGTGACTGGTCAAGAGGGAGCGAGTCTGATTCCTTGCGCAGCCATGAGCAAGGAATTTCGCCCCTGGAAGATCGACGAGGCCCAGCTTCTGCCGCCGAGCGTGCAGGATTATGTGCCGAGGGACCACGTTTCGCGGCTGATCGTGTCGCTGGTCAGGGAAAGCCTTGATCTATCGGCGATCATAGGCAGCTACCGAAGCGGGCTGGGGCAGCCGCCGTTCGATCCTCGGATGCTGACGGCGCTGCTTCTGCACGGCTACGCGAGCGGTATCTACTCGTCGCGGCGGATCGCCAGGGCGGCGGTGGAGCGGGCGGATTTCATGATGATCGTGGCGGGCGATGCGCCGGACTTCCGCACGATCTCAGAGTTCCGGCGGCGGCACCTGAAGGCGCTGGCCGACCTGTTCGTGCAGGTGTTGAAGCTGGCCGAGAAGGCCGGGTTGGTGAAGCTCGGGCACGTTGCGCTCGACGGCACCAAGATCAAGGCGAACGCGTCCAAGCACAAGGCGATGAGCTATGATCGCATGAAGAAGCGGGAAGCGGAGCTTGCAGCGGAGGTCGACCGCTGGCTCAAGGCGGCGGAGGCCGCCGATGCGCAGGAGGATAAGCTCTACGGCGACAAGCGCGGCGACGAGATGCCCGATTGGGTGGCCGACAAGCAGAAGCGGCTTGAGAAGATCCGCGAGGCCAAGGCCGCGCTGGAGGCCGAAGCCAAGGCCGCAGCCGAGGCGGAGCGCAAGGCGCGGGCCGAAGCCGAGGAGCGCCGCATCGCCGAAGGGGGCAAAAAGAACGGCAAGAGGTCCGCGCCGCCGAACACGGAGCCCGACGGCAAGGCGCAACGCAATTTCTCCGA
>NZ_LLYA01000009.1 GCF_001440415.1 Bradyrhizobium retamae
ATCATGGTTGCCCATGGATTCAGAAACCTTCCAAGAACGCAACTGTAATGCTAGGGCTTCCAAAGAAGCTGCTCTGCCGGCAAATTCGAGAACCGCCGCCGCTTCCAATTTATTCCGCTCGCGCGCCGCATCGAGAGCACACCCGCGCGTGGCGGGCGCTCCCGTTGCAGCGCCCCTTCCCGGTGCATGCCGCTACGAGAAGTCGGCCACTTTCAGGCCAAGCCGCACCCGGCGCGACTTCTGCTAGCCAGTCCCCGGGCCTAAATTGAGCCGGTCGAAGTACCAAGAAGGATCGTCCCCCGACGAATCCGTTTCGATGTATTCTTCGCCCGAATATTTCTCGACACTTCCTTCGTTTTCGTCATCGCTACTCTCGACTTTGGAGAGATATAGCCGAGGCTTGTCTGCCCGCTGCCATTTTCCCTCATCGTTCAGCGTCCACTTGTCGGGATGCTGCCTAGGGTCAAGCACATATTCATTGTCGCCCACGTGAACAAAACCCATCTGCTCTAGACGGGGCTTCACCTCATCCGTGGCAGGACGCGACATGACCAACGCCCGCTTGCCGTCAAGCCGAAGTTGATGTTCCAGCAGAATATCGCCTGCGTTCTCGACGAGCGGATGAGTAACCCGGAGGCCGACAACGGACGAGACGTGTTTTCGCCCAGGAAGGTGCCGCTCCCACGCCTCCCCTCCCATGCGACGTCGACCTTCGGTCTTTAGAAGCCCGACACTCTTGTCACCCAATTGATAGCTGAAATATCGCGCATGGTCCGAATCCTCTACGGTGGATCCGGCTCTGGCGACCATCGCTGTGCGCTCAGCCTTTTCGGAAACGAAATCCGAGTATTCTTGCGGATTATCGGCTATGTGCTTGATGTCCTTACCGTAAAAATTTCTCAGTTCTTCCCTGAATGACTCCCTGTCAATCTCATCGATGGGAGGTTCGGAAATGAGGGAGTACGGCCGTGTCGCCCCCGAGGACGAACCAGGCGCCGTAAGCGTTTCCGTAAACCTACGGCCATCTGCTGATAGCTCCGATTCATCGGCCTGGCTCGCGCTTGGAACTTGGCTGGAAGAACCAGTGATTCTGCTACTATACATGCGGTTCGCTCTCCCTACTACTACACTACTATATCGCAACGTACTGGCCTACTCGAAGACCTGTGGACAATGATAGGCGCGCGAGCTGACAATAAGCTGACGCACAGAGGGGGCGCATCACCCTAGCCCCACCGTTCCACGCCAAGGCGAGGAGCGGCTGGCCTTTCCAGAGCTACGCTCATGCGCCAGAAGTCAGGGTCCTTCCCTCCGCCGGCGTTACCCGGTTTCAACGGTACCGCAACCCTGTCCGACTCCCGCTGCGGACCGCCGCCAATTGCGACGTTGAAGACGTACGGCCCACTGGATTGCTCAACCGCCCACGGCGGCCTTTGTCGCAAGGCTTCAACCCGCCCGATTGCTCAGACAAGCCGCTTGCCAGCTACCAGATCAAACCGACTACTGTCTGGGTGGTACCTTCCTCCACTGGTGATCCGCGCCGTTGGGGCGCACTGAGAATGAGGGAAGTACTTTTAGCGCCAGTGACGGACGTCATTCTTCAGTCAATTCGACGGCGAGCCGGTGGTGAAAGGCCGGCGCTGAATGTAGCCGCTGGATTGAACCCACAATGCGAAAGCATTGTTGCCGTCTTGGCGGCACGAGGAAGACCGGCATCATTTGTCATCTATCTTGTCGTACCAGTCGTGTCCGGTTGCGGACGTTGATGTGGAGAAACCGACTACTGCACCTAAATTATTCCGCGGGTGCCGCTTCGGGCACGTGCTTTTTCTCCTTCAAGCGACGCGCAGAGCACTTTCGCGTTCGGCACGCCGATTGCTGAGATGAAGATGCCGCAGTTAAAAGGCGGCGCGCTGGTCACCGACCCAGGAATTCACAATGAGACTTGCTCGATTGATCTTGATCAATGCGGCGTTGAGGCTAGTCGTAACTGTACAAGCGGCAGACATTAATGTGGCCCTCGCCGCCAACTTAACCGCACCGACCAAGGAGATAGCCTCGACCGTCAAGCGGACGGCTGGTCACGGGGCAGCTATGAGAGCGGGCGCGAATGGACAATGAATGGTGCGCAATTTCAGATCTCGGCCGACACGCGATCAACGGAGCTGGTCGTGGATGAAACCGTACTACCGGAAGGCCGCTTCATCGACACGATCGAAAACTTCCTACTTTGGAAGAGTGCGAATTTCGTGAACGGGGCGGAGACGTCCAAGAGGATGGCCTTGGCAAAATTATCGATGTGCCCCGCCGAGACACTTTTTAAGGTAGGCGTGATCGAGTCAGTGAGTTCGCCCGGCGTTCATGAGGCCATGCAGCCGAAGGACATCGAGGGCGCGACAGTCACGCGGGCGGATCGATACGAGATCGGCTATGACGAGCTCGCCTTTGTCACGAGATTTCAATTGATTGGTGATGAGGCCTCGCGCTGGCTGATGCCGCAGGAGCTCTATGGTCCGATTGAGCAAGGTGCCGCGCCGTTGAAGGGCAGCGCCGACCGCTAAGCAACGCTGGGGTTCATCGATCTCCGAAAGGCCTGAGGCTCACGTGATCATTGAGCGCTATGGTTAGGCGCTCGAGAGCCAGACCTGGACCGCAGGTCGGCTGGGATCTGGTAGTCGGCAAGGCTGACGATCTGGCTCGCCAGCCTCACGACCGTGATCCTATCGGCATCGGGATGGCGACGTTCACTTGACTTGATGATCTTCGATTTGCTGGGACCCTAATCGACTAGCGCAGCGCAAGCATGGGATACCGATGACGCACTGGGGCAAACCAAAACCGCGCGTGATTGAAGGCGGTCAGGCCGATCGCCCATTGCATGCTGATGCTTCGCAGCCGCGGATAGTGTGGAACTTCTGGCCGCTTGCGGCGGTTCTCCTCAACGCGCTCCTGTGGGTCGGCATCTGCGGGGTCATCTACGCGTTCTCATGAGCAAGACGGTGTGGCCAAAGCAGCCAAGTTAGCGCCACAAGGATGGGCGCGTTGGCAAGCGCCATCTGGCATACACGCCTGAGGTCATCGACTGACCTCTCCCAGCGGGTCGCGAATATTGGAGGCACGTGCGTACGCACGCCAGTTGGATTAGCCCAACTTAATCGGTCATCAACGCCAGACGCCGCAATACGCTTCGCCATTGCGCCCTACGGACCTAATCAGCCGCAATTCCAGATCGGCCCGATCGGCGTCCGCGTCCAGCACGGGCCAAAGCTGCCGCCATTGTAGCGGCCGCCGTAAAAGCCGGGCCGGCCGAAATAGTGCCAGGCGCCATCATACCCGTAGTAACGGGGGACCGGGTCAATGTACCAAGGGCGCCGGTCGCGGCGTGCCAATCGCCGCATCGCGTCTTTCTGGGCGTAAAGTGGAAGGCTGTCGTTCAGCGGCTCCTGGTAACCTGGCAGGAAGCCATAGCCGGGCCAGCGCGGAGCCGGCCGCTTTTGAAGCGGTGCGGCCAGAGCGGCGACTGATAACAGCGATAGGACGATAGCAGTGAAGAGACACACAAGGCGGGACATGCGAACACCATAGACAGTCGATCGTCGAGAGGCCATTCAAATCTAGGTGCAAAGCTCACGCGCCTATGCAGCTCCGGCATTCTCTATCGCCGTACGCTGGACGATCTAACCGGCCCCTTCTTCCACAGCCGAAATCCGCCCTCGAACGCGTTGGTGTTGACGCCGCGGCGGACCTTGCGCGGCAGCTTGTCGATCTTGCCGGCGTTGCCGCCGCCCAGCATGATGTAATCCGGCTCCAGCGCAACGAGCAGACGCTTGACGACGTTGTGCGTTGCCATTTCTTCCTGCCAACGCGCTTGAGGGCTGCGGCGCCGACGTATTGCTCGAACGTCTTGCAGTACGGCAGATGCGCCAGTTCCATCGGTTCCAGAATGCCGTCCACGATCATCGCGGAGCCAAGACCCGTTCCCAGGCCAAGGAACAGCATCCGGCCGCCCTGGTAGCTGCCGATCGCCTGTATCAGCGCGTCGTTGACGACCTTGGTCGGGCGGACGAAGGCCTTTTCGAAATTGAAACCCGCCCACCCCTGACCGAGATTGTGCGGCTCCGAAAAGGGCCGGTTGTTGACCACAGGTCCGGATACCCAACCGCGATGATGTCATAGGACCAGTCCTTCGTCAGCGCCTTGATCTTCCTTACCATTACTTTCGCCGATACCTGGGGACCGGACGCAAACGCGTGCCTGGTTCGCTCCGTGCTGGTCATGACCTTCACGCGCGAACCACCGATGTCGATCACGAGGACCGTATGCCGTGTCGCCCGCTTGGCCGTTTTCTTCGCCATGAATTCGCGCCCTGCTCGGTCGGATGATCATAACGCCAGCCGATACGCACCTGAACCAGACAGACACGCAGCACCACAGCTTTGTTCTCCATCCGACTCTATTTTGTTCGCAAGGAACGAATCGGAATCGCGCAAATCAGCGCGGGCGAATTCTTAACAACGCGTTTGCTTCGTGCTTGCACGCGGATGCAGCCGAGCAAGCAGCCGCATGAAACGAAGCAAGCATAGCCCGGATCAGCAGGGCGCTATCCGAGCCTGCTTGGTCGATCGATCTTACCCTAACCCCCGCCCTCCGGCTTGATCCCCGCCTTCATGATCGGCAAGAGGCGCGCTCCTCGCTGTCGCGAAAGGCCGATATCTCCTGCGGCGTGGTCGGGTGGCGGCCCCTATGCGATATGCGGGGCTGCTACGGCTCTTGCGTCAGATCTCAGTATACGTGCTGAATATGCTGGCGAGCCGTGCATTTCCCAAGCGTAACACAGCCTGAAGTGGCCACTATGTAATTCCATCCCCAAGATCAGCCACAAAATCGATTACAATGTAACGCATCGGAAGGATCGCCATGAACGGAAATCCATGTTACGGGGTTTGGTGCTGGGAAACCTTTTGCAGCCTCCGTTCAGGACCGCGCGTAGAAGCGCGGCCGTTTCGATATCGAACATAGGAGATTCCCTATCCGGTAGTAGGAACAACAGACAGGCTAATCGAGATGTTCGGAATTCGCACACTCTATTTGAGCCTTGCAACTCAGTCCTAACAATGCAACTTAGGCGCGTTGGCGAACGCGCTCTCCAAACAGTGGTGGCCCTGCCAGAACCATAGAAAGCGCTTTTGATGTTGCACACGCGGCAATGCACAGTGCCCCACCTCGCACAACGCGAGTGAAACGGCACCGTTGTGTCGGTCATCGCACAAAGGCTGCATCCGACTTAACATCGATGAATGCGGTCGAGCGTCGATCCTATGCTGAAACAGCACCGGCCCGACGCACACTGCCGGGTATGAGGTGCGTCGGGCCGGTTGGGGCATGGCGCGGCACCTGGCCGTGTCCAACCCAGATAAACCCGTGCAAATGATATGCCTCACGAAAAGGTGCCGATGATCGGCGTCGAAATCGCCGGTGTCCGGCCACACGGATTTTCATTTGCGGGCGGGCGCGCGTACGTATGGACCATCTCCTCCGGGCTTAGTTTGCGTTACGCCATCAAGATCGATTTGATCGGTGGCCGGACGATTGCCGAATTTCGATGTCGGGGAGACTTCGTTTACGCGGCCTGTGGCCAGAGGGACGCCGATATCCGAACGGATTAGATTTATTGCGTCAACAATCATGACGGCGCATGAGCTTCCATTTCGATTGCGCAGCACGAACATCTACGTAGCGTCTTAAGCAAATACGCTCGCGAGGCACCGCCGCATGGTAGCGAACGAGTTTCGGCATGTCACGCTCGGTTTTGAGCGGGAGCCGCCGCCGGTCAGCCAGTCATTGCGATGAGCGGGGCGGACCGGAGCCGCGCAAAGCGCGAGGTCAAGAAGTCAACGCTGCCGTCGCGCCATTTGACATTCCGCCAAGCTTGTTTCGGTATACCGAGATCAAGTGACCGAGCAAGTATTTTGCTCGTCGTCCCACCGCATCAGTTTCGCCGGCCGTCCATTCCCCGACCATTTCTTCGGGCGGCAGCGGTCCCTGCCGGGCGGCCACACGGAGTGCTCGGCAAGATGCCCGTTTCTTGAAGGCTCGTTCGAAACTCTTCTTACGCTCATATGAGAGTCCTAACTGCACCCTCTCGGTCGTATCGGCCTCCTTTGCATTCACGCACTATTGCCGTTCGTACTTTCGACGCTGCCACCCGCTGGACCAAACAGTGCAGAGGGTGTCACAAATGGTGAAGCCACTTCGCAAACCTTACGTACGAGGTTGTGAGGTCGGATTATCCTTCAACGACTTGCGCGCGGTTGCGACACGTGTAGCTGTTGCGAACCGAATATGTCCAGAATCCGCCAGGCTGTTTGCGAACACGACATCGGGCAAGTTGGCGCTTGCGTGGCCTGCGGTTGTTGTGGAGGAGAAGAGCGTATGAAGTCAGTGGCAGGCGCCTGTCGATCCTGTTGTCCTTGCTTTCGGCTGTAAGCGTGAGCACGATCGCCAAGGCCGATGGGCCCTCGCCGAAATACGCCGAGGTGCTCAGTGCCCTGCAGGCCGACAAGAATGTAAAGCTCATACTGGACCTGAACCGCTGTACCACCGTCGATGGCGGCAAGCCCGGGCCGGCCACGCAGGCCGGGTTGGTTATAAGTGCCTTCAGGGTGACCGCCCAGAACGGCATCAGCTTTGCCAATGCGCATCAAACCGTGGATTGACGGAATACATTCCGCCACAGCCTCAGCCGCGAAGGCAAGCTTACGGTGCGGGCCTCCAAGCTGACCGCCGGGGCGACCGAAGTCGTGAATCAGGGCGAATTCATCTGCGAACTGCCGGACGGCGCGAAGTTCGTTTGGGACACTGCGCAGGGCCACGGTGCGGCTTCGCTACCCTGATCCTTTCGAGTGGAGATCTATCGAGCCATAACACGGCAGCCGAGATCGTGATGACGGCCAGGTCGTTTCTGGCCGTCTTTTCGTAGCCGGTCGCCACGCGGCGAAATTGCTTCGGTTTACCGAAGCAGCATTCGATGAGGTGATGCTGACCTGCCAGGGCTGTTGAAGAACTCAGCCGCGTTCGCAAACGAAGCTTGAATCGTCGCCATTGTGTATGAAGAATTGGCCGACGAGCCTGCCCGCAGTGCCGATCATAACCGATTGCGACCGCAGGCTGGGTCATTCTCGTCGTGACCTTCCCATGAGAAACTCCGAGCAGGCCGAACCGTCTCGCGCGCTGTAGCGGACGTCGAGAAGGTGCTTCAGCGCACCGAAGGCGATTTCACAATCGGACTTACCCTTGAGGGTGAGATGCGCCTCTTCGACAAGATCGAGGAAGTCGCTGTCCCAGTTGTCCATTTCGGTGATCCGCCAGCGGCAATGGCCTGGGCGAAGCCGGGCACCTTGGCCATCAGCCGGCCCCGGCAGCCGCACCAGATGAAGTCTTCTGCATCGCAGGCAGGCGGTTACGCCTGCATGGTCCGTCAAATTTGAGTATGACTACCTGCATTTTGGCGGGCCGAGTGTCGCGACCGCTCCGACCGTGCAGTTTCCACCGCTTGCAATTCTTCCGGCGAACACAACCAGCCTATCGAGCAACTATCACATTGGAAAGGTCGGGTTGAACTACCACTTTGGCGCCGACCCGCGGGCGGCGCAATGGTCTGACGCGCCGCTGTATGCAAAAGAACCCACCAGCGTGCCGCCCATTGCGTACACGGCCGATTGGTCATTCGAAGGCGGATCGCGGCTCTGGCTCAGCCGCGGAAGATTCCAATGGGACCATAGCGCTGTGCCTCATATACCTGGAGATCCTAGCATTCTTATCTCGAGGCTCACTTATCACGGACTGGACGGACTTTCCGGAGAACTATTTGGCCGTCCTGACAGCCCGTGGGGAATATTCCTGAAGGGCAATATTGGCCTCGGGCGCTTCAACAAAGGAAACATAAACAATGTAGATTGGGGCATCGAACGCTCGTGGTCCTATATCAACAACGTATCAGGCCAGGCCAACGGAAGGTTCACATACTACACGGCCGACGCCGGTTACGATTTGCTGCGCGGCACCAACTATAAGGTCGGCGCATTCATCGGCTGGCCTTATTACGGCCAGAGCTCCGACTCGACGGGATGCGTGCAAATCGCCAACCCCATGTATATATGCCGGCGCCGGCTGACAGAATCATTGGCAGCCAGCATACTAACTGGGATGCATTTTCGTGTCGGTCTAAGCGCCGAAACCATGCTCACGGAGCGTTGGCGCTTAAGCACCGACGCCGCTTACCTGCCGTAGACCAATTACAGTGGTCGTGACAACCATCTCTTGCGCCATATGACCCACTTCACTGATCAACGCGGGAATGGTGGCGGGGGGTACATCTCTCGCCTCGAGGGCGTCCGCAGGTTGGTCGCACAAGTCATCGATGGTGTCGAGTTGCGTTCTCGCAAGGGGAATCCTTGCTCCCCGGTTTTGTTTACGACAAGGTCATCGGGATTGTCGCATTCTTCTGGGCGATGTGCCCTTTCATGCTTCAGGAAACGACTCGACGTGGCTTGCGGACTTCCGCGCGAAGGTCGAGGCGCTGCCCATATCTTACGTGATGAAGCCCAAGCTTATTGAAGCAGCCATCGAAGCAATGATCAGGTTCGTCCAGCCGGCCTACGTCGATTTGATTGCGGCGGCGGGCCGGCTCGAGGCCTCGTCCAGCACGGACGATGGCGCCTGGAAGCACCCCAACGGGGTTGAGTTCTACGCGCAGGCGCTCAGGCACATGACCACGACGGAGCTGTCGGCGACACAAATCCACGAGTACGGGCTGGAGGAGGTCGCCCGGATCCACGGAGAGATGGAAAGATTAAAGAACTCGCTTGGCTTTGGTGGCGACCTCGCCGCTTTTTTCGAGCACATCAAAACAAGCCCCAAACCTGTCTATCCCGATACTGAGGAGGGACGTAGCACCTGCCTCCGCGAAACCTCCCGCGTTATGGATGCGATGTACCGCAATCTCGGCATTCTTTTGGCAGGCTTCCCAAGGTTGGGTGCGTATCGCGATCCGATGTCCGTGAGCATCCACAAAAACATCTGGCCCGGTTCAGTGGAATCCTCCGGGCGGACTGCTACAACGGCTTCGAGCCGCTGTTCGATCCGAAGAAGAAAGCGCTG
>NZ_LLYA01000010.1 GCF_001440415.1 Bradyrhizobium retamae
ATCACAACGCTTGTTCTTCGTCGAGAAAAATCCGATTACTCGGACAGGCTCCTAGATGAGCGCCAATAGGTCCGTGTCCATAAGACGTTCAACTCGGCTTCAAATAGGTCCCGCGCCGGACTTGCGGTGAGTTCTGTGACGCGGGACCTATTTGAACCCTCCAGTGTTGAACCCTCCAGTATTCCGATTTGAAGCTAGACACCGCTGGCGTCGCCCGAGCGGGTCTTTGCGCATAATCGATGTGCTGCGACTTGAGGTCAAGCGGAGCGCGGCAGTCGTTCATCCTTATATTCGAGCAGGCCATCCTTCGTTCTCTAATCGCGGCCAATCATGCAAGCCCTTTCTCTTCCAATCGTCGTGTAGGCAAGAACACCAGTTCTTACCGTCGAAGCCATGGCTGATCTAAGTTCGCGCGTTGCGGCGAGGTCAAGCCCGAAGCCGCCGAAGGCGGTGGCGCATCGCGCCAGGCTTGAGGTCGCTGCGGCGCGCGAACACGCTCGCCATCAGGATTCGATCACATCGCTGTTTAGCTTTGCCACTGACATGGCTGTCAGTCGCTGCCGGGTCCACCGTTCTCTTCGCAGTCCGATCGATGTTGCAACTGCAGCTTTGCGTCAGGAGGTCGACGCCGCTATGTCCCAAACGCGGTCTGCATGTCTGCAGCCGCAGGAGGAATAACTCGGTCGCCGGCGCTCGTCCCGGCAGGGACCTCTTACCGCTCTCAGTGACAGCGGATTGGGGTGTTCGTGGCGGTCTTTAGGCGATCATCGCTGGAATGCTCCATTGGAACGACGTTCCGTCGCGCCAGACGTGGTGCAGGATCACCGCAAGCTTCCGCGCAACGGCGATGATCGCCCGCTTGCTTCCCAGCCGCTCGCTCAGAGCCTGTCCCCACTCCCTGAGAGGACACGGTCGGGTACAGCGGCGGAGCACGACGCATGCGGCTTCGTAAAGCAGTGCTCTCATACCCTGATCACCAGCTCGAGGTATGCGTCCGATCCGATCCGTCTCTCCAGATTGGAACCGTTTCGGCGTCAAGCCCAGGTGCGCCGCCGGTTCGCGAGCGCCGGAAGCGCCCCGGATCTTCGATCGTACAGATATACGACAGCGCAACAACAACGCCGAGACCGGGGACTATCATGAGTCGCTTTGCTACTGGATCCGCACAGGGGCGCCTGCGCAGGGCGCTGTCAAAGACCGTGATCTTGTCTTGCACAGCGTTGAGCGCGATCAGCATTGGCTCAACGATGGTGAGGAGGATTGGATTATCCTGAATGGCCGCTCGGACCAGTTGAACTTAGCGACGTTGACTGCCCACCCTCAGAATGACTCCAAACGTCGTCGTCTTCAACAGTCCGCGGACGGTATTCTTGATTTTCAGTGCTGTGCTGACGAGCTGGGCTCGTGCAGTAATCATGGCCCGGACCGCGTGGGTTTCCATGCTCTTTACCAGCACCTGCCGATACCAACCGACGCGAACGATCTGCGCAATTCCATGGGCGTCGTTTGCATCGGTCTTATTGATCTGCAACGAGAGTGCCGCTTTCGCATGGCGCGCATCGATGCAGACGATTGGCAGTCCACGCTCCCTGAGCCCGTGAAAAAGCCAAACCGCCAGCATGCCGGTTTCGATCCCAATGCGAACGGCGCCTGGCGCATACTTGCGAACAAGTTGCTCGATGCCCTCCGGCGTAGATGCGCATTTGCCGCGCCAAAGTGGCTGCCCAGATTCATCGACGACGCAAGCTTTCGTTTCTTCAAGCTACACATCAAGACCGACGTATTGGCCGATTGGGTGCATTGTCTTGCTCCTGCGGTAGGGAATCAGCGCATAGAGGCTAGCAACGGTGGTGCTCCGCGATTACCCCATGTCCCGACCTGAGTATCGCTAAGTCAAGGATGGCCGATCTTCGCGCCTGCGCGAGCTGCGCGCAGCGTCCTTCGACGGCAGACTCGGCGGAGTTGGGATACGATCAGGATGGACCTCACAGGCTGGACGGGGAGTTGACAGCGGACTCGGCCTTCATTTTGCGCAGGCTGACGCCGCTGAGCTCGATGCGGTATGCGTTGTGGACGATGCGATTCGAGAAGTCCGCGAACGTGGGGTTACCGATGATGTCGTACCAGTTCTCGATCGGAACCTGACTGGTGATCAGAATCGAACGGGCGTCGTAGCGATCCTCGACGATCTCCAGGAGGTCGCGGCGCCGATCGACATTGAGCGGCTCGGGCCCCCAGTCGTCCAATACAAGCAAATCGACGCGTGAGAGGGAGCGCTCCAGCGGCTTCGAAGTAGTTGGCGCATTCCAGCATCCGCCGAAGTGCTGTTGTGCGTATGCTGGCATGTGCGAGGGCGTTACGCTTGACAATTTCTACGCCGATCTCCGTGAAATTTGCGGACGCGCTAGACGACATTCGGGCGGCTACTTGATGACTTTGACACGCGCTACACTGCACCGGCCGTCGACGCCGATGGGCACCTCACCTTCGATGGCCGCGCGACGAACGAGGCGAGGCTGGTCCCCGTAGTCCTTGGCCGCATAGTGCATCGTGGCTCGGTTGTCCCAGATGGCGACATCGCCCTGCTTCCAGTTCCAGCGCAGAGTGTTTTCCGGCGCGGTGATATGAGACTCGAATAGATCGAATAGCCTCTGGCCGTCATATTTCGGCACATCAACAAAGCGTTTCGTATACATGCCGAGCACTAGCGTCCGCTCGCCGGTTTCGGGGTGGACACGTACGAGGGGATGCTCGGTTTCGAACCTCGCCTTTAGAACCTCGTCATAATGCTTCTTATCGGCTTCGGTAGGGCGGGGAAATATGGCAAAATCGAACGCGTTGCTGTGAACAACCCAGAGGTCGTCGGCAAGCCGCTGCAGCGGCGGTGGCAAATCGAGATATGCGGCCGCGGTGTTTGACCATACCGTGTCGCCGCCGACTGATGGAATCACAACGCCTCGCAGCACCAAAATCTTGGGATAGGCATCCATGTAGGCCATATCGATGTGCCAACAGTCAGTCCGGAGACCTCCGCGCACCGTATCAATTTCGATCATCGAAATCGTTCCCTTGAGAGTACCCACCGTCGGAGGCGGCGGCACAGGCTTCCCCAAACGACGAGCAAATCGCTCCTGCTCGGCGTCGTCGAGATGACCCTGCTCGCGGAAGAAGATGACCTTATGCTCAAGCAGCAGGCCATTGATCGCAGCGATGGTCTGGTCCGGCAAATCGCCCGACAGCTTGATATTCAGGATTTCAGCGCCGATGCGCGCCGAGCGTTTCACGACATCGGTACGTGGAATGACATTATTGATCAAAGCCATTTCACTCATGGTGACGTTCTCCAACTTGCTTTTCTTCCCAGACAGAGCTGTTTTCGTTGGTGGCTAGTATTTCATGTCTCTATTGTCACTGCACCTATCTTTCCTGGTGGGCTGATCTCACCCCATTGAGGTCGGCGCGACGTCCAGCTGGAAAATAGCCTTCCCGCCGATCTATGGGCCACGGCCACGTTGCAAGAGGAATCGACAAAGGATATAGCGGTGTGCGCCAATCTATCCGGACAGCGCGCAGTGGACAGGAGCGGGATATCTCCCATGCCTGCCCGCCAATACGGACTTCAGCTTATCCAGCGGCAACGTCGGCCGGGCGTCGCGCGCCCGCTTGCGATTTCCTCTGAGATGTCGCCGCCGATAGCGACGAGCCGCGCGTTGTGCATGGGCGGCCGACTCCGGCCCGTTCGCCGGGCGTTGTGAGCGTGCTTGATCGGTCCGACGGAGAAGGTCGGCGTGGCGATGCATGGAACGGGACGATCAAGTCGAGGTGGTCGGTCATGATGTGTCGTAGCGAGGTGGTTTGGGGGCGAATCGTGTCAGAGATCATGACCGTCCTCCGTCGTTACGGCCGTCTTGCTCTTGTCCGCGTGTTCCAGGGTCAGCTGCGCCTTCAGGTTGGTCAGCATGCCTTCCACCTCTGCCGGCAGCTCCGGCCAGGCCGGCGCTCCGAGGACGCCGCTGGACTGGCCGCTTGCGAACAGGTCCATTTGCGCGGCCAGGCGCCGCTGATCCTGCCTGTGCCGGCTCCGCTGTGCTGGCGGCCGGCGCGCCATTGTCGTGGTCTTGCCTGACATGGGCCACTCCCCGATTGGGACCGCGAGAGGTCATGATTGCGCCAGAAAGCAAGGCGTTCGATGATGCGGTGCGCGCCTTCAACACATCCGACAGAACGCCCACTAGCACCGACAGCGCTGATGAATCGAAAAAAAGCGTGGTGGTGACGACCGAATCATCCGCGCAAGCCACCCGATCGAATATCCAGGCAGGAATCTCAAGCCACCGAGTCGTATCGGAGCCGCTCAGCATGCAGCGGAAAACAACTTTATCCGACTTGGCGATCGCCTGGTGGACAAAAACCGGCAGACCAAACCATGGATGCCACCGATACAAGAGCTCGCGATGTGATGACTTTTTGGAAGATGATGTCCTTCTCGAAAGCCTATACTTGCCGAGGCTGCTTGAGCTTGTAGGCAACGTCGCAGCACTCGACGTCTTCGACCATATGATGACTAGCTCTGTCGTGATGCTCTCTGGAACGGCTATGGGTGTTAATTACGTATAAACCAAAATAGCGGCGAGGTATCCACGGAGACGTTGGACAAGTCCATCAACATTGTTCGCTTGCAGGGACACGTTGACGGAGCCCATCACTCCGTGCCTAGACGCCCCCCTTTCGCTTCCGGCGGCCGGAACGCCTATTTGGAACGGACTCTTCCCGACTTGTTCGAAAACGGTGAGCTGAGGGTTAAGTGCGCGCCCGCGATGACCTCAGATGATCAGACATTCGAGTCCGGCTGAGAATACGGGATAGCCCCGCATACACGCTTCCGGGTTGTCGCTTCGGTTGCCAAGTCCAGTAACGCCGCCCTTACGCGCAGGGCTCTGCTGGCGAGCGCGTCACCCCTTGATCACCACGAGCAGCGCCGGCGCCAAGGACGCGGGCGTCACGACCGTCATCGACCGGCAATTGACCGGGCCCTATGGCGGCCACGAATGGCTCTATATGCACGGGCCTTCTCAGACAAGCCGCTACCGAGCCAGGGCTTGCAGTCGAGCTGACCCTCGTCCCCACAGCAATACCGGCGGGGTTTGGCCGCGCTGGAAGCCTATCGCAGCAAGACCTATGGCGGCCGCGGTTTCGTCCGGCTCAATGAAGATGAGCATGCCAAGTTGATCGGCCCGATGGAGAAGGGCGAGATCCAGTTTGAGAAATCTTCCAGCCGCATGCTAATCGCCGCGATCTACGCCAACAACATCGAAGGCTACTTCGCCGATCCGATCTATGCGGCGAGGCCCGCACCCATTGCTGATCCAGTTGCGCTCAGCGTTCTGGCCTCGAACCTTAAAACGGTCTGGAATGCGCCGACGACGGATGCTTGCCTCAAGAAGCGCATTGTGCGCACTCTCATCCACGAGGTCGTAGCCGATATCGACGACGCGGCCTCCGAGATCGTTGTCCTGGTCCACTGGGTGGGTGGTGCCCACAGCGAGTTGTGCTTGCCCAAGCGCCGGCGCGGGCAGCGTAACAGCACCTCCGCCAACATCATCGAGGCTGTATGCCGACTGGTGCTGATCGCCAGCGACGATCTGATCGCCGGCCTCCTCAACCGCAATGGCGTCAAGACCGGTAACGGCAATCGCTGGACGCGCGAGCGTGTCACCTCGATGCGCTCGAACCATCGCATCCCGGTGTTCAAGCCCGCCGAGGACGCGATCGAACCCTGGCTCAACCTCAGTAACGCCGCAAAGCTCCTAAAGATCGCGCCCAAGGCGCTCCGGCTAGGCCTGACCTTGTCAGAGATCATGACTGACCTCCTTCGCGGGCGCTGTCGCTGTCGTCGCAGCATGGTCGAGGATCAACTGCGTCATCAGGCTCGTGAGGGCCGCCCGCGCTTCCGCCGGCAGCTCCGACCATGCGGGCGCGCCGATGGCGCCGTTCGACAGGCCGCTCCCGAACAGATCCATCTGCTGCTGCGGCCGCGGTTGTCGTCGGTATCCGCTCCCTGGCATTGCCATCTCGCGTGACATGGCTCTCTCCGATTCTACCGTCTTACCATAGGCATAGGCGCCGCCGTAGACCGGGTTCTCAATGATCCGGTGGATGGCGGAGTGAGCGAGCGCCCTGTTCCAGCGCGCTTCGAGCTCACTCGCCACCAACCGGTTCGCGGGGTCAGCGGCATCGTATTGCCGGAAGGCCCGGTCGGTGGCATAGCGCGCCGCTTCGAGGTCGCGACTAAGAGCATCGCGCACCTGATCCCGCCGTTCCCTGGCTTCCTTGGCGGCAGCGGTTGCAGCGGCGATAGCACCCGGACCGACGACGCCAAGCAGTGGTTCCTCGATTGCATCGTCGACGGGTAATCCGCCGAAGGCGATGCAGTGAGGGCCGCCATTGTCCATCCAGGCGCGGCTGCAGCTGTAGCGCGGGATATGGTGCTTCATGCCGGAGTATGCAGGACGCTAACCTAGCAATAAAGCGCCACTCGTTGCGATTTCGGTGGCCAGCGCAACATGTCCACGCTGGTGAGCTTGGCGAAATTATCGGAAGCTATGATTGTTGGAAGTCCGCGGTCGCGCGCATTACGTCGATTCGCCCGCGCACGCCGCAGGTGAATTCAATCGACATTGACGACCACTTTTCCCAGCGCCTTTCGAGCGGCCAGTTGGGCAATGGCATCGCCGGCCTCCGCCAATGAAAAGCGCGCGGATATGCAAGGGCGCAGCTTGCCACCTTTATACCACTTGAGCAACTCGGCTGCGCTGCGACTAAGATGTTGCTCACTTTGGTCAAGCCACAGTCCCCAGAACACGCCAATAATCTGGCAGGACTTCAGCAAGGGAAGATTGAGCGGAATGTGTGGAATTCCTGCGGCAAATCCTACAACGAGGAAGCGACCGTCCCAAGCTATTGCGCGTAAAGCCGCGTCTGAATAGTCGCCGCCTACGACATCACATACAACGTGAGCGCCGTCCGGGGCGCACGCCTCTTTAAGAAGGCGCGCGGCGTCTCTGCGGGAAGATGCGTCAAACGGCGCGGTGGGGTATATCACTGCACGGTCCGCTCCGTGCTCTCGGACTAGTGTCGCTTTCTCAGTTGTAGAAACTGCGGCCACAACGCGAGCACCCATCGCTTTTCCAATTTCAATTGCCGCAAGGCCGACGCCGCCAGCCGCTCCAAGCACAAGAAGAGTCTCACCGCTCCTTAGCCCCCCCTTTTCTTTCAATGCGTAATAGGACGTGCCGAAGGTAAGTATGAACGCGGAGGCTTCGTCAAATGGCATGTTGTCCGGTATCATCACGCAGCGGCTCGCGTCTACAGCAATCTTCTGCGCCATTGATCCCCATCTTGAAAACCCCATAACGCGATCACCAAGTTGAAATGAGCATACGTCGCGACCGACCGCTTCGACCACGCCAGAAAACTCGGCGCCGGGCGAAAATGGCCGTTTCGGCTTGAATTGATACTTGTCTTCTATGATCAGCGTGTCCGGAAAGTTTACGCCGCTAGCTTTGACTCGAATCAGGATCTGACCGGCGGCAGCCACGGGATCGTCAACCTCTTCGAGCACCAGCGTCTCGGGGCCTCCGATCGATCTACTCATAATCGCCTTCATGTGTACTCCGTGCGAGACAATCTGGATGTGACTCGAACTAAAGGAGCCCATGGACGGTTAGGACATCACGTACTCCCTTCGGTGCCGAGCATCTAACGGCTGCTCCGTGTTGCAGGACAGCGATACAACACCAGGCTACCGATCTTAAGTCCCGCGAAGTCACGAGGCTACAATCAGCTCGTTTATGTTGTGACGATCAACGAGGCTCCTCAACTCCTCGCCGGTTAGCCAAACAAGACAATCGTCGTCCACAATATCTTCTTCTATCAGCTGTAATATCGACCCACCGGGTTCACAATGTGCATATCCGTATACACTGCCCTTATCCAATATCCGGCGCGCTACAAGCGCGCATAAGAAGTCAGGAGCCCACATCGCAAGAGACACGCCTCGTGCTATTCCGGCCATGATCTTGGGGATGCCCTGTCCTCTAAAGTCTCTACGGATCCAACGATCCCCATGGTAGGCTACTTTTCCGACTATCTTTTTGGCGGTTGGCGCTATGCAAGTACAACGGTCGTGAGGATGTGCATGCGCGGTCGGGTCAGCGTAGAACGCTTTTAGCGATTGAAGATGTTCTGCAAAGTTGCTGTGCGAAAGATCGTACAATCGAGCAGCCTCTAAAAGAGCGACCTCGTTATTCTTGTCGAAGCCTATGATCCAGTATCCCTCGCCCGATCTGATTGGCGAGCGATCCGGCCGGAAATTTGGATATGTGGGCCGCTTTGTTGGCGTGGCCAATGTGACCGAGACATACTTATGAAAATCGAATCCTATCGAAAGCTGGATACCTCTCTGGGCGGCGGATTCATCATATACTTGAAGGAAGCGTGAGACTTGCAACGGATTAACTACGCTTGCCATTGCGACCCCTGTCCTTTCGTGATGAGCTGCATCGCAGTCCATACCGCGCGTTAGGCGCTGGTGGTACAGCATATCAATAGATCGAAACACTACCTGTTCTGGTGAGGACTACAGAGCCTGATTTCCCGTCGCATCCGACCGGACGCCGCCCTGGGCATGCCACGAGGGTCGGGAGTCGCCCAGAACTTTGGATATTCCGATGCCGTAAGCGCGTAGAATTAATCAGCCGCTGGTGGGCCGCGCCTCTCAAACGCTCGGTGGACGCTTTTTGCTACAGTTTGAACTGATTGCACCATTGCATTCCAGTTAGTTTCGGCAGCTGGATAATCGATCCCACTGCTCTCGTCCGTCAATACCTTTCGCAGGTAGTCAGCTGGCTCGCGGCAATCGCTCCTAAACTCATACCATGAAATCCGTGCGTGAATGAGATGATATTCTAACGTCCTGCGACTTTGCGTGCGAGCTTTAAAGCGGCCTCATTAGAATTAGCCCGCATTTCTCACAGAGTTAGGCGCATCGGGGCGCCGAATCAGCGAAAGTT
>NZ_LLYA01000011.1 GCF_001440415.1 Bradyrhizobium retamae
CAGACGCTCCACTTATCGAGGCGGAAATTCTGTTCAGACAACCGGGACCAGCTCATTCGCGCGCCATATAATCCATTCCATCTAGCTTAGCTTAGCTAGCCGACCTCATGCGCGAGCGGCAGGGTTTTCGATTATCCTGCGGTTCGCACCGCCGTATTTTGAACAAAAGTAGACGAGTGACCGACGCTCCCCGGCGTGCACCTGCCTTACCTCATGCCGGAACCTACATGTGGTGATCAGTACGGTTCCTAAATGTGGGCGAAACATTTGGAGTTTACGGTCGGTTGGATATACGACGAACTCACCGCCTTCAAACTCTGTCGCCAGCTGAACAATCACAGAATACTCGAAGTCGGGGTCGCTTTCAGCATCCAAATGGATGCCAACGAAGGACCCAGCCGGCATGCGATGCATTTGGCATCGGCGAATGACGTATTCTGATGACGTTCCGAAGATCTTCCTGAGCGCGGAGACCCGCTCTGTCCTTTCAAGTAGTTCGATGATCTGCGCTGAAGCTGTACCATTCACGTTGCTAGGATTACGGCCGGCGTGATCCAGCCGCACTCGTCTTACAAAAACATTGTGAGAATCGCCGGCATCTCCCTTCCGAACCTCTTCTTCGGGAATATCGGACTGCAACTGATCGATCCTCGTCAACTCATCTTTGGTGAACAGCGTCTCGGGGGCAATCAGGACCGTACCTTTATCTGCCAGCTCTGAGCGGTACTTCGCGAGGGCATCTTCTGAAAGCAGACCAAGTTTATCACTCATTGTTCGCGCCTTTCGGATTCACTCAAATTCGACTCTTCTAATCCGCCTGCAACGAGCGGATCGCCAGATCCCAATTCTCGCCGTCGAAATCATCTATTCTTATGCTTTCGATCGTCGTTTTATCTAGGCATCGAACATTTACGCTGAATCCTGAAGGATTCGATCGCGGCCGATAAAAGGGCTTTACGCCGCAAACCCGACAAAACGTATGCCGAGCGATGTTCTTATTGAACTGATATGTCGTGAGGCGTTCTTCGCCGCATTCAATCCTAAGCTTGTCGTCAGCAACGAGCATGTGCAAAAATCCGGACATTTGGCAGATAGAGCAATTGCACTTCACTGCAGAAATCTCTGCTGGCGCTCGTACGTAGAACTTGACAGCCCCACAGTGACAGCGGCCACTGTGTTCAACCTCCGGCCGACCATCTCCGTCAAGCGAATCAATTCCGACTAGATTGCGGCACCATTCTAAGCTGAGACCATACGCGCGGTCGAATTCAGCCAAGAAACGGCTATTGCAGTCGGCAGGGACCAGTTCGCTAATGAGCCTGCTTGTCATCTCTCCGTGATATTTCTCCGCAGGATCCTCGCCGCCGACATGGACCTGGAAATACTCAAGATCAGTGCGAGCATCAAAGGTTCTGACTAAAGTGGTCCAAAGCGCCTGGATCATTTCCGCAGCATGTAGCTCAAAGGCAACCATGTAGGCGCAGCGCACTATGGGGTCTCTCGACGACAAGCCATGATATAGCGCACGCAGGTACCGGCTCGTTGTGGTACTGTAGTTAGGCTGTATTGCTCGGCCAAGTAGGCGCGACGCATCTGTTCTAAAGAGCTTTGAGTGGAAGTTTTCTGTGTCCAGAATACTGGGTAGCGCAGCGTTGCCGCCTTGGAGAACCCGACTGTGACCTCCCGTTTCATCCCAGCAGATAAAATTTGCGACCACACTGGTCAGCTCAACGTCCCTCGGGAGGTCTCGATTGCGACGTATTGCGTCGAATATGAGATCCTTTTGCGATCCCGCCTGCAGGTGCGGGAACGCTTGTGACATCGCTAAGTATTCAGGAAGTAGACTGGCAACCTGATCTTTGGACATCTCCGCAGCGAACGGATGGGGGACAAGCAGAGCCCGGGCTCGCCGAGCCAAGTGCTCGCCAACTGGTATCTCTGAAGGTTGATGCAGTTTAGAGGGAGAAGCTTGGGATAACGTCATTCGAACCCGGGTATGCAGAGAGAGAGAGATTTTCTTGGCCTAGACCTAAGACCGCCAACCGATACCAATTCCCCCGGATCGGGAGACGAGTTCATTTCCTGCAAAGAGGCATCACTTCGTCTTGAAGGCTCTCGATCTTGTCGATCCATCTAGTATCCTCCGGCTTCGGGTAGACCTTGGTGCGATAGTGCTTTGCTCAACTTATTTGTTCACGGATGTGTGGATTTTCTTGCGCCAAATGATTCCGTCGTCTCGCAGGCGTGCTCATTGGTTTCTCGATTGTGAGCTGTAGTTCCTACCGGGGTCGGTTCGCTTGCGCGAGATCAAAGCCAATTCCACGATTTTCGTAGTGTGGGTTGGAGCGAGTGCCTGGGCCCGCACCTGCGCTATTGTGGTTGCGAGGTCAAGCACACGGGCTTTCGCGACATGGGCGGCAACGATCGCCATCGCCGAAACTCCCCAGCGCCGGACATCACTGCTCCTGGATTGTCAGCCATACACGCCTTGAGTTCGGCAAGCTCCGTGCTCAACATGACAGCCCTCCCCGTCACGCAGCGGCGCTGGATTTGCGCTCGCTCAGGATCACTTCGAAACCTTCGAACTTGGGGTGGCCGAGGTAGAGGCTTTCGCCGGTCTTGTCGTCGGCGCGGGCGTGGGCGCGGCGAAATTCTTCCGATTTGGTCCAGGCTTCGAATGCCGCCTTGTCGATCCAGACCGTGTGCGACGAGTAGAGCGTGTGATCCTCGGCGACGGTCCCCTTCAGCAGGTGAAACTCGACGAAACCGGCCATGTTGCTGAGATAGGACTCGCGCGTGCGCCAGACCGTCTCGAAGGCCGCCTCAGAGCCAATCTTCACCTCGAACCGATTCATCGCGATAAACATTTGAAATCTCCTTTGCTGGGTTGCTGGGGTGCGCGCCTGGCGTACCGTTTGAGTTGGTTAGACACATGGATGCACCGAAGCCGCGCTGGAGCATCAGCGCGGCCCGATGCAACTTGATTGGTCTGTCAGCTCGTCGAACTAAGCTCCGCCAAAGTGACTTTTCAATCCGGCCTTGTAGACTCTGCCCGGTCCTGGGCTCGACCACAGCACATCGTTTTGGTTGGTGCCATCGGTGGAATTGCCGGGGACGGCATAGGGCCGATAGTACTGGTTCAACAGATTGTCGATCGACGCCGTGAACATAATGTCCTTTGTCGCATGCCAGGTCATGTAGAGCTTGACCAGTTCATACCCGGTCGCGGGCAGATAGCCGGCGGGTACGTCGTTGTTCGCACCGAACGAGGACCACTGTGCCGCCAGGATCAGCCTGCGATCGAGCAGCCGCACGCCCCCGGTCGTGGTGATCTTGCGCGGCGTGATGGTCGCCAGCCCGATATTGGTCGCGACGTTCTTGCCGCGGATCAGGTGGCCGGCGACGCCGACAGCTCTAGCGGTTACTTCCGTCTCCGCCCAGGAGCCTCGACGGGGCGCTAATGTAGGAGAGAGCGTCAGCCAGCTGTTACAAGCCCGCCGCTCCTGCGTGTAGCGCAGCCCCTGCAAGCGCTGAGCGGCCCACCCGATAGACTTGTATATCTGAGCCAGCTTCAGGTGCTCTCGTCGGGCATTGCTGTCAGGCGCGATCTGAGCGAGTGATCGGCATTTGTCCAGTGCGGCGGTGGTACGACACGCGGGGGCTTGCTTGCACACCGGCCCTTCCCGTCCAAAAAGCCGCGCTTGCCTGCGATCACCCCGGAGCAAGGCCGGGATTTCCATTTCAGCCTCCTGCCAGCGCCAACAGCCGTGCGAGGTAGGTCGGTGGGGTCACCTTCATTTCTCTCTCCATGTTGTCGTTCGGTCCGTGTCCGGTTGGAGACGCCAAGTCGGAAACCTGACAAAGTGGCACTCTCATTCCAGCGCCCCGTCGTCGGGACGCAGGTGCTTTTGCTCACGTCAAGCAAGGTTCGCACCAATTCTCGCGACCGGCACCCCGATTGCTGTGATGACATGGAAGGAAGCCGCAGCTGTTGCGCGGATCGGACATAGTCTGCGCACCGGAGCCTGAGCCACAGCAGTCAAAGTTGGACTAATACTCTCGCTGCTATCTGTCGTTGTGTTCAACAGGAAGTTGGCCTGGCGAATTCGCAGGCGTCACGACCCGCGATACTATTGACTCGTTGCAACTCCGCTTTCCCCGTTTTGGCGTAGGAACGACATGTCTCGCCATGAGCTGCAGTGATCAGCAGACGCGTTCGTACCGGATCGGCATCTATTGGCACATGGCCTCGAGACGGCCGCTGGAGCACGGCAGCGTTGTCGGCCAACGACAGCATCATTGGATCGCGTGCCGCAAGCCGCATCACACCAGCTGATGCTCCGATACTGGGCGCTTAGGTAGGTCGCCATAGGGCACATTTATCCTCAAGGAACGATCTGAATTCAGCGCGTGAGCGGACCGTAGTCAGTTGAGGCTGGCCTTGTCGTATTCAGCCGCGTCCGGTTGGAGACGATGATGAGCGGAACCCGACAGTAGAATGCAACTCTTCCTCCAGCGCGGCGCGAAGCACGTGGTTATGCCCTTTTTCAAGCAAGGCTCGCACAATGTCTTTTGCGGCACGCCGATTGCTGAGGACGGGCAGCATCGATTACGTCCATCGCAGTCTCGGAGGCACCGAGCCCGGAGTTCAGATGAAACTTGCTCGATTGATTCGAATCGATGCCATAGACGCCGCACGCTTGAGTGATGGTCCGCCAATTCAGGCTTCGCCCGTCCGTCGCTGGGTGCCCGCGTGGCGTTTGCAAAGGAGCGGCTTTGGTTCTTGTCGGAGGGCGGCAGAGACGCCGCGACATCAAGATGGGTTTGCGCTGACGGAGCTCGACAAGGTTGCGCTGCAATCGACCTGGGATGGCCACCCTCGTCGAGTTGATTTGCTCAATACTCTTGGCACGTACAGGGGGAGCTGAAATGCGAGCGCTACATGTTGATCATCGTGCGGACCTTTCTCGCGCGTTGCAACGAGCGCTCCTGGATTGCGCTTTTGGCGTTCACGCCCTGCAAGCGCCCACTTCCTTGTGAACTCCCGAATCCCGAGACCACGCTCATGCGCAAGGTTCGCGCCAATATACCGCATAAGTAAGGAAAAGAGAGGTGTCCTCATGTCCAAAAACAATGCGGGCCAATTCAATGAACTTGCCACTCTATATGAAGACACCGCTCACTGGCCCTTTCGAAAAGAGATCGAAATTCCAAGCGTATTACAGGCTATTGGTGATGTAGAGGGTCTCTCAGTCCTCGACTTCGGGTGCGGCACGGGGATGTATTCCCGCTGGCTAAAGCAACGCGGTGCGGGCCGGGTTGTAGGATACGATCCGACGAAAGGCATGCTCAACTACGCGCGGCGTCGGGCGGAGAAGGAGTCTCCGGGCATCTCCTTCGTCACTCGTCTCAGCCCCGATTTGATAGGTCAATTCGACCTGGTTCTTGCCGTGCATGTGCTGCAATACGCTAGCAGCGGACCTGAGCTGCAAGATATGTGCGCCGACATGGTCGGTCTATTACGTCCTGACGGGCGCTTGCTGACACTACCGATTCACCCATCTTACGATCCACGTCGGAGCTATTACGAACGCTATGGCCTCAGGCTCAGCGCCGATGATCTTCAGAAACCATATGTCGATGGTGGAGGTGTAAGGATACGACTCTGCAAAAATGGAAAGCAGGGCAGCGTCTTCGCAGCGTATTGGTCCGCTGCTTCTTTGGAGCGGGCGTTAGGGCAAGCCGGCCTCCGATCGTTGAAGTGGCGGGAACTGGATGCCCCAGAATGCGCCGCTTTGGGTCAGGCTCCTAAAGAGCTGCATGCATATCTTCAAAAGCCACACTCGATCATCATCGAGGGTGTGCGCGCTCGTGACCCACAGTAAATCGGACTAGCCATGAAATTTTTCCCTTTCAGGAGCGACGCGTCCCACGCGTTTTGCTCAGGCGTTTCGCAAAAGCTGTCCGACATGGACGAGCATGAATGGGATGCCCTCGTCAGTGACGACAATTTCTACAACAGCTACCGGTGGCTGCGAGGCCTCGAACATTCACTCGGTGCAACGGACGTGCTTTCCGTCCACGGGTCGGCCGGGCTCGTCGCCGCATGTACGCTTTGGGAAGGAGACCAATCGCCTGGGATGTTCTTCCTACAAGATTGCATGGCGGGCGTTCGGGGCCCCTGGCAAGAGGGCTTTCTTTGGCTCGGCGGTCGGCGCAACACACACAACGAGATTCCCTGCATTCAGGGCAGGCGAAGGCATCAGGCTCTAGCAGAGTTGGGACGCTGCGCGCTAGAGTATGCGCAGCAGCGGGGATATGCCGGCTTTGTGATGCCGTACATGCCCTACCAGGCTGCGGTGGAATTTGCAGATGCCATAGGCGGGGCCGTCGTTCTGCATTCTGCCCAAGCCTCGCTGGAGGTGCCTGATACGGGGCTTGCCGGGATGATGGCAAGCTGGCGCGCGCATGATCGTAATCAGACCAAGTCTGAAATCGCGGCGTTCCGGCGAATGGGAAGTCGGGTCGAATGGGGCGTGCCCGACGAACTCGATGACTCGGTAGCCGCTGATCTCATCACCCAGAACAGGTCACGGTACGGCGGCATGCAGGATCGCGAGTGGGTGCAAGGGATCCTCGCGGGGCAGAGAAAGTCAGGTGTATCGTATTTCGGTGCCGCAGCAGTTTCCAAGCGTGATGAAGATATGACCGCGCTGGCGATCTTCTATCGCTTTGGAGCGACACTTCACTTGCGCTACTTCGGGGCAAACTACAGTCTCGATCTCAATGACTACAGATACTTCGTCCTTTGCTACTACGAGCCCCTCAACTACGCTGCGGCGAACGGCCTCACGAAACTGCGGCTTTCAACCTCCGCTCTGCGCGCCAAGGTAAACCGCGGGGCAAAGATCGAGCCACAGGCCTTGGTCGTCAAATGCGCCGATGAACAGCAGATCTGCCACTCCGAGGCCAAGCGGCACAACCACCGAATGCTCAGGGAATATCAGGACAAGTTCCCTGGCCATCTGAGCCGGGATTGGGAATTGGTCGGGTCCCAACAAAATCCAACAAACTGAACAAGTGCCACATGCTGCACCCTGTGTATCTCTTCCGTCCCATCGCCCCAGGGCGCTCGAACTTGACGGCGTTCTGGCCTCGTCAGCGAACGAGAGGATTTGGTCTATCGTGGTTTTGATAAGGGCAACCGGTCCTCGATGGCATGTCCGCACTGTCGGCCGCCATCTCCACTGAACCGAGCACTCCATCTCGTTCGAGACGAGTCTTCCTGCGGAGCGTGCGAGTACGCCGCGCGCCTGACCACCTTCACATCAAGAAGCTGGAAGGGAATGGCGCGACCGGGGTCCGAAAGCCGAAGGCTAGAACTGGACAGGCGCCGACAGTATCGCACCGCGATGGCACGCGCCGCGCCTACACCCCACTATCGCAAAAGCACGTCTTTCGTATCGGCGGGCGGCTTGAAAACGTCGAGTCTGGGATCGTTGCCCCTTGATCTTCCGGTTCCAGGGCAACTTTTCGTTGAGCGAAGAGCGAACTATAGAACCCAAAAAAAAGAAGGCCACTCCAATGGAGTGGCCCAAGTCAGGGAGGAAACGCCCTTGAGGGGCCTCTGGGATCAGGCCGCAGCCTGTTCGATCGGTGAAAATGGCAGGCCGAGGCTCTCGGCCACGGCCCTATAAGTTAGCCGGCCCCGATAGACATTGAGGCCTGCGCGCAGATGCGGAGTTTCGAGCACGGCTGCAAATCCCTGGTTGGCGAGTGCCAAACCAAATGGCAGCGTGGCATTATTCAGTGTCTGGCTTGAGGTAAGCGGGACAGCCCCGGGCATGTTGGCGACACAGTAATGAATGACGCCGTCGACCTCGTAAGTTGGATCAGCATGCGTCGTCGGACGCGATGTCTCGAAGCATCCGCCTTGATCGATAGCAACATCCACGATCACAGAGCCTTTGCGCATCGAGCTCAACATGCCGCGGCTGACCAGTTTCGGCGCGCTCGCGCCTGGCACGAGCACTGCGCCAATAACTACGTCGGCCGCAAATACCTCCTCCTCAACAGCATCTATCGTCGAGAACCTGGTACGAACGCGACCTTCGAACAGCTCATCTAGCTCACGAAGCCGGGGTATCGACCGGTCAAGGATAGTGACCTCGGCACCCAAGCCCGCCGCCATTCGTGCCGCATGCGTACCGACAACGCCGCCTCCAATCACCACGATGCGGGCCGGCTGGACGCCGGGCACGCCACCGATCAATAGTCCGCGCCCGCCGGCATACCGCTTCAGGGCGCTACCTGCCGCCTCGATCGCAAGCCGGCCAGCGACCTCACTCATCGGCGCAAGCAGCGGAAGACCGCCATGCGCATCGGTGACAGTTTCGTAGGCGATTGCGGTGCACCCAGACTTTAGCAGGCCCTTAGCCTGCTCCGGATCCGGCGCCAGATGCAGATACGTGAAGAGAATCTGGTTCTCTCGCAACTGCGCCCATTCGGAAGATTGGGGCTCCTTGACCTTTATGATCATCTCGCTCGATGCAAATATCTCATGAGCGGTGTCCAGAATCGTTGCGCCGGCCTTGCGATATTTATCGTCCGTTGCGCCAATGCCGGCACCGGCATTGGTCTCGATCAGCACGCTGTGACCGGCGGCCACATATTCGCGGACGGCTCCAGGCGTCAGACCGACGCGATATTCGTGCGTCTTGATTTCCTTGGGAACACCGATCTTCACCTGCAATCTCCGTACTTGGACAACCTTATCTAGGGTCTGTTGGGATTCAGGATTCTCATCCGGGCTTGGTTGTGATTCAAG
>NZ_LLYA01000012.1 GCF_001440415.1 Bradyrhizobium retamae
GGCGGCGCGATCTTCGTCCAGCAAGGCGGAACGCTGAACCTGGCCGGCCCGCTCAACATGTCCGGAAACACGGTCGCAGGCGGCAGTGGTATGCAGAATGGCCAGGCCTACGGATCCGGCATGTTCCTTCAGGGCAACGGGTCCTTCAGCGTCAATCCGGGCGCGGGACAGACACAGACCATCAGCGACGCTATCGCAGACCAGACGGGAGTCGGCGGCAGCGGCGGCAACGCCGGCAGTTGGTCATTGGTTAAGAACGGCGCCGGCACGCTTGTACTCACCGGCGCGAACAAATATTCCGGCGGCACCACCGTCAACGCGGGTATCCTCCGAGGCAATGCCTTAGGCTTGCAGGGCAACATCATCAACAATGCGGCCGTCATCTTCGACGAGTCGGGCACCGGCACCTATGCCGGCAACATGTCCGGCACCGGCAGTCTCACCAAAACCGGAACCGGCGATGTTTCGCTCAGGGGAACCAACACCTACACCGGGGGGACGACCGTCACCGGCGGCGCACTGCTGGTCGCCTCCGCCGCTAGCCTGGGTCCGGGCAGCATCACTCTGAACAACGGCTCGATCGGGGTGGTTTGGGATGCGCCGGCACAGACCATCAATCGCGCCATCACGATCACGAACAGCGGCGGCTTTCGGGGATCATATTATGCGGCGACCTGGAGCGGCGTCATCAGCGGAAATGGCACGCTGGTCAAGTCCGGCCCAGGGGACGTGATCCTTACCGGCACCAACACCTACTCGGGTGGCACGACGGTCACCGGCGGCGTCCTGCGCGTCGACAGCGACGCGAACCTTGGCGCAGCCGGCACCGGGATCACGTTGAACGGGGGGTCGGTTGGTACCACCAAGGACACTCCTGCGGCCACATCGATCGGCCGCAATATCACCCTGGCCGGCAACGGCGGCATCGACATCGCCCTGCACCCGCTCACCTGGGCGGGCAATATCAGCGGCGCCGGCCAGTTCATCAAGGACGGCAACGGCGAACTCGAGCTTACGGGCACGAACACCTATAGCGGAGGCACGATGCTGAACGCAGGAACCCTGCGCGTCGCCTCCGATGACAAGCTTGGCGCTGCCGGTAAGGGCATCACCTTCCACGGCGGCGCTCTGCGTGCGTCCGAGACCTTCACCAGCGCGCGTGCCGTCGAGCTTGCTTTCGGCGGAGCGTTTCTCGTCGATGCCGGTAAAACGCTCACCCTGAGCGGTATCGTCAGCGGCAAGGACACGAACATCCTCACCAAGATCGGCGAAGGCACCCTCATCCTCACGGGTGCCAACACGTTCACCGGCACCATTCAAAACAACGGCGGCACAGTGCAGGGCAACACCACGAGCCTGCGCGGCAACATCGCCTTCGATGCCAATACTGGTGTCGCTAAATCCGTTGTCTTCGACCAGGCGACGGACGGCACCTTCGCCGGCAACATCACGGGCCTCGGCAACGACCCGGGTGTCGGTAGCTTGCGCAAGATCGGCGCCGGCAAGCTGACCCTCTCCGGCACCAACAACTACACCGGCGGCACCACGGTCTCGGCCGGCACCCTGCAAGGCACGTCAAACAGCCTTAAGGGCAACATCCTGAACAACGCTGCCCTCATTTTCGATCAGAACTTCGACGGCACCTATGCCGATGTCATCTCGGGTAGCGGCACCTTGACCAAGAACGGGACCGGCAAGCTGTCGGTGTCGGGTATCCAGACGTTCACCGGCGCGACCAATATCAACGCCGGAAATCTGAACGTGAACGGCTCGCTGAAAAGCTCGTCGGTCGTCAATGTCAACAAAGGCGGCACCCTGTCCGGCAACGGCACACTCGGCAACGTCAAGAACAATGGCGGCACCGTCTCGCCGGGGAATTCGATCGGCACCCTCCATATCGACGGCAACTTCGATATGGGGCCCGATTCAAAATATTATGTCGAGCTCAACGGCACGACCAGCGACCGCATCGAAGTGACCGGCACCGCGAACATCCAAAGCTCGATCTTCGAGATCGCGCACGACACCAATACCGCATCAGCGCCGGTGCTGCCGGGCAAGACCTACACGCTGCTCACCACTCAGGGCGGATTGACGGTGACATCTCCAACCGTCGCAGTCGCCGACTTTCCGTTCCTTGCCTTTACCCTGAGCACCGACGGCTTCAACGGCTACCTGACGACCGCGCGCAGCGCGGTCAGCTTCGCCGATCTCGCCTCCACGCCGAACCAGAAAGCGGTGGCCAGCGCGCTGGAATCGACGGCGGCCAGCCATCCGTTGTGGCAGCAGGTGGTGGGCGCCAGCGAAGCCCAGGCGCGCGCCGCCTTCACCAGTCTCAGCAACGCCTCGATCCACGCCAACGCGGCAGGTGTCTTGTCGGAGCAGTCGCAGTATCTGCGCGACGCCGTCACCGGCCGGTTGCGGCAGGACTTCGCTTACGGCACGCCTTTGGCTCAGGCGGGCAACGCGCTGTCCTATGCGGATGAAACGCTGCGCAACGCCTATGCGTCCCTGCCGTTCTACAAGGCGCCACCGGCGGCCGCCGCACCGAGGCCAGCGCAGGTCTACTCGGTATGGGCGCAGGCGCTGGGGAGCCAGGGTACGCTCAACGGCGACGGCAACGCCGCGAAGACCGATCACTCGCTCGGCGGCGTGATCTCGGGCCTCGATGTCACCTTCAACGGCACCTGGCGCGTCGGCCTTGCGGGCGGCTACAGCCACTCCAGCTTCAGGTCCCCTGATATCGCCGCGTCCGGTTCGAGCGACAGCTACCATATCGCAGCTTACGGCGGCGGGCAGTTCGGCGCATGGGGCCTGCGCGGCGGCGCCAGCTTCTCGTGGAACGACATGCTCACCTCGCGGCAGGTTGCCGTGGTCAATGTCGTGGACACCCAACGGGGTGACTATGCGCTGAAGACGACCCAGGTGTTCGGCGAGGTTGGCTATACCTATGCATTCCGCGCCGGTGCGCTGGAGCCTTTCCTGAACCTTGCTTACGTGCGGGTCGATGGCGGCGTCAACGAGCTTGGCCTCGCGGCAATGACGGGATCGGCGACGCTCGATACCGCCTACACAACCCTGGGCCTGCGTGGCGCGACGGCGTTGACGCAGACCCTCACAGCACGCGGCACACTGGGCTGGCGGCATGCATTTGGTGACGTCACGCCGCTGGCGACGCTGGCCTTTCAATCCGGATCGCCCTTCGCCCTGGCCGGATCGCCGATTGCCCGTGACGCTCTCGTTGCTGAAGCAGGTCTCGACTATGCCGTCGGCGCCAACGCCTCGCTTGGCATCTCCTGGGCCGGCCAATTCGCCGACCGCAGCCACAACAACATGGTCAAAGGCAGCTTTAGCTGGCGGTTCTGACATCGTCCCGGGTTTGACGTCGGTCAGTGACGAATTGAGTCATGCCGCGTTCCTCAGACGCGCGTTCGTCAGAACCGCGTCTGCACGAGGGCCTTTCAACGTCTCACAAACAGGCCGAGCCCGTTGCCGTTGAGATATTCGATGGTCAGGTCGCGCGCCGGCTCGTTGCCTGACCGTTTGAATGTGATCGACGACAGTGAACCATCAGTCTGGTTCTCGCTGGAAGGGCTCGCCGAAAACACGTCACCGTCCCAGTGCGTCAGCACGTAGGGCCCGCGCGAAAGTCCGATCTTCAGCTCCAGATGGCCACTCACCTCGAGGATCTCGGCATTGCCGAAATAAGAGCTTACATAGGTACCGGCATAGGATGAAAGCCTCGCCGCCGGTGCTGGAGTTGTGGGCGGCGACTTGCCGACGAGATCGCCCGTCGGCGCCGTGAGCACCGCCATCGCGGTGCTATAGGCGGCAAACCAATCCCGCGTGACCGTGCCGAATTGGACAAGATCCGCGAAAGAGGCGCCGAGTGCTTCCGCTGCACCGCAAGGTCCTGCGTTGGTCAGCACGACAATTCCGACCCCGGCCGACGGGATCATCGTGTAATGCGTTCCGGCACCCAAGGCGAAGGCACCGGAATGACTGATCATCGTCCGGCCCGCCGGTGTGATGTCAACGCCAAACCCGTAGCCGTAGAATCTTGGCCTTGCGTCGATCGCGGAGGAGCGGGTCGAAATGACCTCGGCCGTCACGGCCGGAAGCAGCGCACCCGCTGGCATGATTGCCGACCTTCGAATTTCCCGTTTTGCAGCACCAGCGCCACCCATCGGGCGAGATCGTTTGCCGACGAACTGACGCCGCCCGCCGGCGACTGCGGGTCCGGCAGACGCTGATACTTCGGTTGGAAGCCGTCGCCGGCCTTCACATGTCCAACGGCGCGATTGGGCCGCTTTTCAAAATCAGCAAAGCGTGAGCTGGTCGCGCTCATGCCGAGCGGCTTGTAAAGGACATCTTCGGAAAGGCTTTCCCAGCCCTTGCTCGATGCAACGGCAACAGCCTCCGCCGCAGCCGTCAGGCCGAAATTGGTATAGGCGTAAGTATCTCGAAAGCTGTGAAGCGGCAGCAGCCGCAGGCGTTCCAGCACGGTTCGCCGGTCATAGCCGAGATCTTCCAGATCATCGCCGGCGTGCTCCGGCAAACCCGAACGATGGCTGAACATGTCGGCAATGGTAACACGCTGCGTTATCCACGGATCACCAAGCCTAAACCAGGGCAAGTGCGCGACGAGGGGCGTGTCCCACTTGATGACGCCCGCGCCGACCTGATGGGCCACCACGCTGGCCGCAAGGGATTTCGAAAGCGACGCGATCTGAAACACGGTATCTGCGTCAACAGGCTGGCTCTCGCCGATTTTCCGGAACGCCGAAGCCCTTGGCGTAGACCGTCTTGCCATCCCGCACCACCGCGACCGCCATGTCCGGCACGCCGCTCCCCTTCATGATGTCACCGGCGATCGCGTCGAGGCTGGCGATAGCCTTGTCGATCTGAGCATCGGATATCGGTACGCCGGCGGTCTGGGGCGGTGATGTATCAGCAAAGCTCGGCACCGGCGCGTCGGTCCAGAGAAGAAAGAAGGCTGCCAACCCGGTGGCAAATTCCTTATTGGTCGGGCGAAGTGCCGCAAACGACTTCAGCGAAGACATGATACAGCACTCCGGTGTTCAGCGTTGTAAGCGCGGATCCACGAACAGCGGCCGAGCCGCTGCCGAATCCGTCCAGTGTGTTTGGCCTTTTGTTGCGATGAGGCCGCCGAATCTACGATCGAGAGGAGACCATAGCCAGCTCAAATGTGGAGCGGTATCCAGCACTCAAACGTGGCTACGATGATGGAGTTGTCCCGCTGATTTGCCCGACATGTCAAAAGTCTTCGGCGTCGCTCGAAGCATGCCTGCCGGCGACTGCCGCGCTACTTTGCATGGGGTTGTTTTGGATATTTTGGTTGGGAACGAGACCCTCGCCGGGCTTGGGGCGCCGGTCCGCCTTCGCTCTTCGGGCTTCGGCGTGACAGCCTCCGCTCGCTTCCCTAGGTGTTTGTGGCACCGGCTTGCCCAGCCGAAGCTCGCGAAGCGAGCGAAGGCTGGTGGGCCCGGCAGGACTCGAACCTGCAACCAGACCGTTATGAGCGGCCGGCTCTAACCATTGAGCTACAGGCCCCGCCGCGGAGCGGCCGCGGGGGGGCGGCCGGCAACGGTGCCGCCATCGTTTACAGGCATGACAGCGATACGGCAATGCCGACCTTTTGGGCCGAAAACGCGCTTTCACAAGCGCTCGCGCTTGCCTACAACCTTCCGTGCATCATCGTCACCGAACGTTTGAGGCCAACAATGAAACTCGCTGGGATTGCCTGCGCCGGCCTGCTGCTGCTTGCGGGCAGCGCCGGGGCACAGGAGGGAGGCAAGGCCATTACCAAAACCACGATCAGCCTGGGAACCGCGACGCCAGGAGGTGGCTTCCCAGTCTATGGCAATGCATTTGCGGAAGTGATGAATGCCGCCGATCCGGCGCTGTCGATCGACCCGCGCAACACCAAGGGCTCCAACGAAAACATCCCGCTGCTGGAATCCGGCCAACTCGATATCGCGCTGGTCGCGGGGGAGCCCGCCTATGAAGCCTTCATGGGCATCGGGCGGCCGGCGACGAAGTTGAAAATCCTGACCGCGATGTATTCCAGCCCCGGCATGTTCGTGGTGCGGGCCGACAGTCCCTACAAGACGATCAGGGATCTGGTCGGCCAGCCGGTCGCGTTCGGTGCGAAGGGCTCGGGCCTGCCGATCCTGTCGCGCTATATCCTCGACGGCATCGGGCTGAAGCAGGACGAGGACTTCAAGTCGATCTATCTCGACCGCGCCGGCGACGGCCCCGCCATGGTCCAGGACGGCCGCGCCGCCGCGCTGTGGGGCGCGGGCGTCGGCTGGCCAGGCTTTGCCGCGATGGCGCAAGCTCCCGGCGGCGCGCGATTTATCGCACCCGACGCCGGCGAGATCGCGCGCGTCCGCGCCAAGCACACGTTCCTCAAACCGCTGACGGTGCCCGCCAACAGCTATCCGAACCAGCCGACCGCGATCGATTCCATAGGCTCCTGGAGCTTTGTGCTGGCGCGTGAAAGCCTGCCCGACGACGTCGCCTACCGGTTGGCGCGCACGCTTCATGGGCAGGAGGCTGCACTGTGCAAGAAGCTGCCGCAGGCCTGTGAGACCACGGCCGCGAACACGGTTGCGGCGGCGCCGAACGCGGGACTGATCCATCCCGGAGTGATGAAGTATTTTCGCGAGGTCGGGGTAGCGAAATGAAGGCGAATAGCGAATGGCGAGTAGCGAATAGAGCTCGCCTTACCACTCGCTGTTCGCCACTCGCCATTCGCGTACTTACTTCTTCGCCATCGCGCACGCCGGATCGGGCGGGCCGAACGCTTCGTCGCCGGGAATCTTGGCGAGGATCTGATAGTAGTCCCACGGATATTTCGATTCATCCGGCTTCTTGACCTGCACCAGCCACAGGTCGTGGATCATCAGATTGTCCTCACGCAGCTTGCCGTTGCGGGAGAAGAAATCCTCGATCGGCTTTTCGCGCATCTTCGCCGCCACTTTCAGCGGCTCGTCGGTGCCGGCTTCCTTGATGGCGTTGAGATAGCTCATGACCGATGAATAGACGCCGGCCTGCCACATCGT
The DNA here is from genome assembly GCF_001440415.1 of Bradyrhizobium retamae. Taxonomy (GTDB): domain Bacteria; phylum Pseudomonadota; class Alphaproteobacteria; order Rhizobiales; family Xanthobacteraceae; genus Bradyrhizobium; species Bradyrhizobium retamae. The sequence continues at coordinate 7,089 of NZ_LLYA01000012.1, forward strand.
CGGCATCCGGTTCATCTTGGCGAAGTAGCGCTTCGACCATTCGCGGGTCTTGTCGTCCATGTCCCAATAGAACGACGTCGTCAGCAACAGCCCCTGCGCTGCCGGTAACCCAAGCGAATGGATGTCGGTGATCAACGCGAGCAGCGCGGCCATCTGCTGGCCGCCCTTGAACACGCCGAACTCCGCGCCGGTCTTGATCTCGTTCATGTTGTTCGGAGGACCGGCGGCAATGCCGATGATCTTGGCTTTTGAGGCCTGGGCCTGCAGCACGAAGGATGACAGATCAGGCGTGGCAAGCGGCGGGCGCACCGAGCCCAGCACCTTGCCGCCATTGGCCGTGACCACGGAGGAAGCGTCGCGCTCCAGCGAGTGACCGAACGCATAATCGTCGGTGATGAAGAACCAGCTATCGCCGCCGCGCTTCACCACCGCCTGCGCGGTGCCGACCGCCAGCGCGCGGGTATCGAACACCCATTGTATCGCATGTGGCGAACAGAACTTGCCGTGGAAGTCTGCGGTGCCGGTCGAGTGCACGATCAGCAGCTTCTTCTTTTCGTTGGTGATGTTTTGCACCGCAAGCCCGACCGCGGAAACCGGAACGTCGAGGATCACGTCGACCTGATCCACGTCATACCAGCGCCGCGCAATGCCGCCGCCGATATCCGGCTTCAACTGGTGATCGCCGACGATGATGCTGATCGGCTTGCCCAGCACCTTGCCGCCGAAATCGTCGATCGCCATCTGCGCGGCAGTGACCGAGCCCTGGCCGGTCGCCGTGGCCGCCGGGCCATTCATGTCGGTGAGAACGCCGAGCTTGACGACGTCGTCCGAGATTTGAGCGAGCGCGGCGGTCGATGCCAGCAGCGCGGCCATGAGCACGGCAAGCCTGGATAGTTTCCTGGCGAACATCCTGTCTTCTCCCTAGGGTCAGCACATTGGCCGTCGGTGTTTTCAGGCGGTTGGTTCCGCCAATTGGTCTCATTTGCAACTATTTCGCGCCGGCGTCAACGTGGGTTGGATGGGCTAAACCACGCGCGCCGTGTCCGGTTCTATTTATTTTCCGCCCGATTCAGGGCATAGGCGGGCTCCAATGACCTCGAACCAGCGCTTGCCGACTTCGCTGACGCCGCTCGATGTGGCGCTTGCCGCGTTGCTGGAGGGCGTGGATCCGGTCGCGCCGGTGGAACTGGCACTGGCGGAAGCGCTGCGCTGTATTGCCGCGGATTTGCCGGGACTCGATGCCCACCCGCCGCGCGATATCGCTGCCGCGGATGGCTATGCATTCCGAGCGCGCGACCTTGTCGGCGCATCCTCCTATTCGCCGCTGCCATTGACGGCGGCGCCGGTGTGGGTCGAGGCCGGCGAGATCATTCCTGACAACTGCGACTGCGTCCTGGATTCCGATTCCGTCGAGATGTCCGGTCCGCTCGTGCAGGTGCTGGCGGAGGCGATCCCGGGGCAGGGCGTGCGCCGGGCCGGCAGCGATATCGCCGCGGGCAGCCGTCTCGTTGAAACCGGCCGGCGCGTGCTGCCGCGCCATCTCATGATCGCCCGCGCCGCAGGAATGGCGCGATTGAGCGTGCGCCGTCCGCGCCTGCGCATCGTCAATATTCCCGGCGGCACGATAACCGCGAATCTGGTCGCCGAGGGCGCGCGGGCCGCGGGCGGTGAGGTCGTCTTGGTCGCGGCCTTTCGGCGAGGGCGTATTCGTCATTCCCGAACCCATATCCGTCAGC
>NZ_LLYA01000013.1 GCF_001440415.1 Bradyrhizobium retamae
CCAAGCTCGCGGGCGGCGTCGCGGTGATCCGCGTCGGCGGCGCGACCGAAGTCGAAGTCAAGGAGCGCAAGGATCGCGTAGATGACGCGATGCAGAAATGAGAATTGGGATGTGGATGATTCCAGGTGAAAGCGCTCACCGGTCGCCACGGCTTCTGCGCGAGAGCGCTCCACGCCGCCGGGAACGGGACGGAATAGCCGCTGCGGTAACGTGCAGCCGTCCCGCCATTTGTTAAAGACGGCAATGTCGACGAGCACGGAAACCGAACAAAAACTCCCAACTGACCTCCGAACTGAAAGGTCTGTTCTGATCCGAAACCGGGTTCCGAGAAGACGAGGGATGCTGGGTCATCCTCGATCGATCAGAGGGAAAGCGACGGCAGATCCGCACAGGTTGCAGCCGCGACGACGTTGATGGCGCTGCGAAAGCGCTCGAAACATACATCGGCTGACGGCAACTGACCCTAGCGTCCTCGCCATAGCCGACGTGCTCACGGCCTACGAGATATCCAAACGGCCCAAGGACAAGAAGGACGAGCGAGCCTGGGCGCAGCACGATCTGCTGCTCATCCGGCTTCTCGATCTTAATTGCTTCTTTGGTGACAAGACGGTGAGCAAAGTCAAGGCCCAGCTGTGCCGCGACTTCGTGGACTGGTCCACCGGCACGCCGAATGAAAACAACAGGCAGGCCGGGATTAAGCCACGTCAAGGCAAGGTGTCTGATCAAACCGCCAGGCGCCGGCTTGAAGATTTGCGGGCTGCCGTCAATGCCTACCACGCGGAGCACACCTGAACTTCGTTCCGAAGATTACCCTGCCTCCGAAGGCGGAAGGCCGCCACCGCTGGCTGACGCGCAACGAAGCCGCGCGCCTGCTCGGTGCTGCGATCGGCTAGGTGTGGGATAGCGAGCGAGGCTCCTGGAAACGAAAGGAAGATGGCAAACTATTCCGTCGCGAGCGGTGGATCATCCGGCGACGTTATCCGGCTGCCCGCTTTTGCCTGATTGGCGTTTACAGCGCGCGGCGCGAGGAAACGATTCGGCGCACGCAATGGCTCCCCACCACCACGCATCCCTGGATGAACCTGGATGCCATGATCTATCAGGGCAAAGGCGCACTGGAGCGGTCAACCAAGAAGCGACGACCGCCAGCAAAGATCGCCAGCCGTCTGCGCCCTCACCTTGTGCAAACTGGATCAAACGCGATCGGCCGAGCTGCGCGCTGCCGGCATTTTCGAGAACGGCGAACAAATCCGGTTCGTGGTCAACCGTCAATGACGGTCAGCCTCTTGCCGGCAAGATCAGGTCAGCCTGGGAAGGTATCCTGCAAGACGCGGGGCTTGGCGAAGATGTTGTCCGGCATTCGCTGCGCCACACAGCAGCAACATGGCTGATGCAGGCCGGCGTCGATATGTGGGAAGCTGCTGGCTGGCTTGGAATGACGGTAGAGCAGCTTGAAGCCAACTACGGCCATCACCACCCGTATTTCCAAGAAGAGGTGGCGGAAGCGTTTGGCAGTCGCGGCCGCGCCTAGAATGGCTTTGTTTCCACAACCAGCGACGCTGCTGGATACGCGCCTCGCCGCGCTCTAGTCTCATCGCCAATTTCGACTTCCAACTTTGTCGTCGATTCGGACGCGCGCCGTTCGGCCGAGTTAAGCGCAGCAGGGCTGATCAAGGAGGCGGGAGATCCGTTTCATATCAATCGCGTGCATGATGGCCAGCCTCTCGCCGGAAAGATTCGCTCCGTTTGGGACGGCATCCTTGAGAATGCAGGTGAGGACGTGGTGCGGCACTCGCTCCGGCATACCGCGGCTACGTGGCAAGTGCAGGCACCGACCTGTAGGAAAGCTGCTGGATGGCTCGGCGGGACCTCGAGCAGTTCGAGCAAACTACAGCTACCTCCTTCGCGACTTCCAAGAGCAGGCGGCAGAGGCCTTCGGACTGCGCTAGACATCCCGTCAGTCGATGATCGTTGCTCCGCGCATGGTCGATACGCGGTCATTCGCGGGCACTTGCCCTGCGAGTCCGATTATCTCGACCGGCGTTCCCGGGCGCCGTCTTCGACATCCCACGGAACCTAGTTACGGGATCGCGCTGCCAAGGCGCGCGCCCAGCAACCGGCAGGAATCCCCTCAATCGGGGGGCGTATAAGCGTACAAAGAGTTCAATTCGTTGCGCATTTCGTTGCGCGGCCAAAACATCGAAATTATAAGTCATTGAATAAATGGTCGGAGTGGCAGGATTCGAACCTGCGACCCCTGCGTCCCGAACGCAGTGCTCTACCGGGCTGAGCCACACTCCGACTTGGAACGCGGCTTATAGCCTTGGGTTTCGGCGACCGCAAGCAGCCGAATTAAGGAAATTAATCACAGTGAATGTTGGCCTGAAAACCCAGATTTTGCCCGCCGGCGAAGCCGCCGTGGCGGCTGCCGCGCGTGCACTTTCAGAAGGCGGGCTGGTGGCGTTCCCGACCGAAACGGTCTACGGCCTCGGCGCCGATGCCACCAATCCGGCCGCGATCGCCCGCCTCTACCAGGCCAAGGGCCGGCCCGCTTTCAACCCGCTGATCGCCCATGTCGGCGATCTCGCCGCTGCGCGGCAGATCGCCCGGTTTGATGCGGCTGCGACGGCGCTGGCCGAAGCGTTCTGGCCCGGCCCGCTGACGCTGGTGCTGCCGAAGGCGGAAGGTTGCGCAGTCGCCGATCTCGCCACTGCCGGCCTCGACACGGTCGCGGTCCGCATTCCGGCCCACGGGATCGCGCGCGACATCCTGCGCGAGTTCGGGGGCCCGGTTGTGGCGCCATCCGCGAACATCTCGGGCCACGTCTCGCCTACCACGGCCTTCCATGTGCAGAGCGACCTCGCGGGTCGGATCGACCTGATCGTCGATGGCGGCGCGGTCGAGGTCGGCGTCGAATCGACCATCGTCGGCTGCCTTGACGCGCCGATGCTGCTGCGCCCCGGCGGCCTGCCCCGCGCCGAGATCGAGCGCGTGCTGGACTGCGCGCTGGTGCAGCCGCCGGCGGACACTGAGAGCGAAAGCGGCCAACCGCTGGCGCCGGGCATGCTGGCCTCGCACTACGCGCCGCGCGCGCGCGTGCGGCTCAATGCGGTTGCGGTCGAGCCGGGCGAGGCATTGCTCGCGTTTGGCCTCGGAGCAATTTCAGGAATTGACGCCGCCTCGAGCGTGATGAATCTGTCGGAGCGCGGCGATCTCGACGAGGCCGCCGCCAATTTGTTCGGCCATCTTCGCGCGCTCGACAGCAAGGGCGCGCGCACCATCGCGGTGATGCCAATCCCCGACGAAGGATTGGGCGAAGCCATCAACGACCGGCTGCGCCGCGCGGCGGTGGGGCGGGAATGAAAGAGAAGAAAATGAATATCGTTCAGGGTTCCGTGCCACGGCTTCCCGCCGAGTTGATCGCAAAGTTTCGCGCTATCGTTGGCGATAAATATGCGGTGACCGATGCCGCCGATATCGCGCCCTACGTCACCGAGGAACGTGACCTGTTCCACGGCCGCTCGCCGCTGGTGCTGCGGCCGGGCTCGACGGCAGAAGTGTCCGCGATCTGCAAGCTCGCCAGCGAGCACAAAATCGCGCTGGTGCCGCAGGGCGGCAATACCGGCCTGGTCGGCGGGCAGACCCCGCATCATGGCGAGGTCGTCGTCTCGCTGCGGCGGCTCGACAAGATCCGCGAGATCGATCCCGCCTCCAACACCATGACGTGCGAGGCCGGCGTGGTGCTGCAGATCGCGCAAGCTCGCGCGGCCGAAGTCGATCGCCTGTTCCCGCTCTCGCTCGGTGCGGAAGGAAGCTGCACCATCGGCGGCAATCTCTCCACCAACGCCGGCGGCACGGCGGCGCTGGCGTATGGCGTGGCGCGCGAGATGGCGCTCGGACTCGAAGTCGTGCTGGCGGACGGCCGGATCCTGAACGGATTGTCCAAACTGAAAAAGGACAACACCGGCTACGATTTGCGCAACCTCTTCATCGGCGCCGAGGGCACGCTCGGCATCATCACCGCGGCGACGTTAAAACTGTTTCCGAAGCCGCACGCGGTGGAGACCGCCTATGTCGGCCTCCAATCGCCGGCGCAGGCATTGAAGCTGTTGTCGATCGCGCAGAATGAGGTCGCCGGCAGCCTGACCAGCTTCGAATTGCTGGCCGACATCGCTGTCGATTTCAGCCTGCGTCACGGCATCGACATCCGCGATCCGCTCTCGACCAAGCATCCCTGGTACGTGCTGATGGAATTGTCGTCCTCGCGCGACGACGCGCGTGACGCGCTGGAAGCGATCCTCGCCAAAGGCATGGAGGAAGGCATCGTCGATGATGCCGTGATCGCGGCCAATCTCTCGCAGCGCGCCGGGTTCTGGAAACTGCGCGACGAGATGTCGGCGGCGCAGAAGCCGGAAGGTGGCTCGATCAAGCACGATATCTCGGTGCCGGTTGCGGCCGTCCCGGCCTTCATCGAGGAGGCCAACGCGGCCGTTGCAAAACTCATTCCGGGTTCGCGGCCGGTGCCGTTCGGCCATCTCGGCGACGGTAACATCCACTACAATGTCAGCCAGCCGATCGGCGGCGACACCGCCGACTTCATGTCGCGCTGGCATGAGGTCAACGAGGTGGTGTTCGAAATCGTCTTGCGGATGGGCGGATCGATTTCGGCCGAACACGGCATCGGCGTGCTCAAGCGCGACGAACTGCCCGACGTCAAGGACAAGGTCGCGATCGCATTGATGCGCGGCATCAAGGCGATGCTCGACCCGCTCGGCATCATGAATCCGGGCAAGGTGCTGTGACCGTATCAGCGACGAAGCCCATGCCTGCGCTCGCTATCACCGACATCGTGGATGCCGACGTCGCGGCCGTGATCGCGCTGTGGCAGGCCTGCGGCCTGACGCGGCCGTGGAACGATCCAGCCAGCGATATTGCGCTCGCTCGCCGTGGACCGCACTCCACGGTGCTGATCGGCCGCGACGGTGACGCGATCGTGGCGACCGCGATGGTCGGCCATGACGGCCATCGCGGCTGGGCCTATTACGTCGCCGCCGATCCCAAGCTCCGCGCGCAAGGCTATGGCCGCGCCATCATGAACGCAGCCGAGGACTGGCTGCGCGCAGCCGGTATTCCGAAACTGCAATTGATGGTTCGGCGCGAAAACTTGGACGTCGCCGCGTTCTACGAGTCGATCGGCTACGAAGTGGCCCAGACCGTCGTGTTCGCCAAATGGCTCGACGGCCGGGAGCCGCCGCGGTGAACTGAAGGATTGCCATGGGCCTCACAGATCGTGTCCGCGTCAAGAACGTCCGCGTGCTCTCCGACCGGCACTATCGGTTGGAGGAAGTCGAGTTCGACTATCGCCGCGGCAACGGCGAATGGCAGACGATGAAGCGGGAGGTTTTCGACCTCGGTCACGCCGCCGCGCTGTTGGCGTACAATGTCGCAAGCCGCACCGTCGTGCTGACGCGGCAGTTCCGCCTGCCGCCCTATCGGGCCGGTCACGACGATCTCATGATCGAGGCCGCCGCAGGCATGCTCGACGACGAGACTCCCGAGAACCGGATTCGTGCGGAGGCGGAGGAGGAAATCGGCTATCGACTGCACGATGTGCGGAAGGTGTTCGAGGCCTTCATGAGCCCGGGCTCGGTTACCGAGAAACTGCACTTCTTCGTCGCCGAATACGAAGCTGCGATGCGGGTCGGCGACGGCGGCGGATTGGCCGACGAAGGCGAGGACATCGAGGTGCTGGAGTTGCCGATCGACCATGCGCTCGCGATGATATCGGACGGCCGCATCGTCGACGCCAAGACCATCATGCTGTTGCAATACGCCGCGCTGAATATTTTCAAGTGAGGATCGTAGAGTGGGCAAAGCGCAGCGTGCCCACCTACAAAATGCAGCACACAGGTTGACTGCGGCCTCAAAACAACGAGCCCTGTCCGTCATCCTCCGGCACCGCTGCGACCTTGCGCGGCGCGGCGCGCTTCGCAGGCTTCGGCTCCTCCGCTGCGCGCTGCTCGTCCGTGATCGGCAGCAGCAATTGCGCGTCGTCATTGACCACGCGATTGACGCGCGTGGAAATCTCGTGCCAGGCGAATTCGCCCTCAGTCGGCCCGCGCAGCAGCGGCATGACGTCCTCGGCGTCGTGGATGCGGCCGTCGAGCCAGCGCTCGAATTCGTCAGGCGCGATCGTCACGGGCACGCGGTGATGCAGCGTGGCGAGATCGCGGCTCGCGGGGGCGGTGACGATGGCGACGCCGTCGGTCTCCTCGCCGTTCGGCCCCATCCAGGTCTCCGCCAGCGCAGCAAAGCCAACCGGACGGCCGTCGCGGCGATGGATGAAAAACGGCCGCTTGCGGCCGCCGGCGTCCTGCCATTCGTAGTAGCCGTCCGCCGGGATCAGACAGCGCCGCCGCTTGATTGCGTTTTTGAACGCGGGCTTGTCGAGCACCGTCTCAGAGCGCGCGTTGATCAGGAGCGTAAATTTACGGGGATCCTTCACCCAAGCCGGCGCCAGGCCCCAGCGCATCAGCCGGAAATGGCGGCCGCCATTTTCCAGAATCACCACCGGAACGGGTTGAGTCGGCGCGATATTATACCGCGGCGGGAAATTGGGCTGCTCAATATAGCCGAAAATTTGCCGGAGCGCCTCCGGCGGCGAGGTGATGACGAAGCGTCCGCACATTATCTGACCAACATAAGCTTCCGTTTAATGGCTGTTAACCCCAGATGTTAACAGTGGAATGGATGACCTCCACGGCCGCCACAGAAGTGCGATCCGATTGCGCGATGCCACCACCGACGGGCCGCATAGACGAGGCCCGCGCGGAGCAATTGCGCGCCGCCAACATCAATCCCCGCACCGGGCTCGCCACCGACTATCTGAATCATTTCAACGAAGCCATCATGCTGCTCGAAATGGTTCCGGACATGCCGGAATGCGCCGAGGATTTTCTCACCTGGACGCCGCTGTCCTACGCCGAGCATTTCTGGGCCTCCAACTTCAAGGCCCGCGACCTCGCGATCGAGGCCTATGAATGCGCCGATCCCAAGGTCCGTGCCGATTTCGACAAGCTCACGGCGACCATGACCTCGATTCTGACGGCGGTGGGCAAGGCGATGCGCGAGGCCCAGCAGGACAAAACCCGCGCCACGCTGGCCGAGCAGGCCACTGCCTGGGTGAAGCCGCTGGTGGCGCTGGCCGGCGGCGTCATCAACGGCAATGCCGAGGCCGACTTCGACGCGGTGATGTCGAACTAGCCGCCTCGTCCCCGGCCTAGCACATTAGACCTGCGCGGCCCGATCGGGCATGATCGTGTGCGCAGCGAGTTCCCTGCTTACCGGATCACCCCTTGACCTCCCCCATTCAGCCGGACCGCCCCCAGCTCGCCGTCAGCGGCGCGATCTTCCGCGACGGCAAGGTCCTCTTGGTCCGCCGCGCCCGCTCGCCGGCCAAGGGCTTTTACTCGCTCCCCGGCGGCCGGGTCGAATTCGGCGAATCCCTGCATACTGCGCTCCACCGCGAGGTGGACGAGGAAACCGGCTTGCGAATCGAGATTCTGGGCCTGGCCGGCTGGCGCGAGGTGCTGCCGGGGGCCTCTGGCGGCGGGCACTATGTGATTATGTCGTTCGCGGCGCGCTGGACGGCCAGGGAGCCGGTCCTGAACGACGAGCACGACGATTTCAAATGGCTGGCCCCGGATGCGCTCGGCGATCTCAAGATGACCGGCGGCCTGCTGGAGGTCATCGAGGCCGCCCGGAAGCTGGTCTAGGCCGGCCGTCCCTACCGGCGCCTCACGCCTTGCCTCGGGCGTATTGAGGGGGCATATCGGCCCTCAAATGTTCAAGCACGCCCTCGCCGCCCTCATCCTCATTTCGGCATGCCATGTGGCCCCCGCACGCGCCCAGGACGCGGCAGCGCCGTTCGACGGTGACCTGCAGCGGCTCGCCGAGATTCTCGGCACCCTGCATTACCTCCGGGGCATTTGCGGCGCCAATGAAGGGGCGAAATGGCGCAATGAGATGCAGGCGCTGATCGATGCCGAAACCCCTTCTGGCGACCGCCGCGCCCGCATGATCGCCGGCTTCAACCGCGGCTATAACGGCTTTCAGCAGACCTACCGGACCTGCACGCCGGCAGCCTCGGTCGCGATCCGCCGATACATCGAGGAAGGCTCCAAAATCTCGCGCGACCTCACCGCGCGCTATGCGAACTGAGGGTTGTTGTTTGACGCATTTTCTCACCGCGAACCGGTCCCCACTTCGCTCGAAAACGCTATGATGGACGCGATCTATTTCGATCTCGACGGAACGCTGACGGACCCCAAGCCCGGCATCACCCGCTCGATCCAATATGCGCTGCAAAGGCTCGATCATCCCACCATCCCGACCGCGGACGAACTGACCTGGTGCATCGGCCCGCCGCTGCGCTCAAGCTTCGTGAAGTTGCTCGGCGATCACGCCGCGGACCGCGCGGTGACGCTCTACCGGGAGCGATTTTCCGACATCGGCCTTTACGAAAACGGCGTGTACGACGGCATCGACGAGGTGCTGACGGCACTCCGCGCGTCCGGCCACCGGCTGTTCGTCGCTACCAGCAAAGCGCACGTGTTCGCCGAGCGCATCATCGACCATTTCGGGTTGCGCAAGCACTTCGACCGCGTGTTCGGCGCCGAGCTCGACGGCACCCGCGCCGACAAGTCGCATCTGCTGGAATATGCGCTGAAGGAAGTCGCCGTCGATCCGTCCAAAACCCTGATGATCGGCGACCGCAGCCACGACATGGTCGGCGCAAAAAACAACGGCATGAAGGGCATCGGCGTGTTGTACGGCTACGGCAGCCCGGCCGAGTTGATCGAGGCCGGCGCCCACCATGTCTGCGCCACGCCCGGAGCGATCCTCGGCTGCATTTCTTGACGTTCGGAACCTCGTGGAACCGCCGCCTCAAATACGGGCACTGCTGTTAACCTTTCCTAAAGATGTGGCTAGGCGCTTCAGCACCGCGTGCTACAGCTTGTCGCGTTAGGATGCGATCCGCCCTGGTTCGCGCGCAGATTTCGTTGAGCTTCATGAGCCGCCCAGCCGCCTTCTCGACCGCCCACGACCCGCTTCCGGATCTCGAACAAAAGCAGACTGCCCTTAGCTACCTGAGCGAGGCCTGGGCCGAAGCGCGGCATGATGGTGTCGACGGCGACTGCCTGGCGCAGGCGAGCCTGTTTACGGCGCTCGCCGAACTGGTCTCGACCTATGGCGAGGACGCGGTGGCGGAGTTCGCCGAAGGTCTTTCGGCCCGCGTGCGCAACGGTGAGTTTTCGCTGACGCTGGCGAAGCAGTAGATCTCTGTTGTCATCGCCCGCCTCGTGCGCAACTGCGCACGGTGGCGGGCGATCCAGTACGCCGCGGCCTTTCGATTCAATCACTATTGTCTCTGGAATACTGGATCACCCGCCCCTGTACGCTATTGCGCACAAGGCGGGTGACGACGACTGTGGGCGGCGCGACGCCATGCCCTCGCTCGACGGCAGAGGTCTTACGCCCTCAACGTCTCCAGGAACCGCACCGGTTCGCCGGTGGATGGCGTCGTTACCTCGCCCTGCCACATCACGCGCCTGCCGCGCACGAAGGTGCCGACCGGCCAGCCGGTGACGCGGACGCCGTCATAGGGCGTCCACCCGGCGCGCGAGGCCACCCACTTATTGGTGATGGTCTCAGAGCGCTTGAGATCGACAATGGTGAAGTCGGCGTCGTAGCCCGCAGCAATGCGGCCCTTGCAGGCGATGTTGTACAGCCGCGCAGGTCCTGCGCTGGTGAGATCGACGAAACGCTGTAGCGACAGCCGGCCCGCGTTGATGTGATCGAGCATCAAGGGCACCAGTGTCTGTACCCCGGTCATGCCCGATGGAGAGGCCGGATAGGTCTTGGCCTTTTCCTCCAGCGTATGCGGCGCATGGTCGGAGCCGAGCACGTCGATGATACCCTGCTCGATGCCATACCAGATTCCCTCACGGTGATCGGCCGAGCGCACCGGCGGGTTCATCTGCGCAAGCGTGCCGAGCCGCTCGTAACATTCCGGCGCGGCCATGGTGAGATGATGCGGCGTCGCCTCGCAGGATGCGACATCCTTGTGGTCGCGCAGATATTCGATCTCCTGCTTGGTCGAGATGTGCAGCACGTGGATGCGCTTGCCGGTCTCGCGCGCAAGGTTGACCAGCCGCTGGGTTGCCTTCAGCGCTGCAGTCTCGTCGCGCCATACCGGATGCGAGCGCGGGTCGCCCTCGATGCGGAGCGACTTGCGGTCATTGAGTCGATATTCGTCCTCGGCGTGAAAGGCGGCGCGGCGGCGGATTACCTGGAAGATGCGCCGCAGGCTTTCGTCGTCCTCGACCAACAACGCGCCGGTGGAGGAGCCGATGAACACCTTGACGCCGGCACAACCCGGCGCGCGTTCCAGTTCGGGCAGATGGTTCACGTTCTCGCGGGTGCCGCCGATGAAGAAGGCAAAGTCGCAATGCATGCGATGACGCCCGGCGTTGATCTTGGCGGTGAACGTCTCCTCGGTGACCGTGAGCGGATTGGTGTTCGGCATCTCGAACACCGCGGTAACGCCGCCCATTACGGCGCTGCGCGAACCGGTCTCGAGGTCTTCCTTGTGCGTCAGCCCCGGCTCGCGGAAATGCACCTGCGTGTCCATCACGCCGGGCAGGACGTGCAGGCCCTTGCAGTCAATGGTCTCGCCGGCGGAGGCCTGTCCGAGCCCCCCGATCGCAGCGATCCGGCCATTGGAGATGCCGATGTCGCAGATGCCCTCACCGTCCTGATTGACCACGGTGCCGGATTTTAGAATGGTATCAAATCGCTGATTCATCGCTGCTTCATGGTCCTCTGGCGCTCGCTTTAAGGCCTTGTTGACAGCACCTTAGCGCCTTACGTTCTCATGTGATATCCGGCTCCTGCGTTTTCCCAGGAACTTGAAAGCTCACTGCAAACCGCACTGCAAAAGAGGCCGTTTTACCTAATGAAAGCAGCGTTTCTTCCGGACCGGGGCGTGGTCAAGGTCAGCGGCGAGGATGCCCGCAACTTCCTCAATGGCCTCGTCACTACAGATGTCACGCCGCTGCAGCCCGGTCTTGGCCGGTTCGGCGCGCTGCTGACGCCGCAGGGAAAAATCACGGCGGATTTCCTCATTACCGAAGCCCCTGCAGGTCACGGTGGCGCCTTCCTGATCGATGCGCCCCGCGTGCTGGCGCAGAACCTCGCTGACAAGTTCGGCTTCTATAAGCTGCGCGCCAAGGTCGCGGTGGAGAACATCTCCGACAGCATGGGCGTGCTCGCGGCCTGGGACGGCGAGCCCGCGGTGAAGCCCGATCTGGCCTTTGCCGATCCGCGGCATGAAGCTCTCGGCTGGCGTATTCTTGTCCCTGAAGATCTCAAGCAAAAGGTAGCCGAGCTGATCGGCGCCGACCTCGTCGACAGCGAGACCTACGAGGTGCATCGCATCGCCTTGGGCGTGCCGCGCGGCGGGCTCGACTTCATGTACAGCGACGCATTCCCGCACGAGACCAACATGGACCGCCTGCACGGCGTCGATTTCGACAAGGGCTGCTATGTCGGCCAGGAAGTGGTGTCGCGCATGCAGCATCGCGGCACCGCGCGCACGCGGATCGTGCGGGTCACGCTCGAAGGCTTTTCGCCGGAAACCGGCGTCGCCGTTCTCGGCGGCGACAAGCAGGTCGGCACCATGGGATCGACCGCCGGCGGCCACGGCCTCGCACTGGTCCGGATCGACCGCGTTGCGGATGCACTCGATGCGGGACTTTCGTTGACGGCCGGCGGCCTTGCGATCCGGCTGACCGATCCGAACGACGTTCGCGTCCCACCGAAGCAGACCGTCGCATGAGCAAATCTGCGCGCCTGCACGCTGACGGCAAGACACGGTGCCCGTGGCCCGGCGAAGACCCCTTCTACATGGCCTATCACGACACGGAATGGGGTGTGCCTGAGTATGACGACCGGGCGCTGTACGAGAAGCTGATCCTCGACGGTTTTCAGGCCGGGCTGTCGTGGATCACGATTTTGCGCAAGCGCGAAAACTTCCGCAAAGCATTCAACGATTTCCAGCCGGAAAAGATCGCGCGCTACAATGCCAAGAAAATCCACGCGCTGATGAACGACGCCGGCATCGTGCGCAACCGCGCCAAGATCGAAGGCGCCGTCAACAGCGCCAAGGCCTATTTGAAGATCATGGAAGAAGGCCCGGGCTTTTCCAAATTCCTGTGGGACTTCGTCGATGGCAAGCCCATCTTCAACCAGTTCAAGACCACGGCCAGCGTACCGGCCTCGACGCCGGTCTCGGTCAAGATATCAAAGGAACTCGGCGCGCGCGGCTTCAAATTCGTCGGCCCGACCATCGTCTACGCCTTCATGCAGGCGACCGGCATGGTCAACGACCATCTCGTCACGTGCTTCTGCCACGAGGCCTGCAGCGGCAAACTGCGCAAGCCCCGCCACAAGGCCAAATGACGGCGCGAAGACCGTCCAGCGTCGCCACGCGCGCCTGGCAGCGGATGCTGTCGGGGCGGCGGCTCGATCTGCTCGATCCTTCCCCGCTCGATATCGAAATCGCTGACATAGCCCATGGCCTGGCGCGCGTGGCGCGCTGGAACGGGCAGACCAGCGGCGCGCACATCTTTTCGGTGGCGCAGCACACGCTATTGGTCGAAGCCGTGATGCGTGAGCAGATGCCGCGCGTCGACGCCCGCTTCCGTCTCGCTGCGATGCTGCACGACGCGCCGGAATATGTCATCGGCGACATGATCTCGCCGTTCAAGGCAGTGCTCGGCGGCGACTACAAGGTGGTGGAGAAGCGCCTGCTGGCCGCGATCCATATGCGCTTCGGCCTGCCGCCAAGTCTCGCCGATGAAATCACGAGGGCCATCAAAGCGGCCGACCGCGGTGCGGCCTATCTCGAAGCCACCCATCTGGCTGGATTTTCGGTAAGTGAAGCGAAGCGCCTGTTCGGCAGGGATCCCGGCCTGCCCGAGGCCACCGTGCGGGACTACCTGACGCCGTGGACCGCGGCCCGGGCCGAAAAGCAGTTTTTGGCGCGATTCGAGCTGTTATCGTCAGCGTAGGGTTGGCAAAGGCGCGCTTGCGCCGTGCCGACCATTCGGCAAAATGGTGGGCACGCTTCGCTTTGCCCACCCTACAGGCAGCAGCTATAATTGCGGCAACCAAGGATACCAGGGAACGCCATGCTTCACGTCTGTTCGCTTGCCGCACTTCCCGACACCGTCAGGACGACTGGCGCCAGCCACATTCTCACCGTGATGGCCAATGTCGATCAGGTGCAGCGCCCGGCCTCGGTGCTCGAGGCCAACCACCTGAAAATCTCGATGGACGACATCATCGAGGAGATCGACGGCTTTGTCGCGCCGACGAATCATCATATCGAAAGAGTGCTGAATTTCGTCCGAAGCTGGGACCGCAGCGCGCCGATGGTCGTGCATTGCTATGCCGGCATCAGCCGCTCGACGGCGAGCGCGTTTGCCGCCGCCTGCGCCCTCAATCCGCATCGCGCCGAGATCGAGATCGCCCGGCAGATTCGCGCCCGCTCCCCGATCGCGTCGCCGAATCGGTTGATCGTCAGCCTCGCCGACAAGGCGTTGGGCCGTGAGGGGCGAATGCTGCGCGCGCTGGACGAAATGGGTCCGGGCAGCATCATGGTCGAAGGCCGGCCGTTCCGACTAGATCTGGAATGACGTGACGTTCCCCGATGCTGCGCAGCGCCATCAGCGCGTTCACCCGCATCTTTGACGCGCCATGGTTTGCGGCGTGGCGCCAAATGACGCCCGGATCGGCGTGAACTTTTAGCGGACAAAGGTACACACAGGATTGCAACCGGGCTGCGGACGTGGCCGGTTAACGCTCTGACGTGCCCGCCTGGAGGCCCGATGTTCGACGAACCCTTCGTCTTCTTTTCGCTTGTGATCGCGATCGTCGCCCTGATCTTCGCGCGGAAGGCCATGAATGAGGTGGCGCAGTTGCGTCAGCGCCTGGAGGCGATGCAGGCCACGCCGGCGGTGGCCGCTGCAGCCATGCCTCCGCCCCTCACGCCTTTTGAAGCCTTCGAGCAAAGCCTGCCGCCAGCTCCGAGCGGGGCCACACCGACGCCTCCGCCGATCGTTCCCGAGGCGGAATCCATCGCGTCCGCCGCCAGCCCTGAGGCGGCTGGGCAAGCCGCCGGCGGGGCACCGCCGCCGCCTCCATTACCGCCGGCCGATCGCGGTTTCGAGGAAACTGTCGGCACGCGCTGGGTGGTGTGGATCGGCGGCCTGACGCTGGCGCTCGGCGGATTCTTCATGGTGCGCTATTCGATCGAAGCCGGTTTGCTAGGCCCCGGCGTGCGCACGATCCTCGGCGGCCTGTTCGCGCTGGCCTTGCTGCTTGCGGGCGAATGGACGCGGCGCAAGGAAAGTATTTCCACGATCGACGCGCTACCGATCGCCAATATCCCGGCCATCCTGACCGCCGCCGGAACGGCGGTCGCATTTGCCACGGTTTATGCAGCCTATGCGCTGTACGGCTTCCTGGTGCCGGCGACCGCGTTCATCCTGCTCGGACTTGTAGCGCTGGGCACGCTGGCCGCGGCGCTGCTGCATGGCCCGGCGCTGGCCGGCCTCGGCGTGGTCGGCGCCTTTGTGACGCCGGTCCTGGTCTCGTCCGACAAACCGGACTTCTGGGCGCTCTACATCTATCTCGCAATCGTCACTGCGGCGGCCTTCGGCCTGGCGCGCGTCAGGCTGTGGCGCTGGCTCGCGGTCACCACGATCGCGTTTGCTCTGTTATGGACATTCCCCTGCCTGCAATGCGGTCCATCGATGGTCGGCCCGCATGCGTTCCACGTGCTCGCCGGTTTCATTCTCGCCGCGCTACTTGTGGTGTGCGGCTTCATGTTCGGCCCGCCCGCGGACGAAGGCCAGGTTGAGCCGATCTCGTCCGGCTCGCTGGCGGCCTATCTGCTCGGCGCGACCTTGATCGTGCTGAACAGTTTTCATGCCGACGCCGCGATGATCGTATTCGGGCTGCTGGTGGCCGGCAGCCTCGCGGTTGCCTGGCGCAGCGATGCCGCCGCGGGCGCCGTCGGCGCCGCTGCTGCGTTGGTCTTCGTCGTGTTCGCCGAATGGGCGATTCGCGCCAATCCCGACATGCTGGTGCTGCCCGGCGGGCCGCTGCAAGGCATCGGGCCGACCGCCACTGACGGATCAGTGTCGCTGCATCTGATCTCGGCCGCGATCTTCGCGGCGGGCTTTGGCGTGGCGGGATTTTTCGCGCAGGCCCGCTTCGCGGGGCCGGTGATACCGGTGATCTGGTCGGCCGCGGCGGTGTTCACGCCTCTGGCGCTGCTGGTCGCACTCTACGCCCGTATTGCGCATCTCGACCGCTCGATTCCGTTTGCGATTCTCGCGGTAATGCTCGCCGCGGCCTATGCCGCTGCGACCGAGATACTCAGCAGGCGCGAAGATCGTCCGGGACTACAAGCCTCGATCGCGCTGTTTGCGACCGGCACCCTCGCAGCGCTGGCGCTGGCGCTGACCTTTGCGCTGGAAAAAGGCTGGCTGACGATCGCCCTGGCGCTGATGTCGGCAGGCACCGCCTGGATATCCACGCAGCGGCCGATTCCGTTCCTGCGCGCCCTCGCTGCCATCCTCGCCGGCATTGTCGTGCTTCGCATCGGCTACGAGCCGCGCATCGTCGGCCAGGCCGTCGGCACCACGCCGATTTTCAACTGGCTGTTGTGGGGCTATGGCATTCCGGCGGCATCGTTTTGGGCCGGCAGCATCTTCCTGCGCCGCGGCGGCGATGACGCACCACTGCGCACCGTGGAATCGGCGGCGATTCTGTTCACGGTGCTGCTGGCGTTCATGGAAATCCGCCACGCCGTCAATAATGGCGATGTATACCGGCAGAGCGCCGGCCTCACCGAAGTCGCGCTGCAGGTCTGCGTCGCGCTGGCGATGGCGATCGGGTTGGAGCGGCTGCGCATCCGCACCGGCAGCGTCATTCACAATGCCGGCGCGATCCTGCTCACGGCGTTTGCCGGCCTCGCGACCGTGTTCGGGCTGTTGCTGTTGGAAAACCCGATGCTGCAATGGATCGATGTCGGCGGCATTGTCATCAACCTTTTGCTGCTCGGCTACGCGCTGCCCGCGGTGCTCGCGCTGCTATTGTCCTATGCCGTCGCGGGTCGGCGGCCGGTCGCCTATGCCAACACGATCGCGGCGGCAGCGCTCGTTCTCGCGCTTGCCTATGTGACGTTCGAGATCAGGCGAATCTATCACGGTCCGGCGATTGCGGCCGGCCCGACCAGCGGCGCAGAGCAATATACCTACTCGATCGCCTATCTCGCCTTCGGCGTCGTCTTGCTCGGCATCGGTATTCTTTTCAACTCGCAGCGCGCGCGGCTGGCGTCCGCGGTGGTCATCGGACTGACGATCCTGAAAGCATTCCTGATCGACATGTCGGCACTGACCGGCGTCTATCGCGCGCTGTCCTTCATGTGCCTCGGCCTGGTGCTGGTAGCGATCGGGTGGCTATACCAGCGGATCCTGTTCCGCAGGCAAGCGGCAGCCCCGGCCGCGCCCACGGGAAGCTAGAGGATGATCCTCTAACCGACGGATTCGGCGACGAGGCGAATCCTGAACACGGGCTTTTTGGCTTCGTCCAAAAGCTCCATTTGCCATTCGGCGTTCTGTTTCAGGCTGCGCGAAAGGCTGCCGAGGAGGTTACCGCAGACCTTGGTCATCTCGGCCCAGGCGGCTTCGCGGCTTTCGAATTCGGATCCCTGATCGGACGCGCCTGCGTAGCGACCGTGGCTGATCCGAAAAAAATACAGCGGCATGATTGTTCTCGCGTGTTGGGCCGCCTCCCGGCCTTCTCTGCCGGTCATCACTTGGGGCGAGATTCGCTACCAGGACATGAATGCGCCAGCCCGTATGACTACGGGTTCCCGTTGGCTGACAATGTGGGATTGGCGGCGGCCGCAGGCGCAGTTCGCGGTCAATCGGTCGAGCGGCGCAGCTCCGGGGCGCTCTCGGCCCTGGCCGGTTCGGGCTTTGCCTGCTCTGCCTTCGGCTCGGATTTCACCGGCTCGAGTTTGGCGCTCTCGACCGCAGGCGTCTCGGCCCGCGCCGTTGCTTCGGCCCGGGCATCGGCCGGCGCACGCGACGGCTCCTCCCGACGGTGCAGCGAGCGCGGTCGCGCCACGGAGCGCGCCATCAGCATCTGCGAGGCACCCTGATGGCGGAAATCGCAATAGGCGAAGCCCATGCCCGAGACCGAGCCGCGAAACGAGCGATCATCACGCTTGTCGAGATTGAAGCACGGCTCGAAGGGCAGTCCCTTGATCGAAGCGCAGACGGCCTGGCCGCGAATCTGCAGCGTGTTGCCGGGCAGGCGCACATGACGGATCGGGCCCGAGCCGCTGAATTGGACGGAACCGGCTGCGCCGAGATCGTCGAGGATGCGCCCGGCGCCGCGGGTGCCGTCAAAGCAGGTAAATGCGAAAACCTTGCCGCTCACGAACCTGCGCGCCTCGTCGGCATTCATCATCCCGGCCAGCGCAGGAACGATCATCGCACTGGCCGTGACGGCCCCCAGAACC
The DNA here is from genome assembly GCF_001440415.1 of Bradyrhizobium retamae. Classification (GTDB taxonomy): domain Bacteria; phylum Pseudomonadota; class Alphaproteobacteria; order Rhizobiales; family Xanthobacteraceae; genus Bradyrhizobium; species Bradyrhizobium retamae. The sequence goes on from NZ_LLYA01000013.1 coordinate 17,663, forward strand.
AAACGCGCAAGCATGCAGCTACTCCAACTTAACAAGAGCGCGGGCGCCCGCCTTTACCCGCTGCTTACCATACCAACCACCATGGCAACATTGGAGCAGGTTGGTTGGGAAAGTCTGAACACCGTTAGAGGATTTTTACCACGATTCGACCGCGGACCTTCCCTGCGAGGATTTCGGCGCCCGCGCCGATTACCTGGTCCAAACCTATTTCATGAGTAATATCAGATAGTTTTCCCTTATCCAAATCGCTGGCAAGGCGATTCCAGGCAAGCTTGCGCTGCTCGATCGGGCACATCACCGAGTCGATGCCGAGAAGGCACACTCCACGCAAAATAAACGGCGCGACCGAGGACGGCAAATCCATACCGGCGGCAAGGCCGCAGGCGGCAATGGCTCCGCCATATTTGGTCATCGACAGCAGGTTGGCGAGCGTGGTCGATCCGACGCTGTCGACGCCACCCGCCCAGCGCTCCTTCGCCAGCGGCTTGGCGGGCCCTGCGAGCTCGGCCCGATCGATGACTTCGGCGGCGCCGAGGCCCTTCAGGTAGTCGGCCTCCGACATCCGCCCCGTGGATGCGATGACGTGATAGCCGAGTTTCGAGAGCACGGCTGACGCGACCGAGCCGACGCCGCCGGCGGCACCGGTCACCACGATGGGACCGCTCTTCGGCGTCAGTCCGTGTTTCTCCAGCGCCAGCACCGACAGCATCGCGGTGTAGCCGGCAGTGCCGATCGCCATCGCCTCACGCGTCGAGATGCCATCGGGCAGCCGCACCAGCCAGTCGCCCTTGACGCGTGCTTTTTCGGCATAGGCGCCAAGGTGAGTCTCGCCCATGCCCCAGCCGTTGCAGACGACCTTGTCACCGGTCTTCCACGCCGGATGCGAAGATTGTTCGACGGTGCCTGCGAAGTCGATGCCGGCGATCATCGGGAAACGCCGCACGACGGGAGCCTTGCCGGTGACGGCCAAGCCATCCTTGTAGTTCAACGTCGACCACTCGACGGCGACGGTGACATCGCCCTCCATCAGCTCGGCTTCGTCGAACTGCGTCAGCGCGGCGGTGGTGCCTTTATCGGCCTTGTCGATCCTGATGGCCTTGAACGTTCCCATGGCAAACTCCCCGGACTTTCTCTGTCTCGAGAGTGTTTACCGCATCAGGCGGGTTGTGCAACCGGGCGCGCGACCGGCTGCTCGACGATCGGCAGGTTGATCAGCGCCGACAGCACGCCGAACAGGATCGAGAGCCACCAGATCGGGGTGTAGGAGCCGAACTGCTCGAACACGATGCCGCCGAGCCAGACGCCGAGGAAACCGCCGACCTGATGGCTGACGAAGGCAAAGCCGTACAGCGTTGCGAACCACTTTGTGCCGAACATCAGCGCCACCAGCGCCGAGGTCGGCGGCACCGTCGAGAGCCAAGTCAGGCCGCTGACCGCACCGAACATGATCGCCGAGAACGTCGTGATCGGAAACGAGATGAACGCGACGATCGCCAGGGCGCGGGTAAAGTAGATCAGCGAGAGGATGTAACGCTTCGGGTACTTGTTCTGCAGCCAGCCGACGCTGAGCGAGCCGATGATGTTGAACAGGCCGATCGCCGCGACCACCCAGCCGCCGGTCTGCGACGAGACTCCGCGATCGGCGAGATAGGCCGGCAGATGCACCGTGATAAAGGCGAGCTGGAAGCCGCAGGTGAAGAAGCCCAGCACCAGGAGAACGTAGGAGCGATGACCAAACGCTTCCGCCAGCGCGGTCTTGAACGATTGCTGATCCCCGACAGGCTCATTCGACGACGTCGAGGGTGGCGTCGCGATCGCGAGCGACAGCGGCACGATCAACAGCATCAGGAGCGCGAATACCGTCAGCGCTGCCTGCCAGCCGAAATTGTCGATCATCGCCACGCCGAACGGTGCGAACAGGAACTGGCCGAAGGACCCGGCCGCGGTGCCGGCGCCGAGCGCAATACCGCGCTTCTCGACCGGCAGCAGCTTGCTGAACGCCGACAGCACGAGATTGAACGAACAGCCTGAAAGACCGAAGCCGATCAGGACGCCGGCGCCGAGATCGAGCGACAGCGGCGCCGTGGAATAACGCATCAGAAGCAGGCCGGCGGCATAGAGCAAGGCGCCGACAATCATCACACGCAGGATGCCGAAGCGATCGGCGATGGCGCCCGCAATCGGCTGCCCCAGTCCCCACAGCAGATTCTGCAGCGCCAGCGCGAGGCCGAAAACGTCGCGGCCCCAGGCGAATTCGCGGCTCATCGGCTGCACGAAGAAACCGAGGCTGGAGCGGGGTCCAAAACTCAACAGCGCGATCGCGCAGCCACAGATGATGATGACGACCGGCGTCCGCCAGGTGCCTAGGCCGGAGGACGGACGAAGGTCGGTCGTTACAGCCATTTGCTTCCCCCTGGACCAATCGGCGCCCGGAACGGCCGGGCGAAACGTTACGGTGAGTTAATGCAGTTGCATGCAAACCCCAAGAGGGCGGAAGAGAAAAATTTTCCGCTGCAGGGCAGCTCTGCAAAATTGGCGAGGGCAATGAGTGCAATTTATTGATGCGTGCACCTGACAGAGATGTCGTCTGCGTTCGCACGCGATGACGGCTGTTACCGCTTCGCGCTTGCCTGCTCGGCGGAGCTTTGCGCGGCTTCCGCGAGCTTGGCGGAGATCGCCGCAGTCTCGGCAGGCGTGCCCCAACTCGGCGCGTCGCTGCCATTGCCCCAGGCGCGCGGCCGATAGAAAGTATGCACTCCGAACTTGTGCATCTTCTTCATTTCGTTGACCCAGGACGGCCGCACCCAATAGGCGTGGTAGTGCGTCGACTTGTCGACTTCCGGCAGCCAGAGCTGGCCGTCGAGCATCGCCTTCGCGATCTTCTTCGCCCGCTCCCACATGTCGGGCTCGCGAATGACGTCCTTGTTGTTATCGCAGGCGAAGGTGAACTGGCACGCCAGATGGCGATGCTTGTTCTGGTAGACCACGCCGCACACGGTTTCGGGATATTTGCCGGAGAAGGCGCGGTTCAAAACCACCTGCGCCACCGCGATCTGGCCTCGCACCGCTTCGCCGCGGGCCTCGAAGTAGACCGCTTCAGCCAGGCACTTTTCCGACTTGGCGCGCGATTTCTCGTCGAACAGGCCGAGACGTTCGGCCGGCGTCTTGGCGCGCTGGTTGTCGGCGTTGACCTCGCCCTTCGGCGCGACGCTCTCGCCCATCTCGCCGGCCCGCACCGGACCATCGGCATCGACCGGCAGCGAGGCCATCACCTTCATCTCGGGATCCGGATGCGCTGGTGGCATGACGATGACGGGCTCTTCGCCGGGCTGCCAGCGTTCAATGCTTTCGGGCGAGCCGAGCGAGGAGCCAAAGAACAGGCTCGAGGTCTTGAAGGAGAAACCATCGCGCGGTGGCGTAGCCGCTTGCGGCGCGACCTTGAGATCGTCCTGCGGCTTGCTCTCAAGCGACAGCGACATATCCAGTGGCGGCGCGTTCAGCGCGGCCTGCAGCTCGGGATCGAGCGGTGCACGCTTCACGGGCGGCGGCGTCTCAGCGGTCTTGGCGCCCTTGACTGATGCATTGGATGTCGCGGGATCCTCGATCGCCGGCGCTCGATCAGCAGGGCCTGTGGTCTCCACTGCCGGCGACGGCGGCGCGATCATAAGGCGGTCGCCCTTCAACGTGCGATCGACTTTGGGGAAATCGGCGGCGTGATAGCGTGGCGGTGGAGCGACCAGAGGATTGCGCGTCACCGAACCCGTGATGTCGATGCCCTGAGTGTCGAGGCTTGCGAGACGGTAAGTCGCGGTCTGCGGGGACGAGGTTCCGATCGGGCGGCCGAAGGAGAACGTCGCGACCTGGATCGTGCCGGCGGAGGAAAACACGCGCTTCTGCCAGCGCTCGGCGACGCCTGGCTGGCGCGCCAGCAGCGAGGCGATATCCTGATATCCGATCTCGGTCGGCATCAAAGCGAAGACGCAGAGACCGAGGCCGAAGGACGCGAACCGCGCGCCCTTCGGCTGGTTACGCAACACAAACATCGATACGCTCACGCAACGCTTACACGATCGAATGTCAGTACATCCGTGCAATTCGACCTTTCCTGTTGGTATCGAATTTAGGTTGCCGGGGAGTTAATCGGCGTGGCGTGCGTGCTACACGCAAGACGTTGCGCGAATTTTGCTGAGCGCATGAGAAGCGTTGGTAAATGGCCGCTCGATGAAAGTGGTAAACATCCCGTCAACGAAGATGATAAAGAAATTCTTGCGCGGCTCACTCACCTCGCAATGGCGCGAGTTCCAATTCACTGTGTCGCGCTGAAGCGTTTGAGTTTCGTCATTGCTGTCGATGAATTGCGACGACTTTCACCCAGGCAGCAAAACGCAATGCCCGGGACGAAGCCCGGGCATCACGTCGTGTTCGTCATCGTTTCGAAGAAGTCCTACGCTTGGCTCTCAATCTTCTTGCCGAGCGCGGCCTGCGCGGCAGCGAGGCGCGCGATCGGCACGCGGTAGGGCGAGCACGAAACGTAGTCGAGCCCGATCTCGTGGCAGAACGCCACCGAGGCGGGATCGCCGCCATGCTCGCCACAAATGCCAACCTTCAAATTGGGCCGTGTCTTGCGACCACGGGTGACGCCGATCTTCACCAGCTCGCCAACGCCGTCGCGATCGACCGAGATGAACGGATCGATCTCGAGAATTCCCTTGCTGACATAGGTTCCGAGGAAACTCGCGGCGTCGTCACGGCTGATGCCGTAGGTAGTCTGGGTCAGGTCATTGGTGCCGAACGAGAAGAACTCCGCGGTCTGGGCGACATCGCCGGCCAGCAGGCACGCCCGCGGCAACTCGATCATCGTACCAACTTGATAGGCGAGCTTCTTGCCGGTCTCCTTCATCACCGCCTGCGCGGTGGCGTCGATCCGAGCCTTGACCAGGTCGAACTCGGCCTTGGTCGCGATCAGCGGCACCATCACCTCGAGGCCGACGGCCTCGCTGGTGCGCTTCTCGGCTTCTACCGCCGCTTCGAAGATCGCGCGCGCCTGCATTTCGGCGATCTCAGGATAAGCGATCGCAAGACGGCAGCCGCGGAAGCCCAGCATCGGGTTGAACTCGGCGAGATCGCGGGCGCGATCGGCGAGCTTGCGCGGATCGGTATTCATCGCGCGCGCGACTTCCTCGATCTCGGCCTGGGTGTGCGGCAGGAATTCATGCAGCGGCGGATCGAGCAGGCGAATCGTGACGGGCAGGCCCTTCATGATCTCGAACAGCTCGACGAAATCGGCGCGCTGCATCGGCAACAGTTTTGACAGCGCCGCGCGGCGCGACTGTTCGTCCTCGGAAAGGATCATCTCGCGCACGGTGCGGATGCGGGTTTCCTCGAAGAACATGTGCTCGGTGCGGCACAGCCCGATGCCCTCGCCGCCGAATTTTATCGCGGTGCGCGCATCTTCGGGCGTGTCGGCGTTGACGCGAACGCCGAGCTTGCGGACATCATCGGCCCAGCCCATCAGCGTGCCGAACTCGCCCGACAGTTTCGGCTCGATCATCGGCATCTTGCCCGCCAGCACCTGGCCGAGCGAGCCGTCGATGGTGATGACGTCGCCGGTCTTGAAGGTGCGGGAGCCCACACTCATCGTGCCGCGGCCATAGTCGACGCGGATGGCGCCGCAGCCGGAAACGCAGGGCTTGCCCATGCCGCGCGCCACCACTGCGGCATGCGAAGTCATGCCGCCACGGGTGGTCAAAATGCCTTCGGCGGCGTGCATGCCGTGAATGTCTTCCGGACTGGTTTCGACGCGCACCAGAATGACGCTGCGGCCATCGGCCTGAAGTTTCGCGGCTTCATCGGATGAGAACACGATCTCGCCGGATGCGGCGCCGGGCGAGGCCGGCAGGCCGGTCGCGATCACGTCGCGCTTGGCCTGGGGATCGATGGTCGGATGCAGCAATTGATCCAGCGAAGCCGGATCGATCCGCATCACCGCGTCCTTCTTCGAGATCAGGCCTTCATTGGCGAGCTCGACTGCAATGCGCAGCGCAGCCTTCGCGGTGCGCTTGCCGCCGCGGGTCTGCAGCATCCACAACTTCCCCTGCTCGACCGTGAACTCCATGTCCTGCATGTCGCGGTAGTGCTTTTCGAGCAGCGTGTAGAACCGCGTCAGTTCCTTGAAGGCCTCCGGCATCGCGCTTTCCATCGACGGCTTGTCGGAACCGGACTCCTGGCGCGCCTCCTCGGTGATGTCCTGCGGCGTGCGGATGCCCGCCACCACGTCTTCCCCCTGCGCGTTGATCAGGAATTCGCCGTACAGCTTGCTCTCGCCGGTCGAGGGATTGCGCGTGAATGCAACACCCGTCGCGGACGTCTCGCCCATATTGCCGAACACCATGGCCTGCACGTTGACCGCAGTGCCCCAGGATTCCGGAATGTCGTGCAGGCGGCGATAAGTCACCGCACGCGCATTCATCCAGGATGAAAACACCGCGCCGATCGCGCCCCACAATTGCTCGTGCGGATCCTGCGGGAAATCCCTGCCGGTCTCGCGCGCCACCGCTTCCTTGTACTTGCCGACCAGTTCGACCCAGTCGTCGCCGGTCAGATCAGTGTCGAGCGTGTAGCCCTGGCTGTCCTTGAAGGTGTCGAGAATGTCCTCGAAGTGATGATGCTCGAAGCCGAGCACCACGTCCGAATACATCGTGATGAAGCGGCGATAGCTGTCATAGGCAAAGCGGCGATCGCCGGAGAGTTCGGCGAGCGCTTCGACCGTTTTGTCGTTGAGGCCGAGATTGAGCACGGTGTCCATCATGCCCGGCATCGAGGCGCGGCCGCCGGAGCGGACCGACACCAGCAGCGGATTTTTCGAGTCGCTGAATGCCTTGCCGGTCAGCTTGCCGACATACTCAAGCGCCTTCTCGACCTGCGCCTTCAGCGCCGGCGGATAGGTTTTGTCATGCGCGTAGAAATAGGTGCAGACCGAGGTCGGAATCGTGAAGCCCGGAGGCACCGGCAGGCCCAAATTGGCCATCTCGGCGAGATTGGCGCCCTTGCCGCCGAGCAGGTCGCGCAGGCCCGCTTTGCCCTCTGCCTTGCCGTCCCCGAAGGTATAGACCCACTTGCCGGATTTTACCGCCTCGGCGGCAGGCTTGCGGACCGCAGCCTTCTTGGCCGCGACCTTGGCGACCGGCTTGGTCGGGGCCTTCTTCAGCGCTTTGCGGGCCGAGGCCTGCGGCACGGCCTTCGGCCGGGCTGATGGCTTTGATTTCGCTACAGATTTCACTGCAGCCTTCTTGGACTTCGCGACGGCTTTGGCCATGGATTCCAACTATCCGAAAAAGGGAAGAAGATTGCGCGCCTTACACCATTTTGAGGGGTTCCGCGCAAGCCGCGAAACCCCGCTTTCCGGTGCTAGAACTTGAACATCTTGAGCACGCCAAGACCCACCAGTCCGACGAAAATCAGGTAGATCGCGACGATGTAGTTGAGCAGCCGCGGCATGATCAGAATGAATATCCCGGCGAGCAGAGCAACGATCGCGGGAACATGCGTGGCGGTGATGGTCATTGAAATCTCCGGATGATCGGGGTGGGAAATCGAATCGAGGGCGGCAACTTAACCGCTGGCGCGGCTCGGGAATAGCAAGACGCTCAACCGCTTCAATGGGTTCCAGCCTCCGCAACAATTCCCCGGAAATGCCGCAGATGAGGCCGCGCTTTTCCCGGAACAATGCTGCACGCGATGAATTGGCCCGCATTGTGTGTGCTGGCGAAAGCCGGCACCGCTTCTCGCGAAGGAGTTGACCATGCGGAACAGACTATTTGCCATGGCGGCGATCGCGGGCGTTATGGCCGTCCCGATCGCGGCTCAGGCGCAATCCACGATCGGCACGGGCGGCGGCAGCGCGGTCGTCATCGGTGAACATGTAGAAGGCATCGCGCCCGACGTGCGTCCGGCCTTCCGCGAATACATCGTGCGTGAACGCGTGCCGAATTACACTATTTCCGAGCGTGTGACGGTTGGCACCGTGCTGCCGGAAACCGGCGTGACCTACTACGACGTGCCGCAATCGTTCGGGGTGACTCCCTATCGCTACACCGTGGTGAACGGCCAGACGATATTGGTCGAACCGCGTTCGCGTCGCATCGTTCAGGTGGTCGATTGACCTTCAGTAGCCTGAACGATCAGTCCGGGCGCCGCGCAAGCGGATGTGCGCGAGATACGACCGGACAAGAAGCCCCGCCCGGCGTCCCCTCCGGGCGGGGTCTTTTTTGTGTGACTGTTGTCCCACCGATCCGCTACTCCCTGATTTCCAATCCGGGCTTCTTCACCACCAGCCGGTGAATCTTCTTTCCCGATGAGGCGCTGACGATCTCTTCATCGAGCAACACGGTCGCGGCCTTCAGCTCCGCCTGCACGACCGCCGGATCGAACGCAGCGTAAAGCCGTCCCTGCGCGTCGCGCTGATCGGCGCCCTCGGTGACGCGCCAGCTCAGATAGAGAATGCCGCTCGGCTTGACGATATCGAGCAGACGGCGGACCGATGCCGCAATCTCCTTGCGGTCGAGATGCATGATCACGGTTTCGCACAGCACGTTATCGAACGTGCCGATACCGCGCAGATCGGGCAATTCGGCACGCGCGAACTTGCACGACGGATAGCGCCGGCGCGCTTCGTTGAGCAGGCCCTCCGAGGCGTCGAAGCCCACCGTCGAAAAGCCGTGGGTATGAAGCCAGGCGACCTCGCGGCCGCAGCCGCAACCGATATCGGCCGAATTGCCACCGCGCACAAAAAAGCGTTCGACGACTTCCTGCAGGTCGACGGGCGCCGGCTGACCGAGCCAGTCCTTCGCGAACGCCGCCGCATCCTGGTCATAAGCGGCGAGCGTCTGAGGATCCATGGTCTAGCCTTCGATCTTGGAAAAATCCGCCACCGCGCGGGTCGCCGCGCGGATTTCGTTCAGAAGCTTTAGTCGATTCTCGCGCACGGCAGGTTCATCATCGTTGACCTTGACCTTGTCGAAGAACGCATCGACGGCGGGGCGCAGTTTTGCCATCGCGCTCATCGCGGTGGCGAAGTCTTCCTTCTGCACCGCGGCGGAGGCCTCGCTCCTAACCTGCTCGATCGCCTTCGCAAGCGTCTTTTCTTCGTCGAGCCTGTAGAGTCCGGCATCCGGCGCACCATCGAACGTGCGTTTGTCCCGCTTCTCCTCGATCGAGAGGATGTTACTCGCACGCTTGGTCCCTGCAAGCAGGTTCTTGCCGTCGTCGGTGTCGAGGAACTTGCCGAGCGCCTCGACGCGGCGGACAACGAGTAGGAGATCGTCCTGGCCGCCGAGCGAAAACACGGCGTCGACGAGATCGTGCCGCGCGCCCTGGTCGCGGAGCTGGACCTTCAGGCGGTCGGCGAAGAAAGAAAGCAGGTCGCCCGGAAGCTTCTCGGCGTCGCTCTTTTCCGGCAAGCCAGCCAATGCCGACTTCGCCACGTCCAAGATCGGTAGCCGGAGCGTATTATCAACGATCAGCCTGATGGCACCCAGCGCAGCGCGCCGCAATGCATAGGGGTCCTTGCTGCCGGTCGGCTTCTCGTCGATCGCCCAGAAACCCGCCAGAGTATCGAGCTTGTCGGCCAGTGCGACGGCCGCACTTACCGGATCGTTCGGCACGCGATCAGTAGGGCCTTGCGGCTTGTAATGGTCCTCGCTCGCGGCGGCGACGGAGGCGTCTTCGCCTTGTGCCTGCGCATAGTACTTCCCCATCAAGCCCTGCAGCTCGGGGAACTCGCCGACGACTTCGGTCAACAGATCGGCTTTTGCCAGATGCGCGGCGCGCTTGGCCTTCGCAACGTCGGCGCCGACCAGCGGCGCGATCTCAGCCGTCAGCCGTTCGATCCGCTTGATCCGCTCGGCCTGGGTGCCGAGCTTCTCGTGAAACACGATCTGGTCAAACTTCTTCAGGCGGTCTTCCAGCTTCGTCTTGAGGTCCGTCTCATAGAAGAACTTCGCATCACTCAACCGCGCGCGGATGACGCGCTCGTTGCCGGCAACGATCACCTTGCCGCCGTCGGTCGCCTCGATATTGGCGGTCAGGATGAACTTGTTGGCGAGCTTCCCGGTCTTGGGGTCGCGCACCACAAAGCATTTCTGGTTGTTGCGGATGGTGGCGCGGATCACTTCGCCCGGGATCGACAAGAATTCCTCATCGAAGGAGCCCATCAGCGCGACTGGCCATTCGACGAGGCCCGCGACTTCGTCCAGCAGCACCTGGTCTTCGACCAGCTCAAAGCCTTGAGCGAATGCCAACTGCTTGGCGTCGGCCAGGATGATGTCCTTGCGCGCCTGCGGATCGAGCACGACCTTCGCGGCCTTCAGCTTGGCTTCGTAATCCGCGAAGCGGCGCACCGAGATCGCCGACGGCGCCATGAAGCGGTGGCCGAACGTGGTCTGCCCGGCCTCTATGCCGTCGACGGAAAACTTCACCACGTCGGGGTCTTCGGTCTCCGGACCGAAGGTCGCGATGATCGAATGCAGCGGCCGCACCCAGGAGAGCGAACCCGATTTGGTCGAACGTGCGCCCCAGCGCATCGATTTCGGCCATGGGAAGGTTCGGATGATGACCGGCAGAATCTCGGCGAGCACATCGATGGTGGCGCGGCCCGGCTTTTCGATCAGGGCGATGTAGAAGTCGCCCTTCTTCGGGTCGGTCTGTATCTTGGCGTCTTCGATCCTGGCCAGACCGGTCGCCTTCAAGAATCCCTGGATCGCGGCATCGGGGCCGCCGACGCGCGGGCCGCGGCGCTCTTCCTTGAGGTCGGATTGCCGCGTTGGAATGCCGTGCACGGTCAGCGCCAGCCGCCGCGGCGTCGCGAACGCCTTTGCGCCTTCATAGACCAGGCCCTCGGCGACGAGCTTGTCAGTCACCATGCGGCGCAGATCGTCCGCCGCCTTCGCCTGCATTCGCGCGGGGATTTCCTCGGAAAACAATTCCAGCAGAAGATCAGGCATCAGACCGCCCTGCCCGCTTCGGTGTGAACCCAGGCTTCGCCGCAGGCCTTTGCCAGCTCACGCACGCGCATGATGTAGCTCTGCCGTTCGGTGACCGAGATCACGCCGCGCGCATCGAGCAGATTGAAGACATGGCTCGCCTTGATGCACTGGTCATAGGCTGGCAGCGCCATCAGATGCTCCCTCTGATTGCCGCCCTCGTTCCACCCGGCCATGAGATATTTCTTGCAGGCGTCTTCGGCCATCTTGAACTGCTCGAACAGTATCGCTGTATCCGCGTGCTCGAAATTGTGCCGGGAATATTCCTGCTCGGCCTGCAGGAAGACGTCGCCATAGGTGACCTTATCGGCGCCGTCGCGGCCGTTGAAGTTGAGATCGTAGACGCGGTCGACGCCTTGCACATACATCGCGAGACGCTCGAGCCCGTAGGTGAGCTCGCCGGAAACGGGTGCGCATTCGACGCCCGCGACCTGCTGGAAGTAAGTGAACTGGCTGACTTCCATGCCGTCGCACCAGCACTCCCAGCCCAGCCCCCAGGCGCCAAGCGTCGGGCTTTCCCAATCGTCCTCGACGAAGCGGATGTCGTGTATGCCTGAATCGATGCCGATCGCAGCGAGCGACTTCAGGTACAGATCCTGAAGGTTCGGCGGCGACGGCTTCATGATCACCTGAAACTGATAATAGTGCTGCAGCCGGTTGGGGTTCTCGCCGTAGCGGCCGTCCTTCGGCCGGCGCGAGGGCTGCACATAGGCCGCATTCCAGCGCTTCGGCCCGAGCGCGCGCAGCGTCGTCGCCGGATGGAAGGTGCCTGCACCCATTTCCATGTCGTAGGGCTGCAGGATCACGCAGCCCTGCTCCGCCCAGAACCGCTGGAGAGCAAGGATGAAGCCCTGGAACGAACGTTCCGGGCGCATATGGGCAGGCAAAGCGTCCATCGGCAGAATCGGTCTCGCGAAGGGGGGGTTGAAGTGCGCGGGACCGTATCGGCGTAGGGGCGTGGAATCAAGGCGAGCCCACAATGTCATTCCGGGCTGGTGTGCTAGCACCAGACCTCAGGTGCGCAATTGCGCGCCGGGAAATCTCGTGGCTAGCCCGGCCGGTAGGCGCCGGTGACGGGGTCGCGGCGCAGCGTTGGGATATCGGCCGCCTGGGTGGTCTCGGCGACGCGCGCCAGCCGTGCCTCTTCGAGTTCCCTGTTGATGCGGACAGCGGTCTTGTAGGCCCAGCGGACCACGGCGAGCCCTCCCAGGGCACCCGCGAATGCGATCAGCGGCGGCATCGGTCGATCCTTGTCGTTCACGTGTCAGCCCCCAATGGGTTACATTCTCGCCGAAGCCGGCCTCCGCCGCAATTCCGCTTTTGGGACTAAATGGCGCGGGTACGCCCGGCCTAGAACCCGAATTTGGCCCAGATTGCCCGGGTCTCCAGCGCCGAAATCAGGTCGTCCGGCAATCCCCCGATACCGTCGGCTAGCGAGCCCGCGCCCGGCGATCTCCGGCCCAAGAGACCGGCCAGCATCCCGCTTGCCGGCGCGATGACGGGCGTCAGCGCTTTGTCGCCATAGCGCTCACGCAGCGTGGAGCGAAGATCGCCGATCTTGTCCGCAAGGCCAAGCGACACCGACCTCTCGCCCGCCCAGTACTCGCCGGTGAACAGGACGTCGTCGGCCCCCTTGAGGCGCGCACCGCGGCTGCCCTTGACCAGCGCGATGAAGATGGCGTGGATCTCGCGCTGAAGCGTCTTCAGGCGGGCGACGTCGTCTGGGTCTTCGGGCAGGAACGGGTCCAGCATCGCCTTGTGCTCGCCTGCCGTGTAAAGCCGCCGCTCAACACCAATCCTCTTGATCAAGTCCTGAAAGCCGAAACTGCCGCCGACCACGCCGATCGAGCCGAGGATTGAGGACGGATCGCAGAATATCTCGTCGCCCGCGCAGGCGATCATGTAGCCGCCGGATGCCGCGACGTCCTCGACGAACACCAGCACCGGCAGTTTCTTTTCCGCAGCAAGCTGCCTGATCCGCAAATAGATCTGCCGCGATTGCACCGGCGAGCCGCCGGGCGAATTGATCACCAGCGCCACGGCCTTGGCGTGTCGGGTGGCGAAAGCGCGTTCGAGCGTTTTGGCGATGCCGGCCAGGGTCAGGCCCGGCCGCAATGGCGTCACCGCACCGATGACACCCGACAAGCGAACCACCGGAACGACCGCGGCATCGCGCCGGAATTTTGCCGGAATGAATCGTTTCATCCCGTCAATGAGGCCCGGAAATCCCGTGCGATCACTTAATTGTTCACTCATTCCGTTACCTCGAATTAACCATTTTTTATCACGCCAATGTCATTGGAAAGGCCGGAACGCCTTTTGGCAGGAACGCCTTCTGCATCAGCGGAGACTGACATGAAAATCTACCTGCTGATAATGCTCATCGGCAGCCTTCTGACCGGGATTCACTTTACGTCGGCGCCAAAACAACAGTCCGATACGCGCTTCCGCAATAGCGACTAATTGGGAGTTGCGGGCCGACTTTACAGGTTCGCCAGCGGCAAGGTTCCCTTCCCGGCCAGAATCTCCTGCACCCTTTTATGGGGCTGACCTTGCTCGTCATTGAGCATCAGGGCGGGATGGATTTGCGTCGGCGCCCGCCCACCCTTGGTGGCGCGAACCAGGATGCGATTGGCAGGCCCCCGTGCGTCACCATGAACCGGCAGCACCTGCAGGCTCCCGAAACCGTGATCTAGCGCCGAGAGCACCTCGCCGATTCCGTCGGCACGCCAGATCAGCGTCAGCGCTCCCTTCGATTTGAGAATACGCCGCGCCGCGTGAATCCATTTCGAGAGCGTCGTTGCGGTCGCCATATGCGCGGTCCCGCGTGCCGTGTCCGGCGAGACGCGATGCCGCGCCGGGTCGTTGAAGGGGGGATTCATCAGCACCGCATCGACGCTGTCAGGAAGGAGTCCGGCAGCGGCAAAGGCTGTGGCATCGGCCTCCACGTCAAGCACGATCACGTCAGCTTGAATCGCATTCGCCTCCGCATTGGCGCGTGCAAGGCCCGCCAGCACAGCATCGATCTCGACCAGAACCAGATCGATGCCGGCCACGCGCCTGGCAACCGAAAGCCCCGCGACGCCGACGCCGGCGCCGAGATCGGCCACGCGGTCACCCGGACGGGCCGCTGTCGCTGCCGCCAGCAGTACCGCATCGTGACCGGCGCGATGTCCCGATTTCAGTTGCTTCAAACGCAATTGCCCGCCGAGAAACGCATCCTCGGTGAGTTCGAGGTCAGTCATCGGGGCGCAATTCGTGAGCCAGACCCGCCTCGGCCAGCAACTGGCGGGCTGCGCGATCGTCGTCCTCATGAACAAGGATGCGGCGTGGCAAAATGCCGAGCGATCCCTCGATGACGCTCATGTTCTGGTCCAGCACCAGATGATGGATATTGGCGCCGTCGAGCAGCGCGCCGATCGCAGAAACCAGCACAATATCATTGGTCCTGACCAATTCCCGCAAGTGGTGTTCTCCTTTTCGCCCCGATGCGACGGACGGCACGAGGTCTGTCAACCGCTACGTGCCCTTGCCGCGATTGCCGGCACTTTCTATTGTAGAACAAGGATAGTGCGAATTGGCCAAAATTGGAGACCCGTGTGGCGGTTATTGTACCCTTCGAAAGCCCTTCGAACGCTTCGATAGATGCGCTGGTCGGGCTGGTCGCCGCCGATATGGAGCGGGTCAACGCCACGATCCTGTCGCGCACGGGATCGGAAGTCACCATGATTCCGGAAGTCGCCAACCACCTGATCTCATCCGGCGGCAAACGTCTGCGCCCGATGCTGACGCTGGCGATGGCGGGCCTCGCCGGCTATTCCGGCGATGGTCACATCAAGCTCGCGGCTTCCGTCGAATTCATGCACACCGCGACGCTATTGCATGACGACGTGGTCGACGAGAGCGAGCTGCGCCGCGGCAAGCTGTCGGCGCGGATGCTGTGGGGCAATGAGGCCAGTGTGCTGGTCGGCGACTTCCTGCTCGGCCAGGCCTTTCGCATGATGGTCGAGGTCGGCTCGCTGCGTGCGCTCGACATTCTCTCCTCGGCCGCGGCCACCATCGCCGAAGGCGAAGTGATGCAGCTTGCGGCAGCCAAGAACACCGCGACCACCGAGGACGAGTACCTCGCCGTGATCAGGGGCAAGACCGCCGAACTGTTCGCCGCCGCCTGCGAAGTCGGACCCGTGATCGCCAACCGGCCGAAGGCCGAGCAGACCGCATGCCGCTCGGTCGGCATGAATCTCGGCATCGCATTCCAGCTCGTCGACGACGTGCTGGACTATGGCGGCAAGGCCGCGAAACTCGGCAAGAACATCGGCGACGATTTCCGCGAAGGCAAGATCACGCTGCCGGTGGTGCTGGCGTTCCGCCGCGGCAATGACATCGAGCGGAAGTTCTGGATCAAGGCATTGGAGCGCGGCGAGATCGGCAACAGCGACCTCGATCACGCCATCGGCCTGATGACCAAACACCGCGCGCTGGAAGACACGATCAGCCGCGCCCAGCACTACGGCGCAATGGCCGTCGACGCGCTCGCGCTATTTCCGGCTTCACCGATGAAGAGCGCGCTCGAACAGGTCGTAGCGTTCTGCCTGGCGCGATCGCATTGACCTTCGTAGGCTGGGCAAAGGCGCGTCAGCGCCGTGCCCACCAACTTTCACCCGTTTTAGAACATGCTTTGGTGGGCACGCTTCGCTTTCCCCACCCTACAAAGGCGACTAAATGAACGGCACCAGCTTCACGCTATTCCTTGCCGCCGCACTCGTCATTGCCGCCGTCCCCGGTCCGGGAATCTTTTACGTCGCCGCACGGACGCTGTCGGGCGGCAAGAGCGCCGGTATCGCGTCGACGTTCGGGACTGCGCTCGGCGGCTTGGTGCATGTGATCGCGGGCGGGCTTGGCGTCTCGGCGCTCATCCTGGCCAGCGCTGAGCTGTTCACCGCGCTCAAATTTGCCGGCGCAATCTATCTCGTTTGGCTCGGCATCAAGACATTTCGCGAGGCGCGCGATCTGCTGCCGCAACAAGCCGTTGCGGTCGGTACAGAGCGGGCGTTTCGGGAAGGCGTGCTGGTCGAAGCCTTGAACCCGAAGACCGCGGCGTTCTTCCTGGCCTTCATTCCGCAATTCCTCGACCCGGCCGGCAGTTATCCGGCGCTCCAGTTCATGGCGCTGGGCCTGGTCTCGATCGCGCTGAACACGCTTGTCGATATCATCGTGGTAATGATGGCCGCCACCGCGCGCGGTAGTCTCACGCGAAGGCCGAACTTGCTTCAACGATTGCGACAGGGTTCAGGGCTGTTCATCGCGGGCCTCGGTGTTTCGCTGGCGCTGGCGCGGCGGCCCGCAAGTTAGCTCAGCGTTCCCGCATGCACCCACCATCCGGGGTGATCGCGCCGGATCTGCTCCGCCGCGCGTCCGGCTTCGACGGTGTTCTCGTAGATCGCAAAGCAGGTCGCGCCCGATCCGGACATCCGTGCCAGCCAAGCGCCGTTGGTCGCGTTGAGCGCTGCGATGACCTCGCCGATCACGGGCTGGACACGCATGGCGGGCGCTTCCAGATCGTTGGAGCTGGCAGCGATCGCTTCGACCCAATCTTCCAGCGATGCCTTCTCGTCCGGCCAGCGGTCCCGCAGCAGCACGTCGGTGACGCCGACCAGTAATTCACCGTTGCGCAGGCCGAGCGCGTTGAAAACGTCGCGGGTCGCGACGGCAACGCCGGGGTTGACCATTACGCACGGCATTTTCGGCAGACTGAGCGGCTGCAGCGTTTCGCCGACGCCGGTCATGACGCAGCCGCGCGAGTTGACGCAGACCGGCACGTCGGCGCCGGTCAGTTGCGCGACCTCGATGATGCGGGGATCGTCGAGCGCGAGCCCGTTCAACTGTGCAAGCAACCGCAGCGCCGCCGCGGCATCGGCCGAACCGCCGCCGATTCCGGCCGCGACCGGCAAGACCTTGTCGAGCGTAAAGCTGCCGGCTTTCATGTCCGGTACGCGCTCGGCCAAGAGGCGCGCGGCCTTGAGCACCAGGTTGTCCGAGGTCTCGCCGCAGGCCTGCGCCAGCGGTCCCGACATCTTCAAATCCAGATCCGCGCCCGGCGTCAGCATCAGCTGGTCGGCGCAGTCGGCGAACGCCACCACGCTTTCGAGATCATGGTAGCCGTCGGCACGGCGGCCATTCACCCGCAAGGTCAGGTTGACCTTGGCGCGCGCTTTGTCATTCAACAGCGGCATTGCCGAACAGCCCCCAAGGTCCTTGCCTCAGCCACCCCTGCCGTCTTCTTTCTTCTTGTCGGCGGAAGCCGCGGAGGAAGTGTCTTCGGGCAGGCCGTTGGCAATCTTGGCTTCGATCTTCGGCAATTCCTCCGCCTCGGGCTTGAGGTCGCGGGCATGGGCCCACTGGAATTTGGCTTCCAGCGTCCGCCCGACGCGCCAATAGGCATCGCCGAGATGGTCATTGATGGTCGGGTCCTCCGGCTTGAGGTCGATCGCACGCTCGAGATGCTTTACCGCGTCTTCAAAATTGCCGATCCGGTAAAACGCCCAGCCCAGCGAATCCACGATGTAGCCGTCATCGGGGCGCTGGTCGACGGCGCGCCGGATCATCTTCATGCCTTCGTCGAGGTTGATGCCCTGGTCGATCCAGGAATAGCCGAGATAATTGAGGACATGCGGCTGCTCGGGCTGTAGTTCGAGCGCCTTGCGCATATCCACCTCGGCCTTGCTCCACTGCTTGGAGCGTTCCAGACAGATGCCGCGATAGTAATAGGTGACCCAGGTGTTCTTGTCCGTCACCCCCGGCATCGCGTCGATCGCGAGCGTATAGGTATTGGCGCAATCGCTGAACTTCTTGCGACCGCGCTCGATGTTGCCGAGCGCCATGACGGCTTCGATGTCCTTCGGCGCCTCCGCGATGACAGCCTTGAGGATCTTGATCGCCTCTTCGCTGCGGTCGGCGGCGTCGAGATTGGTGGCGAGCTGGATCTGCGCGTTGCGCTTGAGCGGCGAACTGGCCGGCATGCGCTCGTAGACCTTGATCGCCATCTGCGGCTTCTTCACGGACTCGTAGAGATCGGCGAGCGACAACAGCGCCAGCGGATGATTGGGCTGCAGGTAGAGCGCGAGCTGCAGATAGACCAGCGCCAGATCCTCGCCGCCGCGGCGTGTAAGCGTGGCGCCGATGCCGTACAGCGCCTCGGCCGCGCCGGCCTGCGCCGAATCGACCAGCGCCGACATCTTCTTGCCGGCCCGGGTCTCGCGCAAGCCTTCCTGCACCAGCGGATGCCGCGGCAACTTCTTGTCGAACGCTTCGTAGATACCAGCCGCCGCCGCGCCATCCTTGTTGCGCGACAGCCAGCGCGCATAGGCGTCGGATACGCGCAGCATCGAATCGTCGAGTTTGTAGGCGCGCTCGAACCGCGTGCCGGCGTCCTTGTCCTTGCCCGAGATCTCCAGGATCATGCCGGTGTGGAGATCCTTGAAGATCGGATACCATTCAGGTCCGGTCAGCTTGTCGATATTGGCAACCGCGGTCTTGGCATCGCCCGCGCCGTAGCTCGCCCATCCCGACAACAGCGTCGCCACCAGGTCGGTGATCGGTCCGCGGATCGACTGGTTGATATTGAGCTGCGCGGCCGCATATTTCTTCTGCTTGAGGTCGCGGACGCCGACAACCAGCCGCGCGACGCGGTTCGCCTTGTCCATCGTCAGGATGCGGTCGGCGAGCTTGACCGCTTCATCGATGTCGCCATCGGCGAGCGAAGAGATGAAGGCGCGATCCAGGAGTTCGTTGTTCTTCGGATCGGTGCGCAGCGCGGAGCGATAGAATGCCGCAGCCGAGGCCGCATCGCGCTCGACGCTGGCATGGCGCGCGGCGAGATAGCTGCCTGCCGTCGTTAGCGACTTCAGATCGGATTTAGTGGGGAATTGCGCGGCGTTGTCGGCCGTATGTTCGGGCGTCTGGGCCCAGGCCACGCCAGGCACGGCCAGGCTGGCAACAGTAATTGCGGCGATGGTCCAACGATTCATACGAGTGGAAAGCATCACAGTTCGCCTAGCTCCAGGATGTATGGCGGGATCGTTACGATCGGTCTCGAATGCAAACCCAAGCGGCGGCATCTCAGGCAGCGACAATGCCGCTTTTGGCCTTCAACCGCAAGGATACGGGTTGGCGAATCGATTGGCAGACAGGCCCTTAGAGCTCCGATTTAGCCAGCCCAACCCGGAAACGCTTTTACTGTGGCGGTATCGTGGCCGGAGGCGGTATCACCCTCCTCCAACTCACGCAATCGTGGTCTATACGGCCTCGCTACATGCCCTGGTAATTGGGCCCACCGCCGCCTTCCGGCGGAACCCAGGTGATATTGCCGTTCGGGTCCTTCACGTCGCAGGTCTTACAGTGGACGCAGTTCTGGGCGTTGATCTGGAAGCGCGGACCCGAAGCCTCCTCGACCCATTCATAGACGCCGGCCGGGCAATAGCGGTTCGACGGACCGGCATAGACATCGTGCTCGGATGCCTTCTGCAGGTTCATGTCGGCGACCTTGAGATGAACCGGCTGGTCCTCCTCATGGTTGGTGTTGGAGAGGAACACCGAGGACAACTTGTCGAAGGTGAGCTTGCCATCCGGCTTGGGATAGACGATCGGCGCATGCGCCTTGGCCGGATCCAGCGTCTTGCGGTCGGACTTGGCGTGCGACTGGGTTCCGAACAGCGAAAATCCCAGCGTGTTGCACCACATGTCGAAGCCCCCGAGCGCCACGCCGATGATGGTGCCGAATTTCGACCATAGCGGCTTGACGTTGCGGACCCGACGCAGGTCTCGACCTACGGCGGAATCCCGCCAGGCGTTTTCGTATTCCACCAGTTCGTCGTTGGCGCGGCCGGCGCCGAGCGCCGCCGCAACATGTTCGGCCGCGAGCATGCCGCTGCCCATCGCGTTGTGCACGCCCTTGATGCGCGGCACGTTGACAAAGCCTGCCGCGCAGCCGATCAGCGCGCCGCCCGGGAAACTCAGTCGCGGCACCGACTGATAGCCGCCCTCGGTGATGGCGCGCGCGCCGTAGGAGATACGCTTGCCCCCTTCGAACACGGTTCGAATGGCGGGATGCGTCTTGAAGCGCTGGAACTCGTCGAATGGCGAGAGATACGGATCGTCGTAATTGAGATGCACGACGAAACCGACCGCCACCTTGTTGTCGTCGTAATGATAGAGGAACGAGCCGCCGCCGGTTTTATTGTTGAGCGGCCAGCCGAACGAATGCTGGATCAGGCCCTTCTGGTGCTTGGCGGGATCGATTTCCCAGACTTCCTTCAATCCGATGCCGAATTTCGACGGCTCGCTTTTGGCGTCGAGGGAGTATTTGGCGATCAACTGCTTGCTCAGGCTGCCGCGCGCACCTTCGGCGAACAGCGTGTATTTGCCGAGCAGTTCCATGCCGCGGGTATATGAATCCTTGTGGCTGCCGTCCCTGGCGATGCCCATGTCGCCGGTCGCGATGCCGCGCACCGCGCCGTTATCGTCATACAGCACCTCGGCCGCGGCAAAGCCAGGATAGATTTCGACGCCGAGCGCCTCGGCCTTTGGCGCCAGCCAGCGGCAGACATTGCCGAGCGAGCCGATATAGCAGTGATGATTGTTCATCAGCGGCGGCATTGCGAAGTTCGGCAGCCGGATCGCGCTGGTCGCGGTGGTCCAGTAGAAGCGGTCGTCCTTGACCTGGGTTTTGAGCGGGCAATCGGCGTCCTCACGCCAATCCGGAATCAACTTGTCGAGCGACACCGGATCGATCACCGCGCCCGAGAGGATGTGCGCGCCGACCTCGGAACCCTTCTCCACCACGACGATGCTGAGATCGGCATTGAGCTGCTTCAGCCGGATCGCCGCAGCGAGGCCGGACGGCCCGGCGCCGACGATCACGACGTCGAATTCCATGGATTCGCGGGGAAAAAGTTCTTCTGCACTCATGATCTGATCTCAGCCCAATTGAGAACGGCTCTAAAGGCTCGTTGTTTCCGATTTTTGCGGGGAGGACAACCATGGAAATGCAATGCGAGGCGTTTCACGCCGGCTCGATCCATATTAGATTGGCATCATGGATTTGATCCCCGAACCCGCGCCTAATGTCAGGCAATTGCTGGCTTTTTATCTGGAGGCCGGGGTCGATTGCGCGTTGACGGAGGGACCAGTCGATCGGCTGACCGAGCCCGACACCGCTGCTGCCCCCATCGCTGTCCGCGAGACTGCTCCACCCCGCCCCGTCAGGGAAATGCCCGCCGCGATGCCGGCGGTTCCGCGCAGCGAAATAGCGCCGGAGGCGGCCATCGCGCTCGCGCGCGAAGCGGCGCGAACGGCGCCGACACTGGAAGCGCTGCGTACACTCCTGGAAAGTTTCGAGGGCTGCGCGCTCCGAAACACCGCGACGCGGCTGGTGTTTGCCGACGGCAACCCGCAGGCGCGCATCATGTTCGTCGGCGAAGCACCCGGGCGCGACGAAGACATCGAGGGCCTGCCCTTCGTCGGACGTTCCGGCAAGTTGCTGGACCGGATGATCGCGGCAATCGGACTAGACCGCAGCAAGGCCTACATCGCCAACGTGATTCCCTGGCGGCCGCCCGGCAACCGAACGCCAACGCCGCAGGAGACGCAAATCTGCCTGCCGTTCATCCAGCGGCAGATCGAACTCGTGAATCCCGACATACTGGTGACGCTCGGCAACCCCTCGACACAAACGCTGCTATCGACCCGCGATGGCATCATGAAGACCCGCGGCAGGTGGTTCGACTACGACACCGGCACCCGCACGATCCGCGCCATGGCGACGTTCCACCCGGCCTATTTGTTGCGCTCGCCGTCCTACAAGCGGATGTCCTGGCAGGACCTGCGCACGATCGCAAAGGCGCTGGAGCAATCAGGTTCTCCCTCATCCTGAGGAGCCCGCGGAGCGGGCGTCTCGAACGATGGGCCGCGGGCTCATGGTTCGAGACGGCGCGGAGCCTGTCATCGGGCCGCGCGTTGGCGCCTCCTCACCATGAGGGATGAACTAAGGCGCCTTCGGCCGCACGATCGCCCAGCCGATCCGCAGCAATGGCTGGCGGCCGTTCACCATCCATTCGAAGGCGCGCGGCACTTCCGGCACCAGGCCGGGAAAGCGTTGCGCGATGTCGGGCGGCGGCGCGCCTGAGGTATCGGAGGCGCGCCAGACCACGACACCGCCGGTCTCGTTGAATTTCGCGACCGACAGCCATGGGGTTCGCTCCGGCGTGGCATCGAGCAACAGATGCGGGCGCCCGCTGCTCATGGCGATGAAGCTCGCCAGTTGCGGATCGCCGGCCACCGCGCGCAGCCGCTGGTTGGTCCGGCGCTCAAAGCTGTCGCCGAAGAAATGCGCAATGGCTTTTGCCGGCAGCGAGGTCGGCACTTCATTCGCGGTCCATGGCAAAAACAGCGTGGCCACAATCGTCACCAAGGCAGGCGCGACGACCGCCGCCGCCCACAGCGTCCGCAACAGGCGCTGGCGCCGAAGATGGATCAGATCGCCGCTCGCCACGATTACGGCGAGCCCCGACATCAGCAAGGCGACGCCCTCCCCGCCGACGACATGATCGAGGTTGAAGATGCCCGCGATCAGGCTTCCGAGCAGCGCCGGCGCAAGCGCAAAGAAATAGACGAAGTCGCGCGCCAGCGAATCGACCGGCGGCCGGTAGATAATCGGCGCCTCCGCGGCATGGCGGGCGAACCGGCCGGAATTGAGGATCGCCAGCAGCACGATGGCGGACATTGCGAGCACGAGGCCAACGAGCAGCCAGCCCCATTGCTGGATGCGCCCGCCGAGATCGGAGATCGCGGGCGACGGCGGCATCGCGAGCGCATCGGCGCGGAGCAACCAGATCAGATAGGGCAAGACCAGGACGGCGATCACGAGCAGCGCATAGAGCGGATCGAGCGACATCAGCACGCGCCGCCCCCGCGTGGTGGCAACGGCAAATCCGGCGAGCAGCAGCAGCAATCCGAGCGCGGCCGGCGTCGTCAGCAGCAAAAGCCCCGCCTCGATCGACCAGGCGAACCAGGCGTTGCGCCGGTTCTGGCCGATCAATTGCCAGGAATGCAGCAAAAGCAGTGCCCATAGCGGGCGCGCCAGCACCAGCGGGCCGAACTCGACGCCGGGCGAGCTGAAGGCCACCACCGTCATCGACAGCAGCACCGCGAGCACCGCCTGCTGCCCGCCGACAATCGCGCGGCCCAGTTGATAGTAGATCCAGAAGGTAACGACGGCGCAGACCTGCGCCAGCAGATAGACGCCGAACATATGGTTGCCGGCGGCACGAAACGCGGTATCGGCGAGCCAGAACGCCAACGGCGGACCGAGCCATGTTCCGACCTGGTATTCCCGGCCAAAGGCCAGCACGGTCGCAAGGTCACCAGGCGGGCTGCGGTACAGCAGCATCGGCAGGATCAGCCAAATTGCGGCCTGGACCAACACCACGAGCCAGACCACCAGCCGCGGCCGGGCGCGGATCAGTTCGACAACGAGCGAGGTGAAGCGCATGAAACGTCCGAATGCCGGGCCGGGCAGCCCTGTCCCCAGCACTTTTGATAGAGCGCACGAGCCGCCGAGGCAACTGCAGCATTTCAGGCGAACGGATTACCGGTTCTGCGTCAGGAAAAAATCACAGCCGAGTCAAATCGCCACCGAAATCTCAGATTCGATCTCCGTCTCCGCTGTGATATCCACCGTGAACAGATCGCGCTCGATGCTCTCCGGGTCATGTTTCAGCCGCGCGGCAACCACCGGCGCGAAAAATCTGCGGTGGTGGATGCTCGGGCCTAATCGGTCCAGCGCCTCGCGATGTTCCGGCACGGCGTAGCCCTTGTGATTTTCAAAGCCGTAGCCCGGACAATCCAGCGCCAATGCGCTCATCAGGCGGTCGCGCGTCACCTTGGCGATGATCGAGGCTGCGGCGATCGACATGACGATGCCGTCGCCGCCGATCACGGCGTTACAGTCGCAAGGCGCATCGATCTTGTCGCGGCCGTCGACGAATACATGCTTCGGCATTTCGGGCAGCGCGCGCACGGAACGCGCCAGCGCCCAGAGCGAAGCGCGCAAGATATTATCGCGGTCGATCCGCGAAGGCGAGGCAAAGGCGACCGCAAAGGACGACGTCGCGCAGATCTCCTCGAACAATTCCTCGCGGCGTTCGGGCGTCAGCCGCTTGGAATCGTCGATGCCTTTGGGGATCCGCTTGGGATCGAGGATGACCGCGGCCGCCACCACTGGACCCGCCAGCGGGCCGCGCCCGGCCTCATCGCAGCCGGCAACCGGCCAGACGCCGCGCTTGATCAGCGCCCGCTCGCGGCGAAAGCTCGGCGGGGCAAGCGTGATCACGCCCTTGGGCAGCTCGGCCTCTTCCTTGCCGGCTCTCTTGGCCGATTTCCCGTCAGGTTTCTTGGCAGACTTGTCCCGAATCATGGTCGAGATTCGTGCGCCAGCGCGCGGCGGCGCGCAACCGGGAACCTGGCACAATTCCCGTTATTCAGCGCGACCTCGTCGCCACTCGCCGGCAGCGTCCGTTGCCATCGGCGCTCCGGCAAATGCAAATACGGCCGGGAGAAGTGGCGCTGCCGTAACGTCGCGTAATTAATCCGGCAGGTGAACCCGCCGGTCCTCGCCGACCTCGATGCGGGGCGCCACCACGACTTCCCAAGTGTGGTTGTCGGGATCGGCGAAATAGCCGGAATAACCGCCATAGTCGGTCTTGTGCGCGGGTTTCAACAGCGACGCGCCGCAGGAGATGGCGAAATCGAGCGCAGCGTCCACCTCCTCGGTGGAATTGCAATTCCAGGCGAGCGTCGTGCCGCGAAACGTCTTCGGCCGCGGCTGATCCGGCAGCTTGGCGTCGCCGGCGAGTTGGTCCCACGGGAACAGCGCGATTACCGTGCCGCCGGTGTCGAAGAAAGCGACGGCCTCACCGGTTGCGTTCATTTTTCGGGCAAAGCCGAGCGCCTCATAAAAGGCGATGCTGGCGCGGATATCGTTGACGCCGAGCGTGATGACCGTGAACCGGGGGACTGGCTTCTTCGTACTCATGCGACTCTCCCTCCGCGTCATGCGAGGGGCGCAAGCGGCGACGTGTCCGCCGTCGCTCGGAGAGCGAAGGCGGAAGCAATCCATCCTTCCTCGCGTAGCGAGATGGATTGCGTCGCGGAGCCCGTCATCGGGCGCGCGTTCGCGCGACCCCGATGGCTCGCAATGACGATCAGAACAAACTCAGTTGCTGTCCGTTCCGCTTCGGCTTGGCGAAATGATCGGTCGTCAGTTTCGAACGCCGCTTGTTGAGGCCGAGCTTCTCACTGGCGATTTCGAACCGCCGCCCGATCATCCAGGCCATCGGGCCGGTGCCCTTCATCCGCGTACCCCATTGCGAGTCGTAGTCGCGCCCGCCGCGCATGTCGCGGATCAGGGTGAAGACGTGACGGTAACGGTCGGGATAATTCGCCATCAGCCATTCGCGAAAGAGGTCGCGCACCTCGAGCGGCAGCCGCAGCAGCACGTAGCTCGCCTCCTTGACGCCCGCATGAGCCGCGGCATCGAGAATGCGTTCAATCTCGGAATCGTTCAGCGCGGGAATAACGGGTGCGACCATGACGGTGGCGGGGATGCCGGCTTGCGACAATTGCCGCAGCGCCTCCAGCCGCTTCGGCGGCGTCGAGGCGCGCGGCTCCATCGTGCGGGCGAGCTTGGGGTCGAGCGTGGTCACCGAAATCGCGACCTTGGCCAGATTGCGCTTCGCCATTCGCTGCAGAATATCGATGTCGCGCGTCACCAGCGCCGATTTGGTGACGATGCCGACGGGATGACCAGCCCGATCGAGCACTTCGAGGATGCCGCGCATGATTTTGTGCTCGCGCTCGATCGGCTGATAGGGATCGGTGTTGGTGCCGATCGCGATCATGCGCGGCTCGTAGCCGGGCGCCGCCAGCTCCTTCTCGAGCAATTCCGGCGCGTCCGGCTTGGCGAGCAGTTTGGATTCGAAATCGAGCCCGGGCGACAGGCCGAGAAAGGCATGGGTCGGCCGCGCGAAGCAGTAGACGCAGCCATGCTCGCAGCCGCGGTAGGGATTGATCGAGCGGTCGAAACCGATGTCGGGCGAGTCGTTGCGGGTGATGACCTTGCGCGAGGTATCCAGCGAGACCGTGGTCTTGAACGGCGGCAGGTCGTCCAGACTCTGCCAGCCATCGTCGAAGGCGACCCGCGCCTCGGCTTCGAACCGGCCGCTGTCGTTGGACTGCGCGCCGCGGCCGCGCCGCCGCTGGCGTTCGATGGCGACCGCGAGCTCGGGAAAAGGGGTCGCACCCGCCGGCTCGGAGGGCGGCTTGACCGGCGGGTGCTTGAGGGCATGAGAGGATGCTCGGCTCATGAAGCGAACATAGCACGCATCAAGAACAAATCAAGAACATCCCCGACGACAATTTACAGAAGGCGCAGCACCAGAGACGGGGCACGCCCGATGCCGCAAAAATCTGCACGCAAGCGGCTGTTTTGATTGTGACAAGATGATAACTGTGCAGCGTTTTTCACCGTTTGAGCCATCGAAACCTCATTCATGCTGAGCGTGATCATTCCGACCGAAGGAATAGAACAGCCCGCCGTCGCCACGCTGGCAGCGTTGGTACCGGGAGCCGCAGCCGGCGTCATCCGCGAGGTGCTGCTGATCGACCGGGCCGGCAACGGCGTGATCGAACGGGTGGCCGACGTGGCCGGTTGCCGCTTTCTTAAGTTCGATGGAACACACGCCGCGGCGCTGGCCGCCGGCGCGCGGGCGGCGCGCTCGCCATGGCTGATGTTCCTGCACGCCGGCGCGGTGCTCGACAGCGGCTGGATCGAAGAGACCACGCAGTTCATCCAGAACGTATCGAACAGCGGACGGCCGCGTGCCGGAGTATTTCGCTATGCCCGCTCGCCCTATGCCGAGACGCGGCTGCGCGACGGCTTCAAATTCGTCGCCCGCATGATCGCCGGGCCATCGGCGGAACAGGGGCTCCTGATCGCCCGCGATCATTATGAGCGGCTTGGCGGCTACCGGCCGGATTCCCGCCGTTCCGAGACGAGGCTGTTGCGCCAGCTCGGTCGCTCGGCGCGTACCCAATTGCGCAGCCGGATCATGGTCGTCGCCTGACGGCCTGAGTTCACAATCGAAATGGAACAACGTGCCTAGGCGCATGCAACGGGCTTGCAATCTATTTGATTCCGTCAAATAATCACTTGATGGAATCAAACAACGCTGCCGATAAACAGATCGACGCTGTCCGCGGCTTCAGTCGCTTCTATACCCGCAAGCTCGGCATCATCGAGCCGAAGCTCCTGCACAGCCCCTTCACGCTGCAGGAAGCGCGCATCATCTACGAGATCGCGCATCGCTCGACCTGCACCGCCACCGACCTCACCCGCGACCTCGGCCTCGATCCCGGCTTCCTGAGCCGGACCTTGCAGGCGCTGCAGCGCCGCCAGATCGTGACGCGAAAGCCGTCAAAGGACGACGGCCGCGTCAACGAACTCTCGCTGACCGCCAAAGGCCGCACCGCCTCTGCCGAGCTCGAGCGCCGCTCGCGCGAGGAGGTCGGAAGCCTGCTCGCTTCGCTCGAAGACAGTCAGCGCGCCGCTGTCGTGCAAGCGATGACGACGATCGAGCGGGCACTGGAACGGCCCACGGAGAAGCCAGCCGCTTTTCTCTTGCGCAGCCATCGACCCGGCGACATCGGCTGGGTGATCTCGAGCCAGGCAAAGGCCTATGCCGAGGAGTATGGCTGGGACATCAGCTACGAGGCACTCGTCGCCGAGATCTGCGCGCAGTTCATCAAGACCTATGACGCTTCGCGCGAGCATTGCTGGATCGCGGAAGCAGGCGGCGAACCGGTCGGCTCGATCTTTCTGGTGAAGGGCA
This sequence comes from Bradyrhizobium retamae, assembly GCF_001440415.1. Taxonomy (GTDB): domain Bacteria; phylum Pseudomonadota; class Alphaproteobacteria; order Rhizobiales; family Xanthobacteraceae; genus Bradyrhizobium; species Bradyrhizobium retamae. The sequence goes on from NZ_LLYA01000013.1 coordinate 45,645, forward strand.
GCGATGACGTCGCAAAGCTGCGGCTGTTGCTAGTGGAGAAAAAGGCACGCGGGCTCGGCGTCGGCCGCGCGCTCGTCGAGCAATGCGTCCGCGCAGCGCGCGAGAAAGGCTACAAGAAAATGACGCTGTGGACCCAAAGCATCCTTGTCGCCGCGCGCGGTATCTATCAGGCCGCGGGCTTCTGTCGCGTCAAGGAAGAGCCGCACCATAGCTTTGGCGTCGATCTCGTCGGGGAAACCTGGGAGCTGGACCTGTGAAGCCCGAGCGTCGCGATCGTCCGCGACGCGTCACGCCCGAACTCATCGACTTCCATGTCAAGCGCGCACGTCAATTGCGCGTCGAGGCCTGGCACAACATGTGGCGTGCGTTATGGGCGCTGGTCAGGCCGACGCGCCCTGGGCTTTAGGCCGCCGCAGGTGCTCATCCAGCCGCGGCATGATCTCGACGAAATTGCACGGGCGCGTGCGGTAGTCGAGTTGGGGGGCGAGGATGCCGTCCCATGCATCGCGGCAAGCGCCCGGCGATCCCGGCAGGCAGAAGATGAAGGTCGCCCCCGCCACGCCGGCGGTGGCGCGGCTCTGCACCGTCGACGTGCCGATCTTGGCATGGCTCAGCATGTGGAAGGCGATGGAAAAACCATCCATCCGCTTTTCGAATAGCGGCTCGACCGCCTCCGGCGTCACGTCGCGGCCGGTGAAACCGGTGCCGCCGGTGGTGATGATCGCATCGACGCCAGGATCGGCAATCCAGCGCTTGATGATGACGCGGATCGCATCGACGTCGTCGACAATGACCTCGCGCGCGGCAAGACGATGGCCTGCCGCCGTCAGCCGGTCGGCCAGCGTGGCGCCGGATTTATCGTCCGCCAGCGAGCGGGTATCCGAGATCGTCAACACCGCGATGTTGAGCGGCACGAATTGTTTGGTTTCGTCGATGGACATGACTGCTTTTTCTCGTCATGCCCGGGCTTGTCCCGGGCACCTTTCAATTCCTGGAAGTAAGACGTGGATGGCCCGGACATAGGCGAGCGGAAGCGACACCGTCCTTCGGACGGCTATGCCCGGCCATGACGAATTACTTCTGCTCAAGCTACAACGCTCCCGCCGCAAACGTGTTGCAGGCCTGCACCGTGCCCTGCTGGTAGCCGGTCATGAACCACTGCTTGCGCTGCGCTGCTGAGCCGTGGGTGAAGCTGTCGGGCACCACCCTGCCCGTCGACTGCCGCTGCAGCGTGTCGTCGCCGATCGCGGTTGCCGTCCTCAGTGCCGCGTCGATATCGCCGGGCTCGATGAAGCCCGGACGCTTCTTCTCTTCGCGATTGACCCAGACGCCGGAAAGACAATCCGCCTGCAACTCGACCTTGACCTGCAGCGCATTGGCTTCCGCCTTGCTGCCGGCCTGCTGCTGCAGCCGCTGCACGCGCGGCAGGATGCCGAGCAGGTTCTGGATGTGATGTCCCGCCTCATGCGCGATGATGTAGGCGGCCGTGAACTTGCAGGCACTGCCTGAACAGCCGCGGAAGCGCGTCTCGACCTCGCGGAAGAAACTGGTATCGAGGAAGATCTGCTTGTCCGGCGGGCAGTAGAACGGCCCCATCGCCGACTGCGCCATGCCGCAGCGTCCGCCATTGGTGGCGTTGCGAAACAGCACGATGCGAGGACCGGTGTAATTCTGGCCGCTGGACTGGAAGATCTCGCTCCAGCGGTCGTCAATCTCACCGAGAATGCCGGCGATCATGCTGCCGACCTCATCCTTCGGCGCGCCGGTCTTGGCCGGTCCGGACCGGCGATCGGTCTGGTAGGTCGGCGCCTGACCGCCGCCCGTCAGGATTTCGGCGCCGCCGATCAGGATGCGTGGATCGATGCCGAAGGCATAGCCGACGAGGCCGAGCACGATGATGGTGCCGATACCGAGCCCGCCGCCGCCCATCGGCAGGCCAAAGCCGCCGCCGCCACCCATTCCGCCGCCGCCCTGGTCGCGACGGTCTTCGATTTCGTCGCTGCGGCGGAAATCATCGTAACGCATGGCGCTATTTCCTCATCCCCGGCTGTCGGCCGGAATCTTCAACTCGGCCATCACGTAAAATTTCCATTTCATTAATCAATAACCCGCCCGGCAAAAATTGCCTAGTGCGCAAGCCGTCGCAATCTCTGCTGGCAATCTTGCCGATGATCTCTCTTCGCATTCTGCGTCGATAACTTTCTTGGTTAAGTCGATTTTTACTTTGCCCGGTCAATGTATCGCCAGTCGGTTGTTTAGTCCCGCGTCGCCGACAGCGTCGCCTGAGTCAGAGTAATTGAGTCATGGTTGTGTCGCGTCGCGGGGCGTCTGTAAGGGCGCCCCGCACCAAATTTGAGTCTGACTCAAGCGTGCGTATCGTCGTCGGCGATTGCGTCGCCGAGATGTCAAAGCTTCCGGCTGGTTCGGTCGATCTGGTGTTCGCAGATCCCCCGTACAACCTGCAGCTCAAGGGCGACCTGAAGCGTCCCGATGAATCCCACGTCGATGCCGTCAACGACGACTGGGATAAGTTTTCGTCGTTCGCCGCTTACGATGATTTCACCCGCGCCTGGCTGCTCGCCTGCCGCCGCGTCATGAAACCGTCGGCAACGCTGTGGGTGATCGGCTCCTACCACAACATTTTCCGCGTCGGCGCGATCATGCAGGACCTCGGCTTCTGGGTCCTCAACGACATCGTCTGGCGCAAGACCAATCCGATGCCGAATTTCCGCGGCCGCCGCTTCACCAATGCCCATGAAACCATGATCTGGGCGGCGCGCGACGAGAAGGCCAAGGGCTATACCTTCAATTATGAGGCCCTGAAGGCCGCCAATGAGGACGTGCAGGCGCGTTCCGACTGGCTGATCCCGCTTTGCACCGGCGAAGAGCGCCTCAAGGGCGCCGACGGCAAGAAAGTGCACCCGACCCAGAAGCCGGAAGGGTTGCTGGCGCGCGTGCTGCTGTCCTCGTCAAAGCCCGGCGATCTCGTGATCGACCCCTTCAACGGCACCGGCACGACAGGGGCCGTGGCAAAGCGTCTCGGCCGCCGCTACATCGGCTTCGAGCGCGACAGGATCTATGCTGCTGCAGCCGAAGAACGCATCGCCGCCGTCGAACCGCTGCCGGAAGCAACGCTAGCGCCGTTCATGACTGCGCGCGACGCCCCGCGCGTGGCATTTTCCGAACTGATCGAGCGCGGCATGATTCCGCCCGGCACCAAACTGGTCGACTCCAAGAAGCGCCACGGCGCGCTGGTCCGCGCCGACGGCGCCATCATGCTCGGCGACAAGGTCGGGTCCATTCACCGAATCGGCGCAGTGGCGCAGGGCTCCGGCGCCTGCAACGGCTGGACCTACTGGCATGTCGAGACCAAGAACGGCCTCAAGCTCATCGATGAATTGCGCGCCGAAATCCGCTCCGGGATGGCCGCAGGCTAAGCCTCGTTTCGCATCATCACGAGACGCCCAGGCGAGGCTTATGGCACGGCCGCGCCAAAGCACCGCAGTGCGCGTATGGCTCGCCGGGCCGGCGATGGCGCGAAATTCGGCTTGGCCCATACTCCGCGCAGCCGGCGCGGTCCGTCGGCATGGCAGCCGTGCCATGCAAGCGGGTGGCGATGCGCCTTTTCGTTCCTATTTCGGGACACGCGTGCTACATTCATTTTCGCATAAGAGATTGCTCCCATGCGCACCCGAGGCTCCGAGTCGCTCATTGTGCTGCCGCTGCTGCCGGTCTTCCTGATTGGCGTGTTTCCAATGCTGCTGTTGAGCTTGCTGGGTCCTGCCGGATTGGTCATCCTCGGCATCCTGATTGCCAGCGCGGGCTTGACCGACATTCTGGACGCCAACGGCACCTTTAGCGAACAGGTCATCGTCCACGGTTATGCGCGAGGATCGGAACGCACGGGGCAACGCACCGCTTTGCGTTCGGAAATCCGCTTTGCGTCGGTGATGATTGCTGCCGGCGTCGCCCTTGCGGTTACCGGTATAGGCGGCCTGCTCATATCGTAGGGCCCGGTCTTTCGTAAGGTCCGGCTTTTCACGAACTCGTCGCTTGCGCAGCCCGCAAAAATTTGAGCATGGACGTGCCCTCCGGCGGCATTCCCGCCGTGTCCGGAGTCCGCAAGTAAGCTTCCTGCAAAGAAGCAATGGGGAAATTCCAAAATGCTCAAATTCTACTTCAACGGATCGCCCAACCCGACCAAGGTCGCCCTCTTCCTCGAGGAAGCCGGCATCGCCTACCAGCCGGTCGCCGTTGACACCCGCAAGGGCGACCAGTTCAAGCCGGAATATCTTGCCATCAATCCGAACGCCAAGGTGCCCGCCATCGACGACGACGGCGTCACGGTGTTCGACAGCAACGCGATCCTGCTTTATCTGGCGGAAAAGACCGGCAAGTTTCTGCCCGCCAACACGCCGCAAAATCGTGCGCAGACGCTGTCCTGGCTGATGTTCGTGGCGACCGGCGTCGGGCCGTACTCGGGACAGGCGGTTCACTTCAAGCATTTCGCGCCGAAGGACCAGAACCACGACTATGCCCACAACCGCTACCAGTTCGAGGCGCAGCGCCACTACGCGATCCTCAATGATCATCTCGCCGGCCGCAAATATATGGTGGGCGACACCTACACCATCGTCGACATGGCGCTGTGGGGCTGGGCGCGGATGGCCGCGTTCGTGATGGGCGATGATGCGGCGGCGAAATATCCCAACGTCAAGCGGCTGGTAGACGAAATCTCGGCTCGGCCGGCCGCCGCCAAGGCGATCGCGCTGAAGGATAATTTCAAGTTCAAGGCCGAGATGGACGACGAAGCCCGCAGCAACATGTTCAGGCATATGTCGGTGAAGGCGGCCTGAGCGGACGAACGCATTCAGGCAAAGACGGCGCCCTTGCGGGCGCCGTTTTTCATTTTCAGCTCGGCCGTGTCGTGCGCGCTCTAAACCGCAGCGGCAAGCTTCCGCTCTGCCGGGAACGGCCCGAGCACGCGCTCGACCAGCGCGGAATCGCAATATTCCTTGATCTCCTTGATTTTGCCGTCCTCGATGCGCCAGACCATGCAATACTGATTGTCGTAGCGGACGCCGTCCTTGGTGACGTTGTCGCCCCGCGCTTCGACCACGACATATTCGCCTTCCGCAATGAAGTTGAACGCCAGCGTGCGCGGCCGCCCGGCGGCGAGCAGCGACCGCAGATGACCCATGAGGCCGTTATTGATAGCCTCACGGCCCTTGAACTCGCCCGACCAGGAATATTGGCCGGTGACGACCCAGGTGACGTCCTCGGCGATATTGTCGAGGAAGGTCGTTCCGCTGCGGTTCGCTGACTCTGTGTAGATCTGCTGCACGAGTTTCTTGTTGTCGGCTGCGCTCATGGCGGCTTCTCCTTGGATCCGATGTCGAGATCATCGCGCGCCGCGCGGCATTCTTCCAATCAATAGAGAATATGATATATATTCACTTGATGAATTTGAATTCGCTTGACCTCAATCTGCTGGTGGCGCTCGACGCGCTCTTGAGGGAAACCAGCGTCAGCCGCGCCGCGATGCGGATCGGGCTGTCGCAGCCGGCGGCGAGCCACGCGCTGCAGCGGCTGCGCGACCTGATCGGAGATCCACTGCTGGTTCGAACCGGCGCGCGCATGGAGTTGACGCCGCGGGCGCAAGCCTTGCGCGCGCCGCTGGCGCAGGCGCTCGACCAGGTACGCTCGCTATTCATCGCCGATGAATTCGACGCTGCGCGGAGCGAGCGCCAGTTTCGCCTGATGATGCCGGATCTGGCGGTCGAGCTTCTGATGCCCCCGCTGATGGAGAAGATCACCAAGGCTGCACCGAACGTCCGGATCGACGTGGTACCATGGCGCGGGCCGGCGATCTTCACCGCGGAATTCGCTCGCACCATCGATCTTGTGATCTCGATCGGCAACGCCTTCACCGGATTTCATCGGCAACGGCTCTACACCGACAGCGACGCGCTTGCCGTCCGGCGCGGTCATCCCGCCGGCGCGCGGCTGAAGCGGATCGAAGCCTTTCTCGACGCGCGCCATGTCGCGGTCGTGATCCGCGGCCAGAGCGAGGACCTGATCGACATGTGGTTGCGCCCCAAGGGGATCGAGCGGCGGATCGCGCTGGTCGTGCCGGGCTATCTCGAGGCGCTGCACGTCACCGCGCGCACCGATCTCGTCGCCTTCGTGCCGCGCCGGCTGATCGGTGCGCTGGCGAAGCAATTGTCGCTTTCGACCGTCGCGCCGCCGCTCGATCCCGGAATCGACGAGCAGTTCATGTTCTATCCGACCCGCGCCCAGATGGACCCCGGCTCGATCTGGCTGCGCAACATCATGCTCGGCATCGGCCGCGAGATGGAGCGCGCGAAAAAGGCTGCGTAGGGTGGGCAAAGGCGCGCTTGCGCCGTGCCCACCATCTCTCCATTCGCGCTCGTGACGGTGGGCACGCGGAGCCTGTCATCGGGCGCGCATTCGCGCGACCCGGTGGCTTTGCCCACCCTACGAATCAGGCCTTCTCTTCCGCCATCACCTTCTGCACGGCCGGCCGCTCCGACATCCGCTTGCGATGAGCGGCCACCTTCGGCAGCGTCGCGAGATCGACGCCGTCGCCTTCCAGCCAGAGCCCGATCGTATACAGATAGGGGTCGCAGATCGTGTACTGCTCGCCCATCACCCACGGCCCCTTCAGCATGTCGCGCTCGATCAGCGCAAACCCGGCGGCCATGGTCTCCGGCACCTTGCGCTTCATATCGGCAAGCGAGGACTCCTCGGCCGCCCAGCGATAGCCGCGCATTTTGTGGGCGTGGGACACATGCACGGTGGAACAGAGATAGCTGTTGAAGGACTGTGCCTGCGCGAAGGCGAAGGGATCTTCGGGCGCAAGCTGCGCTTTCGGAAAACTGCTCGCAATGAAGGCAAGGATCGCCGGCGTTTCGGTCAGCGTGCCGCGGTCCGTCACCAGCGCGGGCACGCGGCCCTTCGGGTTGATGGCAAGATATTGCGGGGTGGTCTGCTGGCTGTTCTTGAAGTCGAGCCGCTCTGCCGTGTAGGCGGCGCCGGCCTCTTCCAGAGCGATATGCGATGCGAGTGCGCAGGTGCCGGGGGCGTAGTAGAGCTTGAACATGGCTGTCCTCACGGGAAGCCGGACGTTAATGGCATGCTCATCCGCCGTCCACACCCAAGTGGGTGGAGCGGCCTTCGCAGTTCAATTCGCCCGCGGCTGAAGCGTTCCCTCGATATAGACGCTGACGATCGTATCGTCGGGGGGATAGTGCTCGGGAGCCACCGCTGTTAGCTGGGCCTGGATGCACTTCCACGCGCCGTTCTCGAACAGATATGTGTCGGTGTACATGGTCATGCCGGTCACTTCGTTGCCATTGCGGCGGCGGATGTGCTTGTTGGTGGAGCGCACCAGCGCAACGTCGCCGATGATGGTGATGCGCTCGTCACGGACGTCCCAATAAAAGATGACGTTAGGATCGAAGGCGGTCGCCCAATATTTCAGATAGGTCGCGCGATCCCACCGCTGGCCGGTCGGCCAGATATTGATGAAATCAGGATGCAGTAATGCGTCGTGCGAGGCCACGTCGCGCGTTACGAAATTATGGATGAAGCGGGCGTTCAGGGCACGCAGTTCATCCATCGAACTGCCCGGTGGATCATTCCGCAAGGCATGCTGCATTTTTGTCTCCCGAACTTTGTGAAAGGGCCAGTTGGTGCGCCTTTCTGGCGGTCGCATCATCAGCCGGAAAGAAGCACTCGATCTTGATTTGCTGCAGCGCCGCGTCCATCGGCATCGCCAGCGTCGTGAAGGTGGAGAAGAAGGCGAGACGATAGTCGCCCTTGGCCAGGTGCATGGTCATGACCGGCGAAGACGCCTGCGGATGCCGCGGCAGCCGCCAATCGGCCGACAGCCCGGGATAGGCCATGATTTCATCGAGCAATTGCGCCGCGGCCCGACTGCCCTGCGCGACGTCGCGGTGCAGTATCTGAATCAACTGCCGTGCGAACTCGTCCCAGTTCAGCATGAACTGCCGCAGGCCCTTTGGATGAAAGACGACGTGCATGGCGTTGTCCGCAAGGCCGTTCTCCATTTCGTACGCATCGCGGAAAGGCTTTAGCAGGCGCGGCGACGCCTGATTGCGGATGCGAACGTCCCAATGCCCATCGATCACGATCCCCGGATAGGGCTCTTGCTGCCGGAGAATGAAGTCCAGCGCCTGCCGCACCGGCTGCAAATTCTCGGCCGCCAGCCCCTTGTCGCCATAGGGCGGCACGAAGCCCGCAGCGACATGCAGTGCATTCCGCTCCTCGAGCGGCAGATCGAGCGCGCTGCCGAGTAGCTGCACCATCTCGCGGCTCGGCTGCGACCGGCCGGTCTCCAGAAAGCATAGATGCCGGGCCGACACGTTTGCGTCAGCCGCCAGTTCGATCTGGGTCAGCCGGCGAACGCCGCGCCAGTGCTTCAGCAGGCGGCTGAAATGTCCAGCCGGGATTTCGTGCGAGTCTGTGTCTGAAGCAGCCATGCCGGCAATCTAGAGCATCGCTTCGGAAGAGCAATTACCTCGGATGTAAGTGACGAACTTCGGAATTCCTTGCAGAGTGAACCCTGTAGAACCCGAACTTCAAGGACAGCACGGATGGACAAGAGCGCAATCGCGAAAACTGTAACGCAGTACATGGCGGCATCGAACGAGCTAGACGATGCGGCCAGACGCACCCTGCTCGCGCAATGCTGGAGCGACAACGGCGTTTATCTCGATCCGAACGTCTCGCTGGCCGGACGCGACGCGCTGGCGGAGAAGATAGGCGAAGTGCTGGCCAGCCGGCCCGGCGCTCGGCTCGAGTTCATGAGCGGCATCGATGTGCACCACCACTTGGTCCGTTTCCTCTGGCGCCTGGTGCGTGCGGATGGAACCTGCGGCGACACGTCGATCGATTTCGGCGAGGTCGGTCCCGACGGCCGTCTGGTCAAGATCGTCGGCTTCTTCGGCCCAGCCCCGCCGCTTCCGTAAATGACCGGGGCGCTGAGGGACTTGCCGCCCTTCGCAGTTGCCCCCTGCCCTCCCTCATGCCATGACGCCCGCGAAGCAACAGGGGCGTACCATGACTGTTCTCATCGCGGGCGGCGGCATTGGCGGGCTGACGCTGGCGCTCAGCCTGCATCAGATCGGCGTTCCCGCTAAAGTTTTCGAAAGCGTGCCCGAACTGCGGCCGCTCGGCGTCGGCATCAACGTGCTGCCGCATGCGGTACGCGAATTGATCGAGCTCGGCCTGCACGATGCGCTCGATGCGGTCGCCGTCCGCACCAAGGAGCTCGCGTATTTTTCCAAACACGGCAAGCCGATCTGGAGCGAGCCGCGCGGCATCGAGGCCGGTTACAAATGGCCGCAATTCTCGATCCATCGCGGCACGCTGCAGCAGATCCTGCTCGATGCCGCAATCGAGCGGTTAGGAAGAGAGAACATCCTGACCAGCCATCACCTCTCCGGCTGGACCGAAACGGAGAATGGCGTCCACGCCGAATTCATCGACAGGGCGACCGGCAAATCGAAAGGCGCTCACGATGGCACGCTGCTGGTCGCGGCCGACGGTATCCATTCGGCGGTTCGGGAAAAACTCTATCCCGACGAAGGCCCGCCGATCTGGAACGGGCGCATCCTGTGGCGCGGCATCACCGACAGCGACGCCTTCCTGTCCGGCCGCACCATGATCATGGCCGGCCACGAGATCCTGAAATTCGTCTGCTATCCGATTTCGAAGCAGGCCGACAGCGCCGGCAAGTTCCGGATCAATTGGGTGGCCGAGCGGCACATGCCGCCGACCTATCAGTGGCGGCGCGAGGACTACAACCGGACCGCAAAGCTCGAAGAGTTTCTGCCCTGGTTCAAGGATTGGAAGTTCGATTGGCTCGACGTGCCCGGCCTGATCGAGAACTGCCCGCACGCCTACGAATATCCGCTGGTAGATCGCGATCCGATCCCGCAATGGACATTCGGCCGGGTCACACTGATGGGCGATGCCGCGCACCCGATGTACCCGATCGGCTCCAACGGTGCGTCGCAGGCAATTCTGGACGCGCGCGTCATCGCCCGCGAGATCCTCGCGAAAGGCACGACCAATGCCGCATTGTCAGCGTATGAAGCCGAGCGCCGGCCCGCCACGACCGACCTCGTGATGCTCAACCGCCGTAACGGCCCTGAGCAGGTGATGCAGATGGTCGAGGAACGCGCGCCCAACGGCTACAACGTCGTGACCGACGTGCTCTCGCTGCAAGAGCTGGAGGACATCGCCGCCAACTATAAACGCGTCGCCGGCTTCCAGGTCGAAGGCCTCAACGCCAAGCCGCCGATTGTTCAGGTTATGCGGGAAGCGCCGCGGGCTGCGATCTAGCCGAGGCAATCGCCTTCGCCGTCTCGACCAGCCGCGCGCTGGTCGTAGCCGTCGCCAGCACGGTGCCATCCTTGGCCATCAGCCGTCCCTCCACGAATGCGACGGTCTTGCCGAGTTGGGTGACATTGGCCTCGCCGGTGATCGGCCCCGGCCTGGCGGGGCTGAGAAAATTCACCGTCATGGTGATAGTTGCGGTGTAGAGCCTTCCTTCGGTCATGGCGAACACCGCAGGCCCCATGGTGTCGTCGAGCATCGCCGAGAGAATGCCGCCCTGCACGAAGCCGGCCGGGTTACAGAAATCCCGCTTGCCGTCGAAGCCGATGCGGATCCAGCCGTCCTTCGGCCGCGCGTCGAGCAGGCGCCAACCGAGCAGCTTTGAGGACGGCGGCGGGCTAAGACTATCGAGAGCGGTCGCGATCATGGGAACCTCCGTGAGGCTCCTTCCTAACGCAGCCCTGCTGCCAGCATGGTGTCAGCAGCGAGCAGCCTCGCATTTTCAAATGTCCAGCCCGTGGGCAATCGCCTTGCGCATCACGTTGGGCAACGCCTCGTCGGCGAGCGTTGCAATCGGCACCCAGCGCATGCCCGCAGGTGCCCGCGTGCGCGCGGCTACATCGGCGATGTAGATCACGAGCTCGAGCGGAAAATGCGTGAATACGTGAGTGACGACGCCGGTCTTGCGGTGCCAGCGCGTCACGCCGTTGACCTGAGGCGCCTGCTTCAGCGCCATCTTGTCGTCCTGTTCGGCAAGCCAGGCCGAGCCGGGTACTTCCGTCATACCGCCGAGCAGGCCCTTCTCCGCCCGGGTGCGAACGAGGAGTTCATCGCCGCGGGTGACGATGAAGGCGGCCCCGCGGCGCAGCGTTCCCGCTTTCTTCGGCGCCTTGCGCGGAAACGTCTCTTGATCGCCGCGCAGGCGAGCGGCGCAATCATCATCCAAGGGGCAAAGCGCGCAAGCCGGCTTCTTTGGAGTACAGATCGAGGAGCCCAAATCCATCAGTGCCTGCGCGCTATCGCCGGGGCGGGAAGGCCCCAGCAGCATCTCCGCCAATACTCCGATCAGCGGCTTCGCCTGCGGCAATGGCTCCTCGACCGCGTAAAGCCGCGACACCACGCGCTCGATATTGCCGTCGACCGGCATGGTTCGGATATCGAACGCGATCGCTGCAATGGCCTTCGCCGTGTAAGGCCCGATCCCGGGCAATCGGCGCAGGCCTTCCTCGGTATCGGGAAATATCCCGCCATGGTCGCGCAGCACGGCGACCGCGCAGGCGTGCAGATTGCGCGCGCGCGAATAGTAGCCGAGCCCGGCCCACATCCGAAGAACGTCGTCCAGCGAGGCGCGGCCGAGCGCAGCGACATCGGGCCAGCGCGCCAGAAATTTCTCGAAATACGGCCCGACCGTTTTGACGCCAGTCTGCTGCAGCATGATTTCCGACAGCCAGACCCGATACGGGTCGGCCCGCTCGCCCGCTGCCGCGCGCCACGGCAAGCGACGGCGATGACGGTCGTACCAGTCGAGCAGCAGCGCGGGGCGGGAGGCGCTTTCGGCAGGTACTGCCTGTTGTTTGATTTTTGCGGCCGCGGAAGATGTCATCCACCTACTCTAGTGCCGGAACGCAAATCTCTCCACGTCATGGCCGGGCTTGACCCGGGCATCCACGTCTTTCTTGCGCGTTGATTCGATACGTGGACGGCCAGGTCAAGCCCGACCATGACGAGGTTGCACTGGCGATTTCTACCGCCATTGGCGCCGTGTTATAGAGCCCTATGGCAAAACCCGGCCCGATCTCGGCGAAACCTCTCTCCGTCCTGCTCAGCGACGTCTTTTCCGACGCCTATGCCAAGCAGGGATTTGCCGCACGCGAACTGGTGACGCGCTGGGCTGAAATCGCCGGCTCCGAGATTGCCGCCCATTCCGAGCCGCTGAAGATGCAGTGGCCACGGCCGGTGGAGGGGCAGCCGCAGGAACCGGCAACCCTGGTGCTGCGGGTGGAGGGCCCGGTGGCGCTGGAGATCCAGCATTCCTCCGACGTGATCCTGCAACGGGTCAACCGCTTTTTCGGCTGGAGCGCGGTCGGCCGGCTGGCGCTGCGGCAGGCGCCGCTGTCGCGGCGAAATCGCCCCGCGCCGCCCCGCGCGCCAGATCCGAAATCGGTCGCGAAGGTGGCCGAGACCCTGTCCGCCGTGGAGGATGAGGAACTGCGCGCTGCGCTTGCCCGGCTCGGCGCCTCGATCAAGCGAAATTGAGCCCGCAGCGCGGCACGACCGCCACGACCCGCCATTGCCACAACTGGCGTTTCAAGCTAGCGAAGGCTTCTTTTTCGCAGTTCTTTCGGGCGTGAACGCGCCATTCGGGAGCAGACTTTGATGATCACGCGCCGCGCCTTCACCGCCGCTCTCTCGCTGACCGGGCTTGGCCTGCTCGCCGGCTTCTCGCCGCTGCGGCTGATCACCGATGCGATGGCGCAGAGCCCCACTGACGTCGCCAAGCCGCAATCGCTGCCCGACATGGCGCTCGGGCCCGCCAACGCAACCGTGACCATCACCGAATACGCCTCGATGACCTGCCCGCATTGCGCCGCGTTCACCGAAAAAGTGTTTCCGAAGATCAAGTCGGAATTCATCGACAGCGGCAAGATCCGCTGGGTGTTCCGCGAATTCCCGCTCGATATCAAGGCGGCTGCCGGATCGATGCTGGCGCGCTGCATCGCCAAGGACGACGCTCCGAAATATTTCGCCGTCATCGATCTCCTGTTCAAGCAGCAGAACGACTGGGTGGTGAAGAATACCACGGAGACGCTGACCCGGATCGGCAAGCAGGCCGGTCTTACGCAAACGCAGGTCGAGGATTGCCTGAAGGATCAGGCACTGCTCGACAAGATCGCCGCCGACCAGAAATACGCCGCCGAGGTGCTGAAGGTGCAGTCGACGCCTACCTTCTTCATCAACGGCGAGATGATCAAGGGCGAGCAGAGCTTCGAGGAGTTCGCAAAGCGCATCAACGCGATGCTGAAGAGCTGATTCGCGCGGACCGGATTCATTCGCGCTCATAAGTCCAGCAAAAGGCGCCACACAAGCGCCTCAAATCTCTTGGGAAAAGCCCGCGGAGGCGTTGCTCTCCGGCCTCGGCCTCGCCATTGTCGCGGCTCATAAGCGCCGCAACGGGCGGCTCATCCACACTGACATTGCCATCTATGGTATTGTCACGGCAGGGAGATTCGCGCCCGGCCAACAGAGATTTGTGTTCATGAAACTCACGCGCCTCCGCCTCCACGGTTTCAAGTCGTTCGTCGAACCCACTGATTTCATGATCGAACCCGGCCTAACCGGCGTGGTCGGACCGAACGGCTGTGGCAAATCGAATCTGGTCGAAGCCTTGCGCTGGGCGATGGGCGAAACCTCGCACAAATCGCTGCGCGCCGCCGACATGGATGCGGTGATCTTCGCCGGTTCAGGCAACCGCCCGGCACGCAACCACGCCGAAGTCACGATGACGATCGACAATGCCGATCGCACGGCGCCGGCCGCGGTCAATGACAGCCATGTGCTGGAAATATCCCGCCGCATCGAGCGCGAGGCGGGCTCGGTCTATCGCATCAACGGCCGCGACGTACGCGCCCGCGACGTGCAGATCCTGTTTGCCGACGCCGCCACCGGCGCGCGGTCGCCGGCGCTGGTCCACCAGGGCAAGATCGGCGAGATCATTCAGGCCAAGCCCGAGCAGCGCCGCCGCGTGCTGGAAGACGCCGCCGGCGTCGCCGGCCTCCACGCCCGCCGCCACGAAGCCGAGCTGCGGCTGAGGGCTGCCGAAACCAACCTCACCCGCGTCGAGGACGTGATCGGACAGCTCTCCGGCCAGATCGACGGGCTGAAGAAGCAGGCGCGGCAGGCGATCCGGTTCCGCGAAGTTGCGGCCAAGGTGCGCAAGGCCGAGGCCACACTCTTCCACCTGCGCTGGCTCGAGGCCAATACTGACGTCGCGGAAGCCGCAAATACGCACGACATCAACGTTCGCGAGATGGCCGAGCGCACCCGCGAGCAGGCCGAAGCGGCGCGTATCCAGGCGATCCGCGCCTCCGAATTGCCGGCCTTGCGCGAAGGCGAAGCGCGCGCCGCGGCGGGACTGCAGCGCCTCACCAACGCGCGCGAGCAGCTCGACCGCGAGGAAGAGCGCGCCAAGGAGCGCGTCGCCGAGCTCGACCGGCGGCTGAATCAGTTCGCCGCCGACATCGCGCGCGAACAGCAGCAGACATCCGATGCCGAGGTCGCGCTGCAGCGCCTCGACACCGAGGACGCCGAGCTGAAGGAAGAGATCAAGTCACGCGTCGAAAAGCGTTCTGGCGTCGACGAGCGCGTGTCGGAAGCGGAAGCGACACTGGCCGCGGCCGAGCGCATGTTCGGCGAACTGACCACGGCGCTCGCCGACCTCACGGCCAAGCGCAACCAGTTAGAGGCCGGCGTGCGCACCCATCGCGACCGGCTGGCCCGGCTCGACCAGGAAATTGCCAGTGTCGCGGCCGATGAGAAAAAGCTCAGCGACGAGACTGGCAATCTCGGCGACCTCGACGCGCTCGCCGCCGCCATGGAGACCGCGCAGGAAACGCTGGCCGTATCCGAAGCGGCAGCGCAAGCCAACGAGACCGGCCACATCGCTGCGCGGCAGAAGCTCGAAGCTTCCCGTGCCCCGCTCACCGAGGCCGAAAAGCGCGTGCAGCGGCTCGAGACCGAAGCGCGCACGATTTCAAAACTGGTGAATGTCGAGACCAAGAATCTGTGGCCGCCGATCATCGACGGCGTCACCGTCGCCAAGGGCTATGAGAAAGCGCTCGGCGCCGTCCTCGGCGACGATCTTGACGCCCCCGTCGATCCCTCCGCGCCGATGCGCTGGACCAATGCCGGTGCAAGCTTCGACGATCCGGCCCTGCCGGACGGCGTGGAGGCGCTGGCTGCGCATGTCGAGGCGCCGGCCGAACTGGCGCGCCGTCTCGCGCAAATCGGCGTCGTGCCGAAGGAGCGCGGCGCGGAGTTCGTCTCGCAATTAAAGACCGGCCAGCGGCTGGTCTCGCTGGAAGGCGACGTCTGGCGCTGGGACGGCTTTGTGGCCGCCGCGCATGCGCCGACCGGTGCCGCTCGGCGTCTGGCCGAACGCGCCCGCCTGGTTGATATCGAACACGAGCTGGAACAGGCCCGCACTGACGCCGCTGCCAAGCGGCAGGCCCTGGAAAACGCCGAGGCGGAACTGAAGATGGCATCCGCTGCCGAAACCGCCGCTCGCGAGGCCTGGCGGGCCGCGCAGCGCGAGGCCGATGCGGCGCGCGAACGCCATGCCGCGACCGAGCGCGAGATCAATCGCCACGCCGCGCGCAAATCCGCGCTGACCGAAGCTCATACCCGTCTTGCCGCCGACCGCAGTGAAGCGGAGGCCGCGCATGAGAGCGCCACCGCCGCGCTGACCGAACTGCCGCCGACGGATGAGACGGAAGCGAAACTGAGCGCCGTTCGCACGGAGATCGACGGACACCGCCGCTTTGCCGCGCAGGTGCGGGCCGAAGCCCAGGCGCTGGCGCGCGAAGCTGAATTGGCCGACAAGCGCGTGCAGGCGATCACGGCCGAACGCACCGAATGGCAGAACCGAAAGCAAAGCTCGGCCTCACAGGTCGCTACCGTCGAGGCGCGCATCACCGAGGTAACGGCCGAGCGCGCCGAGCTTGAAAATGCACCGGCCGTGTTTGCCGAAAAGCGGCGCGCGTTGATCAACGAAATCGAATCCGCCGAAGGCGCCCGCCGCGTCGCCGCCGACGCACTGGCTGCCGCCGAAAGCCTGATGGCGGAGACCGATCGCGCGGCCAAGGCGTCGCTCGAAGCGCTCTCCTCTTCCCGCGAGGCCTGCGCCCGCGCCGAGGAACGCATGGAGGGCACCAAGCGCCGGCTTTCCGACATCGAGCGCGAAATCCATGACATGCTCGAAGTCGAGCCGCACGCGGTCGCCGCGCTCGCCGAGATCGAGCCCGGTGCGGAATTGCCGCCGCTTGGCGAGATCGAAGAAAACCTCGAAAAGCTGCGCCGCGACCGCGAGCGCCTTGGCGCCGTCAATCTGCGCGCCGAGGAAGAATTGCGCGAGGTCGAGACTCAGCACATGGCGCTGACCACCGAACGCGACGATCTGGTCGAAGCCATCAAGCGGCTGCGCCAGGGCATACAGAGCCTCAACAAGGAAGCCCGCGAGCGGCTGTTGACCTCGTTCGAGACCGTCAACGAGCACTTCAAGCGGCTGTTCGTCGAATTGTTCGGTGGCGGCGAAGCGGCGCTTCATCTGATCGAGAGCGACGACCCGCTGGAAGCCGGCCTCGAAATCATCGCCAAACCGCCCGGCAAGAAGCCGCAGACGCTGTCGCTGCTTTCGGGTGGCGAGCAGGCGCTGACCGCGCTGGCGCTGATCTTCGCGGTGTTCCTCACCAACCCGTCGCCGATCTGCGTGCTGGACGAAGTCGACGCGCCGCTCGATGACCACAATGTGGAGCGGTTCTGCAACCTGCTGCACGAGATGACCTCCTCGACGGAAACCCGCTTCATCATCATCACGCACAATCCGATCACGATGGCGCGGATGAACCGGCTATTCGGCGTCACCATGGCCGAACGCGGCGTGTCGCAACTGGTCTCGGTCGGCCTCGACGACGCCGTGAAGATTTTGGATCAGAACGTGGCGTGAGGCAGTTCGCGTCCCCAGTTGACGTCATCATCCGCGAAGGCGGAGGATCCAGTACGCCGCGCTGTCCGTGATCGTCACAGCCGTCTCGGCGTACTGGATACCCGCCTGGGCCTGTCATTCGGGCTCGCCGAAGGCGAGACCCGGTGGCGGGCATGACAGGAAATGATGACCTCACCCGATCTCCCCGCCGAACTGAAAGCCGCGCTCGACGGCAAGCTGCGGGGCTTTTCGCGCAGCGACGCCGCCGGCCGCGCAGCCGCCATCTCGAAAAACTACCGTGAAGGCGGCGGCTCCACCACCGTCCGCTCAGAGACCGACGCGCTCGCCTATGCGCTGGCGCGGATGCCTGCAACCTATGCCGCGGTCACGGCCAGCCTGAACGCACTCGTCGAGAACGGACCTGACTTCGCTCCAAAGACCCTGCTCGACGTCGGCGCCGGGCCGGGCACGGCCACTTGGGCAGCGGCCGAAGCATTCCCGTCGCTGACGGACTTCACGCTGCTGGATGCCAACGCGGCGTTGCGTGCGCTGGCGCTGGATCTAGCGCGCAACAGCACGCGGCTGCGCGACATCGGCTACCAGCTCGGCGAGGCTCGCGCCGGGCTTGCCAAAGCGGATACGGCAGATCTTGTCGTGGCAAGCTACATGATCGGCGAGATCGGCGACGCCGAGCAACGCTCGCTCGCCGAACTGTTGTGGCAGAAGACCCACGACACGCTGCTCGTGGTCGAACCCGGCACGCCTGCCGGCTATGCCCGGATCATTGCGCTGCGCGCGCACTTGATCACGCTCGGCGCACATGTCGTTGCCCCCTGCCCGCACGACAGCCAATGCCCGCTACAAGCACCGGACTGGTGCCATTTCACCCAGCGCCTGCAGCGCTCACGCGCGCACAAGCAGGTCAAAGGCGCGGAGCTGCCGTACGAGGACGAAAAATTCTCCTATGTGGCGCTGACGCGCGCGGCGGTGGTAGGTCGGCGGCGCTCGCGCGTGCTGGCGCAACCAGCCATCAGCAAAGTCGAAGTAACAGCCAAGCTCTGCACGCCGGAAGGTCTCACCTTCACGAAAGTGCCGCGCCGGGCCAAGGCGGATTACGCCACCGCCCGCCGCTGGCGGTGGGGCGATGCGGTTAGTTGAGCCTCGTCATTCCGGGCTGATGCGCTAGCACCAGACCTCAGATGCGCAATTGCGCATCGGGGAATCTCGAGATTCTCAGGGGCGCAAGGGCGCCCCTGAGTTCGATGCTTCGCATCGCCCCGGAATGACGGCGGAGTGTTTACCCCTTGAACTTATCCCGCCCCACTTCCGACTAACGCCATGCCCCAAATCGCGGGTAGGCTGCCGCACGCTCAGTTTTTCGTCTAGTTTCCCTCTTCTTTTTGTCCCACAGGAGTTGTCTGCATGTCGACCGGCTGGATCGTTCTCGGCGTCATCGTCATCATCGTGCTGTTTGCGTTCGCTGCGTATAACCGCCTCGTCGCGCTCAGCCAGCGGGTCAGCCAGGCCTTTGCCGACATCGACGTGCAGCTCAAGCAGCGCCACGACCTGATCCCGAACCTGGTCGAGACCGTGAAGGGCTACGCCTCGCACGAACGCGGTACGCTCGACGACGTCATCAAGGCGCGCAATTCCGCGATGACGGCGCAGGGACCGGCCCAGGTATCGGCTGCGGAGAACCAGTTGAGCGGCGCGCTCGGCCGTCTGATCGCGCTGTCGGAGGCCTATCCGGACCTCAAGGCCAACGCCAATTTCCAGCAACTTGCCAGCGAACTCTCGGACCTCGAAAACAAGATCGCGGCGAGCCGACGCTTCTTCAACAACGCCGTCCAGGAATACAACACCGGCATCCAGCAGCTTCCGGCAGCGCTGTTTGCCGGCATGTTCGGCTTCACCCGCAAGGAATTCTTCGATCTCGGTACCAGCCGCACCGAAGTCGAGACAGTGCCGAGCGTGAAGTTCTGATCGATATGGCGCCTCGTCCTCCCCGTCATTCCGGGGCGATGCAAAGCATCGAACTATGGTGCGCAATTGCGCACCTGAGAATCTCATCGCACCCACAAATCTCGAGATTCCGGGTTCGTCGCTTTGCGACGCCCCGGAATGACCGTGGTTAGCGAAAGGCAGCCATGGCCGCGTATGGTCTCTACACGCATATCGCATCGAACAAGTTTCGTTCGATGCTGCTGCTCGCCGGGCTGTTTCTGCTGATCTACGTGCTGGTCTTCGCCGGCGCCCTGGTTGCGGAAGTGGTACTCAACAGCGGCGCTTCACTCAACTATTATCTGACGCGCGCCGCGCGCGACCTGATCGCATCCTTCACCTATGCGACAATCCTCGCCGCGTTGTGGATTGTGATCGCCTATTTTTTCCACCAGAACATGATCGATGCCGTGACCGGCGGCGAGAGCGTAACGCGGCAGCAGCAGCCGCGGCTCTATAATCTCCTGGAAAACCTCTGCATCTCGCGCGGCATCACGATGCCGAAGCTGAAGGTAATGGACAGCCCGGCACTGAACGCCTTCGCCACTGGGCTCAACCAGCGGCAATATTCCATCACGGTGACGTCGGGCCTTCTGCGGGCGCTCAACGACCAGGAGATCGAGGCCGTGCTCGGCCACGAGCTCACGCATATCCGCAACGGTGACGTGCAGTTGATGGTGATCGCCATGATCATCGCCGGCGTGGTGGGCTTCTTCGGCGAACTGTTCTTTCGAACATTTACCAACCTGTCGTGGAACTCCACCGGCAGCGACTGGTCGTCCTCGTCATCTTCCTCATCGTCCTCCTCCTCTTCGTCGTCCGACCGCGGCAAGGGCGGCGGCGGTGCCGTCATGGCGATTATTATCGCGGTCGTGCTGATCCTGCTGGCGTGGCTGTTGTCGCAAGTCGTCAAGCTGGCGCTGTCGCGGTCGCGCGAACTGTTGGCCGACGCCGGCTCGGTCGAACTGACCAAGAACCCTGACGCCATGATCACAGCGCTGCGCAAGATCGAAAATCGTGGCGAGCTGCCCGGCGCGACGTCTGCGGTGATGGAGCTCTGTGTCGACAATCCGCGCGAAGGGTTTGCCGACCTGTTCGCGACCCATCCGTCAGTCGACAGGCGGGTCAAGGCGCTGGTGCAGTTTGCCGGTGGCCATGATCCCGGCCCGCTCGCCCTCCCGTCGGATACGGCGGATGAACCCGATGAGTCGGAGGAATCGGCCACGGAGCAACTCCAGCCGCCGGTTTCCGGCGGCCCGTGGAGCGACGCCAGCGAGCCCGCCGGCGTTCCGGGCACCCGTCCCGGCCCCGCGGATGGCCCTTGGGGGCCGCACCGCTAAATAGCCGCCCTGCTGCCTCCCGGATTAACGAATTCCGTGCGAATAGTGGCGACGGCCGTCTAATGAATTGAATTCTCCCTTGTTTCTGCCATGTTCGCGCCCAAAGCAGGGTATGGGGCATGCCGGCCGCTCCCCGCGGTCGGAGCTGCAGTTCAAGGGAATTCCATGGCAAAGCCAGTCGTGATTGTGGTGGGCGCGGACAAGGGCGGGGTCGGCAAGACGACCGTGTCGCGGACGCTCCTGGATTATTTCAGCGCCAACAACGTGCCGACCCGGGCATTCGACACCGAATCCCCGCGTGGCACCCTGAAGCGCTTCCACCCCGACATCACCGAGATCGTCGACATGACGACGACATCGGATCAGATGAAGATCTTCGATACGCTGAACGCGGCCAGCCCCTCCGTCACCGTGATCGATGTCCGCGCCGGACTGCTGTCGCCGGCGCTGGCTTCGCTGCGCGACATCGGCTTTCTCGATGCCGCAAAGGCCGGGCAGATCACCTTTGCCGTGTTCCATATACTGGGCCCCTCGATCGCCTCGCTGGACGAAATCGCCGAGACCGCGAACTTCATGCACGGCGCCAAATATTTCCTGGTGAAGAACTTCATCAACGACACCCAGTTCTTCCAGTGGGATCAGTCGACCTACAACTCCTACTTTCACAGAATCAAGGACGCCACCGACCTCACGATCCCCAAGCTCAATGAAATGGCCTATGAGCAGGTCGAGGTTTCCTCGGTGCCGTTCCTCAAATTCGTCGCCAACAAGGGCAAGGACGACGAGGCCGCGAACTATTCGTTCGTGCTGCGCGGCTATGTCCGGCACTGGCTCGCCAACGTCTGGAGCGAGTTCGACCGCATCAAGCTGACCGATCTCGTCGGCGCCAAGCCTGGCGTGCGCGGCGGCGAAAAATAGTCGGATAGCCGCCGCGACGGGGCTGGATTAGGCGAAAAATTCCTTTGATATAGCGGGTGATGAGCTCCACGCCTGTCTACATCATCTGCTCGCCCCGGCCGCTGGTCGGCAAGACGCTATTCGCGCGCCTGTTGAGCGAGTTCCTGCTGCTGAAGGATGGGACGGTATCTTCCTTCGACATCAACCTGAAGGAACCATCGCTGCTCGAATATCTGCCGCGCATCACCGAGACAGCCGACGTGATGGACACCTATGGCAAGATGCAGCTCATGGATCGCCTGATCGTCGATGACGGCGTCGCCAAGGTGATCGACCTCGGCTTTCATGCGTTCGACGAGTTCTTCAAGATGATCAACGAGATCGGTTTCCTAAAGGAGGCCGCACGGCGTGGCGTGGCGCCGATCATCCTGTTCGTAGCGGATACCGACCGCGTTTCCGCGCGCGCTTATTCGACGTTACGGGAGCAGATCCCGCTGAAAGCGCTGATTACGGTCGACAACGAGTATGTGGTGCGTGGCGAACTGCCCGAGGCGATGGGCTTGGGGCGGGTCCTGCGCATATCGGCGCTGCCCTCTTTCCTGAAAACCTATATCGACCGGCTGACCTTTTCCTTCACCAGCTACCTGCGCAACGAGCGGGACTCGTCGACCGAGCTGCATCAGTGGATCCGCAGGAACTACACCAGTTTTCGCGAGCTCGAGTTCAGCCTGCTACCGCAGCGGCCGTGAAGCCTCTACGACGGCAAATATTACCCGGGTAATATTGACGCTGGGCTGCCAGTCTGTTAGTGCCTCCGAACGTAACCATTTTCCGCGAGGCATGCCGTGACATCAGCCAGAAAGGCAGCCATTGCCGCCTACAAGGAGCGGAAAACCATCGCGGGGGTCTTCGTCATCCGCTGCAAGGCGACCTCCGAGACATGGGTCGGCCAGACGCCCAATCTCGAAAAAATCCAGAACCGCATCTGGTTCTCGCTGCGCCAAGGGAGCCACCCCTGCCGTAGCCTGCAGGCGGCGTGGGCCGCGCACGGGTCCGACAGCCTGACGTTCGAGACATGCGAGCGGCTGGAAGAGGAAGAGACGCCCTACATCCTCGACGCGCTTTTGAAAGAGCGCGCGCTGCATTGGCGGTCGCGGTTCAATGCAGAGGCGGTTTGAGCCGCGCAACCATCACCAGCCGTCGTCCGGCCAAGCGACCCATACCGCGTTGCTCTCGCGATTGGGCAAGAAGGCGAACGCCTTCTCTAACGATTGCCGCTGGTGGTTATGGGTCCCTGCTTTCCGCAGGGACGACATGGGGAGAGCTTTGAGCAAGCTGACTTAATGTCCCTCGAACGCCATCAGCGTACGCACCGGCACTTCCATCGCGCGGAGCTTGGCGGCGCCGCCGAGATCGGGCAGATCGATGATGAAGCAGGCCGCGACAACATTGGCGCCGATCTGGCGCAGCAATTTCACCGCGCCTTCCGCGGTGCCGCCCGTGGCGATGAGATCATCGACCAGGATGACGCGCTCGCCGGGATGGACGGCGTCGGCATGCATTTCCATTTCATCGAGGCCGTATTCCAGCGAATAGGCGATCCGCACCGTGGTGTGCGGCAGCTTGCCTTTCTTCCGGATCGGCACGAAGCCGGCGGATACCTGATGCGCCACCGCGCCGCCGAGGATGAAGCCCCTCGCCTCGATGCCGGCGACCTTGTCGATCTTCAATCCCGCCCAGGGCTGCACCAGCTCATCGACGGCACGACGAAAGGCGCGCGCGTCCGCCAGCAGGGTCGTGATGTCGCGAAACAGGATACCCTTTTTCGGGTAGTCCGGAATGGTGCGGACGGTGGCCTTGATGTCGTGATCGAATGTCATTGGTGCTTATCTCGCTTTCAATTGTCCCCAACGTCATGCGAGCGCAGCGAAGCAATCCACCTTACCACGAACGGTATGGATTGCTTCGTCGCCTCGCTCCTCGCAATGACGGTCAATCAATTCGCCTCCGCATTCAGACGAAAAGCATTCTCAACGATGCGCAGTCCCACCTCGCCGCCGAGCGACATCAGCGATTCCGGGTGAAACTGCACGCCGCCGACCGGCAAGCTCCTGTGTTCGATCGCCATCGCGACGCCGTCCTCGGTGGTCGCGGTGACTTCGAGAACATCGGGCACGCTGTCGCGCTCGACATACAGCGAATGATAGCGGCCGATCACGATCTCATTCGGCAAGTTCTGCATCAGCCGTCCGCCGCGCACCTGAACCCGCGACGGCCGTCCATGCGCCGGCTGGGTGAGCTGACCGAGCTGGCCGCCGAAATACTCGCCGATAGCCTGCACACCGAGGCAGACACCGAAGATCGGCAGTTTTCGGTCCAGCGCCGTTCCAATGGTTTTCGATATCCCAAAATCCTCCGGGCGACCCGGGCCCGGCGACAAGACCAGGAGATCCCAGGCCTTCCGCTTCAGCATCTCCTGTGCATGCACGTGCCGGACCACGGTTACGCTTGCGCCGACCTGCCGGAAATAATCCGCCAGCATATGAACAAAACTGTCGTCGTGGTCGATCAAGAGCACCTTGCGGCCCGAGCCGGTCGCGTCGGGCGCAAAGGTCGAGAGCGGCTTCGGCGCGTCGCCCCGCAGCGCCTGGAACAGCGCAGCCGCTTTCACCTGGCACTCGCGGTCTTCGGCAGCCGGATCGGAATCGAACAGGCAGGTGGCGCCGACGCGCACCTCGGCCAACCCATCCTTCATGCGGATGGTACGGATGGTCAGCCCGGTGTTGATGCTGCCGTCGAAATTCACCGCGCCGATGGCGCCGGCATACCAGCGCCGCGACGAACGCTCATTGTCCTCGACGAACTGCATGGCCCACAATTTCGGCGCACCGGTCACGGTAACCGCCCAGGCATGGGTCAGAAAGGCGTCGAGGGCATCGAAACCCGGGCGCAGCATGCCTTCGACATGGTCCACGGTGTGAAACAGCTTCGAATAGGTTTCGATCTGCCGCCGCGCCAGCACCTTGATCGTGCCGGGGATGCAGACGCGCGCCTTGTCGTTGCGGTCGACGTCGGTGCACATGTTGAGCTCGAACTCATCCTTTTCCGAGTTCAGCAATTGCCTGATTTGCTCGGCATCGCCGATCGCATCGACGCCGCGCGCAATCGTGCCCGAAATCGGGCAGGTCTCGACGCGGCGGCCGTCGGAACGCACGAACATTTCCGGCGAGGCCGACACCAAAAATTCGCCGCCACCGAGATTCATCAGCGCGCCATAGGGCGACGGGTTGATGCGGCAGAGCCGCTGGAACACTTCCGCCGGCGAACGCTCGCACGGCTCGGCGAACAATTGCCCAGGCACCGCCTCGAACAGGTCGCCGCGCGCGAACGCCGCACGCGCGACCTCGACCGTTGCCTGATATTCGCCGGGTGCGTGATCGGCGAATCCCTGCCGCGGCGTTTTGGCGTAAATGCTCTCGGCGGTGCCGCGCGGCAGGCCCTGGGTAGACCTCCCCTTCCACGAGAATTCGTAGCTCAACACCACGCCACGGCCGGTGGCGCGGTCGTAGGCCAAAAGGCGATCCGGCACATAGAGCACGATGTCGCGCTGGTCAGCCTCGCGCGCCCGCTTCTGCACGAGATCCTCGATTTGGAACACGAGATCGTAGGCGAAGGCGCCGAACAGGCCGAGCAGCGGATCGTCGTTTGCGGTGAAGGCGGCCACGAGGTCGCGCACCAGCGACATCGCGCTGGCACGGCGGGTGCGCTGGTCTTCCTCGACCGGCGCGGCGCCGCGGATGATGTGTCCGGCCAGCCGCGTGGAGCTCCGCTCCGAAATGACGACGCAGGGCTCGCGCAGCACGTCGCCGAGGAAGGCGATCAGCACCTCGCCGCGCGCGTTCAGCGCTTGGAGCGAGAAATTCGAGCCGGCCGTTTCCAGCACCAGCGGCGGATCGGCAAAGCCGAGGTCAAAGCTTTCGTAACGCCCCGGCACCGTGGTGCCCGAGGACAGCACCACGCCACGGCGGCGATCGAGCAGCTCGATCAGGTCGTCAAGGCGCTTGGCGTTGCCGGTGAACTGCTCGACCACGCGCGAAATCGCCAGACCGCCGCTGGTCCGGTATTCGCTATGCTCCGGCAGGGAGAAGGCTGTCCTGTTCATGTGATCCTCTTACGAAACCTCGGGAGGGCGCGCCACACAGGACAAACGAAGGAACCGTCGCACTGCGATGGCGACCTTCGACGATTGAAAAAATGAAATCGCACCGGCCACCTCTTAGGAGGTGCGCCACCAGAGACGGCAGGGGGCAACAACGGTGCTCATGGGAACCTAATCACCATCCGGCGGGAACGATGTCAAGGGAAAGACAGCCCTGGAAGCCTCGCCCAAGCCCATCCTGGGGTGTCGGAAAGGGTCCGGCGTTCGCCGGGACGGCGTGTTTGCTACGCTATTCGCGGTAACATCCGTGCTCGATCTCCTCGATCAGCGGGCGCGCTTTCGGTCGCCAGCGGAGCTCGCGGCGGGCGCGTTCGGCACGGACGCGACTGTTGGAAGCCATGGTGTCCTCGGCCGTACCCTCGCCCCATTCGGCGGCAGCCTCCTGCATCGACATCGCAGACGGCGGGCCGGCGAAGCCAAGCATGCGGTTGATGGCCACACAGGCTTCGCGCATCGAATTCTCGCCATTCTCGGCGAAATAGAAGCTACCTGCCGGAGCTTTGTCGATCGCGAGCATGTAGAGCGGCACGAGATCGTCGATATGCACGTTGGACCAGATGTTCTCGCCGGGACCGGCATGCGTGGCATTGCCGCGCTTCTTGGCGAGCTTGATCAAGAGCGGTATCTGCACGCTGTCGCGCCCTGCCCCATGGCCGATGCCGTAGATCAGGCTCGGGCAGATGATGACCGGGCGGCAGCCCTTGTCGTGATAGCCGAGAATGAAGTGGTTCAGCTCGACCCGTGCGGCGCGGGCGGGCGACGGCGTGATCGGCGTGTCTTCGTCGAAGATGTCGTCGGAGCGCTCGCCGCGGGAACGCTTGCCGACGATGCTCGATCCCGATGTGTGGATGAAGGCCTTGCCGCTTCCGGCGAGAGCATCGAGCAGTGCGACGACGGCGCCCTTGTGGTCGGCACTTGCGGCATTGACGACGACATCTGCCGCCTGCGCGGCGCGGGCGAGAACTTGCGCGTCATCCAGCGTGCCCATCACCGGCTCTATGCCGAACGCGCGAACGGCGTCTGCCTTTTCGACGGAGCGAACAAGGCCGGTGACCTGATGACCGGCGGCCGCGAGATGCGCGGCAACCGATCCGCCGATATAGCCCGATGCGCCCGTGCAGAAGACTTTCATGTGTGGGCCCCCACCGTCATTGCGAGAACGAACGAGGTGTCTCTCGGCTCAGCCCAAATGCTTCCTGAAAAATTCCGTCGCCCGACCCCAGGCAAGCTCGGCGGCCTGGCGGTCATGCACGGCCACGCGCTGCTCGTTCACGAAGGCATGTTCAGCATCGTAGCGGAACAGCTCGAGCGACTTGCCGGCGTCCTTCATCGCCTTTTCGAAGGCGTCGACCGCGGCCGGTGTGCACCAGTCGTCCTTGTTGGCGAAATGCGCCTGCAGCGGGATTTTCACGTCGGCAGGTTTAGCGGCCTGCTCCGGCGGGATGCCATAGAATACGACGCCCGCCGCTAGCTCCGGAACCTTGGTCGCGCCGATGATGGTCACGGCGCCGCCGAGGCAGAAGCCAGTAAGCCCCACCTTGGCGCCGTTGCGTGCGAGATATTGCGCGGCGCCACGTACATTTTGGGTAGTGGCGTCCATGAAATCGAGCGAGGTCATCTGCGCGTTGGCGGCGCCCGTATCGTGATACGGCACCACGACGCCCTTGTAGAGATCGGGCGCCAGCGCATCGAAGCCGGCAACCGCAAAGCGGTCGCACAGGCCCTTGATGTTCTCCGACAGGCCCCACCATTCCTGCACCACCACCACGCCCGGCGCATTGCCGCGCGCGGCATTGGCGAGATAGCCGGCAGTTTCCTTGCCGTCCGGACGCTTGAAGGTGATGTGGGTGCCCATGGGTTCCTCCGGGACTGCTTCTTGACGTGATGCTGGCGGCCATTTTGGCGGCTGCAAAAGCCGGACGCAATCGCCTGTCGGCGCATTGCTGCACCCAACAAAAAAGCCCCCGCAGGGGCTTTTCCGAAATCGCGTTAAAGACGTCGTGATCAGTGGGCGTTGGCCCAGACCTTCTTCTTGGTGAAGTACAGCAAGACGGTGAGCAGGATCAGGAACACGAACACCTGCATGCCGAGCTGCTTGCGCGCCTCCATGTGCGGCTCTGCGGCCCACATTAGGAAGTGGGTGACGTCCTTGGCGTATTGCGCAACCGTGGCCGGCGAACCGTCGTCGTAGGTGACCTGGCCGTCATTCAGCGGCTTCGGCATCTTGATGGCGTGGCCGGGGAAGTAGGTGTTGTAGTAGGAACCTTCCGGCAGATTGAAGCCAGCCGGCGGCTTGTCCTCATAGCCCTGCAAGAGCGCCGTCACGTAATCCGGTCCCTGCTCCTGATATTGGGTAAAGAAGTCGATCAGGAACATCGGGAAGCCACGGCCGTAGCTGCGCGCCTTGGTGATCAGCGAGAGGTCCGGTGGATACGCGCCGCCATTGGCCGCGCGTGCCGCCTGCTCGTTGGGGAACGGCGACGGGAAATAATCGGCGGGTCGGCCCGGCCGCTCGAACATCTCGCCCTGGTCGTTCGGGCCGTCCTTGACCTTGTATTCGGAGGCGAACGCCTGGGCCTGCGCCACCGAATAACCGGGACCGCCGGCTTCGGCGAGATTGCGGAAGGCGACGAACGACAGGCCATGGCAGGAGGCGCAGACTTCCTTGTAGACCTTCAGACCGCGCTGCATGGCGCCGCGGTCGAACTTGCCGAACGGGCCTGAAAACGACCACTTCTGGGCCGGCGGCTTGGTGCTGCCTTCGGCGGCCCGGGCGCTCTCGGCGCCGCCCAGGAGCAGACCGCCAGCCACCATCAGAGCGATCACGGTCGATACCATCGGCGCCGGCTTGCCGCCCGTCTTTGCCAGCACGTCGTCCGCGATCGAGTTCGGCACCGGGCGGGGCTTCTCGATCCGGGCCAGCAACGGCAGCAGGATCAGGAAATAGGCGAAGTAGAGGAAGGTCAGGATGCGGCCGACGATGACATAGATGCCCTCCGGCGGCTGCGCGCCGAGATAGCCAAGGCCGATGCAGACGACAACGAACATCCAGAAGAACTGCTTGGCCAGCGGACGGTATTTCGACGAGCGGGTCTTGGCGCTGTCGAGCCACGGCAGGAAAGCCAGGATGATGATCGCGCCGAACATCGCCACGACACCGGCGAGCTTGTTGGGGATCGAGCGCAGGATGGCGTAGAACGGCAGGTAATACCATTCCGGCACGATGTGCGCGGGCGTTACCGCCGGATTGGCCGGGATGTAGTTCTCGGCGTCGCCGAGATAGTTCGGCATGTAGAAGATGAACCAGGCGAAGAACAGCAGGAAGCAGGAGACGCCGAACATGTCCTTCATGGTCGCGTAGGGCGTGAACGGCACCGTGTCCTTTTCGGTCTTCGGCTCGACGCCGGCCGGGTTGTTCTGGCCCGCCACGTGCAGCGCCCAGATGTGCAGCACGACGACGCCCGCGATCACGAACGGCAGCAGGTAGTGCAGCGAGAAGAAGCGGTTCAGCGTCGGATTGCCGACGGCATAGCCGCCCCACAGCAGCGTCACGATGCTCTCGCCGAAATAGGGCACGGCCGAGAACAGGTTGGTGATGACGGTGGCGCCCCAGAAGCTCATCTGGCCCCACGGCAGCACGTAGCCCATGAAGCCGGTCGCCATCATCAAGAGATAGATGATGACGCCGAGGATCCAGAGCACTTCGCGCGGCTCCTTGTAGGACCCGTAATAGAGGCCGCGGAACATGTGGATATAGACCGCGAAAAAGAACATCGACGCGCCGCTGGCGTGGATGTTGCGCAGCAGCCAGCCGTAATTGACATCGCGGACGATGAGTTCGACCGACTTGAACGCCATGTCGGCATGCGGCGTGTAGTGCATCGCCAGGATCACGCCGGTCAGGATCTGCACGCCCAGCATAAACGAAAGGATGGCGCCGAACGTCCACCAGTAGTTCAGGTTACGCGGCGTCGGATACGCCACGAACGAGGAGTGCATGAGTCCCATGATCGGGAGGCGCCGTTCGATCCACTTCAAGGCGGGATTGGTCGGCTGGAAATCGGATGGTCCGCTCATTGATGCGATCCTGAGGAAGTAAAACGACGCAACGGCTTAAGGGAGGTCTCGGACTGGCGTCCGAGCCCTTAGCCGATCTGGATTTTGGTATCGGAAACGAAGGTATAGGGCGGCACGGCCAGATTGGTCGGCGCGGGCCCCTGCCGAATCCGGCCCGACGTGTCGTACACCGAACCGTGGCACGGACAGAAGAAGCCGTCGTACTGGCCCTCATGGGCGATCGGGATGCAGCCGAGGTGGGTGCAGATGCCGACCACGACCAGCCACTGGTCATGGCCCGGCTTGACCCGTTGCTCATCGCTCTGCGGATCGGGCAGGCTCGACACCGACACCGCGCGGGCCTCTTCGATCTGCTTCTTGGTCCGGTGGCTGATGTAGATCGGCTTACCGCGCCAGAACACCTTGATGTCCTGCCCTTCAGCGATCGGGGTCAGATCGACCTCAATCGGCGCACCCGCCGCGACCGTGGAGGCATCCGGATTCATCTGGGAAACCAGCGGCACCACCGTGGCGGCCCCGCCTACGGCGGCGACGGCTCCCGTTGCAACATAAAGGAAATCACGGCGTGTCGGATTGTCCGCCGAAGACGCTGTCGTCACGATCTCAAGCCCTTTCTTGTCTGCAGCCAGCGGAACCGCCCCGGACACACGAAAGCGCGCCCTGAGAGAGGCTGCCGGCGCCCGCGGCCCCCGCGGCGGCAGAAAAACCGCTTTTCCTCCCCCATTCCGGCGGAACAAGCAGTCCAGAATCGTTCTATTGGCACCCTTGCCGAGAGAGCGCAAGCCCGCTATCGGCTCGCAAGCGTGCAATGCACTAAATCTGCGCCCGACCGTGATTATTCAGTCATTTCATCCGCGCTTCCGAAGCCCTACTCTATGCATATAGCGCTTTTCCAGCCTGACATTCCCCAGAACACGGGGACGATTCTGCGTTTGTGTGCGTGCCTGGACGTGGCGGCCCATATTATCGAGCCGGCGGGGTTTCCGATCTCGGACCGGCATTTCCGTCGAGCGGGAATGGACTATCTCGATCATGTGGCCATTACCCGTCATGACTCATGGTCAAAATTCGAGCAATGGCGTAACGAAGCGGGCTTCCGGCTGGTGTTGTTTACGACCAAGGCGGCGAGTTCCTATCTGGATTTCCGCTACGAGAGGGACGATGTCCTACTATTCGGGCGGGAATCTGCAGGGGTTACGGATGAGGTCGCGTCCGCTGCAGATGCGAGGCTGGTGATCCCGATCAGGCCGGGCTTGCGCTCGCTCAATGTGGCGATGGCGGCTGCCATGGCATTGGGCGAGGCGCTGCGGCAGACCGGTTCCGCGCTTCCGGAAGGGCTGCGGTCCAAGGAGAGATGGTGAGCTACGCCGTCAAAGAGATATTTCTGACGTTGCAGGGCGAAGGCGCGCACGCCGGCCGCGCGGCCGTGTTTTGTCGTTTTTCCGGCTGCAACCTCTGGAGCGGCCGCGAACAGGACCGCGTGAGCGCCACCTGCCAGTTCTGCGATACCGACTTTGTCGGCACCGACGGCACGCTCGGCGGCCGCTATGCCACGGCGGACGAACTCGCCGACACTATCGCCGGGCAATGGACAGGCGAGAATATCAACCGCTACGTGGTCCTGACCGGCGGCGAACCTCTGCTGCAGGTCGACCCGCCCTTCATCGATGCGCTG
The DNA here is from genome assembly GCF_001440415.1 of Bradyrhizobium retamae. Classification (GTDB taxonomy): domain Bacteria; phylum Pseudomonadota; class Alphaproteobacteria; order Rhizobiales; family Xanthobacteraceae; genus Bradyrhizobium; species Bradyrhizobium retamae. The sequence continues at coordinate 76,940 of NZ_LLYA01000013.1, forward strand.
CATGCGCGCGGCTTCGTCATTGGCATCGAGACCAACGGCACGATCGAACCGCCCGAAGGGATGGACTGGGTCTGCGTCAGTCCGAAAGCCGGCGCCGATCTCGTGGTGCGCCGCGGCCACGAATTGAAGCTGGTCTATCCGCAAGCGGGCGCGGCGCCGGAAGATTTCGCGAGGCTCGATTTCGAGCGCTTTTCGCTGCAGCCGATGGATGGACCCGATGTGCTCGAAAACACCGCGCGCGCGGTCGACTACTGCCTACGCCATCCGCAATGGCGGCTCAGCCTGCAGACGCACAAGACACTTGGCATCAGATAGGATTTAGATTTCAAGATGTGGGAACTGACGAAATCGTTTCGCTTCGAAGCTGCGCATTCCCTGAAGGGAACGACCTTCGGCGCGGCCAGCGAGGAAATTCACGGCCACTCATTTCGCGCCGAGGTGAGCGTGCGCGGCACGCCCGACCCGGAAACCGGCATGGTGCTCGATCTCGGCCTGCTGGAGCGCAGCATGGAAGAGGTTCGGAAAGCACTCGACCACAAGCTCCTCAACAAGGTCGAGGCGCTGGGGACGCCGACGCTGGAAAACATTTCGCGCTACATCTTCGAGCGGGTCCAGCACGCAGGCCAAATCACCCGCGTCAGCGTTCACCGCGACAGTTGCAACGAGAGCTGCACGTATTTCGGGCCGCAGGGCTGAGCTCCAATGGACATGTCAGTCATCGAGGATCGCAAGACGCGCGCGAGAGCCTGGTTCGAAGCGCTGCGCAACGACATCTGCGCGGCCTTCGAAAAGCTGGAAGACGACGCGCCGCCCGCCCTCTATCCCGGCGAGGCCGGCCGCTTCGTGCGCACGCCCTGGGACCGCACCGACCACACCGGCAAGCCCGGCGGCGGCGGGGTGATGTCGATGATGCGCGGGCGGCTGTTCGAGAAGGTCGGCGTGCACTGCTCGACCGTGCATGGCGAGTTCGCACCGGAATTCCGCGCGCAGATACCCGGCGCGGCCGACGATCCCAGGTTCTGGGCGTCGGGCATTTCGCTGATTGCGCACATGCGCAACCCGCATGTGCCGGCGGTTCACATGAACACCCGCTTCGTGGTCACCACCAAGACGTGGTTCGGCGGCGGGGCGGATCTGACGCCGGTGCTCGACCGCCGGCGCACGCAGGATGACCCCGACACGCTCGCCTTCCATCTGGCGATGAAAGAGGCCTGCGGGAGATCGAACGGCGTCGCCGATTACGACAAGTACAAAAAATGGTGCGACGAATATTTCTATTTGCCGCACCGCAAGGAAGCGCGCGGCATCGGCGGCATCTTCTACGACTGGCACGATTCAGGTGACTGGGACGCCGACCTCGCCTTTACCCAGGAGGTCGGCCGCGCCTTCCTGAAAATCTATCCTGAACTGGTCCGCCGCAATTTCGCCCTCCCCTGGAATGCCGCCGACCGCGAGGAACAGTTGATCCGGCGCGGGCGCTACGTCGAGTTCAACCTGCTCTACGACCGCGGCACGATCTTCGGGCTAAAGACTGGCGGCAATGTGGATTCCATCCTCTCGTCGATGCCGCCGGAGGTAAAGTGGCCATGATCGCATGATCGGGTTGTCATGACTGATCGCTATGGTGCGATTCGTGTTATGTAATCCGAGGAGTAGATCATGGATTTGAAACCAGGCGACGTCGTCATTCTGAAGTCCGGCGGCCATCCTCTCAGTGTGGTGGAGGTCAAGGACGGCAACGTGGCGTGCGTGTGGATGGGCAATGAAGGCGATCTGTTCCGCGAGACGCTGCCGCTTGCCGTCCTAGAGCTCGCCGAAGCCGATACGTCGGAGGACGAAGAAGACGACGAAGAAGACGACGACGAAGACGAGGACGAAGAGGAAGCCGTGGACGAGGAAGAGGACGACCGCGCCAACAAAGTTGCGTGAGGCAGTTTTTTTGACGCCGCCGGGCTACCATGGTCCGGCGGCGTGGTTTCCCGGGATTGGACCCGGTGCGGGTGATCTGATATTCGCGGAAAGTCCGCCGCTGCTTCCCGCGGCCGATGACGCTTGAAGTGAGATGGCCGCGAAACAATGACCCACCTGCCCCGTGCGATGCTGATCGATATGGACGACACCATCCTGTCGGCCTATGGACGTCCGGAGATCGCCTGGCACAATGTCACGTCCGAGTTCGCGGCCGAGTTCGGGCCCCTGACCTCGCAGCAGGTTGCCGCCGCCGTTCTGGACTCCGCGCGCAAATTCTGGGCTGTTGCCGAAGCCGAATGGCGGCTGAGGCTCGATGAAGCGCGGCGCATCACCGTCAGGAACGGATTTGCCGCGCTTGCCGAGGGCGGCCACGTCCTGCCTGAAGACCTCGCGATACGGTTGGCAGACCGCTTTACCGCCTACCGCGAAGAGGAAATGTTCGTCTTCCCCGGCGCGCATGACGCCATCGACGAATTGAAGGCACGCGGCGTGAAGCTGGCGCTGGTGACGAACGGCGCCGCCGGCGCCCAGCGCGCCAAGGTCGAACGCTTCGCGCTGTCTCACCGTTTCGACCACATCCAGATCGAGGGCGAGCACGGTTTCGGCAAACCGGACGAGCGCGCCTATCTGCACGCGATGCAGGCGCTCGGCGTCACCGCGCCCGAAACCTGGATGATCGGCGACAATCTCGAATGGGAGGTGATAGCGCCGCAACGGCTTGGCATCTATGCCATCTGGATCGACGTGCATGGCGACGGCCTGCCGCCGGATTCCGCCGTAAAGCCCGACCGCATCATCCGCTCGCTGACGGAACTGCTGCCTTCCGCCTGCGGATAGCGCGTCCGCAGCGCCTTCGCCAAAGGAAGGCTATCCAGCCCGCGCATTTCCCGCGCACTGTGAACCATTTCATAGCGCAGCGGCCGGCAATCCCGGACTGTATCATCGTTGGTCCAGGCTGGGAGTTTTCGATGCCTGCAGATCGAGTGGTCAAGGCTGCACGTGATCAAGAGGAGATCGCACAGTGCCTCGGCTGGGGCGCTCGCATCAGGCGCGCTCTCCGCAAAGCGAACAGCGCCGTGTCCTACGTCATAGGTCTCCCGATTCTCACGATGCTTGGCGGCCTGCTGGTTGGCTACTATCAGTATCTTAATGCCTACCAGGAGAAGATCAGCGCCCGCGCAGAAAACGACGTGAAAGCGGCGACGGCGGCATTCACCGAGATTTCAAAGAAATTTTCCCAAGTACAGATGCTTCAGCAGGCACTGTTCATCAACATTTCGAACGCGCTCGATGAAAATGTCAGCCCAGATGAACAAGTTATGGCTGCCAAGCACGCAAAATCAATTTCGACAACCTATGAAAAGGCCTGGGTCACGCTGCTTGAGAACGGCGACGTGATGGCGCGCAGTGCCGAAATCGATATCGACTGGGCAACCGATTTCAAGCGTGATCAGATTACTTCACACTATCCCAACAGCGATCCCCTATCTCGAACGCTACTTGCGGCCTACGATTTCGATTGCAACGACAATTTGCCGAAGGTCGCACCGGTTATTCGTGAACAGCCGCCGGACGCTTGCGAAGTTGACGGAAGTCGGCATTTCGGCATCCACGATTTTTCCATCAATGTTTGCCCAAAGCGCCGAATTAGCACTGGTTCAGGATCCTCAGTCAGGGTCCACTGGTACAGCGCGAAGCACCAAGTCGTCACGATGCACTATTGTCTACAGGTCCTGCATCAACGATTGGCGAAGGTGCGCTCCTGGGCTTTGCATGGCGAGCCTAGCCCGGCGGCCGCTGTAGCATTTCGAGCCGAGCGCGATCAGCTTCGGAAAGAGATCGACGTTCAGGCTGCGCGGCTCGAGGCCTTCATGGGCCTGGCGTTGTTCCACATCGAGGCCGTCCGGGTAAAGTACCGGCCTGTAAGCTTCGCCTGCCATCTTCCGTTTGCAACTCCCATTATCAGCCGATGGAACGACTCGTGCACGCCGGTTCAAACAACACCGTATGAAGGCTTGAGAACGCCGGACAGCACGCCGTCAAAAACGCCGTCGAATGCAGCTTCCAAACAGGTCAGTGCCGCAGTGCCGCGGTGATCATGACGAGGCCGCCGACAATCACCGCGGCGTCGAGGATCGCAGTATGGATCTGCACCGGCATGCGCTCAACGAAGGCCTTGGCGAGGAACGCGCCGGGAATTGCGATGGCGCCGATCAGGAGCGCGAAGGCAAGCACCTGTGCAGTGACGACGCCGGCAAGGCCGAACACCGAAATCTTGATGAGACCGGTCACGACCGAGATCAGCGCGTCGGTAGCGATCACGGCAGCTCCCTCGAGGCCGGACGCCATCAGCAACGACAACAGGATCACGCCCGAACCCGATGTGCCGCCGACCACCACGCCATGACCCACCGCGCTCACGCCAAGGCCGGCATCGCTGATCTTGATATCGCGGCGCTTGGCCAGCCGGAGTAGCGGCACGCTTAGGATCAGCATGCCGCCGATCACGAACGCCGCGCCGGCGCTGGTCAGCCGCGTGTAGCCATAGGCGCCGAGCGCCGCCGTCAGCATGGCGGCGCCGATCACGATCAGCGCGCGACGCCAGTCGGCGTGGCGAAAATACGCAACGAAGCGGCTGATATTGGTGAAGATTGCTGAGATCGCGATGATCGGCACCACGGGCTCGGCGCCGACCAGCGGCACCAGCACCAGCGGCATCAAGGCGCCGGTACCATAGCCGGCAAGCCCGCCGACCACGGAGGCCAATAGCGCCATGGCTCCAACCAGCACGAGTTGACCGAGCGAAATATCGGCAAACCCGGCTAGAATATTCACAGCCGGTGGTCGCGGGTGAAGCGGGCGGCAGCCTGGTCGGCGATCGCGGCAAGGGCGGATGGTTCAAGCGGAAAATCCGCGGCCAACCAGGCGTCTTCCGCAAGCGCCAGCACGTGACCGAGACCAGGACCTTCGGCAATGCCGCGGGAGATGAAATCGGCTGCCTTCAGCGGAAATTTCGGCGCGCTCCAGCGCTGCGGCAACGTTGCGAGCTCATGCCAGCGCGCGGCGCCATTGTCGAGGCCGCCTGCCCGCGCCCACGCCAGCATCAGCCGGTCTCGATACGGATCCTCGCCGAGCCGATAGAGAAGCTGTCGCGCCCGCGCGTCGTCCTTGCTCGCGAGCCGCCACCAGCGATGGCCCATCGAATCCAGCGCTTTGGCTTCCGCGTTGGAAACCCGAAGCCGTGCTGAGACGCGCCTGGCGTCCTCGGTGACGGCGACCGTAAGCGCGGCGAGCCGGCGCACGGCGCTCGGCGGCAGCGCCAGCGCCCGTTCGGCCGCGATCATCGCCGCGAATGTTCCGGTGTAGGCGACGCCGCCGAAGATCAGCAGCAGCAGGCCAGCATCCGCCATCGCCTGCACCGCGACCGCGGCGCCTTCCGCGATCAACAGCTTCAACATCTCCATGCGCACGCGCTCGGCGGAAAGGCTCGAAAGCCCGGCACGCCCGTCGATGCAGGCGAGATATCCGGCACGGTCGGGCTCGCCGGCCCCGTAGGCGGCATGCATGCGAAAGAAGCGCAGGATGCGCAAATAATCCTCAGCGATGCGCTGGCCGGCGTCGCCGATGAAACGCACGCGTTTGGCCTGGATATCGGCAAGCCCGCCGACATGGTCATGCACGACGCCCTCGGCATCGACCGAGAGCCCGTTGATGGTGAAATCGCGCCGTTCCGCATCGCGAACCCAGTCCCGCCCGAACGCAACCCTGGCCTTGCGGCCAAAGGTCTCGGTGTCCTCACGCAAGGTCGTGACCTCGAATGGGTGGGATTCGACGACCAGCGTGACCGTGCCGTGGTCGATTCCGGTCGGCACGCATTTGATGCCGGCCGCCTTGGCCCGGCGGACGACCTCGTCGGGCAACGCCGTCGTCGCGATATCGATGTCCCCGAGAGGAATTTGCAGAAGCGCATTGCGCACGGCGCCGCCGATCACGCGGGCTTCCTCGCCATCGCCATTGAGCAACGCGAGCACGCGCGCGGCCGGACCGGATCTGAGCCAGGGCGCGTCCGACAGCACGCGTGCCTCGCTCATTTCTCCCCCCCGTGAACCAGCTTGCCGTCTTCCATATGCGCCGGAACATAGGTCGAATTCGGCGGCGCGCCGGAGAACTGCGCCAGCAGCACGAAGCTGATCGCGACCAGCAGCAGCGATCCCAGCGCCAGTTTGGCGACAAGATGTGCCGGCCAGGAGGAGGACACGAAGACGCCGGAACGGGTGGCAATCAGAAACAACGCGTAGGCCACGAACGGGATCAGGAAGATTGCGATTTCGGTCAGAATCGGACGGATCATGCGAGATAAATCCGCTCATATAGCACGCGCAGGATTCCCGCGGTCGCACCCCATATGTAACGCTCGGCGAACGGCATGGCGTAATAGGAGCGCTCCATGCCGCGGAATTCCTTGGAATGGATCTGATGGTTCTCGGGATTCATCAGGAACGCCAGCGGCACCTCGAAGGCGTCGACCACCTCGCCTTCGTTGATCGTCAGCTCAAAGCCGGGCTTCACACGCGCCACCGTCGGCAGGATGCGAAACCCGAAGGCGGTTCCATAAAGATCGAGATAGCCGATCGGCTCGATGAACTCGCGCTTGAGGCCGACTTCCTCCTCTGCCTCGCGCAAGGCGGCATCGAGCGGGGAAGCGTCGATTGCGTCGATCTTGCCGCCTGGAAACGAAATCTGGCCGGCGTGGCTGGAAAGATGCGGCGAGCGCTGCGTCAGCAACACTGTCGGCTCGCGGTGATCGACCACCGGGATCAGCACCGCCGCCGGGCGCACCGGCTGCTCGCGCGCCACGATCTCGAGCATGCGATCATTGCCCGCATCGCCCGTCTTCGGAATGATATTGGGATCGACCAGGCCGCGCGGCACGTCGAAATTCAGCCGGGTCTTGCTTCGCGCGAAGAATTCCGTCGAGCTGATCGGAGCCGCCTCCATCTTCGTCAGCATCGGCTCGTTCAAACCGCATCCCTCACCTGCTTCGCGTCCGCCATGGCAAAGAACTCGCCGCCGGACTCTATGCCGAACATCGGCTGACCATCGACCATCCGCTCCTCCCCCATGTCAACCAGATCGTAATAGAGCGCGCGCGTCACCTTCGCCCACAGATCGGCGCGGACGTGCAAATAGGGCGTCAGCCCGCCGTCGGCGGCCATCTCGAAGCGCAGGCGATGGGTGGAATCGCATGGCACCCAGTCGTCAACGTTGGTGCGGAAGAGCAATAGCCGACCGCGATCGCCGGCCTCGTTTTGCATCTCCACTGCCAGGAACGGCGCATCATCGACGCGGATGCCGACCTTCTCGACCGGGGTAACGAGAAAGTGCTTGCCGTCCTCGCGCTTGAGAATGGTCGAAAACAGCCGTACCAGCGCCGGCCGCCCGATTGGCGTCCCCATGTAGAACCACGTCCCATCGCCGGCGATTCGCATGTCGAGATCGCCGCAGAACGGTGGATTCCACAGATGAACCGGAGGCAGTCCCTTCCCGGCCGGGGCGCGATTGACGGCTTCGGTGGCAGCAACCGTCAGACCTTCAAGACCTTTGCTGTCGTGGCCCTTGCCTTCCTGACGCTGGCCGCTGGTTTGCCCTTGCTTCGCCATTGTTTGCCCTGAGTCTCGGCGCCTCGATTGGCACGATTGGTGCACATATACCGAGATATGTGTTCCCGACGATTTGTGTCCGGACTATTGCGGATCAAGTCGCCATATCGTGATGCCGTTCATACCCCGAAATACCGATAATGTGGGGATAGTTTAATTCAACGAATGCATGGCCTTTGCACAGGTCTAGCATGAGGTTCGTGGCATGACGACGCAACCAACGGCGTCATGAAGCGGTTAGGTTGTTGAAGGAGAAAGACATGGCGAGCGCAGACGGTGTTGAGAAACTCGAGGACGCGATCGTCCGGTCGGCCGAGCAGGTCGCCGGCCAGATCCGCGCCGCGAAGGAAGCGATCTCCACCGTCATTTTCGGCCAGGTGCGGGTGATCGAAAACACCCTGGTGACGATCCTGTCCGGCGGCCACGCGCTCTTGATCGGCGTTCCCGGCCTCGCCAAGACCAAGCTTGTCGAAACCTTGGGCATCACGCTCGGGCTAGATGCCAAGCGCATCCAGTTTACCCCTGACCTGATGCCCTCGGACATTCTGGGCGCCGAGGTGCTGGACGAGAGCAATTCCGGCAAGCGGTCGTTCCGTTTCATCTCCGGACCGGTGTTTGCGCAGCTCCTGATGGCCGACGAAATCAACCGCGCCAGCCCGCGGACGCAATCGGCGCTGCTGCAAGCCATGCAGGAACAGCACATCACGGTTGCAGGCGCGCGGCATGATCTCCCCAAGCCGTTCCACGTGCTCGCCACCCAAAACCCGCTGGAGCAGGAAGGCACCTACCCGCTGCCCGAGGCGCAGCTCGACCGCTTCCTGATGGAAATCGACGTCGATTATCCCGATCGCGACGCCGAACGCCGTATCCTGTTCGAGACCACGGGCGCGGAAGAGACGCTTGCCAAGGCCTCGATGGACGCGGAAACCCTGATCGCGGCGCAGCGGCTGGTACGGCGCCTGCCGGTCGGCGACAGCGTCGTTGAGGCGATCCTGTCGCTGGTGCGCGCCGCACGCCCCAACACCGAAGACGGCGGCGACAAGCTGATCGCCTGGGGGCCGGGCCCGCGCGCCAGCCAGTCGCTGATGCTGGCGGTCCGTGCCCGCGCCTTGCTCGACGGCCGCCTTGCGCCCTCGATCGATGACGTGCTCGATCTCGCCGAACCCATTCTCAAGCACCGCATGGCGCTGACCTTCTCGGCGCGCGCGGAAGGCCGCACCATTCCCGACGTAATCAGACAATTGAAGACGCGGATTGGTTGATGGCCGCAGAGACCAGCCACGAGAACAGGGAGATTGTTGCGATCCGACGTGCCGATGGCGAAAGCCGAACGCTCGCCGCATCGCTCCCCCGTCTCGTGCTCGACGCCCGCCGCATCGCTGCCAACGTCATCCATGGCCTACACGGCAGGCGCCGCGCCGGCGCCGGCGAGAGCTTTTGGCAATATCGCCGCTTCGTCTCTGGCGAGCCGTCGCAGAACGTCGACTGGCGGCGTTCGGCGCGCGACGATCATCTCTATGTTCGCGAGCAAGAATGGGAGGCCGCGCATACGATCTGGCTGTGGCCCGACCGTTCGCCGTCGATGGCATTTGCTTCCAAGGGTGCCCGCGACTCCAAGCTGGAGCGTGGCCTGATCGTGACCTTTGCGCTCGCCGAACTCCTGGTTTCGGGCGGAGAGCGCGTCGGCATTCCCGGCCTGATGACCCCGACCGCAAGCCGCAACGTGATCGACAAGATGGCGCAGGCGATGCTGCATGACGATGCGGTGCGCGCCAGCCTGCCGCCCTCCTTCGTGCCGTCGGCGCTGGCCGAAATTGTCGTGCTGTCCGACTTCTGGTCGCCGATGAACGAAATCAGGACGATGCTCGCAGGGCTTTCGGCCTCCGGCGCCCATGGCACGCTGATTCAGGTCGTCGATCCTGCCGAGGAGACCTTTCCTTATGCCGGCCGGGTCGAGTTCGTCGAGCCGGAAGGTTTTGGCGTCATCACCGCCGGCCGCGCCGAGAGCTGGGCCAGCGACTATGTCGCGCGTGTCGCGCTGCATCGCGATGAGATCCGCAGCGAAACCGACAAGCTCGACTGGCTGTTCTCGACCCACACCACCAGCCGGTCCGCCGCCGAACTGCTGCTGTTCCTGCATTCCGGCATGATGGCGGCCAAGGGAAGCCTCCGCGGCTCAACGGTCAAGGCGGGGCGCAGCGCATGATGGCGGGCATCCCCTTAAGCTTTGCGCAGCCGCTGCTTCTGCTGGGCCTGTTGAGCCTGCCGGTGCTGTGGTGGCTGTTGCGCGTGATGCCGCCGCGGCCGAGACGGATCGAGTTTCCGCCGACGCGGCTGTTGTTCGACATCAGGCCCAGGGAAGAAACCCCGTCGCGGACGCCGTGGTGGCTGACGGCGCTGCGCCTCGCCGCCGCGGCGCTGGTCATCCTTGCTGCCGCAGGCCCGATCTGGAATCCGCAGACCGGGGTCGGCGGCAGCAATGCGCCGCTGGTGATTCTACTCGACGACGGCTGGAGCGCGGCTGCAAGCTGGGACACCCGGATCAAGGCCGCGGACGAATTGATCGCCAACGCCGACAATGACCGCCGCGGCGTAGCGCTGGTTCCACTCTCCGAGCCCGCACGCGACATCACGCTGATGCCAGCCGGTACCGCACGCGTCGCGCTGCGCCAGATTGCACCAAAGCCCCATTCGATCGACCGCGTCGACACGCTAGGCGCGCTCGACCGCTTCCTGAAGGCCACCGGCGATGCCGAAATCGCGTGGCTGTCCGATGGCGTCGATACCGGGCGCGGCGCCGAATTCGTCGAGAATCTCGCCAAGACCATCGGCGACCGCAAGCTGACAGTGTTCGAGGGCGGCGCGGCGCCAGCGCAAGCGTTGGTCGCCGCCGAAAACGCCGCGGCGAAGATGACGGTCAAGGTGCTGCGCACCACCGGCGGCGTCGCAGCCGGCGTGGTCCGCGCGATCGACGCCAAGGGCTCGCCGATCGGCGAAGCGCGCTACGCTTTCGGCATGCAGGACCGCGAAAGCGAAGCGGCATTCGATCTGCCGGTCGAACTGCGCAATGACATTTCGCGGCTGGAAATCTCGGGTGAACGATCGGCCGGTGCGGTGCAATTGCTCGACAAGCGATGGCGGCGCCGCGCCGTCGGCGTCGTCACCGGCGCGACCAGCGATACCGCCCAGCCGCTATTGGCATCGACCTTCTATCTTACCCGCGCCCTGTCGCCTTTCGCCGACGTGCGCCTCGGCGATCGCGGCGCGCCGCAACAGGTGATCGCGCAATTCCTCGATCAGCGGCTGCCGATGATCGTGCTCGCCGATGTCGGCACGCTGTCGCCGGAAATCCGCGAGCGGCTGAACGCATGGATCGATCAGGGCGGCGTGCTGGTGCGTTTCGCAGGTCCCCGCCTGGCGCAGGCCGATGACGATCTGGTGCCGGTGAAACTGCGTCGCGGCGGCCGCGTCCTCGGCGGCAGCCTGACCTGGGAAAAGCCGCAGCATCTGGCGTCCTTTGCCGCCGACGCTCCGTTCGCGGGCCTCGCAGTGCCCAAGGATGTCACCGTGAACCGGCAGGTGCTGGCCGAGCCGGATGCGGTGCTCGCCACCAAGACCTGGGCGTCGCTAGAAGACGGCACGCCGCTGGTTACCGGCGAGCATCGCGGCAGGGGTATTGTCAGCCTGTTCCATGTCGGCGCCGACTCGCGCTGGTCTGACTTGCCGATGTCCGGCAGCTTCGTCGAAATGCTGCGGCGGCTGGTCGACATGTCCGGCTACACCACGAAGCCCGGTGCAGGCGTTGCGAGCGAGGCGACCAACGCCGAGACGGTGGCGCCACTGCGCACCCTCGATGGTTTCGGCGCCTTCGGGCCACCGCCCTCGAACGCCAAGCCGATGCCCGCGGATTATCGCGACCGCGCCACGGCAGAACATCCACCGGGCTTCTACGGCCCGGCCGATGGGCCGATCGCAGTCAACACCCTGGCCGCGGCCGATCGCATCGGACCGCTCGATACATCCTCGTTGCGGGCGCAGCGCGCCAGCTACACCAATGCCGAACCGCGAGATTTGCGCGGCATCCTGCTGTCGTCGTCGCTGGTGCTGTTTCTGATCGACGCGGTCGTGGTCGCGATGCTGGGCGCGGGCCTTGCCGCTCTGTGGCGGCGGCGCACGGCGGCGGCCACCGTTCTATTGGCCTTGATCCTGGTCGCGGCCTCGACCGCACCGTCGCCGACGCGCGCCCAGGGCAACGATGAATTCGCCATCAAGTCGGTGTCGCAGACGCGCCTTGCCTATGTCGTCACCGGAAATGCCGACGTCGATTCCATCGTCAAGGCGGGCATGGCCGGACTGACGCTGTTCCTGGCACAGCGCACGGCGTTGGAGGCCGGCGATCCCGTCGGCATCGATCCCGCAAAGGACGAACTGGGGTTTTTCCCGCTGATCTACTGGCCGGTGGTGCCGGGCGCGCCGAAGCCGCCGCAGGATGTCATCAACCGCATCGACGCCTATATGAAACAGGGCGGCACCGTGCTGTTCGATACCCGCGACGCCGTCGAGGCGCCGCCGGGCGAGAACGGCGCGTCGCAGACGTCGGGCATGCGCACCTTGCGCGAAATTCTCTCCTCCCTAGACGTGCCTGAACTGGAGCCGGTGCCGCGCGAGCATGTGTTGACCAAGACGTTTTATCTGCTGCGCGATTTTCCCGGCCGCTTCACCTCGGGCCAGACATGGGTCGAGACCCTGCCGCGCGAGGATGAAGACGATACGGCCTCGCGCCCGGCGCGCGGCGGCGACGGCGTCTCACCCATCATCATCACCTCGAACGATCTCGCCGGCGCCTGGGCGCATCGCCCGGACGGCCAGCCGATGCTGCCGCTGACGCCGAACGAGCCGCGCCAGCGCGAATTCGCCTTCCGCTCCGGCGTCAACATCGTGATGTACACCCTGACCGGCAACTACAAGGCCGACCAGGTCCACGCGCCGGCCCTGATCGAACGGTTGGGGCAATAGACCATGCAGTACGGTATCGCGTTCACTCCCCTCGTTCCGGCAATCGTGCTCTGGATCGCGCTGGCCGCGATCGTCGCGATTTCTGCGCTATTGCTGCTCGGCCGCGCGCGCGGTGCCGCGGTGCGCGTCGCAGCTCTGGCGCTGATCCTGCTGGCGCTCGCCAACCCCTCCTTCACCCGCGAGGAGCGCGAGCCGTTATCATCGGTCGCTGCCGTCGTGATCGACAAGAGCCCGAGCCAGAATTTCGGCACCCGCAACCAGGAGACCGCCAAGGCGCAGGAGGCGCTGGTCGATACGCTGAAGAAGATCAAGGGACTGGAAGTCCGCGTCGTCGAGGCCGGACAGGCCGACGGCGAAACCGACGGCACAAAGCTGTTCAGCGCGCTGTCCTCGGCGCTGTCGGACGTTCCCGTCGACCGCGTCGCCGGCGCGTTCCTGATCACCGATGGCCGCGTGCACGACATTCCCGCGAACACCGCCGCCGTCGGCTTCCAGGCGCCGGTGCATGCACTCATCACCGGCCGCAAGGACGAGCGCGACCGCCGCATCGCAATTTCGGCCGCGCCGCGTTTCGGCATCGTCGGACAGCCGCAGACCATTACATACCGGCTCGACGATCAGGGCGTTACCGGCCAACGCGCCAAGATCGTGGTGCGCCGCGACGGTGAGGTGATCAATGAGCGCAATCTCTCGAGCGGCCAGACCGCCAATGTCGAGGTCGACATCAAGCATGCCGGGCCGAACATCATCGAGATCGAGGCTTCGCCCCTCGAGAACGAACTGACTCCGGTCAACAACCGCGCCGTGGTCGCGATCGACGGCGTCCGCGACAGGCTGCGCGTGCTGCTGGTGTCGGGCGAGCCGCATTCCGGCGAGCGCACCTGGCGCAATCTGCTGAAATCGGACGCCAGCATCGACCTCGTGCATTTCACGATCCTGCGCCCGCCAGAGAAGCAGGACGGCACGCCGATCAACGAATTGTCGCTGATCGCGTTTCCGACCCGCGAACTGTTCCAGCAGAGGATCAACGATTTCCACCTGATCATCTTCGACCGCTACGCCCGCCAGGGGGTGCTGCCGATTGCCTATTTCGACAACATGGCGCGCTATGTCCGCGCCGGCGGCGCGGTGCTGGTATCGGCCGGTCCCGATTACGCCTCCACCACCAGCATCTGGCGCACGCCGCTCGATACGGTCCTGCCGGCCGAACCGGTCGGCGTCACCGAGAAACCGTTCTATGCACACTTAAGCGACGCCGGTAAGCGCCATCCGGTGACGCGCGGCCTCGAAGGCTCCGCCAGCGAGCCACCGCGCTGGAGCCGCTTCTTCCGTGCCGTCGATACGCGCAACGCGATCGGTTCCCCCGTGATGACCGGCGCCGACGGCAAGCCGCTGCTGCTGCTGTCGCGCTTTGGCGAAGGCCGCGTCGCGCTGCTATTGACTGACCATATCTGGCTGTGGGCGCGTGGCTATGAGGGCGGCGGCCCGCATCTGGATCTCCTGCGGCGGATGTCGCACTGGCTAATGAAGCAGCCTGATCTGGACGAAGAGGCGCTGCGCCTGCAGGTCCAGGGCAAGGACCTCGTGGTGCTGCGCCAGACCATGGCCGATAATGTGCCGCCGGTGACGGTGACCTCGCCGAGCGGCGCCACCAAGGAGCTGACGCTGACGGCAAGCGAGCCCGGCACCTGGCGCTCGACCATTCCCGCCAACGAGCTCGGGCTGTGGCAGGCAACCGACGGCGCGCTGAAGGCGCTGATCAATGTCGGGCCGACCAACCCGAAGGAATTTTCGGAAGTCACCTCGACGACCGAAATGGTGAAGCCATTGGCGCAGGCCACTGGTGGCGACGCCCGCCGCGTCGCCGATGGCGGAAGCGTCGATCTGCCGCGCGTCGTGCCGGTGCGCGCCTCCGGCATCTTCCACGGCGATGGCTGGATGGGCGTCAAGATGCGCGACGCCAGCGTCGTAAAAGGCGTCGGCGTGCTGCCGATGTTCGCGGGACTGGTCGGGCTGTTGCTGCTGCTCGGCGCGTTCGCCGCGACCTGGGTGCGCGAGGGGCGCTGACGGCACGCCCGCCTCGCCGATGCGCCCTACGCAGCCTCGTCCGCGCGTCGCCACCTCGGAAATGGATCGGCAAGCCCGGACCATTCCGCAACGCGCATTCCGGGTTTCCCCGAAACAAGACACGCATCGAGGCGCGCCGTGATCGCGTCCTGATCCATATTCGTGCCGATGAAGACGATCTCCTGGCGGCGATCACCATATACGTCGCTCCAGTTCTTCTTGAGCGATTGTCGCCAGAACGGATCGTCCGGCCAGCGATCTGCCGGTACATTCGCCCACCAGAAGCCCAGCCCTTCGGTTCGGACGATCGCACCGGCCTGGCTCAACTCGCCGAGCCACTGCGGGCGAGTTGCTATCCAGAAATGTCCCTTGGCGCGGATGACGCCCGGCCAGCTTTCTTTCAGGAATTGGTGAAATTTCGCAGGCTCGAACGGCCGTCGCGCGCGATAGACGAAGTTCTTGACGCCATATTCTTCGGTCTCGGGCGTATGGTCTGCAAAGCCATAAAGCTCCTTGAACCACAGCGGATGTTGCTGCGCGCGCTCGAAATCGAAGCGGCCGGTATTGAGAATGCGCTCCAGCGGCGCATTGGAGAAATTGGTCTCGATGATATCGGCCTCGGGATTCAGAGAGCGGATAATCATTCGGGCGGAGTCGCGTTCTCCCTGCGACGCCGCATCGATCTTGTTGAGTACGATCACATCGGCAAATTCGATCTGCTCAACCAGCAGATCCACCAGTGTGCGCTTGTCGCTTTCACCGAGCGACTCGCCGCGATCTGCCAGAAAAACGGTAGAGGAATAGTTCTTCAGCAGATTGACGGCATCGACGACCGTGACCATCGTGTCGAGGCTTGCCACATCGGACAGGCTTTCTCCGTCTTCGGACCGGAAATCGAAGGTTGCCGCGACCGGCAGCGGTTCCGAGATGCCGGTGGATTCGATCAGCAGATAGTCGAACCGTTCGCTCTCGGCGAGCGCCCGCACTTCGTTCAACAAATCGTCGCGCAGCGTGCAGCAGATGCAGCCGTTGGTCATCTCGACCAACTTTTCGTCAGTCCGCGAGAGGTTCGCACCGCCATCGCGGACGAGGTCTGCGTCGATGTTGACTTCGCTCATGTCGTTCACAATCACCGCAACCTTCAGGCCCTGGCGATTATTGAGCACGTGATTCATCAAAGTTGTTTTTCCAGCCCCGAGGAAGCCGGACAAAACGGTGACGGGGAGTTTTCGCATGGAGATCGAAAAGCCTCTTGAGCTCACGGGTCCCAACCGGGGAGAAAGACGCATGCGGGGACCCCGTTGGTGGCAAACTATGTTATGTTATAACATAACAATTCAAGGCCGAGGGATTGTCAATTGGCAAAACAGGCGGGGCGCGCGGGACAAAAACGCCGATGTTGCCCGAATCTCACACTTGGCAGAATTGTCGGGGCTCCGGAAAAACGGTAGCCCGGTGTCGATTGACACTCCACGGTCTTCGCGACGTTATAATGTAACATTGGGACGGCGAGATGCCTGAGCCGCCCGGGGGACAAGGCGTCAATCGTCGTGAACTGGTTCCGAAAACACCTCAAGCACGGCTCGCGGCTGGCGCTGTTTGCGTTCGCGATCCAGTTTGCGCTGTCGTGCGGGCATTTTCACGCGGCGGCCGCGCAGGCCGCACCGGCCGTTCAAAGCGGGCTGACCGACGCCAATCTTGCGATCGCCACGCCCCTCGCCGCACAAGATGCGCACCCCGAAGCCGCGCGGCCGCAGCAGCCTGCGGGCCACGATGACGACCAGCACACGGCCAATGTCTGCGCGGTCTGCGCCGTCCTCTCATTGGCCAACAATTTCCTGTTCGTCACGCCGCCCGTACTGGAGTTGCCGGGAGCTGTCGAACTTCTGTATCTGGTCACCGGCGCTGAATTTGCGCATCTCGGTTCGTCCTATTTCGCGTTCCAGTCTCGCGCACCGCCCGCCTCCTGACGCCGATTGAATCAATGCACTCCCCAAGGGATTGCCGCGTCAGGCGCGGTTCCTGAGGGGAAATCGGAATCGTCCGTCGCACATCGACGGAATCAGGATCGGGACGATGACATTCAAGAAGAAACGTGCGCTCTATTTCGGTGGAGCAAGTTGGCTATTGCTATGCGCAATGACAGACGGCGCGCTGGCGCAGGCCACGCCACCGGCATCGACGCAACTGCCCGAAATCACCGTGACGGCGCCGAGCCCGATCGTGCGACGCCAACCCGTGCCCGTACGAACGCCGGCGCGCGGCGTCCGCGCCGCGCCCGGCCAGAGCCGCGAACGCGCGCCGGAGCCGCAAGCCGCGCCCGTCGCGGCCGCGCCCCAACAGGGCGTGCTGCCGATCGTGACCGATCAATTCGCAACCGTTACCGTCGTGCCCAACGAGGAGATCCGCCGCCAAGGCACCGCCCAGCTTGGCGATCTCCTGTTCTCGAAGCCCGGCATTACCGGCTCCACCTTCGCGCCTGGTGCCGCGAGCCGGCCGATCATCCGGGGCCTTGACGTCAATCGCGTCGGCATCCTCGAGAACGGCACCAACGCTGGCGGCGCGTCCGATCTCGGCGAAGATCATTTCGTGCCGGTCGATCCATTGGCGACAAACCAGGTCGAAGTCATCCGTGGTCCGGCGGCGATGCGCTACGGATCGACATCGATCGGCGGCGTCGTCAGCGCAACCAACAATCGCATTCCGGACGCCCTACCTTCATGCGCGGCCACTCCGTTCCAGACCTACGGACTGCCGGCGAAAGCGCCGCTCGCAAACGTGGGATCACCTGCCTGCGTCACGGTCGAAACCCGAACGGCTGTCAGTTCCGTCGACCGCGGTGTCGATGGCGGCATCCTGATTGATGCCGGCGGTGGTAATTTCGCGTTCCATGCCGATGCCTATGGCCGCAAGGCCAGCGATTACAACATTCCGAGCTATCCGTATTTGTTCGACCAGACCCGCCCGGTCAACGGCCGGCAGCCGAATTCGGCGATGCAGGCGGCTGGTGCATCGATTGGCGGCTCCTACATCTTCGATGGCGGATTTATCGGCGCGGCGATCACGCAGAACGACACGCTGTACCGCATTCCCGGAATTGAGCCCTCCGATCACCAGTCCCGGATCGACGCGCGCCAAACCAAATTCACGGCCAAGGGCGAATACCGGCCGGATGCGGCGGCGATCGACGCCATCAGGTTCTGGGCAGGCGCCACCGATTACAAGCACAACGAGATCGCGCTCGCCGATCCCGCCGACTTCTCGTCCCTTGGCGTGCGGCAGACCTTTACCAACAAGGAGCAGGAAGGGCGCGTGGAGGTGCAGATGACGCCGTTCAACGCGCGCTTTGCCGCCGTCACGACCGCCTTCGGCCTGCAGGCCGGGCATCAGGAACTGACGGCGTCGAGCCCGGACGATCCGACAAGCCCGCTCAACGGGTTGTTTGATCCCAACAAGAATAACAGGGTCGCCGGCTACGTCTTCAACGAACTCAGATTCACCGAGACCACGAAGGCGCAGGTCGCCGGCCGGATCGAGCATGTTAACCTCAACGGAACGATGCCGACATTCATTCCGGAGTTGTTCGACCTCAATGCCAATCCCGGCGATATCGGTCCGCCGGCAGCCCGCAATCTCAGCTTCACGCCGAAGAGCGCGAGCATCGGCTTGATCCAGGATCTTCCAGGTCAACTCGTCGCAAGCATCACCGCTCAATACGTCGAGCGCGCGCCCAAACCGGCGGAATTGTTTTCGCGCGGACCGCACGAAGCAACTGTCACCTTCGATATCGGCAATCCCAATTTGAGCATGGAGACCGCCAAATCGATCGAGATCGGACTACGACGGGCGACCGGCCCCTTCAGGTTCGAGGCGACGGCTTACTACACCAAGTTCAATGGCTTCATTTACCGCCGCCTGACCGGCAACACCTGCGAGGATGTCGCTTGCGTCGCCCCCGCCGATCCGGCTTTTCCGCTTGAGCTGAACCAGGCGATCTATTCGCAACGCGACGCCACCTTCCGCGGCGGCGAGTTCCAGAGCCAGTTGGATGTCGGGCCGCTCAACGGCGGCATCTGGGGCATCGAGAACCAGTTCGATGTCGTGCGCGCGACCTTTGACGATGGCACCAATGTCCCGCGCATCCCACCCGTGCGCGTGGGCGGCGGCCTGTTCTGGCGCGATGCCAATTGGCTCACACGGATCAACCTGCTGCACGCCTTCGCCCAGAACGATATCGCCTCGGTCGGAGAGACGCCGACCGCGGGTTATAATCTGTTGAAGGCGGAGGTCAGCTACAGGACGAAGCTCGATCCAACCTGGTTCGGCGCGCGGGAAATGCTGGTTGGGCTCGTCGGCAACAACCTCTTGAACGAGAACATCCGCAATTCGGCGTCCTTCAACAAGGACGAGGTCTTGCTGCCGGGCATTGGCGTGCGGGCGTTTGCCAATCTGAAGTTTTAAGCCGCATGAGCAGACGGGTGGCGTTAGCTGGTGGTACCAGCTAACGTCCAGGTGGGATGACGGGGGACAGCAGGCGCAATCCCGCGTCAGATGTCCCCTGCCCACTGAAAGCGGATGCTCGACGAATAGATGACCTCGTCCATCAATGTTCCCGTCTACAGCGACGCGCTCGTTCTGCTCGGCACCGCGGGCATCGTCATTCCCTTGGTGCGGCGGTTCGGCCTCAATCCCGTTCTCGGCTATCTAGGCGCCGGCGCGATCCTGGGCCCTCTCGGATTGGGATCGTTCATCGAGAGTTTTCCGCTTCTCTACTGGTTCACCGTTGTCGATCCCAAAAACGTCTCCGGTATTGCGAACCTCGGAGTTGTGTTCCTGCTCTTCCTCATCGGGATGGAGCTATCGTACGATCGATTGAAGGCAATGCGCCGCCTGATATTCGGGCTAGGCAGCTTGCAGATCGTACTCTCCACGGTGGCGATCGGCGTGGTCGCCGCCCTCCTGGGCAACAAAGGTCCGGTAGCGCTCATCCTGGGCGGCTGCCTTGCCCTATCCTCGACCGCCATTGTCGTCGAGATTCTTTCCAGGCAACGGCGACTTAGCACGAGCGCTGGCCGGGCAAGCTTCGCGACGTTGCTGGCGCAGGACCTGGCAGTCGCCCCTCTCCTGCTCTTTATCTCCATTTTTGGCGCGAGCGAGTCCGGTTCGGTCGTTGCGACGCTCGCTCTCGCGCTCACCAACGCAGCCATCGCGCTCGCCGTGATCGTCATCGTCGGCCGCGTCGTGATGCGACCGCTGTTCCGTCTGGTGGCATCAGTGGGCATGAGCGACCTGTTCGTCGCCACGACGCTGTTCGTGATCGTCGCAACCGGAGTGGTTGCCGCCGTGGTTGGTTTTTCCATGGCGCTCGGCGCCTTTGTCGCCGGACTGCTGCTTGCCGAGACGGAATTTCGCAAGGCGATCGAGACCGCCATCGATCCGTTCAAGGGCCTCCTGCTTGGCCTGTTCTTCTTCACGGTCGGCATGAATATCGATTTTCGCGAGCTCGCTCGTGACCCGGTCTGGCTGATCGCGGCTGCGGCCGGACTGATCGCCGTAAAGTCCATCATCCTCATCTTCCTGGCGCGGATGTTTCGCCTCTCATGGCCGGCTTCCATCGAAGTCGGGCTGCTGCTGGGTCCCGGCGGGGAGTTCGCTTTCGTCGGGATCGGGATGGCGACGACGCTTGGTCTGATCGATGCCGGCGTATCGAGCTTCACGGTCGCACTGACATCGCTGACCATGATGCTCACGCCCGCGCTATCTCATGTCGCGCGGCGACTGGCGCCGATGATGCACGAAGACAAGCCGACTGACCCTGAACTCGCCGTTGCGCCAAGCGGCGGGAGCGGCCATGCCATCGTCGTCGGACACGGCCGGGTGGGACAAGTCGTCTGCACGATGCTGGACCGGCACCAGTTCAAGTACATTGCGGTCGACAATGATGCTGCGGCCGTCCCCGAGCAGCGAAGACAGGGGCGTACCGTCTTTTACGGTGACGCAACAAACCCGGAGTTTCTGAAGAGCTGCGGCCTCATGGACGCCGCCGCCGTCATCGTCACGATCAACCGACCTGAAGGCATCGACGAAATTGTCGCGCAGGTCCGCGCGTTGAGGAAAGATCTATTGGTGGTTTCGCGCGCCCGCGATGCCGACCACGCGCGGCATCTCTACCAGATCGGCGTTACCGACGCGGTGCCGGAGACCATCGAGGCAAGCTTGCTGTTATCGGAAGCCGCCCTGATCGGGCTCGGGGCGGCGATGGGTCATGTCGTCGCCAGCATCCACGAAAAGCGCGAGGAGTTTCGGCACGAATTGCAGAAGGCGGCGAGAAACGCACCGGTCACGCAGGTTCGGACGACCGGCACCAAAAAGCGGCGATTTTTCTGACGGATCGCGACGGCGGCGCGCGCCAACGGCCCTACCGCGCCTTGCTCCAGTCCGGCCGGATATTGCCGGACACGCCGTCGAACGCGCCCTCGACCAGTTCCGCCACCAACAGGCGGCTGTAGTCGACGGGCCCCGGCATGGTCACCCGTCCCTTCGGTATCACCTTGAAGCCGACGCGGCTGTAATAGGGTTCGTCGCCGACCAGAATGACTAAACGATGGCCCTTGGCCTTGGCATCCCGCAGCGAACGATCGAGCAGCATGCGGCCGACGCCGCGGCTGCGAAACGGCGGCTCGACCGTCAACGGTCCGAGCATCAGGGCCGGAGTGTCGCCGATGCAGATCGGCAACTGGCGCACCGAGCCGACCAGCAATGTGCCGATCCGCGCCGTGAACGAGAGGTCCAGCAGGTGATCGACATGCTCGCGCAGGCGGTAGGCGCTCAGCACGAAACGGCCGGGACCGAACGTGCGCTCGTGCAGCCGTTCGATCGCCTGGGCGTCCTTCGGTGTTTCGGCCAGGATGGTGACGTCAAGTTCGCTCATGATGGGGCGCGGGATAGCATCTGGCGACGGCGCGGTCCATCGCTGGAAGATAGCAATTCCTGTATTGCCTCAATCCCTGAAACGGGCGGGCTGGGACAAATAGGCCAGAAGCTTCATCTCGCGGCGGCCGCGTGTCACCGTATCCAGCACCAGCCCCGAGCTGACCGACAGCACCCGTCGCGCCAGGTGTTGAGCTTGCTGAACGATCCCTCGGGGCGGGCGTAATACGGCGTCTCGACTTCCGTCACCGGCAGCGCGAGTTCGAGCGCGTGAACGCTGAGCTCGGTTTCGATCTCAAAACCGTCGGACAGCACCGGAAAGGATTTGACGAAGCGACGCGAAAATACGCGATAGCCGGAAAGGATGTCCTTGAACGCCTGGCCGAACACTGAGGAAAGGAAGCTCGTCAGCATCCAGTTGCCGGTGCGGTGGCCGGGCCGGTAGGCCGTGACTGATTGGTCGACGCGAAAGCCCACCACCATGTCGAGGTGGTCGTTCACCAGTGCATCGATCATGCGCGGCGCGCGCGGCGCATCATAGGTGGCGTCGCCATCGACCAGTACATAAATGTCGGCATCGATGTCGGCGAACATGCGCCGCACCACATGCCCCTTGCCCTGGCGGCGCTCGCTGCGCACGATGGCTCCGGCCGCGCGCGCGATCTCGATGGTGCGGTCCCTGGAATTGTTGTCGTAGACGAAAATCTGAGCCGTCGGCAGCGCCTTGCGGAAATCCGAAACCACGGTGGCGACCGCGGCCTCCTCGTTGAAGCACGGCACCAGAACCGCAATCCGCAACGCCGGTCCCGTCATCGCCCGCTCACCGAGTTAAGTCTGTCCATAGCGCGCTATATCGCAATCAGGCGTTGGCCGGTTGGGGAAAGGCCGCGCTGCCGGCGGCCCGCTCGTTGCGCAGATCAAGCGTTGCGAACAGCAGGGTCCAGAGCGAGAGCATGTCGATCGGAATAATATAATATGGCGTAAATATCGGATGGGTCATGAAGAAAATCACGTTCACGGCGATGTTTGCCGCACCAGAATTGCAACGTGTTTGGCGCGCACCCGTTTCCCCGCTTCTATGCAATGCGGGGCCACGAAGCACCGAGCCCTGCGTCAGCGCCAGGTCGCAGTCCGCGCCGCACCATCGAGCACTTCTGCGATCCGGAGCCGCGTACCCCTGGTCGTCTCCGCCGGCAGCGAACCAGCCGCATAGAATCCGCACTCGACGATCTCGTGGTTGGGCTCCGGCTCGCGGTCCTGCCGGAACTGCCTGACGACATAGACCGCGACATGGTCGCGGCGGGAAACGTGGCTGTTGAAGAACAGGCCGTGCAGGACCGGCTCTCCGGTCAATTCGATGCGCCCCTCTTCCACCAGCTCCCTTCGCAAGGCTTCGAGAAAGGTTTCGCCGACCTCGACCCCGCCGCCCGGCAGGTGCCAGCCCGCGACATAGCTGTGCCTGACCAGGAACACCTTGTCGTCGCCGTCGAGCACGACGCCGCGAACCCCGATCGTCATGCCGCGGGCCATCCGCCAATAGAGGTGAAATACGCGCCGCAACTGCGGTTCGAAACGTTTTCGCAAGTGCTGCAGCGCCGTCACGCAAACCTCGAATGGACAGTTATCACGTTTGATCCTTATATCGCCGACATGATGGTGCGACGGCTCTATATCACAGAGAATGCGGCGGAGCGCGAATGACCGATATCTTCACGCTGGCGCATCTGTCGGACCCGCATCTGCCGCCGCTGCCCGCGGCGCGGCTGCGCGATCTCGCGGGCAAACGTGCGCTCGGCTATTTCAATTGGACCCGCAACCGCCTTAAATATCACCGCCGCGAGGTGCTGGACGCACTGGTTGCCGATATGCAGGCGCAGCGGCCGGACCACATCGCGGTGACCGGTGATCTCGTCAACCTGGCGCTGGAGGCGGAATTCACCCCGGCCCAGGCCTGGCTCGAAAGCGTCGGCACGCCGCAACAGGTGACCGTCGTTCCCGGCAATCACGACGCCTATGTGCGGGCGACGCGGCATCATTTCACCGGCGCGTTCGAGCAATATCTGCGCGGCGATGCTGCGGCGGACGGAGCGTCGTTTCCGTTCGTGCGCCGGCGCGGTCCGCTGGTGCTGATCGGGGTCTCCTCGGCGGTGCCGACGCTGCCATTGATGGCAACCGGCCGGCTCGGCCGCGCGCAGCTCGATGCGCTCGACCGCCAGCTTGCCCAGTTGCCGCCGGACGAGGCGTTCCGGGTGCTGCTGGTCCATCACCCCCTGCAATCGAGTTCGCGGATGAAGCGACTGACCGACTCGAAGGCGCTACGCGCCGTGCTGAAGCGGCGCGGCGTCGAGCTGGTCCTGCACGGCCATGACCACATCCATTCGACGATGTGGCTTGAAGGCGCCGGCCACCAGATCCCCGCGGTTGGCGTGCCTTCGGCGTCGGCGCTGGCGCACCGGCATTATCCGGCCGCTGCCTACAACCTGTTTTCGATCACGCGCGACGGCGGCAAATGGCGCTGCGTGCAGACCGTGCGCGCCGTCGATGCCGACTTCCGAGTCCAGCAGATCAAGCAGGCGACGCTGCTTTAACCTTTCCTCACGCCTGCAACCTGGCGAATTTCTCAATCCCCGCCGCCGCCGCAGCCACCGCCCCCGTCGCCACCACCACCGCCATCATCACTTGCGCTGCCGGCGTCGCCAAGGCCGTCCGTACCACCATCGATCGAGCCATCGGCGAAATCGCCGCCGCAATGAGCAGCGCCGCTGCCGTTCTTGCGCAGCTCTGCCACGATGCCCCGAATGCCCGACCCGGCGGCTCCGGTTAGAAACTCTTCAAACTCGCATACAGCGCCAATCCGAACAGCGCCACCGCGCCCAGCACGAAGCCGAGCACGAACATGCCCAGACCGCGGCGGCGCGGTTTCTTTTCCACAACAGGCTCGGCCACGGGCATAGCCACCATCGCATGCTCGCGCTCGATCATGCGGCGCGCGACATAGCCGGTGACGGCATCGACGATGACAGGCACATCATGCGATTCGGCAAGCACGATGCGGCCGAAGCGCGTATCCTGCACGAAGCGGTAGATGCGCTTGTCGCGTCCCATCACGATATGCGCGACCACATCGATCCACAGCCGCGGCGTTTCGCCCTGGCTGACACCGCGATCGAACAAATCGATTTGCTCCGGCACCTCCGCGAACAGCGGATCGAGCGCCTCGTTCAGGATCTCGAGCCGCGCGACCTCAGCATCGCGCAGTTCGACCACGACGCCGGTCCGATCGGCGGCTTCGATGCGGGCTTGGCGAAGCGCGTCGCGCAGCCGGGTCGGTCGCATGTCTCGGGCTTCGTTGCCGGTGTTTTGCGCGTTTGACATCGGTAGCCGCCTTTATCCTGCAGGGGTTAGCCTGGGCTTAACCTAGCAGTAACCATGCCTTGCGCAATGGTTGTTTGTTTTCAATAGGTTATCCCTCCACCGTTATTCCCCGCGGCGGCACCCCCACCGTAGCCGATGCTCTGCATCGGCGTTCTTCAAGGACGGCGGCCGCAGGCCGCCTACGCCCTCCCCGCACGCGGGAGAGGGTGAAGAAACGCGCCTCCCTGGAACGCGCAAACGGCCCCAGCCGGAATTCCGGATGGGGCCGCCTGTCCTTGGACGTTTCTTCTGATAGATCGGCAGCAGCCGGTCAGGCCGAGACGCGCGAGGGCTCTTCGACGATCGAGAAGCGTACGCCGGCTTTATGGCGGCTCTCTGCAGAGACCTCCTTCCAGCACTCTTCGGCTTCCTTGCGGGTCTTGAACGGGCCTCTGACCTGGGCCGAGCCTTCGACGAGCTTGTGGAAGTTCATCGAACCGAACTCGCCGCCGATCACCCAGAAATTGCTGCCTTTGGTCATTTTCAGTCTCCTGTTGTCCGAGTAGCGTGATCAGTCTGGAATCCGACCAGACCCCAGACCGATCAATTCCACCGTTAGCCGAACTGGTTCATCGTGTTGTGGACGCCGCCCGCCTTCAGAGCGGCCTCGCCGGCGAAATATTCCTTGTGATCGTCGCCGATATCGGAGCCGGCCATGTTCTGATGCTTGGCGCAGGCGATACCCTGACGGATCTCTTGGCGCTGAACATTCTTCACATAGCCCAGCATGCCCTGTTCGCCGAAATAATCCTTCGCGAGATTATCAGTCGACAGAGCTGCCGTGTGATAGGTCGGCAACGTGATCAGATGGTGGAAGATGCCAGCACGCTTTGCTGAATCGGCCTGGAAGGTGCGGATGCGCTCGTCGGCTTCAATGGCCAGCGGCGTATCGTCGTATTCCGGCTTCATCAGTTCGGCTCGATTGTACTTGCTGACGTCCTTGCCGGCTTCCTTCATCGCGTCGTACACCTGCCAACGGAAGTTGAGCGTCCAGTTGAACGACGGCGAGTTGTTGTAGGCCAGCTTCGCGTTCGGGATGACCTCGCGAATGCGGTCAACCATCTTGGCGATCTGCTCGATATGCGGCTTCTCGGTCTCGATCCAGAGCAGGTCGGCACCGTTCTGCAGCGAGGTGATGCAGTCGAGCACGCAGCGATCTTCGCCAGTGCCGGCGCGGAACTGATAGAGGTTGCTGGCAAGCCGCTTCGGACGCATCATCTTGCCGTTGCGGTTGATGATGACGTCGCCATTCCTGGCGTTGGCGGCTGTCACTTCCTCGCAATCCAGGAAGCTGTTGTACTGATCGCCGAGGTCGCCGGGCTTGTGGCTCACAGCGATCTGCTGCGTGAGACCGGCACCCAGCGAGTCGGTGCGGGTCACGATGATGCCGTCTTCGACGCCCAATTCGAGGAAGGCATGGCGGCAGGCCCGGATCTTCGCCAGGAACACCTCGTGCGGCACGGTCACCTTGCCGTCCTGGTGGCCGCACTGCTTTTCGTCGGAGACCTGATTCTCGATCTGCAGGGCGCACGCACCCGCCTCGATCATCTTCTTGGCGAGCAGGTAGGTTGCCTCGGCATTGCCGAAGCCGGCGTCGATGTCGGCGATGACGGGCACGACATGGGTCTGGAAGTTGTTGATCTTTTCAATCAGCGCCTTTTCCTTCGCCTTGTCGCCTTCCTTGCGGGCCGCGTCCAGCGCGCGGAAGATATCGTTGAGCTCACGGGAATCCGCCTGACGCAGGAAGGTGTAGAGTTCTTCGATCAGGGCCGGCACCGAGGTCTTCTCGTGCATCGACTGGTCAGGAAGCGGTCCGAACTCGGAGCGAAGGGCGGCGATCATCCAGCCGGAGAGATACAGATAGCGGCGATCGGTCGTGCCGAAATGCTTCTTGACCGAAATCAGCTTCTGCTGCGCGATGAAGCCATGCCAGCAACCGAGCGACTGGGTGTACTTGGTGGGATCGGCGTCATAGGCAGCCATATCGCTGCGCATCAGCGCCGCGGTGTACCGAGCGACGTCCAGGCCGGTCTTGAAGCGGTTCTGCAGACGCATGCGCGCCACGGCTTCGGCGGTGACGCCATTCCAGGTCGGCTGGGTCTTGAGCAGCGCCTCAGCAGCTTCAATCTCGCTCTGATAGGAAGCCGGTCTCTGGATGGTCCGGTCACTGATTCCACGTGGCTGGTAATTCATTTGCGTGATCCTTGTCTTCCACTGTCTTCAATCGACATTCTTGACAGTGCATTGCGAAACGTCCTGGAGCTAAACGCCAGAATCCCTATTTCGTATAGAGTGCTTGATCTTTATTGGTGATGTCATGTAACATCCATACTTGTCATAAATGTCATTTTGTAAATTTTGTCACAATTGAGACCCCGTTATGGCCACCGAATCCGGAAAAAAACTCTTCGTCGGCCCGCGTTTTCGGCGGATCCGCCAGCAGCTCGGGCTGTCGCAGACCCAGATTGCGGAAGGGCTCGGGATCTCGCCGAGCTACATCAACCTGATCGAGCGGAACCAGCGGCCGGTGACGGCGCAGATCCTGCTGCGGCTGGCCGAGACCTATGATCTCGACCTGCGCGACCTCGCCACCGCCGATGAGGACCGCTTTTTTGCCGAGCTGAATGAGATTTTCTCCGATCCGCTGTTCCGCCAGATCGACCTGCCGAAGCAGGAACTGCGCGACCTCGCCGAGCTCTGTCCGGGCGTGACCCATTCGCTGCAGCGCCTCTACGCCGCCTATACCGAGGCCCGCCGCGGCGAGACACTGGTGGCGGCCCAAATGGCCGACCGCGACGAGGGCGCCCGCTTCGAGGCCAACCCGATCGAGCGTGTGCGCGACCTGATCGAAGCCAACCGCAACTATTTTCCGGAGCTCGAACAGGCCGCGGAAAATCTGCGCGACGAACTCCACGCCTCCGCCGAGGAACTGTTTGCCGCGCTCGCCGCGCGCTTGCGCGAAAAGCATTCGATCGTCACCCGCATCATGCCGGTCGACGTGATGCGCGAGACGCTGCGGCGGTTCGATCGCCATCGGCGCCAGCTTCTGATTTCCGAACTGGTCGACGGCTCGGGCCGGGCCTTCCAGCTCGCGCTGCAGATTGGCCTCGCCGAATGCGGCGCGACCATCGACGCCATCGTCAACCGCGCCGGCCCGCTCGACGATACGCCGCGGCGGCTCTACCGGATTACGCTGGCGAACTACTTCGCCGCCGCAATCATGATGCCTTATCAGCCGTTCCACAGCGCGGCGGAAAATCTGAACTACGACGTGCACGTGCTGGCGCAACGCTTCAATGCCGGCTTCGAGCAGGTGTGCCATCGCCTCACCACGCTGCAGCGGCCGAATGCGCGCGGCGTGCCGTTCTTCCTGCTGCGCGTCGACAATGCCGGCAACGTCTCCAAGCGGTTTTCGTCCGGCACGTTTCCATTTTCGAAATTCGGCGGCACCTGTCCGCTGTGGAACGTGCATTCGACCTTCGACACGCCGGACCGCCTGCTCAAGCAGGTGATCGAACTGCCCGACGGCACGCGCTACTTTTCGATTGCGCAGATGGTGCGCCGGCCGATCGCGCCGCACCCGCAGCCGCAGCCGCGCTTTGCGATCGGTCTGGGCTGCGAAATCCGTCATGCCTCGAAGCTGGTCTACGCCGCCGGGATGGATCTGGAGAAGGCGGAGGGCACGCCGATCGGCGTCAATTGCCGGCTCTGCGAGCGCGAAAATTGCAGCCAGCGTGCCGAGCCGCCGATCACGCGGACGCTGATCCTGGACGAGAACACGCGGCGGGTGTCCTCGTTTGCGTTTTCGAATGCGCGGGAGTTGTGAGACGCGCGCCCCAATAACTCGTCAGCCGAATGGCCGCCCGATGACAGGCTCCGGCGGGGCATCCAGTACGCCGCGACTTATTTTCGCGCACGACTGGACAGGGCAAAATCACGTTGAAAAAATTGAGAAACTTTTTATTTGCGCGCCCCCCCCAGGGCCGCTCGCACACGAAAATCGCCGTCGCGGGATCGTGTGGTTGCCTGGAAGATGAAGGGATGTTCATCAGCATGCGCCGCTGCGACCGCAAGCGGGAAAAAACGGAACACCACCGCGAGCGAGGCGTTGCTTGGTTTCCTGCAACAGGAGAGACCTCCAATGCTGAAGACATTGATTACCGTTTCGACCGTGCTGCTCACCACGGCTGCGTTTGCGCAGGGCACGAAGTCTCCGGGCTCCTCCGAATACGCCCCGGGACAGAAGATGCAGAAGAGCAAGACTTCGACCGCGCCGGGTGCATCGGAATATGCGCCGGGACATCAGAAAAAAACGGCGAAGGGCCATTCGGAAAGCGCGCCCGGCAAGCAGACGACAACCGGATCCGCTACGAAGAAGAAGTACTAATTCTCCAACAGCGCGGCCCGGCATCGATGCCGGGCCGTTTTGCGTGCGCGTGTAGGTTGATCTTTTCCGCAGATCTCTGCGTCATTTGCACAGTGCGATGCATCAATGGACCGCTTTCTCTCACCGGAAAGCCGCATATGTGTCCTGCTGGTGACGATCACATTTAAAACGTGGGTATTCCTAATTTTGCGATGGAACGGCCATGCCGATTCGCTAGTTTTGAAAGCGGCGAATCAAGACTCGCGAGAATGGATGCAGGGCCAATGTTGCGACGCGTCAAGCTGATGAACCCGTTCGAACTCGCCCAGGACCGGGTCAGTCAAGACCGGATCACCCAGGAGCGGCCGCAGCCGATCGAACGCAAGGTGATCAATTGCGCTGCGCGTGCCACGCCGGTCTGCGCCGCCTGCGGTTCCGACGACATCATCTGCCACGCCACCGCGCAATGGAGCAACGAAGCGCAGGAATGGCAGCTCGCCAACACCTTCAACCAGCCGGCGCGCTGCAACACCTGTCACACCGACTGCAACCTGGTGTGGCTGACGCTGAATTAGGTGGCGGTAAACTGTTTATAGCCCGAATAAGCCAACGGGTCGCGCGAACGCGCGCCCGATGACAGGCTTCCGTGATGTGCGGGACCCGTAGAATCCCGGATATCGCTTCGCTCATCCAGGCTTGTATTCCGACACGCCGCTAAATCTCCGCATACACTTCCAGCAGATTCCCATCGGGATCCCTGAAGAACAGCGTACGATGACCAAACGGCTGGTTGATCGGCGGCTCGAGCAGATCGACGCCGTGCCGCACCAGCTCCTCGGCGCAGCGGTCGACGTTATCAGCGGCAACCTTGAACGCGAGCTGCAGCGAAGCGCTCCCCGTGGGCGTCGGCGCATCCTTCGCCGTCCGGCTCGGCCGCGCCAGCGCGAGCGTGTTGCTGCCAATCTGGTATTCGATCCACCCCGCCGACAATTCGCGCGTCAGCGGAAAGCGCACGATGCCCTCGTAGAAGCGGCGCATCGCCGCCATGTCGCGCACGAAGATGACGGTGTAGTCGACGGCGCGGATGGAGTGGAAGGGGGAAACGGGATGGGGATTTTGATCGTTCACGGTTGCATCTCCACTTGGCCCGCCATTATCGACGCGCTTATCACAACGTCTAGCTCTTCGGTTGGCCGCTACGCGTATTCCGACGCTGGATCGATCGCCTGCCAGATCGCGATCCCTCGCAGATTCGGCGCTAGAGAAGTTTGGGCGGCTGGCACTCGGACTTTCTTTGACGCTCTGCTTCCTGATTCCGCTGGGTTGGCTGATCTTCAAGTGACGACCACGACGGTTGACCGCATGAGCCAACGCGCCGCGCGAAACGCGCACCCAATGACAGGCTCCGCGATATGCGGGGCGCGTAAGTAAATTTATACCCAACTGCTGCCGTCGCGGAAGCGGTAGGATTGGCTCAACACACTTTATCGTCTGCGAATGCGGGAATACACTTCGCCAATGTTCTTATTGCCCTGAGCATCGGTTAACCCATGACCCACCCTGTTGACGACGATCCATCTATGGCATCCGCTATTGGCAGATGCTCTAACAATTGGACACACGCTGAAACCACACTTGCTTGGATATTTTGTCATCTAACTAATACAACGCCAACGGTTGGCGTAACCGTCTTCAGTTTCTTTAAAGCAACTCGCACTCAACAGGACGTACTTCGAAAGCTCGGCAAGATGACGCCGTTCATGACCGACGATCTAAACTTGCGCCTGAAGGACGCACTGAAAACCTACGTTGCGTTGGCGGAAGAGCGAAACGAACTGCTGCACAACCCAATTGGACGACGTGTCGAGAACCAAGTTTATATTATGCTTAGAACGGCACTTCCCACTCCTGGTGAGCTACCGTATCGCACAAGGCCTATAACACCGACCGAAATTGATGATCTATCGACGAGAATAAGAACCTTCAACTTAGAGCTTCGAGCTGTAGAGGGCGCCATTCGCGATGCGAAATTCGGAATCCAAATAACAAACTCTTAGACCGCCTACAAAAGCGATGGATATCGCTAAGGGTCAACCCATCCCACACGCTCAGGTCTTAGCGTTCGAGTCCCAGATTCCCTCCTCCGTCCAACCCAGTTCCGCGAACTCCGCCGCCCGCAACGGCGCTTCACCCGCCGAGAAGAATTCGTCGAGCTGCGGCGGGCTCACCGAGGTGCCTGAGAGCATGGCGTGGGCCTGGCCGCGATGGTGCACCTGGTGCTGAAACAGATGCAGGAGCAGACGGTCCATCCGTTCGCGCTGGATGGAAGTGCCGCGATGCACGGAGACGATGCGCTGCAATCCGGCGGCGTCGAGCGCTTCGACGACCTTGAGCAAACGTTGATCGACTGCGGCCTGCGCTTTCTTCAGCGTGGCGACCGTTGCGCAAGGTTCCTGATCCGCAAAGGCCGCCGGGCCGAGCGTGCCGCCTTCCATCGCGTCGACGTAGAAGTGGTCGATGATCAGGATGTGGTTGAGGGTAGCACGCAGGCTTGGAAAGAAGCCGGTTCGCTTTGCGGTGAGTTCGTCCGGCGACAGCCGCTCGCAGGCGGTGAGGAGCCGGTGGTTTGCCCAGGCGTTGTTGTACGCCATGGTGCGATAGGGAAGCACGTCATTCATTTGCGTTGCCGGCGATTGGCGGATTACGCTTTCGCTAATCTAGACCCATTAGCTCATACAATTTCCAAGTCGCTTGCTGGAACTTCGGTTGCCAGACCCGACTCATTCTCGACAAGCACATACACCGTCCCAACAGCCACGCCTCGTTTCTCGGCGAGCGAAGGATCTTCAATTGTCCGAAATCCAAAGACCGACCCTTGACTGAATCCATACGGGTTCGGCATCGCCCTCACGCGAACCGATGAACCATAATCAAAAGGCGGATGAGGTGGCACTATCTTATGGGTGGTCATAGCTCCCATCTGAGGCTGGTGTTTGTAGGGCGGTAGCGACGCGTAACCCGCCGACTGTCACGTGGAATGGTGGGTTACGCTGCGCTAACCCACCTACGAAGCTCAACCTACTCCGCCGCCTGCTGTGTAGGCGCTTCCAGCACCTCCAGCACCTTCGGCGGCGACATCGGCAGGGCGTAGAAGCGTTTGCCGAGCGCGTTGTAGATGGCGTTGGCGACCGCCGCCATCACAGGCACCAGCGGCACTTCGCCGACGCCCTTGACGCCTTGCGGGTGTTTCGGGTTCGGGATTTCGACCATGATGCAGTCGATCATCGGCAGGTCGGAGCAGACAGGCATGCGATAGTCGAGGAAGCCGGGGTTATCGACCTTGCCCTCCTTCGTGTAGATGTATTCCTCATTCAGCGCCCAGCCGATGCCTTGCGCGACGCCGCCCTGGAGCTGGCCCTCGACATAGCCGGGGTGAATGGCGCGGCCGACATCCTGCACGGCGGTGTAGCGGATCACGCGCGCGATGCCGAGATCGACATCGACCTCGACATCGCAGACATGCGTGCCGAAACCCCCGTCCGCGCCTTGGGTGTTGAGCTGCACGCCGGCCCCAATGGGGCCGCCCATCGCGGGCGCCTTCTCAGCGAGCTCTTCCAGCGTCAGCGGCTCGAACTGGCCGGCGTTCGGGCTCGCCGGATGCGCCGCGCCGTTCTCCCACTTCACCGCCTCGGGATCGATCTCCCAGATCTTGGCCGCGCGCTCCCGCAGCGTCTGGATGATCTTTTCGGTCGACTGCGTCACCACCATCGAAGACGCAAACAGCACGCGGCTGCCGCCGGTCAAGTTGGAGAAGCCGACCGTCTGGGTGTCGCCGATGATGACGGAGACGCGGCGGTAGTCGATGCCGAGCAGCTCGGCGCAGATGTTGGCGATGCCGGCGCGCGAACCGCCGATATCAGGATGCCCCGTCGTGACGACGACGTTGCCGTCCTCGGTGATGTTGACCTGCGCGGAAGATTCGCCGCCGGCGTTGAACCAGAAGCCGCTAGCCACGCCCCTCCCCCTCAGCTTGCCGTGGCCGTCGCCGAGCGGCGCGGCATAATGCGGCGAGGCTTTAGCTGCTTCCACCGTCTCGATATAGCCGATACGCGGGAAGACCGGGCCGTGCGCGGCCTTCGTTCCTTCCTTGGCGGCGTTCTTCAGGCGGAAGTCGAGCGGGTCCATCTTCAAGGCTTCCGCGACTTCGTCGAGCACGCATTCCACCGCATAGGCGCCGATCGGCGCGCCCGGCGCGCGATAGGCTGCGACCTTCGAGCGGTTGGAGCAGACGTCGTAGCCTTCGGAGAGCAGGTTCGGGATATCGTAGGGCGTGAAGCTGCAGCCCGCGGCGCCGCGGATCGGCGAACCCGGGAACGCGCCGGCCTGCAGGTAGAAGGTGCCGTGCGCGGCGACGATCTTGCCGTCCTTCGTGGCGCCGATCGTCACCGTGCTTTTCGAGCCTGAGGTGGGGCCGGTCGCGCGCATCACCTCCTCGCGCGTCATCACCATCTTCACCGGGCGGCCGGATTTTTTCGCAAGCAGCGTCGCGAGCGGTTCGAGATAGACGATGGTCTTGCCGCCAAAGCCGCCGCCGATCTCGGCGGGGATGGCGCGGATGTCGCTCTGCGGGATGCCGGTGAGATAGGCCGTCATCGCGCGCACCATGAATTGGCCCTGGCTGGAGCTCCAGATCGTGGTCTTGCCGTCGGGCGCGACCGAAATCAGGCAGGCATGCGGCTCGATATAGCCCTGGTGCACCGGGCGCGTGGTGAAGGTGCGCTCAATGACGACGTCGGCCTTCTTGAAGCCTTCCGCGATGTCGCCCTTCTTGTGCTCGAGGCGGCCGACGATGTTGGAGGGCTTGCCGTCGAACTTGTTGAACTCGTGCAGAACAGGCGCATCGGGCTTGAGCGCGTCGTCGATCTCGATCGACCACGGCAACACCTCGTAATCGACCTCGATCAGCTTGCAGGCTTCCTCGGCGATCGCTTCCGTGGTCGCGGCGACGGCCGCTACCGGATGCCCAGGGAACAGCGCCTTGTCGCGCGCCATCACGTTGCGGCACATCCAGCGCATGTCCTGGATGCCCAGCATGACTGCGCCCTTCTCGATCGGGAAATCGACGATGTCTTTCGAGGTGACGACGGCCTTCACGCCCGGCAGCTTCTCCGCTTTCGAGGTGTCGATCGATTTGATGCGCGCATGCGGATGCGGGCTGCGCAAAACCTTGCCCCAGATCATGCCGGGCATGGTGGTGTCGGCGGCGAACTGCGCGCGGCCGGTGACCTTGTCCATGCCGTCGGGACGGATGGTGCGCTGGCCGATCCACTTGTTGTTGGTGACGACGTTCATTGGGCTGTCTCCCGAAAATTAGTTCGCGCGCATTTCGGCCGCGGTTTCCATCACCGCGCGGACGATCTTGTCATAGCCGGTGCACCGGCAGAGGTTGCCGGCGAGCCAGAAGCGGACTTCCTCCTCACTCGGGTCCGGATTTTTCTTGAGCAGCGCGTCAGAGGCGACGAGCATGCCCGACGTGCAGATGCCGCACTGGAGCGCGGCCATTTCCAGGAATTTCTGCTGCAGTGGATGCAATTTCTCGCCCTGCGCCAGGCCCTCGATGGTCCTGATCTCGTGGCCCTCGGATTCTACCGCGAGCATCAGGCAGGAGCAGACCAGTCGATCGTCAATCGTGATCGAGCAGGCGCCGCAATCGCCGGAGGCGCAGCCTTCCTTGGAGCCGGTCAGGGCCAGCGGTCCGCGTAGCGCGTCGAGCATGGTGTCTGATGGCTCGCACAGAAATTCCATCGGCTCGCCGTTGATGGTGGTCGTGACGTGAACTTTGGCCATGAATTGTTTTCCGATCTCAATTCTTTTGGGTCGCGCGTTGGGCGGCGATCGCGGCGGTGCGCTTGAGCAGCACGCCGGCCACCTTGACGCGATAGGCGATGGTGCCGCGCTTGTCGTCGATCGGGCGGCAGGCGGCGGAGCATGCAGCGGCGGCCTTCGCCAGCGCGGCGTCGTCGAGCTTTGAGCCGATCAGCGCATTGGCGGCGTCTTCGACCAGCAGCACGGTCGGCGCGACGGCGCCAAGACCGATGCGGGCGGCGGTGACGATGCCGTCCTTCATGGTGAGGCTGACACCGCAGCCGACCACGGCGATGTCCATTTCGGTGCGCGGTATCATGCGCAAATAAGCATCGCTCGATCCGGGTGGGCGCGGCGGCAGCGTGAAGCTGACGAGGATCTCGCCGGGCTTTAAGTTGGTGCGGCCGGGGCCGGCGGGGACGTCCTCCACCTTCATTTCGCGGCGGCCATCCGGGCCCTGCACGGTGACGATGGCGCCGGCCGCGACCATCGCGGGCACGCTATCGCCCGCGGGCGAGCCGTTGCAGAGATTGCCGCCGGCGGAGGCGCGGCCCTGCACCTGCTTGGAACCGATCAGGTTCACGGCCTCCAGCACGCCGGGCCAGACCTTGCCGAACGTCTCGTGTTCCGCGAGCGCCATGCCGGAGACGGCGGCGCCAACGCGAAAGCCGCCATCGGCGGTCTGTTCGATTGCCGTCACTTCGGGGATCTTCTTGATGTCGACGATCACGCCGGGCTTGAGCACGCCCGATCGCATCTGCACCAGAAGATCGGTACCGCCGGCCAGGATGCGCGCGGCGCTGCCGGCCTTCGCAAATGCACCGACCGCTTCGTCAAGCGTATCAGGCGCCAAATATCGGAGTTCCGTCATGGTCTTTCCGCCATCTCCCTCGTTCCGCCCGCCCCAGTGATTGTCGGCTCACCTTCAAAAGTCGGGCAGAGGCCAAGCCTACACGGGGAAAAGCGGTTGGAACAGCCTGCGAGATCAGGTTGATACGGCAGGCTCCTATGCGCATGACGGGGCTTGCGCGGCCGATTGCGCCGAGGCGGGAGGCTGTAGGGGGACAAAGGCGCACTTGGGCCGTGTCCACCATATTGATTGACGTTGCAGAATTCCCGAGAAATGGTGGTCACGCCTCGCTTTGCCCACCTACAATTCCTGCGCGCCGGTGACATTGATGCTGCTTCACAGATCCCTCGTTGCTGCCACGGCGTCCCTGTTTCTTTCATCTCTCGCCATCGCCCAACCAGTCCTCGCCCCAGTCCGTCCCGCACCGAGAGTTGCACCGGCACCCGGTCAGCAGCCACCGGCCGCCGCTCCGCGCGCGCCGCGTGCAGCCGCCTGCCATAACGGCCTATCGTTCGACCGCTTCCTGGCCGACCTCAAACAACAGGCCGCCGCAGAGGGCGTGTCGCAGCGCACGTTGGCCGAAGCCGCTCCCTACCTCGTCTAT
Source organism: Bradyrhizobium retamae (assembly GCF_001440415.1). Classification (GTDB taxonomy): domain Bacteria; phylum Pseudomonadota; class Alphaproteobacteria; order Rhizobiales; family Xanthobacteraceae; genus Bradyrhizobium; species Bradyrhizobium retamae. Next base: position 113,683 of record NZ_LLYA01000013.1, read on the forward strand.
GACCAGAGCATCGTCAACCGCGACCGCGGCCAGCGCGTGTTCGGCCAGGTGTTCACCGAGTTCGCACGGAACAGGGCGTCCGATGGCGCGGCGAAAAATGCGCAGGCGCGAATCCGGATGCATGCGGCCGCGTTCAACCGCGCCGAGAAGGAATATGGCGTGCCGCCGGCCGTGATCGCCGCGTTCTGGGGGCTGGAGAGCAGTTTTGGCGCCGAGCTAGGCAATCTGCATACGCTGCGCTCGTTGGTGTCGCTGGCCTACGACTGCCGCCGCTCCGAGATGTTCAGCAAGGAAACCATCGCCGCGCTGAAGATCATCGAACGGGGCGATCTCACGGCAAGCGAGATGATCGGCGCATGGGCCGGCGAGCTCGGGCAGACGCAGTTCCTGGCGACGCACTACTTCAACTACGCGGTGGACTATGACGGCGACGGCCACCGCAACCTGTTGCGCAGCCCGTCCGACGTGATCGGCTCGACCGCGAACTATATCGCCAACGGTTTGAAATGGCGGCGCGGCGAGCCGTGGCTGCAGGAAGTGCGCGCGCCGCAAAATTTTCCGTGGGAGCAGGCTGACCTCACGACAAAGCTGCCGCGCGCAAAATTCGCGCAGCTCGGCGTCACCTATCCCGACGGCCGTCCGCTGCCAAACGACGACCTGCCGGCCTCGCTACTGCTACCGATGGGCCGCACCGGACCGGCGTTTCTGGCCTATGCGAATTTCGCTGCCTATACCGAGTGGAACAACTCGCTGATCTATTCGACCACCGCCGCCTATCTCGCCAGCCGCATCGCCGGCGCCCCGCCAATGCGGCAGCCATCGGCGCCGGTCGCACAACTGCCGCTCAACGAGCTGAAGGAGCTGCAGCAGCTCCTGGTGCGCGCCGGCTACAATGTCGGCAAGGTCGACGGCGTGATGGGGCAGTTGAGCCGCACGGCGGTGAAGGCGATGCAGATCAAATACGGCCTGCCGGCGGATTCCTGGCCGACGGCGGAGCTCTTGGCGCGGATGCGCGGCCCCAGCGTCCAGGCGCAGCCCGCCGGCCTAGTGATGCCGGCAGCGCGGTAGTACCGCTGTCATTCCCGCGAAGGCGGGGAATCCAGTACGCCGCGGCCTATCGGCCTCCTAAGCCATTCCCATGCCGCCGATGTGTTACCCATGTCTCCGAACGGTGTTACCCATGTCCCCGGTCTGTACAGTAAGCCGGGCGACGACGAGCGGAGAATATTTGACCGCGTTCGGTAAGCTGCGAGCGTTGTATTTCCTTCGCAGCTTCCCATCTCGAACAACACCTCATCCTCCCGAGGCACCATTCCACATCACGAAATGAGCATCGCATGTCTTTCCACGACCTAACCGTGCCGGCCTTCCTGCAGATTCTCGGCAGCCTTTCCGGCCTGCTCGCCAAGGCGGAAGCGCATTGCAAGGCAAAGAACATCCAGCCCGAGGTGTTGCTCAATGCCAGGCTTTACCCGGACATGTATCCGCTGACACGCCAGGTTCAGACTGCCTGCGATTTTGCCGCGAAGACCTGCGCGCGCCTCACTGGCAACGAAGTGCCGTCCATACACGATACCGAAAAAAGCTTTGAGGAATTGCAGCAGCGGATCGCGAAAACGACCGACTATGTGAAGGCATTCAAGCCGGCGCAGTTCGAGGGCGGCGAGACGCGCGAAGTGACCTTCCCGATCGGCCCCAGCAACACCATGACGATGAAGGGCCAGCAATATCTCGTCAATTTCGCCTTCCCGAATTTTTACTTCCACGCCGCCACCGCGCACGGCATTTTGCGCCATAATGGCGTGGAAATCGGCAAGCGGGAGTTTCTCGGGGTGAGGTAATCGTCAGCGCAAGGCGGCCAGCTCGCGCGCAAGGTTTTCGCGGGCAAAGCGAAGCGGAGCCCACCATTCCTAGCGAGATGCCGGATGGTGGGCACGGCTCTTCGCGCCTTTGCTCACCCTACAAGTCCTACCGCATCGTGATCGCTAATCCGCTGAGATCGGCGTTCGCCATCAACCCGACCTGGTGCCCGGTCAATTCCAGCACCGCACCCTTCTGGTTGGTGAGCACGATCGCGCGTGCGCCGCGGCCGACCGCCAGGCCCGCGCCGGCTGCGCCGTACACGCCCGCGACATCGGAAGGACGATAGATGTTGCTGACGCGGCCGCGCAGCACGGTCTTCGATCCGCCGAACACCAGGCCGTAGTCGAGCCCGCCGGTCGACAGCGGATAGCGTCGCCCGTGAAAATTCAGAACGCCGCTGCCGCCGGAGCCGCCGATGATCCATCCCGCCTTGTAGATCGTGAGCTGCACGAAACCTTCGTCGGCATGCGCGGCAGAGGACAGCGTGACGCCGGCGAAGGCCGCAAACGCAAGCACGGTGGCGCGGACGGCGGATAGCATGTTCATGGATCGTATCTCCGGAGGGCTTGCAAATCGGAAAAGTGTCGGACGGGCTTTGCCTGCAGATTGAGTCGCAACTATCGGATTGTAGCCGATCGGCGCAAGGGGCAAAGCATATTCAGGCCCTGCGCGACGCTCTGTGTGCCGACCCGCGCCGTGCGCCCGACACAATTTCATCACGATTGCACAAGCAAAAATGCCGGCCTGTGAACTGCGTTACTTTCACAGCCGTCGTATGCCGCTATCGTATCCAGCGAGTTTCCCTGACGGGCGGGACCTACAAACCTATCGGCGGGTCGTGAAGCACGGGCGCCGCTGCCTTTCCAGCGAGGCAGCGGCGCGTTAGGCTTCAAGGCACCGACCATCCACGAGGTGTCCCATGCCCCCGATCCAGCATTTTGCGCCGCCCGCCGGCGTCAAGGCCCCGCCGCTATCCTTTGCCACGCGCACCGGCGACCTGCTGTTCATCTCGGGCATTCCGGGTTTTGACGACAAGGGCGCGCTGGCGGATGGTTTCGAGGCGCAGTTCGGCCTCGTCGTCGCCAATATCAAGCGCGTGCTCGACGAAGCCGGCGCGACGTTTCGCGATCTCGTCAAGGTCAACGTGCTGCTGACGCGCGCATCCGACGTCGCCACGATGAACGTGCTGTATGCGTCGGCGTTCGGGCCGGCACCCTACCCGGCCCGAACCACCTGCGTGGTGCACGCGCTGCCCGACCCGAAGATGCTGATCGAGATCGAAGCTGTTGCATCACTGACGAAGGCGTAGGGCGGATTAGCGACAGCGTAATCTGCCGACCTTGCGATCGTCGATGGGAACTCACGGCTTCGGCATGGATTCCTTCAGTGTATTGCCGACGAAATCTGCGGCATGGCGATAGGCGGCGTCGTTGTCGCCGCGAAACGTCACCGTTCGCCGCATCAACAGTTTCTCGGCTTCGAGATCGAGCAACTGGATTTCGCCCCATTGCACCAGCGTGCTCATCTTGCGGATGCCGCCATAGACCACGAGCCGCGCGCCGGCCTTGCGCGCGGCGGCGATGAAGACGTCCTGCGACATGCTGGTGGCGGTGCAGGGGTGATCGGGGCATTCGATCGGTACCACGCGATAACCGCCCTGCGCCGCGAGATTGTCGCGCAGCAACGCGGCAAACGATGCGACGCGGGCGCGATGCTCCGCGCTCTGGTCCACGACTTCACCGGAAGTATCGAAATAATCGAAATCCGCTACCGCGACCGCGATCGGCGCGGCGGCCGGCGATCCGCTCGATGCGAGCGACAATGCGGCCAGCGCGCAGAGCATCGTCAGCACGGCGTTCGCGCCATTGCGCCTGCGTGAGGCGTGCCGTCCGGTCGCCGTTTGCGTCATGCCTGGCCTCCTTCAATTCCGTCGTCGGCATCGCCACGCTGCCGACGGGAGCAAATTGTAACAGGGCCTAAGAATTTCGCTAACCCATTCCGCGGCTCCGTCTTTGAACCTTCCCGCCCTCGTCGCTACTCAATCGGTGATCGGGCGCTGAGCCCCGTATTCAAAACAGGAGATTGAAGATGCGTCGCATTTTTGCCCTTTGCGCCGTTGCCGCTATCGGTTTCACCGCGCTTGCCGCGTCGAGCCCGGCCCAGGCCTCGTATCATCTGATCCGCTGGCAGGACACCGGGTTCTGCCAGATCTGGGACCGAAGCATCCCGACCGCGCCGTATCCCGGGAATTACGCCGTGATCGCGGGCTCAGAGGTGCCGACGTTCGGCGACGCGCTGGTGTTCAAGGACGGCATGCTGCGCAACGGCACCTGCTCGTTTTGACCCGACATCTGTAGAGTGGGCAAAGATTTATAGGATGGGCAAAGGCGCTCGAGCGCCGTGCCACCATTCCAACCGGTGATCTGAATGGTGGGCACGCTGTCGCTTTGCCCACCCTTCAATTCCTGACGTAGTCGCCGCCAACCATCTTGTACAAGCGGGCGCGCTTGCTATCCTCTGGCAAAACCAAGCAAGAGGAAACGCGCCATGCCACTTCTCCAAAATCACATCGCCGTAATTACCGGCGCAGGTTCCGGTATCGGGCGCGCGATTGCGAGCGGCTATGCACGGGAGGGCGCGCGGGTCGTGCTGCTCGACAGGGACGAGAACGCGGTAGCAGAAGCCGCAAGGGAAATCGGCGACAAGGCCGTCAGCTTTGCGCTCGACGTCGCAAAACGCGAGGATTGCGTCGCGATGGCGAAGCAGGTCGCCGACAAGGTCGGCCAGGTCTCGGTCCTCGTCAACAATGCCGGCATCGTCCGCCGCAACGGCATGCTGGGCGCGGCGGAAGCTGTGATCAGCGACTGGGAAGACATCATCGCGATCAACCTCACCGGCGTCTTCAACGTGACGCATGCCTTTCTCGAACCCTTGCGCGCGAGCAAGGGGCGCATCGTCAACATCGGCTCGATCCAGTCCTTCGTGCATGTGCGCACACCGAGCTCGCCGGCCTACACCGCCTCCAAGCACGGCGTGCTCGGTTTCACCAAGGCGCTCGCCGCCGAACTCGGCAAGGAAGGCGTCCGCGTCAATGCAATCGGCCCCGGCTTCATCGCAACGCCACTGAACGCCAACGCCCGCGCCAACAATCCGGAACTGGTGAAAACCTTCATGGATCACACGCCGCTCGGCCGGCCCGGCACCGCGGAGGACATCGTCGGCCCCGCGATCTTCCTGGCGTCCGATCTGTCGGCTTACGTCTCCGGATCGATCGTAATGGTCGACGGCGGCTATCGGGCGGTGTGAGGTCATCATGTCCAACGCCCCGCCCTTCGACATCGACGTCCCCGCCTTCTGGGCCGATCCCTATCCCGCGCTGGCGAAGATGCGGAAAGAGGCGCCGATCGCGTTCGTGCCGCAGCTCGGCTCGACCGTGTTCACCCGGCGCGACGACATCTTTACCCAGGAGAAGCGCATCGACGTGTTCTCCTCGCATCAGCCGAACGGGCTGATGAACGTTCTGATGGGCCACAACATGATGCGCAAGGATGGCGAAGCGCACATGACGGAGCGGCAGGCAATGTTTCCCGCGGTGTCGCCGCGCACGGTGCGCGACACCTGGATCCGGCAGTTTCAGGCCCATGCCGACCGCATCCTTGATGAGCTCGTGCCGCAAGGCTCCGCCGATCTCTGCAAGGCGTTCGCGCTGCCGCTGTCGGCCGAATGCTTAAAAGACGTCACCGGGCTGACCAACATGCGCTACCAGGACATGGACGCGTGGTCGCAGGCGATGATCGACGGCATCGCCAATTACACCGGCAACAAGGAGGTCGAGGCGCGCTGCCATGCCGCGACCGCCGGCATTGATGCTGCGATCGACGACATGATTCCGGTGGTGAAGAAACACCCCAACACCTCGATCCTGAGCGTGCTGCTGGCTTCAGGCCAGAACATGGAAAGCATCCGCGCCAACATCAAGCTCGCGATCTCCGGCGGCCAGAACGAGCCGCGCGATGCGATATCAGGTGCGACCTGGGCCTTGCTGACGCATCCCGATCAGCTCGTGCTGGTGCGCGGCGGAAAAGCAAAGTGGATCGACGTGTTCGAGGAATATGCACGCTGGATCGCGCCGATCCAGATGTCGCCGCGCCGGGTCGCAAAACCGTGGACGTATCACGGCGTCGACTTCGAACCGGAGGACCGCGTGTTCTTCATGTTCGGATCGGCCAACCGCGACGAGGCATGTTTCAACGACCCCGATCGTTTCGACATCACGCGCGATACGCAAAAGAGCATCGCCTTCGGCGCCGGCCCGCATTATTGCGCCGGCGCGTTCGCCTCGCGCGCCATGGTCGCCGACGTCGCGTTGCCGAGCCTGTTCGCGCGGCTGCAAGGCCTGCGGCTGGACGAGCGCGAACCAGTGCGGATCGGCGGCTGGGCGTTTCGGGGGCTGCTCAATCTTCCGGTGAAGTGGGACGCGGCGTGATCTCGCCGTGACGGCCTACTGGCGCGGGCATTCCTGATAAGACAACGTGTTGATGATCGTGCTACCCGGAACGGTGCATATGCTGGAACACCGAGCGCATCGCGAGATACCAGAGATAACCCGCGATGGTCCCACAAACGGCAAGAAGGATGATGTAGGCGGGATGATACTCGCCGCTCCACCACAGCATTCCGCCAATCCAGAAGATGGTGAAGAAGATGGCGCCGAGCTTCAAACGCTTCGTCTGATCCATGACATCCCTCCGATGCCTGGCGATGGATGGCATCATGAGCGCTGCGACCTCGCCGCACCGTGAGCAGCGTCACGCAGCGCCGAGGCTATGAACCCATAAATCCAGAGTGGTTGGCGGATTTCCGCTTTGATGCGCGTTCCGGACTCACATCGGACATCGCGTGAGGTCCGAAAAATGCCAACAGGCGACCTGCCGGATTCAAATTGCCTGTGCGGTCGCGTTCTCTCGCGATGCGGCTGCTACATCACGCATGACGCCGGACACGGTGCTGTATGCCACCACCCAGGCCGACTTCGCCGCTGGCGTCCAAGCCTCTTTCAATCCCTGCTCCAGGGTCCATAGCAAGGCTGCACCAACCGTGTCGTAATGCCGATCCTCTACGCCATACCGAATATGGTTTCGCCCGAGGATCTCTAGCGTCGGTACCAACGACGGCAAGTCATCGACACTGTTGATCACGGCACTCAATGCCTGGACCAGCTTCCGGCGCTGCTCTTTCATATCTGCATTCTTGAACAATCGTTGCAGCGATGGATCGAGCGTAAACAGTCTCTCATAGAACAAACCAGCCGCGACATCGCTGATCGGAACGACCTTTGCCCAGGTCGACTTGAGAAGTTCTTTCGTTTCGGGAGACATGGCAGCACTTTCCTATCCGTTTGAATAATCTGGTCGGAACACTGCAAATATGTGCTGGGCCAACGCGCCAAGGTTCGATACCGGCACAATGATTTGTTGAGATCAGTACGTTCTCATATTGCGAACGGCCCCAAAAGAGCAGCGGCTCGCAGTTCATCTTCAGACCCACAGCAACGGCCAGACTTGACCAGCGCCGGCTCTATCAGGCCTGCTGCGGATTGCTGTCCCTGGCGCGATCTGCCGGAACTCGATGCCCGCTGCATTTAGTTGCGCGCTTATGGGTCCACGCCCCTAGCCAAACCGCGCCCGTGACCGCTCCCTCGCCTTCTCGGCCTCGACCTCGCGGTCACGCGGCGGCGCGTTGGTCTGCAGCGAGGCCAGCAAGCGCCGCGCGCTGTCGGAGACTTCGGAAACCGCGCGGTTGAACGCCTCGGCGTTCGCCTGCGAAGGCGAATTGAAGCCGGAGAGCTTGCGCACGAATTGCAGCGCGGAGGCATGGATCTCCGCATGCGTGGCCGGGGGATCGAAGTTGAACAGGGTCTTGATGTTACGGCACATGGTTTTCTCTTCTGCAGAGGTCTTCGATCAAGGACGAACGGCCGGTGCAAAATCCGACGGCGTGGCTTATTCTGTCATGAAACTAGCGGCGTGTTCACCCCTGTCGGCACCTCGAAACAGCGAGTTCCCGATGCCCCACGTGACCTACAAGATCGTCGAACATGACGGCGGCTGGGCCTACACCGTCAACGGCGTGTTTTCCGAGCCGTTTCCGAACCGCGCCGCGGCGCTGGCAGCCGCCCGGCGCGCGGCCGCCGAGCAGCGCGTGCCCGGGCGCACCGAGGTGATCGAATACGAAACCGAGGATGGAAAATGGCGCTCGGAGACCGCCGCCGGCAATGACCGGCCGGAAACCGAAGTGGAAGGTTAGTGCATTGTTCGGCGGTCTGGTGTGCTAGGTTCCCCCGTCAAGCGGTCGGCAAAGACGGCCGCAGTCTTGGGGAGACCACGATGAATTTTTCGCATGCGGCCTTTTCGGCCGCCGCATTGGCTCTGACCTCCGTCACCGCCTTCGCCGCCGATTATCCCGCACCCAAGCAGGGCGACTGGATCGCCAGAAACTTCAAATTCCACACCGGCGAGACGATGCCGGAATTGCGGTTGCACTATACCACGATCGGCGAGCGGACCGGTCAGCCCGTACTGGTGTTGCACGGGTCGGGCGGCTCCGCCGCCAGCATGCTGACGGCCACCTTCGGCGGGCAGTTGTTCGGCCCCGGCCAGCCGCTGGATGCCGCGAAATATTACATCATCATTCCGGATAGCGTCGGCCGCGGCAAATCATCAAAGCCTTCCGACGGCATGAAAACCACGTTTCCGAAATACAATTACGAGGACATGGTCGACGCGCAGCATCGCCTGGTCACGGAAGGTCTCGGCGTAAAGCATCTGCGGCTTGTTATCGGCAATTCGATGGGTGGCATGCACACCTGGATCTGGGGCGGCAAATATCCCAAGTTCATGGACGCGCTGGTGCCGATGGCCTCGCAACCGACCGAGATGGCGGCGCGCAACTGGATGCTGCGGCGGATGATGCTGGAGACCATCAGGAACGATCCCGATTACAATGGCGGCAACTACACCGTCCAGCCGCGCATGATGAAATACGCCATCAACGCCTTCGGCATCGCGACCGCCGGCGGCACGTTGACCTATCAGTCGCTGGCGCCGACGGCGGCGAAGGCCGACAAGATGGTCGACGATCGGCTGGCAACCGCGGTTACCGCCGATGCCAACGACTTCATCTACCAATGGGAAGCCTCGCGCGATTACAATCCGGCGCCTTCGCTGGAGAAAATTGAGGCCACGCTGCTCTTGATCAACGCAGCCGACGACGAGCGCAATCCCCCCGAGACCGGCATCACCGACGCGGCGATGAAGCGCGTCAAGAACGGACGCCTGTTCCTGATCCCGGCCTCCAGCGAGACGCGCGGCCATCTCACCACGGGCAATGCGAAGTTCTACAAGAAGCAGTTGGAAGAGCTGCTGCAGACTGCCCCGCAGCGGGCGATGTAGGCCCTAAAAAGAGCGTGCAATGTCAACCAGCCGCTTTCGCCGGATAGCACTGGCGCTTTCCGATGCGGTGGAGAGCGCGCATCACGGCAAGGCTGATTTCCGCGTCGGCAAACGCATCTTCGCAACGCTGGGCCATCCCGACGAAAACTGGGGTACGCTGAAATTGACGGTCGAGCAGCAATCGATGCTGGTCGACGCCGAGCCCGGAATCTTCCGCCCGGTGCCGGGCGGCTGGGGCAAACAGGGCTACACCAATGTTTTTCTCGCCAAGGCCGATGCGACGACGCTGAAAAGCGCGCTGACGATGGCATGGGAGAATGTCGCGCCGAAGGCTGCCGTCAAACGGCGCGCGACAAAGCAGCCTTAATTTCGCGCGTATCGAGCTGCGGTCCCGCGGCTGACGTTGCTCAATCGAATCATCTCCGAAACTCGGGGCAACTACCCCATGGAACGTTGCGCGCGCGCTCTTTGTCGGGGCTACCCTTCAGCCCGGCGAACAGAACGTTCACTGCCTGCAACTCGTATCGGTCGGTGGCGAGGTCATGAGAAAAGATCACGTCAATGGTCGTGTACGACCATATCAGGCAAAGAACGCACGCAGGTGCGAAACGCACCTGCGGCAAGTAGTAGGTAAAATAAACGCGCGAACCAGCGCGATCCCTTCGCATATCCGGCACTTCCCGAGTTTGGACGTATTCTGCGCCCATGCTGCGCAGAACGGCATGAGCAGAGGCGAGTTGGCGATTAACGGACGGATCGGCTCCAGCCACCTCCCTGATGTGTGAGAGAACCTGATCATTTAGATTGCTGTTGAAAGAAGCTGTCGGGCCTCGAAAGCCCCTGTCCGACGGCCAAAACACGCCATTCGACAAACCGGGCCATACTGTCCAGCGTTGCTCGCCGGCTCGCGACAACATGTTCTGGTATTCAGCATCGCTAATCGAACCGATGCTGCATTTCTCCAGTCCGAAACGTTCGGTGAAGCTGAAAGCCCAGAGCAATATCGGGAGCGCAAACAGCAATCCCACAGGTGAAAGCAGGCCTATTGCAATCTTCGGGTTCGTGCCCAACGCGTTTCCAATCGTGAAGATGAGCGTAGAGCCGCTCCTTCCATCAACCGCGGGCGGTTAGGCCGCATGTCAGGCAGCTTGCTGCGCCCGGCAGCTCACTACGAATCCGTAGGCAAGATCGATAGCACGTTCTCACTTTGCTTACTTCAGGGCAGCAGCCAGTGCGCTGCGATCGTTGAACCGGCCGTGGGTCGCATCAAACTGTGCAGGACGACCAGCCAGAAAGCCCCGATTTCGCACCGCATCAAATTTGCCTCGCTCACACCGCTCATTATTTGAGCGTGCATCGACAAGCGGGCTCCGCTTGAATTGTCCTCAGATTACGAATCGTGAGCGGCACGCGCCCGTCGCGAGGAAGAGACAACGCAGCGGAGGATCGGATGCGAAGGCTTGCGCCATTCGGCTTGCTCGTCTGCCTTTCGGTGTCGGCCAGCGCAGCGCTCGCTGTTGATAGGGGTCAATACGACCACGTGCCGCCTGATATCCGCGCCTGGTTCAAGAGCGTGATCGCGCCGAACGGCGTGCCATGCTGCGATGAGTCGGACGGGCATCGCACCAGCTACGACGTGCGCGGCGGAGCCTACTGGGTGCCGATCGAGGGCCAATGGATGCAGGTACCGGAGCACGCGGTCATTCGCGACCAGGGCAACCCGATCGGCGAAGCCGTGGTGTGGTACGTGCACCACCGCGGCAGCATCATCATTAGCTGCTTCGTGCCGGCGGACGCGGTTTAGATTCTTCAAGATGACGGTGGCACCGGCGGATGATAATCTGACGGAAAATTGCAAAGGAGCCGCCCTTGTCAGATCTTGCGCCCAGCGACCTCTCAACGATCTATCCCGCTCCCACGCCGCGCGTGATCGCCAAGGCGCGGCCGGAGATCGATGCCCATGCGAAAAAGTTCATCGGCATGTCGCCGTTCTGTGTGCTCGCCACCTCAGGCTCGGACGGCAGCGTCGATGCGTCGCCGCGCGGCGGCAATCCCGGCTTCGTCCATGTCGCGGGATCGAACCTGCTCTTGATGCCGGATCGCTCGGGCAACAACCGCATCGACAGCTTTCGCAACATCGTCGAAGGCTCGGGCTTCGTACAGATGATCTTCTTCGTGCCCGGGATCGACGAGACGCTGCGCGTTGGTGGCAAGGGCAGTGTCTCGGTGGATCCAGAGCTGATGGCGTCGATGATCGAATTCGGCAAGCCGCCGCGCGCGGTGCTGCGTATCGACGTCAGGGAAGCCTATTTCCACTGCGGCAAGGCGCTGATGCGCTCGAAACTATGGGCGGCCACGCAAGTCGAGCGTTCGGTGATGCCGAGCATCGGCGAAGTGATCCACGATCAGACCGGACTTGGCGAGCGCGAAAGCCAGGCGGAGATTTACGAGCGCTACAAGACGCAGTTGTAGAGGCTGGCCGGTAACGCCAATATGGCCGTCATACCCCGCGAAAGCGGGTATCCAGTACGCCGCGGCTTTTTCGGTTCATTCACTGACGTCTCTGGAATACTGGATCACCCGCCCCAGTGCGCAATTGCGCACAAGGCGGGTGATGACAGTCGTGGGCGTCCCGCGATTTCGCCTCAGTCCCCGTTCTCGAGGCCGCCGACGTGCTTTTGGGTGTAGAGCTCCAGCCCGATGCGCTGTATCAGGTCAAGCTGGGTTTCGAGGAAGTCGATGTGATGTTCCTCGTCCTTCATCACGGTCTCGAACAGGTCGCGCGAGACGTAATCCTTCACGCCATGGCAGTAGGTCGCCGCTTCCTGATAGAGCGTGCGCGCGGTCATCTCGGTTGCGAGATCGCATTCGATGATTTCCCTGACGTTCTGGCCGATGCGGAGCGGATCGAGCACCTGCATGTTCGGAAAGCCATCGAGGAAAAGAATCCGGTCGGTGAACTTGTCGGCGTGTTCCATCTCCTCAATGGATTCCTTGCGCCAGACCTTGGCAAATTCCAAAAGACCCCAATTGTTCAAAAGCCTGTAATGCAGCCAGTACTGGTTGATAGCGGTGAGCTCGCTGCGCAGGCCCTTGTTGAGATAGTCGATGACTTTGGGATCGCCCTGCATGGTTCACTCCAATTTTCCCAGGCCAGATGCGGCCCGACATTACATTTAGAACGCTTCTAAATCAGTTTGGTGCCGAGGGCAACTGTTCCGCGGAAAAAGCGGTGGGAACCTGAGAAATCAGGGCATTTCAGAGGGGATTTTAGAGGATTTCAGCAGGCCGCGAGGGCGAAGGCCGGGGCGGTTTCTTGCGCGGGCTCGTCGCTGACGGCCTGGCGCGTGTGCGGGCAACCGGAGCAGCACTCCTTGGCGCAGGCGCCGAGCGCTTCGTCGATGATGGTCTTGATGGTGCGCGCGCAACGGCCACATTCGGCGCTGCAGCCGAGGCAACCGTAAATCTGTTTGGGATTTCGCGGCAGGTCCGAAGCTGCAGTCACAGCATTACGGACATCGTGGTCGCTCAACACGTTGCAGGAACAGACGATCATGAAACCGGTAAAACCTTCGGTGATGCGCCTCATCGATATTTAAGAGCGCGCCGAGATGCAAAAGGAAAAGCCGCATTTTCAAGCAATTCCAAACTGATGCCGGGCAAACACTGGAATGAATCTAAAAAGGAGTATTGCGGTAAATCAATCCGCCGCCGATTTGCCGGGGTTCTTCGCATCAGTCGCCGCCACAGCCGAACACAGGGGATCTTTGGTATCGCCGCACCGCAGCCTGCCGGACCTCCTCGCATTTTCGTCATCCCAGAGCCGCGGCTGTTCATTGATCATTCAAGCGAAATGTGGAACTTTCGCCCGGACGGAACTTAAGTTCGTTTGCTCCACGAGAAAGGTGAGGCCATGAAGAAGACATTGATGGCGCTCGGTGCCGCCGCCGCGTTGGCCGTTTCGGCCGTGGCTGTTCCCGCTCCCGCCCAAGCGCAGCGCGGCGTTGCGGCGGGCGTCGCCGCCGGATTGATCGGCGGCGCCATTGTCGGCGGCGCGATTGCTTCGCAGAACGGCTACTATTACGGCCCGGGCTATTATGAGCCCGGCTATGGCGGCCCGGCCTATGTCGTCGATCCCGGCTACGGCGAGTCCTGCATCTGGCAGCGGCAGCGGTTCTGGGATGGCTATGGCTGGCGGGTCCGCAACGTCAGGGTCTGCGACTAGCGGTCGTTCATCTTCATTAAATTGCGCTCAACACCCCGGAAAGGCAGTGCTTTTCCGGGGTGCATGCGTTTTCCGGCCCGAAAAAGACCGTTTTTTTTCGCGACCGTTTGAAGACGTTTACTTTCGATTGACCCATGTGCGCTTTTTTAGCGAAGCGGCAGTTCGAAACAGCGTGTGAGTCATCCCCTAAACCCGGCGCCCGAAGGCGTCACTCCAGGAGAGCCCAGGACATGAAGAAGACATTTGCTGCCTTCGTCGCGGTCGCAACGATCGCCGGTTCGCTTGCCTCGACGCCCGCAAGTGCGCAGCGTGGCGTTGCCGCAGGCGTGGCGGCCGGCTTGCTCGGCGGCGCGATCATCGGTGGCGCGATCGCCTCCAGCCGCCCGGCTTACGGCGGTCCGGTGTATGTGGAAGAGGCGCCCTATCCGGCGTGCCGCATGGTTCGCGAGCGCTTCTGGGATGGCTACGACTGGCGCTATCGCCGCGTCGAGGTCTGCCACTGATCTGACCGACTGGCGTGCGAGATGCGCGCTTTGATCGAGAGCCCGGCCGATATTTCGGCCGGGTTTTTCTTTGTGACGACGTAGGGGACTGTCCGTATTCCGAGGCCCGTGTCCAAGTTTGAAGTTACCAGTGTTCCAATTTAACGAATCGTGTGGTCTCATCCACGTTCAACATAGGGTTGAGACATGCGATTTCTGTTTTCGGTTGCCCTAGTATTCGTCGCGACCGCTGCACAGGCCGATAGTTGCCAGCAAATCGGTAACTTCGTTAGTTGCGACAGCGGTCTCTCAGGCCAGCAGATCGGAAATTTCACCTATTGGAGTGATGGGACTTCATCCCAGCGCGCAGGAAATTTCACTTACAACAGCGATGGCTCAAGTTCTCAGAGAAGCGGAAATTTCAACTATTACAGTGACGGCACCAGCTCTCAAACGATTGGGAACTTCACCTACTTCAGCGACGGTCGTACGTGCCAACGCATAGGGAATCAGACTTACTGCAACTAGATATCCAAAGAGACCGCCCCAGTCCTGTAGCCGAGGTGAGGCGACGTCCGGGGATGATGCCGGCACCGCTTGCGGATATCGCTGGCCCTCATCCGTCTACGATGTCTACGACGTAGTCAGCGTCCCCCGCTCATCGAGCGCAGCACCGCCTCGCTCGGCCAGCAATCGACCTTCAGCCCGGCGGACTTTTGATAGGCGCCGAGCGCCGCACGGGTTTGCATGCCCGCCTTGCCGTCGAGTTTGTCCTTGTAGAGACCGATGCGCGTCAAATGGCGCTGCATGGCCTCGATATCGGCGGAGCGCAACTGCGTCGAGGCCGACCACGGCGTTGCGAACGGCAGCGGGCTCGCCATGCGATCGGCGAGATGGCCGACGAACAGCACATACAGATCGGAGAAATTGTATTCCTTGATGACGAAATAGTTCTTCGTGGTCAGGAACGACGGGCCGTAGATGCCCTCCACCTGCAATAGCGAGGCCGGCTGTGCCTGTTCGGCCGCACTCAGCCTTTGTCCGCGTACCGGCACGAAGCCGGCGCGCAGCCACTCGGCGATCGGCTTCGTCACCTCGGGCACGCCCATGGTGCAATCGACATTGGCGGGCGCCTTGACCTCATAGGCCCAGCGCACGCCCGCCTGCCAGCCCTTGTTGACGAGCTGTTGCGCGGCGGACGCCAGCGCGTCCGGCACGGAATTCCAGATGTCGACACGACCGTCGCCGTCAAGATCGATGCCATGCTTGTAATATTCGGACGGCAGGAACTGGGTGAGGCCGGTGGCGCCGGCCCAGGACGAGCGAAAATCCTTGCGCGCCACCGCGCCCTCGCCGAGAAGTTTGAGCGCCTGAATGAACTCGGTGCGATACTGATCCTTGCGCCGGCCGACATAGGCCTGCGTCGCGACCACGCGGAGCATGTCGTGAGGCAGGCGATAGCGACCGAAATCGGTCTCGCGGCCCCAGATCGCGAGCACGATGGATGCAGGAACGCCAAAACGCTTTTCGATCTCGGTGAGAGCGGCGCGATGCTTCTGCATCAGCTTTTGCCCCTCGGCGGCCAGCCGCGCGATGGAAGCTTCCTTCACATAATCGGCCGGCACCTGCACGAACTCGGCCTGCGCCGGCGCGCCAGTGGCGGGCCGACCCGGCAGCAGGAGATCGGGCAGTTTGTAGTCGGGCTCCAGTCCTTGCGTTTCGCGATCGAACGTCGCGCGCGACACGCCGGCCGCTTGCGCTTCCGGCCATAGCGAGGCGACGAACTGGGCAAAGGCGGCGTCGGCGGAAAACGCCGGTTGCGATGCGCCGAGCATCACCGCAGTCACTATCAGAACTGCGGCAGCCGCCCTCGTTCGCAAAGCCGAAAATCCGATGATCGACAAGCCGCCCATCAATGCGAAGCGGCGCGCTTTGCTTCGTCGACGGCCATGTTCGAGACACGGTCGACATAGGCAATGCCGATGGCCGACAGAATGAAAACGGTATGGATGATGGTTTGCCACATCACGCCGGTTTCGGTGTATGCGCTTTTTCCCGACGCCAGTGCACCGGCCTCGATGAACGTGCGCAGCAGATGGATCGAGGAGATGCCGATGATCGCCATCGCCAGCTTGATCTTGAGCACGCTGGCGTTGACATGGCTGAGCCATTCCGGCTCATCGGGATGGCCCTGCAGGTTGAGGCGGGAGACGAAGGTCTCGTAACCGCCGACGATCACCATCACCAGCAGGTTGGAGATCATGACGACGTCGATCAGGCCCAGCACCGCCAGCATGATCTGCTGTTCGCTGAAATCGAAAGCATGGGCGAACAGATGCCACAGTTCCTTCAGAAACAGCACGACATAGACGCCTTGCGCGACAATCAGCCCGACGTAAAGCGGCAATTGCAACCAGCGGGAGCCGAAAATCAGCATTGGAACGGGGCGCAATGCTTTCCCCTTACCTTTAGGTGGCAACGGTGTTTCGGGGGTAAGGGACATCAGGATGGCTCACTGCGGGATTGGAATTTCGGAACAACGCCTATATCTACGCACTGTCACTGCCGTGTGAAGCGACAACTGGCCGCAGCACAAGCGGGACACTAATCATGCAAACACCCGATTGGTTCACCGCGTCAGCTTCTTGTACTTCACGCGGTGCGGAATGATGCTGTCCTGGCCGAGCCGGCGCATCTTGTCCTTCTCGTAATCCTGGAAGTTGCCTTCGAACCATTCGACATGGCTGTCGCCTTCGAAGGACAGGATGTGGGTCGCGATGCGGTCGAGGAACCAGCGATCGTGGCTGATGATCACGGCGCAGCCGGCGAAATCCTCCAGTGCCTCTTCCAGCGCGCGCAGCGTATCGACGTCGAGGTCGTTGGTCGGTTCATCGAGCAGCAGCACGTTGGCGCCTGATTTGAGCATCTTGGCCAGATGCACGCGGTTGCGTTCACCGCCCGACAGGGCGCCGACCTTCTTCTGCTGGTCGGCGCCCTTGAAGTTGAACGACGAGCAATAACCGCGCGAATTGACCTCGCGCTTGCCGAGCAGGATCAGCTCGTTGCCGCCGGAAATCTCCTCCCACACGGTTTTCTTGCCGTCGAGATCGTCGCGCGACTGGTCGACGTAGCCGAGGTGAACGCTCTCGCCGACGTTGATGGTGCCCTTGTCCGGCTCTTCCTGCCCGGTGATCATGCGGAACAGCGTGGTCTTGCCGGCGCCGTTGGGGCCGATCACGCCGACAATGCCGCCGGGCGGCAGCTTGAAAGTGAGATCCTCGATCAGCACGCGGTCACCGAACGCCTTGGTGAGCCCTTCGAAATCGACCACGTTCTGGCCGAGACGCTCGGCCACGGGAATGGTGATCTGCGCTGTCTGAGTCTGCTTCTCGCTCGCCTGCTTGAGCAAGTCCTCATAGCGCTGATAGCGCGCCTTGGACTTGGCCTGGCGTGCCTTCGGTGAGGACGCGATCCATTCCTGCTCGCGAGCCAGCGTCTTCTGGTGCGCGGCCTCCTCGCGGCCCTCCTGCTCGAGGCGCTTCTGCTTCTGCACCAACCAGGACGAATAATTGCCCTCGTAGGGAATGCCGCGGCCGCGATCGAGCTCGAGGATCCAGCCCGTGACGTTGTCGAGGAAGTAGCGGTCGTGGGTCACGATCAGGATCGCGCCAGGATAATTGCGCAGGTGGCCTTCCAGCCACGACACCGACTCGGCATCGAGGTGGTTGGTCGGCTCGTCCAGCAGCAAGAGATCCGGCTGATCGAGCAGCAATTTGCACAGCGCGACGCGGCGGCGCTCGCCACCGGAGAGTTTTGTCACGTCGGAATCGTCGGGCGGGCAGCGCAGCGCGTCCATCGCCTGGTCGACCTTGCTGTCGAGATCCCAGAGACCCGCGGCCTCTATCTCGTCCTGCAATTTGGTCATCTCATCGGCCGTCTCGTCCGAATAGTTCATCGCCAGCTCGTTGTAGCGATCGAGGATCGCCTTCTTCTTGGCGACGCCCAGCATGACGTTTTCGCGGACGGTAAGCGCAGGGTCCAGGTGCGGCTCCTGCTCGAGGTAGCCGACGCGCGCGCCCTCGGCGACCCAGGCCTCGCCGGTATATTCCTTGTCGAGACCAGCCATAATCTTGAGCAGGGTCGACTTACCGGAACCGTTGACGCCGAGCACGCCGATCTTGGCGTCCGGGTAGAAGCTCAGATGGATGTTATCGAGCACCTTTCGGGTCGGGTAGCTCTTGGTCAGACCCTGCATGAAATAGATGAATTGGCGAGCCATCGCGATCCTTGGAATCGTTGGATTTTACGGAAATTTGCTGCCGCTGATGTAGCGGCGCGGCCCCCAAAGGGCAACCGCGGCGGGGCGTTTTCCGTCCGTTCACCACGGATCAATACGGGATGGTCACCATGTCCGCCGCGATCCCGACAATTGAAACTATCTTTTAATAAATCAGGCGAAAACTCGTTTTCAGCGCCGAAAAAGGCGTCTTGAGAACAAGGGCCCGCGTCATGGCTACGATCGCTTCGGCATCCCTTTCCGCCCCGGCTCATGCAAGCGCCGGACTGGCAAAACCGTTGGCAGAACTCCGCGCTTTCTGGCGGCAGTTCGTGGCCAAGGCGTTCAACCCCTACCGCCCGGAACTGTACTATATGCGCGGCCCGGGACCGGCCTGGCGCGCCAAGCATCCCGGCCATTCGAACTGAGCTCTCGCATTAATTGAGCCTGCCCTGCGTTTAGTCCGCTTGCGCCGCTACCGATTGCGCGCAACCATGGCGACCTTTCCGACGGCGTTTCCCGCCGTCATCCTCGCCATCAACGGACCTCTCAAATGACGCGGCCGCGCTGTGCAATCCTCGACGACTATCTCAATGTGGCGCTTAAGGTCGCCGACTGGTCCAAGGTCACCGACCGCGTCGACGTCACGGTGTTCAACCAGCCGTTTGCGAACGCGGAAGCCGCCGCCGCCGCGCTCAAGGATTTCGAGATCATCTGTGCGATGCGCGAGCGCACCCCCTTTCCTCGCACCATGTTTGCAGGCCTGCCCAACCTAAAACTCCTGATCACCTCGGGCCTGCGCAATGCCGCCATCGATATGGAGGCCGCCAAGGACCACAAGGTGGTGCTGTGCGGCACGCAATGGGGCCGCGACCCGACGGCGCCGCTGACCATGGGCCTGATCCTGGAGCTGACCCGCAATATCGGCCGCGAGAACGCCCGCATGCATGCCGGCGAGCCGTTGCAGGCACATGTCGGCATGGAAATCGAGGGCCGCACGCTCGGGGTGATCGGCCTCGGCAAGCTCGGCACCAAAGTATCGAAGCTGGCGCAGGCCTTGGGCATGAACGTGATCGCCTGGAGCCAGAACCTGACGGCTGAAAAATGCAAGGAGGTCGGCGTCACTTATGTGAGCAAGGAAGAGCTGTTCTCGACCGCCGACATCGTCACCATCCATGTGGTGCTGAGCCAGCGCACGCGCGGGCTGGTGGGCGCCGCCGACCTCGCGCGGATGAAGCCGACCGCCTATCTCGTCAACACCGCGCGCGGGCCGATCGTCGACGAAGGCGCGCTATTGGAAGCGCTGACGCAAAAGAAGATCGCGGGCGCCGGCATCGACGTGTTCTCGGTCGAGCCGCTGCCGGTCGGCCATCCCTTCCGCAAGCTCGACAATATCGTGCTGACGCCGCATCTCGGCTACGTCACCGAGGACAGTTTTCGAAACCACTATCAGCAGATGGTGGAAGGCATCGACGCCTGGTTAAACGGCGAGCCGAAGCAGCGGCTGGCCTAGGGCATTTCACTCCTGATGGAATCAGAACCGAAGCTCTGGATTCTTGCTTTGACACGTTTTCTTCACGCGAACCGGTACGCACCCCCGATCAACTCCGAGGGCGTGCTTCGCTCGAAAACGCTATTCCCAGGCTCAGGCTGCGTGCTGCGCGGTTGCGCCGCTGGCAACCTCCGCAAATCCCTGACGCCACGACGGATGCGCCGGCTGCCAGTCCAGCTCGCGCCTTGCCTTGGCGTTGGAGCCTGACCGCACCTCCGTCATCATCGAAACCAGGTGCTCGCCGGCGAACAACCGACCAAGCCAAGCCGGCACGCGAATCGGCGGCCTGGCTCCGACCAGCGTGGCAAGAGCAGGCAGCCATTCGGCGACCGGCGCCGGTTCATCGTCGACGATGTTGTAGATCTCGCCGGGCTTGCCGCGCTCGATGGCAGCGACGGTAGCGGACGCCGCATCATCGACATGGATGAACGACCACTGTCCGCCACCGCCGCCGATCAGCGGCACGCGGCGGCGCTGCACCTGTTCGATCATCGCGCGTGAGAGCATGCCGGTGTCGGGGCCATAGAACGACCCATATCGCAGGACGATCCCTTCGAGATTCGCCGAGCTGGTGACGGCGTCCTCCAGATACTGAATCGCGTCCAGCGTGCGGCGCAGTTCTTCCGGCGGATCGAAATCGAACGGATCGGCCTCCGTCTTGATCGGGTCGCCGCTGCGGCCGTAGGTCCAGCCGCAGAAGCTCTGGGCGATGAAGCGTTTCACGCCGGCCTCGCGGGCAGCCGTCAACAGAAAATCGGTGCCCTGCGTGCGCAATCGATTGGTGCTGGCGAACGCGCGATCGAAATGCCTGAGATCTGTGACCGCGGCAAGCTCAGTCATCTGGTCGATGATGACTTCCGGCTTCGCTGCAAGCACTGCGGCGCGAATGGCCGGCGCGTCGAGCCCATCGGCGATCGCAGGTTCCGCGCCCATCCGTCTGATGATCTCGGCCTTCGCCGCCGTTCGCGTCGTGCCAACGACGGAATGACCGGCCGCAATCAAGGCGGCAACTAGCGGACGGCCCACAGCGCCAGTGGCGCCTGCAACAAAGATCCGCATGGCAAATTCTCCTGCTACTGCCCCACAATTCTGGCCGGCAGGTAGTCGAAGGAAATGTGAATTCAAGCTCACGAATGTGGCTGAAGGCCCCCTGTCCATCCGGACTTGTTCCGCAAGGCCAAGTTGCATCGCGCGCGGATCGACAACAAAAAAGGCGCGCCGTGGGCGCGCCTTCGAAAACGTCGTTGTGACTGAGAACCTACCGAATCGTGACCGGCGCGGGCAGCGGCGGCACCACCGCCGGCTGCGCACCGGAAGCGGGCGCCAGTTGGGCCTGAGCCGGTCGGGCGGCTGCTGCGGCAGCCGGGCCAGCGGTGGGCGGCGGAGCGGCTGACGCGCTTGCGGTATTGGCAGGCGGGGGGCCACCGGGCATCACCACCACGCGGGTACCGACCTTGGCGCGCTCGAACAGGTCGGAGACGTCCTCGTTCAGCATGCCGATGCAGCCCGAGGAGACGAACTTGCCGATCGTCGAAGGCTGGTTGGTGCCGTGGATGCGGTAGATGGTCGAACCCAGATACATGGCACGTGCGCCGAGCGGATTGCCGGGGCCGCCGGCCATGAAGCGCGGCAGATAGGGCTGGCGCTCGATCATCTCGGTCGGCGGATGCCAGTCCGGCCACTCGGCCTTGCGGCTGATCTTCTGCACGCCGTTCCAGGTGAAGCCGTCGCGCCCGACGCGGACGCCGTAGCGGATCGCACGTCCGCCACCGAGCACGTAATAGAGGTGGGTATTGGCGGTATCGACAACGATCGTGCCCGCGGGCTCCTTGGTCGTGAAGGCCACTTCCTGGCGGCGCAGATGCGGCGGAAGCTGCGCAGGGCCGACTTCCGGCTGCTCTTCCGGCGGCAGGGCGGCGAGTTGCACCGGCTTGCCGTCAGTTCCAATGGCGGGTTGCTGCGACTGCGGGAGCGCGCCAGTCTCGGCGGGCGCAGGCGCGGTGCCAATGGCCCCCGGCGGGCGAAGGCCGGCGCGGTCGTCGTTCGGATAGACGATACCGGCGCCGGGAATGCGGCTATCGTCGCGATCCGAATAGACCTGCGGCTGCGAACCGGGCGGACGGTCCGCATAGATCACCGGCGGCGGACCGGCCGGGCGGCCGTAACGCGGATCGTCGGGCGAAAGGATCGGGCCCGTCGGCGTCGCGGCGCCACGGTCCGAATAGGCCGGGCCAGCGGCCGGCCGGCCATAGCGCGGGTCGTCCGGAGAAAGGATCGGGCCTGTGGGCATCGGGCCGCCGCGGTCCGAATAGACCGGGGCGGGCGCCGGGCGGCCATAGCGGGGATCGTTGGGCGACAGCACCGGGCCGGGCGGCGGCAACGCGGCCGAACTCGGCGCGTTCGGCGCTTCGTCGTCTTCCAGTCCGTCGAAATCAGGTTCGCCGGCACGGCGTTCGTCAACCGCATAGCCACCGGGCACGTACGGTCCCGGAGCTGTCGAATAGACCTGGCCGGGAGCTGGCGGATAGCTCTGCGCTTGGGCGAGCGAGGTTCCAGCCATGCCAGCGGCAATGGCGGCACAAATCGTCAAAATGCGGTTGTTCATCATCGCCTTTGTATAGACCCCAAGCCCCACCGGACGGTTAACGGCAGATGACGGAAGATCGCGGCGCATTCAAGACAAATCCGCGAAATTCGGCCCAAACCAGTCATTTGTGATCGCAGGCAAGCTGCGGCAAAGATGCCTCAGGACGGCGGAAATCGCCGTCGGCGGGTGGTGCGCGACGTCGAACCGCAGATTTTGTAACAAAAAGCCACCGGGCATTGAGATACTCTCAAATCGGCCTGATTCGCGCGCGCCACACCCTCCGCCGCATCCGGCCCGCACAGTGGTCACCGCGTTCCCTTGGCAAGCAATAACCCTTCCGAGATCACGGAGGGTGGAACCCTGATCCATGCTTCCCGGCTTTCGTTTCTTGTTCATCGCGATCGTGCTGTCGATGTCGATCCTGGTTTTTGGTCTTGGCGCTGCCGCCCTGTTGCGGGCCGCGCATGAGGAATTTGCCAATCTTCCCTCGCGACGGGCGGCGCCCGAGCCGATGTTCGCCCGCCAGAACGACGACCCGCTGCCGAGCTTGGCGTTGATGCGCGTCGATCCACCCGTCGCGGAGAGGCCGGCCGACAACGTCGCGGCCGCCGCCGTCCCGGAAGCAGCCTCGGAGGCACCGGCATCGACTGTGCAGTCTCCAGACGCCAGTCCGGCGGAGCCCGAGCAACTGGCTGCGGCGACGCCGGCAGAGCCGGAGATGATTGCGGAGACACCGGTTGCTCCGGCTTCCGCGGCCCAAACCGAGGCACCCGCTCCCAGTGCGGAAGTGAAGCTCGCCGCCGTCCCTGATACGCCGGAGCCCGCCGCTGCCGCCGCCTCGCCTCCCGCGGCGCCGACAACGGACGTGCCGTTACTTGAAGACAACGCCGCTGTGACCAGGATCGCGACGCTCGGCGGTCCCGCCGCCATCGTCGATGAAAAGACATCGGCCAAGACCACGGAAGCGAAGCCCGATCGGAGTGCCGTCAAAAAGCGGGCCGCGCAGCAGGCCCAGGAACGGCGGCGGATTGCGGCGCAGCGGGCGCGCCTGGCACGCGAGGCGGCGCTGGCTCAGCAGCAACTGCAGGCCAATCCGTTCGCGCAATTCCAGACCCCGACCCCGCGCGCGACGCGGTAGCGCTTGATCAAGCCGGGCCGGTCGCAACCGG
Source organism: Bradyrhizobium retamae (assembly GCF_001440415.1). GTDB lineage: Bacteria > Pseudomonadota > Alphaproteobacteria > Rhizobiales > Xanthobacteraceae > Bradyrhizobium > Bradyrhizobium retamae. The sequence goes on from NZ_LLYA01000013.1 coordinate 137,288, forward strand.
GGGACCGTCGGGTGCGCCCCACTCCGTCCACGAGCCGTCATACAGCGCCGGGTTCTCGACGCCGAGACGATAGAGCGCCAGCGTCAGCACGGCGGCGCTGACGCCGGATCCGCAGCTCGTCACGATCGGTGCATCGAGCTTCACGCCGGCGCCGAGAAATGCCGCGCGCAATTCGTCGAGCGGCTTCATCGTGCCGGTCGCAGCATCAAACAGATTGTTGTACGGCAGGCTGAGACTGCCGGGAATATGGCCGGAGCGAAGTCCCTGCCGCGGCTCGGCGACCTTGCCCTGATAACGTTCACTGGCGCGCGCATCGATCACCTGTTCAGCGCGGCTTGCGAGATTGGCGACGAGCTGCTGCATGCTGCGCGTGCGCCGCGCATCGAACGTCGCCTTGAACGTCGAAGGCTTCGGCGTCACCTGCCCGCTCTCGACCTTGCGGCCTTCCGCGACCCACTTCTTCAGGCCGCCATCGAGCACGCGCACGTCCTTGCCGAACGACAGAAACATCCACCACGCCCGGGGTGCGGCGACCCAGCCGCCGGAATCATAGACCACGACGGTGTCGTCATTGCCGATCCCGAGCGCGCCGACGTCGCGGCCGAATTGCTCGGCGGAAGGAAACATGTGCGGCAGCGGATTGGAATGGTCGGACACCGCATCGACGTCAAAGAACACCGCGCCCGGAATATGCGCGGCGAGATAGTCGTCTTTCGGCAACGGCATCACGCCCGGCATCTTGAACGTGGCGTCGACGATTTTGACGTTGGGATCGTTCAGGTGCTCGGCGAGCCAGTCGGTGGAGACGAGCGGGTCAGTGGTGGTCGTGGTGGTCATGTCTTGTATCCATCGTCATTCCGGGATGCGCCGCAAGGCGCAGACCTCAGATGTGCAATTGCACATCGCGGAAGCCAGAGATTATGTTGCGAGATTCTCGGATGCGCAATTGCGCATCATAGTTCGCGCTTCGCGCGCCCCGGAATGACGGAGGCCGCAACGCCTACACTTTCTTCTTCGGCTCCCATTTCTCCACCGGACCGCCGGCGTCGCGCCAGGCGGCGAAGCCGCCGCCCATATGCGCAACCGGCTTCAGGCCCATGTCCTGCGCGGTCTTGGCCGCGAGCGCCGAGCGCATGCCGCCGGCGCAATGGAAGATGAACTTCTTGTCTTCCTGAAAGATCGGCTTGGCATAGGGGCTTTGCGGATCGATCCAGAATTCCAGCATGCCGCGGGTGCAGGAGAACGCGCCGGGAATCTTGCCCTCGCGTTCGATCTCGCGGGGATCGCGGATATCGACGATCACGACGTTGGGATCCTGCGCGGCCTTGATGGCCTCGGTGGCGCTGACAGTCTCGATCTCGGCATTGGCTTCGTCGATCAGGGATTTGATGCCGCGGTGGATGGTCTGGGGCATTGTGTTTCCTCTTTGTGTTTGTGCGCGTGTCCCGGACGCGGTGCAGCACCCCTTAGGTGATGCACCGCAGAGCCGGGACCCAGATCGCAGCCGATGGGCCCCGGCTCTGCAGCGCACCGCTGACGCGCTGCGCTGCGTCCGGGGCACGCAATCCCGCTACCGCACCAATTCCTTCATCGCGCCTTCGAGGCCTTCGATCGTGATCGGGTACATGCGATCCGAAAGCAGCCGGCGGATGATGGCGGTGGATTCCGAATAGTCCCAGTGTTTCTGCGCCACCGGATTGAGCCACACCGTATGCGGATAGGTGCGCGTGATGCGCTCCAGCCAAACCGCGCCGGCTTCCTCGTTCACATGCTCGACCGAGCCGCCCGGCACCATGATCTCATACGGCGACATCGAGGCGTCGCCGACGAACACCACCTTGTAGTCGTGCGGATATTTATGCAGCACGTCCCAGGTCTGCGTGCGGTCAGTGAAGCGACGCTTGTTCTGCTTCCACACGCCTTCATAGAGGCAGTTGTGGAAATAGAAATATTCCATGTGCTTGAACTCGGACTTCGCGGCCGAGAACAACTCCTCGACCTGCTCGATGTGCGAATCCATCGAGCCGCCGATGTCGAAGAACACCAAAACCTTCACCGCATTACGGCGTTCCGGGCGCATATGCACGTCGAGATAGCCGTGGTTGGCGGTCTCCCTGATCGTGGTGTCCAAATCGAGCTCGTCGGGCGCGCCGGTGCGGGCGAATTTGCGCAGCCGGCGCAGCGCGATCTTGACGTTGCGGATGCCGAGCTCGACATTGCCGTCGAGATCTTTGAACTCGCGCTTGTCCCACACCTTGACGGCGCGGTTGTTGCGGTTCTTCTCCTGCCCGATCCGCACGCCTTCGGGATTGTAGCCATGAGCGCCGAACGGCGAGGTGCCGGCGGTGCCGATCCACTTGTTGCCGCCCTGATGGCGGCCCTGCTGTTCCTTCAGCCGTTGGCGAAGCGTCTCCATAAGCTTGTCCCAGCCCATCGCCTCGATCTGCTTCTTCTCTTCCTCGGTGAGGTATTTTTCCGCGAGCTTCTTCAGCCATTCGGCGGGAATGTCCGCCTTCTCCATAGCATCCAGCAGGCTTTCCAGCCCTTTGAACACGGTGCCAAAGACGCGATCGAACTTGTCGAGGTTGCGCTCGTCCTTCACCAAAGCGGCGCGGGAGAGATAGTAGAAATTCTCCACCGTCTGATCGGCAAGGTCGGCATCGAGCGCCTCCATCAGCGTCAGATATTCACGCAGCGTCACCGGGACCTGCGCGTCGCGCAACGATGTGAAGAATTGCAGGAACATGGGTTACAGATTGCCCGCCGGGCGGCGCACGTCAAGGGCCAGAGCCTGTCAAAGGCCGGCGCATAGCTGTCAGGCCTAGACCGGGTAGGTTTTTCAATTACAATTGACCTGCAAAAGGCTTATTCCGGCAGGGGAAATTCAATGGGAATCATAGCGGCGCTGATCATCGGCGGTGTTGCGGGCTGGCTTGCCGGGTTGATCGTGCGCGGCGCAGGCTTCGGGCTGATCGGCAATGTCGTGATCGGCATCATCGGCGCGTTGCTTGCGAGCTGGCTGTTGCCGCAGCTCGGCGTCAGTCTCGGCGCAGGCTGGGTCCGCGATATTGTCAACGCCACGATCGGCGCGGTGATCATCCTGGTGATCCTGTCACTGATCAGACGCTGACGAAGCCGCAGCAATTCCAATCGCGACCGCCGGACCGGCGGTCGTTTACTGTTCAGGCCGCGAGCGGCTGACGAACGAACAACAAGGCAAACGGATAGATGAAATTTACCGGCACCAAGGACTATGTCGCCACCGACGACCTCAAGGTCGCCGTCAACGCCTCGATCGTGCTCGAACGCCCGCTGCTGATCAAGGGCGAGCCCGGCACCGGCAAGACCGTGCTGGCGGAAGAAGTCGCCAAGGCGCTCGGCGCGCCGCTTCTGACCTGGCACATCAAGTCGACCACCAAGGCGCAGCAGGGTCTTTACGAATACGACGCGGTGTCGCGGCTGCGCGACAGCCAGCTCGGCGATAGCAGGGTTTCCGACATCTCCAACTACATCAAGCGCGGCAAATTGTGGGAAGCTTTTACCCACGAGAAGCGCCCGGTGCTTTTGATCGACGAGATCGACAAGGCCGACATCGAGTTTCCGAATGACCTCCTGCTCGAACTCGATCGCATGGAGTTCTTCGTCTACGAGACTGGCGAGAACATCAAGGCGAGCCTGCGCCCGATCGTGATGATCACCTCGAACAACGAAAAGGAACTGCCGGACGCGTTTCTGCGCCGCTGCTTCTTCCACTACATCAAGTTTCCCGACGCCGACACCATGGGCCGGATCGTCGACGTGCACTTCCCCGGCATCAAGAAGCGCCTGGTGGAGGAAGCCTTGCGCATCTTCTTCGAGGTGCGCGAAGTGCCGGGTCTGAAGAAGAAGCCCTCGACCTCCGAGCTGCTCGACTGGCTCAAGCTGTTGCTGAACGAGGACATCACCCCGGAGATGCTGCGGGAGCGCGATCCGCGCAAGCTGATCCCGCCGCTGCACGGCGCTCTCTTGAAGAACGAACAGGACGTGCACCTGTTCGAGCGGCTGGCGTTCCTCAGCCGACGCGAAGTGTAGTTGCTGACGACCGCGACGCCAGAACCTGAGGTTCTGGCGTTTTGCTTTTCGTAAGACACGACAAACCAAAAAAAGAACAGGGAAGATGAACGTTCAAAGCCAGATCGACGCAACGTCGCCCCGCACGACCGAGCATTTCGACGTCCTGATCGCCGGTGCCGGCATCTCCGGCGTCGGCGCGGCCTATCACCTCACCACGCAATGCCCGGGAACGACGTTCGTGGCGCTGGAGGCACAGGAGACATTCGGCGGCACCTGGACCACCCATCGCTATCCCGGCATCCGCTCCGACAGCGATCTCCACACCTTCGGTTATCGGTTCAAGCCGTGGACGTCAGCACCGATCGCCAGTGCCAAGGAAATCCTCGAATACATGGGCGAGGTGATCGAGGAAAACGATCTCGCCCGGCACATCCGCTACCGGCACACCATCACTTCAGCGAAATGGTCGAGCGAGGAAAACCTCTGGACCATCGAGGCCACGCGCACCGACACCGGCGAGAGGCTGCGCTTCACCACCAATTTCTTCTGGATGTGTCAGGGCTATTACCGTCACACCGAGGGCTATACGCCGGAGTGGAAGGAGATGGCCAAGTTCAAGGGCCCGATCGTCCACCCGCAGAAATGGCCTGAAGACCTCGATTACAAGAACAAGCGCGTCGTCGTGATCGGCTCGGGTGCTACCGCAGCGACGCTGATACCGGCGCTGGCTCCCGACTGCGCTCACGTCACCATGCTGCAGCGTTCGCCTACATATTTTCGCACCGGGCGCAATGCGATTGAGATCGCCGAGGAGCTGCGGAAACTACAGGTCGACGAAACCTGGATTCACGAAATCACACGACGGAAAATCCTGTTCGACCAGGACGCCTTCACCCGAAAGACGTTTGCGGAACCGGAAGCCGCCAAGAAGGATCTGTTGTCGGCGGTCGAAGCCTATCTCGGCAAGGACTACGACATCGCGACCCACTTCACGCCAAAATACCGGCCGTGGCGGCAGCGCATCGCCTTCATTCCCGACGGTGACCTGTTCCAGGGCATCAAGTCCGGCAAGGCTTCCGTCGTTACCGACGAGATCGACCGCTTCACAGAGAAGGGAATCCTGCTGAAATCCGGCAAGGAACTGGAAGCCGACATCATCGTTACCGCGACCGGCTTCAACCTCTGCGCCACCGGCGACATCGAGTTTGCCATCGATGGCAAGCCGCTCGACTTCGCCGACACCGTGACCTATCGCGGCATGATGTTCACCGGCGTACCCAACCTCGTCTGGGTGTTCGGCTATTTCCGCGCGAGCTGGACGCTGCGCGTCGATCTCGTTGCCGACTTCGTCTGCCGGCTGCTCACGCACATGAAGGAGACCGGCGCGAAAAAGGTAACGCCGCAGCTTCGTCCCGAAGACCACAACATGCCGCTGTTGCCGTGGATCGATCCGGAAAATTTCAATCCTGGCTACATGATGCGCGGCATGCACCTGCTGCCCAAGCGCGGCGATAAGCCGGAATGGCAGCACAACCAGGACTACTGGGCGGAAAAGGACGAGTTTCCGGCGATCGACCTCAAGGACAAGGCATTCGTTTACGGCTGAAGCCGGCCGCCGGGTGAAGGCTGCATCCCCTCATCCGGCGCCTTCAGATTGGACGCGCCTCAATCACGTTGAAGCGGCCGGCAGGGTAGCTCGTGACCAGATCGAAGCTGCTCTGGCCGAACAACTCGCGGTACTGTCGCTCGGTGCGCTCGAGCCCTCCCGGCCCGCGAAGCATGTTCAGATCACTCAGCGCCTGCTCCTTGTCCTCGTCCGCCATGGATGGCCGCTCCGGCATCAGCCGTTCGACCAGAAGCAGCTTGCCTGCGTCCGGGAGCGCCTTGCGACAGTTTTGCAGGATCGCGATACTGCGCGCATCATCCCAGTCGTGAATGATGCTCTTGAGGATGATCGCATCAGCGATCGCCGGCACGGCCTTGAAGAAATCGCCGGCCACAAATTCCACGCGGTCATCGACACCGATCTGCCTGAGATGCTTGCTCGCGGCCTCGGCACATCTCGGAAGGTCGAAAACAGTTCCGCGCAGTTTGCTGTTTTGCTGCGCGATGACGCCGAGCAATTCACCGGATCCGCCGCCGACGTCCATCAGGTGGCGTATCCGGCTGAAGTCATAGGACTGAAGGACATTCGGTGTGACAAGACGGGTAAGCTCCACCATCGCCACGTTGAACTTGTCCACAATCTCCGGCGTCCGGCCCATCAGCTCGAAGCTGTCATCGACGCCTTGCAGTTGCGCCGCGGTCTTGCCGGTCATGATCGATTCAAGCATTCCGCTCCAGTATTTTGAAATCAGTTCGGTCTCAAGGATTGCCCAGCCCTTGACCGAATGCGTTGCCGAGCTATCGAGGCAGGCACCCATGTCCGTCAACGCATAGCGATCTTCGCCGGTTCGCGAACAGATGCCGATGGTGGAAAGCGCGGTAAGCAGGCGTCCGAGCGACCGCTCATCCGCGCCGGTTGCCTTGGCGAGCTTGCCGACCGTCTGCGGTCCGTAGCTCAACAACTCGGCGAGCCCCAGTCTGGCCGCGACATAGATCACCGCCGTAACACGTTGCGACTGGATCAAGTCGAAAAGCCTGAGGGCCGATACTTGCGATGACATCGTGCCTCCTATCTCCGCATTGTTTTGCGGCAGCCGGATCTTCCGAAAGCCGAACGATCAGCGGTCCAGGTTGAACCACGACTGCGAGAACATCGTCGCGGTTGCGTCCCATTGGTCACGGGCTTGGATCGACGCTGCAGCTTTCGTCGACCGTCGCCCAGGCGAGCGCAGCGGTCATTTCCCTGATGACGCGTGCAGGCCTGCCGCGCGCAGAAGCCCCCGCTCCGCCTGCGATCAAGGTGACCGCAAACCGGGAGTGGCCAAATGAGATAGTTCACAAACCATATGTATACTTTCATGGTATTTTCACACCGTTATTTTGCACCATTTGCCATTTATTCGCGTTCTCTGTATACATGCTGCACTCAGTAGGGAGCGCAAACCATGCCGTCTTCATTTCCCCTCAATGCCTGGTACGCCGCCGCCTGGGACGTCGACGTCAAGCACGCGCTGTTTCCGCGCACGATCTGCGGGAAGCATGTCGTGATGTACCGCCAGTCCAACGGGCGGGTCTGCGCGCTCGAGGACGCCTGCTGGCACCGCCTGGTGCCGCTATCGAAGGGTCGGCTCGACCGCGACATTGTCGTCTGCGGCTATCACGGGCTGAAATTCAATGCGCAGGGCCGCTGCACCTACATGCCCTCGCAGGAGACCATCAACCCGTCCGCCTGCGTGCGTTCCTATCCGGTGGTCGAGCGCCATCGTTTCATCTGGCTGTGGATGGGCGATCCGGCGCTGGCCGATCCCGCGCTGGTGCCCGACATGCACTGGAACGACGACCCGGCCTGGGCGGGCGACGGCAAAACCATTCACGTCAAATGCGACTACCGCCTCGTGGTCGATAATCTGATGGACCTGACCCACGAAACCTTCGTGCATGGCTCCAGCATCGGCAATGATCACGTGGCCGAAGCCCCGTTCGACGTCACCCATGGCGACAAGACGGTCACCGTGACGCGCTGGATGAAGGGCATCGACGCGCCGCCGTTCTGGGCCGCGCAGTTGCAGAAGCCGGGCCCGGTCGACCGCTGGCAGATCATCCATTTCCAGGCGCCCGGCACCGTCAACATCGACGTCGGCGTGGCGCCCGCCGGCACCGGCGCGCCGGAAGGCGACCGCTCGCAGGGCGTCAACGGCTTTGTGCTCAACACCATGACGCCGGAGACCGACACTACCTGTCATTATTTCTGGGCCTTCGTCCGCAATTACCGGACGACCGAACAGAAACTGACCACCGAAATTCGCGAAGGCGTGTCGAACATCTTCCACGAGGATGAAATCATCCTCGAAGCGCAGCAGCGTGCGATGGACGAGAATCCGGATCGCACGTTCTACAATCTCAACATCGATGCGGGAGCGATGTGGGCGCGGCGCGTGATCGACCGGATGGTGGCGCGCGAGAGCGCACCGCAGACCATGCAAGCTGCGGAGTGAGGAAATGAGCGAGCGCGACGCCGAACGTTCCGTGTCGCAGACCGTGCGGGCGCAACTCGCGCTGCGCGACATGATCCTGTCCGGGCGGCTGCGCCCGGGCGAACGCATCAGCGAATTGCAGGCGGTCGATATCACCGGCGTGTCGCGGACGCCGGTGCGGCTGGCGCTGGTGCGGCTGGAGGACGAAGGGCTGTTGCAGGCGATCCCGTCCGGCGGCTTCATGGTGAAAGCGTTCACCGAGCGCGACATTCTGGATTCGATCGAGCTGCGCGGCACGCTTGAGGGCCTCGCCGCGCGCTTTGCGGCCGAGCGCGGCGTCAGCGCGCGTAGCCTTGAGCCGCTCAAGGAGTGCCTTGCCGATCTCGATCAACTGGTCCGGCAGGATCAGATCTCGGTCGAAGCCTTTTCTGCCTATGTGACAATGAACGCGCGCTTCCACGCGCTGCTCAATGAACTGTCCGCCAGCGCGCCGCTGATCCGGGAGATCGACCGCGTCTCGGCGCTGCCGTTTGCTTCGCCAAGCGCGTTCGTAATGGCGCAGTCGGCGCTGCCGGAAGCGCACCAGATCCTGCTGATCGGGCAGGATCATCACCGCGTTGTGGTCGATGCGATCGAGAACCGCGAGGGCGCGCGGGCCGAAGCCGTGATGCGAGAACATTCCCGCCTCGCCGCGCGCAACTTGCGGCTCGCGATCCGAAACCGCACGCATCTCGATTTGCTGCCCGCACTCGCCCTTTTGAAATCGCCAGTCGAATAGAGTAGCCCATGCGTTTTGCCGAGCAATGGAGCTGGTGCACTGTCGAATCTATCCGCGACGTGACGCCGACGATCCGCGAATTCCGCCTGCGTCCTGAAAGCGGTCGAGTAGCGCCCCACCCGGCAGGCAGCCATATCGGCGTCTCCGTGCTGATCGATGGACAGCCGGCGCGGCGCTCCTATTCGCTGGTGGAGAACGACGACGCCGGCACTTATCGAATCGCGGTGCGGCTGGCGCCGGATAGCCGCGGCGGCTCGCGCGGCATGTGGAATTTGCGAGCTGGCGCGCGGATCGAAATCTGCAACCCAAGCTCGCTGCTGGACGTCGATTGGACGCGGCGAAATTATTGCCTGATCGCGGGCGGCATCGGCATCACGCCGATTACCGGTATCGCCGCCGCGCTGTACCGCAGAAATATCGACGCCACGTTGCACTACGCGGTGAAATCGCGCGGTGATGCAGCCTTCGTCGACGAACTCTCCGCGCTGCTCGGCAATCGATTGGTCGTGCACGCCTCCGACGAAGGCGCGCGGCTCGATCTGAACGCCACCTTCCGCGCGTTACCGGATGACGCCATCGCCGTGATGTGCGGGCCGATGCGGATGCTGGAAGCGGCGCGGCGCGCCTGGAACGAGGCAGGTAGAGCGCCTGCCGATCTCCGCTACGAGACCTTCGGCTCCAGCGGCTTGATGCCGACGGCGGAATTCCGGGTGCGGCTGAAGGATATGGACACCGAACTGGTCGTGCCGCAGAACAGCTCGATGCTGGATGCGCTGAACGGCGCCGGCTTCGAGGTGATATCGGACTGCCAGCGCGGCGAATGCGGCGTCTGCGCGGTCGACGTCGTCGCGGTCGAGGGCGAGATCGACCACCGCGACGTGTTCTTCAGCGATCAGCAGAAGCAGGACAACCGCAAGATCTGTACGTGCGTGTCGCGGGCGATCGGCGTGGTGACAATCGACACGCTGTACCGGGCGGAGGCTGTCTAGCGCCTGGATCGGGCGCCGGACTCCGAGCCTCACGTAACGGACACGGATCTTCGGTTGATGACGCGAAGGTCATCCTTAGGGGCAAGGACGAATGCGAGCTATTGTTTTGACGACAGGTAGATCATCTTGCGCCCGCTATTCATCGCCTTGAGATTGTTGACGTAGTCCTCAGGGCGCTGCCAGCGGTGAGGAACTTTTAGTCCCATGAACTCCGCGATGCTACCGATAAACGCAGTGCAATTGGTGGTTTCAGCGTTCCAGACCGGTGAACTCGCCTGTAATTTCTTGATGTATGCGAAAACTCTTTTTGCGTCCGGCTCATTCAGGTAAACCCGGTAACTGGCGGTCAAGTACTGCGGATCAAGATCGCCATAGCTTGCCGTGGTCTCGGACGGCACCCACAGCAAATGACCAAGTACATAAGCTGCAGTGTCTCCCGCAGGGGTAAGGCCCGCGACTTCAACTGCTCGCTCGCTTGTCTTCCCGAACCAGACGAAAGCGTGTCCCCAGCTCGCCGCTGTCCTGGCTCTGAAATCAACGTAGTACGGGCCCTTTGCTGCTCCCGATCCCGGCTTTCGAGTCGACTGTGGCGCCGGTTTCGATTCAATGGGCGCATCACTGGAAACAAGCGCGTTCGCGGCGGCGGCGCGCTTGTGGACCTCCCGTTTCTGGGAAACGAAACGGTCCGAGCGGGCGCGAGTGTCAATCTCGCGTGCTGAAGCTGATTGGATTTTGCACTGGAGCAAGACAGCGAGTGTGAATCCCGCAAGCAAGCATAGTCCCAACCGCTTCGGCCTATTTACCACGCTTCGCCCTTCAACTGTCGACGACAAAGGTCAGGATTCAGCGAGACCTTAAGTCAATACCGCGTATAGGGCCGCGGCGCGACAGGCGTCTTGCCGACTGGGGTCTTCCCGATTGGGGTCTTGCCAATCGGCATCTTGCCGATTTGGGCCTGCTGATAGACGGGCTGTGGACGCGGAACGTCGGCAGCGCCAGCGGCAGTCACCACGGCAAGCGTCGCACCCGCAATAATCACAATTTTCATCACGGTACTTTTTCCTCTAGGTTAGAAGGAACAAGGCAGTGAACTACTGCTCGTTCCACTCAGACACGCCGTGAACATGAGTGTCGGAATACGTCTACAGTGCGGCAGATCAGATACGTTCGAACGATAGGTCTGCAGTGCGGCAGATATGAGACATGCGGGAACCTCGACCCCTATTGGGTCGATGGTGCGATAGCCGAACGCCATTGTCGCGCCAATCCATTTGATGGCGATGCCAAGGCGATATCGACGACGGGCCCACGTTGTTCGGCGAAGGATCAAAACTCGGAAGTCCGTAGGTGATCGGCAATAGAGTAACGGAGGCTGCCATGCGGGCAGCCTCTCTCCATACCTTGAAGCTATCCGCACGCGCTGCCTGCCCCCGTCATGGGGACTCATCCCAACGTGGAGATGAAACGACAGGGCTCACGCCCATCCCGAACTCACGCGTGGGCTTCCGATCGGTCCTTAACAACCGTTGTGCGGCCTCGGCGTTTGTGGCGCAGCGCTCGAGCCAGCGAGCCACGAGAAAATTAACCCGCACGGCAAATCGCCGTCGAGCCGCTGCCAGCACAGGCCTCGCGTCCAAGCTCTGATCGGATGGTTTCTTGACGTCGTTGCGGGCGTTCATCTTGCCCTCCTGCCGGTTCGGCGGAGGGAGCGGCCCTGCGCCGAGAGTTACACTCTTGCTTTGCGGATCAGCCCCGCTTCGAGCTGAAAGTTAGGACCTCGCGTCATCACGGACATGCACGACCAATCGGCGAGCCGAATAAGCGGCCGGACGTGGGCGGCAGTCTCTGCGATGTGTGTGCGCGCGTTACGCATTGCGGTCCTCAAGAGTGCAGGCAATTTCACCCGCGACGAATGTCACGATCTAAACGCAGAGAAATTCGGCGCGTCAAATACTTTATGCCACGAGGTGCGGGATTTGTTGCGAGCCAGTAATTTTCGAACGCCAGCGGAGCCGGCTGGGTTCGAAAATTTCAGGCTATTGTCAGAGCGGAAGCGGCGGTTTACTTCGCCACGTCCGGTCTACCCCGGGAAGCACACACCAATCGGACGGATCGGCATGTCCACTGGGGGTAATTAGCTGAACTCACAGCCATCTCCGGCACTTCCGCTCTGCCCGCGACAACAGACGTTGCCCATCGTGATCGTCATGCCGGAGATGGGGTCCGCTATGGGCCCAACAGGTGACATTCGAAAAGAGGCCGCCAACTGAAGCGGGCCTCTTTCGACTAGCAAATCGTACGCTTCGCTCTTTGATTCGTCGCTTCGACGGCTACTTCTGTGTTGGCGCAGGCGGCGTTGCAGGCGGCGAGGGCGTTGTCGTAGTCGTATCGAATCCGCCGTAAGTATAAATGAGCACTCCAGCAAGAATGATCACCACGGCAGCGATCAGTATGTTTCTATTGAGAGGCGTCATGACAAGTGGCTCCGCCGTAAGTTAACCGTCGCCCCCAAGCTTAGGTTACTCCATTCTGGCAATCATCCATACTAGGCCACCCGAAATTTGAAACTAGGCCAATAGGGATCAAATCAAGCCAGCACCCGGCCGCGCATGGGAGAGATTGGCAACTCCAGAACCTTTCCTGAACTCAGCAGATGCGAGCGAAAGTCCGTTGAGGTCATTAGCGACATTCGAATCGAAGGCCAATCACTTCCGCTCTTCCCCGACTAGTAGATGTGTTCGGGGCCGGTCGGCATGTCTCGAAGGGGCAAAAAGGCGACATCACCGAAACAGCCGGTCCGCCACGCCAGATTAGGCCGACCTGTCATACTTCACGGGCCACGAACGGGTTTGCGCTGCCTAATCAGGCCTGCGCTGCGGCCGATAGTACGGTCGACGTCGGCAACCGCCCCGTAGAGGCGCTGCCGTGAGAGCCAATGAAGGTCGTCCATGCGTTGCACGACTCCTACCACAACCGGCACGTGGTGGCGTCGCGCAAGCTGCTCAAGGGAGAAAACGGACCACCAGGCGCGAAAAGCGACTCGTGTCCAAGTGCGCGCGTCCCAGCCGAGCAGTAGGACATCCGGCGCATACTTGCGCACCGCACGATTCAGGTTCCACGGGTACATGACGATGATGCCCAGGCGCACCGGTCGCGCACCCTCCCACGGAAAGGATTTTGCGACGGCGGCAAAGGCAAATACGACCGAGCGACGGGCCACGTCGCTAGCAATCAGCCTCTCGATGACTCCAGAGACAAGTCCCGTCTCCTTCACCTCCACGAACAGTTCAAGGTCAGTCGGCGAAAGAAGCGACAGTGCCGCATCGAGGGTAAGCGCATTCTCGACATGACGCGGCGGGTCGTGTGACACCACCAATGTGTCGGAATCCGCTGCACGGCAGACGTCGAATTCGACACCGGATATTCTGCCGTCACGCGCGGCACGTACGAACGCGGCGGGCGAGTTTTCGCCCCGACCCGCGGACCATCCACGATGCGCAATGAGCTTCATGACGAGGTCCGTAAAGCCAAGCTGTGCGCGCGCCACGCAATCTCCCGTAGAGAGAAATGTCAATCCGCGGCCACGACGTTGACCCCTGATCAGCGCGGCGGCGCGGGCGTTTTTAGATAGCGGGCGTGCCGACTGGCGCTGGGGACCGGCGGCTATTTCGCCGCGATGGTTGTGGGTTTACCCTCCTCGCCGACGAAGACCACCAGGACCTTAGCCGGAACATTCCCCTTATTGAAAAGCTGGTGTTGGTGATTGAGGGCCTCGATGTAGGCTTCGCCGGTTTTATATTGATACGGTTGTCCGCCGTGACTCTGCAACTCCACCTCGCCCTCGAGGACATAGACGTAGGTCGGTACCGGGTGCTCATGCAGTGGCGTACGGCCACCGGGCTCGATGGTCCCAATAACGGATATCATTTCTGGCTTGTCTGTCTTCGGATAAACAATCGGCTGCTTGTCTCGGGTTTGACCTGTCTTCAGCAGCGGCTGGGTCTTGAAGCCGGCCGGCAGCGCACTGTCCTGGGCGCGCACTGTCGCGGCTCCGGTCACGAGCCAGATTGCCGCCAGCACGCTGGCAGTTGAAACGAAACGCGTGGGCGTCATGGCGATGTCCTCCTTGTTGCGAATGCGCCCCGTGAGAGCGGACAGGATCATGCGCCAGGCTTTCAAGCCCGAAGTGGGTAGCTGCGGTCGTCTTCTCGGAACGGCTGCGTCAGCATCTGGTCGAGCCGCTGCTCGCGCGCGTCGCGGAACGGCTCATGCCAATCGTCATGTCCTTGTGACCCGCCCTGGGTCACATTCAATAATTCACTGTATCCTCCCCAAGCGCGCGTTCTACGCGCAATTTGCCGCGGCGAAAGCGACGGCCCATGAGCATCGCTTGGAGCCGCCGGAACTTATTGCGAAGGGCGATCGCGGCGTTGAAACTTTGGTCTGGCGCTAGCCCTAAATGCCTTGGCGCGAGCGTCGGCTCGTCACCGATCTCGTCTTGTCTCCCGGGCCCATCCCTCCCCGATTAGCCGCTCGTTTGAACCTCAAGCCATCGCTGGTTAGAAAGAGCCGAAACGCATCCGTGCGCCTTCCAACTCTTACTTTTTACTGGACGTAGCGCGAACGAACTATGGCAGTCCGGCAGGTTGCGCCCGGGAGGGCGACAAACCAGCCGAGCCTCCGTGCCGCCATCTCTGACATTTGCTGCCCTCGATGACCGGGTTGGGCCACGAGCGGCAATACTCTAACTGATCGCAAGATTTCCGCTTCTCCGTCAGAAGTCCACGCCGCTAGAAGAATTCATCGAGGAACGCCGCCGCTTCTTCCGAGATGCCGGCGATCTTGTTCGTTGCCTGACGATAGAACTTGAAATTGAGCTCGGTCCCGGGCTGGCCGTCATTCCACTCGGTGAAACGCTTTAGCTCGCTCCGCCCAAGCGGCCGCTTCGCGAGCGCGGTGCGTCGGATGGTAACGCTCACACGTGGTGTTTGCCTGGTGATGCCGCGCTTCCTGGCGATCGCTTCGGCCGAAACCACAACGCCGCGCGCGATAAGGCCGTGCCCGCCCTCGTTCTCGCTCGCGAACACGAAAACCGTGTCGCCTTCGGCGATATGCTTGCCGCCATACATGGTCTTTTGCGCTGTCAATGCGAACGTCTTCGGTCGCAGATCGGAAACCTTGGCCTTGATCGCGAACGCCATGCTCCTCGCGCCAATGCTAGGCCGACACCGGGAATCTGACGGCTTCCAGCGCGGTCTTGCCGCGGATCATGTCGGAGGCCTTGTCGGCGATCATCAAGGTCGATGCGTTGAGATTGGCGGAGATCATGCGCGGCATGATCGAGGCGTCGACGACGCGCAAGCCCTGCAGTCCATGCACGCGCAACTGGTCGTCGACCACGGCCCATTTGGCATCCGCCGGGCCCATGCGGCAGGTGCAGCCGGGATGGAAAGTGGTGGTGCCACGCTCGGTGGCGGCCGCCAGGAATTCGTCGTCGCTCTGCACCTTGGGTCCGGGGAAATCCTCATAGGCGTAGTATGGCGCGAGCGGCTTGGACGCGAGCAGCCGGCGCGCCAGTTTCATGCCGGCGACGACGACGCGGCGATCGATCTCTTCCACCAGGTAATTGGTCTGGATGATCGGCGGCGCGAACGGATCGGCGGAGCGGATGCGGACATAGCCGCGGCTCTCCGGGCGCTGCTGCCAAGAGGCGACCGTCATGCCGGGCTCGTCCTCGAGCTGGCCCTGCACGCCTTCCTTGTAGCTTGCCGGCGTGAAGGTGAGCTGCAGGTCGGAGCTTTCGGTGGTCTCGCCGGAGTGCCAGAAGCAATAGACCATGGTCGGCGACAGCGACAGCAACCCGCGCCGCGTCGTCGCCCATTTCAGCGTCTCGACCCACAGGCTCAGGCCGCGCCGCAGTTCATTGATGGTCTTGATGTTCTTGACGCGCGCGACCGAACGCGGCGCGTAATGATCCTGCAGGCCTTCGCCGACGCCCGGTAGCGCGTGACGGACGTCGATGCCGTGCGATTGCAGCAGTTCGGGCGAGCCGACGCCGGACAATTGCAGCACCTGCGGCGAGTTATAGGCGCCGCCCGAAAGAATGACTTCCTTGTTAGCGCGCACCTCGACGGGCGTGCCGCCCTTGCCGCCCCGGAGATAACGCACGCCGACCGCGCGCTTGCCCTCGAAAATCAGGTTGGTGACATGCGCATGCGTTCGCACATCGACATTCGGCCGTTTTCGCGCCGGGTGCAAAAACGCCTTCGCGGCGCTCATGCGCAGACCGTTCTGGATGGTGCGCTGGCAATAGGAGACGCCCTCTTGGATCGCGCCGTTGTAATCGGGATTTTTGGGGATCCCGAGGCTGACAGCGCCCTCCATGAAGGCCTCGCACAGTGGATCCTGCCAATCCATGGTGGTGACGGTGAGACTGCCATCGCGGCCGCGATAGGTCTCGTCGCATTCGCCGACGCGGCACTCCAGCCGCTTGAAATAGGGCAGCACGTCCGGATAGCCCCAGCCGTGATTGCCGAGCTGCGCCCAGGTGTCGAAATCCTGGCGCTGGCCGCGGTTGTAGATATGGCCGTTGATGGACGACGAGCCGCCCAGCGTCTTGCCGCGCGGGGCGTAGATGCTGCGGCCGCCGGTCCATGGCCCCGGTTCCTGCTGATAGGCCCAATTGACGCTCTTCATGTGGAACGTCTTGATGAAGCCGGCGGGCAGATGAATGTAGGGATGCCAGTCCTTGCCACCCGCTTCGAGCACGCAGACGCGGCTGGAAGAATCTTCGCTGAGCCGGTTGGCGAGCACGCTGCCTGCGGAGCCCGCGCCGATAATCACATAATCGAACGTTTCCATCGTCTCTTTTCTGGCGCGGCTTGTTACCGCGGCTTATCGTTGAGTTGATAGGTGAGATGCGCCTTCACCGTCGGCCATTCGCTGGCAATGATGCTGTAAACCACGGTGTCGCGCAACGTGCCGTTTGGCGCGATCTGATGGCTGCGCAGGATGCCGTCCAGCTTGGCGCCCAGGCGCTCGATGCCGCGCCGGCTCTGGTGATTGAAGAAATGGGTGCGGAACTCCACTGCAATGCAATTCAATTTCTCGAACGCGTGCGTCAGCAGCAGCAATTTGCACTGCGTATTGAGCGCGCTGCGCTGCACGCGTTTGGCGTACCAGGTCGAGCCGATCTCGACGCGGCGGTTGGCGGCATCGACATTCATATAGGTCGTCATGCCGGCGATCTTGCCCTCTGCGTCATAGACCGTGAACGGCAGCATCGATCCCGCCGCGAACAGGCCGAGCCGGCGATCGATTTCTTTTTTCATGTTTTCGGCGGTCGGAATGGCGGTGTACCAGAGCTTCCACAGCTCGCCGTCCCTCACCGCTTCCACCAGGCCGTCGATGTGATCGTGCGACAACGGCTCCAGCCGCGCGTGCTCGCCGTGAAGGGTAACCGGTTCAAGAAAGGCCATTTTAAAAACTCCGTTGTCACGCCGTCATTGCCTGCGACAAACGCGAAGCGTTTGCGCAAGGGAGCGAAGCGACGAAGCAATCCATCTATCCCCTTGTGGCGGCATGGATTGCTTCGCTGCGCTCGCAATGACGGGGATGGTTCACTTGTTCAAAAAATTCAGTGCCAGTCCCGGCCGCGCCCAATCCATCGCAATCAGCTCGCCCTTGCCAGACAGCGTGATGTACGCCGTCTTCAACTCCGGCCCGCCAAATGCGATATTGGTGGTGACGCGGTCGCCGGTCGGCACCTGCTCGACCAGGGAGCCGTCAGGTGCGATCACCGAGATGCAGCCCGACACCAGCGTCGCCACGCAGACATTACCGTTTGCCTCTACCGCCATCGAGTCGAACATCTGGTAGCCGCCCAGCCCCGCAATCGGCTTGCCGCGCTCGCCGCGATAGATGACGTCGCGCGGCTTGATCGTGCCGGGCTCGGAGATCTCATAGGCCCACAGCCGCGCGGTCGGCGTCTCCGCGATATAGACGGTCTTCTCGTCCGGCGACAGGCCGATGCCGTTGGCGGGCAGCACGCCGTGCACGGCCTCGACGACCTCCTTCATGCCCGGCCTGACATAATAGAACCCGCCGACATCCATCTCACGGGCGCGACGTTTGCCGAGATCGGAGAACCAGAGGCCGCCGTGCTTGTCGAACACCAGGTCGTTGGGCCCCCGCAGGGCGTGCTCGCCGCATTTATCGACGACGGTCTCGACCTTGCCGCTCTGCAGATCCACGCGCTGGATCGAGCCGCCCTGATAATCGTCCGGCTGCGGCCCCGGCATGATCATCTTGCCGGTCGGAATCCAGCTAAAGCCGCCATTGTTGCAGATGTACATCTTGCCGTCGGGGCCGAGCGCTGCGCCATTGGGGCCACCGGGAATTTGCGCGACGACCTCCTTGCGCCCGTCAGGATAAACCCGCGTCAGCCGCTTGCCGCGGATTTCGACCAGCACCACCGATCCGTCCGGCATGACAACCGGGCCTTCCGGAAATTCCAGATCGGTGGCGAGAACGCGGATATCGGCCATGAATCCTCCCGACTTACTTTTGGCTGCAGGCGGATTTGGCTCGGCCCCGCACGCGCAACAATTCGTTGTGGCTGTTATGGCAAAGTCGGTTTGGCTTGCCAAGCAACCACCGGCAATGAAGCGGCGCAGGGCAGCATTGCGGAGACGCTACTCCTTGACCGGAATCCAGATCTCCAACCCGCCATTGCCGGTGGCGGGATCGAAATTCTCGTCGTAGCGCTCGAAGCTCGGCGCATCTGCCGCCTTCATGCCGGATGCCGGCAGCCAGTGATTCCAGATCGTGTTGACGGTGCGGCGGATCGTCGAGATGTGCTCCGAGTGGGTAAACACCGCATACTTCTGCTCCGGAATCCTCACGCGGGCGAACTCGCGCGGCAGGTCGGAGAAGTCGGCGACCTCGACGCCGGCGATGTAGTCGAAGCCGGCATCGTCGCCATTGCAGCAGACGCCGTAGGCCACCTTGCCGACCCGCTTCGGGATGTCATCGACAGTTTGGTGAAACTTCTGCCACTGGTTCGGAATGCCGGCGCCGCCGTTCTCATGCGTGCAGCGTTCGCTGATGCCGGCGATCAGCAACGGCTTAGAGGTTTCGAAACGCGGGGGCTTGAGATGATCGAGCAGGGTTGAATCCATGACGATTGGCTCCTGAAGCTTGAGATGATCGAGGCACGTTGCGGCGCGGACCGCTTCGGGCGTTACGCCGAAATGGTCGCGGAACGCGCGGGTGAAAGCTTCGTGAGAGCTGTAGTCCGAATCCAGCGCGAGGCTAAGGATATCGGGCGCACCGGCGGAGAGCGCGTGCGCGGCCTTGGTTAGCCTGCGGGCGCGCACATAACGCATCACCGAAAGGCCGGTCGCGGTGGCAAACGCCCGCACCAGATGGAAGCGCGAGACGCCCGCAACGCCCGCGATCTCATCGAGCGTCAGCGGGTCGGCGAGATGGCTTTCGATGTACCAGAGCGCTTTCTGGGCTGGATTCATGGCTCATAGCTTTCATACGAAGCGTTCGTATTATCGGCGATTGCGCCGCGCCTGATTTGACAGTCCTTGCTCCGTCGTCGCAGCCTATGGAACTATCTGCTGGGCACAGGGATCAAGGCCGCCGGCTGACGCGGCACTACTTATTGGAGGTTACCATGCTGATCACCAATGTCCGGGCGCACCATATCCGTATTCCCTATGACGCCGGTGTCGCGAGTTTCAAGCAAGGAGCGTCCGCCATCTCGGCGCTGGAAATCGTCATGGTGGAAGTTTCGACCGACGCCGGCATCACGGGTTGGGGCGATGCCTTTGCCTATGTCTGCCCGCGAACCAGCTACGCCGCCATCGAGGAAATGATTGCGCCGCAGGCGCTGGGACAGAAAGTTCCAGATGCGGCCGGTATTCCCGCCTTCATGGAACAGATCCAGCGCAACCTGCATCTGTTCGGCCGCTATGGCATCACCATGTTTGCGATCTCAGCGTTGGATATCGCGCTGTGGGACCTCGCAGCGAAGGTCAAGGGCGCGCCATTGCACCGCCTGATCGGCGAAGCCAGGCGGACCCGGATTCCTGCCTATGCGAGCCTGCTGCGGATCGGAAAGCCAGAGCTGATCGCAAGCGAATGCGAGACCGCGCTGCGGCAGGGCTACAAGGCGATCAAGCTGCACGAAACCACAACGCCTGCGGTATATGCCGCGCGGCAGGAGATCGGCGCCGGCATTCCGCTGATGGTCGACTTGAACTGTCCGCTGAATGGCGAGGCCGCGATCGCCTTCGCGCATTCCTGCCGCGACGCAACGCCGATGTTCCTCGAGGAGCCGGTCTGGCCGCCGGAAGATTTTGCAACGCTGGCCGAAGTGCGAAGCAAGGGCGGGCTCAACGTTGCGGCCGGAGAGAATGCCTGCACGGTTCACCAATTCAGGCAGATGCTGAAGGCGGGCGCGGTGAGCCATGCGCAACCCTCCGTCATCAAGGTCGGCGGCATCACCGAATATCTCAGGGTCGTCGACCTCGCCGACGAATTCGGCGTCAGGCTTGCACCGCATTCACCGTATTTCGGCCCGGGCTTCCTCGCGACGCTGCACTTGATGTCGCTGCGCGACGACGCAACCTTCGTCGAGGTGTTCTCCATGAAACGTGCCGCCTGCTTGTGGCGCGGTCGCATCGACGTCGATGCCAATGGCAATGTGGAGGTGCCGCAGGGGCCCGGACTTGGTTACGAACCGGATAAGGCCATCATGGAGCAATACCGTGTGGCGTAACCCGCGGGGCAGCCCCTACTTGGTGCCGTCTTTCGGCGTCGCCGCATCCTTCGCAGCAGGCGCTGAATCCTTCGCCGTGGGCGCGGCGGTCTTCTTCGCATCCTCTGCCGCCTTGTTCTGCGCCGCCTGCAACTCGCCGACCAGCTTCTGCAAGCCAATGACCGCGTTTTTCAACGCCTCAATCTGCCGGTTGGCGGCATCAATTTTCTGCTGATGGTCGGTGGTGAGTTTTGTGATCGTCTTCTGCAGGAAGTCGACATTGCTCTGCAGGCAAGAGGTGCGCCGTTCCATGGTTTTTTCGACGGTGCAGATCTCGATGCCGGGAACGTCCTGCGCGTGGACGCTCGCCGGCAACAAAGCCATCAGCAGCGTGATGGCGACGATCATGATCCTGGGCGTCGGAGCAATCATCAAAATCCTCATTCCACAAGCATCTCACGTAAGGGAACGTCTATCACGGCAATTTGCGCGAAGCAGGGCCCCGTCCCCAGAGATACCATACTGATACCTCATTCAGGCGTTGTGCTTCATCCCGTTAACAGTGGATGGATTTCGCCGCACCTCAAACCGGTGTGTTTGCCGGGTGCGGCAGTGGAGATTGATTGATGGCAACGCGTGAAAAACGACTGGCGCAGTTCGATGGCAACGGGGAGCCGCCGCCGAACCTGCCGGTGGAAGTTCTTTGCGAGGATCACAGCGGAACCTATCAACTGCCGTTCGCCTGCCGATGGATCGACGGTCAATGGCGAAATGACAGGACCGGCGGCATGGTCGAGGCCACCGTGGTCGGTTGGCGACTGCCGCGGCCGAGATCTGAAAGCGCCGCGGAAAGACCCTGACCCGTCGTAGATTGCGTCAGAATGGGACGGATGCGCGCGGAACTTTAAGGTTTGGAACAGCTACGGAACGAACCGCGCCCGAATCACCGATTTAGCGCCGTACGCTCCTGTTCACGGCTAGATGTCGCGCGCCATCCCAGCCGGCGCACCACATAAAGCACCACGGCAATCGGCCGCAGTCAGCGGCCGACGACAAAGGTTAATTCCTCGGCGGATGACATGGCGGTCAGCTCCACGGCGTGGGCGGCGGCACCTTGTCGACCGCGGGAGGCACGTCGACGGTCTTGAAGTCGGCGGGGCTGACGATCTCGAGGTACTCCATGTCCTCCGAGTAATCGTACAGGTAATGCGTGATGCCGGGCCGCTGGTGCACGACATCGCCGGCCTGCACCAAGGTCGACTTGTCCTCATACATGAAGCGCGCCCAGCCCTTGGTCATGATCACGATCTGGAATTCGCATTCGTGCTTGTGCCAGCCGGTGCCCTCTTCGGGCGGCAAGTCGGGGTTGGCCTTGACCAGATGGCAGATCACCTGCCCGCCGGTGGCATCGGCAATGCCGAGATCGCGGTACAGGAAGAAGTCGCGCAGACCTCCGCCCTTGAACTTGGTATCGCCGGGTTTGACGTGAGAGAATTTGCTGACGACGGCCTGCTTGTTCATCGAAGCCTCCACGGTTCGCGTTGGCGGGACCGCGACTGGCGAAGAGCGTCCAAATTTTCGGCAGCGTCGCATCGTCGCGTTCACGGCTGCATGCTGCTATGCGAAATTCACGCCAGTCGCGTTGCAATGCAGCGATTTGGCCGGCATCGGTGCAGTGAACCGCTTGGCCGGAGGCAGAAATCCGGCTTCAGCAGCTTGCGAAATGGCAAGAGGATCGGGCCCTGCGCCGGTCACGGCTGGCACGGGCTTGAGCAAAGCCTGCCCGTTGCCTGAGCCATCCAAACGGGCATGGCCGCGCCAGGCTTGCCTAATATTCGACCTCGAGCTCCTCGATATCGGCCGGCTCTGCCTTGGCGGCCTCGATCCATTCCTGCATTTCCGGCATCGCCATGATGGTCTTGGCGTAGGCCGCGAGAGTGGGCTCGAGTTTGACGTCATAGGTCATTAAACGGGTCACGACGGGCGCGTACATGGCATCCGCCATGGTACGCTCCCCGAACAGGAACGGCCCGCCTGATTCCGCAAGGCATTCGCGCCAGATGGTGCAGACCCGGTCGATATCGGCCTGCGCGCGCGACCAGATCTTGAAGCCCGGGAAATGGCCCTTCAGGTTGACCGGCAGCGAGGCGCGCAGCGTGGTGAAGCCGGAATGGATCTCGCCGCAGATCGAGCGGCAATGGGCGCGGCGGATCCGGTCGGCCGGCAGCAGGCCGGCGTCGGGCATGACCTCGTTGAGATATTCCGCGATCGCCAGCGTATCCCAGATGGTGGCGCCGTCGTGGCGCAGGCACGGCACCAGGATCGACGACGACAGCAGCAGGATTTCAGCCCGCGCCGAGGCATCGTCGGGAGCGGTGGTGACCTCCTCGAACTCAAGCCCTGAGAACTTCGCCAGCAGCCAGCCGCGCAGCGACCAGGACGAGTAATTTTTGCTGGAGATGGTCAGTGTGGTCTTCGCCATATGGCCTTCCCTCGAACCCCAAAAACGCCTCTTGCACAGCCAAGGGCGGCCGACCGCGCCGCCGCCAATGCCTGTGCGCTGGGCATTTGCGCAGCAAACCACGTGCCAGTTTTAGAGGCGGCCGGGCCCGCTGTGGCGTCGATATTGCATGGCGTCATGGGACAGGGGCTGATGTGAATGATGTCAATGATGTACCAGGCCTATCAGAACCACATGGACCTGACGTCGCCATGGCGGACCGGGGCTGCAGCGGCGCTCAGGTATCTCAATCTGGTGCCGCAGGGGGTCTCCGACAGACTGTTCGGCCGGCTCGCCGCCTCGCTCGAGCTGATCTCGCGCTCCTCCCTCACCTATCACCGGCCAGCCTATGGCATAGACAGGGTACTGGTCGGCAACCGGGAGCTGGAGGTGACTGAGGAAGTCACCTTTGCCACCCCGTTCGGCTCGCTGCTGCATTTCAAGAAGGAGAACGCGCCGGAGCAGCCGCGGCTGCTCTTGGTAGCGCCGATGTCCGGCCATTTCGCGACGCTGTTGCGAGCCACCGTGAAGACGCTGCTGCAGGACCACGACGTCTACATCACCGACTGGCACAATCCGCGCGACATTCCGCTTCACGCCGGCCGGTTCGGGCTGGAGGATTACACCGATCATCTGATCACCTTCCTGGACAAGATCGGCCCGCGTGCGCACATGGTCGCGATCTGCCAGCCGTCGGTCTCGGCGCTGGCTGCGGCTGCCGTGATGTCGGAGGATAATCACCCGGCCCGCCCAGCCACGCTGACCCTGATGGCCGGGCCGATCGACACGCGGATCCAGCCGACCAAGGTCAATGAATTCGCCAAGAGCAAGCCGATCAACTGGTTCGAAAAGAACCTGATCAATTACGTGCCGGTGCAGTGCAAGGGCGCGTTCCGAAAAGTCTATCCCGGCTTCGTGCAGCTCACCGCCTTCGTATCGATGAATCTGGAGCGCCACGTCAAGCAGCACATCGACCTCGCCAATCATCTCGCCAGGGGCGAGAAGGAAAAGGCCGCGATCATCAAGACCTTCTACGACGAATATTTTGCGGTCATGGACCTGCCCGCTGAGTTCTATATCGAGACCGTGCGCGACGTGTTTCAGGAGCATCTGTTGCCGCAGGGCAAACTGATGCATCGCGGCCGGCCGGTGAGCCCGGCCGCGATCAGGCGCATGGGCCTGATGACGGTCGAAGGCGAAAAGGACGATATCTGCTCGATAGGCCAGACGCTGGCGGCACAAGACCTCTGCACCGGCGTGCGCGCCTATCGCAAGGTGCACCACATGCAGGCCGGCGTCGGCCATTACGGCGTGTTCTCCGGCAAGCGCTGGAACAACGAGATCTATCCGCTGCTGCGGGATTTCGTGCATGTGAATTCGTGAACTGTAGTCACCTCTCCCGCTTCCTCCCCCGCAAGCGGGAGAGGGAACGCACCGCCATTGTCGAACTAGCCGCCTCCCTCTACGCGCGCTAACATTCTCCCAAGGACGACCGCTCAAGAGTTGTCCGGGAGGAAGCATCAATGCGACTTTCTGCAAATCTCCGCGCCCTCACCCTCGCCACTCTCAGCGTATTCCTGCTGACCGTCACAGCCACAGCCGCCGAGGTGCGGGTGATGATCTCGGGCGGGCTGTCGGCCGCCTACAAGGCGCTGGTGCCCGAATTCGAGCGCGCTGCAGGCCACAAGGTGCTGACCGCCTACGGCCCCTCGATGGGCACGACGACCAATGCCATTCCGGTGCGGCTGGAGCGCGGCGAGCCTGCGGACGTCCTGATCATGGTCGGCTATGCGCTCGACGATCTCGTCAAGAAGGGAAAGGCGACCGCTGACAGCAAAGTCGATCTCGTCAAGTCGCCGATCGGGGTTGCCGTCAAGTTGGGCACGCCGAAGCCTGATATCAGCACAGCCGACGCGCTCAAGCGCGCGCTGCTGGCGGTGAAGTCGGTCGCCTATTCCGACAGCGCCAGCGGCGTCTATGTTTCGACCGAGATGTTCGGCAAGCTCGGCATTACGGAAGCAATGAAAGACAAAGCGAGAAAAATCCCGGCAACCCCGGTCGGCGAGATCGTCGCGCGCGGCGATGCCGAGATCGGCTTCCAGCAGATCAGCGAACTAATGCCGGTGGAAGGCATCGAAATCGTCGGCCCGCTGCCGGACGAATTGCAGAAGATCACGGTGTTTTCAGCAGGGATCGCCACCGTCTCGAAAGAATCCGAGGCCGGCAAGGCGCTGATCAAGTTCCTCGCCTCGCCCGCCGCCCGCCCCGAGATCGTCAAGAGCGGGCTGGACCCGATTCCGGCGGGCGCGACGAACTAAAGCACCGCAGGCCTGGACACAAAATCGCGAAAACAACCCCATGCAAAGTAGGTTTGCGCCTCCACGAAAAGCCAGACGCGAACGGGGCGCCCTACCGATGCCCACCGTGCTGGATTGCCAGCAGCACGATCACGGCCAGCGCCAGCACAACGGTCGTGCTTTTCCAGAACAGAAGCGGATTGCGCTCGATCAGTGGTGTCGATGACGTCGAGAGATACTTCGCGTTGGGTTGACGCAGGTCGAACAAAAACTCCGAAAAACTGTCATAGCGCTTGTAGGGATTAGGGTGCACGGCCTTCTCGAGCGTGCCGTCGATCCATTGCGGCACGTCGCGGTCGCCATGCGACGCCGGACGGTAGACCAGCCTGTTGAACTGCGATCGCGTTCGCGCCGTCGCGATCTGCGCGCCGTAGGGCAGTTTTCCGGTCAGCATCTGATAGGTGATGACACCGAGCGAGAACAGATCGGAGCGCGAGGTCGCCGGCTCGCCGAGAAAATATTCCGGCGCGGTGTATTGCTGCGTGCCCAGAATGTCGCTGCGCATGCCTGATGGCTCGGCCTCGACGACGCCGGTGATCCTGGTCGAGCCGAAATCGATGATCTTCACGGTGCCCGTAGCATCGATCATGATGTTGTCGGGCCTGACGTCCTGGTGCAGCATCTCCTTGCGATGGAAGGCGCGCAAGCCCTTGGCGATCTGCTCGACGATGCCGCGCACGGTTTCCAGGCTTGGTTTTGGATTGTCGATCATCCATTGCGTCAGTGTCTGGCCGTCGATGTATTCGGTCGCGACATACAGGAAGTTGCGCTTGCGCTGCAGCAGGCAGGGTTTCAGCACATGCGGGCTGTCGATCCGCCGCGCCACCCACTCCTCCATCATGAACCGCTTCAGGTAAGCGGGATCGTCGCGCAGATCGATCGACGGGATCTTGATGGTGACCACCGCATCGGTTTCGATGTCGACGGCGAGATAGATATGGCTGCGGCTGGAGCCGTGCAGCTCGCGGACGATCCGGTAGCCGTCGAAAACCGCCCGTGCCTCCAGGAGCGGCGGCAGCGGCAGCTCATGCGGCTGGGCGAACACTTCGCTGGCGGCGCCGTCGGGCACCTCATCGACGCGGACGATCTGGACGGTGAGATTGTCCTTGCTGCCGGCTTCAAAAGCCTGGTCGACAATCCCCTTCGCGGCCGCATCGAGATCGGCGCCGCCCTCGTTCACCGCCTTTGCGATGCGACGGGCGCTAAGATGCTCGTAGATGCCGTCGGTCACGAGCACAAAGACGTCGCCCGGCTCGAGCCGCAGCATCTGGTAGTCGATCTCGATTTGCGGATTTACGCCGAGCGCCCGGCCGAGATAGCTCTGCTGGGAGGAGATGACGATGCGGTGGTCGTTGGTCAATTGCTCCAGCGTGTTGCCGGAGAGGCGATAGATGCGGGAATCGCCGATGTGAAAGAGATGCGCCGTGGTCGACTTGATGACCATGGCGGAGAGCGTACAGACGTAACCACGGTCCTTGTCATAGGCATACTGGCTGCGCGTCTGCGAATGCAGCCAGGAATTGGTCGCCTCCAGCACACGCTGCGCCGAGGTGCGCACCGACCAGGATTCCGAGGTGCAGTAATAGTCGGTCAAAAAACCCTTGACCGCCGATTCCGCGGCGACCCGGCTGACCTTGCTCGTGCTGATTCCGTCGGCGAGCACGATGGAAATGCCCTTGAGGCTGAGCAGCGGCTCGTCCGGGATCAGGACGCCATGGAAATCCTGGTTGGTTTCCTTGAGGCCCTTATCGGAAAATTGTCCGACGGATATTTTCAGCTCGCGCGGCATTCCCGGCTTTCACGACAATAGGCCTCTCCCCTTGCGAGGAGAGGCCCATCCTCATCTTAAGATCAAGCGGCAATGCGCGAGGACGGCCGCGAAGATGCCGCAGCCGACGCGCTGCGCGACGGGCCGGTCTTGACGTGGGTCGCGTACAGCGTCAGCCCGGTGAAGGCGAGGCCGCCGACGAGGTTGCCGATGACCGTCGGAATCTCGTTCCAGAAGATGTAATCCCACCAGGTGAACTTGCCGCCGAGCAGGAGTCCGGACGGGAACAGGAACATGTTCACGATGGAATGCTCGAAGGTCATGAAGAAGAACAGCATGATCGGCATCCACATCGCGATCACCTTGCCGCTGACGTGCGTGGAGATCATCGCGCCGACGACGCCGGCCGATACCATCCAATTGCAGAGCATGCCGCGGACGAACAGCGTGAGCATGCCGGCCGCGCCATGATCGGCATAGCCGACGGTGCGGCTTTCGCCGATGGTGCCGATCACCTGGCCGACCTTGTCCGGTGGCTGCGACCAGCCAAAGGTGAACACGATCGCCATCATCACGGCGACCGTGAAGGCGCCGGCGAAATTTCCGATGAAGACGAGGCCCCAGTTGCGCAGCACGCCGCCGAGCGTGACGCCCGGGCGCTTGTCGATCAGTGCCAGCGGACACAGAACGAAGACGCCGGTGAGCAGGTCGAAGCCCAGCAGGTACAGCATGCAGAAGCCGACCGGGAACAGCGCGGCGCCGACGATCGGCACGCCGGTCTGCACGTTGATGGTGATCGCAAACGCCGCGGCAAGCGCGAGGATCGCTCCGGCCATGTAGGCGCGGATGACCGTATCGCGCGTCGACATGAAGATTTTGGATTCTCCGGCGTCGACCATCTTGGTCACGAATTCCGAAGGCGCGAGATAGGCCATTCCAGTCCCCCTTTCGAGACAACGTTGAAGCGCGCCGGATGCTGCGCAGCCGTGCACCGATTGAATGAAAAATCTTGCCGTCCTCGTGCGCGACCGATCCCGCGCCGCCTTTGAGCGGCACAGAACGACGCGGGGTCATGCCCGACCAGGAACTGAGGATGCGCGAGCTATCGTGAGGTGGTCCCGAAGACTGCTCGAAGCGCCTCACGCGAGGCCGCTTGATCCCAACGCCTTCGGCCAACGCTGGCCTTGGCAATCCGAACGGACGGCAGTCGTCATTGACTGAGACAGGATTAAGCAATCGATGTGCCAACCCGAAATCGAGCCGTAGGCTCAAAAAAGCGCGTATTTCTACGTGGTTGTGCCCCTATCGCGCGGTGCCTGGAGAGGAACGGCTGCCTTGTATTTGTGCAGTTGCACATATGTTGGCGCCTGCTGTGCAGCCCGCCACATCCGTCATTCGGGCGCGCACCGGAATGACGTGAGGATAGATCGCCTATTTCGTCTGCGTCCGGATCGGCCGATCTTTCAGGCCATTGTTGTCGTAGGCCTTGCGTAGCGTACCATTGGCGATCGCTTCGTTCAGAAACTTCTCAGCAAACGCCAGAGACCGCGGATGGTTGGGCGGCACCGCGACCGCCGTGACCGTCTGCTTGAAGGTTTCGTCCAGCACGCGGGTGCCCGGAATCTGTTTTGCCATGGCGTTGAGCTGGTCGCGCGACAACGCGAATGCGTCGATCTCGCCATCTTTGAGCAGGCCGAAGATTTCGTCATAGGTCTGGTAGCCCGTGACCTCAGCGTTCTTCAAATGCGCGATTGCGCCGCGCATCGTGGTCGTGTTGTTGACCGCCGCGACCTTGATCCCGGGTTGATCGAGTTTCGCGAAATTCGTGACCGTCGAGCCAGGCTTGACGATGTAGGTCGCATCCGCAACCTCATAGATCGGCCCGAACGACATCCTGCCCTCACGCTCCGGATCTTTCGGCAGGAAGGTGATGTCCCAGGTGCCCTTCGACGCCGCATCGACGATCTGCCCGGAATTGTTGTGCGCGACATATTCGACGGGGACGCCGAGCTGTGCCGCCATCTCACGGCCGAGATCGACCGGCACGCCGGCATAACCGGTTTCGGTCCTGGTCGACCAGAACGCGCCGCCGGCCGGACTGATCGCAATCGCCACCCGCAACTTGCCGGTCGGTGCGATCTCCTCCTTCAAGGCATCGGCGGCGGCGGGCATCGTCATCATCACTGTTAATCCCAGCAAGAAACCGGCCATTCCCGGCGAAGGTTGATTGAACATCGGGTGCTCCTTCCCCAGCCGGCGGCTGGCGGCGCCCTCCCCCTTGCACGGATGATCAGCGCTTCTTCTTCGCTGCGGCGCCTTTTGGTGCCGCCGCAGCCGGCGTTGCCGGCTCGGCCGTTTCAAACTTGCCGATCACCATGATCTGGACGCGCGCATTGGCAGGCGAAGCCGGGCGATTGACATCCTGCAACTGTTCTTCGCCAAGACCAAGCGCCTGAAGCCGCTTCGGCGATACCTTGAAGGTGTTCACCAGCACATCCCGGACCGATTCCGCACGCCGCTGGCTCAGGATCAGATTGTGGTCGCGCCGGCCGGCGGATTCGACGTGATCAACGATCAGATAGCGGTAGGGCCGCAATTTCGGATCGGTCAATGCATCGGCGATGCTGCCGATGGTCTGATAGGAGGCCGGCCGGATCAGGGAGGAGTCCTGATCGAACACGATGTCGAAACGGATTTGCGGCAGTTTCGTCAGTTGGGGGGCGATCGGCGGCCGCTTCTGCGGCTGGGCATCCGCCCTTGCCTTGATGCGATCGGCAGCCTGCTGGCGCAAGGCAGCCAGATCGATATCCGACTCGGCCTCAACGGCAAGTTTCTCAATGATATCCGCGCTCGATATGGCGGTTTGCGCCCGGCTCGCTGCCATCGGCAAGGCAAACAGCGCCACGGCGGAAAGCACGATACCGATGCCGCACAGCCTTTCTCCCCCAAGCATCAGTGATACCCCGCGGCGCTGATCGCCTTGTTGCAGTTCGGGGTCGCCTTCTTGGTGGATTCCAACAGACATTGCAGTCCCTTGACAGGATCGTGCCGAACCTCACGGCAGAAGCGGTTCAGTTCCCAATTGCACAATCTCACAAGGGAGGTGCGCGCGGTAATGCGCTGCTGGATGGCGCCGAGGGCCTGGGGATAATCGGTCCTGCACTTCGCCGACACCACGTCCTGGTTGCGGCCCAGGCACTCCTTCAGGCGCGTCGCGTCGAGATTGACGCCGCGGCAATTGTCATCGATGTCCTTGCCGCAGCTCGCGGCCAGCATGGCCGCGGCCTCCTCGAATTTCATGGTCTGCGCCGCCGCCATCGAAGGCACCGATATCGCAATGATACAAAGGAAAAGCTGGATTCGGGTCATGCGCGCACCTCACACAAGGAGGGTGGCGATGGTCAAGTGTTCTGTTTGAGTTCACGGCCGCACAGCGGAGCTATTGCGCCGCAACAAATCGTCGCGGGTCGCGGGCGCCAATACCTCCGTTCGTCATGCCGGCCTCGTGCCCGCCTTCCATGACGGAAAGTGGTGCATGATCAATTGATTAGTGATGTCACGGCGCGGTTTGCGCGGCCGGCACCCTGATTTCCCGCGGCAGGATGATCGCCGCCACGATCACCAAAAGGCACAGCGCGCCGAATGTCTGCAGCATGGTGACGAAGCCGCCCTTTTCGTAGAGCCACGCCACCAGGCCGACGGAGGCGCCGGCCGCGGTGAAGCCGACGAAGTAGCGCACCGAATAGGCGCGTGAGCGCCATTCCTCGGTGGTGTACTTGCCGACCATGGCGTCGTTGACGGTGACCTGGCCGAACGCACCCATCACGATGCCGATGGAAGCGATGATCAGCGGCAGATTCGACAGCGTCGCCGCAAAATACATGAACGGCGCCAGCAGAAACGACAGCGGCAGCATCACGGTCTTCAGCGAATAATGGTCGATCAGCTTACCGATGGTGTATTGCGTCATCGCGCCGAACACATAGACGCCGGCCGCGATCACCCCGAGCAGGGCCGGACTGTTGGTCAGGCCGGCCAGCCGCTCGGCGAACAGTTTCGGCATCGCCACGGTGATGGCGTTGAAGGTCGTGGATATCGCGATCACCACGATCAGAAGCGCCAAGAATACCCGCCACATGTCTTCTTTCGCAACCCGTGCCTGCGCGGCGGCCTGCCTGGTGCCGGTTCGGTCCTCGTGCACCACCATCAGCGCAAAGGCCACGCCGATCAGGATCGTGACGATTCCCGGCGCGATGAAGGCCCAGCGCCAGCCGAGATATTGCCCGATCACGCCAGTGACCAGCGCCGAGGACGCCACGCCGAGATTGCCCCAGACGCCGTTCAGGCCCATCTCGCGGCCGAGTTTGTCGGCATAGGACACGATCATCGCGGTGCCGACCGGATGATAGATCGAGGCGAACAGGCCGATCGCCAGCAGCGCCGCTCCGAGTTGCAGCGGCGTTTGCACGAAGCCGACGGCGATCATCGACGCGCCGATGCCTGAGAAGAAGATCACCATCATGTGGCGCCGGCTCCAGCGGTCGCCGAGCCAGCCGGTGACAAGCGAGCCCGCGCCGAAGGCGACGAAGCCCGGGGTGGCGTAAGGCAACAGCTCCGAATAGGCCATGCCGAGCGCCGGGCCCATGATGATGACGGCGGCGGCAAAGATCAGCATCGAATAATGGTCGATGAAGTGGGCGGCGTTGACGAAAGTGATCACCCGGCTGGGGCTGTTCATGGTCGATTCCCGAATCCCGCAATTTTCCGAAATAGGTTATACGGGGTTGTCCTGACGGGATGTCGCCAATGAATATCGCCGAAAAGCCAATTGCCGCCATTATCGGGCGCCGCATCTCGACCGGCGACGGCATCCACATGATTGCGAACGGCTACCGGAAGGGCGTCCGGCTCGACACCCACGTGCACCGCGAGGCGCAGCTCGTCTATGCTGCGAAGGGCACCATGCAGGTGACGACGCCAAAGGGCCGCTGGCTGGTGCCGCCGGACCGTGCGGTGTGGGTGCCCGCGCTATCGGAGCATGCGATCGACGTGCTCGCCGATATCGAGATGCGTACGCTCTATTTCGAACTTGACTGGCTGCAGCGCGAAGTGCGCAGCCACAGCCTGGATGCGGAATTCGTGGTGCGGGTGTCGCCGCTCCTGCATCAGACCATTCTGGCGTTGTTCGACGATCGCGGCGACCGCGAGCGAACCGAGCTTCTGCTGCGACTGGCCATGATGGAGCTCGACCAGGCCGAAGATTCGGCGACCTTTATCCCGCTGCCGCGCGAGCTGCGCTGCCGGCGCGCCGCCGACATCGTGCTCGCGGACCCAACCGGTGACCATGAGATCGAAACGCTGGCGCGCGAGGTCGGCACCTCGGTGCGGACGCTGTCGCGGCTGTTCTCGTCGGAGACGCAATTGAACTTCAAGAGCTGGTGCCAGCGCGCCCGGATTGCAGCGGCGATCGAGAAGCTGTCGACGGATGCCGGCGTCTCCGTCAAGCAGCTTGCCTCGGATTTGGGCTACGCCAGCGTGCCGGCATTTTCCCATGCTTTCCGGCAGGTTACCGGCAAAACGCCGACGGAATTTGCCGGGAAGGAGTGAGGCGGTGACATTGTATTGTCGTCATTGTCAGCGAAGCGGGTAATCCAGTATTCCAGAGGCGGCGATGATCAATCGATAGGCCGCAGCGTACTGGATACCCGCAGGAGCCTGTCATCGGGCTCGCCGAAGGCGAGACGCGGTGGCGGGTATGACGAGCTGGACTTCTTGATTGTGATCGGCACCGACCTAAATCCCATGTAAGATTCCGCAACCCCCCGCTGGATTCGACCCGCCACATGGCCAATGCCTTTTTTTCCGATCTTCTCGCGACGATATCAGAACGCGGCCGCACACTGCTGCGGCGGGCCGGACCGTCCGACGACGGCCAGGACGCTTCGGAGCTGATCGAATTGTGCGAAGCCCTGCTGTCGGGCCGCGGCGAAGCCTCCGGCACCGCGATGGCGCGCGAGGTGCTCGATCGCTACCACGATCTCGACGCCGCCGGCCGGCTCACCTTCTTCGAAACGCTGGCCCGCAACTTCGGCCCCGACCGCGAGAAGCTGTCGCAGGCGATCGAGAGCTGGCGCAGCCAGCCGAACGACAGCGATGCCAGCGACCTTCATTTTGCTTCCGAGCCGCGGCGGCAGGAACTGATCCGCCGGCTCAACCGTGCGCCCGGCGGTACCAGCGAACTGGTTGCGATGCGCGCCGACCTGCTTTCCCTGATGAAGGGCAACAAGGATCTGGCCGCGCTCGATCGCGACGTGGTGCATTTGCTGTCTTCTTGGTTCAACAGGGGATTTCTCGTGCTGCGGAGGATAGACTGGTCGACGCCAGCCAATATTCTTGAACAGATCATTCGCTATGAAGCCGTGCACGAAATCCGCGACTGGAACGATTTGCGCCGCCGCATCGATCCTGTCGACCGGCGTTGCTACGCCTTCTTCCATCCCCAGCTCAACGACGAACCGCTGATCTTCGTCGAAGTCGCGCTGACCGAGACGATACCGACCGCGATCGCGCCGCTGCTTGCCGCCGAGCGGCAGCCGGTGCCGATCGAACGCGCGCGCACCGCCGTGTTCTATTCGATCTCGAATACGCAGAAAGGGCTTGGCGGCATTTCCTTCGGCAGCTTCCTGATCAAACAGGTGGTCGAGGAGTTGCGACGCGAACTGCCGAAGCTCGACACCTTCATCACGCTGTCGCCGGTGCCGGGCTTCATGCAATGGCTGAAACAGGCCGACGACGTTCCTGTCAGCGACGAGGGGCGGATACTGCTCGAAAGCCTCGACAAGCCGGACTGGTTCGAGAATGCCGAACTAACCGCTCAGTTGCGCACCGTGCTGGAGCCGTTGGCCGCGTACTATTTCCTGAAAGCCCGCACGCCGAAGGGCCGGCTGGTCGATTCGGTGGCCCGCTTCCACATCGGCAACGGCGCACGGCTGGAGAAGATCGACTGGCTCGGCGACCTCTCGCCCAAGGGCCTGCGGGAATCTGCAGGCATCATGGTCAATTACCTCTACCGGCTCGAGGACATCGAGAAGAACCACGAGGCCTACGCCAACCAGGGCGAGATCGCCGCATCAAGTGCGGTGAAGAAACTGTTGAAGACCGAAGGCCGCCGGTTATTGGACATGCGTCTGTCGTAAGGACGGCGCGGAGCCCTTCGCGATGACGGTCATTTGGAGCGACAGCCGCGACGGCGTCGACTGGCAGGAACTCGAAGCGCTCTATCGGGCCGCCCCGCTCGGCAACAAGAATGCAGCCGATCTCGAGGTGGTGTTCGGCAACAGCATGTTCTGTTGCTTTGCCTGCGACAACGGCCGCCTCGTCGGCGCCGGCCGCGTTCTGGCTGACGGACGGGATTGCGCGTATCTTTGCGACGTCGCGGTTTTGCCGAGCCATCAAGGAACAGGTCTCGGAAAACAGCTTATCGAAAGACTGCTCGCCCAATCGCAAGGACACGCGAAGATCATCCTTTATGCGGTCGCGGGCCGCGAGCCGTTGTATGCGAAGTTTGGCTTCCTGCGGATGAAGACGGCGATGGCGATCTTCAGGAACAGGCAATCAGCCATCGAGAAGGGGTTGTTGTCCGAAAACTAATCAGGCCGCCAGCGCCTTCATTTCCTTGTACAGATCGGACTTCCCTTCAAAACCAATGCCCGGCAAATCCGGCATGGTGATGTGGCCGTTCTCGACATGGACGCCATCCGGGAAGCCGCCATAAGGCTGGAACAGGTCGGGATAGCTCTCGTTGCCGCCAAGGCCGAGGCCCGCCGCGATGTTGAGCGACATCTGGTGGCCACCGTGGGGAATGCAGCGGCTGGGCGACCAGCCGTGCGTCTTCAGCACCGCCAGCGTGCGCTGGTATTCGCACAAGCCATAGGACAGCGCGCAATCGAACTGCAGCCAGTCGCGATCGGGCCGCATGCCCCCATAGCGGATCAGGTTTTTCGCGTCCTGATGGCTGAACAGGTTTTCGCCGGTCGCCATCGGTGCGGGATAGAATTCGGCCAGTGCCGCCTGCAGCGCGAAATCGAGGGGATCGCCGGCCTCCTCGTACCAGAACAGCGGATATTCCCGCAGCATTTTGGCATAGGCAATCGCAGTTTCCAGATCAAAGCGGCCGTTGGCGTCGACGGCGAGCTGGGCGTCCTTGCCGATCTCCTTCAGCACGGCCTCGATGCGCTCGCGGTCTTCCACGATCGGAGCGCCGCCGATCTTCATCTTGACGACGTTGTAGCCGCGGTCGAGATAGCCGCGCATTTCGCCGCGCAGCGCCGACAGATCCTTGCCCGGATAATAGTAACCGCCCGCCGCATAGACGAACACGCGCGGATTGGCCTGCCGGCCATGGCGCTCTGCGAGTAAGCGAAACAGTGGCTTTCCCGCGATCTTCGCCACCGCGTCCCACACCGCCATGTCGATGGTGCCGACCGCGACCGAGCGCTCGCCATGGCCGCCCGGCTTTTCGTTCGACATCATCGCCGCCCAGATCTTGTCAGGGTCGAGATTGTCGCCGGACGCATCGAGCAGCGTTTTCGGATCGGCCTCCTTCAGCCGCGGCGCAAAGCGCTCGCGGATCAGACCGCCCTGCCCATACCGGCCATTGGAATTGAAGCCGTAGCCCACCACGCGCTTGCCGTCGCGCACGGTATCGGTGACGACGGCGACGAGGCTCGTCGTCATCTTGGTGAAATCGATATAGGCGTTGCGGATCGGCGAGGAGATCGGCTTTGTGATTTCGCAGACGTCGACAATGCGGACGGACATGACTGTGGGCCTTCAGAGAAATGTGTATCGAATAGAGGTTAAGTGGCTCCACCGTCATTGCGAGAAGCGAAGCGACGAAGCAATCCATCTTTCCCCGTGCCGAGGTGTGGATTGCTTCGCTTCGCTCGCAATGACGAAGGAGAGATCTCCTCAGGACTTCGCCTTGTCGCGGAAATACGGCTCGACCGGGCCGTGCACCTTGATGGTCAGCGGGTTGCCGTAGCGGTCCTTGGCGTTACCAGCGGTGACGCGCACCCAGCCCTCGCTGATGCAATATTCCTCGACATTGGTTTTCTCGACGCCCTTGAAGCGAATGCCGACGTCGCGCGCGAGGATCTCGGCATTATAGTACGGGCTGCTCGGATCGACCGAAAGACGGTCGGGGAATTGGTCGCTCATTGCTTTATTGGTCTCGTTCACAGCAGTGCCTCGATTTCTCTTCTGATTCCCTCGGGTGTCGCGGTTGGGGCGTAGCGCCCGACCACCCTGCCCGAGCGGTCGACCAGGAATTTGGTGAAATTCCATTTGATCGACGAACCCAGCAGTCCCGGTTTCGCGTTCTTCAGATGGTCGAACAACGGATGCGCATGTCTGCCGTTGACGTCGATCTTGGCGAACATTGGAAACGTTACGTCATACTTGCCTACGCAGAATTGCTCGATCTGCTTGGCGTCGCCCGGTTCCTGCCCGCCGAACTGGTTGCAGGGAAACCCG
Source organism: Bradyrhizobium retamae (assembly GCF_001440415.1). Lineage (GTDB taxonomy): Bacteria > Pseudomonadota > Alphaproteobacteria > Rhizobiales > Xanthobacteraceae > Bradyrhizobium > Bradyrhizobium retamae. The sequence goes on from NZ_LLYA01000013.1 coordinate 174,114, forward strand.
AGCACCGCAAAGCCGCGCGGCGCCAGTTCGCGATGCAACTGCTCCAAGCCCTTGTATTGCGGCGTGAACCCGCAGGCGCTGGCGGTATTGACGATCAGGAGCACCTGATCCTCGAACCGCTTCAGCGGAATCTCTTCGCCGGTAAGCGACTGCGCCGTAAAATCATAAACGCCTGACATGGCCCTCTCGATTGTTACCGGAGCATGATCTTGTCCGAAAAATGGTACCCACTTTTCGGGATCATGCTCTAGCATCTAGCCGACAGGATCGATCGCTGCCGAGGGCGTTCCGCCGGCTTCCACCGCCTCGCCCGCGGCGAGACAGAGATCTTCGCGATAGCGCCCGGACACCAGTTGCACGCCGACGGGAACACGTCCGACCAACCCGGTCGAAACCGTTAGCCCAGGCAGGCCCATGAAAGGAATGGCGATCTGCGGCAATTGCGCATGCCAGACGCGCGCAAACGACGCCTCGTCCTTGCGATCGAGTTGATCAGGGAACGGCAATTCGCCGGATACCGGCATCAGCAGCACGGCATAGTTTTCAAAGAACGCCAGCCATTCGCGCGTCAATGTCGCACGCCGTGTCAGCGCTTTCGACAGGTCGAAGGGATGCACTTTCGTGCGGTTGCCACGCAGGCACGCCAGCGCGCCGGGATCGCCTTCGCGCTCGGCGGCTTCCAACTGCGCCTCGTAGCCGTCGCCAAGCCAGAGTTTCGTCTGCAGATCGGCGGCCTCGCGCAGCGGCGGCGTGTCGGCGATTTCCTCGACAATCCAGCCCGCGCGCTCGAGCCGCTTGCCGGCGTCCGTCACCGCGGCTTTCACGTCAGGTACCGGATCAAGGCCGCCAGGGTTGAGGCACATCGCGACGCGCTTCGGCATTGCCGGCCCTTCGAGCGGCGCCGGCACCCACCAGGGATCGCGATAATCCTGCGCCGACATCGCAGCCAGCGCGATCCGGATATCGCCGATGGTGCGGGCCAGCGGGCCTGACACGGCGCTGATCTGCGGCCCGATCGGCCGTTCGGGGAGCGCAGCGTTGAACGCCGCGATGCGTCCCATGGTCGGCCGCAGCCCGTGCACGCCACAGGCGTAAGCCGGATAGCGGATCGATCCCGCAATGTCGGTGCCGTGCGCGATATGACCGATGCCGGCTGCGACCGCCGCACCAGCGCCGCCGGACGAGCCGCCCGGGGTGATGCCGGGGTCACGGGGATTCTTGGTGTCGCCATGGATGAGGTTGGTGGTGAACCAGCGATAGGAGAACGCCGGGCAATTGGTGCGGCCGAGAATAACCGCGCCGGATTTACGCAAATTGTCGATCACCGGGCTGTTGCTCTTGGCGATCGCGTCGCGCTGCAGCTTCAGCCCGTTGGTGGTGGCAAAACCTTGCTGGTCGATATTGACCTTTACCGTAACAGGCACGCCGCCCAGCGGGCCGGCATCCTCGCCGCGCGCGATCGCGGCATCGATGGCGGCAGCCTGAGAAAGAACGTCCTCGGGCCTGTGGTCGACGACAGCATTGATTTTGGGATTGACCGCGTCGAGCCGCGCCAGCGCCGCGGTCGCCGCCTCTTTCGCCGAGACTTTTTTCGACCTGATCAGGGAGGCCATTTCCGCAGCCGACAGGCGCCATAGGTCTTGCATGCAACACTCCATCCAATTGCCGCCCTTGTAGCGCCGGGCGCAGGGCAATGCCAGCGGGCCGCCGCCCGGATTTAGCGCATACGGGCGATGTAATGGGCGAGATCGGCGATCTGCTCCGGCGAGATCGGCGCCATCACGTCGGCCATGCTGGCGTCGTAGCCGTGGCGGCTATTGTCCTTATACTCGGCAAGCGTCTTGGCGAGGTAGTCCTCGCGCTGGTTGGCGATGCGCGGGACGTTTTCCTTGCCGGAGAGGTCGCCGTTATGGCAGCTATCGCAGCGGTGCTGCCGCACCAGCGCTTGGCCGCGCTGCATCCGCGCAGGATCGCCGTTTTCCGCTGGCGGCTCAGGCTTCGGCATCTTGGCGATGAAATCCGAGAAAAGGCGGAGATCATCGTCAGTCAGCGCCTTCGTCATCTCGTTCATCGGCTCGAAGACGCGCAGCTTCTCGCGGAACATGAAAAGCTGGATCAGCGTATAGGGCGCATGCTGCCCGCCAAGCGACGGCGTGTTTTCGGTTTCGGATTGGCCCTTTTCGCCGTGGCAGGCGAGGCACGGCGCGATGCGTTGTTCAATCGGCTCGGCGAACACGGATGTTGTGATCACGACAAATGCCAGCGCCGTTATTGTTTTATGCATCGTCATTCCCGGCACTGTCGTCATTATTTCAGGCGATGCAAAGCATCGAACTAAGGTGCCAATTCGAGATTCCGGGTCTGGTGCTAACGCACCAGCCCGGAAGACCAAGTCGAGCGTTCGTCGCTTCTCCTACGACTTCCCCGCCGTCTTCGGCTTGCCGTAGGTGATGCGATAGACGGCGCCGTTGTAGTCGTCGGAGACCAGCAGCGAACCGTCCTTCATCTGCAGCACGTCGACCGGACGGCCGATATATTTGTTGTCCTCGAGGAAGCCGGTGAGGAACGGCTCCATCGACTTCATGGTGCCGTCCTTGTTGAGCTTGGCAATGACGACATCGCCGCCGACCTTGTTGGAGCGGTTCCAGGAGCCGTGCCGGGCGATGATCGCCGCGTTCTTGTAGGCTTTCGGGAACATGTTGCCGGTGTAGAAGCGCATGCCGAGCGCTGCGGAATGCGGGCCGAGCAAGCCAACGGGTGCAGTGTATTCGCTGCAGGATTTGCCCCAGCCGAATTCGGGATCGACGATGTTGCCCTGCAGGCAGAACGGAGCGCCGAAATGTTCGCCCACCTTGGTGATCCGGTTCAGCTCGTCCTCGGGCACGTCTTCCGACATCCAGTCGCGACCGTTGTCGGTGAAGTAGAGCTGCTTGGTCTCCGGATGCCAATCGAAGCCGACGGTGTGGCGAACGCCGCGAACGATCACTTCCGCGTCCGAACCGTCGAAGTTCATCCGGCGGATCAGGCCATGCTCGTCGTCGTTCAGCACGTTGTTGCCGGGCTGGCCGACGGGAGCGTAGAGCTTGTTGTCGGGACCGATGGCGATGAACTTCCAGCCATGGGCCTCATCCTTCGGCAGCTTGTCGAAGATCACGGTCGGCTTCGGCGGGTTATCCAGATTGTCTTCGACCTTCTCGATCTTGGAGATCCTGGACAGCTCAGCGATGTAGAGCGTGCCGTCCTTGAAGGCGACGCCGTTCGGCCGGTAGAGGCCGGAAGCCAATACCTTGACCTCGCGTTTGCCGTCCTTGTTGACGATGGCATAGACCTTGTCGACGAGGCGGCTGCCGACGAAGACCGTGCCTTTGTCGCCGAGCGCAAGCGAGCGGGCATTCGCCATGCCGGCGGCATAGACCTCGATATTGAAGCCGGCCGGCACCTTGAGCTTCGCCGTCGGTAGTTTATCCGGTGCGGCCGGGATCGGTGGCGGTGCGATCGGCGCCAGCTTGGCGGCGGCATCGTTGCCCGCGGGACGCCCGATCAGCGGCGATCCCGGTGGAAGCGCGGGCGAGGCTGCAGTCCCTGCCGGGGGCGGCGCGCCGGCGGCCGGTGCCGGGGCGGGTGCTTGGGAGGGCGGCGGCTGGGCGGCAGCCGGCGGGTCGGCTGATTGCTGGGCAGCGGCGCTTAGCGTGAAGGCAGTCAAGAATGCGCCGGACAGCAGCACGCTGCGCGGCACCAACATGTAATTTGTCATGGGCATTCTCCCTGGCGGAAGCCTTTCTCTCTCTTCGCGCGGGCTCGCATGGTGCCGGCGCCGGAGGCTTTCCGGCCGGCACTCTCCAATATTTGTCCGCCGGTGTTCAATCGGAAAACTTCGCGCCCGCAAGTTGCATCGCAAAACCGGGCGAGCACGAAGCTTCGCCGGTACAGCGCGCCGTCAGTGCCTGGTGATGGGACCGCCAGGCGCATCTAGAATCGCTTCGGCGAACGGAAACTCCAGCACGATCTCGCCATCGTCGTCGGTGACTTCGATGGTGGCGCTGAGAAGCGCACCGTCGGCGCCATCAGTCTTGAGCAGTTCCCGGATCATGGCACGTGCCATTTCCCAGGCGCGATCGGGATCCCTGAGCACTTCGCCGTCGGGATCGGAAATCAGCTCATCGCCGATACGGGTGTTGAAGTAATATCGCGGCATCGGCGAAACTTGGCTCCAGTTGAGCCCCCGCAACCGGAAGGCCCATCTCTCATACGTTCTTTATCCGGAGCCGGCAGCGCTCCGTCGCACTCAGAATTGCCATTCGCGGTGGTGCGAACAACCGCGAAACGCTTGATCCCACGCTGTTTTGACCAAGGCCCTCCGCACAACTCCGTGACTTGCTCTTTGCAGCGCAGCATAAACAAATAGGGGTTCCAGACAAAAGATTTAACTGGCGAACTTTTTGATCCGCAGTACTTTAACCAGCGAGGGCGGAGTCCGTCCGGTAGCAAAAGGAGCGACAAATGGCCTGGAAAGCACCAAAAATCGCCGAAGTATCGGTCGGCATGGAAATCAACATGTATATGTGCGCCACCCGCAAATAAGCGGCAGCGCGTATCAAATCTCACGCAGGTGGACTTCGAGATCTGACGCGTTCCGCGAGAGCGGAACTGCGTCCGAGGTTGGTATCCACCTCGTGGCGTTTTTGGTTTGTATCTTCGAGTTTCAGATCTCCAGGAGACGGATCATGCTTCGCGTCGTCGTCCTGGGCGCCGCGGCTGGCGGCGGCGTTCCGCAGTGGAATTGCGGATGTCCGGTGTGCCGGAAAGCACGAAGCGATCATCCCGAATTGCGGAGCACCCAGGCCTCGATCGCGGTCAGCGCCGACGGCGAGCACTGGTTTCTCGTCAACGCCTCGCCCGACCTGCGCCAGCAGGTGACCGCAACGCCGCCGCTTCATCCCCGGGCTGGACAGCTCAGGCACAGCCCGATCGCCGGCGTGATCCTGACCAATGGCGAAATCGACGCCGTCGCGGGACTGTTGTCGATGCGCGAAGGTTCGCCGTTTACGCTCTATGCGCATGAACGGGTCCTTGCGATTCTCAGATCCAACAGCATCTTCAATGTGCTGAACGAGAAAAACGTGAAGCGGCAGCCGATCGAGGTCGACAAGGCGTTCGAGCCGGCGCTGCCCGACGGCAAGCCGTCAGGCATTGAGGTGCTTCCGTTCGCGGTTCCCGGCAAGGGCGCGTGGTATCTCGAAGGCAAGGCGCATCCGGCAGGCGGCGACGGCGCGGGCGACACGCTGGGCTTGCGGATTCTGGACAAAGGAAGCGGCAAGTATTTCTATTTCCTGGCCGCCTGCGCACGCGTGACCGACGATCTCAAATCGCGCCTTTCGGGCGCTGCACTGGTGTTCTTTGACGGCACCGTGTGGCGCGACGATGAGTTGATCGCAGCCGGCCTCGGCACCAAGACGGGACAAAGCATGGGCCATATTTCGATGTCGGGCGATCATGGCGCGATCGAGAGCCTCGCCGATCTCGACGTTGGAACGAAGGTGTTCCTGCATATCAACAACTCCAACCCCGCTCTGCTGCGCGGCTCGGACGAGCGCAAGGCCGTGGAGCAGGCAGGCTGGCACATCCCCGCTGACGGAACGGAGATCAAGCTGTGAACGTCGTCGCTGCACCCGCAATGACCGCGCTATCGATCGGCAAGGGCATTACGCTCAATAGCGCCGAGGAACTGGAGGCGACCCTCCGCCATATCGGCGCGACGCGCTATCACAGCTTGCATCCGTTCCATCGGCTGTTGCATGGCGGCAAGCTCAACAAGGGACAGGTGCAGGCCTGGGCACTGAACCGCTATTATTACCAGAGCACGATCCCGCTGAAGGATGCGATGGTGATCTCGCGGTTCCGCGACCGTGCGACCCGGATCGAATGGCGGCACCGCATCGAGGATCACGACGGCGATGTGGGCAGCGAAGGCGGTATCGAGCGCTGGCTCAAACTGACCGAGGGGCTCGGTCTCGACAGCGCCTATGTGGAATCGACCGAAGGCATCCTGCCGGCAACGCGATTTGCGGTGGAGGCCTATGTGCATTTCTGCCGCGACAAGACGCCGCTGGAGGCCATTGCTTCGTCGCTTACGGAACTGTTCGCGCCGAACCTGCACGAGGAGCGCATCTCCGGAATGCTGCAGCACTATGATTTCGTCAATCCTGACATCATGAGCTATTTCAGCCGCCGCCTGGCCCAGGCACCGCGCGATGCCGGTTTTGCGCTGGAATACGTCAAGGCAAACGCAAGAACCCCGGCGGAGCGCGAGGCGGTCTGCAACGCGCTGATCTTCAAGACCAATGTGCTATGGGTTCAGCTCGACGCGCTGTATCATGCCTATGTCGAAGGCCACATACCGCCCGGGGCATTCGTGCCCCAAGGAAACTAACAAGAAAACTGACCAGCAAACTGACAAAGGGAACTAGCGATCGATGGCTTTGAGCCGCAACATCAGTGTCAGCGAGACGAGCCGGCCGACATTGCCGCGCCACGCGCGCTTGAAGTTCGATGAGACGCGGCAGGTCTGGGTGATCCTGGCACCGGAGCGGGTGCTGGCGCCGGATGAGATCGCAGTTGAGGTGCTGCAGCTTTGCGATGGCGTACGCAGCGTCGCCGACATGGTCGATCATCTTGCAGCCAAGTACGCCGCGCCGCGCGAGGCGATTTTAACCGACGTCATCGCCATGCTGCAGGACCTCGCCGACAAGGGCTTTCTGACCGAAGCGCGTGAGAAGACGTCATGACCGACATTCTCGCAGACGGCAAAACAGCCAGCGCCGCGCCCAGCGACGGGCTCGCGGTGCTCGAACAGAAGCGTTCGACCGCGGAGACGTTCGGCATTCCGCTTGCCGTGCTCGCCGAACTGACGCACCGCTGCCCGCTGCAGTGCCCCTATTGCTCCAACCCGATCGAACTCGACCGCGGCAGCAGCGAACTCACCACCGACGAATGGAAGAAGGTGCTAAGCGAGCTTGCCGAAATCGGTGTGCTGCAAATCCATTTCTCCGGCGGCGAGCCGACCGCGCGCAAGGACCTGGTGGAGCTGGTGCAGCACGCAACCGATGTCGGGCTGTACAGCAATCTCATTACCTCGGCGGTGCTGTTGACCAAGGAAAAACTGTCCGCGCTCGCAGATGCCGGGCTCTGCCATGTGCAGATCAGTTTCCAGGGCAACGAGCCCATCGTGGCCGATCGCGTCGCCGGATTGAAGAACGCGCATGAGAAGAAGATCGAAGCCGCAAAGTGGACGCGCGAGCTCGACATGCCGCTGACAGTCAACGCGGTCATGCATCGCCAGAACCTGCACCAGCTCTCCGACATCATCCAGATGGCGATCGATCTCGACGCCGACCGGCTGGAAGTCGCCAACGTCCAATATTACGGCTGGGCCTTGAAGAACCGCGCGGCGCTGATGCCGACGCTTGAACAGATCGAGGAAACCAGCCGTATCGTCGAGGAAGCCGCGACACGCCTGAAGGGCATCCTCGCCATCGACTATGTCGTTCCGGATTATTACGCACTGCGGCCGAAGAAATGCATGGGCGGCTGGGGCCGGCAGTTCTTCAACATCTCGCCCGCGGGCAAGGTGCTGCCCTGCCATGCCGCGGAAAGCATCACCGGGCTCGAATTCGAATCCGTCCGCTCAAACCACTCGATTGCCTGGATCTGGCAGAACTCGGAAGCCTTCAACCGCTATCGCGGCACCGGCTGGATGCCCGAGCCGTGCAAGAGCTGCGAGTTCCGCGAGATCGATTTCGGCGGCTGCCGCTGCCAGGCGTTTGCGCTGACAGGTGACGCCGGCAATACCGATCCGGCCTGCACGCTGTCGCCGATGCATGAGCAGATCTTCAAGGATGCCGAACGCGAGGCGGCCGCGCACCAGGACCGCTTCCTCTACCGCAATTTCGCCGGCGGCACGCTGGAGACGGAAGGCGAGCATGGCGCCTGATGCCGACGCCGGCAAATCCATCAAACGCGCCGACCCCTTTGCGCCGCTGACGTCGGAGCAGCTCGCGGTCGGCGAAGGCCACGATATCTATGTCGAGAGCATCGGCCGGCCTGATGGCATTCCAGCGGTCTATCTGCATGGCGGGCCCGGCAGCGGCTGCCAGCCCGATCATCGCCGGCTGTTCGATCCCGAACGTTTTCATGCGGTGCTGTTCGACCAGCGCGGTGCCGGCCGCAGCCGCCCCAAGAGTCGTCGCGAAGCCAACACGCTTCCGCATCTGATCGCCGACATGGAAATGATGCGCGAGAAATTCGGCTTTCGGCGCTGGATGGTCGTCGGCGGCTCCTGGGGCGCGACGCTGGCGCTGGCTTATGCCCAGGCCCATCCCGCCCGCGTCAGCGGCATCGTGCTTCGCGCTACTTTCCTGGGCACATCAGAGGAAATCGAGAACGGTTTTCTAAAAGTGCTGCCGCGGTTCTATCCCGGGCTTTACGACGACTTCATGAGCGTGTTGCCGGAAGGCGAGCGCGCGCAACCGCTGCAGGCGTATTTCCGTCGCATCCTCGATTCCAATCCCGACGTGCATATTCCTGCCGCGCGGGCATGGGGCGAAACCGAACGTATTCTTTCCGAACACACGCCGAACCGCACGCGCCTCGATCGCTCAACGCTGAATTCATCGCGCGGCCTGCCGACGACGCCCTTCATGGAAGCGCATTACTTTGCCAATGACTGCTTCATGCAACCGAATCAATTGTTGCGGGAAGCGGGCAAGCTCAAAGGCATTCCCGGCATCATCGTGCAGGGCCGTTATGATCTGCTGTGCCCGCCTGCGACCTCGCATGCGCTTGCTGCCGTGTGGCCGGAAGCCGAAATCCGCTTTGTCGAGGGCGCCGGCCACACGTTGTACGATCCCGGCGTCCGCGACACCGTGATGAAGGCAATCGCGGACATGGCGTCCCAAGCCAGCAAATAGGAAACAAGAAAATGCCGATCGCCGGAAAGGGCATGCTGCTGACGTCGATGAATATCGATGCCGAGCACGAAGCCGAGTTCAATCGCTGGTACGATCGCGAACACCTCGAAGAGCGCGTCGCCATCGAAGGTTTTCTCGAGGCGCGCCGCTATGTCGCGCATGACGCCGACCCGAAATATCTCAGCCTCTATTCCACCGAAACGTTCGAGGTGCTGGACAGCCCGGCCTACCGTGCCGCGCTCGCCAACCAGACCGCATGGTCGAAAGCCAACATCGCCCGTTTCAAAAACATGATTCGCGCGGTCGCACGCATCACGATCAGCCAGGGCACCGGCCGCGGCGCGGCGCTAGGCCTCGTCAGGCTACGTCCCCCGTCCGGCGGTGAGGACAAGCTGCGCGTTGCGCTCGGCGAGCAACTCGATCCCCCGCAGCTCGACGGGATCATATCCGTGCACCTGATCGAGAGCGACCCGGCGCTGTCGAAGCCGATCACCGACGACCCCTCCGCACCAAATCCCGGCGCCGGCGACTGGTTCGTGCTGATCGATGCCACGGACGTTGGCGCGCTGCCGGCGGCAATGCTGCGCTTCAGCGGCAATGTCGCGTTGAAGCCGCTGACGATCTCAAGCGGAATCTACCGACTGATGTGGGACTTGGCGAAGAGCGATATCGGCGGCTAGATGCCGCGACGGCTGGCGGTCGCAGGCAGCTTGAGCCGCTATCCGACCGGGCTGGGGCCAGCCAGGAACGGCGCTGCGCCGGCCGTTCCAAATAGCATACGTCGCATACGCCGCCGGTAAGAAACCACCAATCAAGACGCTGTTAACGCAATGTCGTGTAAAGCGGTGGCCGGAATTCGCTTTCCGGCAAGAGCTGCTCGGTTCGAAGCGGACCCTACGGCCAGTGCTTGCGAGACGTGGCTTCGATGCTCTTCTTGTAATGGTCGAGGGCCTTGAAAAGACGGATGAGAACTTCCGCCGAAGCCTCTAACATCGCTTTCAATTACCTTGCTAATGTTCTCTCTCAGATGTGTGATGGCCGACTGGAAGCGCTCCTTCATCTTCTGAGTGCTGGGCGACCAATCGGCTGAGGATGCGCTTGGTGACATACCCGGTTCCCAGTATCTTCACCCGTAACCGGAGTTGAATTGCATGGCGGAAAAGTCCGCGGGCGGTGTCGCCGAGATTTTCGCCGCCTTCATCAAATTGGGCCTCACATCCTTCGGCGGGCCGATCGCGCATCTCGGTTATTTCAGGGCGGAATTCGTCGAGCGGCGGAAATGGCTGAGCGAAAGCAGCTACGCCGATATCGTTGCGCTCTGTCAGTTTTTGCCGGGCCCGGCCTCCAGCCAGGTCGGCTTCACGCTCGGCATCCTGCGCGGCAACGGCCTGCTCGGCGGATTGGCGGCGTGGCTCGCCTTTACCATGCCCTCCGCCCTGGTCATGTTCGCCTTTGCGCTCGGTGCGACGATCTTTACCGGCCCGTTCGCCGACGGCGTTCTTCATGGCCTGAAGCTGGTCGCGGTCGCCGTGGTCGCGCAGGCGATCTGGGGCATGGCAAACAGCCTGACGCCGGACCGCGAACGGGCTGCCATCGCGCTCGCCGCTGTTTCAATCGTGGTGTTCATCGGCGGATCGTTTGGGCAGATCGGCGCGATCGCGCTCGGGGCGCTGGCCGGGCTTTGGTTGTGTCGCGCAGATGGGCCCACGGCAACGGGCCAGCTCGGCTTTTCCGTGTCGCCTCGACACGGCATGGCCGCGCTCGTGCTGTTCGCAATTCTGTTCCTGGTCACGCCGCTGGTGACGGCAAAAACCGGCTCGCAAGGGCTCGCCCTGTTCGACGCCTTCTATCGTTCCGGCGCCCTGGTGTTCGGCGGCGGTCATGTCGTGCTGCCGCTATTGCAGGCGGAAGTCGTAACGCCGGGCTGGGTCAGCAACGCGGATTTCCTCGCCGGTTACGGCATGGCGCAAGTAGTGCCCGGACCGCTGTTCACGTTCGCGGCCTATCTCGGCGCCGTCGCAGAGCCCGCCCCCAACGGGCTCGCCGGCGCTTCGATCGCGCTCATCGCCTTGTCCCTGCCGGGACTGCTGCTGGTCTACGGCATGCTGCCGTTCTGGGACGCGCTGCGCCTGCGCCCCAAGGCCCAGGCCGCGATGCGCGGCACCAATGCCGCTGTCGTCGGCATCCTTGGCGCCGCGCTCTACAATCCGGTCTGGACCAGCGCCGTGCTCACGCCACGTGACTTCGCCGTCGCGGTGACAGGCTTCCTGCTGCTGACGGTCTGGAAGCTGCCGCCATGGATTGTCGTCGTCATTCTTGCGACGGCTGGAGCTGCGCTGCAGCTGACCTGACTGTCTGCCCCCTGTCATTCGGCATAAAGGCAAAGCTGCACTGCACATGCTGCAGTGCCAGATGAACGCTGCGACGCCAAATCCACGTTTCCATGCAATTGAAAGCTGGCGATCGCGTAAAATTGCCTTTGTGCCTGCTCTGGAATGGCTCTAATAAGATAAGCCTATGATCCAATTCAAAAACCACAAGAACGCTCGTTAAGCGTTCGCAGGCAAAATAAGGCCGCGTTTCCTAAGCTTGCGCGGACAAGGTAGGAATGAAACCGACTGATATCTCGGCGCCAGACTACTTTCACAAAGTGGTTGATTGCCAATGGGCCTGCCCCGCACACACCCCGGTTCCCGAGTACATCCGTTTGATTGCCGAGGGGCGTTATAGCGACGCCTACATGATCAACTGGAAATCGAATGTGTTTCCCGGAATTCTGGGACGCACCTGCGATCGTCCATGCGAGCCCGCCTGCCGGCGCGGACGCGTCGAGGAAAACCCGGTTGCGATCTGCCGCCTGAAGCGCGTTGCCGCCGACTTCAAGGACGACGTCAAGCACCGCATGCCGAGGCCATCGGCGAAGAACGGCAAGCGCATCGCGCTGGTCGGCGGCGGGCCTGCGTCGCTTGCGGTGGCGCGGGACCTCGCACCGCTCGGCTATCACTGCACCGTGTTCGATTCCGATCCCAAGGCGGGCGGCATGATGCGGAGCCAGATTCCAAAGTTCCGCCTGCCTGACACTGTCATCGACGAGGAAACCGGCTACATCCTCGACCTCGGTGTCGAGTTCAAGGGCGGCCACCGCGTCGACAGCCTGAAAAAGCTGCTCAACGAGAAGTACGACGCTATCTTTGTGGGCTCCGGCGCGCCGCGCGGCCGCGAGCTCGACATCCCCGGCCGCAAGGAAGCAGCCGCTAACATTCACATCGGCATCGAATGGCTGGCATCGGTCTCGTTCGGCCATGTCGAGAAGATCGGCCGCCGGGTGATCGTGCTCGGCGGCGGCAACACTGCGATGGATTGCTGCCGCACCGCGCGCCGGCTCGGCGGCGAGGACGTCAAGGTGATCGTGCGCTCCGGCTTCGAGGAGATGAAGGCAAGCCCCTGGGAGAAGGAAGACGCCCTTCACGAGGATATTCCGATCCTCAATTACATGGTGCCGGTGGCATTCAAGCATGTAAGCGGCAAGCTGATCGGCGTTACTTTCCAGAAGGTGAAGGCTGAGTACGACGCCAAGGGCCGTCGTAACCTGGTGCCCTCGGGCGAACCGGACCAGACCATCCCTTGCGATGACGTGCTGGTCGCCGTCGGCCAGGAGAACGCGTTCCCCTGGATCGAGCGCGACTGCGGCATCGAGTTCGACAAATGGAACATGCCGCAGGTCGATCCCAACACCTTCGTATCGACCAATCCGAAAGTGTTCTTTGGCGGCGATGCCGCCTTCGGTCCGAAGAACATCATCTGGGCGGTGGCGCACGGCCACGACGCGGCGCTGTCGATCCACAAGATGCTCTCTGGCGAAGACATCAACGAGCGTCCGCTGCCCGAGGTGAACGTCTTCTCGCAGAAGATGGGCATCCACGAGTGGAGCTACGACAACGACATCTCCGGCGACAAGCGCTTCAAGGTGCCGCATCGCGACAAGGTGATCGCGCTAAAGGACATCAAGGCGGAGGTCGAGCTCGGTTATGACGTCAAGCTCGCGCTCGGCGAGGCGCAGCGCTGCCTGAACTGCGACGTGCAGACCATATTCTCGGCGCCCGCCTGCATCGAATGCGACGCCTGCGTCGACATCTGCCCGATGGATTGCATCACGTTTACAGAGAACGGCGAGGAGGACAACCTGCGGCAGCGGCTGAAAGCGCCGGCGCCGCGTCACGACCAGGCGCTCTATGTCGCCGAAGGGCTCAAGACCGGCCGCGTCATGGTGAAGGATGAAGACGTCTGCCTGCATTGCGGGCTGTGCGCCGAGCGTTGTCCGACCGGCGCCTGGGACATGCAAAAGTACCTCATCGATATGACTCACGCGGGATCAACATGTCAGTCAAAAGCCCGATCAGCAGCGTAAACGACTTCGTCGTCCGCTTCGCCAACGTCAACGGCTCGGGTTCAGCCAGCGCCAACGAACTGTTCGCGCGCTCTATCCTGCGCCACGGCGTACCGGTCTCACCGCGCAATATCTTCCCCTCGAACATTCAGGGGCTTCCGACCTGGTATGAGGTGCGCGTGACGGAGGCCGGCCATCTCGGCGCCCGCGGCGGTGTAGATTTGATGGTGGCGATGAACCCGCAGACCTGGGACAAGGACGTCGCCTCGATCGAGCCCGGCGGCTATCTGTTCTACGATTCGACCAAACCGATGCCGTCGTCGAAATTCCGCGCCGACATCACCGTGATCGGCGTGCCGCTGACCGCAATCGCCAATTCGACCTATACCGATCCGCGCCAGCGCCAGCTCTTCAAGAACATCATCTATCTCGGCGCGCTCTGCGCCCTGCTCGATCTCGATCCCAAGCTGGTCGAGCAACTGATCGGCGAACAGTACAAGGGCAAGGAAAAGCTGCTGTCGTCGAATGTCCACGCGCTGCATCTCGGCCGCGACTGGGCACTGCAGAACCTGAAGTGCCCGATCGGTTTGCAGGTGAAGAAGTCCGATAAGGTCGGCGACCGCATCTTCATGGAAGGCAACAGCGCGGCGGCGCTGGGGGCGGTCTATGGCGGCGCCACCGTCTGCGCCTGGTATCCGATCACGCCGTCGTCGTCGGTGGCGGAAGCCTTCACGAGCCACTGCAAGAAACTGCGGCACGACCCTGAGACGGGCAAGGCGAAATACGCGATCGTGCAAGGCGAGGATGAGCTCGCATCCATCGGCATCGTGATCGGGGCCTCCTGGAACGGCGCGCGGGCCTTCACCGCAACCTCCGGCCCCGGCATTTCGTTGATGACCGAATTCATCGGCCTGTCCTACTTCGCGGAAATTCCGGCCGTGATCATGAACATCCAGCGCGCCGGCCCCTCGACGGGCATGCCGACGCGCACCCAGCAATGCGACATCATCGCCTGCGCCTATGCCTCGCACGGCGACACCAAGCATGTCCTACTGTTCCCGGAAGACCCGGCTGAAGCATTCGAGTTTGCGGCGCAGTCGTTCGATCTCGCCGACCGGCTGCAGACCATGATTTTCCTGATGCTTGACCTCGACATCGGCATGAACCACCGGCTGTGCCGCCCGCTGAAGTGGGACGACGCCAGGCAGTATGACCGCGGCAAGGTGATGACTGCGGAAATGCTCGATGAACCGGGGCGCGATTTCGGCCGCTATCTCGACGTCGACGGCGACGGCATCCCCTACCGCACCTATCCCGGCACGCATCCGACCAAAGGCTCGTTCTTCACCCGCGGCACCTCGCGCGACCGCTACGCGCGCTATTCGGAGGAAGGCGCCATCTACGCCGACAACATGCAGCGGCTGGTGCGCAAGTTCGAGACCGCGCAGGATATGGTGCCGCGGCCGCTGCAGGCCAACTCCGCCAAGCCGACCAAGTACGGCGTGATCTATTTTGGCTCGACCTCGCCCGCGATGGACGAGGCGATCGGGATCCTGGAATCGCGCGGGCATCAGCTCGACCGCTTGCGCATCCGCGCCTTCCCGTTCCATTCCAGCGTTGCGAGCTTCATCGCCGACCATGATTTCGTGTATGTGGTCGAGCAGAACCGCGACGGCCAGTTGCGGCAGTTGATCGTCAACGAGAACGGCATCGATCCGGTCCGGCTGGTGCCGATCCTGCACTATGACGGCACGCCGATCACCGCTCGTTTCATCGCCAACGCGATCGGCGACCACCAGGATCATCTGAAAGTGACCCCTCTCCGCAAGGCCGTGTCATGACCTACATCGCGAAACCGAAATTCCAGCATCCCGGCCTGCCGAAGAACGAACTCGGCTACACCCACCGGGATTACGAGGGAAAAGTTTCGACCCTGTGCGCCGGCTGCGGTCACGACTCGATCACCGCCTCGATCATCGAGGCCTGCTATGAACTCTCGATCGAGCCGCACCGGGTGGCGAAGATTTCCGGCATCGGCTGCTCGTCGAAGACGCCGGACTATTTCCTCGGCAATTCGCACGGCTTCAATTCGGTGCACGGCCGGATGCCGTCGGTGCTGACCGGCGCCAACCTCGCCAATCGCGACCTGATCTATCTCGGTGTCTCCGGCGACGGCGATAGCGCCTCGATCGGCTTCGGCCAGTTCGCGCATTCGATCCGGCGCGCCGTCAACATGACCTACATCGTCGAGAACAACGGCGTCTACGGCCTGACCAAGGGGCAATTTTCGGCGACCGCCGATCGCGGCTCGAAGTCGAAAAAGGGTGTGATGAACACCGACAACGCCATCGACCTGGTGGCGATCGCGCTGCAATTGGGCGCGAGCTTCGTGGCGCGCAGCTTTTCCGGCGACAAGAGCCAGCTCGTGCCGCTGATCGCAGCCGCCGTCCGGCACAAGGGCGCGGCGTTCATCGACGTAATCAGCCCCTGCATCGCCTTCAACAATCACGCCGGCTCGACCAAGAGCTTTGACTATGTCCGCGAGCATAACGATGCTGTCAACCGCCTCGACGTGCTCACCGGCCGCGACCCGATCACCGTCGAATATGCGCCGGGCACGGTGCAGGTGGTCGAGCAGCATGACGGTACGCGGCTGGCGCTGCGCAAGATCGACGCCGACTACGACGCCAACGATCGTCTGGCCGCCATGACTTTCCTGCAGAAACACGCCGCCAAAGGCCAGGTCGTCACCGGGCTGCTCTATGTCGATCCGGACGCGGAAGACCTCCACACCCATCTCGAGACCGTCGAGACGCCGCTCAATACGCTTGAGGCCAAGGACCTGTGCCCAGGCTCGGCGGCGCTGGAAAAGATCAACGCCAGCCTGCGGTAGCCTTAGACTGGAGCCCGGTTCAATCGTCATCCCCGCGAAGTGTTTATGCGCGGGGGATGACAAACTCTGATCCAATCAGAACTGAAGAGGCCCTACGCTACCGCAGCGATCTTCCGCGGGTTTGCAACGTACTCCTTCAAGACCGTACCAGATGCATCGGCCTCGACGAGGGATACGTCGTAGGTCCAGAGATCGGCAAGGTGCTGCAGCACGCGCTTGGTGTCGGCCTCGGTGAGCTGTGCACCCTTCACCACGGTGTGGCGCAACATCAGGCGACGATCGCCGGCAAGGTCGACATCGACGACTTCGATATTCGGGTCGATGAAACCGACATCGTACTGCCGCGCCAATTCGCGGCGCAGCCGGCGGTAGCCGCGCTCGTCGTGGATGGCGTCGACCAGGATACCGGCCCGCTCCCCCGGATCATCGTGCAGATGGAACATGCGGAAGTGCCGCATCAGCCGCGGGCTCATGAACTGGCTGATGAAGCTTTCATCGCGATAATTGGCCCAGATGTCGCGCAACACGCCCATCGTGTCGCCGGTCCCGGCGATATCCGGGAACCAATCGCGGTCCTCGGCTTCCGGATTGGCGACGATGCGCTCGATGTCCTGCATCATCGCAAATCCCAGCGCATACGGATTGAAGCCGGAATAGCGCGGATCGTCGAACTCGGGCTGGAACACGACGTTAGTGTGCGACTGCAGGAATTCGAGGAAATTGCCGTCCGTCAGCCGCCCCTGCTCGTGCAGCCGGCTGATGATGCGATAGTGAACGTAGGTCGCCGTACCCTCGTTCATCACCTTGGTCTGGCTCTGCGGATAGAAATACTGCGCGATGTGCCGGACGATCCGCAATATTTCGCGCTGCCAAGGCTTCAGCCGAGGAGCCGTCTTCTCGAGAAAATAAAGCAGGTTTTCCTGCGGCAGACCGAGCATCTGGCGACGTCGTTCGACGTCCAGTACCGCGCCGCTCTTGGCCGGGCCGGTGGGAACGGTGCGCCACAGGTCGTTGAATGCGCTCTCCTCATGGGCACGGCGCCTGCCCGCCCGCTTTTCCTCCGCGCGAAGATCGAGGCTCTTCTTGCCGGGATAGCGATCGATGCCGTGCGACATCAAGGCATGCGCGGCGTCGAGCGTGTGCTCGACCGCCAGCCGGCCATGGCGCTCCTCGCAGTGCGCCACATAGCGCTTGGCGAATTCGAGATAGTCGAGAATGCCGTCGGCATCGGTCCATTGCTTGAACAGATAGTTGTTCTTGAAGAAGTGATTGTGGCCAAACGCGGCATGCGCGATGACGAGCGTCTGCATCGTCGCCGTATTCTCTTCCATCAGGTAGGATATGCAGGGCGAGGAGTTGATGACGATCTCGTAGGCCAGACCCATCAGTCCCTTGCGGTAGGACGCCTCCTGAAAGGCAAAGTGCTTGCCGAACGACCAATGCTTGTAGAATAGAGGCATGCCGACCGACGAATAGGCATCCAGCATCTGCTCGGCGGTAATGACCTCGATCTGGTTGGGATAGACGTCGAGCCCCAATTCGTCCCGCGCAATCTGCTCGCAGGCGTCGCAGATCCGCTGCAGCGTCCGGAAGTCCCAGTCGGCCCCCTCGAACAGCAACTGGTCGGTCGCGGTCATGACCCGGTCCTTTCCTGCTGGCCACGGCGCTGGAAGAGATCGTGAAATACCGGGAAGATCTCGCTGCGCTCGTTGACCTTGCGCATCGACAGCGGCGCACCATTCGCACGCAAGCCCTCGTAAAGGGTCCAGAGCGCCGAATTTGGCATTTCGTAAGACAGGCCGTTTTCCTGGCCGACTTCCAGGTAGGCAAAAAACTGGGTGACCGGCAGGATGTTGTCGGTGAGGAGCCGGCTCGCAACTTCGCCGTCCGCGTAGGAATTGTCCCCGTCGGAAGCCTGTGCAGCATAGATGTTCCAGTCCGCCGGCCGGAACCGCGACCGTACAATGTCATGCATCGCCTGCAACGCGCTTGACACCAGCGTGCCGCCGGAAGCCGGCCCGTAAAAGAACGTCTGCTCGTCAACCTCTTCGGCCCGGTCGGTATGCCGGATGAAAACGATCTCGACGTGGCGATACCGCCGCTTCAGGAAGACGTAGAGCAGCATATAGAAGCGCTTGGCGAGATCCTTCATATGCTCGGTCATCGAACCGGAGACGTCCATCAGGCAGAACATGACAGCCTGCGCCACGGGCTTCGGTACCGTCTCGAAACGCCGATACCGGATATCGATCGGATCGATGAACGGGATGCGGCGCATCTTTGTCTTCAGGGCCTCGATATCGGCCATGAGCTCGGCGCGACGCTCCTCACTGCAATCCAAAAGCTCCGCTTCGAGGGCCTCCAGCACCTCCCGCCTCGGTCGCCGTAGCGCAACGCGCCGCGCCAGAGCGCGACTTACCGTTCGGCTCACCGAGATGTTGGCAGGCGATCCGGATGTTGTGTAACCGGCCCGGCGAATGCCTTCGCTCTCCACCTCAGCCAGCTTTCGCTTGGCGAGATCAGGCAATTCCAGGTCGTCCAGGAACAGGTCGACAAACTCGTCGCGGCTGAGAACGAAGCGGAACGTATCTTCGCTGTCGCCCTCACCCGCCCCTCTTCCCTTGCCGCCGCTCTGGTTTGGTCGCGGCAGGATATCGCCTTCGACGAACTTCTTGTTTCCAGGCAGCACCATGTCGCGCGTGCCGCCTTCGCGACGAAAACGCGGCTCGTCCATACCATCGATCGGAACACTGACCTCGCCGCCTTCCAGGACATCCTTGATGTCCCGGCTCTGCGACGATTTCTTCACAGCTCCCTGGACCAGCGCCTTAGCCCTGCGCAGAAAGCGCTGGCGATTCTCGAGACTCTTGCTGCCTGGATTCAGGCGCCGGTCGACGATGTGAATAGCCACGTTCTCATCCGCCTCAGCCAGCCTGTTTTACGCGCATGTACCACTCGACCAGCCTGCGGACTTGCCGCTCGGTATAGCCGCGCTCGACCATGCGCGCGACAAAGTCGTCATGCTTCTTTTCGGTATCGCCGTCCTTCTTCGAGCCGAAGGATATCACGGGCAGCAGATCCTCGACCTGGGAGAATATCCGCTTCTCTATCACTTCCCGGATCTTCTCGTAGCTGGTCCACGCCGGGTTCTTGCCGCTGTTCTGGGCGCGCGACCGCAGCGAGAACTTGACGACTTCGTTGCGGAAGTCCTTGGGATTGGCAATGCCGGCCGGCTTTTCGATCTTGGTCAGCTCCTGATTGAGTAGGTCGCGATCGAGCAGTTGTCCGGTGTCGGGATCCTTGAAGTCCTGATCCTCAATCCAGGCATCGGCATAATCGACATAGCGATCGAACAGATTCTGGCCGTAATCCGCATAGGATTCGAGATAGGCCTTCTGAATCTCATGCCCGATGAATTCGGCGTAGCGCGGCGCCAATTCGGCCTTGATGAATTCCAGGTAACGCTTCTCGACTTCGTCGGGAAGCTGCTCGCGCCGGATCGCCTGCTCCAGCGTGTACATCAGATGGACCGCGTCGGCGCCGACCTCGTTGGTGTCGTGGTTGAAGGTCGCGGCGAGAACCTTGAAGGCGAAGCGGGTCGAAACACCGTCCATGCCTTCATCGACGCCGGCAGCGTCCCTGTATTCCTGAACGCTGCGCGCCTTGGGATCGGATTCCTTCAGGCTTTCACCGTCGTAGATCCGCATCTTGGCGAACACGGTCGAATTCTCGTGCTTGCGCAACCGCGACATCACCGAGAAGCGCGCCATCGTTTCGAGCGTGGCCGGAGCGCACGGCGCGGTCGCTAGTTCGGAACCCTGGATCAGCTTCTCGTAAATCTTCTGTTCTTCGGTGACCCGCAGGACGTACGGCACCTTGATGACGCAGATACGGTCGATGAACGCCTCATTGTTCTTGTTGGCTTTGAAGCTTGTCCATTCGGCCTCGTTGGAGTGGGCGAGAATGACGCCGCTGAAGGGGATCGCACCGATATTCTCGGTCCCGATATAGTTGCCCTCCTGCGTCGCGGTCAGCAGCGGATGCAGCATCTTGATCGGCGCCTTGAACATCTCGACAAATTCGAGAATGCCCTGGTTGGCGCGGTTGAGGCCGCCCGAATAGCTGTAGGCGTCGGGATCGTTCTGGGCGAAGGTCTCCAGCTTGCGGATGTCGACCTTGCCGACCAGTGACGAGATATCCTGGTTGTTTTCGTCGCCAGGCTCGGTCTTTGCGATCGCGATCTGCCGCAGCCGCGACGGCTGGATCTTGGCGACGCGGAATTGCGAGATGTCGCCACCGAACGCTTCGAGGCGCTTGTAGCACCACGGGCTCATCAGTCCGTTGAGGCGACGGCGCGGAATGCCGTACTTTTCCTCAAGCATCGGCCCGAGCGAATCCGGATCGAACAGGCTGAGCGGGCTTTCGAACACGGGGCTGAGTTCATCGCCGGCCTTCAACACGTAGATCGGGTGGACTTCCATCAACGATTTCAGGCGCTCGGCGAGCGACGACTTTCCGCCGCCGACGGGACCCAGCAGATAGAGGATCTGCTTGCGCTCTTCCAGGCCCTGCGCGGCGTGGCGGAAGAACCCGACGATGCGCTCGATCGTGTCTTCCATGCCGTAGAAGCCCGCGAAGGCCGGATAGAGCCGCATCGTGCGATTCAAAAAGATACGGCCAAGGCGAGGGTCCTTGGCCGTGTCAATCATCTGGGGCTCACCGATCGCAGCTAGTAGTCGTTCGGTCGCATTGGCATATCGCATCGGATCGTTTCGACACGACTCGAGATATTCCGCCATCGACATGTCGGCTTGACTTCGAGCTTCGAAGGACCGGGCGAAAGCATTGAACAGAGAAT
Organism: Bradyrhizobium retamae; assembly: GCF_001440415.1. Classification (GTDB taxonomy): domain Bacteria; phylum Pseudomonadota; class Alphaproteobacteria; order Rhizobiales; family Xanthobacteraceae; genus Bradyrhizobium; species Bradyrhizobium retamae. The sequence continues at coordinate 195,218 of NZ_LLYA01000013.1, forward strand.
CGTTGTACATGATCCGTCTCTCCATGGTCACCTGTAAATGCCGGACGCACCACTAGGGTTCCAGTATCGGAGCGTCACAGCTTCCGTTCGCGAATCACCGTCAGCACATATGACGATTGGACACGCGAGCGACTTCACAATGCAATGCAATAGTCGTGCTAAGGGCCTCCACCTCGTAAAGATACGGTGCCATTTCGCTCGCGTTGTAGCCGGGCAGCAACATTTTTCACCGGGGAAGTACTGAGCAATATGTAAGGGGTTTTTTAAGGATTGTGAGCAGGTGCAGGGCCCGAATCTGCGTCGGCCCGGGCAAGGCGAAGGCGGCAAGCGCTGCAAATCCCAGGCTCTGAACGGGGGGTAAACGCCGCATTTATCACGCATTCAGGCCTTTGGGCGGGCCGCGCTGACGCAAAATGGCCAAATAGCCCGTCAGGGCCAGTCGCGAACCTGCGGTGAACGCACCCGGCGCCACCTGCAACTAAAGTAATATGCCGCGCGTTTAATCCGAGTCTGCCATGAAATATCTCTGGATCGTTGCCACCGTTGCCTCCCTCGCCGGAGCCAACGCCTGTCACGCCGAGGGCGTCGATAAAGCCAAGGCCACCACATTCGACGGGCAAATGTTCGGCAGCCCGCTCAGCCAAAAGACGTATGCCTGCTTCGTGCGTCGTTATGACGCCAACCATCTGGCGCGGCATCCGAAGCAGAAGGTCAGCGCGATGAAGCTTTTGGTGACGGCCGAGGACGCGCCGGAAGGCAAGACCGTCAATTATTCCTTCCGGCTCGGTTTCAAATATCGCCACCGCGCGGGCAATTTCGATTCCAGTGGCTATTGCAATCACATTGTCGCCGAAAACACCGGCGGCGAAATTCGTCTCGGCTGCAGCATCGATTGCGAAGGCGGCGGCATTGAAGTGGCGATGAAGGACGATAGATCTGCGCTGATCCGGCTGGAGCGGATCAGGATCTGGGAGCGCGACAAGGCCGACGACGATGCCAGCAACGATCTGGTTGCCGGCGCCGACGACAAGATTTTCCGTGTCGATCGCGCGGACTTGCGCGAATGCGCCGAGCCCGTGACCGACCGCAAGGAACTTGCGGCGCTCCGGCGCAAATAGAAGCCACATTGTTCGAAGTGGGAGGACGCCATGCACCGACGCAATATCCTGTGGGGCGCGATTTCGGCGCTCAGTGCAGTCTTTGCCGCCTCTCGCGCCAGTGCGGCGAGCGAGGCAGCACCTTCGGCAAAATTGAAAGTTGTTTATCACCTCAACGACCTCGATAAGGTCAATTTCGTGCTCGGCAATATCCAGAACCATCTCGACGGGGTCGGTGGTCCCGACCATGTCACGATCGCGCTGGTGATTCACGGCCAAGCACTGCGGGCGTTTCATTCGGCTTCCGTCAATCCCGACCTTTCCCGGCGTGTCGGTCAATTCTCCAAAGCCGGAATCGAGCTCGCCGCCTGTGGCAACACTATGAAATCCCAAAATGTCGCACTGGAAGATTTGCTGCCGGGCTTCATTGCCGCCGACCGCGGCGGCGTGGTGCGGATCGCCGAGTTGCAATCGCAGGGTTATCTTTACCTGAGGCCGTGAGGCGTCGCTGATTGACGTGAACAATTCACGTCGATCGCTCATTTGGACAATTTGGACGCCGCACTTTCGCCGCTCCATCGCGCTGAATACTTGTGTTCTGATCCAGGCCGCACAAAATCGCGAGACAGCCCGGAGGCAAGAAACGACGGCTCATGACGGGCTCCTTCACGACTTCGTGCAGTGTGCCCGTCGGTGTCGCCATTCCGAACGCTGGTTCGACCGATCCGCCAGTATCGCGGCGGGCAAGAACGGACTTTTCCGGGATCGAACCGGAGCCACTGGCGTTATCGTCCCGGGCCATTCCACCCGGCTGCATGCCCAACCAAATGTTGACTTTCCGGCCCTGCCCCCGAAAGCTGCCGGAAGCCCAAAAATCGACCGATCGAACAGAACAGGCACCATGAATCCCGTCAAAGCACTCGAAAACCATGGCCAGGCAATCTGGCTGGACTTCCTCGCCCGCGGCTTCGTCGCCAAGGGCGACCTCAAGGCGCTGATCGATACCGACGGTGTCAAGGGCGTGACGTCGAATCCCTCGATCTTCGAGAAGGCGACCGGCAGTTCGGACGAATATGACGATGCCATCAGCCACGCCCTGAAAGCGGGCGACCGCCCCGTCGCCGACCTGTTCGAGGCGCTCGCCGTCGCCGACATCCAGAACGCCGCCGACGTGCTGCGCCCGGTGTACGACCATTTGAACGGAAATGACGGCTTCGTCAGCCTCGAGGTCTCGCCCTATCTGGCAACGGATACCAAGGGGACCATTGCGGAAGCCCAACGGCTCTGGAAGGACGTCAAGCGTCAGAACTTGATGGTGAAGGTGCCGGCCACGCCGGAAGGCCTGCCCGCGATCGAACACCTGATCGGCGAAGGCATCAGCATCAACATCACACTGCTGTTCTCGCAAGACGTCTATCGCGAGGTGGCGGAGGCGTACATCGCGGGCCTGGAAAAATACGTCGCCAAGGGCGGCGATCCCTCTCACGTCGCCAGCGTCGCGTCTTTCTTCGTCAGTCGCATCGATACCGCGGTCGACAAGCAGCTCGACGAGAAGATCGCGAGGGCCAATGACCCCGGTGAGAAGGAGCGGCTGAGCGCACTGAAGGGCAAGGTCGCCATCGCCAACGCCAAGCTCGCCTATCAGGACTACAAGCGGCTGTTTGCCGGCCCCCGGTGGGAGAAGCTTGCCGCCAGGGGCGCCAAGCCGCAGCGGCTGTTGTGGGCCTCCACCGGCACCAAGAACAAGGACTACAGCGACGTGCTGTATGTCGAGGAGCTGATCGGTCCCAATACCGTCAACACCGTGCCGCCGGCAACGCTCGATGCATTCCGCGATCATGGCAAGCTGAGAGACAGCCTCGAGGAGAATATCGAGGACGCACGCCGCGTGCTGGAAGAGCTCGAAAAATCTGGCATCTCGCTCGACGCCATCACGGCCGAGCTGGTCAAGGACGGCGTCAAGCTGTTCGCGGACTCTGCCGACAAGCTCTATGGCGCGGTCGCATACAAGCGCGCGGCCTCGCTCGGCGGCGGCATTGACCGGCAGCAATTCGCGTTCGGCGATGGCATCGGCACGGCCGTCGAGAAGAGCACCGAGGAGTGGCGCGCGTCGGCCAAAATCCGAAGGCTATGGCAAAAGGACAAGTCGGTCTGGACCGGCGACGACGAGAACAAATGGCTGGGCTGGCTGAACAGCGCGGCCGCTGCCAACATTGCCGACTACGAGGATTTTGCCCGCCGCGTGAAGGGGCAGAATTTCAGCGACGCGGTCGTGCTCGGCATGGGCGGATCGAGCCTCGGACCGGAGGTGCTGGCGGAGACGTTTGCCAAGAAATCCGGTTTCCCGAAGCTGCATGTGCTCGATTCCACCGATCCCGCGCAGGTGCAGGCGATGGAGGAGACCGTCGACCTCGCCCACACGCTGTTCATCGTCTCCAGCAAGTCCGGCGGCACCACCGAGCCGAATGTGATGAAGGATTACTTCTTCGATCGCGTCGCCAAGACTATCGGCAAGGACAAGGCCGGCCATCGCTTCATCGCGGTCACCGATCCCGGCTCGTCCCTGGAGAAGGTCGCGATCAGCCAAGGCTTCGCCCGCATCTTCCATGGCGATCCCACGATCGGCGGACGCTATTCCGTGCTGTCGCCGTTCGGACTGGTGCCGGCGGCTGCCGCCGGCATTGACGTTCGCGGCCTGATCACGCACGCGCTCGCGATGGTACGTTCCTGCGGCGCCGACGTGCCGCCGCACGAAAATCCGGGCGTGCAGCTCGGACTGGCGATGGGCCTTGCCGGCCTCGACGGCCGCGACAAGGTGACGATTACCTCGTCGGAGAAGGTCGCGGATTTCGGCGCCTGGGCCGAGCAACTGATCGCCGAATCCACCGGCAAGGAAGGCAATGGCCTGATCCCGATCGACGGCGAGCCGCTCGGCGACCCCTCGCTTTACGGCGACGACCGCTTCTTCATCGATATCCGGACCGAGGGCGAGGACGACGCCTCGCATGATGATCGGCTCAGGGCGCTCGAGGCCGCCGGACATCCCGTTGTTCGCATCGTCATGAAGTCGATCGACCATATCGGTCAGGAGTTTTTCCGGTTTGAGATGGCGACCGCCGTCGCAGGCGCGATCCTCGGCATCAATCCGTTCAACCAGCCCGATGTAGAAGCGGCCAAGATCAAGACGCGCGAGTTGACGCGTGCGTTCGAGAAGACCGGATCGCTGCCGGCGGAGGAGCCGGTGATTTCGACCGACGAGGCTGATCTTTACACCGACGAGCACAATGCGGCCGAGCTGCGCAAGGCCGGCGCCGACGGCACGCTCGGCTCCTGGGTCAAAGCGCATCTTTCGCGCTCCGACAGCGGCGACTATGTCGCCCTGCTCGCCTACATCGCGCGCAATCCCGGCACGATCGGCTCGCTGCAAAAGATGCGGCTTGCGGTGCGCGACAAGCACCATCTGGCGACCTGCGCCGAATTCGGCCCGCGCTTCCTGCACTCGACCGGCCAGGCCTACAAGGGCGGTCCCGACAGCGGCGTGTTCCTGCAGATCACGGCCGACGATGCCGAGGATTTGCCGGTGCCCGGACAGAAAGCGAGTTTCGGCATCATCAAGGCGGCGCAGGCGCGCGGCGATTTCGACGTACTCACCGAACGCGGCAGGCGTGCGCTGCGCGTCCATCTCAAGGGCGATCTCGGGTCGGGGCTGTCTGCGCTCGATGCTGCGATCGCGGAGGCCATCAGTTAAGGAAGTCAGGATATGCAACTCGGCATGATCGGCCTCGGCCGGATGGGCGGCAACATCGTCCGCCGGCTGATGAAGAATGGCCACACCGCCGTGGTCTACGACAAGGACGCCAAGGCGGTCGCCGCACTCGCGGCGGAAGGCGCAACCGGCGCTGACACGCTGGAAGATTTCGTGGCGAAACTGGAGAAGCCGCGCACCGCCTGGGTAATGCTCCCGGCAGGCAAGATCACCGAGACAACCATCGAGGCATTGGCAAAGCTGATGCAGCCCGGCGACGTCATCATCGATGGCGGGAATACGTTCTGGCAGGACGACGTCCGCCGCGGTGCGGCGCTGAAGGCAAAAGGTCTACACTACCTCGACGTCGGCACCAGCGGCGGCGTCTGGGGCATCGAGCGCGGCTATTGCATGATGATCGGCGGCGATAAGATGGTGGTCGACCGGCTCGATCCGATCTTCAAGACGCTGGCGCCGGGCGCGGGCGACATTCCGCGCACACCGGGACGCGAGGGCCGCGACTCGCGTGTCGAGCAGGGCTATATCCATGCCGGGCCGTCCGGCGCCGGACACTTCGTCAAGATGATCCATAACGGCATCGAGTACGGCCTGATGCAGGCTTATGCCGAAGGATTTGATATCCTGAAGAATGCCAACATCGACGCGCTGCCGCCAGAGCATCGTTTCGAGTTCGACATGGCCGACATTGCCGAGGTGTGGCGGCGCGGCAGCGTGATCCCCTCCTGGCTGCTCGACCTCACCGCTTCCGCGCTCGCCGAAAACCAGACGCTCGACACCTACTCCGGCTTTGTCGAAGATTCCGGCGAAGGCCGCTGGACCGTCAACGCCGCGATCGACGAAGCTGTGCCGGCGGAAGTGCTGACGGCGGCGCTCTACGCGCGCTTCCGTTCGCGCAAGGACCACACCTTTGCGGAAAAAATTCTTTCCGCGATGCGGGCCGGTTTCGGCGGCCACAAGGAGCCGCCGAAGAAGCCCACTGCGAAGGCGTGAGCAGTTATGGTGGTCGGTCAAACAACACAGAAGAAGCCAGATCCCTGCTCCTTCGTCATTTTCGGTGTCACCGGCGACCTCACGCACCGACTGATCGTCCCTGCCCTGTATAATCTCGCCGCCAGCGATCTCCTGCCGGACAGGTTCTGCCTGGTCGGCGTCGCGCGCAAGGGCATGACGAACGACAGGCTGCGCGAGAGCCTGATGAAGGGCCTGCGCCAGTTCGCGACCCGGCCGGTGGAGGACGCGATTTTGCGTCGTCTCTTGGACTGCCTGACCTGCATCGAAGCCGACCCGAAGGATCCGGCGTCATTCGACGCGATGAGCAAGCAGCTCGGCGACCTGGAGGCCGCGCGAAACACCGGCGGCAACCGCCTGTTCTACTTGGCAACCCCGCCCAACGCCTTCCTGCCGATCAGCCGCGAGTTGGGCCGCACCGGCATGCTGGCCGAAAACGGCGCGTGGCGGCGGCTGGTGGTGGAAAAGCCGTTCGGCACCGACCTCGTTTCCGCCAAGGCGCTGAACAACGAATTGCTAAAGCTCGTCGATGAGCACGAGATCTACCGGATCGATCACTATCTCGGCAAGGAAACGGTGCAGAACATTTTAGTGCTGCGCTTCGCCAACGGCATGTTCGAACCGATCTGGAATCGCAACCATATCGACCATGTCCAGATCACGGTCAACGAACAGCTCGGCGTCGGCCACCGCGGCAGTTTTTACGACCAGACCGGCGCGCTGCGCGACATGGTGCCGAACCATCTGTTTCAACTGCTGTCGCTGGTCGCAATGGAGCCGCCGATCCGGTTCGACGCGCATTCGGTCCGCACCGAAAAGGCGGACGTGCTGGCCGCGATCCAGCTCCAGAGCGAGGCCGAAGCGCTGCGGAATTCCGTGCGCGGCCAATATCTGGCCGGCCGGATCGGCGACAACGAGATTGTCGACTACCGCAAAATCGAAGACGTCGCGCCCGGCAGTACGACGGAAACCTATGTGGCGCTGAAACTGATCATCGACAATTGGCGCTGGGCCGGCGTTCCCTTCTACCTGCGCACCGGCAAGGCGCTCGGCGTCAAGCGCACCGAAGTCGCGATCAAGTTCAAGCAGGCGCCGTTCGCGATGTTCAACTGCACGCCGGTGGAACGGCTGGCGCAGAATTACCTCGTGATCGGGGTCGCGCCGAACGAAGGCATCGCGCTGCAGTTCAACACCAAGGTGCCCGGCCCGTCGATCCTGATCGACGGCGTCGACATGAAGTTTCGCTACAAGGACTATTTCAAGGCGGAGCCTTCGACCGGCTACGAGACGCTGATCTATGACTGCATGATCGGCGACAACATCCTGTTCCAGCGCGCCGACAGCGTCGAGGCCGGCTGGAAGGCGGTGCAACCATTCCTCGACGCCTGGAAGAAGGCAGGGGCCGAGGGCTTGCAGACCTACAAGGCCGGCAGCGAAGGTCCGCAGGAAGCGAACGAACTGTTGACCCGCGAAGGCCGAAGCTGGCGAAAGCTCGGGTGAGCGATGACAGCGAACGACAATCGCCGCGTGATCGCGGTCGCCGATCCGGCCGCACTGGCCGAGGCCGCGGCCGATCGCGTGCTCGCCAGGATCGAGGCCAATAGCGGCCGCGTGGCGATTTGCCTGACCGGCGGATCGAGCCCCAGACAGCTTTATCAATTGCTCGCAACCGATGCCTATCGCAGTCGGATCCCGTGGCAGCGCGTGCACTGGTTCATTGGCGACGAGCGCTTCGTGCCGGCGGACGATCCGCTCAACAACATGGGCATGGCGCGAGCACTTTTTCTGGATAGCTGCGCGCCGGCAGCAAACATCCATCCGATTCCGACCGCGACCGCCGACCCGACCGATCCGGACCGCTGCGCCGCGCTTTACGAGCGAGAGCTGCAATCGTTCTATGGGGCAGACACGCTCGATCAAGCCCGCCCCTTGTTCGATCTCGTGTTGATGGGTGTAGGTCCCGATGGCCACACCGCATCGCTGTTTCCCGGCGATCCCGCGCTCGATGAGACCGCGCGCTGGGTGGTCGGCGTGCCACGCGCGAATGTCGAGCCATTCGTCCCCCGGGTCACCCTCACGCTGCCCATCCTTGCCTCCTGCCGCGAAATGCTGTTCGAGATTGCCGGCGCCGAGAAGCATGCGATCTTGACGCGCCTCCTTGCACGCGAGAACCTGCCTGCCACCTGTGCGCGATCCACCGGCGAGACGGTCTGGCTGCTGGACCGGGATGCGCTTCCGGAGGATTTTGGTGGGCGATAGGACTCCCAGCGCGCTGGTGGTGATGGGCGTTTCCGGTTCGGGCAAGAGCACCATCGCCGATCGTCTCGCTGGACGCCTCGGCTGGCGCTACGAGGACGGCGACCGGTTTCACCCGCCGGGAAACGTTGCGAAGATGAGCGCCGGCCATCCGCTGACCGACGCGGACCGCTGGCCGTGGCTGCGGGCAATCGCCGACGAGATCGACCGCCTCGCAGCGTCCGGCGAGCACGCCGTGATCGCCTGCTCGGCATTGAAGCGCGCCTATCGCGACATTCTCGTGCACGGCCGCGAGGATGTCCGTATCGTTTTTCTCGACGGAACGCAGGATCTGATCGCGGCGCGGCTTGCCGCCCGCAAGGGACATTTCATGCCGCCGGGCCTGCTCGCCAGCCAATTCAGAACACTGGAGCCGCCGGGCGCGGGCGAGCGGCCGATCATTGTATCGATCGATGCCCCGGTCGAGAACATCGTGGATGACATCGTCGGTCAATTGAACCTGGTCCCCCAATGACACGTATCGCGCTCGTTGTTTCCGACGTCGACGGCACTCTGTTGACGCACGACAAGATCCTGACCGATGGCGCCAAGGCGGCCGTTCGCAAGCTGCATGCGGCCGGCATCGGTTTCACCATCGTCTCCAGCCGGCCGACCATCGGCATGGGTTTTCTGATCGAGCCGCTTTCGATCACGCTTCCCGTCGGCGCCTTCAACGGCAGCTCGATCGTCGATGCGGGGCTCAAACCGATCGAGCAGCATTTGATCGGGGCAACCGTGGCCCAGCGCAGCCTCGACGTGCTCAATGCTTTCGGCGTGGATATCTGGCTGTTCACCAATCAGCGTTGGTACACGCGCAATCCCGACGGCGAGTACGTCCCGCATGAGAAGCTGGCCATCAAGGCTCATCCGACCATCATCGACGATTTCGCGCCGCATCTCGCGGAGACCTGCAAGATCGTTGGCGCCAGTTCGGATGCTGAGCTGTTGCAGCGTTGCGAAGCGGCGATGAGAGAAGCCGTCGGTGCGGAGGCGACCGCGGTGCGCTCGCAGACCTACTATCTCGACGTCACGCCGCCCGGTCACGACAAGGGCACCTTCGTGGACGCCATGATCAGGCGGCTGGGCATTTCGGCCGAAGCGGTCGCTACCATCGGCGACATGGAGAACGATCTGCCCATGTTCGCCCGAAGCGGCGTTTCGTTCGCGATGGGCAACGCGGCCGACGGTATCAAGCGGCACGCGACGCACGTCACCGACAGCAACGAGCGCGACGGATTCGCGGCGGCGATCGAGACCGTGCTGCGGCTCGGATAAGCAGAGCCGGCGTATCCAGCCCGCCTGAAGGATAAATCGAGGAATTCTCAAAGTTTTCGCGCGGCGAATCCGTTTCTGTCGCACGGCACGATCGGCAAGCGCGAGCCGATGCCCGACCGCCGTCTCCTCCATGAAGGCAGGCTTCACCAGGCCGAGCCTGCCGCGGCGAAGACGGGTACCAGCTCGCGCGACTTTCCGGCCCTGACCGCGCGGCCTTACTGTCATCGCGAGCGCGGAATCGTAGAGCCTGTGAACCATTTGGGTTTTGCGGGTAGTCGGAGCCGAGACAACG
>NZ_LLYA01000014.1 GCF_001440415.1 Bradyrhizobium retamae
CCATAACCGCCGCCGCCTGACCGGCCCGGCCGTCACCAAAAATTGGCGATAGCTCGGCATTCAATGAGAACCTCACGAAGGCGGAAGCGTCGAAGCTGATCGACAAGATGCGCGAGAAAGCCGGCGTGGCAGAATAAACCGATCGTCGTCGAATGAAAGCGCTAGCTCATTGGGAGCCTAGAAGGGTCGCCGGCCGTCGCCGAAGCTCAATCTAAGTACTTGATTTAGCTGGCAGGAGTGGCAGGGCTCGAACCTGCGACCCCCGGTTTTGGAGACCGGTGCTCTACCAATTGAGCTACACTCCTGCAGGGAACCGCCGCATGCGTCGGTTCGTGCCGTTTCAAGCATAGGGCATGCCCCGATTGCAAGGGCGAAGCAGCTTACCGCGCTATCCAAAGCACGCCTTCTGCGCCAGACTTGGTCACCACAACAACAGCGCAACGGGAGAGACCATGAACGCGCAGACCGCCGCCCGGCAGACGTCCGCCCCCCAAACCCCTTCGCTCCCGCAGGCCAAGCCGGAAACCATCGGCCTCTCGAGCGTCCGCCTGCAGCGGATGTCGGACGCTTTCAAGCGGGAGGTGGACAAGGGAACCCTGCCCGGCGCCACCGTGATGGTCGCCCGGCGCGGCCAGATCGGCTGGTTCGATGCGATCGGCCACCAGAGCCCGGCCGCCAGCGCGCCGATGGCGCATGACAGCATCTTCCGTATCTTCTCGATGACCAAGCCGATTGTCTCGGTCGGCATCATGATGCTGGTCGAGGACGGCCACTTCATCCTTGGCGATCCCGTCGCCAAATTTATTCCGGAGTTTGCCGACCAGAAGGTCGGCGTCGAAAGCAACGGCAAGCTCGAGCTGGTGCCGGCGAAGCGGCAGATGACGGTTCAGGACCTGCTGCGGCATACGTCCGGCCTGACCTACGACCACACCGGTAACGGCCTCGTCCAGCAGCTTTATCAGCAGTCGCGGCTGCGCAGTCGCAAGATCACCAACGCCGAGCACGCGACCATGATCGCCGGCATGCCGCTGATCTGCCAGCCCGGCGCGGAATGGAACTACAGCCGCTCGACCGACGTCCTGGGCCGCATCATCGAAGTCGCCTCTGGCAAGTCGCTCGGCGCGTTCCTGACCGAACGCATCCTGGCGCCGCTGCAGATGGCCGAAACCGCTTTCCATACCTCGGAAGCGAACGCCGGCCGCCTCGCCGAACCGTTCGCGAATGATCCATGGAATGGCGACAAGGTGCAGCTCTTCAACATGCTGGAGAAGCCCGCGATGGAATCCGGCGGCGGCGGGCTGGTCTCGACCACCATGGACTATGCGCGGTTCTGCCAGATGCTGCTTAACGGCGGCGCGCTCGACGGCAACAGGATCATTGGCCGCAAGACGCTGGAGCTGATGGCATCGGATCATCTCGCCCCAGGCGTGAAGGTGGACTCGCCGCTGATGCCGCCCGGTCATGGTTTTGGCCTCGGCTTCGCGGTCCGCACTCAAAGAGGCATCGCGCCGTTCCCGGGTTCGCTCGGTCAGTTCTTCTGGAGCGGCATGGCCGGCACGTTCTTCTTCATCGATCCCGCGGAAGACCTGTTCACGGTCTTCATGATGCAGGGCCCCGGCCAGCGCGAATACATCCGCAACATGCTGCGGGACCTGGTCTACGCGGCGGTAGAGTGAACCCTGCCGTGCGTCCCAACATTGGCTGTCATGCCCCGCGAAGGCGGGGCATCATCTATGGGAATTGAGACGGCTGCGTTTACTGGATCGTCCGCCTTAGTGCGCAATTGCGCGCAAGGCGGACGATGACAACGAGGATTTGGCACAGGTCCAGCGCTCATCGCATCAACTGATCGTCGCGCCGCCGTCGATCACGATGGTCTGCCCGGTCATGAAGTCGCCGGCCTTCGACGCCATCAGCACCGCAGCGCCCGCGATCTCGTCCGGCACGCCGATGCGCAAGAGCGGCGAGCGCGCGGTGGAAGCCTTCAGCGTCTCCGGATTGTCCCACAGCGCCTTGGCGAAATCGGTCTTGATCAGGCCGGGCGCGATGCAGTTCACGCGGATATTGTGCTTGCCGTATTCGCAGGCCAGATTGCGCGCGAGTTGCATGTCGGCCGCCTTCGATATCGCGTAGGCACCGAGCACGGTCGAGCCCTTCAACCCCCCGATCGAGGACACGATCACGATCGAACCGTCGTTGCGCTCGATCATCTGCGGCACCACCATGTTGATCAGCCAATTGTTGGCGACGATGTTGTTGTCCAGGATCTTGCGGAACTGTTCATCGGAGATGCCGCCGAGCGGGCCGTAATAGGGATTGGACGCGGCGTTGCAGACCAGCACGTCGATTTTGCCGAAGGCGCGGTTGGACTCGTCGACGAGGTTTTGCAGGTTTTCCTTGCTGGAAATGTTCGCGGCGATCGCGACCGCCGTGCCCTTGCCGAACTTGTCGTTGATTTCCTTGGTGACCTGATCGCAAACATCCTGTTTGCGCGAGGAGATCACGACCTTCGCGCCGTGCTCGGCCATCCGCTCGGCGATGGCACGGCCGATACCGCGCGTCGAGCCGGTGATGACGGCGACTTTCCCGGTCATATCGAACAAGCTCATGTCTCTCTCCCGATGTTGATCCAGCGCGATGCCGGTTTCGTCTTCAATTCGAACTTAAGGCGTCAACCGAGCTTGGTCGACGGCGGCTCGACCTCCGGCCCGGCCGGCTGGTGCATGGCTTGGTGCGAAGCGTCCGCGATCCATGGCTGCTGGTTGACCATCGGCAGCCGCCAGCGGCTGTGACTGGCGCTGGAGAGGTGATCGAGCCGCGTCACCGAGCAATTGTCGATATCGAAAGCCATGCCCTTATCGGGATGGCCGCCGAGTGCATGACCGATGGCGGCTCTGATCGTGCCGCCATGAGCGACGACGATCACGTCCCTGCCCGCCTGTTCGGCATTGATGCGCTCGATAGCACCGCTGACGCGGTTGTAGAGGTCCATAAAACTCTCGCCACCGGGCGGGACCTCGTCGATTTCCGCAAACCAGTGACTGCCGAGCGGACGGCTGGCGAGGAACGCCGCGCGATTGAGGCCTTGCCACTCACCGAGATGCTGCTCGGCGAATGCGTTCACATGCGGCATCTCCGAAGGTTTCGGAAAGCCCGCGGCCCAGATCGCGTGCGCGGTCTGGTGCGTGCGCTTCAGATTGCTTGCATACCAGATTGCGTTGCGCGGCAGAATTTTTCCGACCGCTTCGAACACGATGCGATCGCTGCAGTCGCAGCCGAGGTCCTTCTGCCCGTAAATGCAGCCGTTATCTTCGCGAACCGGCGCGTGGCGCACCCACCACCATCGCGTACTCACCAGTCGCGGTTTGTCTGCGTTGGACATCAGCAAAGCCCTTCAATACTGTTCGTTGTCGCTGTACGTCAGAGCACGCATTGTCTCAAGTCACTCTGACGTTTGAAATCTTGTTTGAATTCCGCGAGGCGGCAGACGCCGGCGTGTATAACACCGTAAGGGAGAAGCTCATGGGCCGCCTCGAAGGCAAATCCGTCGTCATCACAGGTGCGGGCAGCGGCATCGGGCGCGCGGCGTCGCTGCTGTTCTCCAGGGAAGGCGCGAAGCTCGTGATCGTCGATCGCACCGACGGCGCGAAGGAGACCGCCAAGCTCGTCAGCGATGCCGGCGGCACCGTCGAGGCCGTCATGGCGGATGCCGGTTCGGAAGCCGATGTGAAGGCGTTCATCGACAAGGCGGTTTCGAAATACGGCCGGCTCGATGCGATCTGGGCCAATGCCGGCGTCAGCGGCGGACTGGTGCCGCTGGCCGAGCAGACCGTCGAGCATTGGCAGGAAGTTTTGCGCATCAATCTGATCGGCCCGTTCCTCGCGATCAAGCATTCGATGCCGCACATGATCCGGCAGCAGTCTGGTTCGATCGTCTGCACCGCTTCCGTCGCTGGTCTGAAGGCTGGCGCCAGCGGACATCCCTATGGCGCGAGCAAGGCCGGCGTCATCAGCCTGGTGCAGACCACGGCCTATTCGCTGTCCGGCACCGGCGTGCGCATCAACGCGGTCTGCCCTGGCCTGATCGAGACCGGCATGACCAAGCCGGTATTCGACCGCGCCAAGGAGCGCGGCACCTCCGACAAGATCGGCCAGCTCAATCCCCTGAAGCGTGCCGGCCAGCCGCACGAACTCGCCGCGATGGGCCTGTTCCTGGCCAGCGACGAGGCCTCCTACGTCAACGGCCAGGCAATCCCGGTCGACGGCGGCCTCACCGCCTCGATGCCCTACACCGGCAAGCCGATTTGATATTTGTCGCTTCATGATCACAACCCATCCGGCGGCAGGCCCGATGACTCTGCCGCCAGCGCGCGGTGGCGGATGCGCTCGCGGTAGAAGGCGTAGAGGCCTGACAACACGATGATCGACGCGCCCAGCACCATCATTGTATCGGGTACATCGCCGAACACGAGGTAGCCGAGCAGCATCGCCCATAGCAGCGCGGAATAGCGGAACGGCGCCACCGCCGAGATGTCGCCCGAGCGCAGCGCCGAGATGATGCATTGATAGCCGATCAGCAGCAGCACCGCGGCCAGCGCCTGCAGGCCAAGGGCGCTCGCCGATGGCGGCGTCCAGCCACCGAGCGGAACGAGGATAGCGCCGCCGGCCACCGTCACCGTGACGGTCGTCAGCAAGGTGATGAACAGCGAGGGAATCTTCGCTGGGATTTTTCGGGTGGCGAGATCGCGTAGCGCGCAGAACGCGACCGACACCAGCGCGAACAGCGAGAACTGGCTGAAGCCGGCAAGCCCCGGCCGCACGATGATGAGCACGCCGATGAAGCCTGCGACAATCGCCGACCAGCGCCGCCAGCCGACCGGCTCGCCGAATATCACCGCGGCGCCCAGCGTGATCGCCAGCGGCAGCGCCTGGAAGATCGCCGAGGTGTTGGCGAGCGGCAGATGCACGAGCGCTGCCATGAACGAGATCGTGCCGCCGATCTCGCCGAACACCCTGAGCGCCACCGGTTTGAGCATCAGCGTGCGCAGCGGACGCAGCGCGCCCTGATGATACGCGAACGCCGCGACCAACACGATCGCGAACAGCCCGCGCACCAGCATCACCTGGCCGAAGTTCATCTCCGACGCCACCGCCTTGGTGATGGAGTCGTTCATGGTGAACGCCGCCATGGATACCGCCATGAGCAGGCTGCCGCGGATATTCGGTGAGAGTGCCAAGTCGGTTAGTCGCGCTGATTAGGTCGCGCCGGCCTTCTGAGCATATTCCCAGGAGGACTTCGACAGCGGCACGGTGCGCGCCGCAGACTCCAGCGCCTTGGCGTTGGCCGCGGTGCCGTCGCGGATCCGGCCGGCGATACCCTGCGTGATGCCGGCGAGGCGGAACATGTTGTAGGCGAAGTACCAGTTGAGATCGGGCACTTCCATGCCGGTGACATTGCAGTAGATCTGCGCCGCCTCCTCCACGCTCGGAATGTTCAGCGCCTTGAGGTCGGCTTTTTCCAAGCCCGGCATGGTCCACTGCATCAACAGATAAGTGAAATCGGCCATGGGATCGCCGAGCGTCGACAGTTCCCAGTCCAGCACCGCCTGCACCCGCGGTTCCGTCGCGTGGAAAATCATGTTGTCGAGGCGGTAGTCGCCGTGGACGATCGAGACGCGCTTCTGTTCAGGTACAGTTCGCGGCAGCCATTCGGCTACCTTTTCGAATTCCGGAATGTGCTGGGTTTCCGAGGCG
Source organism: Bradyrhizobium retamae (assembly GCF_001440415.1). Classification (GTDB taxonomy): domain Bacteria; phylum Pseudomonadota; class Alphaproteobacteria; order Rhizobiales; family Xanthobacteraceae; genus Bradyrhizobium; species Bradyrhizobium retamae. The sequence continues at coordinate 5,755 of NZ_LLYA01000014.1, forward strand.
CGGTATTGCTTGGTCCAGCGGTCGATCTGGCGCGCGAAATAATTGCCCGGCTTGCCGAAATCGCCAAGCCCGATCTGCTCGGGATCGAAGACGTGGAGTTTCGCCAGCGTCTCGATCTTGCTGGTGAATATCTTGCGCCGGTTGTCCGGCGTTTGGCTCGGCAGTGTCGGGTCCCAAAACACCCGGCCGTCTTCCATCGACATGATGTAGAAGGCGGCCCCGATCACGGCGTCGTCGGTGCACAGCGCGTAGGCCTTCGCGACCGGAAAGCCCTGCTTGCCGAGTGCTGCAATGACGCGGAACTCGCGGTCGACCGCATGCGCCGACGGCAGCAATTTGCCGAACGGCTTTCGGCGCATCACGTAGGATCGGGCCGGCGTTTCGAGCTTGTAGGTCGGGTTGGACTGGCCGCCCTTGAACTGCAGGACTTTCAGCGGTCCCTGGTAGCCCTCGACATGCTCGCGCATCCAGCCGTCGAGGCTCGCCTCGTCGATGCGATGGCGCTCCTCGACTTCCTTGGTGCCCGAGAACTCTTCGTCTTTCCTGACGCCGTCCGCCACGATGACGCTCCCTTGGATTCTTCTTGGACTTTGGGGAGCGCCATCGATGGCCTCCCGTTAGTGCGTAGCGTTTGCATACTTCCGAAGTTCAAGTCTGGCAATGGCACGGTTATGCACCTCGTCCGGACCGTCCGCCAGCCGCAGCGTGCGCACATGCGCGTAGTCCACCGCTAGGCCGGCGTCGTCGGAGACGCCGCCGCCACCGAACGCCTGGATCGCGTTGTCGATGATCTTCAGCGCCATGTTCGGCGCCGCCACCTTGATCATGGCGATCTCGAGTTGCGCGGTCTTGTTGCCGACCTTGTCCATCATGTCGGCGGCCTTGAGGCACAGCAAGCGATTCATCTCGATATCGATGCGGGCTTCCGCGATGCGCTGTTCCCAGACCGAATGCTCGATGATCTTCTTGCCAAACGCGGTGCGCGACGACAGCCGGCGCACCATCTTCTCCAGCGCCTCCTCGGCCTTGCCGATGGTGCGCATGCAGTGATGGATACGGCCCGGACCGAGACGGCCCTGCGCGATTTCAAAGCCCCTGCCCTCGCCGAGCAGGATGTTCTCCTTGGGAACACGGACATTCTCCAAGAGTACCTGGGCGTGGCCGTGCGGCGCATCGTCAAAGCCGAACACCGGCAACATTTTTTCCACTTTGATACCGGGCGTGTCGAGCGGAACGATGATCTGCGACTGCTGCTGGTGACGCGCCGCGTTCGGATCGGTCTTGCCCATCAGGATCGCAACCTTGCAGCGGGGATCGCCGACGCCGGACGACCACCATTTGCGGCCGTTGATGACGTAATGATCGCCATCCTTCTCGATGCGAGTTTCGATGTTGGTGGCATCCGACGATGCCACCGCAGGCTCGGTCATCAGGAAGGCGGAACGGATTTCGCCGTCCATCAGCGGCCGCAGCCATTTGCGCTTCTGCTCCTTGGTGGCATAGCGCATGAACACTTCCATGTTGCCGGTATCGGGCGCGGAGCAATTGAAGACTTCGGAGGCCCAACTGATGCGGCCCATCTCCTCGGAGAGCGGCGCGTATTCCAGATTGGTCAATCCCGCGCCACGGAATTCATCATCCTCATGCGAGGACGGCGGCATGAACATGTTCCAGAGGCCTTCAGCGCGCGCCTTCTTCTTCAGATCTTCCAGGATCGGAATCACCTTCCAGCGCTCGCCCGCCGCGTCCTGTTGCTTATAGATCGGCACTGCGGGACGGACATGCGTATTCATGAACGCGCGGACGCGGTTGAGCCATTCCTTTTGCTTGTCTGACATATCGAAATTCATGGGACGCTCCTCGGCTCTCGGCTTCTGAAATCGTTTGGCCGCACTGTCTGCCCGCCACTCACGGCCGGCAAGCCGTTTTGCGAACCTGACAGTCCGGTCGGCTGGAGATGCGACACGTTCGCAAACGTTATTGACATTTCCAACCCTTCAAACGATAGTTTCATACAACTGTTTGAATTGCAACTCCCCAAACGGGGGCCAGATATGTCGAGCGATCGGACCCGATCTGCCATTCTCGCCGCCGCTGAGCGGCTGTACGCCGATCGCGGCTTCGGCGACGTAACGCTGCGCGACATCGTCGCGGAAGCCAACGTCAATCTCGCTGCGGTGAATTACCACTTCGGTTCCAAGGACGAATTGATTGCGGAGCTGTTCGTCACCCGCAGCCTTGCCACCAACCGCGAGCGCCTCAACGAGTTGAAACTTGCGGAGGAACAAGGCGGCGGCCGCGCGCCGATCGACGCCATTTTGCACGCGCTGGTGAGCCCCACCCTGCGCGGCTGCCTCGGCCCGGACCGCGAGGGTTCGACCGCCGCGCGCTTCATGATCCGGGCATCCATTGAATCGGTGCCGCCGATCCGCCGCATCAAGAACCGCGAGGTCGATCACTTGCGGAAATTTATCGCCGCGATGCGCCGCTCGCTGCCCGGCCGCGACGACGCCGAGCTCTATTGGGGCCTGCACTTCGCGCTGGCGATGTCGCATCACACCATCCGGGAGAAAGAGCGGCTGACGAAATTGTCGGAAGGACAATGCGACCTCAACGACGTCGATGCCATCGTTGACCGCGTGGTTTCGGTCTCGGTGATGGCGCTGACGGCTGGCGAAGCGCCAGCGAAGAAGGCACCCGCTCGATCGGCGATCCCGCAAGGGCGGCTGACTCGGCAAGATTTGTGAGCTGAACTTGTCAATGCGCTAAGTTCGCGTAGCACCGCTCTTTCCACGTCATGTATGGACGGCCCCCTCTCGGCATGTATGGACGGCCCCCTCTCGGCAAGGGTTTTCTTGGTGTTTCAGCAAGCGAT
>NZ_LLYA01000015.1 GCF_001440415.1 Bradyrhizobium retamae
AGCGTGATCAAGTCGCCGCCAGCTCCCCATTAATGGATTTGCCCATAAGACAGCTGTTGTAGGCGACGCGAACCAGGCCGCAATCGTCGCACCGCTCGACGTGGTCACCGAACTCGCTGTGCGGCACGCTTCGATGGCCGCCATCACACGGCGCTGCTCGGAGGAGAGCCGAGAGCCCTGGGGGGCACGGTACGCGGTGCCGTGGCGGCGGAAGATGTCCGCCACCTCAAGCACGGACCGCATATGCGCGGCTCAGTCGGGTGGGATCACCTTGATGGAGAGCCGGTCGAATGGGCTGGCGGTGCGGGCGAGCAGATTGGTCCCAACCTGAGCATAGCGCGTGCGGTCGATCCCAGGTGGGCATGTCCGAGCAAGACCTGAATGATGCGGATGTCGATCCCGTCTTCCAGAGGATCGGTGGCAAACGAGTGCCGGAGCGTGTGAATAGTGATTGGCTTGGCAATCCGAGCCCGGCGGCGGGCGACCCCGCAGGCCGCCTGATGGCGGGGACGCTGACATGTCCACTTGGGTCGTTGCCTGGAAATAGCCACAGAGCCCGGCCGTGCGCGCGTCTAGTACGCACGCTGAATCTCCAGCAGCCGCGGGGTAAGCATCGCGTAACAAAGCCTGCCGCCCTTGTCGTTCTCGTAGCAACATTCGCTCGCTTTCGATCGAGCCCAGCTTCAGGCGGACGACCTCGCCAACCCGTAAGCCCGCCGCATAAGCCGTCGTCAGCACGACGCGATTACGCAATCCCGTAACTGCCTCCACGAAGCGCACGGTCTCTTCGGCACTGAGGACGAGCGGGAGTTTGTCGGGCTTCTGGCCCCCGATGATCCGCTCGAAAGCTTCCGCCTGCCCGAGTGTCACGCCGTAGAAAAACCGCAGCGCACCAGCGACCTAGTTAATGTGCGACCACGAACGCTTTTGGCTGATGAGATGCAGTTGATAGGCCTGGACCTGCTCGAAACTCAGGCGGTCCGGCGCATAGCCGAAATATCGGCTAAACTTTGCGATCGCATAGATACAGGATTTCTGCAGATTACGGACCGTCATGTCCTGGATCATGCGCTGGTGAAGAGGGCTCATCGTAGCCATCTGGGTCTCCTGTCTTGAGAGGGTAGTGCGAAGGCCAACATCCTCTCAGACAGGACACCTCAGTTCAGCAGGCTTGCCCCTACTCCGCGCCGCAGGTTCGTTCAATTCGTGGCCGGCTTCGTCGGAATCCGCAGCCGGGCGCACGAGCACGGCCAGGTTAGCCTATCCTTTATCTTTGCGATCGCGGGCGAGGTTCTCGTCGAGGGAAACGTCGAGAGGCCAGTGAAGGCCATTTTCGACGGCCAACGGGTGCGAACAATGCGCAAGACGTCTTTGCGCGGTAGGCTTGGCTCATTAGAAAGTAGCGCTCGGTCAGCGAATGTGTCACCGCGTCGCGGCATAGTATCATCTTTTCGACGGCAACAATGGTCGTTTCGCACGCCAAGTGCGAAGGTTACCGAGTGTGATGTACGGGAGGACCGTCTCATGATTGGATCGGCCTTGGCCGCGTGCTGGCCAGCGGCCACAGGTGCGACCCGAGCCGGGCTGCAAGAATGATGGCGTGGCTTGGAATGCCGGGCGTAGCGCCAAGGAGTCATTTCCACGCGTTCAGAGTTGCGGTCAAACGCCGCAAAGCTTTGTCAAGTAACACGAGATCGACACCGTAGGAGAGTCGGACCCCCGCGGGGTCGCCAAAAGCTGTGCCGGAAGCTGCTGCCACACCAGCGTCAAACAGCAATACGCTGACGACGTCATCGGCGTTGAACTCGCGGTCACGGGCATTGGCTCGCCGCTGCCATCCGCTGAAATCGAGGTAGAAATGAAATCCACCTTGGGCGGCAGGCTGGGGCACCAATGTCAGTGCTGAAAGGATCGGCAACCCGAGCGCTCGCGCGTTCGCAACCTGGCGCTGCAATTGTAGCTGGAAGACAGCATCGCCGCACTCCAGGTAATGAAGCAGGGCATGCTGTGCAATGAGATTCGGACAGCAGATTGTGTCGCTTTGTAACGCGTTAACTGCTCTGATGACGCTCTTTGGGCCGGCAAGATAACCGATCCGCCACCCGGTCAGGGCCAACGACTTGGAAAACGAATTGACGATCAAAGTACGATCCCGTGCTCTGGGCGCCACAGAGACGATCGGATGATGGACATGCGGAGCGTGGGCGAAGGCCCCGTAACATTCATCGAAGATGATCCAGAGATCGCGATCGAGAGCAAGTTGGGCAATACCAGAAAGAGTGACGCGGTCATATATCGTGCCGGTCGGATTGCTCGGTGTATTGACCACGATCGCCTTAGTCTTTGATGTAACAGCCGCGACGAGGTCCGTCAGCCTCGGCACATATTTGTTATTCCTGGTCTCTATAAAGACCGGCGTGCCGCCAGCAACGCCGATCTGGACCGGGAAAGTAGTCCAATAGGGCGCGGGGATCAGTACTTCGTCACCGGGATTAAGAAGAGTCATGGCCACATTGAAGAGCGCCTGTTTGGCGCCGCTCGTCACTGCGATCTCGTCTGCGGACCAAGGTTGAGCGGTCTCGGCGGAAATTCTGCGAGCAAGCGCATGGCGTAACTCCATCAGACCAACCGTATCGGTGCGGCGGTTGATGTTACGATTAATCGCGGCTATCGCGCCCTCGCGCAACGATGGAGCTAGGTCGCTGAAGATCTCTCCGGCGCTCAAATCGATGATTTGGTCGCCGCTCGCGGCAGCTGCTTCGGCGGCGGTCCACGCAGCGACGGTCCCTGACGATTTGAACAAGGCTGTCCGTTGAGCCAACATGAAAGCTCTCCGATCGATCCAGAATGTCGCCTGTAATCCCTACCACCGCGAGGCCGAGCCCCTGGAAATGGGCCCCGCTGTTAAGAGGAGACGAACGGGTGGTATCCTAGCTCTACTTCGGTGACTAGACAGCGTTGCGAAAGCTGAAGGAATCGGGCCAGGAGACAGTAGGAATGCACAGGTCGGCCCGCGTAAAGACTGCGGACCCATTCCATGACCTCAGGGAGAGCAAAAAAAGCGGTTCGAGATTGCTGTGGAGCGCGACGATAGGGGAAGCATTGCATAACGTTAGCCTCTCGAGAACGAGCATGTCGATGAGTGTATGAACAACAGTTGCCATCCTTCAGCGGTGTGCAGATATCGCCCTTGGGTACAGCCGAGTTCGTCGTATCTCAACAATTCGGAGAACTCGGCGAGCAAAGCAATATGTGGTAATATTAGCAATGCCTTCCTCAGGGATAATGCGACCGCAGACTTGCCGCAGTGCTTCTATTCCGCCTCTTATGGGGTAGCTGGCACAGATGTCCGTGGAGATAACTGGCATCACGACATGCAGAGATAGTTGTCTGATTGTGCTTCTTTAGAACCATTGGAACATGGATGGAATGCTGCCCCGTACTTGCGAATGAGACGATCTCCTCCGCGGTGCTCTTGCGCGAGTGAATGAGAATCGGGTCGACGCCCGTGGCGGTATAGACGCTAGCGCACACAATTTCTTAGTTCATTTCATCGCCGGAGACCAGTGATTCGATCAATACCTACGACGACCATGACTTCCGCGACGAACGTCAATATTAGGGAGCGGGTGTCGCTGACCGATACACGAGTTCATGTTCGGAAAGCACTTGCCCTCAACCGTGACGCCGTCAGGACGGAACTGACGGAGCTTTCGTACCAGCAGGCGCGCATTGTAAAAATTGCCGATACTGTCATCAATTCACTGTCGACGAGTAGGGGCGGTGCGGTCGAGTTGACGCCTAGACCAGGAGCTTTGGCGAGAACACGTTGTGGAGCCGATTGCATACCGAACGCCTTTCAGCTTCGTTTGACGTACGTCATGTTCATGATTCCGATAGGTGACATGCGCTTGTCGTCTAGATCAATTACCGGCGTTGGTAGTTGACCGGGGCGCAAATCATTGCATTCGAATCCGTCAATGATGACCTTGCGGTCATCTGCGCGTGTCGCCGAAGGGCTTGCCTATGTCGCGGCGGGCGTCGCATTTGATGCAGTCATCGACAGCGATCCGAGCAGGCTACGAGGGACAGCTGCCGCAACGGCGTCGCGCGCGCATCTTGATGTGCGGGACGATTAACAGCCGTTGTAGGACAGCGTCGCAGTTCGGAGTGGCGGCTCGAATTCATGATTCAGCCTCGGCAGCCGGTATCCCAATTAGAACGCATTGAGTGTGTTGTTTACGCATTATCTTGCTCGCAACCTGACGCTACTTTTCCAGATCGGCGTTGGTGTCAGGCGCGGCTAAATATTCGTTGCACTCGGGCACAGAGCCCGAACGCCGAACTCGGGATCAGATAGTTTGCGCCACGGTCAACTACCAACGCCGGCAATTGATCTAGACAACGGAAGCATGTCACCTATCCGTCGGGCGAACGTTGGGCCGATTATGGCTGATCAAGGAGCGCGGTATGGAACATCAACCACAGTCTGTGGTGGTTAGCGGCCCGGATCAACGCTCTAGCTCGATGCTTACGGCAATTATGCGTGCTCAGGTCCCCTACAGCTGCGTCCTCTCATCTCTCATGGAAGCGACCGCGCCGGAGATCCCGTTATTTCGTCCTCTCGGCTACCGAGATGCCAGCAGAGCTGTCTCAGCTTGAGGCTGAACCCGGTAACTCCGCCGGCTTGCGTCGGATTTAACTGATCGCGGCTGGAGAGGATAGTGCAACTTAAAAGGAGGTGCGGCATGCCGCGCAATGAAGATATGAAGCTCGGAGTGATGCTCCTTCAGGCGGGATACCACGAGGGTGCATGGCGCGATCCAAGCGTGCCAGCGAATGGCGGAATTGATGTCGACTATTACGCTCGTCTGGCAGCACTTGCCGAAAATGCGGCATTTCACTTCATATTTCTCGCCGATAGTCAAAGTGTAATAGATCACGCAACCATAGCTCGTACGAGCCGAAACGATGGTTTTGAGCCCATCACGCTGTTGTCGGCGCTTTCAATGAAAACACAAAAGATTGGCCTTGTCGGGACAGCGACGACGACGTACTACCAGCCTTATCACCTTGCACGCATGTTCGCCTCACTTGACCACCTATCGCGGGGACGTGCGGCCTGGAACATTGTGTCCTCTGGATTTAAGTTCGAGGCCGCGAACTTCGGCCAAGAGGAACTTCCCGACCATGACACTCGCTATGCTCGAGCGAGAGAGTTCGTAGACGTTGTCAAAGGTCTTTGGGACACGTGGGAAGACGACGCTTTCAATCGTGACAAGCAACGCGGTATTTTCGCTGATACCACAAAGCTGCACGTTCTTAACCACCGAGGGGATTACCTATCAGTCAGAGGCCCGTTGAACATCGCAAGGCCGCCGCAAGGGTATCCCGTGTTGGTTCAAGCTGGTGCATCCGATGCCGGAGTAGCGTTCGCTGCAGAATTCGGCGAGGTCGTGTTCACTGCCGCACCCTCTTTTGAGCACGGTAAACGGCACTACGGAACTCTTAAAGAGAAGGCGCGCGCACTTGGGCGTAAGGACGATGAGGTTCTAGTCATGCCGGGCATTGTCCCGATCGTTGGAAGGACTAACCAAGAAGCGTCTGAGAAACTGCAAAGACTCCATTCGTATATGCACGATGACGTTCTAATTGGATTGACCAATCGTTGGCTCGGGCATGTAATCGACGTGCGTTCGATAAATCTCGACTCGTTGGTCCCGGAGGCGTTACCGCAGACAAATTTCATCCAGAGTCGCCAGAAAGTGCTACTCGACTTGGCCGCACGCCAGAAGTTTACCTGGAGACAGCTGATCCGCTTGGTATCGGACAGTCGTGGCCATCTCATGGTTGTGGGAACGCCGAGCGAAATTGCTAACGTCATGGTGGATACATTCGATCAGCGTGCGGCTGACGGATTCAACATATTGCCGCCGACCTTTCCCGGCGGACTAGAGGATTTCGTTGAGCTCGTCGTTCCCGAATTGCGCCGACGAGGCAAATTCAGAGCAGGATATTTAGGAGAAACACTAAGAGAGAATCTCGGTCTCAAGCGGCCACTCAATCGGTTCACGCAGGCGGGTGTAAGCAGTTGTCCACATGCCGGTGGGAAGCCGCTTGACTCGGCCGACTCGTACCTCTCGCGCGGAGAAGTATAGGCGTCTTCGATGGTCCTTTAGACGGACTGCTGAAACGTCGGCGAGCGGGACTCTGATCCTGGCCGCCTTGGCTGCATCTCCTTGGTCCTCATCTCAGCGATCGCCGCCAACCGCGGCATTTTTGATGCGCGCCTTGCCCGATGAGTCTTCAATCGGAATTGGATGGCACGGCGAAGATGGAGAATGGAAATGTCGGCCGCTTCTCGTGCCGAGCCTTAACTTGTTGCTGCTGCGCATCGGACAGAAAAATCCGGATCACCATCGGTCAGCCTGGCCTCGAACATCCGTCGGCAAGTAAGGTTTGATCCGTTGACGACGGCGCGCGACTAGCGGAGCCGGGCAAGCGCTGAAGCACGCTGCCCTCTGCGGTTGTCCCGACAACTACCGACAGCGCGGAACTCTCGCCTCGCGTCGTCTCACTTGTATGATCGATTTAATGATTCTCCAAATGCCAGCGCAACCGTTCTCTGGTAAACTACATTTCGACCCATCCGACTGAGATGCCCGCGTTGTCCGCACATCGTCTCACATCGTGAAAATGCGTCCCGGATTCAGGATACTGTTCGGGTCGAGCGCGCGCTTGAGCGTTCGCATCGTTTCGATTTCCTCCTGTGTCCGACTCATCTTTAAATACGGCCGCTTCACGACGCCGATGCCGTGCTCCGCTGAGATCGACCCGCCGAATTCACTGGTAGTCTGATAAGCAAGCTTCTCTAAATCCTGCCGCCTGTCAGGCGTGTGCTCGTGATGCAGATTGACATGCAGGTTACCATCGCCGGCGTGACCGAAGACGATCGCGAACGCGCCGGGGTCGATCGCCTTAATGCGCGCGCCGATTGCCTTCACATATTCCTCCATCCGGTCGATGGCGAGACTGACGTCGAGAGCGATACGTGCGGCATAAGGAAAGGTGCGGGCAAGTTCCAAGCTGGAATCGCGAACACGCCATATCGCTGCTGCGGATGCATTCGATGTCGAGAGCGTCGCGTCAAGGATTATATTCTTGTGCATTGCCGTCTCGAGCAGTTTCTCGAGATCAGCGTGGATACGATCGGTGTCGTCACCGGAGGCCTCGATCAGAACATAATAGGGATGATGGGCCCGCAGCGGCCCGACCACGCCCTCCACGCGCTCGACGGTGAGGCGGTAGTACTCGTTCCACATCACCTCAAATGCGGTCAGTTCTCCGCCGAGGTGTTTTCGCGCCAGCCCCAGGATTGCGATAACTTGTGCAAAGGAGGGCAGGGCGCAGAGCGCCACTTGCCGCTCCGCAGAGGCGGGAAAGATACGCAAGGCGGCTCGCGTGACCACGCCGAGAATCCCCTCGCTGCCGATGAAAAGCTGCTTAAGGTCGATGCCGGTGTTATTCTTGATGTATTTGCGCAAGCCCTGTAGCACTGTGCCATCGGCGGTAACGACTTCGAGGCCGAGGATCAGGTCGCGCGTCATGCCGTATCGAATCACGCGATTGCCGCCGGCATTCGTCGAGATGTTGCCGCCGATGGTGCAGCTACCGCGCGCGCTGAGATCAAGTGGGAACATGTAGCCTTCCTGCTCGACCCGCTCTTGGACCTTTTGCAGCGGCGCGCCGGCCTGCGCAATGGCTGCGCCTGACGAGGTATCCACCTCCTCGACCGCATTCATGAGTTCCATCGACAGCACGATTTCATTCGCGTTCGGCAGAGCGCCGCGCACCACCCCTGTCATCCCGCCCTGCGTCGTTACTGGCACTTGTTCACGGTGACAAAGCCGAAGCAGCGCCGAGACCTCTTCCGTCGTCCTTGGACGGACGACCGCTCGTGGCTGGGCGACCAGCTTACCCGCCAAATCGTGGTAGTAACGAGAGCCGATGTCCGTGCCGGTCAGCACCGAGCCTTTGCCGAGTGCTTCGCGCAATCGATTGATGAAGCCGTCAGTCGTGTCCCCTTCAAAGCCGAGTTGTGGGTCAACCATCGTGAACGACCTTCTGTTGAAAAGCTGCAGCGACGTTGTTGGTCGGCGCGGTGAAGTTCCCGTTTGATGTTCGCCGCTCCGGCGCTGCCACAAATCTCGTCAGCGCATTTATGATTCGTCACGGCAACTGCCGGAAGAACCCCACCGCTTTCGCGGTGGGTTCTCTCTCTCATTGTAGCAATCGGCGTGCCACTCGCGGAATCTGATGCGCGCCTTGCTTGACGAAAGAAACACACGCATACCCCCCAATGTTGCTGTGGAGTCCGCGCCGCTCTTGTCAGCTTTCTGACACCAGGGTCTTCAAGCGAACCTGATGGCACGAGCCAGATGGAGGTAGATGATCCTAATCGTCTCGTACGGAGCTCGAACGGTTGCTTGAGGATAGCCCGCTCTACGCGCCCTCCCTAGTCTTACTGAGTCAGAGTGTCGCGGTCTTTGTCGACAGGAATCATATATTT
>NZ_LLYA01000016.1 GCF_001440415.1 Bradyrhizobium retamae
TTTTCAAATATATGATTCTTCTCGGCAAAGGCCGCGACACTCTGACTCAGTAAGATTAGGTGCTAGCAGTCAAGCGATGGGGCCTTAGGTGAAACAGGTTCGCGATGGGATCGTGGATAGAAAGAAAGCGCTGCGCCTGTCGTGCCGATTTGAAGCGCTTCATCTGCCGCTCTCTTCGGCGAGCGGGCTGGTGGGAATTCTCTGCTCGATTGTTTAATCCTCTATGCTGCCGATGCTTGATGCTTAGCCTCATCTCCCTGCGAGTAGCGCCATATGGCAGGAGCGCGATCGCGAGCGCTACCGCAGCATCGCTATTGGCCGGTACTGCATTCAGGAAATCCGCCGGAGCGCCATCAGCTTGCGCAGCCACTCAACTGCCACAGCGTTCATGCTCGCCAGCTGCCAGCGGGTTCGACAAAATGCGCAGCCGCTGGCGATGCGGACAGTCCAGTGGGGAACGGTGAATTGTCTACGTAGTAGAAGCCGGCTGGGCCGGAGGGCTCCCGCCCAGCCAAGTTGGCTCAGCCACCGCATAGATTTCAGGTCTGGCGCGTAAGCCTAACGAACCCTCCTTCTTTTAGCTCGGCGTTATAAAGCTTGCTGCCGAGCGAAATGGTTGTTGGGTGGTCTGCGGTAGGCATGAGCCCATGTTCGCGCAGCTTTTCAATAAGCGCCAGCGGGGCCCATTGCTCCGGGGGGCACACGACCACGCCGGGTCTCAACGAAGAACGCTCCGAAATCTGGCGCCCCCGTCGACCCGAGTCGCGGCATTTGAGCTTCCGGTGGGTTATGAATGAGGCGTACGCTCTGAGACAGATCCAATGCGGCCGTGTAGAGGTGACTCCGGATCTCGTAGCTCATCGTCGGCTGCTCCGAGTCGGGCAGGAGACCGTGGTGGGTCAGTTTCTCGATCATTCGAAGCGGGGCGACTTGGGAGCCGTGCGAAAACATTTCGGGAACGGCCCATGAAACATCATATACTGTCTTGTCTGGCTCGGCAGACGAGGACGGCCCGGCTTCATTGATCACTCGACTAAATAGATCATGATCTTCTTGAGTCCACTCGTAGGCACTTGGGGACCCTGGAGACCCAGCACCGTCGATCCGGCTGAAATCCATACAGCTCTCCTATTGGTTTGAGAACGTGGGCTCAAATTCGCCAGAGCTTTTCCTGGGTTTGTCACCGTTGACCCATCGGCGGCATCCGTCGTCAAGAGACCACGTTCTCATGTTAGGGAGCTTAGCTGTCAGGAAGCTGACGAGTTTCGGGACACAGCTGTACCCGCGCCCGCGTTCCCAACTCGAATGCGATGCCTCGAAGGCCCACCCTCGTTGAGGGGCTCTTTCCTTTATCGCTCCCTTGTAACTCGACACCGCGCCTGTTACGGTCGGGCTGCGTTGAACAAAGATTTCGTTTTGACGGACCATCCCGTTTCTGCATATTGACGCGGAGGAATTCCAAAGCTCCTCGGCGGATTTCTTGTCTATCTTCTGGACTCCGGGAATGAGATCCTGTGCCATTAGCCCAGCAATAGAGCAGCTCGATTGTTTTCGGCGATCTTGCCAAGACGGGTGTTTCTCGCCGACCTTCATTGGCGTTATTGTCTCACCACGTCTCTTCTTCCTTTGTGTGTCAGGTCGTGCGCCACATCTTCGCTTCGAACCCGGCTACCCCGATCAATCTCGAGTGTGACCCCTCTGATGTTCGCGCCATTGTTCGTCTTGTTTCTTCCGAGCCTGCTGCTGCTTGAGCGCGTTCTCAACAGCTTCGGGGAATTGCTCTGCTCTCCGGTTGGCAGAGATGGTTCGGGACAGGCCGAGCCCAGGTCTATAAGATCTACTGCTAATGCCCGCTTCAGGCCAATGGCTCGGATGGTGGCCCGGACTGACGCATAGACGATTGGATGGAATTGCCCTAATCATCATTCCAGACGGTCGCATTTAACAGAAACAGCGCCGCGAGATAATGATAAAGTGCCGTCAGCTCGACCGGTGGGGCAAAAGCCTGCGCCATCAGTGCCGTCAAGGCTGAGTGATGTTTGTTGGTCTCGATGTACTGCGCCGACGCGCAGACATTGCCCTTGCTCCGGCAGGGCAGCGCGACGTTGCCGGCGAAGAAGGTAGCCAAGGCCTCCGGCGTCATCGGCACATCGCTTTGGACAACTCGGTGAGGCAAGGGCCGAGATGGGAATAATGCTGCGGGCACGCTGCCTGAGGCCGAGGCCAATGAGGATCATCTCCGCGTCGCTCGCATTGAGCGGGGTCGTCTTCATCGGTCATCCCCGTCCTCACCACGTTCCTGGCATTTACGTGATCGGCAATGGCGTGTCACTCGCCATCTCAGGCAGATCGAGCACCCAGCCATTGGCTATTCTTATCCACCCGCCCCACAGCGTGTCGTGCTCCGATCCAACGACCGACTCTTCGAGGTCCTTCTTCGGCACGTAAATCGACAGGCCAGCCTCGGGCGAGCGGCAATCATGACTTTCATAAGATCAACTCTGGTTGGAAGGACATTGCCCGCAGGACTGCGAGCGTCCAGCGCGCAAGCGCGCCACGATGCCGGACAGCGCGCGCAAGAGCTGATCGATCTCTCCGATCGTGGTTTCACGCGAAAGCGGAAAGCGGACCGCCCCCGCAGGCGCGTCGCCGGCACATTCATCGCGCAGCACATGCGATGCTTCCATTGAGCCGGAGCTGCAAGCTGACCCGAGCCTGTGCCGATTCCGAATCTATATCCGCTCGCGCGTCACATCAGCAGCACGCCCGCGCGTGGCGGGCGCTCCCGTTACAGGCCCACTTTCGCCCCAGTGCATGCGGCTATGAGCAGTCGGCCACTTCCAGTCCAAGCCGCACCTGGCGCGACTTCTGCTAGCCGGTCCCCGGGACTAAATTGAGCCGGTCGAAGTACCAAGAAGGATCATCCCCAGACGAATCCGTTTCGATATATTCTTCGCCCGAATATTCCTCGACGCTTCCTTCGTTTTCGTCATCACTACTCTCAGCTTTGGAGAGATATAGTCGAGGCTTGTCCGCCCGCTGCCATTTTCCCTCCTCGTTCAGCGTCCACTTGTCGGGGTGCAGCCTAGGATCAAGCACATATTGATTGTCACCCACGTGAACAAAACTGTTCGCGTCCGATAAGGCGCCTACAGTCGGAGAAGGACGACTTTTCGGCGAAGACCTAGTTCGCCGCGCCGCGCCAAGACGATGGGACACCAGCGCTGGGGTCGGCGGCACGCCAACGCGCCAAGAGTAATGCGTCTAAGCTCCCTTTCGGAGGGGTTACTCAACGGACACGCGCTCATTCTCGAGGAGATCGCGTGAAGCTCGCCCGTCGCTTCAGCCAGATCGTGCTCTCGGGCGAGCTTAAGGAGTTGCTCCCGATATAGACCTGAAGGGCCTGGCCGAAGCGCGTCAGACAAGAGAGGTGTGTCGAAATCCGATCCGCCGGTTATCGACACCTCCATTCTTATCCCTGCTCATCCACAACGCCACTCGATGCGCGGCAGCGTCTTGCCGGCGCTCCAAGAAAAGGGGTGGCAATGCCTTATATCGATTCAGGTGGAATAAGGCTGTATTTCGAGGAATATGGGCGGGGCTATCCAATCATTTTCGTTCATGAATTCGAATCCGACCTGCACAGCTGGGAAGCGCAGATCCGTTATTTCTCGCGTGGCTATAGGTGCATCGCATACAACGCGCGTGGATATCCACCGAGCGACGTTCCTGATGATCCCGCCATATACGGCTGGGAGGTCGCCGTGGAAGACATCGGCATCGTCATGCGCGACCTCTCGATCGGGCGCGCCCACATGGTTGGATCTAGCATGGGCGCCTATGCTGCTCTGCTGTTTGGGTTGCGGTACCGCGAAAGGAGCAGCGCGATCGCCGCAGCCGGAGCAGGGGCGGGATCTCCAGCCTCGGATCGTGAAAGGTGGTTGAAGAACACGTCTGTTCTCGCGCGCGCATTGGCGGCGCGAGGTATGGATGCCATGGCAGAGAAAATGGCACGCCACTCCACGCGAATTCAACTGAAACACAAGGATCCGAAGGGCTGGCAGGAGTTCGTAGATCGACTCAAGCAGCATTCGGCGCAGGGGATGGCCAATACTTTGCTTCAGTGTCAAGCTGTGCGACCGGCTTTGTACAACTTCCGCGACGAATTTTCACGGATGACGGTCCCGGTACTGCTCGCGGTGGGTGACGAGGACATGCCATGTTTAGAAACCGGCCTAATGCTCAAATCCACAATTCCCGCCGCCGGCATTTGGGTGTGCCCTAATACGGGCCATGCCATCAATCTCGAAGAACCTGCCGCCTTCAACGCGCAAATTGAAGCCTTCTTCAGCGCCGTCGAGCGAGGAAGCTGGGGTCATATCGACCGGCGGAAACAGTCCGTCTCGGGACATGAGAAGTCAGCGGCCGCTCGATTGCATTTCGACGGAGCGCTTCCATGAAGCTATGGATCGGTGTCTACCTTTCAGAGCCTGTCGCCGCGCGGCTCGAAGTCGCAGCGCAACGTCCCGGGGCCACCAAATCGGCGGTCATTGAGGCTGCCCTCGCTCATTTCTTCAAGCCAGATCATGACGCCGTTGAAGAGACCTCGGTTGATCGCCGGCTGAACGCCATCAATCGGAACCTCGAACGGCTTCATCAAGAGTTGCGGATTGTGAGTGAGGCTGTTGCACTTCAGGCTCGATTTCTTCTCGCCGTCACGCCCCCGCTTGCAGCTGCCGACCAACCTGCCGCCTGTACCCTGGGACTCGCGCGCTTTGACGAATTTGCTGCTCAGGTGACAAGGCGAGTCGACCTAGGAACGTCGCTCATAAAGGAAACAATCGAGCGGGTGAATTCGACTGATCCGGCGCATCTTGCAACACAACCGGTGAGGCAAGAAGGGTCGACCCGCTCCACCCACCAGGAACCAAACGGCGTTGCGGCGACTGTCGCCGGCAACAAACCACAATCTCCGCCTGTTGCTCGAGGCGCAGCCTTCGAGCGCGAACCCGATACAACAGCAGAGCAAACAATGCCTGGCGCGATATTGCGGCCGCTTCTGGCGCCATGGCGTGCTAGGGGGCCGCAGCGGTCACGAGCCTTCTCCACAGATTGGCTTTTAGTTTTGCGCGTCTTCTTACCCTTCGTCGCAGCTTACTACCTTTCTTTTCTCTTTCGAACCATCAACGCGACCATAGCTGCACCACTGACCAAAGAGTTTGGTCTGAGTGCGGATGACCTCGGTCTCCTGACGTCCATCTACTTCCTGACCTTCGCGGCCGCCCAGATTCCTATCGGGGTGTTAGTGGACCGATACGGTCCAGGAAAAATCCAGAGTGTCGTGCTGATGGCCGCAGCCGCCGGGGCAGCGCTATTTGCCGTCTCCGACAATTTTTGGCTTCTTCTTCTCGGCCGGGCGTTAATCGGCTTTGGCGCTTCTGCAGCA
The DNA here is from genome assembly GCF_001440415.1 of Bradyrhizobium retamae. Classification (GTDB taxonomy): domain Bacteria; phylum Pseudomonadota; class Alphaproteobacteria; order Rhizobiales; family Xanthobacteraceae; genus Bradyrhizobium; species Bradyrhizobium retamae. Next base: position 5,447 of record NZ_LLYA01000016.1, read on the forward strand.
TTGACGGCCGGATTGAAAGCCGTCGTTCTCTGGTTTCCCGCCGAGCAGGTGCCACTGCTCAATGGCCTGATGATCATGCTAGGATCCTTTGGCGCCGTGACGGCAACATTGCCGGCCGAATACCTGCTCGCGTCGATCGGCTGGCGGGGATTGTTCGAGCTCCTGGCCATTGCATCGGTTGGATGCGCCCTTGCAATTTTCGTTCTCGTGCCAAAGGGCAGGTGGTCATTGGCAAAGGGCACTACCGTTGGACTGCGAATAATTTATACAGATCCTCGCTTCTGGCGTTTGGCTCCGCTCTCTGCGACCTGCATTGGTACGGCCTGGGCGTTACAGGGGTTGTGGGCTGCCCAGTGGTTCTCCGATGTCGAGGACCTGGACCGATCTGAATTGCTTCGCAATCTCTTTGTCATGGCAATCGCATCGAGTGCGGGCGCCCTGGTTCTAGGAGTTGCGGCTCAAAAGCTTCGTCGATACGGGATAGGTCCACGACCGCTCTTGGGCTTGGTCGCAGTTCCGTTCTTCGTAGCCCAATTGGCAGTGATCCTGCGAGTACCTTTGCCATCATCTGTTCCGTGGATGATCGTGGCTGCCGGCGGAGCGGCGACGGTCCTTAGCTACGCGATTCTGGCCGATTTTTTCCCAAAAGAGCTTGCTGGACGTGCCACCGCGGCGCTCAACGTCTGTCACATAGGTTGCGCGTTTCTGGTCCAGTATCTGGTGGGCTTCGTGATTCAGTACTGGACGCCTCAGCAGGGCCACTACCCGGAAGTTGCTTACCAGACAGCCTTTGCAGTCAACCTTGCAGTTCAGCTCGGAGCATGGTTCTGGTTTGTTATCCGTGCGCCCCTATCGACGGGACGAGGCAGCGGTGTCGGGAGCAACGGGTCGCTCTAGCGAGCTCTAGAAGCTGTGGACGAAAGCGGCACCACCGCGACCAGCGGCCCATCTAGGCGCTCTTCAACCTGACGTGCCCGGCTTTGCCACGAAGTTGAATTGCGCTCGGCGTTTGGGGGCCGACGGGCAAGGCCACTCAACTGCAGTCGACGTCTTCACGTGGAGTTAATCTTCTTGCGTCAGCCATGTGATGAACTGTTCAACACTTCTTGCTTTGCGCGCTGAGGGGTTGAATAGGCCGTAGAACCCAGAGCCAATGATGCGTGCTTGAGGAAAAAGAACTCCAAGGCGCTGTTCTGCAATGTCCAGAGAAACGAGAGCCTCCGGCACAAGAGCAATACCATAGCCGTTGATTGCTGCCTCTATGCAGAGAAAGAAGTGGTCAAAGACTTGGCCGCGTGGTGTCTGACTGATATCTATACCAGCCTTGCGGAACCAGTCCGGCCAAGCCGAGATACGGCTTTTCATGTGCAGTAGCGGGCACCGCATCAAATCCTTCGCATGGCGTACTTTCAATTCCGACAGCAGCACTGGCGAGACGACCGCCACGGCTTCGTCATCGAGAAGATGACGGCAAGCTAGTCCGGCTTTTTTCATGGGATAGCGTCGGATGACAAGATCAGTTTGGTCGACGCTCGACTCGAACTCATCGGTGTTAGAGGTTTCAAGTCGAATTTCGATACGCGGATTCAGTCGCTGAAAGGCCGCGATACGGGGGATGAGCCATCGCATCGCAAACGACGGCGTCGCGTTGATGCGGATGCAGTGTGCGGAGCCGGAGCTGGCAAAGTCCTCCGAAGCAACGGCCAACAGATCGAGGCTCTTGCGTACATCATGAGCGTAAGAACGTGCTGCAGGCGTCAATTCAATGCGGTTGCCAGCCTTCCGCACCAATTTGCGGGAGAAATATCCTTCCAGCAGGCGCAACTGTTGGCTGACAGCGCTGTGGCTGACATTCAGTTCAGCGGCAGCTTGCGTGACACTTTCATGGCGTGACACCGCCTCAAAGGCACGAAGAGCGGTGAAAGGTGGAATTTTGCGCATGCCTAGCTGTTAGATTCTCTAACATGGATCTCAAGGAATGATACTTTCAAGATGACGGAAACGCCGTTAATTCGGACGATTGAAAGTCTTCAAGGAAAACGACAACAAGGTTGATTGTAAGAGATTCTCTAGCTCTTGTAAGGTTGCGTTGCAGGTTTTCACTTAGAAAAAGGATAGATGGCAATTTAGTCTCTTGGCAGGGCTCACCGTTCGCACGCCTTTTCCGAGTTTGCCGAAATCCTGTCCGAATGGGTTGCATGGAATGATGTCGGTACATCGACGGGCAGGGTCTTCGTGTGCGCCTCCAGCTCGGCCACCCGATCTCGAGCGCGTGGCTGTTCTGGCGGGAGCTCGCGCGACCCGGTAGGCCGAGCAGCTTCTTCGCCAAAGGCGAGGGTGAGGTCATTAGGAAGCACGTCGATTATGTTCAAATGGTAGAGCCGGAATGAGCCCGGTCGAAAGCATCTTCCAGGAATTTATTGATGCCATCCAAACCGCAAGCAACGCGGATGAATTCGAGCGTGTCGCAACGCGGCTAACACAGAGGCTCGGCTTCCAGCGATTTGCCTATTTGCACCTGACCGGCGAGACGCCGATGTTGATCTCGTCCTATCCAAAATCCTGGACCAGCCGGTACTTCCAGCTTGGATATCAGCAGCTCGATCCTGTGGTGCGCCGCGCGCGTGCCGAGCACGCGCTGTTCAGCTGGGGAGGCGAGGCGTCAGCCCTGGCCGGAAATCGCGAGCAGCGCCGGTTCTTCGATGAAGCGACGACCTTCGGGATTAGATCAGGCATCACTGTGCCAATCAGGAGTGGATTTGGACGGATGGCTGCATTTACGCTGGCGACGGGCGACCGCGATCTTCACCCCGAGCGGCTCGTGGCCGACGGGAAGGATCTGGTACACCTCGTCGGGTTGCACTTTCATTGTTATGTCGCCGCCAGACTTGACGTACTCTCTGCCAGTAAACTCGCCGCAAGTGAACTCACTCAGCGCGAGCGCCAATGCCTTGCCTGGACCGCGCGCGGAAAAGCTGTCGTCGATATCGCGGTGCTGGTCCAGATTGCACCGCGAACTGTCGTGTTTCATCTTGAGAACGCGCGCCGCAAACTAGGTGCAGCATCTATTGCCCAATGCGTCGCCGAGGCGCTGCGGCGCGGTTTGTTGTCCTA
>NZ_LLYA01000017.1 GCF_001440415.1 Bradyrhizobium retamae
CCATTCATGGCCTATGCGTGCGATTGGTGGCGAGCCGGGCACGACAGAAATCACCGATCGTGCCTATTACATAATCGAGTTCCGCAGCCTCAAGACCGGGGTAGACACCGATCCAGAACGTCTGGTTAACTACGCGATCGCTGTTGGTCAATTTGCCATGTATTCGGTAATGCCGATTATGCATGTAGGGCTGCCGGGTGAGATTGCCGCCAAAAAGCAAGCGTGTGCCGATTTTCCGATCGTTGAGATGTCGTACGATTTCGTCCCGGCTGAACGGCGCTGATTCACGTACCGTAAGCAAGAAACCGAACCACGACGGCTCACTGTTCACCGTGGCCTCGGGCAGGATGAAAAGGTCCTCAAGCCCGCGCAGACCCTGCCTTAGCGAGTCGAAATTGCGCCGCCGTGCGGCAATGAAATCGTCAAGATGACTGAGCTGAGCAAGGCCCACGGCGGCCTGCATATCGGTGATCTTCAGGTTGAAGCCGAGGTGACCATAGGTGTATTTGTGGTCATAGCCGTGGGGAAGATCCCCGAGCTGCCAGCCGAAGCGGCGGTTGCAGGTATTGTCCTTGCCGGGATCGCAATAGCAGTCGCGGCCCCAGTCGCGAAAAGTCTCCATCGCTCGTCGCAATCCAGGATGGCTGGTAAATGCTGCTCCGCCTTCGCCCATCGTGATGTGGTGCGCGGGATAGAAGCTCAGGGTGCCGATGTCGCCGAACGTCCCCACATGACGCCCGTTGAGGGTTGCACCAAGCGCATCGCAGCAGTCTTCGATGAGAAAGAGGTTGTGCCGCCTGGCAATCTCAGCGATCCGCGCGGCATCGAATGGATTCCCAAGTGTATGGGCCACCATGATAGCGCGCGTTTGTGGAGTGATCGCCGCCTCCACGACCTCGGGCGTAACGTTATAAGTCGGAATGTCGATATCGATGAAAACTGGCGTCATCCCCCACAGCATGGAGGGATTGACGGTCGTCGGAAATCCCGTTGCTGCCGTGATGACCTCGCTGCCGGGCTGCAATATGCGCTCCCGGAGCAAGGGCGAGGTGAGAGCTGAAAAGGCGACCAGATTTGCCGACGAACCGGAGTTGACTGTGAGCGCATAGCGTGCCCCGACGCGCTGTGCGAGCTTGGCCTGAAACTCATCGTTGAAGTGACCCGCGGTAAGCCAGAATTCGAGCGCAGCATCCACCGCATGCTTGACATCAGTGGCGTCGAAGACGCGACCGGAGACAGGCACCGACGAATGGCCAGCGGAAAACAGTTTCCCGGTGTGAGTCAGCGCGTAGTGGCGTTCGACCAGCTGATGGATTTGACGCCGGATGTCCTCTGCCTGCAGGGCCGAATCGACGGGCTCGGATGCCGGTGTGCATTGGATCATGACCATCTCCTGGAGGTGGGATTGAAAATGCCGAAATCAGCGCATCGAGTTAGGGCCGTTGGCGAACAGGTTTTGATTGATCTTGCATGCTACTGTTTTCAAGTGCGTTTGATCGGTCCAAGGGTTATCAACCGACTCGTGGCATGTTTTCGTCATCTGGATCAATTACTAGTGCTGGTAGTTGACCGTGACGCAAATATCTCACCATAGATGCGCAGGAGGAGCGGCTAAGCCCTATAATCATGAGATGTTCGATCGTTCGTGGCGACAACGCACGCGCGACGGCCGGCAAAGCCTCATCAACTCGGAATTCGTCACTCTGCTCGACATCCAATAGGTATCTCCGACACTTTGGCCTGTGCGAAGCATCGTCCGGTGCAAATCGGGTGAAAAGCCTCAACTGGCTTGGTACTTTCACGTTCCTTTTGCGGAGGCAGTTCTCGGATAGTAGCTGCAACCCGCTTCTCGGACTGGAGCTGACCGGCAACACCGAAGATAATGGGCGAATTCCCGACCATTCAAGAAATGTCATCTACAGCTATGACCTAGGGCAGGCCATGGCCGACAGGTCGTTAAGGAGCCAGCCGTGCCAACGCGGAAGGATTTCGATCCGTGATCCGTTACGGCCGACCGTCTCGAAGTTGGAAGACGCAGTGCACTACCACGACCATATGGCCGGTGAACTCGATCGTTAGCATCGCGTTACGGCTGACTGCTTGTTCGACCCGTCATCTTTGCTGTCGCGCAGGACACGGATCATGCACAGCGTATCCATGCCTTCGAATCCGAAGAATTCTTCAAGGGGTGCTCTCAATGAGAGGGTGATCCAGGTTCATGCAGCGCGGCGTTGAGAGGAAAGCGACGAAGCCCTCCAGCGCCATGTCGCCCTGGAGCACGGCGGCCGCACAGAGATCGTCATTCACGTGAACAAGCTCAAAGAAGGCTGGGAAGCGACCAATCTCTACAGGCATAGTTCCGTTGCGCGCTAAGAACGGACGTCGGGGCGCAGCCTTCGCTTGCCTATGGGGCGCCCGTCACGCACGCTGACGACTAGGACTTTGCCGCTGTCGATCGGCTCACTGTCATTGCCCATGATCGTCTTGACGAGATCATTCAGAAAGCCAAAGAAGCGGGTTCAATCGTGATACAGAAGATCGAGATCGGCGAGGGCGGAAACGTGGCCGCTGCCAGTGCGACCTTGGTCGAAGCGCCATCGGTCTCCGAAACGACCATGACCGGTCATCAACCGCAGATTGCCGGGTTCGCAGCGGTGTTCACCTTGCCAGAAGAGGTGAGGGCGGCTGACGTCGCGCCTGAGGTGATCCGTCGGTATGAACGCAGGCTTGGTGCCGTTCAGGCGCCATCTGGCGCAGGCTCGGAAACGAAAGGGCTTCTGCCGGGAGCGGTGGAATAGGTCGTGGCTGTACGACGCTCTCAGGCTGTTCAGCAGCTATCGGGTGCGATACGGCGCACCGAAAGCGACCCCAGCGGGAAGATCCCATAAACTTTGGAGTGAGGCAGATGGGGCGCGCAGCGCGGGAAATCGGCACGCTGCGTGCAACGTGGAGGGGACTGGAAACGTGGCGCGGTCGGCAGGCCTGCCGAGGCGCCGATCCTCTACCCTGCCGTTCGAGCGCAGCACCGGCTCGTGCGCTCCGCTATAGGGCTGGAAGCGCCGTAGAGCATCTCCGTCTGGTCTTCAGGAGCAGGAATCCGTGGGGCGCACTGAGAGGTACGTACATCATCAAGCGGTGTCGGCGCTCAACTCGGCCCCGAACTATTGAAGGAACGTTGGCAAGCCTTCGCGGAGGTCGACGATGACGTCCAACGCGCGACCACGAATCCGCTTCACCAGCTTGGTCTCGCCGGTCAGCGCAATCTGATAGTGCAGGCCTTAGCGTGCCTGCATGCGTAGACACCGAGGTGTTGATCTGTCGGAAGTCCGTCGCTAAGCGCGGGCGCCGAACTCTTCGGCGCAGAAGACGCGGGCAAAAAGCAGCGATCGTCGTCGCGAGGCTCGAGGCTGACGAGGAAAGCTACCGGTATGGGGTAAGTTCGTAGATCATAGCGTGATCTCAGTTCAAGCGGCGCCCAATGGAGAGGTAGTCCGCCGAGCACCCAGCGGCTGGGTTGATCAACCGACGCGCGTCGAACACCGTCTTGCCGGCGACTCGCAACGAGGTGAGTTCGCAGTATTCCCGCGTCCGAGTCGCGATGATGACGATCTCGGCCCACTCGATCTCGCGCCGCCAGTCAGACGAGAACTGAATGCGGTCCGCGGCGATTCCGATGGCGAGCTTGAAGTTCTCCATCGCGAGCGGGTCGTAACACCTGACATCCGCTTCGGCCCGCAGAAGATCGAGAACGATCTTGATCGAGGCGGATTCGCGGACGTCGTCGGTGTTCGGTTTGAACGAGAGGCCGAGAACGAGGGTTCGTCGGCCGGACAAAGCTCCGAGCTTCCGCTCGAGGATAGAGACGATCTGGCCCGGCTGCGCGGCGTTCACGTCGAGAACGGCATTCAGCATGTTCATCGGGAGGCCCAGGCTCTGGCCCTGGGTGCGCAGCGCCTGTACATCCTTTGGAAAGCACGACCCGCCGAACCCGCAGCCCGGAATGAGATAGGTCAGGATCTGTGGGGCAAGGCGGCCCAAGGCGGTGATCGGTGACCAGCGTTTGTCGAGATGGACGCCGCGCATGACGTCGAGAGCGTCGACGCCTCCCACCGCAGCGCACAGATTTGCTAGCTCGTTGACCACGGAGATCTGGGTGGCCAGAATTGCATTGTTGGCGTATTTGATCATTTCGGCCGTGCGCGTGTTCACCCGCACCTTGTCGCAACTCCACGGAGCATAGAGTTCCTCGAGCCGCACTAGCGTCCTCTCGTCCTCGTGACCGAGCACGATACGATCGGACTGCATGAAATCCTCGATCGCCTCTCCTTCGCGAAGAAACTCCGGGTTCATGCCCAAGCCGAATGCCCCGATTTTCTTCCCGGACGAGTGCTCGAGCTCTTCCCGCACTAGCGTGTCCGTTGTCCCCGGAATAACGGTGCTCTTAACGACGACTGACAGGTGATGAGGAGTAGTCGCGAGATAAGCGCCAATCTGGCGAACGCAGTGCCGGACGGCGCTGAGGTCGATCGCGCCGTTCTCGGAAGGCGTGCCGACGGCGATCAAGGCGATTTCCGCGATCTCGATCGAGGCGTGAAGGTCGGTGGTGGCCCTAAAGCGGGCCGATGCGAGGACTGACTTGAGCAGTTCAGGGAGGCCACGCTCATAGATATGCGGGACGCCGACGTTAAGCTGCGCTACGACGTCCTTCCGCAGATCGACGCATGTCACGTCATGTCCCCTCGCCGCGAGGCACACGCCCGAGACGAGGCCCACATAGCCGGAACCGACAACTGTGATGCGCATTACGCCCCCAACTCGTCGCGTAAAAAAGACAGGTAGCGGCGCACGCCCTCATCTACGAGGATCTTGGGTGCGTACCCGAGAAAGTCCCGCGCCTTCTTGATCACGGGGCGGCGCCGGTTTGGATTGTCGACAAGATACTCTGCGTCGGAACTCCTCTCGAAGACGACCGCGCCGCGGCGTCCGAAAAGCTCCAGCGAAGCCTGCTGATAGATCTCGGCAAGGCCGCGGACGGAGATCTCCGGCCTGTCGATCCCGATGTTGAAGTAATCGTACTTCCCATGCAGAAGGCAGAGGAGATAGCCCGTGATCGCGTCGGAGATGTAGCAAAAAGTGCGGGTCGGGCTGCCGTCGGAAAGAATGACAATGTCGCGTCGATTGATCGCGCATCGTGCGAAATCGGCCGGCAGCCGACGATCGTCGATGCGCATGCCGGGCCCATAATTATTGAAGGGGCGGGCGATAGTAATGGGCATGCCATACATCTTGGAGAAGACGTAGCACATCGTCTCACCGAAACGCTTCGATTCGTCGTAGCAGGCCCGCGGGCCCAGGCAAGCGACATTGCCCCTGTATTCCTCGTCAGTCGGGATCGCGGTCTCCGCTGGATCGCCATAGATTTCGCTGCTCGAAAAGAACAACAGACCCTTGAGTCGGTCCGAACCCCGATAGGATTCGAGTAGCCGCCGCAGTCCCCAGATGTTAGCGTCGATGGTCTCGACCGGATACTGCCGATAGAACGTCGGCGAAGCGATCGAGGCCATATGGATTACGTAGTCCGCTGCGTCAGCGCCGTCAACCGTTCGAAGGTCATCCGTGGCGATGTTGAACGTACGCGTCTCGAGCACGTCCGGAAACTCCGCACTCAGATCGGTCAGCCAGCGCGGCCGATGCAGCAGGAAGGTGTCGAACGCGATGACCCGCTTCAGGTCGAGTTCGGACGCTCTTCGCGTGAAGTACTGAAGGAAGTAATATCCAAGGAAGCCTGCGCAGCCTGTGACAAGGACGGTTGCCCCTGCGAAGCGTCCTCGCGGCAAGGCCGCATGGATATGCTCGATATCATCCTTAACGATGAGGCTGATTGTCACGAAGCGCTCCGGTGTGACGCCATACGCGCAAGCCGCCGGCCTGGGCAAGGTCGGTGAGGGGCTCTTTCTCCCGCACGAGGTCTGCTGGGTTGGAAAGCTAGTTCATGAGGGACCCAACGGAAGAAAAAATACCTGCCGTTGATCCAGCTGGGGCCCTGCTTGGGCTTTTCGGAGATTCGCGGTAAGCCCCTAGCTCGCCGAAACGCGAGGGCGAGTTGATACCAAACACTTTTCCGTTCGCCTGTTGCGCGAGATGGAAGCTGAAGGTTCGCGTCTGTCAATCCGTCGCCGTAGGTTACGGCGAAATGCTCGGCCCTGCCAAGATACCTCGACTCCGCGATGCCGATCCTGCCGCCGGTCGTGGTCTGCTCGCCCGTGCTGGCGACCGTGACCTTCCAATCGTCCTCGTCATGAGTGCTGTGATCGGCATAGTTGCGCGTCATCGGATTCTGCGAGGTAACGAAGACTTCGCCGCAAGCAATGGAATGCGCGAGGTCCGCTAGGAAGCCGGCTCTCGAGGGAGATCGCAATGTCGGCATAACCAAAGATACGGACGTCGAGTATCGCGCGCCGCGGCAAGAAGACGGTGGGGCGCTTCCACTTCGAGTTTCGTCAGCGTGTAGGCGGGAAAAGCCCCAAGTCGGTTGATCGGTACCGAAGCGGCGACTTTCCGTCGACCGTTCGGAAGACTGTCCACTGTAGACTGCGCCGCTCGAGAAGAAAGCATACCACATCGATTAGGGCCGTTGGCGAACAGATTGTGATTCATCTTGATGCGGCTTTCTTCGGGGTTGACGAGCCTGGCGTGCATCGACCGACACGTCGCATATTTCTGTCATCTAAATCAACTACTGGCGCTGGTAGTTGATCGCGACGCAAATTGTTGTATCTCGCTGTAGATGCGCAAGAATTGCGGCTAAACCCTTGACAATCACAAGAGGTTGGAGCGTTGATGGCGGAAATTCAAAAAATGCGCACGAGCGGCAAAGCCTCTTCCATACGAACCTTAACCATTGGGCGCGCCTATGAAAGAACTTTTGCGATTCCTGCACTGTACCAGGCATGTTAAATGTCGACGGCATCGGACACGTCAAGCCAGCCGTATCTGGCCCGCCATTTGTAGAAGTTTGCGCTGTTGATCCGTGTTTGCGGCGCACGTCGGTCGTCCTCGCCCCGGCTGAATTGGCTCGGCTTCATGTCCATCTCGCTCCGAGGCTAAAGACTCTACCATTTTTGGGAGGGGATTGCGGGACACAGGTCAGTTAGAAGCTCCTTGAGGCTGATATCCATTGCAATGGGCCTCGTCTACGAGACTGGCAGGAAGGCCTATGCCAAGAGATAACCACCTTGCCAACGGAATGACGGTGGCAGTCTTGCTGGATCAGATCTAGGAGCCTGTCCAGTTAGCTTTGGGAAGGCAGTTTTATCTTGATAATGGCGGCTCAGGCGGCCCTTGCGAGCTTGACGAGGTTGTGAGCGGTGCAGATGAGCGCCCATTCTGCGCTGACCTTTTCGATGCCGCGCAGCAGGAATTGCCTGAACCCTCTTGCCTGTTTGATCTGTCCGAAGACGGCTTCGACGATCTGCTTGCGCAAGCGGTAGCGACTTCGGTAGCCGGCGCGCTTGAGCTTGGTGCTCATCCTGGCGATCAGCGAGCCGGGTCTTGAAGCCTTTTTCGCGGTGGCGGATTTGGTGCCGTGCTTCTGCCTTCCGGTGGCGATGTAGCCCTCGATGCGCCGCCGTTTGATCGTGCGAAGATTGGCGTCGGAGCAGTAGCCGGCGTCGGCCGATACTTCGTCGGGATTGGTCCCCAGATTGGCCCTGATCCCGTCGAGCAACGGCGCCAGTTGCGTCTGATCGCTGGAGGGACTGGTCAGCGTCTGCGCCACGATGATCTGATGGGCACCATCGACCGCGGCCTGGGCGTTGTAGCCCTGGATGTAACCGTCCTTGGTCTTCGGGATGCGGCTTTCCGGGTCGGTGAAATAGCTGGACATGGTGCCGGCGCAGTTCCGCGTTGTCGTCACCCGGCGCCCTAAATACGCCTGCCGTGCCTGCGAAGATGGCGTCCTGCAGGCCGAGGCTCCGGCCCGGTTGATCGAGGGCGGACTGCCGACGGAGGCAACCGTCGCCCAAGTTCTGGTGTCCAAATATGCCGATCATCTGCCGCTCTACCGGCAGGCCCAGATCTATGCCCGCCAGGGCATCGCTCTCGACCGATCGACACTGGCGGACTGGGTTGGGCATGCCGCTTTCCATCTGCGCCCGCTGCATGAGCGCCTTCTCACGGTGCTTCGCGCGAGGTCCAAGCTGTTCGCCGACGAGACGGCGGTGCCGGTGCTCGATCCGGTCGAGGGCGCACCAAGACCGGCCAGCTCTGGGCCTATGCCGCCGACGACAGGCCCTGGGGCGGCCTCGATCCGCCCGGCATCGCCTATGTCTATGCACCCGACCGCAAAGCCGAGCGGCTGTTCAGCCATCTTGCCGGCTTCGCCGGTTAATGCTCATCTCTCCATTAGCCGGCTAATCGCGAGGTGGCGGTAATGTGAAGGAACGCCGGTTCGACGCGAGAA
>NZ_LLYA01000018.1 GCF_001440415.1 Bradyrhizobium retamae
ATAGCTTGAATCACAACCAAGCCCGGATGAGAATCCTGAATCCCAACAGACCCTAATATGGGTTCCGATATCGCCGGCGACGTGAGCCTTGAAATAGTCCCGGTCGGAAAAATCGATTTCGGGTGCCGGGACGACGATGCTATTGACGAGCGCGTGGCCCTTGGCGTCGAAGATCCAGACCGACTTCACCTGCGGCAGGGAGGCGACCAACTGCTTCAGCCGCAAATGCAGCGCTTGTTCGCGGGCAACGATTTCAGCGTCGGGAAGGTCGCGGATGATCTCGGCGATCTCCGACAGGCTGCGGTCGATGGTCTCGAATACTTTCAGCGCATGCTCGTGCGCGACATCCAGCGTGCGCTCGATTTCACGGTCGGCCGTTTCGCGGATCGAGACCCAGGAGACGGCCGATGCAAATACAAACAGCGCCAACGGAAGCGCCAATGAGGCGACCATCATCCATTGCAGCAGTCTCAGCGAATTAGGTTGCGCGGTCTGCACGCTCGCTCCGGCTTCGTGGCGAGCTTAACGCAAAGTCATGCGAGGAATAAAGCGGAGCGGCGAAGGGAACTTGCGCTTCCGGCGGTCAAGCCGGATTGATCATAATCGATTCAAATACGCCGTTCGCGTTCCCGTGTCATTGGACAATAGAGTCCTTTTGTCCAGGAGGAAAAACCCTAATGTATGCAGGCGACTTGAAATAGGCTCAAACAGCAAAGTTCTTTCAAAAGCACTTTAGCGAGCCATTTTCGGTGACAATAAAGTTCTTTCTCCCGTACAGACGATCTCGCCCAAGAGGATGTCGCCGATCCGGGTGCGCACGTCGGCCGGGATCTCGAGCGCAGAGAGAATCCGTTCGCCTGCAGTCGACTGCATCAGCGGACCGATGTGATCCGCAATGTCCCCCGGCAACCGCGCCCGGATCTGGTCGAGGGTGAGTCCGCTGGCGAGTCGCAGGCCAACGAGATCCAATGCCGGCATTTTCGTCCTCCCTGCTCTGCGCGCGCCCGAATCCAGGGTCGCGCCGACGTTCACCATGGCGGCGCCCGACGCTGGCGACCCGGCAAGCCGGTCACGCCAAAGGAAAAGCCCGCCGCCGGCAACGTCGTCGACCTGATGCAATCAGGGTTAGAGATTTTCTCCCATGCTCAAGGACGGCACCTACTCCGCTTGGTTCAAGACGCCGCGGGGCCAAGGCACTGGCTTGGCCAATCTTCGCGACGGAAGGATATCGGGGGGCGACACGGTCATCAGCTATGGCGGCACCTACGAAGTCGATGGCGATCGATTTGTCGCCACGCTCACCACCAGAAGGCATGCGGCAGGCCAGCCGTCCGTGATCGGGATCGATGAAGTCGAACTAAGGCTGACCGGGACATCGCAAGGCACGATTGCCACCTGCTCAGGAACGGTCGACGAAGTACCGGGTATGGTCTTCGAGGCAACCCTCATCCTCAGCCAGGACCCGCCGCCACCAACCGAGACGCGGCGGATGCCGACCGCATTCGATGCTGACAAGCTGCCGAGATTACCTCTGCGCCCGCGCGGCCGCTGAACTCTCCAGCTAACTCACCTTGGCTTGGTCAGTCGCCCCTTGCCGGCGCACTTCCGGCACGTGCCGGCATAGATTCTCCGCCCCGGGGCAACCTCTTTCGCCGGCAGGTTTCCCCTGCCATCGCAGGCATCGCACTTGATCTCGCTCGGCGCGTCGTCTGGCTTTGGACGCCTCATGCCTCGCCCGATCGGCCGTCGCTGCGCGCGACACTGGTGTTCGGAAGCGGCAGCGGACGTTCAATGATCGGCGAGGCCTTGGAGGGGCCTCCCGTCTTGGCGTCGTATTTGTCGGCAAGATCCAGGAGCCGCTTCCTGGTGAACGGATCGGCCTTCTCGGCCAAATCGCGGGCGCACAGCGCCTGCTGTTTGAAAAATACCTGGTCCATGAAATACCCTCAAACCCAACAGCAATGGATTTCAGTACATGCCGGCTGCCGCCGTCAAGCCGGGGCAAATATTGCAGGTCGACGGGTACGCACCGAACAAAATCGTCTTGCCATGCGGCGGGCACGCCATTTATCAGATCGAAGATCCGCAAGTCTCCGGAAAGGCCAGATACATTGGGAATTCCCGCTCACTTCAGCCTCGAGCTTCCTCGTCGCTGTATGACACTTATCAACGAACTCTTGCCGGCCGCCGCAAACGTCTTCACAGGTCCAACGGACCGCGCATTGGGCGGCTTGACCAGCACCTTTCTTCTTTCGATGGCCGGGCCAATGCTGACTTTGCCGATCGAACGGATTGAGCGTCAGCTTCAAAAGAAGGAACGTGAAGGCTATGCCGACGACCGGCGGTTAAACCCGACGCTCAGCGATGCCGTGAAGAAAGAGCTTGGAGGAGGTCGATTTCGCCGAGCGCCATTCTTTGCACCCGGCCAATGGAGCTTCACGGAGTGGCCTGCAGACATCAACATCGCGAACGAAATGCCCACCGAGCTTTGTACGGCATTGGGGTCGGACGAGGCGTTTGTGCGGGCTGCCGCCTTGGAAACGACGCGGTGGTGCAGCTGTCTCAGGAATGCCTTGGCTCATGGCGGCATCGCATATTTGAATGGATACGGCCATTCATCGTACCATGGCGGACCTGTCGAAATGTTCTGCTTCATCAGCGGAAAGTATGCTGAACGTGGCGACGAGACGCCCGTGGCCCTCAATTGCCTGCGTATTCGGGAGAGCCACTTCCTCGATTTTCTGCAGCGGTGGGTAAATTGGCTGGAAGCATCGAGCGTGATGAAACAACTCGCGGCCTAATGAGATGGGGAGCTAACGGATAGCTGAAACGCGCGCCGAGACGATAGCGAAACTTCGCACCCGCCTGGGGCGCGAACCCACCGAGGATGAGATCAAGGCGGCCGTTCGAGGCCCGATACTGGGGCGGCCGGGTTGACGAGCACTCGCTCGTGCCGTTGGGCGAGGCGCGCCTCGGCCGCATCGGTTTCGAGGAATGGCACCGCCGCTCACAGGCAGCAGCCTGATCCCGCATCGGAGGTACGCCCGGTCTGTCACGAGCGGGTCCCGGGCAACGAACGAAAGAGGCGACTATGACGACCAAACTCGTTGCGTTGGTTCTTCTGTGCCTCATGGTCGGTACGGCGGTGGCTCAGGAGCCTAAGGTCACGTCACTCATGTCTAAGGATTTTCCGGAGAATCCCGGCAGGGAAGCTCTGATGATCACAGTCGAGCATGCGCCCGGCGGGTCGAGCGCTATCCACCGACACAATGCACATGCGTTTGTTTACGTGCTGGAGGGCTCCGTCGTGATGCAGCTGAAGGGTGGACAACAGGTGACACTGACACCAGGACAGGCCTTCTATGAAGGCCCTGATGATGTTCATGTCGTCGACCGGAACGCAAGCGGCACCCAGCCGGCGAAATTCCTGGTGCTCTTGATCAAGGACAAGGGCGCCCCGGCGCTCGTGCCCGCACAGTGACTGTCACAACCCAAGTACACGAAACTGACTGAAAGGCCCTGCCTGATGCTGCGATGCATGGGTCCGCTTGTGATGCTGTGGACGGCTCCTCCATCCGGCACGCAAGTGCCACGGATTTGGGAGCTGCTAGGGCTCCCACCATCTGGAGGAGCTGCCCATGCAAACGATCACGACAATCGGACTGGACATCGCCAAGTCGGTTTTTCAGGTTCACGGCACCGATGCTGCTGGACAGGTGGTGATCCGCCGCCAGCTAAAGCGCCGTTTCGTGCTGTCGTTCTTTGAGAGATTGCCGCCCTGCCTGGTGGGAATCGAGGCTTGCGCGTCATCGCACTATTGGTCCCGGGAGCTGCAGATGTTGGGGCATACGGTGCGATTGATGCCTCCGGCTTATGTGAAGCCCTACGTCAAGCGGCAGAAGAACGATGCCACAGACGCGGAGGCAATTTGCGAAGCAGTCACGAGACCCAGCATGCGGTTTGTGCCGACCAAAACGGTCGAGCAGCAGAGCTGCCTGATGCTTCATCGAGCGCGCCATCTCTTCATCCGCCAGCAGACGGCTGTCATTAACTCAATCCGCGCCTATCTTGCCGGGTTCGGGATCATCGCCCCCGTCGGGCGCAGAGGTGTCGAGCAACTTCTGGAAGTCGTCGCCAATACAGCCGACCGCCGGCTCCCCGAGGTGGCCCGTGCCTGTCTTGCGGCGCTCGGCGGTCAGTTGCGAGCGCTGAAGGCTCAGATCCTGGAGTTCGACCGCCGCATCATCGACTGGCATCGATCAAATGCGACGAGCAAGCGGCTGGATGCGATCCCCGGCGTTGGGCCTGCGCTGGCGAAAGCGCTGGTCGCGAGCATAGTGGATCCCAAGGCTTTTCGATCGGCGCGGGATTTCTCGGCCTGGGTTGGGCTCGTGCCGAAGCAGAACTCGAGCGGGGGCAAGGACAGGCTGGGCAGCATCAGCAAGCAAGGCGATCGGTATTTGCGCAGCCTGTTCACGGCTGGCGCACTCGCCGTGATCCGCTATGCCAAGATCCATGGCACCGGCATCGGCCGTGGCTTACGGGACTGCTGGCGCGGCGACCGACCAAGGTCGCCGCCATCGCGCTCGCCAACAAGCTCGCCAGGATGGCCTGGGCGATGATGGCTAGGAACGAATGCTACAAGGAACCCGTCGCGCTCATGGCGTAAACGAGATCGCGCGCTGGACATCCCCGGCGTGATGTAACGGTTGGGAGGACGAACAGCACGTAATGCAGTGCCGGTCGATTCGGCGATCAGGACAACCCACTAGGGCCACGGCATCTTTGAATGCGTGCTTTTGATCGGGATCTGATCCGCGGAGGGCATTATGGCCAGCGGTTATGTGAACCGCGCAAAACAGGCCGAACACATGGCTGCTCCGACCAATCTGCAATGTGAAGATTCTTCTTGCCAACCAGGAGCCGTCCACACATGGCCCTAAGCCGAACACCGCACAAGCCTTTGTCATGTCGGCTGGCAGGGGCAGACCGGACGCAGGTCCATGCTCGCCTCTACCGCCGCTTGTGATCCAAGCCAGTCATCATGAACGACGCGAGACGTTCCGCCATCGACCTCAGCGTAGGTTCGGACTCACATCCTGCAGCCGTCACACATGGAGTGGCCGGACCTCTTGCGGCCAGCCACAAGCGATAGCGAGCTTGCCGGCCCAAAACTCGCCGACTCTTGCTCGGAGACATCAACGACCGTGAAGCCACCGAGATACTCCGGGGCGTTGGAATACCGACCTTCGCTAAACTGCAGTTCGCCGCTGACGTTATTAGCACTAAAAGCCTTGCTCAGATCTTCATCTACTCCCGCGGCGAAGATGAGCACGCCCGCTTCCTTCATCTCGGCCACGACTGCCCTAGCCAACGGTCCGCGAGACTGAAACCACTCTTCGGAGTGATCACCGACCCATTGCTGGTTGAAGTAGATAATGTAGTGCGTCATGTGACCTTCCTATTATCTGCGGCCAAGGAGAACATACTACCCCAGATCATTGGTGTTTGGCGTATTCCGCTTATGGCCCATCAGCGAAGTGGCCGCAGCTCTCATTGAGGTCTGCTCAGTGGGGCATAGCGGGCCAGATTTGCTCAGGTTGAGTTCTTCGCCTGCTGACCCGAAACGGAAGTCACCTCCTCCGCTTGCCACTCGTCGGTTGAACATTGAGCGTGCAACGTATAGGTGTATTAGGTAATCTCCCTGTTTACGGACTGCCAGTCGATGAATTTCCTTAGTTCTGCTGCATGCCCACCTCTTCCTTCGGAAGAGTTTATCCGCCGTATTCTCATTGATCGCGTGGATGACCGCCAATTAAGCCTCGGCATGATCGTGGGCACCACGGAAGCCAAAAATCATACTATAGTGCCTTATGGCCGCTGCGACATAAGTACCGGTAAAGTCATAAACGAGAGAACCATTTTTGAGATTGGATCGGTGACCAAGCTATTCACCGCTCTCTTGTTGTCTGACATGGTGAACCGGGGTGAAGTAAAGCTGGAAGAGCCTGTGGTGGACCTCCTTCCAGCGGGCACCCGCGTTCCAGTTCGCAACGGAAGAGCGATTACGCTTCGCGATTTGGCCTCCCATTATTCTGGTCTTCCCAGGCTGCCGACAAATTTTGCGCCGAAGGACCCAAAGGACCCTTACGCCGACTATACCGAAAACGAGCTTTACCAGTTTCTCGAAACGTACGAATTAGTACGGACGCCGGGGGATACCTTCGAATACTCAAACCTTGGCGTGGGATTGCTCGGGCACGCGCTCGTCCTTCGTGCAGGGTGCGCAGATTATGAGAGTTTAGTTCGCTCTCGCATTCTCGCACCGCTACGGATGGACGACACTTTCGTAAGGATACCGCCAGGGTTCTTGGGAAGCGTCGCGACCGGACACGACGATAATCTCGACCCAGTGCCAAATTGGAATCTCGACGTACTAGCCGGAGCGGGGGGATTGCGCTCAAATCTGTCCGATCTGTTGCTGTTCATGGACGCACTGTGTGATCCTGAACAAACCTCCATCGGGTCAATGATTAGCCCGCTAGTCAAACCTCTCTCCCAAGGTGGACTGGGTTTACTACCGACGCCTCATTACGACGGACCAACTTCCATTTCGCATGCAGGCGGCACGGGTGGATTTTCATCGTTTGTAGGATGCATTCCCGAATGGAAACGTGGGATAGTTTGCCTGAGCAACTCAGGCATACCCGCTATTGCAGATCTGGCTGTGCACGTGCTCGACCCGCGATGGGGCATGCATTGGTATCGCAAGGAAGCTGACGTCGACCCAAGCCAGTTTGCGCGTCTCCTAGGTAGGTACCGGCTAGGCCCTAACCATGTATTTCAGGTGACGTCTACCGCTGATCGACTGTATGTCCAACTGACGGGCCAGCAAGCATTACGCGCATTTCCTGCGTCGGAGTGGCACTTCTTTTACAAGGCCGTTGGTGCGCAGATCACATTCGAACCTGATGCGGGTGGTCGTGCAGCCCGATTAATTCTGCATCAAAATAGCTGCGATCAGATCGCCGACCGGATTGAATAGCATAAAGTCAGTATCGCTCGACGTTGCCTGCCTAGGTCGGATCACTTCTGCTTTTGGCCCTAATGCGAAGTTCGGCATAGTTTTGAAATGGTCTGCTTATCGGTGAACACCGGAAGAGGCCGGGAGATGCTCTAATCGGCGCTTTTGACCCGAACCGGACATCGCCGGATAATCGATATGATTTGAACTCTGTCCTTTATCAGAGCGAAAGAATGCTTAGGTATTTGTCGCTGTAGTGTTAACGAGGCGCGCCAGTTATGCCGAAGGTGATGAATTGGCTTAAGACGCACCCTGTGCTCATCGGTCCCGCTCTGGTGTTGGTAGCAATAGCGGCAGTCTTGTATCTATTGATTGATCCTTTCACTGTCCTATTCCTCGCGGCCATTGCACTCGTCGCCGGCCTCGCCGCATTCTTTGACCCAAAGACTTACTCCCGAAAGCCACCAACTTGATTGGGTGTCGGCATCCCCTTTAGCGCTGATCCTTAGGTCTTCGGACATCAGCTCCCTGTCTGCAATTGGCCCTGACGCGACGTCCAACATGGCTCTGGAATGGTCGGCTTATCGCAGTAAAACGGAAGTAACTGGCCGGCTTTCAAAATGGCGCTTTTGACCCTGTATGGTCCGGCCGCGCGTTACAAGAGGTTTCGTCAACCTGGCAGATGCGGTCTTGCATCAATGTATCCGGCCTCTGCTTGGAGCGCACTGCTCCGGGCCATCATGGATATCAGCGCGCATGCGAGCTGATTAGCGGACAGGCCTCGAATGGGCCATTTGGGTCACCAGTGTTCGCATGCGCCGGGAAGACCGATCCTCCATCGTCGTCTCATCCTCTCGCAGACCTCGGCGGGTAAGGGTGTTGTTACGTCATCGATAGCTCCCACAG
>NZ_LLYA01000019.1 GCF_001440415.1 Bradyrhizobium retamae
AGCGGTGTCGGTGCCATAGCCGGCGTCCATCAGTACCACGCCGCGCGGCAAGCCCACCGCACAGGCCCAACGCAAATGATCAAGTGCAATCGCCGGCTTGGTCTTGAAGGTGATTTCCTTGGGGACTCCAGCTTTGTGCCGGCGTGCGCGATCCGTCACCCACTCCCTTGGTAGATAGAGCCGGTAGGCCACCGGCAAGCTCGCATGATGGTTCGCAAGCGAAAGCGTCACGGCAACCTGACAATTGTCTTGCTTGCCCAACTGACCGCAATATTGCCGCGCAACCCCGACCGAATGCCGCCCCTTCTTAGGAAAGCCCGTATCATCGATGATCCAAGCTTCGATCTCTCCGTGGCGTTCGATGCCCGGCAGCACTAACTCACGGATCTTGGCCAACACTTGCTGATCCGACCAGTCGCCTTGACCGACAAAATGCAACAACGCCTGATGCTGCGCTGCTGTCCGCTCAGGAGCCGTCATCGCCGCCATCGGCTCGACACTCTTGCGATCGCACGGCATCATCAGCCCAGTGCAGTAATCGCGAAGCGGTTTGGCCCGTCCCGCATGTCCGATCACGCTTGCAAGACCCTCAATATATGCCGAAAACCGCGACGCTACGTCTCCCGATTTTGTCAGACCCATCTCAGCCTCCCCATGCTGAAAAGTGAGTCTTCTCAAATATATGATTCCTGTCGACAAAGACCGCGACACTCTGACTCAGTAAGACTAGTGAATGTTTGAACGAGAGTATCGGCGATATCCGACATTTTAGGTCCCATTCATGATCGGGCGATCTCGACTTGTGGCGGTGCGCCTTTCTTCGCGCCATCAAAGAAGACCAAAACTTGCAGGCCAGCGGGATTCGCTTTCACCGGCCCACCAGTAGAACGAAGATTGACCAGCTTCGTTCCCAGAAGGTCCTGCCAGCACCCAAAAGACCAGCGTCGTACACGCATAGTTCGCGAACTCCCTGCCCTGATCCTTGCGATAGCTCAAGCAACGGGGCATGCCACTCGATCACACGTCTGTCATTCCAAGCACCGCGGCCATCGAGCATGAGCCTCCATTCCCGCAGTTATTTCTTCCCCATCCAGACATCTTCGAATGACGAGAGGGGCATAAGCTCCTCCTCCTGCACGAACCGGTCATTCATGACGTCGGCCGCTTTCAACGTCGCACTAAACCGGACAACAGTGCGTCTTTCGATTTCCGCCAATGTCGCTTGCTCGTCTTCGAAGCCTTCTGGCGAGAATTCCTCAAAAGGTGAATCGTCAGCTAGCTCCTGCTTTTGCGATGTGACGAAGCCGAACGCCCTGATGCTGCCGCTCCTGGTCGGTGCAACGACGACCTTCCAATAGGATAGCGGCACATAAACGTTGCCTGCCTCCTCGTCTTCAAGTTTCAGATCCCGCATCGTGAAAATTGGACCAGCAAAGATCGACAGGCGTGCCAGCGTCCTATCGGAGGATGCGTGCCTGCTAATGTGATTTTCGAGCCGCCCCCACAAGCCGTGGAAACCAAACTTATCGCGATTAAATGCTTCGTGCTGGGGCGTGCAGTTCGTCAGGTGAAACGTGTCTGAATTCGCGTACTCAATCTCTGTCTTTGAAGCACCCCAACAGTTATCATCTCGCCTCACGAGATGGCCAAAATCGAGCCTCTTCCACCGATCATAGAAGCCTTTCGGCAGCTGGTACTTTTCGTCCATGCGGCTATCGGTTATCCACTCGTCCTTTCCAAAGGTTTCGCGGCCCTTAATCTTCCTCTGGCCTTTGCTGTAATCGGTATTGCAGGCCGAAAGCACCGGCATTCTCCGTTGTGCATGCATCATGCACGAGTAGTGATGGTAGTGAAGCACCTTGCCGGCGCGGCCCCGCAAGGGAGCAATCAGCTTCGGGTCTTCGCTCTCTATGGTCGGGAATTCCGCAATACGGTCGCGGCCGAGGAAGTTTTCGTCGTAGCCTTGTCGATCGCTATAGTCGGTGTCGAAGTTAAGCTTCTCCAGCAACAACTCGTCAGGCTCAGCACTTGCGACAATGGCCGGAGCAGCCAATGGCTTTACTTCCGGGATCAACGAGCGGATAGAAGGAGGATTCGAAAGGCTTTCAACCTTGAGCGAGACGTTTAGTGGCAAGACGAGTGAGAATCCCTCACTCGGCAGGCTTGCTGGAATGAGCTGCGGAGCGAAAGTAGGCCGTGCTGACGGCTCCACGTCGATTTCGAGTTCGGCTGCAGTTGGCTTGATCGTTCCTTGGATAGCCGCCTCAAGCACCGGCAGGAGATCATGACGAGCAGCCTGTTTCCTGATGTCAGCTACGAGCCGGCTGGTCCTGACGCCTTCGTTTGCTATCCATTTGATCTCGTGCTCCAGCGGCTTATGGTCGGTAATGGGCTGGCCGTCGTGGCCGATGTAGCGACCTTGGCTATCTTTCAGCGGCTTTCCCGAGTGGTGTAGGGCAACGACATCCCAAAGATCGTTGAACACTGGCGAGCCTGACGAGCCTCGGAAGGTATCGCTCTGGTAGGTGAGAAAGTCTTCAGTGTCATCGAAGGGCAATAGTTTATTTTCACGAATGGCTATCTGCTTGCTCTGGCCTCCGGGATGCTGAACGATGGAAAGAAACTGGCCGTAGTCCGCCTTGCCGAGTTGAGGATTCAGGCGAAGCCATCCGAAACTCGCCAGCTCTTCCGTCCCTTGCTTTGAAAGAGGATCGACCGCCACGACGCAGTAATCGAGATCCTTGTTGTTGAAGAAGAACTTGTCAGGAGCGAAGGAAAACCAGGTGGGGATTCGGTCATTTCCAAGGGGGTCCGACTCGTATGCGAACTGGACACGCGAGCGGCCTGCTACTTCCGGCATCTTAAAAACATGCCAATTAGTTAGCAGGAGTGTGGGGGCGATCATGAAGCCAGTAGCAGACCCTCCGCGATCACCCGGCGACGGTGGTATTTTGATGCAACCAACAGAACGGGCCGCACGAATGCCTGCCCAGAAGTAGTGTAGGCTCAATAGGTCATTCGTTCCCATCGCGCGCTCTAGGGCAGCGATGTCATCGGGCGTCCGGTTTTCATTGATGTACCGAGTGACGCGATCCGCCCGATCCTTCGGAAGATCAGGCTTTGCCGCAGGTGCCTTGAGTTCATCGCGCTTCGAGTCGACTCGCGCGGTCGTCGTGGCGACTACTTCAGTATCAATCTGCATACGTTCCCCGTAAAATTAGATCTTTAGAAACAACACAAACCGGCCCGTGGCTCGGCTTCAAACGGCACTTCGCGTCAATCATGGAAACTTAAGGTTCAGTTGAATCTGGCAATGATCACTGGGCCAACGGGAACGCGGCGTTTCCTCTTCAATGTCTTTGCCGTATCGCCATTTCCAGTATGATCCCGCGTCCGAAAGGGCAGCGGCCTTCTCATTCAAGACAAAGAAATCTATCGAAAAGCGTTGGCTGGCGGGCTCGGTAGGCCAGCACTTGAACTCCTTGTTCTTAGGGATATGGGTAAGTTTCACGTCATCGTCAGGGCTCGACGTGGACGCGCCAGACATCACATCCCACATATCAGTCGTCTTTATCTCAGGGCTTTCGCGGTCGAACCTGCGATTGAAGTCTCCGGCAACGATAACCGGCCCACCGCCCTGATGCGCTGCCCTTATCCAGGATTTAAGCGGTTGCAGCTGACGAAAGAGCGCTGGACAGTGGTCGTTATCTGAAGGTTCTTCGATGGGATCTTCGTTGCAGCGAGACTTCATGTGCACGACGAGTAGCCGCAAAAGAGCGCCATTTTTGTTCAAGGTAATGTCGAGCCCCCACCGGGTCTGGTGGTCAGTTGCCGGGTCTTTTGGCCCAAGATCCACGACGTCCCTCGTATCTGCGAGTGAAACGCCAGAAGATCGCTTGATTGCTAAAGCAACATACTGCCTGGCAGGATTGGTGAGTTCGCCCGGCAGAGTACTCACGGCTGAGGTCGGGTCGGTTACGCACTGCGGCTTGATATCCGAAAGCTGGTTGAAAGGATAATTGGGCGCCAGGCCACGCTGGTCCGCAACGGTCTGCCCGGAAATGCAGAGAATGTACTGGGATGGCGGGAAAACGCGCGCGAGCGCGCGAAGGCTCGCGATCTCCTGCATGGCGTAGACGTGGCCGTCGCTGCATTCACGATAGAGCCGCAAGTCCTTGAATTCATCTTCCGAACGGAGCGGACGATCATAGACCCTCACTGCCGTCGCTAATTCGGCGATATTCCACGAAATGAGCTTGATCTCACTCGGCTTCGGATCAGGCCCTTTTGCACCGCAATTGATGTCTTGCGCGAGGGAGGAAGCCGACAAGCCAAGAAGCCACAAAGCAATAAGCGCGATCATCTTCATGGAAGAGCCCCTCGAATCCAAAATCGCATTTTAAGGATACAACTATGACGAGAAGATTACAAGTTTCGCTACAGATGCTTTAACGCTGGTTCAGCGTCTACCGGACCAATCTGCGCTTGGCGACTGCATACTCAGCCAGTGCACAACATCGCTGTCAGAATGCGCGGCGACGGGATCGATCTATCTTGCCTCCTGAGCGGTGACGTGGACCGACGGTACAGGATATGCCGTGTCCCCGCTTGACGGCGTCAACGGAGTCCGCCGCAATCCGCTTGCGCGCATCGGCACCTCTAAAAATCATTACGGTGTCCCCCGACCCGTTACCACTATAAATTGTTCAACCCAACCAGGTTAAGCAAAATTCTTACTCCTTGATACAGGCCGCACACCGGAGTAGTGAGCCAGAAAAAGAGTGGATCGATGCCATTAACCTGTGGCGAATAGGCATTCGAGCAGAAGCGTGACGAATGTCTGCTCGACGAAGGATTCGTCCTTGTCCGTGAAATCCAGCTTTGCAAGCGCCTGAAGCGTTTGTTGATTGATGTCTGCTGTAGGTCTTGGTTGTGTGAAAACGCCTGATGACCCGCGATTTCGGCTGTCAATCGGCGTCGAAAATTGCATTTCGATCCCAACCGATGGCTTTCACGTCGCGCACGGTTTCATTACAAAGCTAAAGCTCGCCTCCAAAATAGGGCCATGATCATCGCGAACTTCAACTGATATGCGGTGCTGCGGCCTGCCTCTGACCCATTCGCGGGCCATCTCCGAGAGTGCAGTGGTCGCCTCTTCCCGAGCAGAATCGATGTTCGGCAGCTCCGCACCTTCATCATCGCGGATGAAGTGGCTGCCGTCGCGGATATCAAAATAGTACCTCTTCATCGGCGATTCACGAGTCGTGCCGTCGAACAGATCTTGCAGCTCCAGATCGATCTTGCTGCCGCATTTGAGGTGCTGCTGCATGGCCCACCGCCTCAAATCGAAACAGCCAGCGGCGGTCTCGTTCCCGGCGTGCCTTGAAGCGGTCCAGGCACTTCTTGGAGCACAGCGTCGCCCGCCATGAGTAGTATCTGATCATGCCAAACTTTCCGTCACAGACGGCGCAGCTTGTCGCTGCTGGGCGATACTCAAAGCGTTCGTGGCAATCGCGCATCTTCATCTTCTTTGGGCCCCACCCGGGTACTGGAACTCCGGAGTCGCTGACTCACTGTGCGTGCACAGGTGGAGTTCCGCTGCAAGATCATCGTGATCCGCCAATCTTGCGGAAGCTAAGGATGGGGCGCGAAGAGCTTGACTCTCACTGGCAGCATCCAGCTCGGCATCCAACATAAAGTTGTTGCTGCGTGCGCTCATTCGGCTTGAGCCTACATCCGGGAGACCGACCGAGCCCTTCGATCGGGCACCGCCCACAAACGAAAACTTACCTCGTCATGAAGAAGAAAAAGTAGCCAATTTCTCCTGGGCACCGCATATATCAGGCGAAATTCTCATATTTCGCGCTGAAGTTCATCGAAGAAACCGACTACATCGATACCCAAGCGGTACTGCAGATACGCAATCGCCACTGGTGAATACCAATTTCGGAGTGATTAATATCGGACTGGAATGAATGCGCGTGCGGCCGACCGCGGGCAAAGCGACAGCGATGCTGCCTCGGCTGCGACCGACCAAACGGTCGCTTTTGACATTATTCGGCGGAGGAAGACGACGCCTACCGAAGCTGGTTTCGTCGGCGACCACGACCGCGAGACGCAAAGACCGATCCCGGATCATATCAGCGCGCCACGAAGATATCGCCTCCCTGGTCCGCGGACCAATCGCGTTCGATCATGCGGCGGAAAATGAGCTTGATCCAGTCGTCGCCGCCGCCGTGCTGGCCTTCGGTTTCGTCTTTATCCACCGCTTTGAGGACGGCAATGACCGCCGTGAACAGCTCTGCCTTGTTCGGCGTCAGGTTCAGGATGCGGACGCCAAGCGCGATATTGTAGAGAACGTCTACCTTGGCGAGGTTGTGGTATAGAATCCCCCGCAGATGCTCACGAACCTTGCGTGCGACCAGGTTCGGCTCCTTGCGAATTTCGGCGAGCGTGAATTTCTCCTTGGCGAGCTCATCATCGCCATCGATCAGCCGTTGCATCGCTTCCGCGTCACCAGCCACCGCGTTCAAAAGCGTATCTCCGAGGTAGGCCTCCAGCGCTGTTACTTGGTGCGAGAACATCAAACGGTTGATGAGGTGACGGCCATCTTCCTTGCCGTGGTCCGCAAGGAGGTCGCTGGTCTGACGATTGGAGTCCATGAAGATCGTGAACGGATTTGGCGGAACATCATAGCCAAGCCACTCGTCGGGCTTAGGCGGCTCATGTTTGAGGCCGTAATCGAAATCCTCGACGACCTCGTGTCCGCCCACTTGAATATCGCTATGTTCTCGATGCCGACTGGATATTCCCAGAGACCCCAGGTCAGCTGGCCTAGCTGCGGATGCTGCAAAACAGCTTCATAGTGGATTTCGGGCCCCATCTGCCGTTCATCATCGCCGACCGCATCCCAGTCGAGCTCATCGCTCTCGATGTCGTGGACGACGCCAGTATCCTTGTGCCGGATGCGCGCGGTGCCGTTGCAATAGACTTCCATGAATCCCCCGATGCTCGGTGACGCTCGGCGCCACACGGCCCAACCCAGTGCCCGACGTTCGGCGACGTAAGGGACCAAGCGTGACGCGCTTGATCTGCCGCCGGTAAGACTCAGTCCCCCTCGACATTCGCAGGACGACGGCCGGACGGCGTTGCAAGCATCGGACTCGAGCGACACGTCCCCAATTGGAAGCGCTGAGCGGCATCGACGAGCTGCAATGCGCTCACCCGTCCAAACCGAATTTCTAGGAGCCTGTCTGAGTAGTGACTGGTCAAGAGGGAGCGAGTCTGATTCCTTGCGCAGCCATGAGCAAGGAATTTCGCCCCTGGAAGATCGACGAGGCCCAGCTTCTGCCGCCGAGCGTGCAGGATTATGTGCCGAGGGACCACGTTTCGCGGCTGATCGTGTCGCTGGTCAGGGAAAGCCTTGATCTATCGGCGATCATAGGCAGCTACCGAAGCGGGCTGGGGCAGCCGCCGTTCGATCCTCGGATGCTGACGGCGCTGCTTCTGCACGGCTACGCGAGCGGTATCTACTCGTCGCGGCGGATCGCCAGGGCGGCGGTGGAGCGGGCGGATTTCATGATGATCGTGGCGGGCGATGCGCCGGACTTCCGCACGATCTCAGAGTTCCGGCGGCGGCACCTGAAGGCGCTGGCCGACCTGTTCGCGCAGGTGTTGAAGCTGGCCGAGAAGGCCGGGTTGGTGAAGCTCGGGCACGTGGCGCTCGATGGCACCAAGATCAAGGCGAACGCGTCCAAGCACAAGGCGATGAGCTATGATCGGA
>NZ_LLYA01000020.1 GCF_001440415.1 Bradyrhizobium retamae
AAGAAATGTTGATCGCGAAAAACTTCTTGACACACCAAGCCCTCATATAAGCTAGCGGTTTCTGGTGGAGGCATTAACATACCGCTACGGCCTTTTTTGCCTTTTGAGCAGAATATCTCGGCGTGGCACAATATTCCAAAATCGAAAACGAGTAGACTTCCACAGGACGCGGAAAGGCCGCTCTCGAGTTGGCTACGCAGCATCTAATCTAATCGAGGAAGGCCCCCGACGCGCGCGACTATCAGCCCGCGAACTAGCCCTATGTCGACGGAATTCAGCCAGGCTCGAGTGCCGGGCGGAAATGCCCTTATGACGAAGCCTCGACCTTCACGCAGCCGATTGTACCTCAATTGATAGTTGGCCTTCCGCTTAGCGAGAAGGCAGGCAGCAGAGTTGAAAATCATCGCGAACGCATGTCATTCGCCGAGTTTCTGCGCATTTAGCTAGATTTGCGCTGCCGCTATGCGCTGCTTTCCGCGTTAATCTTCGCATCTGCCACAACGTGACGGAAATTAGATGCATACTACGTCGTCTCGTCGGCAGCCTGATCCGTGCTTTCACTGGACGGGGCGATTAAGACCATCCACACGAGGGTCGGTGCGACGCCCGCAGTCGGTGCCCCGATCATTGAATTCGCGTGAGAACTGAAATGAGCTGGAGCAAGCAGCGCAACACCATTCAATCGGTCCTGGCCGGCAAAGTCTGTATTTATCCAGGTTCGGTCTATGATCCGGTATCAGCGCGGATCGCTGCCGACCTCGGCTTCGAGATCGGCATGCTGGGCGGCTCGACTGCGTCGCTGACCGTCCTCGGCGATCCCGACCTTCTCATCATTTCCATGACCGAGGTTGCCGAGACCGTCCGCCGCATCACCCGCGCCGCCGAAATCCCATTGATGGTCGATGCCGACCACGGCTTCGGCAATGCGCTGAGCGTCCGCCGCACCGTGCAGGAATTAGAGGGCGCCGGCGCTGCCGGGCTCTCGATCGAGGACACGCTGCTGCCGCAGCCCTATGGCGAGTCCAAGACGCAGCTGCTGTCGCTTGAAGAGGGGCTTGGCAAGATGAAGGCCGCGGTCGACGCTCGGCGCGACAGGTCGCTGGCGCTATTTGCGCGTACCGGGGCGGCGTCTGTCACCAGCGTCAGCGACGCCATCGCGCGCGGCAAGGCGTACGAGACCACCGGCGTCGATGCGCTGTTCTTCACTGGCGTCAGGACGAAGGCGGAGCTTGCAGCGATCGCCACCGAGACCAAACTGCCGATCATGCTCGGCAGCGCCGAGGGCGAGCTCGACGATCCGGCGTTTCTCGCCGCCAACCGTGTTCGGCTAGCACCGCAGGGACACCTGCCGTTTGCTACTGCGGCGCTGGCGGTGTACCAGACGCTGAAGGCGCTACGCCAGGGGACCAAGCCGAAGGACGTGAAGGGCCTGCCGTCGGCGGAGTTTGTCAACCGCTACATGCGCAATGATGACGTGAAGCGCCGCATGGCGGAGTTTCTTGGCATTAATCGATAGCGAATTCAGTTCGATCGAAACTTGCAGGCGTTGCTTGTGCAACGTCACTTCCGCCGGAAGGAGTGGGTGTCCACTAAAACACCTAGTTTCGCGCGGGCGAGGGTTTGCCTGCTGATAGCGATCGGGTCACGAAGATCGGGTTGCCGGCACATTAGGGACACCGGACACGATATGGGTCTGAACAACCTCGCGCTCTATGATGCAAGTTCGAAAGAAGGACCACAGCACACCCGCGACCAACGCAGCTCCCAGCTTGTGTCCGATCAATACTGCAGGAAATTCCAGGCTATAAAAACTGACCCAGCCTAGTTGTGGGGCGGCTATTGGCTAGCGCGGATGCTGTAAAGCCTGCTCAAGGAGAGTCGCCGCGGCACAACAATTTGGAATTTGTGTGAAAACGTCGGAAACCGGTCGCGAGCCCGGGACATCCGCCGGATTTCTGCTGCTCTAGATAACTTTTGCTGAAATTAACCGTCGCTCTCGTGTCATCAGTCGTAGGTGCCGAAAGCTTCCGGTGAAGGAAATGCAAGATGAATATTTCGCCCTCATCTGCAGCGTGGTCCATGCTCTCGCTCGCCGACAAAGATCCGTTTACAACTTATGATGTGTTGCGGGAAAGGGGCCCGATAATTTGGGATCCCGGCATGAAATGCTGGATCGTCTTGCGTTACGACATCTGCAAGATGATTGAGTCTGATGACGAGACATATGCGGCCTTGACGCCTCTCGAGGATTCTTTGTCGTTGGAAATCAGAGGTGGCCGGCCGGCTGTTTCGACACTGACCGGCGAAGAGCACACCCGGATGCGCCGGCTCTATCTTAAACTCCTCGGCCCCCGGGTCATGCCGCAATATCGTGACGAGCACATTATCCCAGTGGTCAACTACGTCATCGACCGTTTTGCCGAAAAACGAAGTGCAGAGCTATTTGATGAATTAGTCGAGCCGCTACCGCCGCGAATTATGGCCTCGCTGTTTGGGCTTCCTTGGAAGGACGATGCGCTCATGGCGGATATTGCTGAGTGGAACCAAGATATGGTCGCTTGGATATACAATAAGAGCAGCGAAGAACTAACCCGTAAGGCAAAGCGCGCATCCGGCGAGCTCAACAGGCTCTTCCTGCCGCTTGTCCTGGAGCGGAGAGAAAAGCGCGGAAGCGACTTCATTAGCCAAATCTGGACTCGAGCTCCAGAAGACTGGGGTGAAGTGAGTGTGAATGATGTTATGGCGATTGTGAGGGATGCTTCGCTCGGCGCGGGCGACACGACTACGAATGCCATCGCAAACATGATTTATCTCTTTCTGTCTCAGCCTGCCGTGCGTGAAGCGGTGACAAAGGATCAGGGGCACGCTCTCAATGCGCTTGTTGAGGAGACCTTGCGCTTGCTGGGGGCTCTTCAGTGGCGATTCAGAAAGGTCAATCGTGACGTATCGATCGCAGGTACATCAATCAAAAAGGATGAATTGGTGTGTCTTTTGCACGCAGCGGCGAATCGGGACCCCCAGCACTATGCCTGCCCGCATGTGGTTGATTTGAAGAGAAAGACCCCCACAGATCATTTAAGTTTTAACGTCGGCTCGCGAATTTGCCCTGGCATGTTCCTTGCGAGACTTAAAATGAGAGAGTGTATGAAAGCGCTTATTCGCCGATTTCCGGAGCTGCATCTGGATCCATCGAAAGAGGCTCCTCGCTTCCTTGGCTTTTCGCACCGTCGTTATTCCCCATTGCACGTCGCGTTCTAGGAATTTTTCAGAAGATGAAAGTGCTCGTTTATGACCAGGACGGCAAGTTGGTCGAACTCAATGAGTTGTCATCGCAAACACTTATGGAAGCGATTCGGGATGCAGGGTTGAATCTGACTGGGCAGTGCGGGGGGTGTATGTCCTGCGGAACTTGTCATGTGTACATCGACCATCGTTGGTGGACGGAACTCGAGCCAGCCAGTGAGACCGAGGACGCAATGTTGGATGTAGTCGAGGATCGCCGCGAGAATTCCCGGCTCTCATGCCAGATCAAGTTAACCGAAGAGTTGGACGGCTTGACCGTGACGCTCGCGCTTAATTCTGGATTTGTATAGAGGCCGCCTCTCGCAGCAGCTTTGGGCTAGTCGATGCGTTCAATGTACCGGCACGCATCCACCACATCTGGATAGTCATGCGTCAAAAGTTATTAATCGTCGGCGGCTCCTATGCCGCATCTGAAATTGCATCGCATGCCCGCGAATGCGGATACGATGAAGACATAATCATTGTGAGCGAAGAGCTCGAACTTCCGTATCAGCGTCCGCCACTCTCTAAAGCCTACCTCAAAGAGCACACTCAGAAGGTGATGCCGCTGAAGTCCGCGGCCTTCTATTCGGCAAAGAACATCGAACTCGAGCTGGGCACCAAGGTGTTGGGCATCGAGCGAGGAGCCAATACAGCATTGCTGTCGAACGGCACACATGTCACGTTCGACACCCTCGCTCTCGCGGTTGGCGCACGTGCGCAAAGACTTTTGTGCACGGGCGCGGACGCCAAAAATGTGTATTACCTTCGCTCTATTGAGGATGCTCGTTTGCTCAGCGCCGCGTCAGCGGGTGCAGAGAAGGTCGTCGTGATTGGCGGCGGGTTCATAGGGCTCGAAGTTGCTTCAGCGCTTGCCCAGCAGCTAAAGCAAGTGACTGTTGTCGAAACCCAAAATCGCGTGCTCGCCCGTGTTGTTTCACCGGAAATTGCCGAATTCGTTTCGTCGGCGCATGTCGGCCACGGCGTCAAACTGTTGACTTGTCGCGCAGTGCAATCGTTTGTTGGTGAGAACGGCGTTGTCCGCAAGGTCTTGCTGGACGGTGGCACCTCCTTGGATGCAGATATTGTCATTTTTGGGATTGGATCGGCTCCCAATATGGAATTGGCCCAACAGCTCGGCCTGCATTTCGAGAACGGGATCATTGTTGATTCGCGATCGCGCACGAGTCGGGCTAACGTGTTTGCTGCCGGTGACTGTACGAGATTCTTTAGTCCATTCAATCTAAATGGAATTCCCGTTGAGTCGGTGCAGAACGCGACCGATCAGGCCCGAGTTGCAGGGTCGGTTATCGCCGGCAAAGACAACGTGTATGAGACATTGCCTTGGTTTTGGTCGGACCAGTATGACCTAAAACTTCAAATTGCTGGCCTTGCGGTTGGTGCCACTGAACGAATCGCACGACCTACTGTGACATCCGGCATTTCTGTATTCCACTTCCGCAACGATGCTTGCATCTGCGTGGAAAGTGTAAACGGGCCGCGTGAGCATATTGCGGCGCGACGACTCTTGGCCCGTGAAAGAATAACGAAGCAACAGCTCCAGGACGTTGATTTCGATATGCCAGCGCTTTTGAAGCTACGCGCTTTGCCAACTGATGGGGAATCGGTGAATCGCGCCGATGAACAAAAGACGAAAGTGTCATCTGACTGACTAAGAGCGGAGCAGCATGGCTATGCGTTATTAGGTGAAATGGATCAAGGAGGGGAAAGTCCAATGCAGAATGATAATCTCATTGCGCGAATGGGGAGGGCATCAAGTGCCGCATATCAGGGTTGAGTGGATGTCGGGCAGAACGGCGGAACAGAAGCTGGAATTTGCAAAAGAGGTGACGGAAGCGTTTGTCCGCGTATGCGGAGGAACGGCGACTGCCGTCGGCATCGTGTTCAATGACATCGAGCGGGAGGACTGGATCACGGGCGCTCAGATCGAGCGTCTATCGAAGTAGAGCGTCGTCGAGCGAGGTTATCTCGCCAAAAATTCCGATCTCGTGCAGACCGGCCCTTCGGCTCGGGCCGGCACATCATGCAGTGTTCGAAAATGGGCGAGAATTTGCCCGCTACTGTTGCTGGCTGCCGAAATTCGGCTTTGGCGAAGTTCTTGCAAACACATCACTCTCGCGGCGGGCCAGCCCCTCAAAGACCCGCCATATTTGATATGTCCCAACAACAGAGACGCGGCGCGATCGGGCTTTGAGTGTGACCTGTGCCCCGGCATTTCCTCCAAATGAGCACCCCGGGTTGGCGGTTGGACGAGGAAGACGAGCCGGTTCACCGAACAGCAGATCATCGCGATGCTGC
Source organism: Bradyrhizobium retamae (assembly GCF_001440415.1). Classification (GTDB taxonomy): domain Bacteria; phylum Pseudomonadota; class Alphaproteobacteria; order Rhizobiales; family Xanthobacteraceae; genus Bradyrhizobium; species Bradyrhizobium retamae. The sequence continues at coordinate 5,602 of NZ_LLYA01000020.1, forward strand.
CTGAGCAGGAAGCCGGGGCAGCGACTCCGGATTTCGTGACGGTGTGCGTGCGTTGCAAGCCCTGCCACGGAGTCTGGCCAACGAGTTTCGGCGCAAACGTGCAACGGAACTAAGAATCGACTCCCGCTCAGTGGCTTGTGCATTCTTAACGGGCGACCCAATATAGTCGTAAATCTGCGAGGTAGGCTCAGCTTCGCAGGAAATCGGTGAGCGAGCGTCGTCTAGCCGCGCCTCTCTGCGTTGCTTTCCAATTATTTTATACAACGGTGGGTGAGATCGGTAGGCATGACATCCCTCCCCAGGATCAAAGTCTCAGTACGGTCCAAGGGAAACGCATCACAAGGTGTTCTACCATGAGGCGAAGGCCCCTTCCTTCCGATCCAAGTCCAAAAAAAGGGATCAATAGTAATCATGGAGAGGAGAGCACAATGCTCGCAATGAGCAGCAAGGAAATGTCGGCTTACACCCTAGATGGTTATGTGATCCGCAAAGACCTACTGAGCAGTAAGGAAGTCGCGCTGTTCCGCGATAGCATACGCGTACCGATCGAGGCCGAGATCAAGGCCGGCACCCTGTTAGCTAAGAAAGACAGGGAAGGCAAAACAGGCCTCGTCAAACCGTTGACTAAGGCGGACGCAGAAAGATACGGCTTCCTCGGTCGAGACGAGCGGCTGGTCCATCTTGCTCAGGACGCCGTTGGCAAGCCAATCTACCCTTACGTCGATGAGATTTCGGTGAAGCAGCCAAACATCGGCGGAGATGGAGGATGGGATTGGCATCAGGACTTCGCCGCTTTTCACGCCAACGGCTTGCTTGCCCCGCAGTTGGCCACCATCTGGCTCCCGCTCGAGACCGCGACAACGGACAACGGTTGCATGCGGGTCTTGAAAGGCTCGCACAAGCTCGGCCGGCTCAACCACAACTATGATTTAGTTGCCAACCGGATAGAGTTTAAACGGGTCAATCAGTCGCATGTCGAACAGAAGGCTCTCGATGCCGCGATGAAGCGATTCGAGGCTGTTTACATTGAGTTGGAGCCGGGCGACGCGATGGTTTTCGATGGAAACCTAATACACCGCTCTGGCCCAAATCGCTCCAATACACAGTTGTGGTCGTATATTTGCTATTATAACGCTGTTGAGAATGGGCACTACAAAGAGGACCACGAATATGGGCATTGTGAGCCGCTGAAGAAGGTTTAGGGCACCACCGTCATAATCGAAGGGAGACCGAGAGGTCCTGAACGCGCACTGGTTATCGCGCTCAGGATTCGCTTTCATCGCGCGATGAAAGCGACCGTATCCGGCAGATGCCTCAGCCGCGAATGAACGGTCGATGCTGCGCAGATCAGCGCTCATTTCCCGAGAACCACCGCGGTGTGTAGCGCCGTAGCGATTGCCTGGGGGCACATGACCACATTCGCAGGCGATAGTAGGAGATAGCGCGCAGACGGCGAACCTAAAGCTGCCGCAGCGACTTATTTTCGCACGAGATTAGCCTGAACCTCAACTTTCATCCGCTGAGCCCAAGGGCTCGGTGGAGCAACGGGGCGCGGAGCTCCCGGGCGTAGCGCAGCGCTCCGCCCCGTTGCGATCGGCAAGTGCGGCGATCGACGAATCGGCTCGGCCTGAGATCACAGAGCGGAGCGCGCTATGTGGGCGAACGTTGTTGTATCGTCGCCGCCAGCACGGCTCGGGCCTGCGCGAGCGACGCGAACGGTGTCTCGTTGAGGAGTTCGTTGCGCAGCCGGCCGTTGATGGGAAAGACGGCCCCGCTCCCCCGGAGCCGGCGATATATTGGCGATGTACGGAACCACCAACAGGAGCAATTCACAA
>NZ_LLYA01000021.1 GCF_001440415.1 Bradyrhizobium retamae
GATCCACCTCGCCGCTGCCGTGATAAACTCGCGATGAATCCCAACAGACCCTAGAACGGGATGTCGTCGTCCATATCGCTGTTGCGGCTGCCCGCCGCGACCGCCCGCCGCGGCGCGGAGCTGGCCGGACCGCTCGAGCCGAAATCACCGGAATCATCGGAGCCGAAGCTGCCGCCCCCGCCGCCGCTGCGGCCGTCGAGCATGGTCAGGTTCGAGTTAAAGCCCTGAAGCACGACCTCGGTCGAGTATTTGTCGACCCCGCTCTGATCGGTCCATTTGCGCGTCTGCAACTGGCCCTCAATGTAAACCTTGGCGCCCTTCTTCAGATATTGCTCGGCGACCTTGCAGAGCCCCTCGTTGAAGATCACCACGCGGTGCCACTCGGTCTTTTCCTTGCGCTCGCCGGTGCCTTTGTCGCGCCAGGTCTCCGATGTCGCGATGCTCAGATTGGCGATCGGCCGCCCGTCCTGTGTCCGCCGGATTTCAGGATCCTTGCCGAGATTGCCGACCAGAATCACCTTATTCACGCTTCCCGCCATCGCCGCTCTCCACTCGATATCGCCGGCAAAAATCACTGGTCCGGCCGCTTCCGTGCCGGCCGTCTTCAATTCTTAACCTGTCGCTTGTCCGTTTCCGCTTCCGCTCCCGGACAGCCGGACCCTATACACTGACAGACCCCGCTGACTTGGCGATCCCTCGGCAAGTCAGCGGTTATCCACATATAGCATCGCCCACGTGCCTGTTCCAGCTTTGTTCCGGATAACGTCCTATCTGCGTTTGCTGGCGGCTTTGCAATCTCTAGGCGAACCCCGGGAACCCACGGGGGAACCGAAAGAGGTGAAACGGAACCCGAAAGTTCCCGTCTGGGTTCCAATTATACCAGATAAATCATAAGCTTCGTTACATGAACTTGGTTGGCGCCTGTTGCATCCGGGACACGCCATTTCCGGTCGAGTCGCGGTATAGAATTCTCCAGCGGCGCGGGCGCTCGCGTCACAACAACGCTTCAGGCCTAGCGGGAAGCGGACAAAAACTGGGGATAGATCATGAAGAAGTATCTGTTAGCTACAGTTGCGCTCATTGCGTTCGCCGCACCTGCTGCGGCAGCCGACCTCGCTGCGCGCCCTTACACCAAGGCGCCGCCTGCTCCGGTCGCTGCTGTGTATGATTGGACCGGCTTCTACATCGGCGCCAACGGCGGCTGGGGTTCGGGCCGCAAGTGCTGGGATCTCACCGCCGACGCCTTGGGTCCTTTCGTTCCGCCCGTCGCCGAAGGCTGCCATGACGCAACCGGCGGCACGGCCGGCGGTCAACTCGGCTACCGCTGGCAGGCCGGCACTTGGGTGTTCGGCTTGGAAGGGCAAGGCAACTGGGCTGACTTCCAGGGCTCCAACACAAGTTTGGCCTTTCTCGCTCCCGTTGAGAATGAGTCGAGGATCAACGCGTTCGGACTGATCACCGGTCAGGTCGGCTATGCCTGGAACAACGTCCTGCTCTACGTCAAGGGCGGCGCGGCCGTGACCAGCGACAAATACAGGGGGTTCGATGTCGCGACCGGGCTGCTAATCGACAGCGCCAAGGAAACGCGTTGGGGCGGCGTCGTTGGTGCCGGTCTCGAAGTCGGCTTCGCCCCGAACTGGTCGGTTGGCGTCGAGTACAACCACCTGTTTATGGGTGACCGCGACGTCGACTTTGCTGCATCCGGCAACTTTATTGGTGCTCCGGCCGGCTCGTTCTCGAGAACTAGTAACATCAGCCAGGACGTCGATCTCGTCACGGTCCGCGTCAACTACCGCTGGGGCGGCCCCGTCATCGCGAGGTACTGATCGCAAAGCCAGCGCGGTACTACGGAAAGGCCGGCTTCACGCCGGCCTTTTTGTTGATAACCAGCACTGAGAAGGCCGGCCTTGCGCCGGCCTTTTTGTTTGGTTGTAGACCGGCACGACCGACACCCGGAACGGCTGTATTTTCATGCTTTTGCCGCTGATGTGGTATTTCCGTGACAGCATTTTTCGGGAACTTCGCCCTATATCGCCAAGCAACCTCAAATTGACGGCTGAGGAAAGTTGCGTTGGAGAGCCGCGAAAGGAAAAAGAAAGTGAAGAAGATTCTGCTGACCACCACCGGCCTGATCGCGCTTGGGATGGCACCTGCGATGGCCGCCGATCTCTCTGCCAGGCCCTACACCAAGGCGCCCGCCGCAGCGATTGCGATCAACAACTGGACCGGCTTTTACCTCGGCGCGATGGGCGGCTACGCCCAGGAAAACACCTCAGATGCGTTGGGCGAGATCAGCGGCGGCTTCGCCGGCGGCACGCTCGGCTACAACTGGCAGACTGGCAACTTCGTGCTCGGCGTTGAGGCCGATGCCGCCTGGGCAGATGTCGGCGTAAGAGTGGGTAACCCGGCGCTCGCCGCCGTAGAGACCCGGATTCGCTCGATGGGTACCGTTCGTGGCCGCGTCGGCTACGCCTTCGACCAGGTCCTTGTCTACGGCACCGGCGGTTATGCCTGGGCCGACAACCGTCTGACATTATCAGCGCTCGGCGTGAGCGTGTCGGATAGCCAGATCCACTCCGGCTGGACTCTCGGTGCTGGCGTCGAGGTGATGTTCGCACCGAAATGGTCGGTCAAGGCTGAGTATCTCTATCGCAGCTTCCAGGGCGAGACCTACTTCGCAGGCGTTGCTCCTCTTGCGAGCGGAACGCTCAACCTGAACAGCGTTCAGGTCGGCGTGAACTATCACTTCTAAGATTTCCTGCTGAAACTACCTGCGCCTCCGTTCCGAGAAATTCGGAACGGAGGCGTTTGTATTTGAGGAGTTCCGATCGGAGCTGCTGACGGCTGCTGCCAAAAACATCTGAGCGCAAACAATCCGTTGATGATTCGCGCGCGGCACTGGAAATTCCCTGTCGTTCTTCCTATGTTCCGACTTTCAATCAACGGCGCCTGATCCCGGTTCTTGCCCGGCGATGCGCGCCCAACGTGGCGCGTGCCTCGCGTCTGGAAATGCCGATATGGATGAAGTGCTCAGGGCGAAGCGCCAACAGAACGCCGGCTCCGCATCGCGTGCGATCACCATCCGCGGTGCGCGCGAGCACAATCTCAAGAATGTCGATCTCGAGATTCCCCGCGACAAGCTCGTGGTGTTCACCGGCCTCTCCGGCTCCGGCAAATCCTCGCTCGCCTTCGATACCATCTATGCCGAGGGCCAGCGCCGCTACGTCGAATCGCTCTCGGCTTACGCGCGCCAGTTCCTGGAGATGATGCAGAAGCCGGACGTCGACCAGATCGACGGCCTGTCTCCTGCGATCTCGATCGAGCAGAAGACCACCTCGAAGAACCCGCGCTCCACCGTCGGCACCGTCACCGAGATCTACGACTACATGCGCCTCTTGTGGGCACGCGTCGGCGTGCCCTACTCGCCGGCCACGGGATTGCCGATCGAAAGCCAGGTCGTCTCGCAGATGGTCGATCGCGTGCTGGCACTGCCCGAGGGCACCCGGCTCTATCTGCTGGCGCCGGTCGTGCGCGGCCGCAAGGGCGAGTACAAGAAAGAGCTCGCCGAATGGCTCAAGAAGGGTTTTCAGCGCGTCAAGATCGACGGCACGTTCTATGGGCTCTCCGACGCGCCGACGCTCGACAAGAAATTCCCGCACGACATTGATGTCGTCGTCGACCGCATCGTGGTGCGCCCCGACCTCGGCCAGCGCCTCGCGGAAAGTTTTGAGACCGCGCTGAAGCTCGCCGAGGGGCTCGCCGTGATCGAATATGCCGACGCGCCGGCAGGCGCGCCTGCGGCCGAGGACAAGAAGAAAACCGCAAAGATCCACGACAAGAGCGGGCCGGAGCGGATTCTGTTCTCGGAGAAATTCGCCTGCCCGGTCTCCGGCTTCACGATTCCCGAAATCGAGCCGCGGTTGTTCTCGTTCAACAATCCGTATGGCGCCTGCCCCGCCTGCGGCGGCCTCGGCATCGAGCAGCATATCGACGAGGACCTCGTCATTCCCGACAAGGAGTTGACCTTGCGCAAGGGTGCGATTGCGCCCTGGGCAAAGTCGTCCTCGCCCTATTACATCCAGACGCTGACCGCGCTCGGCAAGTTCTACAAGTTCACGCTCGACACCAAGTGGAAGGACCTGCCGAAAAAGACGCAAGCAGCCCTGCTGCACGGCTCCGGCGACGACGAGATAAAATTCTCCTACGAGGATGGCGTCCGCTCCTACGACACCAAGAAGCCGTTCGAGGGCGTCATCACCAACCTCGAGCGCCGCTACCGCGAGACCGAGAGCGAATGGGCGCGCGAGGAGCTGGCAAAGTATTTCTCCGATATCCCATGCGAGGCCTGCAAGGGCCATCGGCTCAAGCCCGAGGCGCTCTGCGTCAAGATCGGCGGCAAGCATATCGGCGAGATCTCCGAACTGTCGGTGAAGCGCGCCGGCGAATGGTTCGAAAGCGTGCCGAAGGCGCTCAACGACCAGCAGAACGAGATCGCCGCGCGCGTCTTGAAGGAGATCCGCGAGCGGCTGTCCTTCCTGCTCGACGTCGGCCTGAACTACCTCACGCTCTCCCGCTCCTCCGGCACGCTCTCCGGCGGCGAAAGCCAGCGCATCCGCCTCGCCTCGCAGATCGGCTCGGGGCTGACAGGCGTGCTCTATGTGCTGGACGAGCCCTCGATCGGCCTGCACCAACGCGACAATGCGCGCCTGCTGGAGACGCTGAAGCGGCTGCGCGATCTCGGCAATACCGTGATCGTGGTCGAGCATGACGAGGACGCGATACGCCTGGCGGATTACGTGCTTGACATCGGCCCCGGCGCCGGCATGCATGGCGGCCACATCGTGGCGCAGGGCACGCCCGCCGACATCATGCGGAATCCGAAGTCGCTGACGGGCAAATACCTCACCGGCGAATTGTCGGTGCCGATCCCCGAGCGCCGGCCGCCGAACCATCGCCGCACCATCAAGGTCGTCAACGCCCGCGGCAACAATCTGAAAAACGTCTCGGCGGAAATTCCGTTGGGGCTATTCACCTGCGTCACCGGCGTTTCCGGCGGCGGCAAGTCCACGCTGCTGATCGACACGCTCTACCGTGCCATCGCGCGCAAACTCAACAACGCCAGCGAAGGCGCCGCCCCCCACGACCGCATCGAGGGGCTGGAGCACATCGACAAGATCATCGATATCGATCAGTCGCCGATCGGCCGCACCCCGCGCTCCAACCCTGCGACCTATACCGGCGCCTTCACCCCGATCCGCGAATGGTTTGCCGGCCTGCCCGAAGCCAAGGCGCGCGGCTACGAGCCCGGCCGTTTCTCCTTCAACGTCAAGGGCGGCCGCTGCGAGGCCTGCCAGGGCGACGGCGTCATCAAGATCGAGATGCACTTTTTGCCCGACGTCTACGTCACCTGCGATACCTGCAAAGGCAAACGCTACAACCGAGAGACGTTAGAGGTCCTGTTCAAGGGCAAGTCGATCTCCGACGTGCTCGACATGACGGTGGAAGAAGCCGCCGAATTCTTCAAGGCGGTGCCGCGTGTGCGCGAAACCTTCAAAACGCTGCACCGCGTCGGCCTCGACTACATCCATGTCGGCCAGCAGGCCACCACCCTGTCCGGCGGCGAAGCCCAGCGCGTCAAGCTTGCCAAAGAGCTCTCAAAGCGCGCCACCGGCCGCACGCTCTACATCCTGGACGAACCCACCACCGGTCTGCACTTCCACGACGTGGCGAAACTGCTCGAAGTGCTGCACGAGCTAGTCGCGCAGGGCAACACGGTCGTCGTGATCGAGCACAACCTCGAAGTCATCAAGACCGCCGACTGGGTCATCGACCTCGGCCCCGAAGGCGGCGACGGCGGCGGCGAAATCGTCGCCTGGGGCCCGCCGGAGGACATCGCCAAGGCGCCGCGGAGCTACACGGGCAAGTTTCTGGCACCGGTGCTGAAGAAGGCGGATGGCAAGCCGCGGAAGAGCACGAGTGCGAGCGAGGCGGCGGAGTGAGGCCGTGGTTGTTATCAGGCCATTCTTCCGAACGTGTCGGCAGCTCGCTGATGGAAGCTACGAAAATTCCGGACACGGACGTTACGTTAGCGATCCTCGATTTGCCGTAGCTGGTCCGCAATACATTCGGGCTTTTCTTCTGATTCAAAAGGATCTGCTCGAACTTTTCGATTACATCGAGCCCGCCGATCAAAATCTAAGTTGTTATTCGTACAGAATTCATGAATTGCTTATGCGAACCTGTATCGAAGTGGAGGCTCATTGCAAGGCGATCTTGTTGGAAAATAACTACGTCAACCCCAACAGGTCAGCAGATTGGTGGAATGTTCAGGACTATCGCAAACTAAATCAAACTCACCATCTCTCATCTTACGAAGTTCGAATGCCACTGTGGCATGGTACACAGAACGTCCGTAAGCCATTTGATGCCTGGACTACGGAGCGTGATCTGCTCCCATGGTATAAAGCCTACAATGAGTCAAAGCATGATCGTCACAACAATTTCCCAAGATCAAATTTTGAAACGTTGATTAGCGCGGTATCAGGACTGGTCGCCCTATTGTCATCTCAATTTATTAGGTTTGATTTTCAGCCAGCCGTCCTTGGTACAGAGTACGGGACACCCGATGGCGGATTTGAGAACGCGATCGGAGGCTACTTTCACGTGAAATTTCCGAAGGATTGGTCTTTGGAAGACCGCTACTCGTTCGATTGGGAAACACTAAGCACCGACCCGCATCCGTTTCAGGCACTCACCTTCTGAGACATTGCCACTCGTAACGTGCGCACAATAGCGTAGAGCCTGTGAACCATTTGGGTTTTGCGGGTAGTCGGAGCCGAGACAACGGA
>NZ_LLYA01000022.1 GCF_001440415.1 Bradyrhizobium retamae
TCAGGGCAATCTCAAGTCAAAGTACCTATCGAAATTTATGACGCAGTAAGACTAGCAGGCTGTTGAAGAACTCAGCCGCGTTCGCAAACGAAGGCTGAATCGTCGCCGTGGTGTATGTAGAAGTGGCCGACGAGCCTGCCCGCAGTGCCGATCATAGCCCATCCGCGACCGCAGGAGGGATCATTCTCGTCGTGCCCTTCCCATGAGAACTCGGCACAGGCTGAACCGTCGCGGGTGCCGTAGCGCACGTCCAGGAAGCCCTTGAGAGCCCCAAACGCGATTTCGCCATCGGACCTGTCCTGGAAGGTGAAATGCGGCTCCTGGACGAAATCGAGAAAGTCGTTGTCCCAGACGTCCATCTCGATGATGCGCCAGCGACCGGCAAACGCCTTGGCGAAGCCGGAGCACCTTGCCCCTCAGCCGGCCTCCGCGATCAGCTTGGGCAGCCGCACCACTTCTCCGGCGGGATCGACGGCCGCCCAATCGGCGAATAGAGCGCGGCAAACTCGCACTCCAGCGCCGCCATCGCCTCGTTCACAATCGTCCGGATCGCTCGCAGCGGATGATCACGCCGCACCCGCAGCTCCAGATCAACTTAGCTAAACAGCTCGCCCGTTCGATTGTCGCCGCCGCGCACCCACCACCTCCGAATCTCATCGGAGTTAATGAATCATGGTCGCCAGTCGGCGGTGTGCGCCTCTTTCTACAGCCTGCTAGACCTATCACCTCGTGTTCTCGGCGTCGCTTTGGGCCACGTGATCTCTGGGGAGGGTCTTCGGATCCGCTCCCGCGGTATAACACAACAGGGGTGATCCAATTGAGAGCGTATCGACCTCCTCGCATAAACGACCCTCTTCAGCGAAGTTCGTTTCCAAATGAGTGTGGCTCGGCGCTTCTATGGGCATGCTGGATAGAGTTGTGTTTGCCGGAAATCTGAGTAGCGAGCCAGTTCACTCTCTCGTCGCGTAGCACGCTTCTCCCCGCGTCAGGCGTACGCTATGATGTCCGATCCGCACGCGAATTTTCTGCTAGGCGGTCGCCTTCGAATCCAGCCTAATGCGCGACCATTATCTTCGATCATGGGCAATCTGTTCTCTCAATTGGAGTGCAGGCGCCGAGGGAGATCACACCGCGCGCGGCTTGAGGCCAACAAGACCGCTAACGATCGTCACGTCGTTCCGGATTCGCTTCCGTTGCATTACTAGGCTTGGGGAAGTGCGGACGATATTGAGGGCGAAGTAGGCGTAATTCTCTGAGTAAGAGAAGGGAGCACGCTTGACCCCACGCGTTACTCAATGCCCTTGAACCAGCCTATTGAAGCCTGGACCTGATCACGGGGCGTTGCGCTCATACGGAGAGGGCCGGCGCTGTGATTGCGTCTCGACCTTCACTTGTCGTGTACGCGACAATACAGCATGACGCTTTTACAGCGCGAGGCTGCGCTGTCGCTGGCAGCATGAGCCATTTCCTTGGGTGAATGAACGGCTCGACGCTCGTTTTCGCAGCTGGCACAGTCCTTGCTGGGGATCACCCGGTAACGCGAGGCCTGCCTATAAAAACCAGCAACGTCACCCACCGTCCACCTGCACTTAGGCGCTTCGCATCACGGCTGAATGGCTTTGTATAGTGAAGAAACCGCAATGTTGGAGAATATACCATGAATCAAACGGCTTTGGTCGATAATGTCATTCCGCGTACCGATATTCTCAAACGCGCGGCGCGCATCGGCGCTGAAATCAGGAACATCAAGCTGTCGGGCGATTTGCCGGAACAGACCATCGCTGCGATCAACGGCCTGCTGCTCGAGCACAAGGTCATCTTCTTCCGCGATCAGGGTCATCTCGACGACGCCGAGCAGGAGCGCTTTGCGCTTCGTTTCGGGAAGCTTGTGCCGCTTCCGACGCTGGGTGCGACTAAGGGAACAGTGTCGATCCTCGAGATTGATTCCGCACGCGGAGGTATCCGGACTGACTATTGGCACATCGATGTGGCCTATGTGGATGCTTATCCCAAGATTTTGGTGCTGCGAGGCGTTGTGATCCCGCCAGTCGGCGGCGACACGGTGTGGTCAAACACTGCAGCCGCATATCTCGACCTGCCGCCGCCGCTGCAACGGCTTGCCGACGATCTCTGGGCTGTTCACAGCAACGCGTACGATTTCGCCGTAATCGCCCGCCCTAGCGCAACCGATAAGAAGCTTTATGACGAGATCGTTGACAGATGGATGTTTGAGACCGAGCATCCCGTCGTGCGTATCCACCCCGAGACCGGCGAGCGCACGCTGGTGCTCGGCTATGATGTGAAACGTTTTGTTGACGTCCCGAAATATGACGGCCAGAGGCTGTTCGATCTATTCGAATCTCATATCACCGCGCCGGAAAACATCGTGCGCTGGAACTGGAAGCAGGGCGATGTAGCTATCTGGGACAACCGTGCCACGATGCACTATGCGGTCAGGGATTACGGCGACCAGCCTCGCGTCGTTCGTCGCGCGGCGATCGAAGGCGAGGTGCCCGTCAGCGTCGACGGCCGGCGCAGTATAGCGCGTGTCAAGGTCATCAAGCAGCCGCCCGCGAATGGCGCGTAGCGCGTTCGCAAATTTCACGGAGATCCGGCCGACGCAGACTCTGTTCTTATGCGCACATCCATGGCTTGCAGGATCCGGCTCAGACTGAATCGCGCAGCGGCGCGATGGGGCTTCGTCGTTGCGGCCTGCCTCGTCGACCAAGCCATAGCCTAGCCGCCCGTGGAATAGACTGAATCCGAAGGACTGGGCAGGTCATGCTCACGCTCGGAAAGCCCCTGCGAGTCGCAAGAAGTTCATAAGCAGTGTCTCACCTTCTTGGGTGAGTCTCGATTCTGGATGGAATTGCAGCTCATAAGTCGGCCGATAGGGCGATAATCCAGGCCACAGGAGCATTGAATGCCGCGAATGGATGGTTGGCCGATGCGGTCGAAGCCTTTGTGCTGATCCGACAGCAACTGGACGCCACCATCGCGACGTTCCTCAACTCAGCGGCGCGGCGCCAATACTTCGAAACGCTCCGCCGCTTTGCCACGAGCGAGTCATCAGCAAATACTTGGAACCCATATGGGCACTCGGGCCAAGCGAGAGAGCCTCTAACCGCCTCCCAACTTTGTCAGGCAACTGAAATCAGCTACGTACCCCAGCGCTAACCACTCCCGACTGCCTCAGCTCGGAACCGCTCATCGAAACACTGAAAGGCGTGCGGTTGTCCCAAATCGACGACGCGCGCATAAGCAGGATCCAGACTTACCTCCGGATTCACAGAAGACTGTCAACTATAGTAGGTTCGTTGTTAGCGTTTCTCAGGTAAGTGAGCTGAGCCGTTGTGGGCGACGCGCACTACGCAACATGAGTACCACCGAAACGCGCGCACGTTCCGCCCTTTGGTATTGTCCACAGCTCGCGCAATCCGCGGGAAGCGTGGTTAATGGACCACTTACTTGCAAAGGGAGACCACGATGGGTGGAGTGATTGGCGAGGGACGCAATTTACTCACTCTTGAAACCCAGAATCAAACGTGCGCTCATACTCACGCTCATTGGGAACCCCCTTTGGTTATCACGAATCCGACTTGTATCCGTGCGCCGCTTCCTCAGCGGACATCGCTCCTCGCAAGTTCGAGACAGCTGATAGGGCTGATCAAGATGGACTTCAGGGAGACGGCCACAGCTATTTCGAGAAACCAACGCTGGATTCCTTGTCATGACCCTGCCTGGAGCCGGGTCAATAACGTCTACCAACGTGTTCAATCGTTATCTCGGTGAATGCGATGCCTACATGGAGATCGACCCCTACGATGAATATCGACGTATTCGCGGCTCATGAGTCTAACGTTCGTCGCTATGGGCGGTCGTTTCCCACAGTCTTTACGAAGGCCCTTGGGGCGACAATCTGGGACGAGACGGGTAAGACTTATATAGATTTCCTTGTGGGGTCCGGCGCACTCAACTATGGACACAACAATCCGAATATTCTTGCACCAGCAGTTGAATATCTCGCCGGCGGGAATATTCTTTTATCGCTTGATATGTATACAGCGGCAAAGCGTGAATTCATTGAAGTGTTTGTCGATTCGATCCTGAAGCCCAGGGGCCTTTCTTACAAGATACAGTTCCCTGGGCCGACTGGCACAAACGCTAACGAAGCGGCGCTTGCGCTGGCGCGAAAATATACCGGCCGCTCGAGCGTCATGGCCTTCACAAATGCGTTCCATGGCATGTCGCTCGGGTCCCTGGCGGTGTCGGGGTCGGCGTCGACCAGGGATCTAGGCGGCGTTGCTCGCCACGATGTGATCCGCGTCCCCTATGACAGCTATCCGAACCGAGCTTTCGATTCCGCGGGTTACATCGATTACTTACTGGGCGACCCAGGGAGCGGCGTAGAAAAGCCCGCCGCAATCATTCTGGAGACTATCCAGGCAGAAGGCGGCATGAACACCGCATCCGCGGCTTGGCTCAGAGAAATACAGCGCATTTGCCGTAAGTACGGGGTTGTCTTGATTGTCGACGATATTCAGGCAGGCGCGGGGCGAACGGGCGATTTCTTCTCGTTCGAGTTCGCGAAAATCGAACCAGATATCGTGTGCCTTTCGAAATCCTTAAGCGGTTCAGGAAATCCGTTCTCAATTGTTCTGATTCGGCCCGACATAGACATATGGAAACCCGGAGAACATAGCGGGACGTTCAGAGGCAACAATCTCGCGTTCGTGACTGCAGGGGCCATGTGCAAAATGTGGTCCGACGGACAATTTACTGCAGGCGTCGAGCGGACGGCCGTAAAACTGCAAGGACACCTTGATCGCCTCGTTTCGAAATTTCACAAGTGCGTCGAACAAAAGCGCGGCCGTGGTCTGATGGCCGGCCTCAAATGTCGTTCACAGGCCGTCGTTGGCCGTGTGCACGATCTCGCGTTCGAAAAGGGCCTGCTGATCGAATCTTCAGGGCCAAATCGCGACGTCATCAAAATCCTCCCGCCGATAACCATCACCGATGACGAACTCGATCATGCTGTCGCCATCCTCGATAACGCATTACAGGAGCAAGCTAATCGTGACTGCCCAAGTATCTAAAGCGCCAGCCATCTCGCCTCTTGCAATCAGAGAGCGAACAGGCTCGATAAGTATTGCGGAGATCATCTCAGTCCTGAAAGGTGACATAACCGGACTGCATATCAGGCAAGCTTTCAGTATCGAGGTAGCCGAGGAGATCACCGCGAACTTTATTCGCAATCCCGGTCTCAAGGAGCGCAAAGATGGGGTCCCCGGACAATATATCGGCGCATCTCACTACCGGAAAGATGCAGCCACCTATATCGCGGAGTCGGAAAAAGCGCGACCGTTCGTCGAAGCCGTCTTTAGCAACTTGGTTGATCCGGTCCGCGGACTATTCGACGCGTTGAAGCGCGAGCTTCACAATCAGGGCATTGAAATGCGGCTGGCCCGTTCGGAGCACGGTTACGCTAATGTTTGTCGCGCTCTCTGTTGGTCTGGCACCGGGCTCTATGCCTTGGAGCCTCACGACGACGTCGCTCAGGTCCTATGTGCCGGGAAAGATTATGAGATTGCTGCGGTGGCGAACCACACTGTCGTAGCGCTGAACTTCTATCCCAGCATGCCCAAGGAAGGTGGCAATTTGCGGATCTGGAGCCATAAGCCGACGGTCACCGACCGAAAGTCGCAGGGTGTGGAGGCCACGGGCTATCCGTATTCGACAGCTTATCTGGAGGCCGTTCCTTTTCACGACTTCCAGCTCAAGGCCGGAGATATCGCCCTGATCGACGGCGGTTTCATTCACGGGGTCACCCGACAATCAGGCACTGGAAAGCATCGCCTTCTCCTGAATAGCTTTCTCGGTTTTGCGCGGCCGGATCTTGTTCTCTGGTGGACCTGAAGTTGGACATCACAGCGACTGACCGATTTACGTGGCGGCTAAGGCGTCAACATGTCTCGCAACGGGAAAAACATTCTGTGACGGACCGTTGCGCTGGTCGAATGACCGGCGCCATTCTCATCAGGCGCTGCCATTTGGCTTGGCTCTCGCCAACAAGGGGTTTGCAGCTGTGCTCAAAATCCGCACCTGCGCGCAGGCGGCAATGGCCATCGAGGCCGGCTAACTCATAGGGTCGTGGCCGAGAGCCTCGGCCTGCCCTTCTCACCGATCGAGCAGGCTGCGGCCTTGTCCCGGGGGCCATCGCGGGCGTTTCCTCCCTGACTTGGGCCACTCGTTCGAGTGGCCATTCTTTGCGCTCTGTTAGTACGCTCAATGAGATCAAGTGGGGCAAACGATCCCAGAGAGGACTCACTTTCTGGCGATATGTAAACGTGCTTATACGGTAGTACGCGTGGGCGCGGCGAATGCCGTTGCCGTGCTGATAGTTGAGTGAATACCGTTTCCAGTTCACGGGGGGCCAACAGGTGCTAACCCGCATTTCTCACGGGGCCGATTGATTTGCGACGGGCATTGGTGGGTCGGCGCG
>NZ_LLYA01000023.1 GCF_001440415.1 Bradyrhizobium retamae
CCGCCATCCTGCCATGATACAGCTCCTCGTTTCGCCGACCGCAAACGAGGAATCCCCCAACAACCCGTCCGTTCCACCAACTCGGTCTGCTCAATAAGCGCAGGTTTCATGGAATCGATCGTCTAGTATTGGCGGTGCGGCTTCTCAGTCGAGCGCTACATCGTGGGTTGAAGCTTAGCACCGCTGATTTCTTCCAGGCTCCCGTATTGAAGGAACTTGCATGAAGATTGATTTGGAGCCACACCGCAATACAGCTCAAGTGCTTTACCGTTCGTGCCACGGGATCGCAAACGCCGATCTTCTTTGTTCCGATAGGTCTGGGAGATTGTTCTTATGTCCTCATCTTGGCAAACGAAATGGACATAGACTGTGCTGCCTGTGCTCTGCCCTGGCCGTTTTTCAATGAAGTTTGTCCACTAACTTTGAAGCGATAGCCGCGCAAGTCATCTTGGCGATCAAAGAGATTAGCCAAAAACGGTCATATCGCTGCGCCGGATATCCTCAGGGGCAATCTTGGCTAAAACCGAGCGCGTAACAAGTCTCGATGAAACTACATCATTCATGGCTTTCATCGATGTACGGTTACCTGCAAATCCATTGAGCCTATTGGAAGCCAAAATAGTACTGGAAATGGTGTTGGAGCCTCTTGAGCCCTTTGATGAGCGGTTCGAAGCGTTTGGAGGACTTTGCTGGACAAAGCTCAGTTGCTCAGCTGCTCGAAAAGGCGCATCAATTGGGGTGATACCTGCAGATCGTGATCTCCACAATAAGACTTTGATGTATCGAAGATCAAGAAGCGCTGCAGTCAAGTTCCGTTCCTGCCGGTTGAAATACATCAGTTTTATGCCGCTGAGCCTCTGCTCAGCCGTCGGGCACGAGCAGTCAAGACTTCAATAGGTCCAGAGACAAATTCGCCCATGCGGGGCTGGGACCAGGTTTTAAGCGCGCCGGCCATTCATGCCCTGCCCATTCAAAGCAACCGTATGACGATGATGATTGTTCCAGAGAACAGCCGAGTTCTGGCTCGATTCTTATCAATGGCATTAAACAGCTCACCGACAACGCCCAGGGAGCAGCGGTGAAGCGCGGCAAGCGGCTCGACCATCACAAGCATTCCAGGGTGGGACACCGCCTGGCCGATGGGGACGCGCTGCCGCTCCCCGCCAGAGAGATGTGAGGGAGAGCGGTCGAGCAGCGGCGCTATGCCGCGCAATTCGACCACCTCATCATGCTCGATCGGCTCCGGTTCGGGTTCGGGGCGCCGTAAAGCGTTGCGCCGACGCACACTTTCTTTCCTGTGGGATTGGACCAGACCATCAACCTAGCTCTTGCTCTCGTCCGCCGGAGAGAACTATGTCGGCTTCGGCTTCTTTGGAGGAAACGTAACTGTGCCTGCTCAGCTCGCCTGCACAATGTGGGATTTTGTTTCTGGGGAAGTGCGCTGATATTCAGGCTGACGTCATTCACAGTCCTGAGCTGAAGGAGTTGTTGGATGCGAGCCGATCCGAAATCGCACGGCTTATGGGAGCTGACGGCTCCAGCGCCGGCAGATACCGGTCCTCTTGTGGGAGATGCCGAAGCCGATGTTGTTGTGATTGGCGGCGGATATACTGGACTCTCTTCGGCCATTCACCTTGCGGAGGCTGGCGTGCGCGTCGGGCTGCTCGAGGCATCCGAAATAGGATTCGGTGGTTCTGGGCGCAACGTCGGGCTGGTCAACGCGGGCATGTGGATCATGCCCGACACGCTCGCAGCTACTCTTGGCTCTCCGTTCGGGGAGCGGCTGATCGAACCGCTCAGTCGTGGACCACAAAAGGTTTTCGAACTCATCGAGAAGCACGGCATCGAATGCGAACTTGAGCGTGCGGGGACCCTGCATTGCGCCGTCGGGCGCAGGGGTCTACAGGAAATCGAGATGCGTGCCGAACAGTGGCAACAGCGCGGCGCTCGCGTCGTGCTGCTCAATGCGGAGGAGACGCGCAGAAAAATCGGTGGCGGCATCTACACCGGCGCGCTGCTCGATGAGCGCGCCGGCACAATACAGCCGCTGGCTTATGTGCGTGGCCTGGCACGTGTCGCGCTTGCAGCGGGAGCGAAGATTTTCACGCGGAGTCAGGTCCTCGCAGCCAGCGACACCGGCTCGCGCTGGAGGATCGGTACGGCAAAGGGATCTGTGAATGCTAAGTGGATAATCGTCGCCACCGACGCTTACGGCAATGGACTGTGGTCACAGGTTCGGCGGGAGCAGATCCATCTACCTTATTCAATTTTGCGACGCGGCCCTTGTCGGACCATCTGAGGGCCTCCATCCTGCCCGAACGGCAAGGCGCATGGGACACAAGGCAGGTCCTTTCCTCGTTTCGCCTCGATCGCTCGGGACGTCTGGTGTTCGGCAGCGTTGGCGCTCTTGAGCGCGCGGGCGCCTCGGTTCACCGGGCCTGGGCGCTGAGGTCGCTGCGCAGGCTATTTCCGCAGCTCGGCGATGTCGAATTCGAAGCCGGCTGGTTCGGCATAATTGGGATGACCTCGGACAACCTGCCGCGCTTTCATAAGCTCGACCGCAACGTGGTCACCTTCAGTGGTTACAATGGGCGCGGTATTGCACCTGGGACTGTCTTCGGCAGTGCGTTGGCGTTTTATGTCCTAGGCCAGGTTGCGGAAAAGGATCTGCCGCTTCCGGTCGCTCCCGTCGAAGAGCGACGCTTTCGTGCCGCCCGTGAGGCCCTCTACAGAGCGGGGGCTCAGCTTGTTCACCTGACTGAAGCGCGGATATGATTCGGTGGCTATTTTCCGTGTGCGCTGTGGGGTAGTAGCGCCGCGAGCTTCTGCTCTTCTCTTCAACCTGGATTAGGTCGGTGGGCAGGTCCGGATACGCCAGCCCCTCGATCCTTGTCCGGTTTCTGACAGCGACTCACAAAACCTGTGAGGTTCAAAACACCGCGCGCCATTAGCGCTGGGCAAGCGCCTGAGCATTGGATCGCTCGGGGGCAGCTTGCAAACGTGTGCGGCTGCTCATGGGCATTGCTTAAGATTGAATGGCGGGTGGGAAATTGTGTATGACAAATTAGAGCTCCCCAAAATACGAGACCGAGCGTGCTGACGAGTTGATTTGTCGCCGGAGCGTTAAGCCACAGAAACCCAGAGCATACATCCGAGGAGAGACGCCTTGCGTCCAGGATAGGCTCGCCGTTGAGAACTATGCGCGTGGACAGCCATACGGTCAGTGCGCTGAATCGACTTGGCGTGATGGAGGCAGCGAGTTCGGATCTGATTGAACCGCGTATTGGCGCTTAGCTTGTCGACGATTGTTACGACGACCTTATCGGCGTCCATCTATTTGGAATCCTGCGTAACAGGGTTCAAGATTGCTGAATTTCTGCACGATGTCGCGCCTGCTTCAAAAGCTTGCACCGCTCTTCCGATTAAAAGAGGTCGTCCAGGTAACGAGATTGCAAATGAACGTCGGTGCTCCCAAGAAAATCAGTGCGCACAACTACCGCGTGGGTCTTCCACTTGGGGCCATCCGCGAATATGTTGCGGCTGGCCACAGGGTGGTAGTCAAGGCCAATGCCGGCGTCGGCGCTACGGACGACACGCAAGGCCGGCGCAACGATTCTGGACCCCGCTGATGAAGTATTCGCATCGAGCGAGATGATCGTCAAGGAGCCACGGTCCGAATGGACGCAGCTGCGAAAGAACCAGATCCTCTTCACTTGTCTGCATCTGAGCCCGACCCGGAGCAGGCCAACGTGCTCCTAGAGCCTGGGTACGCCGCTCGCTTAGGAAGCCGTGACCTGATGTGCATGGCGGGACTCCGCAGCTTTCGCCGGTAAGCGAGGTCGCGGGCAGGCTTGCGGTCGAGGCGGCCGGTAGCGGCCGGGCGCTTGGCCGGCCACAGATGCCCAGTGGCACCACTTTGACGCCGTGTCTTCGTGACCCGCGGCGACAGCTACCTCGCAGAAAATTCGAGCGCGAGCCGGCGAGCTGTATCAGGCCGCTCCGTTCACTCGCAATTGCAAACCCCCTGTCAGATTCCAGCATAGTGTCGGCGAAGTGCTTTTATTAACGGTCGGTCCTGGCCTTCACGAATATCAACGCAGAGCTTCGGGACGTTCGGGCTTCATTATGGCGCGGCTCAACAAGGCTAGCGAAGAGTGCCTTTGAAACACCCAGACGCCGTAGCGGCAATCGTCTCAACTTTGCGGCGCGTTCACGGCGGCAACATTGCACGTGCGTTACTCGCAGACGGCGTGAGCATGGCGGCACTTATAGATGCGGCGTTCTCCTTACCAATAAGCAACAGTGACGCTGTCCGAATGATCGCGAGAGCGCTTGATTCTGGCGATTTCAGCTTCAGACCGGACATAGGACCGATCTGGTACGTGCGGTACATTTGTGAAGATCGACGTGCATCGATGCGCGTCGTCGATATGGAGATGTCAACGCCGGGCAAGACCTTCGCCAGCACCGAGATTTCGTTGCGGCTGTTCATATGATGCGAAGTCCAAGTCGTCTCTCCCTCTCACGCCGTTTTTTATCAATCGACTTGCAAATTTACCGCCTGATCGGAGCTCGCTTTTTTTGGATGCCGATCCCGGCTCAGGAACTCAATATTGCAAGCCGAAAAACAGGCTGTCGAGATGTATACCAGCGGATGCGATGCGCGCCCAACATCGCAACGAACAGCTGCGCCCGGATGCGGCCGAATTGGTACGGCTTCGATCCAAGCTATCATATCGCGCGCTACGATTCATCCATAGCTGCTGAAGTAGCGCACCGCGGGCCATCGCAAGCCGCCTGTCGCGGCGCGCGCCGCAACCGAACCGCACGAGACAGCCATGAGCGTGCAGGGGACCATTCTCGTTGATGGCGATGAAGTCCGGTCGCAGGAGGCGCTGCGCCGCGTGCTTATCCAGGAATTTGAGTGCGCTGGTAGGCGCCGAGCCGAGTGACTATCTTCGCCGGCTACACCCATGATCCAGCTGAAGAGGTTGCTGCGCTAGTTTTGAAACTCGCGCCTCGTGGCCTCGACCATGTCTTCTTTTCCGACACTGGCTCAGCCAGCGTGAAGTAACCATTAAAAATGGCACTCGGCTTTTGGCATAACATCGGCAAGCAGCGAATACGCATTGTCGTGATGCAACATTCCTATCACGGCGACACGGTTGGGCGATGTCGGTAGGCGCTAGAAGCGTGTTCAACGCGGCTACGGGCCCCTTCTGTTCGAGGTTACCTCACTCCCTTTCCCCCGAGAGGTCGTGAGCTGGTGACGCTCGATGCGCTCGAGTCCTCTGATATTGGGTGCGGGCGGAATGCTGATGAACCCAGCCTGGGTGCTAAGAGAGATGAAGCGAATCTGCGAAGCATCCGAGGTTCTGTTCATAGCCGATGAGGTCATGACCGGCTGGGGCCCTACCGGAACGTTATTCGCCTGCGAGCAGGTCAATGTGACGCCCGATATCGCCTCTATTGGAAGGGTTTCACGGGAGGGGCGCTTCCGCTCGCGGTAACACTCTGCCGCGGGGATATTTTTGACGCGCATAATTCGAAAGACCGTGCGTACGTTCTTTCATTCGAGTTCATATACCGCCAATCCAGTGGCCTGCCCCGCCGCAAGGGCCAACCTGGATCTCTGGCAAGATCAGGAATCTCGCCAGCGCGTAGCGTCGGTTGCCACCATGCAAGAGCAAGCCCTTGAGCCATTCCGCGCCGACCCGCGCTTTGCAAACGTCCGTCGAACTGGCACCATCACACAGCACTCGATCTGAAAACGAGGGATGGAGGCTACCTCGCGGATATCGGTTCGAAGCTTCGCGCTTTCTTTAAGGACCGAAATCTGCTGCTGCGGCAGTTCGGCAATACGATCTACGTGATGCCGCTTTATTGCGTCACGGCGGCAGACCTTGATGAAATCTACACCGGCATCCGCGATGCTGCCGACGCGCTGGCCTGAAGACGCGCTTGGCGCGTTAGTGAGCGGGAACCCAAGATCGATTACCACGCAGCAGTCGAGGCTGTCGTTTTCGCGTCATCGTGCTTGGGCGGTCGCTGCCCACAATGACCCAACATTAATCGCCACACGCACGTCAAGCTCTTTCATCGTGCGTCGCGAATGTCAACCGCATCTGAACACGGCGAACACCGACGTCAGCATAAGGGGCGCCAGCGTGTATTGGCGGTGAGCATCGCCACGCCCGTGAGAGTGCTTGTTGGATCACCGCCTTCTCCTGAATCTGGATGACGGCGCTGACGCTTTGATACGCGCGCCGCTTCAGATATCGACGCGTACCGGAGCCGCCTTCGTAAGCCCATGGAGTTTGGAGCACGTACCGGGATTTTTCGATTCGCGCCTTGTAAGTCGCTCTAGCAGTTTGCTGAAAAATCTTGAAATGGAGAGTTTTCGTATTCTCGCCGGTCG
>NZ_LLYA01000024.1 GCF_001440415.1 Bradyrhizobium retamae
CCGTTGTCTCGGCTCCGACTACCCGCAAAACCCAAATGGTTCACAGGCTCTACGAAGCCGGCGTCGTGGTGAGCTAATACTCCACCCGCACCAGATACAGCCCCTCCGGAGGCGCCACCGGGCCGCAGGCGGCGCGGTTGCGGGCGGCTAAAGCGGCGGCGAGGTCGTCGGCGCTCCAGCGGCCTTCGCCGACCCAGACCAGTGAGCCCACCATCGAGCGCACCTGGCTGTGCAGGAACGAGCGCGCGGAAGTGAGGATCAAAACCTGATCGCCTTCCCTGATCACGTCGAGCTGGTCCAGCGTCTTCTCCGGCGATTTCGCCTGGCACTCGGTGTCCCGAAACGTCGTGAAATCGTGCTTACCGAGCAGCCTCTTGGCTGCGGCGTCCATCGCATCCGTATCGAGATGCCGCGGCACCCGCCAGCTCCGCTTGATATCGAGTGCGAGATTGGCGCGGTGGTTGGTGATCCGGTAGCGGTAGTGGCGTCTCTTGGCCGAGAAACGTGCCTCGAAATCGTCGGCCACGATCTCCGCCGAGAGCACACCGATCGGATGCGGGCGCAAATGCGCGTTCAACCCATCGCGCAGGCGGCCCAGCGGAAACGGCTTCTGGATATCGCAATGCGCGACCTGCGCCAACGCATGGACCCCGGCATCGGTGCGGCCCGAGCCATGGACGCGCACATCCTCGCCGCAGATCGCCTTCACCGCGGCTTCCAGCGCGCCCTGCACGGTCGGCGCGTTATCCTGGATCTGCCAGCCGGAGAACGGCGTGCCGTCGTATTCGATGATGAGTTTGTAGCGGGGCATGTTTACTCGATGTCATCGTCCGCCAACCGGTCCGGCCTTCGGCCGGCCGGATGACAGGCTCAGGCGGACGATCCAGTACGCCGTGAAGTTCATATTTATTCTCAGGGGCCGCAGCGTACTGGATACCCCGCTTTCGCGGGGTATGACAGTGTCACGCAAACCGCGCACCAGCCTTCAATAGCGTCCCGCGCAGGAAATCTGCGGCCTTCATCCGCGCCTTGCCTTCGCGTTGCAGTTCCAGAACGCGGATCGCACCGTCACCACAGGCGATCGTCAAACCATCGTCGAGCACCTCGCCGGGCGCGCCTGAACCCTTCGCCAACTCACAGCGCAGAATCTTGATCCGCGCCGGCTCGCCGTCGGTAGCCAACTCGCACCAGGCGCCCGGAAACGGCGACAGCCCGTGAATATGCCGCAGCACCTCGCGCGCCGGTCGCTTCCAGTCGATCCGCGCCTCGGCCTTGTCGATCTTGGCGGCGTAGGTCACGCCGTCTTCGCTCTGTTTCTTGAGCTGCAACCCGCCGCGCTCGAGCCCGCCCATGGCGCGCACCATCAGGTCGGCCCCGAGCGGCGCCAGCGCGTCGTGCAGGTCGGCCGCCATCATTAAGTCCGTGATCGCGAGCCGCTCGGCCATCGCGACGTCGCCGGTGTCGAGGCCAACATCCATCTTCATCACCATCACGCCGGTCTCAGCATCACCTGCCATGATCGCGCGGTTGATCGGGGCGGCGCCGCGCCAGCGCGGCAGCAGCGAAGCGTGCAGGTTGAAGCAGCCGTAGCGCGGCGCGTCGAGAATGGCCTGCGGCAGGATCATGCCGTAGGCGACGACGACGGCGGCGTCAGCATTGTGCGCGCGGAATTCGGCAAGCGCTTCCGGCGTTTTCAGCGTCGCCGGCGTCAGCACGGGAATCCCGAGCCGGCGCGCTTCCTGCTCGACCGGGGTCGGCTGCAGTTTCATGCCGCGCCCGGCCGGCTTTGGCGCGCGGGTGTAGATGGCCACGACCTCATGGCCGTGGGCCACGAGTTCCAGCAGCGTCGGCACTGCGAAATCGGGCGTGCCCATGAAGATCAGGCGAAGTGGCATAAGAAGGAAATCCCGAGACGACGCTAGTTTAATTCGTCATGGCCGGGCTTGTCCCGGCCATCCACGTCTTTAGTGCAGCCAGAAAGAAAGGCGTGGATGCCCGGGACAAGCCCGGGCATGACGGCTGAGAGAAATGCAAATCACCCCGCCGCGCGCTTGGCAGCCTTGGTAAACTTCTTCATCACGCGGTCGCGCTTCAGCTTCGACAGATAGTCCACGAACAACACGCCGTTGAGGTGGTCGATCTCATGCTGGATGCAGGTGGCGAACAGGCCATCGGCGTCCTCCTCATGCACCTTGCCGTCGAGATCGGTGTAGCGGATGCGAACCCGCGCCGGGCGTTCGACCTCCTCGTAATATTCGGGGATCGAAAGGCAGCCCTCCTCGTAGATCGACATTTCCTCGGACGAGGAGATGATTTCCGGGTTGATGAACACCCGCGGCTTCGGTTGGGTCTCGCCGTTCTCGTCCTTCTTGGCGAGGTCCATGGTGATCAATCGCAACGGTTGCGCGACTTGGATCGCGGCCAGACCAATGCCGGGCGCGTCGTACATCGTTTCAAACATGTCGTCGGCGAGCTTGCGGATCTCCGTCGTCACCTTTTCGACAGGTTTGGAGACGAGCCGCAACTGCTTGTCCGGCAGGATGATGATTTCTCTGATGGCCATGATTTTTCTCTGGCGCGGGATTTAAGCCGCTGACCTGCCGGGGTCAATCCGCCGCGGCGACGGTTAAGCCGGCCTTAACCATGATTTTTAAGGCGGCGTTAACCACGAAAATTGATCCTGCATTTACCATAGATGTTCCCTCTTCGTTCGCTTCGGGCGGCGAATCGGGCTACAAGGCTGACATGAACGAAATTCTCTTCACCGCCGGCGACCTGCCGATTCACGTCGGCGAGGCGCTTGCAGGCTTCGGCGGGCTCGCATTGGTGCTGCTGCTGGCGATTGCCATCGTCATCGCCCGCTCTGGCCGCCGCGGCGCGGAACTGGCAATGGCCCAGGCGATCCGCGCCGACGAGCTGGAAGAGCGGCTGAGCGAGATGCTGCGGGCACAGAGCGAATCGACCGGACGGGTCGACGCGATGGCGCAGGCGCTGGCCGGGCGCCAGGCCGAGATGGCGCGCGCGGTCAACGAGCGGCTGGATTCGGTGACGCATCGCGTCGGCCAGTCGATGGAAGCGACCACGCGCCACACCATGGATAGCTTGCGGGTGCTGCATGAGCGGCTCGGCATCATCGACAACGCGCACAAGAATCTCACCGACCTGACCTCGCAGGTGACGACCCTGCGCGACGTGCTCGCCAACAAGCAGTCGCGCGGCGCCTTCGGCCAGGCGCGGATGGAAGCGATCGTGCAGGACGGCATGCCGCAGGGCTCGTACGAGTTCCAGTACACGCTCTCGTCGGGCAAGCGGCCGGATTGCGTGGTGTTCCTGCCGGATCAGCGCCCGCTCTGCATCGACGCCAAATTTCCGCTGGAGGCAATGACCGCGCTGCACGACGCGCGCAGCGACGAGGAGCGCAAATTCGCCACGCAGCGCCTGCGCAACGACGTGATGAAACACGTCAATGACATCGCCGAGAAGTACCTGATCGCCGGCGAGACCCAGGATACGGCGCTGATGTTCGTGCCGTCGGAATCGGTCTATGCCGAAATCCACGATGGCTTTGACGACGTGATCCAAAAAGCCTACCGCGCCCGCGTCGTGCTGGTGTCGCCCTCGCTATTGATGCTGGCGATCCAGGTGATGCAACAAATCCTGAAAGACGCGCGCATGCGCGATGCCGCCGACCAGATCCGCACCGAAGTGCTCAATCTCGGCGACGATCTGGGCCGCCTCCGCGACCGCGTGCTGAAGCTGCAAAAGCATTTCGGCGACGTGAACGAGGACGTCCGCCAGATCCTGATCTCCGCCGACAAAATCGAAAAGCGCGCCGGGCGGATCGAGGAACTCGATTTCAGCAAGACCGATGCGCCGGTGGAAGTGCCGCGCGTAATG
The DNA here is from genome assembly GCF_001440415.1 of Bradyrhizobium retamae. Taxonomy (GTDB): domain Bacteria; phylum Pseudomonadota; class Alphaproteobacteria; order Rhizobiales; family Xanthobacteraceae; genus Bradyrhizobium; species Bradyrhizobium retamae. The sequence continues at coordinate 3,898 of NZ_LLYA01000024.1, forward strand.
AAAGGCGGAACGGCCGAGCTGTTCCCCGTGCCCCGCAAGCTGCAGGCGGGGGAATAGTGGGGCTTGCTGCGTTGCGGCCACACATTAGGCTGTCATCGCCCGGCTTGACCGGGCGACCTAGTATTCCAGAGGCGGCGATTGGGAACACGCAGTTACTACGTTTACATCCTCGCCAGCCGCATCGGCGGCACGCTTTACATTGGCGTGACTAATGATCTGGTACGGCGCGTTGGCGAGCACAAGTTGAAGATCGCGGAGGGTTTCACCAAGAAGTATGAGGTGAGCCGGCTCGTCTATTTCGAAGCGTTCGATCAGATCGAATTTGCAATCCAGCGCGAAAAACGCCTCAAGAAATGGCCGCGAGCCTGGAAGATCTCGCTGATCGAGAAACAAAATCCGGACTGGATTGATCTTTACCCTGAGATTGCCGGGGGCGGCGGATAGGCCTCTGGGATACTGGGTCGCCCGGTCAAGCCGGGCGATGACAGTCTTTTTGGGCCGAATCTCTGCTAACACGCCTGCATGACCGCACCTGGAACCACATCCCCCGCATCAGCCACATCCGCGCCAAACTGGCGCGAGGCTTGGGCCGTGTACCTCCAGCCGCGCGTGCTGATCGTGCTGCTGCTCGGCTTTTCGTCCGGGCTGCCGCTGGCGCTGTCGGGATCGACGCTGCTGGTATGGATGCGCGAATCCGGCGTCGATCTCGGCACCATCGGATTGTTCGCGCTGGTCGGTACGCCCTACACGCTGAAATTTGCCTGGGCGCCGCTGGTCGATGCGCTGCATGTGCCGATCTTCACGCGCGCGTTCGGCCGCAGGCGCGGCTGGCTGGGGTTCTCGCAACTGCTCCTGATCGGCGCGATTATGCTGCTGGCGCTGACCGACCCGGCGCGCTCGCCGCTGTTCGTGGCGCTCGGCGCACTTCTGGTCGCGACCATGTCCTCGACGCAGGACATCGTGGTCGACGCGTTCCGCGTCGAGAGCCTGCCCGAAAGCGAACAGGCCGCCGGGATGGCCTCCTACGTCGCGGCCTACCGGATCGGCATGCTGGTCTCGACAGCCGGCGTGCTGTTCCTCGTAAGCGCGTTCGAGGACACCGGCATCGGGCGTAGCTCGGCGTGGATGTGGGGCTATGTTGCCATGGCCGCGCTGGTGCTGATCGGCACCATTACGGCGCTGGCCGCCACCGAGCCTGAACAATCGGTGCGCGCGGAGGCCAAGACCCACGACGAGGCTGCATTCTCGCGCGTTATGCATGCCGCCATCGGGGCGTTCTCTGAATTTCTGGTCCGCAAGCATGCCTTGACGGTGCTGGCCTTCGTGGTGCTGTTCAAACTCACCGACGCGTTTTCCGGCACCATGACCGCGCCGTTCGTGATCGACCTCGGCTTCACCCGCAACGACTACGCCGCGATCGTCAAGGGCGTCGGTCTCGCCGCGACCCTGATCGGCGGCTTTGCCGGCGGCTATGTGGCGCGGCGCTATTCGCTGGTCGCAAGCCTCTGGATCGGCGGCGTGCTGCAGGCGATCTCCAACCTGGTGTTTGCGTGGCTCGCCTTTGTCGGCACCAACCAATGGGCACTGGCCGCCGCCATTTCGGCGGAAAACTTCACCGGCGCGATCGGCACCGTGATCTTCGTCGCCTATCTCTCGGCGCTATGCCGGAACCCGTTGCACACGGCGACCCAATACGCGCTGCTCACCGCACTGGCGGCCGTCGGGCGCACCTATTTATCCTCCGGCGCCGGCTATGTGGCGGAGGCGACGGGCTGGCCGCTGTTCTTCGTGATCTCAGTTGCGGTCGCGGTGCCGAGCCTGATCCTGCTGACGTGGCTGCAGCGGCGCGGACATTTTGCGGCGCTGGGGCCGGTGAAGGTGTAGTTGCTCCCCGGCATCCGCAAACACAAATAGTCATCATCCGCGAAAGCGGGTGATGCAGTATTCCAGAGCAGTTGCGATAGAATCGAGAGAGCGCGGCGCGGCGTACTGAATCGCCCGGTCCCAGTGCGCAATTGCGCACAAGGCCGGGCGACGGCAACGGTATGTATGGCAACGACGGCGACAACTCAATGCTTGGTCACCACGCTCCACTTGGTGATCACAGCTTCGCTGATCTGCCCGGCATCCTGCGCGCAGGCGACTTCGTCGACCTTCACGGAAATTTCCTTGCCGATGAAATTCTTCAGTTGCGCGGTCTGGGCCTCGCTGCTGGTGACGAGTTGGAACGTCTCGGGCCCGGTTTCGAGATTGCAGAGCCCGTTCGGCGGCGGCAGCCGGCGCGGCTCGCTGGTGATCTGGTAGGTGGCGGCGCGCTTCCTGCCGCCCTTCATGGCGTTGAGTTCGCCGGACAGCACGTCGCCGGCCTTGATCGGCTTACCGGGCTTCGGCGCCGGCTCGGTCTGCTGCGCCCACGCGGAAGGCGCGATCAAGGTCGCCGCCATGAGGACCCCAAAACAATAGCGCTTGCCGAATCGTGGTTTCGTCATGTCGATCAGTTCCGTTGGTGATGGCTAGAACAGCGTGCGCTGCCGCATGGCAGCCGATAGCGTACCTTCGTCGAGATAATCAAGCTCGCCGCCGACCGGCACGCCATGGGCAAGTCGGGTGATCTTGACGTTGGCGTCCTGCAGGAGATCGGTGATGTAATGAGCGGTGGTCTGGCCGTCGACAGTGGCGTTCAGCGCGAGTACGATTTCGCTGACTTGCGACTCGTGTGCGCGGGCCACCAGCGCGTCGATGGTCAGATCCTGCGGACCGATGCCGTCGAGCGGCGACAATGTGGCGCCGAGCACATGATAGCGACCGTTGGTCGCGTTCGCGCGTTCCAGCGCCCAGAGGTCGGCGACGTCGGCGACCACGACGATGGTCGAGGGATCGCGCCTGGGGTCGATGCACACGGTGCAGGGATTTTGGGTATCGATGTTGCCGCAGGTCTTGCAGACCTGAATCCTGTCGATTGCCACCTGCAGCGCGCCGGCCAAGGGCGTCATCAGCGCCTCGCGCTTCTTGATCAGGTGCAGCGCCGCGCGCCGCGCCGAGCGCGGCCCGAGCCCCGGCAGGCGCGCCAGGAGCTGGATCAGGCGTTCGATTTCAGGGCCGGCAACGCTTGCGGCCATTTCAGGTGAGACCAAGTCCGGGCGGCAGGCCGAGCCCACCGGTCAGCGCCTGCATCTTTTCCATCGCCGCGGTTTCCGCCTTGCGCCGCGCGTCGTTCTGCGCGGTGACCAGCAGATCCTCGAGCACTTCGCGCTCCTCGGCCTTCATCAGCGACGGATCGATCTTCACGCCCTTCACTTCCATCTTCGCAGTCATGCGAACGGCAACCAGCCCGCCGCCGGAAATGCCCTCGACCTCGAGATTGCCGAGCTCTTCCTGCATCGCCTGCATCTTGGATTGCAGCTCCGCCGCCTGCTTCATCATGCCGAGAAAATCAGCCATTCATCCGTCCTCTCGAGAGTCCGATCAGTCGTCGTCGCCGTCGGAAGTCTCGTTCAAGTCGTCAGTGATAATATCGGATTCCGGCGGCTCGGCGGCAAGCCTTCGCACCTCGACGACCTTCGTGCCGGGAAACCGCGCCAGCACCTCCTGCACGCGCGGATCGGCCTCGGCTGCGCGGGCGTGCTCGTTTCTCGCCTGCTCGTTCTGCGAGCGCAATGTCGGCTGGCCGGCCTCGTTGGAGACGATCACGGTCCAGCGCCGCCCGGTCCACAGTTCCAGCTTGCGGGAGAGGTCGTTGAGCAGCCCCCGCGCCGCATTCCGCTCCAGCGCCACCTCAAGCCGCCCGTCCTCGAAGCGGACCAGGCGCATATCGGCTTCCAGCGCCGCCTTGGTCAGGAGATCGCGCTTTTCGCCGGCGAGTGCGACAAGTTGCGGGAAAGTGGTGATCCGCAGAACCGGCGCGGAGTCCGTTTGTGCCGACGGCGCCGCCATTTGTGGGCGCGCGGACGCTTCCGCGCCGGAGCGGGGCGAGGCAGGCGTTCGCATCGGCGATGCGGCAGACATGGAAGATACCGGTGCAGTCGGCGCAGCCCGTGACGGCGCCGCACCGCCCGCGGCGATTTGTGCGCCACCGCCGTTTTGGTCGAGCATCCGGATCGCTTCGTCCGGCGTCGGCAAGTCGGCGACATAGGCGATGCGCACCAGCACCATTTCGGCGGCAGCCGCCGGCCGGGTCGCGGTCTGCACCTCCGTGATGCCCTTGAGCAGCATCTGCCACATCCGCGACAGCACCCGCATCGACAGCTTTGCGGCAAATTCACGGGCGCGGACGCGCTCGGTCTCGCCGAACGCGACGTTGTCGGCGGTGGCCGGGACGATCTTCACGCGGGTGACAAAATTGACGAATTCGGCGAGGTCGGACAGCACCACGACCGGATCGGCGCCGACGTCATATTGGCTGCGGAATTCGCCAAAGGCGCTGGCGATATCGCCGCGCGCCAGATGCTCGAACAGGTCGATCACCCGGGTCCGGTCGGCAAGCCCCAGCATCTGCCGTACCGAGTCGGCACGGACAAGTCCCGCCGCATGCGCAATTGCCTGATCGAACAGCGACAGCGAATCGCGCACCGAGCCTTCGGCGGCGCGCGCGATGATACCAAGCGCTTCCGGCTCGACCTCGACACCTTCCTTTTTCGCGATGTTGGAGAGATGCCCCATCAGCACGTCGGCCTCGACGCGGCGGAGATCAAAACGCTGGCAGCGCGACAGCACCGTCACCGGGACTTTACGGATCTCGGTGGTGGCGAATACGAACTTGGCGTGCTCGGGCGGCTCTTCCAGCGTCTTCAGGAAGGCGTTGAAGGCCGCCGTCGACAGCATGTGGACTTCGTCGATGATGTAGACCTTGTAGCGGGCGCTGGCAGGTGCGTAGCGCACGCTGTCATTGATCTGGCGCACGTCGTCAACGCCGGTATGGGACGCGGCATCCATTTCCAGCACATCCATGTGCCGGCTTTCCATGATCGCCTGGCAGTGCACGCCGAGATCCGGCATGTGGATAGTCGGCCCTTTCACCGAACCGTCAGGCTTTTCGTAGTTCAGCGCGCGGGCCAGAATCCGCGCCGTGGTGGTTTTGCCGACGCCGCGGACGCCGGTCAGGATCCAGGCCTGCGGAATTCGGCCCGTTTCGAACGCGTTCGAGACGGTGCGGACCATGGCCTCCTGGCCTATCAGGTCGTCGAAACTGGAGGGGCGGTATTTTCGCGCCAGCACCCGGTAGGGCGTGGTGGCGGGCTGGCCGCCGAGCTCCAAGCCACCCTGGCCGGCGCCTGCTGTCATATCGGGGGGAGCGCCAGCATCACTCATCGGTCGATCCGCAATTGATTGTCTCTCGGGGCCGGCTTGCGGATAGGAACGGAATCGAGCGCATGGCGCAGACTGGCCGCGTTCATGCGCGATTCGCTCGAAAAACAGGTAGGAGACTGACGAGCGACCCGATCCGGACCTCGTTAGGGCTGCTTCCTTCCGGACCTGACCCGGTTGGCGAGTGGCTCGTCCACCGCCAATCTCCCGGTCCCTATTTGGGGCCAAAAGGACCGGAAAGCAAGCGGGGCTTTCCCTGTCATACCCCGCGAAAGCAGGGTATCCAGTGCGCCGCGGCCTAACGGTAAAAACGCAAGGGGCCACGCGTACTGGATCATCCGCTTTCGCGGATGATGACACCTTGGTATGAAACCAGGGGTGCCCACACAAGGCACTTTATCGGCCCGGCATGGATCGGGCATGGGAACTCTTGATGCCCTCTGACGCCTCCGCCTGGTCGCTGCATTCCCAGCTCAAAAAAGACACCATCGATATCGGCGACCTGCCGCTGTGCAAGGTGCTGGTCATCAAGGACGCGCATTACCCGTGGCTGCTCCTGGTGCCACGCAGGGCAGGCGCGGTGGAAATCATCGACCTCGACGATGTCGAGCAGGCGCAATTGATGGCCGAAATCTCCCGGGTTTCGCGTGCGCTGAAAGAGATCACCAAATGCGACAAGCTCAATGTCGCGGCGCTCGGCAATCTGGTGCCGCAGTTGCACGTCCACGTCATCGCGCGACGCACCAGCGATGCGGCCTGGCCGCGCCCGGTCTGGGGCGTGATGCCGCCGCTGGCGCACGACGCCGAGGAAGTCCAGAATTTCATCAACGCGCTTCGCCGCAAGATCTGGTTGGGTTGAATAGATGTCCGCATTCGACAAGTATCCGCTGGGGAAGCCCGCTTTCGTTACCAATATTCTGGATCGCGCCGCGCATCTGCGCACCAACGACGAAAAACTGTTCGCGCTGGAGAACCAGCGCAACGCCAGCGCCTATGTGATCTACCGCGACTCGCTCCTGGTGAAGCAGGAGGCGGACGGGCCGCGCGTGCTGCTCGGCGTCGAAGAGGCGGTGAAGCTCGGCGCCAATCCCGGCACCATCTTTCTGGGCCTGCGCGACGGCGCGCCGGTGTTCGGCATGGGTATTTCAGCCACGGCCGTGGAATCGCTGATGACGCGCGACGACGTCGCCGTGACCGAGCTGCGCGGCATGGCCATGCAGGGCACCGTGCCGCCGGAACAACTCTCTGCGATCGCCATGGCCAAATCGATGGTGACCTGGCATCAGCGCCACGGCTATTGCGCCAATTGCGGTACCCGCACGGCGATGAAGGAAGGCGGTTGGAAACGCGAGTGCCCGAGCTGCAAGGCCGAGCACTTTCCGCGCACCGATCCGGTCGTGATCATGCTGGTTACGCACGGTGATCGATGCCTGCTCGGCCGGCAGAAGCAGTTTATGCCTGGAATGTGGTCGTGCCTCGCCGGCTTCGTCGAAGCGGCCGAGACGATCGAGGACGCGGTTTGCAGGGAAATTTTCGAGGAAGCCGGCATCCGTTGCACCGACGTGAGCTATTACATGACGCAGCCGTGGCCCTATCCGTCATCGCTGATGATCGGATGTTCCGCGCGTGCGCTCAACGAGGAGATCGTGGTCGATCGCGCAGAACTCGAGGACGCGCGCTGGTTCGATCGCGCCGAGGTCGCGCTCATGCACAAGCGCCAGCATCCCGACGGCCTGTTTGCCGCGCATCCCTTCGCGATCGCGCATCATTTGATCGGCCAATGGTTGCATGGCCGAAGGGATAACTGCGCGTAGCGGGAACCGGTGCCTGCTTGCTCGATTAACTGGGGACTTGAACGGACATGACGGATCCACGCATGAACTTTCAGGACAAGGCGCCCAAAATACCTCCGCGTGTCCTCTGCATCGGCATGCCGGTGCGTGACCTCACTTTTCATACGCCGGGCGTTCCCGGGCGCGGTTCCAAGGAGAACGCCACTGCATTCGACGAAATCTGCGGCGGCAACGCGCTCAATGGCGCGATCGGCATCGTTCGGCTTGGTGGACGCGCCTCGATTTGCGGGCCGATGGGCGATGCCAAGGAAACATCGAGCCGCTTCATCTTCGAGCAGATGGCGCATGAGGGCATCGAGACAAAACATCTCATCCACATGCCGGGGCTGGTGACGCCGATCTCGGCGGTGATGATCGATCCTTCGGGCGAACGCACCATCGTGACCTTCCGCGATCCCAAACTGTGGCATGTGAAGTTGCCCGACTTCGACACGCTGCTCGACGATTGCGCCGCCATTCTCACCGAGAGCCGCTGTGCGGAATTCTGCACCGAGCTCTGCGCCGAGGCGGTCCGGCGCGGCATTCCCGTGATCGTCGACGTCGATCGCGCGATGTCGATGCGCGAGGGCCTGTTGAACGCCTCCACCCACTTGGTGTTCTCGAGCGAGCCGTTGCAGGAAACCGCAGATGTTAGCGACGATGCCCAGGCGCTGAAGAAAATTGCAAAACTGACCCCCTCGTTTCTGGCGGGAACCCGAGGCCCGAGGGGCACGATCTGGCTCGACGAGAACGGCGGTATCCAGGAAACCCCGGCTTTCCCGGTGCATACGGTAGACACCCTGGGCGCCGGCGACGTGTTCCACGGCGCGTTTGCGCTCGCGATCACCGAGAAACAGGAATTGCGCCAGGCGCTCCGATTCGCCTCCGCCGCGGCGGCATTGAAATGCACCCGCTTTGGGGGAGCCTTCGCAGCCCCGCAACGTGCTGAAGTTGAAGAGTTTTTGACCCACGGCCAAGCGGCAGGCCAGACTTCGACCGACCACTAACGGCTTGCTATAGAAGAATTTTCTATATATGAGGGGATCAGACCTTTCATATGGAACATTCTTCTCATGACCGACCTAGCCGTTCAGCTCCCTGAAGCCAGCCGCCGGCTGGATGCCATCGACCGCAAGATCCTGACAGTGCTGCAGGAGGACGCCTCGCTATCGGTTGCCGAGATTGGGGACCGGGTCGGGTTGTCGTCGACGCCGTGCTGGAAGCGGATCCAGCGGCTGGAGGCCGACGGCGTGATCCTGCGCCGGGTGGCGCTGGTCGACCAGAACAAGATCGGGCTCGGCATTTCCGTGTTCGTCTCGGTCGAGAGCGCCGACCATTCCGAGGCCTGGCTGCGAAAGTTCGCCGACGCCGTCAGCGCCATGCCTGAGGTGATGGAATTTTACCGGATGGCCGGCGACGTCGATTACATGCTGCGCGTCGTGGTCGCCGACATGGCGAGCTATGACGTGTTCTACAAAAAGCTGATCAGCGCGGTGCCCCTGAAGAACGTCACCTCGCGGTTTGCGATGGAGAAGATCAAGTCGGTGACAGCACTGCCAGTGCCGGCGGCGTAGAGTTATCGCCACTCGCGAAGCTGTCATCGCCGGCTTGACCGGGCGACCCAGTATTCCAGAGACGTCCATTTTCGATCGAGAAGCCGCGGCGTACTGGGTCCCCCGCCTTCGCGGGGGACGACAGCGGTGAGCGCGGCGACGATGCCCGCTTCAAATCTTCTGGTTATACTCACCCACTTCCGGATGCGTGCGCAGCACGGAATCCATCGCCTCGAACATGTCGCGCATGCGCGCCTCACTCACCGGGCTCTCGACCACGACCACCAGTTCCGGCTTGTTCGATGAGGCCCGCACCAGACCCCAGCTTCCGTCCTCGACGGTAACGCGCACGCCGTTGACGGTGACGAGATCGCGGATTTTCTGGCCGGCGACCTTGTCGCCCTTCTTCTGCAGCGCTTCGAAATGCTTCACCACGGCCTCGGCAACGCCGTATTTGGCCTCGTCGGCGCAATGCGGCGACATGGTCGGCGACGACCAGGTTTTCGGCAGCGCATTCTTCAGGTCCGCCATCGACTTGTCAGGCGCGCGATCGAGCATCTCGCAGATCGCAATTGCCGAGACCAGGCCGTCGTCATAGCCGCGGCCGAACGGCTTGTTGAAGAAGAAGTGGCCAGACTTCTCGAATCCCGCCAGCGCGCCGATCTCGTTGGTGCGGCGTTTCATGTAGGAATGGCCGGTTTTCCAGTAGGCCGTTTTCGCGCCCTGCTTTTGCAACACCGGATCCGTGACGAACAATCCCGTCGATTTCACGTCGACCACGAACTGCGCTTCCTTGTGGATCGCCGACATGTCGCGCGCCAGCATCACGCCGACCTTGTCGGCGAAGATTTCCTCTCCGGTGTTGTCGACGACACCGCAGCGGTCGCCATCGCCGTCGAAGCCCAGGCCCACATCGGCCTTGTGCTTGAGCACGGCGTCGCGGATCGCGTGCAGCATCTCCATGTCTTCCGGATTCGGATTGTACTTCGGAAACGTGTGGTCGAGTTCGGTGTCGAGCGGGATCACTTCGCAGCCGATCGCCTCCAAAACCTGCGGCGCGAACGCGCCCGCGGTGCCGTTGCCGCAGGCGGCAACAACCTTCAGCTTGCGTTTCAGCTTGGGACGGCTGGTGAGATCGGTGATATAGCGCGCCGGAAACTTCTCGTGGAATTGATAGGAGCCGCCGACCCTGTTCTTGAAATCAGCGTTGAGCACGATCTCTTTCAGCCGCGTCATCTCGTCGGGGCCGAAGGTGAGCGGACGGTTGGCGCCCATCTTGACGCCGGTCCAGCCATTGTCGTTGTGCGAGGCGGTGACCATCGCGACGCAGGGCACATCGAGGTCGAACTGCGCGAAATAGGCCATCGGCGTTATCGCGAGCCCGATGTCGTGCACTTTGCAGCCCGCGGCCATCAGCCCGGAAATCAGCGCGTATTTGATCGAGGCCGAATAGCCGCGGAAATCGTGGCCAGTGACGATTTCCTGTTTGACGCCAAGTTCCTCAATCAGCGCACCGAGCCCCATGCCCAGCGCCTGAACACCCATCAAATTGATTTCTTTCTCGAACAACCAGCGCGCGTCATATTCGCGAAAGCCGGTCGCCTTCACCATTGGCCCGGATTCGAAGTCATAGGTATTCGGAACCAGCACGGATTTGGGCTTCGGGAACATGGGGAGGCCTTGTCGTGGAAATACGAGGGAACACCGCAGCCATAGCGAATGCCGAGGCGCAGCGGAAGGCGAGACCGGCGGCTTGTGACGATTAATTGCGGCGAATTTGGCAGTTGCGGCAAACGGGTCGCCAAACTTAGGCGCCTAATCGTCGAATTTCCGTTTCGACGACAACCTTCAACGGCGGCAAGGATTGCTGCACGGTCTCCCAAACCAGTTGGGCCGCAACGTCCTCGTAGTCGTGACGATAGACGTTTACGGCGTCTGCCATTTGCTTCCAGGAAATCGCGGAGTGGCGCGCCTTTAGCTCATTTGGTAGGCGCCGCGAAGCTTCAGATATGATCTCCAGGCAACGAGTAACTGCATAGAAAGCCCGCAAATCCGCCTTGAATGTTTCGCGGTCCAAACCTTCGACGAAGCTCTCCGCCAAATCGATGTGATGGAGGATATCGCGGAGCGCGCGGCTCGTGGGGTCAGAAGGCATAGATGGCGTCGGCCATTGCCGCCGGACGGACATAAGGTTTGAGCCCTTCGCGGTTCACAACATCCACGGGCCCGTCAAAAAGCTGCGCGATGAATTCCTTGATATCCACGTAGTCGAAGACCGTAATACGAGCCTCCGGATCGAATTCAATCATGATATCGATATCGCTGTCGGAACGATTTTCGCCCCGTGCCACTGACCCGAACAAGGCAGCATGCTTCACACCGCGCCCGCGCAGGGCGTGTTCGGAGCGTCGCAGGGTCTCCAAGGCTTCGGAACTGTTCATCTGAAAACTATAGCATGCCGCTACGCTAACCGGGAGAGGTAACGACCGGGCGGGAAGCCCTACTGTTCCAGCACCATCCTGCCGTTGGCGTATTCGAAGCGCTTCAGCTTCGACAGGAACGACAGGCCGAGCAGGTTCTCCGATAGCGCCTCGTCCGGCAGCACCACGGCGTCGACGTCGCGCACCACAAGCCCGCCGAGTTCGATCATGGCAAGCCGCGTACGCGCGGCCTTGATGGTGCCGTTGGCGGTGGTGACGGTCGCGTTGTAGTCGCTGCGCGAGGGACGCAGGCCAAACCGCGCCGCCGACTTTTCGTTCAGCGCCACCAGCGAGGCGCCGGTGTCGACCATGAAGTTGATGCGTTGCCCATCGATGCGACCGTCGGTCTGGAAATGGCCGCGCGCATCGCGGGGAATGTCGAGGCTGCGGCCTGAGGCTTGCGCGACCGTTTGCAGGGGAGCCTTTTGAGGCGACGTGCTGGCGGAGGCCGAGGCCAGCGACATCTTGTCTGCCATCTGCGCCATGTAGGTGCCGAGGCCGACCAGGACGGCGGCAAGGATCATCAGGTTACGCATCACGCCACACTCGACTGCCAGACCGCCGATATCACCACGCCAGCCGCGAAATCGCGACTAACGGCGATGACCGGGCCTGCCATTTTGACGAAAAGGATGAGTGAAGGGTTAACGCCGTCTCCTGAACCTCGCCCCGCTTGCGGGGAGAGGTCGGATTGCGAAGCAATCCGGGTGAAGGGGGTACAGGTCTATCGATGGAGATCAGCTCGTGGAAGGAGCCCCTCACCCCAACCCTCTCCCCGCGAAGGGCGCGAGAGGGAGTTAAGATTTCTCACGTCCCGCGCGGCTTGACCCGGCGGGTCGGCAGCGCGGTGGCCGGGTCTTCCGGCCAGGGGTGGCGGGGATAGCGGCCGCGGAGGTCGGAACGCACCGCGGCATAGCTGCCGCGCCAGAAGCCTGGAAGGTCGCGCGTCACCTGCACCGGGCGCTGCGCCGGGGACAGCAATTCCAGCACCAGCGGCACCTTGCCTTTGGCGATCGAAGGATGGGTGTTGAGCCCGAACAGTTCCTGCAGGCGCACAGCGATGGTCGGGCCCTGCTCGGCCTCGTAGTCGATCGCGAGCATGGTGCCGGTCGGAGCCTCGAAATGCGTCGGCGCCTCGCGCTCCAGTCGCGTGCGCAATTCCCATGGCAACAGCGTCATCAGCGCATCCGAGAGATCGCCGGGGGAAAAATCCTTCAGCGAGGTCTTGTCGTAGAGCGCGGGCACCAGCCAGTTCTCGGCTTGGGCTGCCAGCGCAGCCTCCGACAGATCGGGCCAGCTCTCACCTTCCGCCTTGCGCAGGAACATCACGCGGTCGCGCCATTGCTTCAGGGATTTCGACCACGGCAGCTTATCGAACCCGGCGGCGACCAAGCCCGCAGCGAAGATGCGTGCGGTCTCTGCCGACGGCGACAGCGCCATCGGCGCTTCCGACAGCGTGATTGCATGCAGCGTCCGCTTGCGGCGCGCGCGCAGGGCCATCGCGCCGCGATCGAATGAAATCTCTTCGGTGCTTTCGATCTGATCGGCGAAATGCGATTCGATATCGGCCTGCGCGATCGGTGCTGCCAGCAGAATGCGTCCCTGGGCTGCGGTGCCGGTCAGTTCGGCGACCGCGATATAGGGCGCGCGCGCCAGCGACGAGGCTTGCTCGACGGCGGCGCCACGGCCGTTGGCGAGCACGAAACTGCCGTTGCCGCGGTTGCGGGCGACCCGATCGGGAAAAGCAAGCGCGAGCATGACGCCTGTTGAAAGTTCGCCGTCAGGCGGGCGAAGCTGTTTGGGCTCCGTCGCCGCCACCTGCTGGGCCCAGCGCTGCGCGAGGCTGCGCGCGCTGGAAGCGCGCGGCGAGCGATCGCGGCGGAACTGATCGAGCCTGACGTCGAGATCGACACTGTCGCCCCCGAGGCCGCGTTCGGTCAGGATGGCGGCGATTTCGGCCGCCTCCTCGCCCGCACCCAGCCGGTGCGAATCCACGATCATGCGCGCCAGCCGCGGCGGCAGCGCCAGCGCACGCAGGCTCTTGCCCTCTGCGGTGATGCGGCCGTCGCCATCGAGAGCGCCGAGTTCGAGAAGCAGGCTGCCCGCTTCCTTCAGCGCCGGCGCCGGCGGGGGATCGAGAAACGCCAGCGTCGCCGGATCGCGGACGCCCCATTGCGCGAGATCCAGCACCAGCGAGGAAAGATCGGCCGAAAGAATCTCGGGCTGCGTGTAGGCGGCAAGCGACGCCGTCTGCGGTTCGTCCCATAGCCGGTAGCACACGCCGGGCTCGGTGCGGCCGGCGCGGCCGCGCCGCTGGTCGACCGCGGCGCGCGAAGCGCGCACGGTCTCCAGCCGTGTCAGGCCAATATCAGGCTCGTAACGCGGCACCCGCGCCAGACCGGAATCGACGACGATGCGGACGCCCTCGATGGTGAGCGAGGTCTCGGCGATCGAAGTCGCCAGCACGACTTTGCGTTGCCCCTTCGGTGCCGGCGCGATGGCGCGGTCCTGCACGGCGGCTTCCAGTGCGCCGAACAGCGGCACGATCTCGACGCTTGCGTCATGAACCCGTTCGCCGAGAAAATTCTGCGTACGGCGGATTTCTGCGGCGCCCGGCAGGAACGCCAGCACCGAGCCGGGATCGGCGCGCAGCGCGGTTGCGATCGCATCGGCCATCTGCCGCTCGATCGGCGCATCGGCCTTGCGGCCGAGATAACGCGTCTCCACCGGAAAAGCGCGGCCTTCGCTGGCAACGACAGGCGCGTCGCCGAGCAGTTTGCCGACCCTTGCGCCGTCGAGTGTCGCCGACATCACGAGGATGCGCAGGTCCTCGCGCAGCCCGGTCTGCGCATCGCGGGCGAGCGCGAGCCCCAGATCCGCGTCGAGCGAACGCTCGTGAAATTCATCGAACAGCACGGCGGCAACGCCGTTCAACTCGGGATCATCGAGAATCTGGCGTGAAAAGATTCCCTCGGTGACCACCTCGATCCGGGTCGCGCGCGAGATCTTGGAGCCGAAGCGGACGCGATAGCCGACGGTCTCCCCCGCCCGCTCGCCCAGCGTCCGCGCCATTCGTTCGGCGCTGGCCCGCGCCGCGATCCGCCGCGGCTCCAGCATGATGATCTTCTTGTCCTTCAGCCAGGGCGCATCGAGCAGCGCGAGCGGCACCCGCGTGGTCTTGCCGGCCCCTGGAGGCGCCACCAGCACCGCCGCGTTGTTGGCCGCAAGCGTACGCCCGAGTTCGTCGAGCACCGCGTCGATCGGGAGAGGGGTGTCGAAAGTAAGAGGCAATATCTCTCATCCGTCATCACCCACCTTGTGCGCAATGGCGCACTGGGGCGGGTGATCCAGTAAACGCAGGCGTTTCTGATTACGAAGACCTTGCGTGCTGGATACCCCGCCTGCGCGGGGTATGACAACTGTGGTTGCGGCTACACCTTCGGCTCAGGCGCCCGTCCGACACTCTCGTACGTGAAGCCCTGCGCGGCCATGTCCTCGGGGCGATAGATGTTGCGCAGGTCGACCACCACGGGCTGCGCCATTTCATTCCTCAGGCGCTCCAGATCAAGCGCCCGGAACTGAACCCACTCGGTGACGATCACCAGCGCATCGGCACCGCGCGCGCATTCGTAAGGGTCGGTGCAATATTCGATCTCGGGCAGTTCCTTCTTCGCCTGCTCCATGCCGACCGGATCATGCGCGCGCACCTTGGCGCCCATGTCGAGCAGGCCGGTGACGAGCGGTATCGACGGCGCCTCGCGCATGTCGTCGGTGTCGGGCTTGAAGGTGAGGCCGAGCACCGCCACCGTCTTGCCGCGCAGGCCGCCGGTTGCGTTGGAAACCTTGCGCGCCATCGCCCGCTTTCTGATGTCGTTGACGCCGAGCACGGCCTCGACGATGCGCAGTTGCACGTCATGGTCCTGCGCGATCTTGACCAGCGCGCGGGTATCCTTCGGAAAGCAGGAGCCGCCGAAGCCCGGACCGGCATGCAGGAATTTTGAGCCGATGCGGTTGTCGAGCCCGATGCCGCGCGCGACTTGCTGCACGTCGGCGCCGACTTTTTCCGAGAGATCGGCAATCTCGTTGATGAAAGTGATCTTGGTAGCGAGGAACGCGTTGGCCGCGTATTTGATCAGTTCAGCGGTGCGCCGCGCCGTGAACATCAACGGCGCCTGGTTGAGCGACAGCGGCCGGTAGACGTCGCCGAGCACCTTGCGCCCGCGTTCGTCGTCGGTTCCGACCACGATACGGTCGGGGAATTTGAAGTCGCGGATCGCGGCGCCCTCGCGCAAAAATTCCGGATTGGAGGCGACCACGACGTCGGCCGACGGATTGGTCTCGCGGATCAATCGTTCGACCTCATCGCCAGTGCCGACCGGCACGGTCGATTTGGTGACCACCACCGTGAAGCCCGATATCGCCGCCGCAATCTCGCGCGCGGCGCTGTAAACGTAAGTGAGGTCGGCATGGCCGTCGCCACGCCGCGAGGGCGTTCCGACCGCGATGAACACGGCGTCGGCTTCTGCCACCGGCACGGTCAGGTCGGTGGTGAAATCCAGCCGCTTGGCCTTGACGTTGGAGGCCACCAGCGCGTCGAGCCCGGGCTCGAAAATCGGGATCTCGCCTCGGCGCAGGGCTTCGATCTTGCCGGCGTCCTTGTCCACGCAAGTGACCTGGTGGCCGAAATCGGCAAAGCAGGCGCCGGATACCAGCCCCACATAGCCCGTTCCAATCATGGCGATTCGCATGAAAACAACCCGTATTTGATGGTTAACGCCAATCCCGATTGTGCGGGCGTCTTAGAGCATTTTTCATCAAAGGGGAAACCGGAAAAAGCGCCCGATCCCGGCATGTGCTTTGTATGGGTAAAGAAGAAAGCAACGTATCGGGCCGAAGATGCGGCCGCCTCGCGCCGAAAAGGGACACCGATGACTTCAAACGGTACATCTGCCGTCACGGAACGCTCCACCCGCATCGACTGGGTGGACTACGCCAAGGGCATCTGCATCGTCATGGTGGTGATGATGCATTCGGTGCTGGGGGTCGAAGCGGCGGCCGGCGAGAGCGGCTTTATGCATGCGTTCGTGATGTTCGCAAAACCGTTCCGGATGCCGGATTTCTTCCTGATTTCGGGCCTGTTTCTTGCCGTTGTCATCGACCGTGACTGGCGCACCTATCTCGACCGCAAGGTGCTGCACTTCGCTTATTTTTATGTGCTGTGGGTGACGATCCAATTCGGCTTCAAGGCTCCTGGTTTCGCCGCTGAATCGGGTTGGCGGCATGTCGGATTCATGTATCTGGAATCCTTCATCGAGCCGTTCGGTACGCTGTGGTTCATTTATTTATTGCCGGTGTTCTTCGTTGTCACAAAACTGTTGCGTCGCGTCCCGCCGCTTGCGATCTGGCTCGCGGCTGCGGCGCTCGAGATGGCGCATATCACGACCGGCTGGACCGTGATCGACGAATTCTGCGGGCGTTTCGTCTATTTCTATTCCGGCTACCTGTTTGCCAACTACGTGTTCGCGTTGTCGGACCGCGCGCGGGCGCGCCCGGCCCTCGCCCTTATGGGCGTCGCGTTGTGGACGCTCGTCAACGGCGCGCTGGTCGTGTCCGGCTTTGACGAATGGCCGCTCGTGTCGCTGGCGCTCGGCTTTGCGGGTGCCGGCGCCATCATCGTCATGGGCACGCTGCTGGCGCGCATGCAGTGGCTGAACTTCCTGCGCTACTGCGGCGAGCATTCCATCGTCATCTATCTCGCCTTCTTCCTGCCGATGGCGGTGACCCGAACGCTGCTTTTGAAGACCGGCCTGATCGCCGATATCGGGATGGTCTCGCTGATCGTGACCGTTGCGGGTATCGCGGGGGCGGTGGTGATCTGGCGCCTGGCGCTGGCGCTGCGGGCCGACTTCCTGTTCGAGCGCCCGGCCGCGTTCTGGATCGCGCCGAAAAAGGCCGCGCCGGCGCTGCAGCCGGCGGAGTAAGGTGCTCGACACACTTGGCTGTCGTCGCCCGCGGGTGACGACAGGTGTGTATTTGGCTCAAAATCCCTCTCCCGAGGCTGTCAATCCGCGCAAAAATCCCTAAATTTCGGCCATGCCGAAATCAGCCCCCAAAGCCGCCGCGAAACCCGTTCCCGCCAAAGCGCCTGCCAAGGGCGACCATGTCTTCCTGGTCGACGGTTCCGGCTACATTTTCCGCGCCTACCACGCACTGCCGCCGCTGAACCGCAAATCCGACGGGCTGCAGGTCAATGCCGTGCTCGGCTTCTGCAATATGCTGTGGAAGCTGTTGCGCGAGATGCCCGAGGATAATAAGCCGACGCATCTGGCGGTCGTGTTCGATAAATCGGAGATCACGTTCCGCAACAAGCTCTATCCCGATTACAAGGCGCACCGGACGGCGGCGCCGGACGATCTGATCCCGCAATTCGCGCTGATCCGCGAGGCGGTGCGCGCGTTCGATCTGCCCTGCCTGGAACAGGTCGGCTTCGAGGCCGACGACCTGATCGCGACCTATGTCCGCATTGCCTGCGAGCGCGGCGCCACCGCTACCATCGTGTCCTCGGACAAAGACCTGATGCAGCTCGTGACCGACTGCGTCACCATGTACGACACCATGAAGGACCGTCGCCTCGGGATCGCCGAGGTGATCGAGAAATTCGGCGTTCCACCGGAAAAAGTCGTCGAGGTGCAGGCTTTGGCCGGCGATTCCACCGACAACGTGCCGGGTGTACCCGGCATCGGCGTCAAGACCGCGGCGCAACTGATCGTCGAGTATGGCGACCTGGAAACGCTGCTGCAGCGCGCCGGCGAGATCAAGCAGCCGAAACGGCGCGAGGCGCTGCTCGAGAACGCCGAGAAGGCGCGGATCTCGCGGCAACTGGTGCTGCTCGACGACAAGGTCGATCTCGAAGTGCCGCTCGATGACCTTGCCGTGCACGAGCCGGATGCGCGCAAGCTGATCGCCTTCCTCAAGGCGATGGAGTTCTCCACCCTTACCCGCCGTGTCGCCGAATATTCGCAGATTGATCCCGCCGATATCGAGCCGGATGCCGGCAACAAGAGCGGCGCCAGTGTCTTCGCGGTGCCGCCATCGGGCAAGAAGCCGGAGGGCTATGAAGGCGCGACGTTGGATAGTCCTCCCGCCGGCAAAGCTGGCCCCGCGCCGGGCAAGACCGGCGGCGACAAGCAGGACAAGGCGGCGAGCCACAAGGGTACGCCGATATCGCTGGCCGCGGTCCGCGCGGAGGCCGCGCGAAAACTGCCGGTCGATCGGACCAAGTACCAGACCATCCGCACGTTCGATGAGCTCAATGCCTGGGTCGCGCGGGCCTATGACGCCGGCACGTTTGCGATTGTCACCAAGGCGAGCTCGGACGATCCAATGCAGGCCGACATCTGCGGCATCGCGCTGGCGCTGGCGCCAAACGACGCCTGCTATCTTCCACTCACGCACAAGCAATCGGGCGGCGGCGCTGGCCTGTTCGATGCCGGCCTCGCGCCGGACCAGATCACGGCCGCCGAGGCGCTGGCGGCGCTGCAGCCGCTGTTGGAATCGCCGGGCATTCTCAAGATCGGCTTCGACATCAAGTTCAGCGCCGTGATGCTGGCGCAGCACGGCGTCACCCTGTGCAACGTCGACGACGCGCAATTGATGTCGTACGCGCTCGACGCCGGACGTAATTCACATGCGCTGGGCTCGCTCGCCGAACGTTGGTTCGGCCATGCTGTGATCGGCGAAAGCGAGCTAATCGGCAACGGGAAGAGCAAGCTCACGTTCGACCAGGTGGCAATTGACAAGGCGACCGCCTATTCAGCCGAAAGCGCCGACGTGATCCTGCGGCTGCATCGCGTGCTTAAACCGCGCCTCGCCGCTGAGCACATGATGACGGTCTATGAGACCCTGGAGCGGCCGCTGGTCACCGTGCTGGCGCGGATGGAGCGGCGCGGCATTTCGATTGACCGCCAGGTGCTGTCGCGGCTGTCCGGCGATTTCGCCCAGACCGCGGCGCGCGTCGAGGCCGAGTTGCAGGAGATCGCCGGCGAGCCGATCAATGTCGGCAGCCCCAAGCAGATCGGCGACATCATCTTTGGCAAGATGGGCATCCCCGGCGGCACCAAGACCAAGACCGGGGCGTGGTCGACCTCGGCGCAGATCCTCGACGAACTCGCCGAACAGGGCCATGAATTCCCGAAGAAGATTCTGGAATGGCGCCAGGTCTCGAAACTGAAATCGACCTATACCGACGCGCTGCCGAATTACGTGCATCCGCAGACCCACCGCGTGCACACGACCTATGCGCTGGCCGCGACTACCACGGGGCGGCTGTCATCCAACGAGCCGAACCTGCAGAACATTCCGGTTCGTACCGAGGACGGCCGCAAGATCCGCCGCGCCTTTATCGCGACGCCCGGGCACAAGCTGGTGTCGGCGGATTACTCGCAAATCGAATTGCGGCTGTTGGCCGAGATTGCCGACATCCCCGTTTTGAAGCAGGCGTTCCGCGACGGGCTCGACATTCACGCCATGACGGCGTCCGAGATGTTCGGCGTGCCGATCAAGGACATGCCGGGCGAAGTGCGGCGGCGCGCGAAGGCGATCAATTTCGGCATCATCTACGGCATCTCGGCATTCGGGCTGGCCAACCAGCTCGGCATCGCCCGCGAGGAAGCCTCGGCCTACATCAAAAAGTACTTCGAGCGCTTCCCGGGCATCCGCGCCTACATGGACGAGACGCGGGATTTCTGCCGTACCAATGGTTATGTGCTGACCCTGTTCGGGCGCAAATGCCATTACCCCGACATCAAGGCCTCCAACGCCTCGATCCGCTCCTTCAACGAGCGCGCCGCAATCAATGCGCGCCTGCAAGGCACCGCCGCCGACATCATCCGCCGCGCCATGATCCGGATGGAAGATGCGCTGGCGGAGAAGAAGCTGTCGGCGCAGATGCTGTTGCAGGTGCATGACGAACTGATCTTCGAGGTGCCCGACGACGAAGTGGCGGCGACGCTGCCGGTCGTGCAGCACGTCATGCAAGACGCGCCGTTCCCTGCGGTGGCGCTCTCGGTGCCGCTGCGGGTCGATGCGCGGGCGGCGAATAATTGGGACGAGGCGCATTGAGGCAACAACACTGTCATCGCCCGCCCTTGTGCGCAATTGCGCACTGGGACCGGGCGATGACGGGCGTGTGTGCAGATAGGCCTCCATCGCCGCCAGAAATGTCCTCGGAGCAATATACGAAATGACATCGCCGCGTGCTGCGCGCTAGAAACGTGTGCATTCCTCGCCGCGAGTCCCCCATGCCTCACATCACAACACTGTTTGGTTTTGCCCTGGTCTCGCTCGGCATGGTGCTGACGCCGGGGCCGAACATGATCTACCTGATCTCGCGCTCGATCACGCAAGGACCGGCAGCCGGCATCGTCTCGCTGGGCGGCGTCGCACTCGGCTTCGTGTTCTACATGCTGTGCGCGGCGTTCGGCATCACGGCGCTCTTGTTTGCGGCGCCCTATGCTTACGACGCGCTGCGGTTTGCTGGCGCTGCCTATCTGCTGTGGCTGGCGTGGCAGGCGCTCAGACCGAACGGGCGCTCGCCGTTCCAAGTGAAAAAGCTCGACGTCGACGGCCCGCGCAAATTGTTTGCGATGGGCTTCGTCACCAATCTGCTCAATCCGAAGATCGCGATGCTGTATCTGGCGCTGCTGCCGCAGTTCATCGATCCGGCCGTGGGAAGCGTGCTGACGCAGTCGCTGGCGCTCGGTGCGATCCAGATCGTGATCAGCGTCAGCGTCAACGCGATGATCGCGCTCGCTGCCGGATCGATCGCAATGTTTCTCGGCTCGCGGCCGACGTGGCTATTGCTGCAGCGCTGGCTGATGGGAACGGTGCTGGCGGCGCTTGCGGTGAAGATGGCGTTCGAGGCGAAAAGGGCGTAGCAGTCGCCGTCTCCAAGCCACCGGCCGTCATCGCCCGGCTTGACCGGGCGACCCAGTATTCCAGAGCAAGTGCTGTAAATCGCAACTCGTGCCGCATTGACCGCCTCGCTCAATCGGAAGGCCGCGGCGGACTGGATCGCCCGGTCAAGCCGGGCGACGACAGCGGTGGGTGGGGCGGAGAATTTCAATCCAGCTTGGCTTCCATGCCGCGCTTGGTCGCCGGGCGGGCCATCATCGCGTTGTACCAGCGCTCGACGTTCGGAAAATCCTTCAGCTCCACCTTGTGACGCGGATGGCGCCAGGCCCAGCCAAGGATGGCGAAGTCGGCGACCGACAAGGCATCGGCGACGAACTCCCGGCCCTCCAGCCGACGGTCGAGGACGCCGTAGAGCCGGCGGGTTTCGGCCATGAAGCGCTTAAGGCCGTAGGCGCGGTCGGTTTCGTTCTCCAGCGCGATGAAATGATGCACCTGGCCCGGCATCGGCCCAAATCCGCCCATCTGCCACATCACCCATTCATAGACCGGGATACGCTCGGCCAGCGGCTTGGGCAGGAACTTGCCGGTCTTCTCGCCGAGATAAAGCAGGATCGCGCCGGACTCGAAGATGCCGACCGGCTTGCCGCCGGGGCCGTCGGGATCGACGATCGCCGGGATCTTGTTGTTCGGGCTGAGCTTGAGAAAGGCGGGCGCCATTTGCTCGCCCTTGGTGATGTTCACCGGGATCACCTTGTAGGGCAGCCCCATTTCCTCCAGCGCAACCGAGATCTTCCGGCCGTTCGGCGTGTTCCAGGTGTGCAGTTCGATCGTCATTTTTGTCATCCCCGCGAAAGCGGGGTATCCAGTACCCCGGAACTTCAGGGTGTTACAACAGCCGCTGCGGAATACGGGGTCATCCGCTGGAGCCTGTCATCGGGCTGCACGGTGCGCCGACCCGATGGCCGAGACGACATTGTGCCCTGTTGACGGCGCTGGATCGGCGCTGGAATCTAGCCCGCAGCGCCGATAGATTGCGCCCCGCCTGAACCCTTTGGGGAAACCGTCTTGTCCAAATCAGCCTCCCGCGCCCGCCTCGCCGAGATCATCCGCAAGCGCTCGTTCGGCCGCGGCGAGATCACGCTGGCCTCGGGCCGCAAGAGCGACTTCTACTTCAACCTCAAGCCGACCATGCTCGACCCCGAAGGTGCGGCGCTGTTGGCGGAACTGACCTATGAGGCGCTGAAGGACGACAATCTCGATTTCGTCGGCGGGCTGGAGATGGGCGCGGTCCCACTGGCGGGCGCGATCGCGCAGCTCTCCTGGATCAAGGGCCACCCGATCGCGGCGTTTTTCGTGCGCAAGAAGCCGAAGGAACATGGCGCCCGCCTCGCGGTCGAGGGGCTGGCCAAGGGCGAGACCCTGCAGGGCAAGCGCATCGTGATCGTCGAGGACGTCACCACCACAGGCGGCTCGGCGTTGAAGGCGGTCGAGGCCGTGCGCGAAGCCGGCGGCGAGATCGTGCTCGTGCTTACGATGGTAGACCGTGAGGAAGGCGCGACCGAAGCCTTTGCCGCGGCAGGGCTTGAGTTTCGTTCGCTGTACAAGGCGGGTGAATTTTTGAAGGGGTGATGGCTGTTGGCTTATCTCCCCCGCAAACGGGCGAGGGAGAAGAAGTGCCCCCATTTCTTTTCGGCTCGTCCGGCCCCCGCTCATCACTCATTTACCATCCGCCGTTAAGGTTACCCGAACTGAAGCCGTCGCGCTTCAGCGCGTTGGTTGCGTTGGGTGGAGTTGGCGTTGCGTACAGAGTTGGCTTTTTCGCGCGTGCGGCGCCGCGCGACGTTGGTTGCCGCAGCGATCCTTTCGGGCGCTCTCCTGCTCGCGCCCGGCAGCGTTTCCGCCGAAGGCCTGTTCGATTTCCTGTTCGGCGGCGCGCAGAAGCAGCAGGCGCGGCAAGCGTCACCGCAGGCCAATTTCTTCGCCGATCCGTTCGGCCTCAATCAGCAGCCATCACCGCCCGCCCCGGCCCCACGCGTGGCCGGCTCCGGGCCAGCGTTTTGCGTGCGAAGCTGCGACGGCAAATATTTTCCGCTGACCACGCGCGGCACCGCCTCGCCGGCGCAGGCCTGCCAGGCGTTCTGCCCGGCCAGCGTCACCAAGGTGTTTTACGGCAGCAACATCGATCATGCGACCGCCAGCAACGGCGAGCGTTATGCCGACAGCGAGAACGCCTACGCCTATCGCAAGGCGCTGAGCGCCGACTGCACCTGCAACGGCAGAAGCCCGTCCGGGCTTGCGCCGGTCGATCTCACGCTCGACACCTCGCTGCGCTCCGGCGATGTCGTCGCCACCACCGACGGCCTGGTGGCCTATACCGGCGTGCGTCTTGGCGCCGACCACACGGCGGAGTTCACGCCAGTCGCCTCCTATCCTGGCCTCACGGCGGATGTCCGCGCCCGGCTCGGCGAAATGAAGGTCGCGCCGGTCAGCGCCGAGATGGTCGCCGGCACCACGCCGCTGCCCGAAGCACGGCGCGACGACGAACTGCCGACCGCCTCGATCCCGAAGACGGCTGCGCCGAAAGCGGCGAAGCGGGCGGAAGCGCGATAGGGCACCCGCAGTACGCCGCAGGCCCAAACACAAAAATTGCGAAAACAACCCCATGCAAAGTAGCGTGGGCCCGGCCTCGCCGGCATTCACATAGCTGACGCCAGCACTACCGCCCGACGATGACGCCGATCACGTTCGGCGCCGACAGATATTTTTCCTCGATTGCCGCCCGCGCCGCGGCGCGATTTTCCGGCGTCAGCAAACCGCGCTTCTCGGCGAGAATCATCCAGCAATAGCCCCACCAGTCCGTCAGCATGCCCTGGTCGTCAACGAGATCGTAGCCTTGCTCGGCCGCAAAAATCCGCGCCTGCGCCTCATCCAGCGAATCGAGAAAGGCGTGATCCTCGATCGAAAACAGTTCGTCGCTGAAATCGTCCGTGGTGTAGCCCCACACCGACATGCAGACCGCATTGAACTCGCGGTCGATCGCGTCGTCGTCGACGAGCTGGCGGCGCGAGGCCTGATGCAGGCGCGACAACGAACGCGCGAAATCGGCGAT
Source organism: Bradyrhizobium retamae (assembly GCF_001440415.1). GTDB lineage: Bacteria > Pseudomonadota > Alphaproteobacteria > Rhizobiales > Xanthobacteraceae > Bradyrhizobium > Bradyrhizobium retamae. The sequence goes on from NZ_LLYA01000024.1 coordinate 28,088, forward strand.
GCGGGTGAGAGCGAACTGATCGAAAGCGATGGTGGACATGTAGTCCTCGCAAACTCGGATGGGCCTATATGTTGTGTCGGCGACGTGCCGAATCACAATGATATATCAAAGACTTGCTAAGGTGTTCTTAATTTGTTCCAGCTTCGTGCCGAAACTTTGCCTCTCCGGTTGCCGCAAGGATCGAGAATCATGGCCGGGGGCGAGCAAGCCAGATTTCGGACGCTGTTACTGGAAGCGGCCGACGCGAGAGCCTTGGGATCCCGCAATGGTATGAACCATCCGCAACTTGATCCTTCACATCGCCGACAACAGCTTGTCACCGCAATAATTGGCGTGAAGTTTTCCGCCGCATTGCCGCTTGATCACGGCACAACGCGCGGCTGGCGAAGCGCCCTTTGCGACGCTAAACGAGCAGCTCAGCCCGTCGGCGCTTCTGCCGGTCTTGCCCGCGGCAAAGGCGGCGCTCGTGGCGCTGATGCAGACCATCAATAACGCGGTGGCAGCGATCTCGATCGTCAATCTCATGACAGGCTTCCCCGCTTTACTGGCACGCGATTCCTTGGATCCCAATCGGCATCTACCCACCAAGCCCGGCGACCCCTGTACTTTGGTATTGAATTATAACACCAAAAGCCGGCCGCCGGTGCCGCGAAATCGGCCCGGTCCTTGCATAAATTCATGCCAGCGCAGTGCACAACATACTCCGGCGTTCTCCGGCGTTTCGATTACCGGACAAGACGCCTATGTTGTGCGTCTCAATGCAGGGATCGACGTGTTGCAGGAACAAATCGCAGGGAACTATCCGGCACTTGGCCAGCCGGTCGACGAACTCGCACTGGCCGAAATCAAGGGCGCCATCCTCGCCAAGCTGCGCCTTGCGATCGGCAAGGACGCCGGCATGGCGACGCGTCGCGACTGGTACAAGGCCGCGGCGCTGGCGTTGCGCGACCGCGTCGTGCACCGCTGGCTGACGGCCGAAAAGGAGAGCTACGATGCGGGCAGCAAACGGGTCTATTACCTCTCGCTCGAATTCCTGATCGGCCGGCTGTTCACCGACGCGCTGAACAATATGGGCCTCTTGCCGGTGTTCGAGGCGGCGCTCGGCGATCTCGGCGTCGGCCTGGATGATTTGCGCAAATGCGAGCCGGATGCCGCGCTCGGCAATGGCGGTCTCGGACGGCTTGCGGCGTGCTTCATGGAAAGCATGGCGACGCTGGCGGTTCCCGCTATCGGTTACGGCATCCGCTACGATTTCGGCCTGTTCCGCCAGATCATTTCGCAGGGTTGGCAGCAGGAATATCCGGACGAATGGCTGAGCTTCGGCAACCCCTGGGAATTCCTGCGGGCGGAGGTGGTCTATCACGTTCATTTCGGCGGCTTTGTCGATCACGTCGACGATCGCGGGCGTGACCGCGCGACGTGGCGCCCGGCGGAAACCGTGCAGGCCGTCGCCTATGACACGCCGATCGTGGGCTGGCGTGGTCAGCACGTCAACGCGCTGCGGCTTTGGTCGGCGCGCTCGCCCGATCCCTTGCGGCTCGACGTCTTCAACACCGGCGACTATCTCGGCGCCGTCGCCGAGGAAGCGCGCGCGGAATCGATCTGCAAATTCCTCTACCCGAACGACGAGAGCCCCGCGGGCCGCGAACTGCGGCTGCGGCAGGAATATTTCTTCGTCTCGGCCTCGCTGCAGGACCTGGTCAAGCGGCACCTCGCCTCGGACGGGCAGTTGCGCAGCTTGGCGTCGAAGGTCGCGGTGCAGCTCAACGACACCCATCCGAGCCTTGCCGTCACCGAGTTGATGCGCATCCTGGTCGATCTGCACAATTTCCGCTGGGACGAGGCGTGGAAGATCACGGTGGCGACGCTGTCCTACACCAATCACACGCTGCTGCCGGAAGCGCTGGAAACCTGGCCGGTCGAACTGTTCGAGCGGCTGCTGCCGCGGCATCTCGAAATCATCTACCGCATCAACGCCGCGCATCTGGCGCTGGCCGATCAGCGCTGCCCCGGCGACATCGAATATCGCGCATCGGTGTCGCTGATCGATGAGAAGTCCGGACGTCGCGTGCGTATGGGGCAGCTCGCCTTCGTCGGCTCGCACCGCATCAACGGCGTGTCGGCGATGCACTCCGACCTGATGAAGGAGACCGTATTCCACGATCTCAATCATCTCTATCCCGGCCGCATCACCAACAAGACCAACGGCATCACCTTCCGCCGCTGGCTGATGCTGGCCAACCCGAAGCTCACCGGTCTTATGCGCGAGGTCTGCGGCGAGGCCGTGCTCGACGACTTCTCGCTGTTCGAGCGCCTCGAGGCCCACGCCAGCGACAACGCGTTCCAGCAGCGTTTTCGCGAGGTCAAGCATCACAACAAGCTGGCGCTGGCGCGGCTCGTCAACGAGCGCCTTGGCGTCAAGATCGATCCGTCGGCATTGTTCGATATCCAGATCAAGCGCATCCACGAATACAAGCGGCAATTGCTCAATGTCGTCGAGACCATTGCCCTGTACCAGGCGATCAAGGACGAGCCGCAGCGCGACTGGGTGCCGCGCGTAAAAATCTTCGCCGGCAAGGCGGCGGCGAGCTATCGCTACGCCAAGCTGATCATCAAGCTGATCAACGATGTCGCCGAAGTCGTCAACAACGACCCTGATGTCGCGGGAAGGCTGAAGGTCGTCTTTCTCGCCGACTACAATGTCAGCCTCGCCGAAGTGATCATTCCGGCCGCCGATCTATCCGAACAGATTTCGACCGCCGGCATGGAGGCCTCCGGTACCGGTAACATGAAGCTGGCGCTGAACGGCGCGCTGACGATCGGCACGCTCGACGGCGCCAATATCGAAATCCGAGACCATGTCGGCGCGGAGAATATCGCGATCTTCGGCATGGAGGCCGGCGACGTCATGATCCGGCGCAAGCAGGGCCTGGATGCGACCGACGTGATCAGCCGCTCGCCGCGGCTGGCGCGCGCCATTACCGCAATCGAGAGCGGCGCGTTCTCGCCCGACGATCGCGCCCGTTTCGCCTCGATCGGCCACGCGCTGCGCTATCTCGACCACTACATGGTCTCGGCCGATTTCGATTCCTACTACACGGCGCAGCGCGGCATCGATGCGCGCTGGCAAGTGGTGCCGGCCTGGACCCGCGCCTCGATCCTCAATGTGGCGCGGATGCCGTGGTTCTCCTCCGACCGCACCATCCGCGAATATGCCGAGGATATCTGGAACGTGCCGGTGCGGGCGGCCGCGCCGGTGCTGGAGGCAGGCGTCCAGCGCGGGGCGACGCGATAAGCCGGTGGGCGGGTATCCATTACCTCAGACGTCATTGAATTCGGCGGAGTTGCGGTGATACTGCATTTGACGTTCACGACGTCATTGCGAGCGAAGCGAAGCAATCCATGTCGCTACGCAAAGAAAAGATGGATTGCTTCGTCGCTTTGCTCCTCGCAATGACGGGAAATATGGAATGCTCACCAAAGGCCCACACCTCTTCGACGACGCCACGCGGGTCACCGCCGGCGATAGCTGCTGGCAAGGCAGGACCAGCCCGGATTACTGGGCCTTTGTCGGCCCGTTCGGCGGCTGCACAGCCGCCGCCATCCTGCGCGCGCTGATGGAGCATCCGCAACGTGCGGGTGATCCGTTGTCGGTCACGGTGAACTTCTGCGCACCGGTCACCGAAGGCGGCTTCGATCTCGACGTGCGCCTGGTCAAGGCCAACCGTTCGAGCCAGCATTGGTGCGTGGAGATGACGCAAGGCGGTGGCGCTGTCGCGACGCTGGCGACCGCCGTGTTCGCCGAACGCCGCCCGTCCTGGTCGCACCAGCAGGCAAAATTTCCGGGCGCCGCGCCGTTCGAGCAGTCACGCTCGTTTCCGAACACGCCGATGACCTGGACGCACCAGTATGATTTCCGCTTCGTCGAGGGCGAACCGAGTTTCTACGGCTCGCCGGCTTCGCCGCCGCTCGATGCATTCTCCAAACAGTGGATCGGCGACCGCACGCCGCGGAAGATCGACATGCTGTCGCTGATGTCGATGTCGGACGCGTTCTTCGGGCGGATTTTCCTGGCTCGCCGCGAACTGGTTCCATTCGGCACGGTGTCGCTGACGACGTATTTCCATACCGCATCGGAAGAACTGGCGGCCGAGGACATCACCCATGTGCTGGCAGTGGCCGATGCCAGAATTTTCCACAGGAGTTATGGCGACCAGCACGGCGAATTATGGTCGCCGTCGGGGCGCCTCCTCGCAACCACGACGCAAATCGCCTATTTCAAGGCGTGACAGCGTAGGGCGGGCAAAGGCGGGCTTGCGCCGTGCCCACCATCTATCCGACTGTGATCCTGGTCGGTGGGCAGGCTACGCTTTGTCCACCCTACGATTCGTCGGAGGCCCGGCTCATGTCCGAAGCTGCCCAACCCCGCATCGCCCTGCTCGGTGTCCCCCTCGAGATCGGTGCCTCGCAGGCTGGCACGCTGATGGGACCGGCGGCGCTGCGCACCGCAGGCATCGGCCGTATCCTCGATCAACTCGGTTTTGTCGTCGAAGACCATGGCGATATGCTGACGCCGGCCATTGCTCCCGCCGAGGGGCCGCCGCCGGCGAATGCCAAATATTACGACGTGATCAAAACCTGGATCCGCGCGCTCAGCGAGCATTCGTATTTGCTCGCGCAATCCGGCGCCGTTCCGATCTTCATGGGCGGCGATCACTCGCTCTCGATGGGGTCGGTGAACGGCGTCGCGCGCCACTGGCAGGAACAGGGCCGGCCGTTGTTCGTGCTGTGGCTCGATGCACATGCCGACTACAACACGCCGCAGACGACCGAGACCGGCAACATGCACGGCATGTCGGCGGCCTTTCTCTGCGGCGAAGACGGCCTCGAGGGCCTGCTCGGCGACGTGCCCCGCGCCTCGATCGGTCCCGAGCGGCTCGATCTGTTCGGCATCCGCTCGATCGATCCGCTGGAGAGAAAGCTGGTGTTCGACCGCCGCGTCGCGATCGCCGACATGCGCGCCATCGACGAGTTCGGCGTCGCTGTCCTGATCCGGCGCGTGATCGAGCGCGTCAGGGCGAGCAACGGGGTGCTGCATTTAAGCTTCGACGTCGATTTTCTCGATCCTGCGGTCGCCCCCGGCGTCGGCACCACGGTACCGGGTGGCGCGACCTATCGCGAAGCGCATCTCATCATGGAGTTGCTGCACGATTCCGGTCTGGTGCGATCAGTCGACGTCGTCGAGCTCAACCCGTTCCTGGACGAACGCGGCCGCACCGCGCGCGTCGCAGTCGAATTGATCAGCAGCCTGTTCGGCCTGCAGATCACCGATCGCCGCACGCCCAGCAACGCGGTCTTTCCGGACAACAGCCAAATTCGTCGGAAAAGCAAAAAGGGCGGCCCATGAAGCCGCCCTTTGGAGCAGTTGCCTGGGTTTGAGCCTTACTCCGCCGCGAGCTTCAAATCCGGCGCAGCAGCGCGAACTTCGGCGTCGACCTGGGCTTCGAACTTGGCAAAGTTCTTCTGGAACATACCGACCAGTGCGCGCGCAGTCTTGTCGAACTCGGCCTTGTCCTTCCAGGTGTTGACCGGATTGAGGATCTCGCTGGGCACGCCCGGCAGCGCGGTCGGCACCGCAAAACCGAAATACTTGTCGGTTCGGAATTCGACATTGCGCAACGAACCGTCCAGCGCTGCGGTCAACAGCGCGCGCGTCACCTTGATCGGCATCCGGCTGCCGGTGCCGTATTTTCCGCCGGTCCAGCCGGTGTTGACCAGCCAGCAATCGACGTTGTGCTTGGCGATCAGTTCGCGCAGCATGTTGCCGTAGACGGACGGATCGAGCGGCAGGAACGGCGAACCGAAGCAGGTGGAGAATTCCGGCTGCGGCTCATTGCCGAGACCGCGCTCGGTGCCGGCGACCTTGGCGGTATAGCCAGACAGGAAATGATACATCGCCTGCGCCGGCGAGAGTTTTGCAATCGGGGGCAATACGCCGAACGCGTCGGCGGCCAGCATCACGACGTTTTTCGGCTGGCCGGCGCGGCCGGTGCGCGAAGCGTTCGGGATGAAATCGAGCGGGTAGGCCGAACGGGTGTTTTCGGTCTTCGAACCGTCGTCGAAGTCGGGCACGCGCGTATTTTCGTCGAGCACCACGTTTTCGAGCACGGCGCCGAAGCGGCTGCTGGCGGCGAAGATCTGCGGCTCGGCTTCCTTCGACAGCTTGATGCACTTGGCGTAGCAGCCGCCTTCGAAGTTGAACACGCCGTCGCTGCCCCAGCCATGCTCGTCGTCGCCGATCAGCGTGCGGTTGGGATCCGCCGACAGCGTGGTCTTTCCGGTACCGGAAAGGCCGAAGAAGATCGCAGTGTCGCCCTTGGGTCCGACATTGGCCGAGCAGTGCATCGGCAGCACGCCCTTGGCGGGCAGATAATAGTTCAGCGTGGTGAAGACCGACTTCTTCATCTCGCCGGCATAATAAGACCCGCCGATCAGGACGATCTTGCGGGCGAAATCGATCGCGACGACGTTCTCCGAGCGCACACCGTGACGTTTAGGGTCGGCGCGGAAGCTCGGCAGGTCGATGATGGTGAGTTCAGGCACGAAATCCTTCAGCGCCGAAGCCTCGGGACGGATCAAGAGCGTGCGGATGAACAGCGAGTGCCAGGCGAGTTCGGTGAAGACGCGCGTCTTGATCTGGAAGCTCGGATCGGCGCCGCCGTAAAGATCCTGCGCGTACAGCATCATGCCTTCGGCATGCTTGAGGAAGTCGGCATAGAGCGCGGCAAACTGCTCCGAGGTGATCGACTGGTTGCCGGCCCACCACATGTTCTTGTCGGTGGTCGCATCACGGACCGTGAACTTGTCCTTGGGACTTCGGCCGGTGAATTCGCCGGTGTCCGCGCAGAGCGCGCCGTCGGCCGACAACACGGCCTCGCCGGCCGTGAGTGAATGTTGATAAAGCTGCGGCGCACCGAGATTCCAATGCACCGTCTTGAGATTTTTTAAGCCGAATTTGTCGGCACCGAAGGCGCCGTTACGTAGACCCGTCTCTTGCACGAAGAAAGTCCTCCTCGAACCCGCGTTACTCGAATCGCGCGCATGTCGCTTGACGCGCTCTGTCGCGGTGAACCCTGAATATAGCCTTCCGGCCTCGGTGCGGCGACCTATATTGTTGAACGCCGTGCTTGCCAAGCCGATCCACGCGATTTGGTTTATTCCAGCGCGGAAGGTTGATTTGCATCAATCGCTTGCTGCACTGCTTTGCGCCGGTTTGCCCTCTTGGTTGCGCGACCATCAGTCGTTGGCGAGCGCGGCGGGTGATTGCTGCGTCGCACAATCAGAGCATTTCAGCGCGCGGAGCGCGTTTTCATGACGAAGCTTTCCGCCCGTGATCGCTAACTGCACCATCGCTTCGCTTTACGACAATAGCGCCTGAATCTTCTTCACTGTCATCGGCGATGAATTCGACAGCGCGGCGTAGTTGCTCGGTAACGGCAAGCGTTAACCCTTGCTAGGCCTTGCCCCGCGCCTCGCCCGCCAGCCGCACCAGCATCTTGCGCAACGACGTGGCGCTGGTGACCCGCTCCGGGAAATCCAGCCGCAACGTCGCGGAGCCGGCCTGCATGTCTACGCCGTCGGGGTCGCAGCCGGTGCAGCGCCAGTTGTCCGACTCGGCGCCCAGCAGCTTGGTTGCGTAGAGATTCATCGCCTCGCGGTGATCCTCGTTCATATGCTCGACAGCGCCTTGCTCGGCTTCCAGCAAATCGGCGGCATCGCCGATCTCGGTCATGAACTGCCCGGGCCTGAGGTCGATGATGCGGCCGAAACCCGCGACCAGATGCAGGCCTGACGGGACGATCCGGAAGAATGAGAAGTCCTTGAAGTCTACAAACGCTTCAGCCGATGGATGAGCGTTGAGATAGCGCCGGCGCAGGATTTTCGCAGCTTCCCCTTGGGCTTCCTCGGCCCGTCCCGCCAGCATGATCCGTGCACCCTCCAGCGGATCGCCGGCGGCGCGTTCGTCCAGCATCAGCGATACCCTGCTGTCGGCAATGATGTTTTTTGTATGCAGCGCCAGCCGCGAAAGCAGCAGAATCGGCGACGCATCGGCATGACTGGCGACGTTCACCAGCGAGCAATAGGGATCGCCACTTTCGGGCATAAGCGTGGCCAACGCGCCCTGCCGACAGCGGCGCAGCAGCGATCGGGCCAGTTTAAAAGCATCAAAATCTGCGGTCGGCTGCATGGTTCCTTTCCGGCCATCTGATTGCAAAAAGGGCCTTTTCTCAGCGGGTCAGGGTGCTATATGGGGGGCCGCGCGTCTCCTTGGGAACGTTTTGCGGAACTCGGTCACACTTCAGCCCAGCTTGCATTGCTCGTTGACTGTGTACGAAGCCCATTTATGCGGCGTCTGGCTCAAGTGCTCGCCGTTTAAGCCACTCTCTTATTCGAAAGCAGAGGCTCATGCCCACAATCGCCCTGGTCGATGATGACCGCAACATTCTTACTTCCGTATCGATCGCGCTCGAAGCCGAAGGCTATCGCATCATGACCTATACGGATGGTGCCTCGGCGCTGGACGGCTTCCGCACCTCACCGCCGGATCTTGCGATCCTCGATATCAAGATGCCGCGCATGGACGGCATGGAGACATTACGCCGTTTGCGGCAGAAGTCCGATCTGCCGGTGATCTTCTTGACTTCCAAAGATGAAGAGATCGACGAATTGTTCGGCCTCAAGATGGGCGCCGACGATTTTATCCGCAAGCCGTTCTCGCAGCGCCTCTTGGTCGAGCGGGTCAAGGCCGTGCTTCGCCGCGGCCAGCCCAAGGATCCGACCGCCGTTCCGAAGGAGCCGGATGCACGCGCGCTGGACCGCGGCCTGTTGCGGATGGACCCGGAGCGTCACACTTGCACCTGGAAGAACGAGCCGGTGACGCTGACGGTGACGGAGTTCTTGATCCTGCAGGCGCTGGCCACGCGGCCCGGTGTGGTGAAGAGCCGCAACGCGCTGATGGACGCGGCCTATGACGACCAGGTCTATGTCGACGATCGTACCATCGACAGCCACATCAAGCGGCTGCGCAAGAAGTTCAAGGTGGTCGACGACGATTTCGAGATGATCGAGACGCTGTACGGCGTCGGCTATCGCTTCAAGGAAGCCTGATCTGCGTTTTCCGGGCGGAAGTGTCAACTGACACATCCGCCCGTTCGGCGTAAAGGCGTAGAGCTAGAAATCGGCGCATCACAACCGGCAGTTCAGCCATTGCTAGATCGAACGCAGCCCGATCCCAACCTGAACCACGAGGATGCTTTGGAGCTCCTCGAGCGGGAACGCGTTGCCGAGGATAATGCGGGCGAGAAGGGCTGGCGGCGACCGCTCGGCTGGTTGCGCCGGGCCGGGCAGTTCTTCTTCGCGCTCTCCTTCTCCAGCCTCACGCGCCGGATCGTCTCGCTCAATCTGGCGGGCCTCGTCGCGCTGGTGGCGAGCATTCTCTATCTCTCGCAGTTCCGTGCCGGCCTGATCGATGCGCGGGCGCAGAGCCTTCTGGTGCAGGCCGAAATCATCGCCGGCGCGATTGCCGCCTCCGCCACCGTCGAAACCAACACCATCACGATCGATCCGGACCGGCTGCTCGACCTCAAGCCTGGCGAAAGCTACGGCGCGCCGGACGAATCTTCCGGGCTGGATTTTCCGATCAATCCGGAGCGGGTCGCGCCGGTGCTGCGGCGGCTGATCTCGCCGACCAAGACCCGCGCCCGCATCTATGGCGGCGACGGCGGCATGATCCTCGACAGCCGCAGTCTCTATGGCCGCGGCGACGTATTGCGATTCGAACTGCCGCCACCTTCGACGGAGAAGCCGGGCTTCGTCGAACGCGCGCTGATCGCGACCCGTACCTGGCTCAATCGCGGCGACCTGCCGCTCTATCGCGAACTGGGCCCGGAGAACGGCAAGGGCTATCAGGAAATCGTGCAGGCGCTCGACGGCGTCAAAAGCAGCATGGTGCGCGTCAACGACCGCGGCGAGGTAATCGTCTCGGTCGCGGTCCCCGTACAGCGGTTCCGTGCCGTACACGGTGCGCTGATGCTCTCGACTCAAGGCGACGACATCGACCAGATGGTGACCGCCGAGCGGCTGGCGATCCTCAAGGTCGGCGGCGTGGCCTCGGCGGTCATGATCGTGCTGTCGCTCTTGCTCGCGAGCACGATCGCAGGTCCGGTGCGGCGGCTGGCCGACGGCGCCGAGCGCGTCCGCCGGCGCATCCAGACCCGCGTCGAGATTCCCGATTTCACCCGCCGCCGCGACGAGATCGGCCATCTGTCCGGCGCGCTGCGCGACATGACGAACGCGCTCTACAGCCGCATCGAGGCGATCGAGATGTTCGCCGCCGACGTCGCCCATGAATTGAAGAATCCGCTGACGTCGCTGCGGTCGGCGGTGGAAACGCTGCCTTTGGCACGCAACGACACTAGCCGCGCGCGCCTGCTCGAGGTGATCGAGCACGACGTCAAGCGGCTCGACCGGCTGATCTCGGATATTTCAGATGCCAGCCGCCTCGATGCCGAATTGCAGCGCCAGGACATGGCGCCGGTCGATCTGCGCCGGCTGCTGACGACGCTGACCTCGGTCGCCAACGAAACCCGGCTCGGCCACGACGTCGCGGTCGAAGCGCGCTTCGAGGGCCGCGGCGCCACCGATACGTTCTCGGTCCCCGGCCACGATTCCCGGCTGGGACAGGTGATCTCAAACTTGCTGTCCAATGCGCAATCCTTCTCCACGCCCGGCGGGAAGGTGCGCGTCACCTGCCGCCGCGCGCGCTCGGAGATCGAGATCATCGTCGATGACGATGGACCGGGCATCGGCGAAGATGCGCTGGAACGCATCTTCGAGCGCTTCTACACCGACCGTCCCCATCAGGGCTTTGGCCAGAACTCAGGTCTCGGCCTGTCGATCTCCAAGCAGATTATCGAAGCGCATAACGGGCGGATCTGGGCGGAAAACCGCCATGGCCCCGCCGGCGCCGACGGCAGGCCGAGTGTGGCGGGTGCGCGGTTCGTGGTCAGGCTGCCCACGCCATGACGGCGGGCGCGAGCGTGCACGCCTCCGCTGTGCTGGTGGGCGATCGCGCCGTGCTGATCCGCGGGCCATCAGGCGCCGGCAAGTCGCGGCTAGCCTTCGACCTGATTCTCGCCGGACGCGCCGGACAGCTTCCGCGGGCCGTTTTAGTCGGCGATGACCGTGTCCATCTTGACACAGTGGCCGGACAATTGTTGGTCCGCCCGGCGCGAGAATTGGCCGGGCTGATCGAGGTCCGGGGCCTCGGCATTCGCCATTGTGACTTTGTTGGGGAGGCGGTGGTGGGCCTCGTCGCCGACCTCGCGGCCAGCGATGCCCAGCGGCTGCCGCCGCCAGAAGCGCTCTCCATTCGCCTGAACGGTGTTTTGTTACCGAGGATTCCCGTCGGAACCGGTTACGACCCCCTCCCGCTGATTGCAGCGGCCCTGACGACAACCGGCGGTTCAGGTTCCGTCCAACCTTTGGATGATTGTTCGAAGGGGATTGGTAACCATATAAGCCCCAATATCGCCACCGAATAAACCGGCGCAGGCCTCACTCTCTACCGGCAAATTCCGGAACAATAGCCAAGATGCCCTCTTGCGCGGGGCCTCTGGATGGTCAAAGTGGCGCGTTCGTGCGGTGCACCAAAAAGCACCCGCGAGGAGTTTCCGATGATTGGTCTAGTGCTTGTGACCCATGGGCGCCTTGCCGACGAGTTCAAGGCGGCGCTCGAACATGTCATGGGTCCGCAAAAACAAATTGAAGCCATCACGATTGGAGCCGAAGACGACTCCGATCTGTGTCGAAGCGATATCATCGAAGCGGTGAATCGCGTCGACAGCGGCGATGGCGTCGCCATCCTCACCGACATGTTCGGCGGCACACCTTCCAACCTCGCAATTTCCTGCATGAGCCGCCCCAAGGTGGAAGTGCTCGCAGGCATCAATCTTCCCATGCTGGTTAAGCTTGCCAAGGTGCGCGAAGAGCGCTCGCTTCCCGATGCCATCGCCATGGCGCAGGAAGCCGGCCGCAAGTACGTCACCATCGCCAGCCGCGTGCTCGCCGGCAAATGAGCGACGAGGCTGCGCCCGACAAGGAACTCGGGCCGAGTGTGCCCGCGGGCGCCATCTCGCGGGAACTTCAGATCATCAATAAGCGCGGCCTGCACGCGCGGGCGTCGGCGAAGTTCGTCCAGATGGTGGAACGCTTCAATGCCGAAGTCTGGGTGACGCGTGGCAACGAGACCGTCGGCGGCACCTCGATCATGGGCTTGATGATGCTGGCAGCGGGACCTGGAACCTCGGTTACGGTCTCCGCGATCGGCCCCGAGGCGCAGCAAGCGGTCGATGCCATCGCCGCGCTGGTCGCCGACAAATTCAACGAAGAAGGCGTGTGAGCGAACGCTGTTCGGGTGGACAAAGGCGCGCTTGCGCCGTGCCCACCATCTATCCCGGCGCTCGTCTCAAATGGTGGGCACGCTTCGCTTTGCCCACCCTACTGTGCGGAAAGAGCCCCTCACCCCTACCCTCTCCCCGCAAGAGCGGGGCGAGGGAGTCGAGACATCAAAACGGATTCGTCACGATCCCGCCGTCGGCGCGCAGCGCGGCGCCGTTGGTGGCGCTGGAGGCTTTTGAACAGACATAGCAGATCAGATTGGCGATCTCTTCCGGCGCGGCGTAACGCTGCAAGAGCGACGCCGGGCGACGTTCGCTGAAGGTGCGCGAGACGAGGTCGTCGACGGTCGTGCCCGCAGCTTTCGCGCGCGCGGCCAGGCGAACCGGCGCCATCTCGACCCAGGTCGGGCCGGGCATCACCGAATTGACAGTCACGCTGGTGCCCCTGGTGGTTTCCGCCGCGCCGCGCGCGATGACGAGCTGCGCCGATTTCGAGAAGCCGTAGTGCACCATCTCCTTCGGAACAAAGACGCCGGATTCGCTGGAGACGAACACGACACGGCCCCAGTCCTTATTATCAAGCATCCGCTTCAAATAGTGTCGCGTCAGCCGCACCCCGCTCATGACATTGACTTCGAACATCCTCGACCAATCGGAATCCTCGATCTCGAAAAATCCCTTCGGTTCGTAGATGCCGAGATTGTTGACGAGGATGTCGACGTCGGGAAATTGCGCCACCAGCGCGGCACAGCCCGCTGCATTGCCGAGATCGAACGCCGCCGCGTGCACCTTGGCTGACGGCGCAGCCTGCTGGACTTTTGCCACGGCCTCGCCGACCGCCGCCTTCTCGCGGCCGTTGACGATCACTTCCGCGCCCATTTGCGCAAGCCCGATAGCGGTCGCGAGCCCGATGCCGCGAGTCGAGCCGGTCACGAGCGCCGTTTTATCCGTCAGGTCGAGATCCATGCGTTACCCCTTCGAGTGATTTCTATCTGGCCGGCGGCACGATGAAGATGTTCCAGGCCGTCGCGGGGCCAGCCTTGCCGAGAAAGAATCGCCGCGTGGTCATCACCATGCGCTCGGCATTGGCGGCATGGGCCTGCATCCACGCCTCGCATTTTTCCAGCTTCCAGTGGTCGACCTCGCAGATGCCGATGAAGCCCGATCGCTTCGCCTCCTCGAGCGAGGTCAGGCCGGACGACCACGGCTCGTCCGGCGTCAGCGGCGTCGGATGGTCGGGGCTGTAGAAGGTGACAGGCTGGCCGGTATCGGTATAGGCGGCGACCACCGGCCAGCGCGAATAAAACCGCGTGTGCCAGGCTTCCGTCAGTTCGCGGGCGAGCTCGGAACGCGCCCGGTAGGTCGCGCCTGCGGTGCGCTTTTCATCCAGTTCGTAGGCGACGATCCTTGGCGACATCGCCAGCACGACGAGCGAAATGACGAGCCAGGCCGTCGTCAGGTTCAACAGCGCGATTCTCCGGATCCGCACCGCAGGGATCGCGACCAGCGCGAGCGGCACCAGGAAGAACAGCGGGATGCCCCAGTCAGTCTTGATGTAGACGTGGAATATCAGCGCACCCAGCGGCGGACCGATCGCCACCACCGCCTGGACGATCCAGACATTGATCGCCTGCGAAATGTTGACGCCGGTACTGGCGCCGCGCGTCAGGAACGGAAACGGCATCAGGCGGAACGGCCGCCACATCAGCGCGATCGCGCCGAGTATCACCGGTGCTGCCAGCAGCGCGAGATTGTGCCCGACATAGCCCAGCGCGAGATCGTCGATCATCGCACGATCGGTGAGAGAGTAAGTATCGCCGGCATAGGTGAGCGGGACGAAGTCCACCTGCTTCAGCCACATGAAGTGCGGGAGCATTGCGACGACGAGCGTGGCAATCGCGACCCATGGCGCCGGCGAACGCAGGAACTGCAAACGCTGCGGATGGATCAATGCGGCAAGGCCGACGGCGCCGATCATGGTCAGCACCCAGTATTTTGTCATCAGCGCCAGCGCACCGGCGAGCCCGAGCCACACGCCCGATTTGATGCTGCGCTTCTCGAACGCGTCGAGATAAGCCAGCACGACGAGCGGCAGCGTGACGAGTTGCAACAGGTCCGGATTGTACTTGAAGCCCTTGAAGTTGAAGATCGGATAGAGCGCGAGCATCGCCACGACGAAGAACGCGCGGCGGCGATCGACCACGCGCAGCGCCAACAGCCAGCAGATCACGAGGGAGCAGCCGAGCGTCGCCATTGCCAATGCATAGGTCGCCCAGTCCGTTACTGGAAACAGCATGAACCAGGCACCGGCGACCCATCCCGACAGTGGCGGGTGCTTGCCATAGCCGAGCAGGAACTTCTGCCCCCAGGCGAAGGCCTCCGCGACGTCCATATGGACGTCCTGCCCGGTCTTCAGACTGACCAGGATCAGCGTCCACAGCACGGCGTGGACCACGGCAAAGCCGGTCGCCAGCCACAGGCCAGCTTTGGGATCACTGGCGCGTGAGGCCAGCCACGCCGCCAGCCGCCGGATCGTGGGAATGCGCCTGCGCGCGGCCGTGGATGAAATGGATGCAATCGACATGGCCATTGCCTAGCGTGTTTTCGGCTCAAGTGGAATCAGCTTGGCGCGAAGAAAGCCCCTTAAAATACAGCAAGATGGTTGCCGCACGGGGACGCGAATGCTATCCCGCGCCCATGACAACTGCGCCCATTTCCAACATCCGCAACTTCTCCATCGTCGCTCACATCGACCATGGCAAATCGACGCTGGCCGACCGTCTGATCCAGATGACAGGCGGGCTGTCGGACCGCGAAATGGCGGGCAAGGAACAGGTACTCGATTCCATGGATATCGAGCGCGAGCGGGGCATCACCATCAAGGCGCAGACGGTGCGGCTGAACTACTGCGCCAAGGACGGCAAGAATTACATCTTCAACCTGATGGACACGCCCGGCCATGTCGACTTCGCCTACGAAGTCTCGCGGTCGCTGGCAGCCTGCGAAGGGTCGCTCTTGGTGGTCGATGCCAGCCAGGGCGTCGAGGCGCAGACGCTCGCCAACGTCTATCAGGCGCTCGACAACAATCACGAGATCGTGCCGGTTCTCAACAAGGTCGACCTGCCGGCGGCCGAGCCTGACAAGGTCAAGCAGCAGATCGAGGACGTGATCGGCATCGACGCCTCGGACGCCGTGATGATCTCGGCCAAGACGGGCTTGGGCGTTCCCGACGTGCTGGAAGCCATCGTGACCCGGCTGCCGCCGCCGAAGGGCGACCGCGGCGCGACGCTGAAGGCGCTATTGGTGGATAGCTGGTACGACGTCTATCTCGGCGTCGTCGTGCTGATCCGCGTCGTCGACGGCACGATGAAAAAGGGCCAGCGCATCCGCATGATGGGCACCAACGCGGCCTATGACGTCGAGCGCGTCGGGTTCTTCACGCCGAAGATGGAGCAGGTCGACGAGCTCGGCCCCGGCGAGATCGGCTTCATTACCGCGGCGATCAAGGAAGTCGCCGACACCCGCGTCGGCGATACCATCACCGACGACAAGAAGCCGATCACCGAGATGCTGCCCGGCTTCAAGCCGGCGATCCCGGTGGTGTTCTGCGGCCTGTTCCCGGTCGATGCCAACGATTTCGAGACGCTGCGCGCGGCAATGGGCAAGCTGCGGCTCAACGACGCGAGCTTCTCCTACGAGATGGAGACTTCGGCCGCGCTGGGCTTCGGTTTCCGCTGCGGTTTCCTCGGGCTGCTGCATCTCGAAATCATCCAGGAGCGGCTGTCGCGCGAGTTCGATCTCAACCTGATCGCGACGGCGCCGAGCGTGATCTACAAGATGCACCTGACCGATGGGCAGGAGATCGAGATCCACAACCCGGTCGACATGCCTGATGTTGTCAAGATCGCCGACATCGAGGAGCCGTGGATTGAGGCCACGATCCTCACGCCGGACGAATATCTCGGCAGTGTGCTAAAACTGTGCCAGGACCGCCGCGGCGCGCAGAAGGAGCTCACATACGTCGGCTCCCGCGCGATGGTGAAATACGATTTGCCGCTCAACGAAGTCGTGTTCGATTTCTACGACCGGCTAAAATCCGTCTCGAAGGGCTATGCCTCGTTCGATTATCATCTGACCGACTACAAGGTGGCCGACCTCGTCAAGATGCAGATCCTCGTCAACGGCGAGCCGGTCGATGCGCTGTCGATGCTGGTGCACCGGACGCGCGCGGAGGGCCGCGGCCGCGCCATGGTCGAAAAGATGAAGGAACTGATCCCGCCGCACATGTTCCAGATCCCGATCCAGGCCGCGATCGGCGGCAAGGTGATCGCCCGCGAAACCGTCCGCGCGCTGCGCAAGGACGTCACCGCCAAATGCTACGGCGGCGACATCACGCGCAAACGCAAGCTTCTGGAGAAGCAGAAGGAAGGCAAGAAGAAGATGCGGCAGTTCGGCAAGGTCGACATCCCGCAGGAAGCGTTCATTGCCGCGCTGAAGGTGGATAGCTGAGGAGAGTGCTGAAACCAACAGGGCATGATGGATCAGGTCCGGTCTTGAGGCTCCCGTGCCGCACAACAAAAAGATCGAAAATAACCCCATGCGAAGTAGACATCGGGATTTGTAGGGTGGGCAAAGCGTAGCGTGCCCACCATCCAATCGCGGGCGGGCAGGCTTCGCTGAATCGGCGCGGCGACGACGCTGAGGCGAATGCAACGCTGGATCAAGCGATCTTTCGAATGAGAGAGTTGCGTTCTACCGCATTGCGCGCTGGCGGCGAATAGGCCACCATCATCCCGCGCATATAAACAACAGCACACGCGCGGGGAAACGCATGGGCAAGGCCTCCGGTTCATCCTACGGCTGGGTCGTCGTCGCCGTAGGCGCGCTGATGACCTGCGTCGCGTTCGGCTCGATGTTGGCGCTCGCGGTGTTCCTGCAACCGATTTCGGAGACCATGGGATGGTCGCGCAGCGGCGTCTCGGCGGCAGCGACGATCAACTTTCTCGCCATGGGATTGGCAGCGTTCTTCTGGGGCACGCTGTCCGACCGGTTTGGCACCCGCATCGTCGTCCTGTCTGGCACCCTGCTGCTTGGCGCCGGGCTGATCGGCGCGAGCCAGGCCACCAGCCTGTGGCAATTTCAATTGGCGTTCGGCGTCTCGATCGGGATTGCGGCCGGCAGCTTCTATGCGCCGATGGTCGCGGTGGCGAGCGCCTGGGTCGAACATCGCCGCAGCCTCGCGG
Source organism: Bradyrhizobium retamae (assembly GCF_001440415.1). GTDB lineage: Bacteria > Pseudomonadota > Alphaproteobacteria > Rhizobiales > Xanthobacteraceae > Bradyrhizobium > Bradyrhizobium retamae. The sequence continues at coordinate 45,789 of NZ_LLYA01000024.1, forward strand.
TGGCGTTGGTGTCGGCCGGCATGGGCGTTTCGCCGATGACGGTCGCGCCATTCGCAAGCTATTTGATCACGGCCTATGACTGGCGCATGGCGATGCTGATAATCGGCATCGTCGCCTTGGCGCTGTTGATCCCGGCCTCATTGCTGGTGCGACGGCCGCCGGAGCCGTCAACGCCTGCTGCCGCCCATGGGACGGGCGCGCCTGACGGGCAGTGGACGGTCGCGCAGGCGCTGCGAACGCCGCAATTCATCATCCTGGCATCCGCGCATTTCGCCTGCTGCGCGGCGCATTCGGGGCCGATCTTCCATCTGGTGAGCTACGCCATGATCTGCGGCATCGCGCCGCTGACCGCGGTCACGGTCTACAGCCTCGCCGGCTTCTCCGGCCTCGGCGGCCGTTTGCTGCTCGGCTTGCTGGCTGATCGCTTCGGCGCCAAGCACGTTCTGGTCGGCGGCCTGTTCGTCCAGGCCTTGGCGATCGCAACCTATCTCGCGGTCGGCCAACTCGGCGAATTCTACGCCCTGTCGGTTGTCTTCGGCCTCGCCTATGGCGGCGTAATGCCGCTATACGCCGTGCTGGTGCGCGAATATTTCGGCGTGCGCATCATGGGCAGCATGTTCGGCGCCGTCTCCGCCTTTGCCAGCCTCGGCATGGCGCTGGGGCCGCTCGCCGGCGGCTGGGTATTCGACGCCTTCCACGGCTATAGCTGGCTCTATGTCGGCTCTTTCACGATCGGTATAGCCGCCGTCGCCATAGCCTTGAGTTTCCCGTCCGCCAAGCGACCGCCGCAGCCATCGCTCGATCTGGGCCGGGCGGCGGCGTGAAACCGAACGCCGCAGCGAAGAAGAAAACGCGAGGAACGCATGAACAGGCAGCCCGGCATCGACCTTGTGGAACGCGCGCGGGCGCTGGCGCCATTGATCATGCGCGAGGCCGACGAAATCGAGCGGACCCGCCGCCTGACTCCAGCGGTGACACAGGCGCTGATCGAGAACGGGCTCTACCGCGCGCTGTTGCCGAAAAGTTTTGGCGGCGCCGAGGTGCCGCTGGAAACGTTCATGCAGATGCAGGAGGAGGTCGCCAAGGCGGATGCCTCGTCCGCATGGTGCCTTGGCCAGTGCAGCGTCTGCGCCATGACCGCGGCCTATCTCGATCCCGATGCTGCCAACGAAATCTTCAACGTTGCACCCGGCATTCTGGCCTGGGGCGCGATCAACCACGAAGTGCAGGCGGTTCCCGGCGGCTACAAGGCCAGCGCGCGCTGGGATTTTGCGTCCGGCTCGCGGCAGGCAAGCTGGCTCGGCGCCCATGTCCGGGTCGTCGAAGCCGACGGCACGCCGCGGCGCAGGCCGGACGGTTCGCCGGAAATTCGTACCATCCTGTTTCCGGTAACCAGCGCCACGATGCACGACGTCTGGGACGTGATCGGCCTGCGCGGCACCGGCACCGATTCCTATTCGGTCGACAATCTGTTCATCCCGGAAAAGTTCGCAGCGCTGCGCGACGATCCGGCGGCGCTGCGCGAGAGCGGGCCGCTGTACAAGCTCTCTACCAACATGGTTTTCGGCATGGGCTTTGCAGCGACCTCGCTCGGCGTCGCCCGCGCCACGCTCGATGCGGCGATCGATCTTGCCCGGGGCAAGACACCGCAAGCGTCAAAGGCGATGCGCGACAACAACGCCGTGCAGGGGCTGATCGGCCGCACCGAGGCGCAACTGCGCGCCACGCGCGCCTATCTCTATGCCACAGCAGCGGATGTGTGGCATGATCTATCGCAAGGCGCTGTTATCACCGAAGCCCATCGCGTGGCGTTGCGCATCGCCTCGACATGGACGATCCATCAATCGGCCGCCGTGGTCGACACCGCCTATCACATGACGGGCGCAACGGCCGTATTCAATGCCAACAAGTTCGAGCGCCGCTTTCGCGACATGCACGCGATCGCGCAGCAGATCCAGGGCCGTGACGCCCATTATGAGGATGCCGGCCGGGCGATCCTCGCGGGCAATCTCGACGCACCGCCGACGACGCGATGAAGCAGCCGGCCCGACAGGCACGCAAGAGACGGCTTCCGCCCGCTCGCATCCGGCCGAGCGCTGCCGCTCGGGACGCTGTGGTGGAAGCCGTCTTCAAGGCCTATCCCAATCCGGTCAGGGCAAAACTGCTGGCGCTGCGCCGGCTGATTTTTGACACCGCAAGGACCACCGAGGGCGTCGGCTCCCTGGAAGAGACGCTGAAATGGGGCCAGCCGAGCTATCTCACGACCGAGAGCAAGAGCGGCAGCACGATCCGGATCGACCAGGTGAAGGCGGAAGCCGGCCGCTACGCGGTCTATTTTCACTGCCAGACCGATCTGGTCGAGACCTTTCGCGAGCTGTATCCGGAACTGCGCTACGGCGGCAACCGCAGCATTCTGCTTGACGCCGGTGAAAAGCTGCCCGAGGCGGAATTGCGCCACTGCGTGGCGCTGGCGCTGACGTATCATGCGAGGAAGCGGAGGGGGAGATGACCGTCATTCCGCGATGGTGCACTAGCACCAGACCCGGAATGACGGCCTCAAATCACGCCACCAGCGCCGCACCCGCCGGCGCGCTCCAGTTGCCTTGCGTCTTCAACAGGCTGACGATCTCCGCGTTGGGCCGCGCACGGCTGAACAGAAAACCCTGTCCCTCGTGGCATCCCTCGTTGCGCAGGCAATTTACTTCGGCCTCGCTCTCGACGCCTTCCGCCGTGATCGTGACGCCGAGGCCCTTGCCGAGGCTGATGATCGAACGCACGATCGCCTGCGCGTCGGGATTGGCGACGAGGTCGCGCACGAAGGACTGATCGATCTTGATCTTGTCGAACGGAAAGCTGCGCAGGTAACTCAGGCTGGAATAGCCGGTGCCGAAATCGTCCATTGAGATGCGAACGCCGAGCGCGCGCAGCGCATGCAGCGTCGCGAGCACCTCACTGCTCTTTTCCAATAGCAGCGTCTCGGTAATCTCGAGTTCCAGGCGCTTCGCCGGCAGGCCGGACTGCTCCAATGTTTCCACGACCAGCGACAAGAGATTGCCGACGCGGAACTGCAGCGGCGACAGATTGACCGCGACGCGGACGTCATCGGGCCATTGCGCCGCATCCGTGCAGGCGCGGCGCAGCATCAAGCCGCCGACGGCGTTGATCAGCCCGGTCTCCTCTGCAACGGGGATAAACTCGGCCGGCGAGATCATGCCGCGCTCGGGATGCGGCCAGCGCACCAGCGCTTCGAAACCGGTGATGCGCCCGCTCGCGAGATCAACCAACGGCTGGTAATAGGGTCGCAGCGCACCGGTGTGCACGGCCTCGCGCAGGTCGGTTTCGATCTTGCGGCGGGCCTGGGCGCGCGCATCCATTCCCGCTTCGAAGAACGAGAACGTGCCGCGGGAATCGTTCTTGGCGCGCGACAATGCAAGGTCGGCGTTCTTCAGCAGTTTCTCGGATTCATCGCCGTCGCTGGGCGACATCGCAACGCCAATGCTGGCGCCGATGACGACCGAATGCCCGTCCAGAAGATAGGGGTCAGCGATCGCGTCCAACAGGCGCCTCGCCATGGATATCGCGTCCTCAGGTCGCGTCACCCCGCTCTGGATGACAGCGAATTCGTCGGAGTTGAGCCGGGCCAGCGCATCTTCCTCGCGCAGCATCGATTGCAATCGCTTGGCGACGCCGCGCAGCAGCTTGTCACCGATGCCGTGACCGAGCGTATCGTTGACCGCCTTGAAATGGTCGAGGCCGAGCACGAGCACCGCCACCTTCTCGGCGTTGCGGCGGGTGCGCAGCAGGATGTCGTCCATCTGCTGACGGAGCAGATTACGGTTCGGTAGCCCGGTCAGCCCGTCATGCTGGGCCATGAACGTCAGCCGCGCCTCGGCGCGCTTGCGCTCGGTGGTGTCCAGCAGCGCAAGCAGGACCGCAGGCCGATCGCCGTAAACAAGCTGGCGCGAATAGATCGCCAGATCGATCAGCGCGCCGTCGCCCCTGACATGCTTCCAGGCGTGGGCCGCGCGCTCGTCGCCGGCGTGTTCGCCGGCCCATGGCGGCTCGACGTCGAAGGCCTGCAGGTTGCGGATCGTAAGCTTCTCGAATTCACCGCGGCTGTAACCATAGTGCTGGATTGCGGCGTCGTTGACGGCGAGAATTCGTTCGTCACCCAGTGCGCAGACGATCATCGGGACCGGATTGCTGTCGAACAGCAGCCGGAACGAAGCCTCGCGCTGCTTCAACTCGGTGATGTCGACGCGCAACCCGATGATGCCGCCATCCCCGGTCAGCCGTTCATCGATCAGGATGACACGGCCGTCGGCCAGCCGTTGCTCATGCTGCTCGCCCGGCTGAAATAGCTTCTTGAGCCGCGCGGCGATCCATTCTTCCTCGCGCCCGATCGCTTCCGGGTAATCGCCCCGCGCGATGCCGACGCGGATCGTATCCTCCAGCCGCACGCCCGGCCTGAACAGGTCCGAACTGCGGCTGTACATCTCCGCATACTTCTTGTTCCAGAGAATGTAACGGCCGTCGGCGTCAAGAAACACGATCCCCTGCGGCAGGATATCGATCGCCTCACGCAAGCGCTCGTGCGATTTGCGCGCCTCCGCAAGCGCGGCTTTGACCTCGGCGGCCTTGCGCACGGCCTCGCCAGTCGCGGGCCGGCGATTGGCGGACAGCTTCGCAGCGGGCTTTGCCGGTCGGCCAGGAAAACGGACAATCAACTGTTTCGGCTTCCTGGTAGCTTTTGGCTTCTTCGGCATTACTACGCTCTACTCGCACTGTGCGTGCAAAGTTTTCAGATAACTCTCTGAAAAAAAGGTATCTCTTGTCGTATAAACTGCTACCGCACGCGCTCATGCGCCGCCTGACAAGAAGGGCACGCACACGCTTTGCGTGTACAAGCTCGGTGCAGACCGCCGATCCACGGGGCGTAATCGACGCGCGGCCGCCGGGCACAGCTTCTCGCGCGACGGATGCACAAGGAATGCGCGAAACGCCGAACGTGCGCATAAATGTCCGTCAGTGACCGAGAGGGTTATCGCGCGGTTAATACGACCGCGTGCAACGACTGTTTAGTACAGCGAAGATGCTGCGGCTGCGCTTCCGGCACCACGTCGTGATCGCAAAGCCGCCTGCGGAACGCCGCATGGGCTGATATCTCGGCATCGCGCACGTCGAGATCGGCGTAGGACGAGTCGTAGCGCATCCCATTCTCGCGCGCACCGCGCTGAACGGCCGCTACCCGCTCGCGTCTCAGCCGCTCGGCTGGTCCCGATGCGGGATGTTGCGCGGATTGTTGCGCTGGAGCGGGGACCACGCAATTGTGCTAGCCGCGCCTCTCCCCTGTTGCCGATTTCGTGCTACGTTTGCGCGAACTGAGTGATCCCTGAAACTCTCTGGTCCAATGCACCCGCGCCTGTTTCTGATCCCCCTGATAATCTTGCTAGCCGCCGCCCATGCCGCAAGCGCATGGGCGCAGGACAAGGGCACGGTCCATCCAAAACCGCTGCCGCCGCTGGCAAATCCCAACGATCCCAACATCGCCGCCAAGGAACTGTTCGGCCGCAAGGTGCTGCCGACGGCAATGCCGACGCGCGTGCACGGGTTCTATGCCCATGGCTGCATCGCGGGCGCGGAAGGGCTGCCGATCAACGGCGATAACTGGCAGGTGATGCGGCTGTCGCGCAATCGCCATTGGGGTCATCCCGACCTGGTCGCACTGGTCAAGCGGCTGGCCGCAAGGGCGCGCCGGGATGCCGGCTGGCCCGGCATACTGGTCGGCGACATGTCGCAGCCACGCGGCGGGCCGATGTTGACCGGGCATGCCAGCCATCAGGTGGGGCTCGACGCCGACATCTGGCTGACGCCGATGCCGAACCGGCAACTATCGCGCAACGAGCGCGAGGAAATGTCCGCGGTGATGATGGTGCGCAGCGACCGGCTCGATATCGATCCGCACGCCTGGACGCCGACGCATCTTGCGGTGATCCGCGCCGCGGCGATCGAGCCCACCGTACAGCGCATCTTCGTCAATGCCGCAATCAAGAAGGCGCTGTGCCGCGAAGCCAAGGGCGACCGCGGCTGGCTCCACAAGGTGCGGCCGATGTACGGCCACGACTATCACGTCCACATCCGCATCAAATGCCCGCCCGGCGCGAGCGAATGCGAGAGCCAGCCCGAGCCGAACGAGGGCGAAGGCTGCAGCGCGGGCGATCTCGCCTACTGGTTCAGCGATGCCGTGCTGCGCCCGAAGCCGCCGAAAGTGCCGCCGAAGCCGAAGCCGCCGATGACGATGGCGGCGCTGCCGCCCGCCTGCAAGACGGTGCTGAACGCGCCGGATGCCAAACACGAAGTGTCAAGCAGACCCACCGGAGAACGACGATGAAGATTTGGCCCCTGATTGCATCGATCGCATTTGTCACGAGCGTGCACGCACAGACCCCTTACGCAGGAATGCAGACGCGCTCGATCAAGGCGCTATCGGAGCAGCAGATTTCCGATCTTGGCGCCGGCCGCGGAATGGGCCTGGCGCTCGCGGCCGAACTGAACGGCTATCCAGGGCCGTTGCACGTTCTCGAGCTGGCCGACAAGCTCGAACTCTCTGCCGAGCAACGCGCCAGCATGCAGCGGCTGTTCGATTCCATGAAGGCCGAAGCGATGCCGCTGGGCGCCAAGCTGATCGAGCAGGAAGCCGAACTGGACAAGCAGTTTGCCACCCGCACCGTCACGCCCGAAAGCCTGAAGGCGTCCACCGCAGCCGTTGCCGCCACGCAAGGGGTGCTGCGCGAGACCCATCTGAAATATCACTTGTCGACCGGCAGCATTTTAACCCCGTCGCAGATGACCAGGTATGCGGAGCTGCGGGGTTACAGCGGTGGCGGGCACAAGCGACCCCATCACCATTGACGGCCAGGCTGCACCTTGCAAGCCGGTGCAGCCGCCTTTACCTCCTTTCCCATCCTGACTATTGTCAGGGCTGGCGATATCCCGATCGACCGCAAGTCTTTCAGGGAATACCGGAACGGCGCTTCCGATGGTCGCCTTACCCCAACCAACGCCTGTCTTGCGCGCGGCAACCGCAGCTCGCAATCATGCATGGAGCGCCCGATGAATCGTCTTGCCGGCCTTGTCCTGGCCTTCGCCGCGTCACTGGCAGCTATCCCCTCACCCGCCGCCGCGCAGGACAAATCGCTGACCATCTTCGCCGCGGCCTCGATGAAGAATGCGCTCGACGAGATCGACGCCGCCTATGCCGTGAAGACGGCCGCCAAGATCACCGTCAGCTACGCCGCCAGTTCTGCGCTCGCCCGACAGATCGAACAGGGCGCACCGGCCGATGTATTCATCTCCGCCGATACCGACTGGATGGACTACGCAATCGGAAAGAAAACCATCAACGAACCGAGCCGGGTCAATTTGCTCGGCAACAGCATCGTGCTGATCGCACCGAAGGATTCGAAAATTGACAATGTGAACATCGGCCCCGGCTTCGATCTTGCAAAACTCGCCAGCGACGGCCGGATCGCCACCGGCGACGTGAAATCCGTGCCCGCCGGCAAATACGCCAAGGCGGCGCTGGAGAAGCTCGGCGCATGGCAGGCCGCCGAGCCGAAATTTGCGATGGCCGTCGACGTTCGCGCCGCGCTGACGCTGGTGGCGCGCGGCGAGGCTGCACTCGGCATCGTCTATTCCACCGACGCCAAGGTCGAGCCCGGCGTCAAAATCGTCGGCGCCTTTCCGGCCGATTCCCATTCCGCGATCATCTATCCCGTCGCGGCGACGACGACCGCGAAGCCGGAAGCCTCCAATTATCTCGCCTTCCTGCGCTCGACCGCGGCGAAGGCCATTTTTGAAAAATACGGCTTCAAATTCCTCGTCAGCCCGTCAACCTGATGTTCGAGATCTCGCCGGCCGAATGGACCGCCATCCTGCTGTCGCTGCGGGTGGCCATCATCGCAACGCTGGTGGCGACGCCGTTCGGCATCGCGTTGGCATGGCTGCTGGCGCGGCGTGAGTTCTGGGGCAAATCGGTTCTCGACGCTCTGGTCCATTTGCCGCTGGTGCTGCCACCGGTCGTCACCGGCTATTTGTTGCTGCTGACCTTCGGCCGCCGTGGCCTGGTCGGAGCGTGGCTCGCCGATCATCTCGGCATCGTCTTCGCGTTTCGCTGGACCGGCGCCGCGCTCGCCTGCGGCATCATGTCATTTCCGCTGCTGGTGCGGCCGATCCGGCTCTCGATCGAGGCGGTCGACCGTCGCCTCGAGCAGGCGGCAGGCACGCTCGGCGCGGCGCCGTGGCAGGTGTTTGCGACGGTAACCCTGCCGCTGGCGTTGCCGGGCGTACTCGCAGGCATGGTGCTCGGCTTTGCCAAGGCAATCGGCGAGTTTGGCGCTACCATCACCTTCGTCTCCAACATTCCCGCCGAAACCCAGACCATTTCATCGGCGATCTACTCGCTGATCCAGACGCCGGACGGCGATGCCGCGGCGGGGCGACTGGTGCTGATCTCGATCGTGATCTCGATGGGCGCCCTGATGGCGTCCGAATGGTTCGCGCGGCGCGCCACGCAGCGCCTGCACGGGAATTGACCCATGCTGCGCGTTGACGTCACCAAGCAGCTCGGCGAATTCTCGCTTGAGGCTTCCTTCGAGAGCCAAGGCCGCGTCACCGGCCTGTTCGGCGCATCCGGCGCCGGCAAGACCTCGCTGATCAACATGATCGCAGGGCTGTTGCGGCCCGATCGTGGCATCATCGCACTCGACGATGAGACGCTCGATGATACATCCGCAGGCGTCCACGTGCCGCCGCATCGGCGACGGATCGGCTACGTGTTTCAGGACGCCCGGCTGCTTCCGCATCTCGACGTGCGGCAAAACCTCGACTACGGCCGGCGCATGAACCGTCTCGCGGCGGATCCCGCGCAATTCACGCGCATCACCGACCTGCTCGATATCGGCCATCTGCTCGATCGCCGTCCCGGAAAACTCTCCGGCGGCGAGCGCCAGCGCGTCGCGCTCGGCCGCGCGCTGTTATCGAAGCCGCGGCTATTGCTGCTGGACGAGCCGCTGGGATCGCTCGACGAAGGCCGCAAGGAGGAAATCCTGCCCTACCTGGTGCGGCTGCGCGACGAAGGCATCCCCATGGTTTATGTCAGCCACGACGCGGCCGAGCTGCGCCAGCTCGCGACGCAGATCGTGATGCTCAAGCGCGGCCGCGTCACCGCGCTCGGCGGCGTCAAGGTGCTGACACAAGCATGATCCGGAAAAGTGGGCATCGGTTTTCCGAAAAAGATCATGCTCAAACAAAAGGGATAGAGCGGGATGACGAAAGTCATCTCGCTCTATCGCTCATTCCGGAACGATCCGCACCGCGCCGCGGGCCGCGCTCGTCGTCAGCGCGGCATAGGCCTTCAGCGCCATCGACACGTTGCGGCTGCGCTTCTTGGCGGGCTTCCAGGCGTCCGCCCCGCGGGCCAGCATGGCTTCGCGCCGCTTCGCCAGCGTGGCGTCATCCACCACGAGGCTGATCGAGCGCGCGGGGATGTCGATCTTGATCAGGTCGCCGTCTGCCGCGAGGCCGATCAGGCCGCCCTCAGCCGCTTCCGGCGAAACGTGTCCGATCGACAGGCCCGAGGAGCCGCCGGAGAACCGGCCATCGGTGATCAGCGCGCAGACCTTTCCGAGGCCCTTCGATTTCAGATAGCTGGTCGGATACAGCATCTCCTGCATGCCGGGACCGCCGCGGGGCCCCTCATAGCGAACCACGACGACGTCCCCGGCCTTGATCTTGCCGCCCAAAATACCTTCGACCGCGGCATCCTGGCTTTCAAAAATCCGCGCCGGTCCTTCGAACTTCAAAATGCTCTCGTCGACGCCCGCCGTCTTCACGATACAGCCGTCGAGCGCGAGGTTGCCCGAGAGCACCGCGAGGCCACCGTCCTTGGAGAACGCATGCGCGGCGTCACGGATGCAGCCCGTGGCGCGGTCGGTATCGAGTTCCTCGAACCGGCGCTCCTGGCTGAAGGCGACCTGCGTCGGCACATTGCCCGGCGCCGCCGTGAAGAACTTGCGGACGCTTTCGCTCTTCGTCTGCTTGATATCCCAGCGGCACAGCGCGTCTTCCAGCGTCTTGGAGTGAACCATCGGAAGGCCGCGGTTGAGCAGCCCGGCGCGATCGAGTTCGCCGAGGATGGCCATCACGCCGCCGGCGCGGTGCACGTCTTCCAGATGCACGTCCGCCACCGACGGCGCGACCTTGCACAGCACCGGCACCCGCCGCGACAGCCGGTCGATGTCCTGCATCGTGAACGGCACCTTGCCCTCGTAAGCCGCCGCCAGCAAATGCAGCACGGTGTTGGTCGAGCCGCCCATGGCAATGTCGAGCGTCATCGCATTCTCGAACGCCTTGAAGTTGGCAATCGCCCGCGGCAACGCGGTTTCGTCCTCCTGCTCGTAATATCGCCGCGCCAGGTCGACGATCAGGTGCCCGGCCTCGACGAACAATCCCCTGCGGTCGGCATGCGTCGCCAGCACCGAGCCGTTACCCGGCAGCGCCAAGCCAAGCGCCTCGGTCAGGCAGTTCATGGAATTGGCGGTAAACATGCCCGAACACGATCCGCATGTCGGACAGGCCGAGCGCTCGATCACTTCCACGTCCGCATCGCTGACATTGCTGTCGGCGGCTGCGACCATGGCATCGATCAGGTCGACCGCGCGGACCTTGCCCTTGAGGTTGATCTTGCCGGATTCCATCGGACCGCCCGAGACGAACACGGTCGGGATGTTGATGCGCAGCGCCGCCATCAGCATGCCGGGCGTGATCTTGTCGCAGTTGGAGATACAGACCATCGCGTCGGCGCAATGCGCGTTGACCATGTATTCGACGCTGTCGGCGATGATTTCGCGCGACGGCAGGCTGTAGAGCATGCCGTCATGGCCCATCGCGATGCCGTCGTCGACCGCGATGGTGTTGAACTCCTTGGCGACGCCGCCCGCCTTCTCGATTTCGCGCGCGACGAGCTGGCCGAGGTCCTTCAGGTGCACGTGGCCAGGCACGAACTGGGTGAAGGAGTTGACCACCGCAATGATCGGCTTGCCAAAGTCCTCGTTCTTCATGCCGGTGGCGCGCCAGAGGCCGCGGGCGCCCGCCATGTTGCGGCCGTGGGTCGTGGTTCGGGAACGATAGGCGGGCATGATCTATCCTTCTTGGATCGGGAAAGGCGTCTTTTAGACGGTAAGCCCGGCCGCTTAAAGCGGCTTGGTGCAGGGTCGCCATGCGCAGGCATGCTCAAAACGGGACAGGAGCCAGACGCCCCTGCCCCGGCTACCGCTAGACGATCTCGCCCGCGCGCAGTTCCGCGATCGCCTTCGTGTCATAGCCGAGCGAGGCCAGCACCTCGTCGGTGTGGGCGCCGAGCGCGGGCGCCATGCGGTCCAGCCTTCCGCCGCCATGGGCGAGCTGAAAGCCGCTGCCGGCGAAGCGCAGTTGGCCATAGGGCGTATCGATCTCCTGAATGGCGCCGCGCGCGGCGATCTGCGGGTGGTCGATCACCTCCTCGATCTTCCAGATGCTGGCACAGGGCGCGCCTGCGGCTTCCAGGAGCTTTTCCCACTCGCGCGGCTCCTTCCTGGACAGCGCCTCCTCGATGATGGCCCGCAGCGCCGGCTCGTTTTCCTGACGGGCAAACCAGTCGGCAAAGCGGGAATCCTCAAGCGCATCGGCGCGGCCGAGCGCGGTCATCAAGGCGCGGTATTGCTTTTCGCTGTTGACGGCGAGCAGCAGATATCCGTCGCCGGCCTTGAACAGGTTGGCGGTGGGTCTTCGGCTCACGGCCTGATTGCCGGAAAGCTGCTGACGGTGGCCGGCGACCGAATAGTCCGCCACCTGTCCGGACAGAAACGCCAGCGTCGCCTCCAGCATCGAGACGTCGACCAACTGGCCCTTGCCGGTATGGGTGCGCTGGAACAGCGCGCTCGACACGCCAAAGGCTGCGGTCGCGCCGGACAGCACGTCGCAAACCGCGAAGCCCGCCCGCGTCGGCCCGGTCTCGGGATGGCCGGTGATCGACATGATGCCGGATAGCGCCTGGACCTTGCCGTCATAGCCGGCGCCCAGCCGCTCCGGCCCGGTCTGGCCGAAGCCGGAAATGGCGCAATAGATCAGCCGCGGGTTGATCTCAGACAGCGCGGCATAGCCGATGCCGAGCTTATCCATCACGCCGGGACGAAAATTCTCCATCACCACGTCGGCCTGGGCGGCGAGCTGCTTGGCGATGGCAATCGCTTCCGGCTTCGAGAGGTCGAGTGTCAGGCTGCGCTTGTTGCCGTTGATCGCCTGCCAGCCCGGCGCGAGGCCGCGCTCGGCCCATTCGCGACTCAGCGGCGTGCGGCGCATGTCCTCGCCCTCGCGCCGCTCCACCTTGATGACGTCGGCCCCGAGCAGCGCGAGCTGGTAACTCGCATAGGGGCCAGCCAGCACCTGCGTGAAGTCGAGAATCTTCACGCCTTCGAACGGTCGGGTCAAAGGAGCATCCTCCTAACGGCTCGTCGCTTTTTTGTCTTCGCGGCGGCTGGCATCGTCAGGCCGCACGGTTGCCGCGCGCGATTTCCTTCTGCTTGTCGAACTCGGCGCGGCGGCGCGCCAACTCTTCCGGGCTCATCTGCGAGATGTTGTTGTAGTCGAGCTTCCAGGAAGCATCCTCGCTCCAGCGTAGCGGCGACTGCATCGTGGTGCGCGCGCCGGGCGCAGATTCGAGTAGCCGCAGCGCCAGTTCGAGCGTCAGCGCCTGCGACTCCAAATCATGTGGCTTGCCGGCGGAATTGCCGAGCGGGAAGTCCGAAAACAGGAAACGCGGCACCGCCGCGTATTCGACAATATCCTTGGCGCAGCCCATCACCACGGTGGCGATGCCGTTGGCTTCGAGGTGACGCGCGACCAGCGCCGAGGTCTGATGGCAGACCGGGCAGTTCGGCACGATCACGGCGGCATCGACCTTGTCGGCGAGGCAGCGGGCGAGGATATCGGGCGCGTCGACGTCGATGGTGACGCGGTGGCTGCGATTGGTCGGCGCCCCGAAGAAGCGCGGCGCGACCTCGCCGATCCGCCCCGCGGCCTTGGCTTTCAGAAGCTGCGGTAGCGGAAACCAGGTGCCGCTGTCGGTGGCCGTGGTGTGCTTGCGGTCGTAGCCGATATGCGAGATACGCAAATCGTGATCTTTCGAAGTGTCGCCGTCATAGACCTGGTAGAACTTGGCGCTGCCGTTGTACGCCGCGCCCGGTCCCTGATCGCCCTTGGTGGGATCATATTGGGCGGCCGTGGTGACAATGGTGACGCGCGATTGCGCGAGCGGCTTTTTCAGCGGCTGGAACGGCGCGTCGACATAATGCGCCCAACGGTAGGGCGTGGTGTAGCCAATCGCCGCGTAGTAGTCGCGGGTCCGCTGCATATAGGGAACGGGAGAATCATAATCGGGTGCAAAGCCGAGTGGGTCGTCAGAGGGGCCGGACATTGTTGTGTCTCTCCTGCGTTTCCACCGTGCGGCCGTGAAGCGGCCTTGCCCCACAGGCTAATGATACCCGGTTCATTCCTCAACCGCGGATATTGCATCAGACCTGCGCAGGATCGCGATTCCTGACCGCACGAGCGAAGGCGGGATGCCACTAAACGCTTGCTGCGTGCGGTAGGTCACACGTGAACGCGCGTTCATGAAAATCCCTCGAACTTTCTCCGCCCCGGGCACGTCTCACAGGCATATCAGGCAATCATGCCTGGAGCGGAGAACAGAAATGTTTCGTAAGATTACCCTCGCTGCCGTCGCCGCCATTGCCATGACCGCGGCTGCGGTCGCACCGGCATCCGCCGGCGGCAAGCATGGTGGCCATCACGGCCATGGTCACCACGGCCATGGTCATCATGGGCATGGACATCATGGGCATGGTCACTGGGGCCATCGCCACTTTGGAACGTCGTTCTATGTTGGCGGAAGCTGCTACAAGACCATCTTCACCAAGTATGGTCCGCGTACCGTGTATGTCTGCGCTCCCTACATCTATTGAGCGCGTATAGCACGTGACGGGAAGGCCTCAGCCGACGGCTGGGGCCTTTCTCTTCATCGCAATGCCTTCCTTGCAGACCTGGCCCGTTGCTTCGCCAGCAGATCACGCAGCGCGTGCACCTTTGGCGAATCGGCGCCCTTACGCCAGATCAGGTAGGTGTCGGCGCGGTTCTCGCCCGGCGGTAAGCGATGGACCTTCAGCCGCCGGCTTTCTGGAAACGTCGTCAGCACGCTTCTCGGCAGCAGGGCAACACCCATACCGGCAACGACACACCCAAGCATCGCATGATAGGAACCCAGTTCGATGGTGCGCTCCGGCATCTGATTTCGAAGCGCATACCAATCTTCCAGCCGTTTGCGATGCGGACAGCCATGCTCGAAGGCAAGGATAGTCCTCGGAAAGTACGCGTTCTTACCTTTGCCGATCGCCGGGGTGTCGGCGGCGGAGACGATCACCGGCTCTTCCTCGAACACGGCAACCTTTTCGAACAGCGCCTCGGCAATCGGCAAGGTCACCAGCGCCGCATCGAGCTCATTGGCCAGAAGCGCCTTCGAAAGCGCCGTGGGATTCCCGGTGCGGAGTTCGAGCACCACGTCCGGATAAAGGCGATGATACTCGTTCACCGGCCCGGGCAAGCGGACCGCGGCGGTGCTCTCCATGGCGCCGAGACGGAAGACTCCGCGCGGCCTCGGATCCTGAACCGCGTTACGCGCCTCGCCGGCGAGCGCGAGCAGCCGGTCCGCGTAGTCCAGCAATACCCGTCCCGCCGGTGACAGATGCAGGCGTTTTCCCTCGCGTATGAAAAGCGGAACATCGAGTTCCTCTTCGAGCTGGCGAATGCGCGTCGTCACGTTGGATTGAACCCGATACAGCCGTTGCGCCGCGCGAGTCACGCCACCCTCACGGACCACAGCGCTGAAGATCTTCAAATCGGACAGGTCCATATATCTCTCCAGAAGATCATAATGATCATTATTATTCATTTTATGTGATTACCGCCTCATCGTAAACCCATCGCACCTCATCGTTTCAGACGACGCAAGGACGAAGGATCGAGTCCATGACGCACACGATAAACCGGATCGAGACGAGCCCACCCGATATCAGCCGAATGTCGCCAGCCGATTTCCTCGCACTGAAGGATCGAATCATTCGGGAAGCGCGGATTGCACGGTCGGCAGCTATTCACGCCGCGTTTGCACGAGTGATCACGGCAATCACCGCCCTCGCAACGTGCCGCCATACAGATGCCGCCGCGACAGTACGGCCAAGCTGCTGATTTCATTCAATTGAGTTCACATTTTCTTGGAAGCACGAGCATGTCGCCGGAAGACAAGGCAACAGTTAAAGTCACCTGGGCAAAGGTCGTCCCATCGCCGACGTGGCGGCCACACTGTTTTACGAACGGCTGTTCACACTCGATCCTTTCTTGCAGCCGATGTTTGGTCGCACGGATATGAAAGAGCAGCGCCGCAAGCTGCTGGCGGCCCTTGGCGCGGTCGTCAACGGCCTCGAAAACCTCGAACCGCTTATCCCTGTGCTTGAAAACCTCGGCCGGAACCACGCCCGCTATGGCGTGACCGATGCGCACTACGAGACGGTCGGCGCAGCACTACTTTGGACCCTCGAACAGGGCCTGAAGGAAGCCTGGACGCCAACGGCGAAAGCTGCCTGGACGAAAGCCTATGGAACCGTTGCGGACGTGATGCGTAGGGCGGCTGCGACATCGGCCATGCCGGCCGTCGCCTGAAAACGAACGTGGAGTTTGATCATGCCCAAAGCCTACTGGATCGTGCGGGTAAGCGTTCGGCAACCCGAACGCTACCCGGACTATCTCGCCGCCGCGCAGCCGGCTTTCGAGAAATTCGGAGCGAAGTTCATCGTGCGCGGCGGCCCATTCGAGTTGATGGAGGGCCACGCGCGCGATCGTAACGTCGTCGTCGAATTCGCCGATAGCGACACTGCGATGGCCTGCTACCGGAGCGCCGAGTACCAGAAAGCGAAAACGATCCGCCAACAATATGCGGACGCTGACTTCGTGGTCGTCGAAGGCGTCTGAGAGCTCCTGAGCACGCGAAACTGTGTGCTCAGCCCCCGCCACCGACGACCAGACATCGCAAGCTTGCGCGCGTCAGCGGCACGGCCTTTTCGTTATCCTCCGGCAACCGGAGCGCGTTGCGCTGCACGCGGAGCCTTTCATCGCTCCCCGTCCCAGCGCTCGTGATGGCAAGCCGCCGGGGACCGCAAAGTCACGGCAGCAGGCAGAAAATCATGGAACTGAAGAGCGTGAGAACTCGTTCAGAATGGACACGCTCCTGATCGCATCAAAATTTTGAACAGGAGGATGCAGGCACCAATCGCCGCAACGGAGGTTAGCAATGCCGCATACCGCTGGAACGACGGATCACGTTTACAAGATCCTGGATCTCGCCGGATCGTCCGAAAAGAGCATCGAGGATGCCATTCAGAACGCCATCACCCGCGCATCAAAAACCATTCGCGAATTGAAATGGTTCGAGGTGGTGCAGACCAGAGGCCATATCGAAAATGGGTCTGTTCGGCACTACCAGGTCACCTTGCGCGTTGGATTTACGCTGGAGGAGTAATTTCCGGACGAAGTGGTCGCACCAGCGGTTGCGGACTCGGCGGAGCGGCGTAGCAAGAATCAGACCCCCGCCACCGACGACCAGATCTCCGCAAGCTTGCGCTTGAAGGCCTGCCAACTTGTCAGGGGCACGACCTTCTCTTCATCTTCCGGCAGCCGCAGGCCAACCACGTTGACGCGGCCGCCGCTGATATTGCGCGCGACAAGGACGATGGGATCGAGCGCCAGCTCCGCACCTTCCTTCGGCGCGTGGTCGAGATGGATATCGAAATAATCCGACAGCGTCAGCTTGGCCTGATCCTCGCTGATGGCGATACCATAGACCTCCGCCAGTTCACTCAGCGTGTGCTCGCCCGACACCATGAAGTCCCCGAGCAGATGCGGGTCGGGCGCCGTGCTCGGCGGCATATCGACAAAGAAACGATCCAGCGCCTCGGCCTTTTCCGGCGGCGCCAGCAGATAGATGTAATCGCCGGCCGCGATCGGGTCAGCCTCGGCGGGCGAGAGAATCCGCTCGTCGCGGATGACGAGCGTCGGTTTCGACCAGGATGGAATGAGGCCACGGCGGAAATACAGGCTCTTCGCCCGCACGGGATAACCGACCAGTTGCTGCTCGAGCTGGCCGGGCAGATCGAGCTCCACGCGCCGCGGACCGCGCTCCACGCGCGGCAGCGCCACGTGCAGCCAGCGCGCCGCCGGCGCCAGCGTCCAGCCCTGCAGCAACAGCGAGATGACGACCACGACAAAGGCGACGTCGAAGTACAGATAGGCTTTGGGCAGTCCGACCAGCATCGGGATCGAGGCAAGAAAGATCGCGACCGCGCCGCGCAGACCGGTCCAGGCGATGAAGATCCTCTCCCGCCAATTGAACCGGAACGGCGCCAGAGAAAGGAACACCGCGAGCGGCCGCGCCACCAACATCAGCACCAGCGCCACGGCCACGGCCGGAACGACGCTGTCCACCAGGCGCTGCGGCGACGCCAGAAGCCCAAGCAGGACGAACATCACGATCTGCGCGAGCCAGGTCGCGGCGTCGAGAAAGGTCACCACCGAATTGTGGGCGCGCGTCGGCCGGTTGCCGATGATGATGCCGGCGAGATAGACGGCAAGAAATCCCGAGGCCTGCGAGATCTGCGCTGCGCCGAAGATCACCAGCGCCGCCGTCGTGACAAAGGGCGCATGCAGGCCCTGTGGCAGCGCCACGCGATTGAGCGCCCGCACTATCAAATGGCCGCCGATCACGCCGACGATGGCCCCGAGCAACCCTCCCCGAGCGAGTTCGATGGCGACATGCCCGGGTGAGCTTTCGCCGATCGAAATGAACTCGACCAGCATCAGGGTGAGGAAGATCGCGAACGGATCGTTAGTGCCGGATTCGGCTTCCAGCGTCGCTCCGACACGGGGGCGCAGGCGCAGGCCCTGCGTGTGCACGAGCAGGAACACCGCCGCAGCATCCGTCGACGCCACCACGGCTCCGACCAGCAGCGCCTCGGTCCAGTTCAGATCGAGCGCATATTTGGCCGCCGGCGCCGTGACCAGCGCCGTGAGCAACACGCCGATCGTCGCCAGCACCATCGATGGCGCCAGCACGGTGCGGATACTTTGAAACTTGGTTCGCAAGCCGCCGTCGAACAGGATCAGCGCGAGCGCCACTGATCCCACCAGGTAAGTGGAGCGGACATCGTTGAACGGCAGTTGGCCCGGCCCGGCATCGCCTGCCAGCATGCCGATCAGGAGGAACACCAGCAGCAGCGGCGCCCCGAAGCGCAACGCAAGCAGGCTCGAGAGGATGCCCGCCATCACCAGAATGGCGCCCAGAAAGATGGCGATGCTGACCGAGTCGAGAGAAGCCATGAACCTCCGATGTCGTCGCAAATACTTGCAATTGCATCCTTATCGTTGCCACACTTGATCGCCAACCCATTTCTGCGATCGCGGCAATGTGCCAGATTTACCGGCCTGACCTGCCCGCGTAGCGGCGTATCGATGGCATCCGCACGTCGCCTGTGAGAATCTGCCTGCTATTCGCGATCACCTTTGTCTGATGGGGCCAGAGCCTCGAACGAGAATTTTCTGATGGACCTGAAAGAGATCATCGAGATCCTGCACAACGCCGCGCGTTCGGTCGGCGCGGAGGTCACCTCACCCTGGTTCTATCTGCAACTGGGACTGATCCTGACGGCCGCAGGCATCGCCTGGGCCGGCGCCACCGCCGTGCGCTCCAGGATAGACGTTTCGTCGGTTGCAATGGGCTGGCCGGCGCCGTTCCGGCTGTTCGTCCGCATGCTGGTCGGTAGCACGTCGACGGCGGTGTTCGCGCTTCTGATGACGCTGGCGCGCGGGGTCATGATCGCGTCGACCTGGCCGAGCCGCAGCTATCTGCTCGCGGTTGCCGCCAAGCTCGCCTTCGCGTGGCTGGTCATCAACCTCGTTACCTCGGTGATCCGCAACACTTTCGTGGTCCGGCTGGTGTCGATCTCGGCCTGGCTGGTCGTGGCCCTGAGCATTCTGGGCCAGCTCGAGCCGGTGGTCGAGGCGCTCGATTCGGTCTCGATCGTGCTCGGCGATCTCAGGTTGACGCCGCTGCTCCTGATCAAGCTCGGCGCGCTCCTGATCGTGGCGCTGTGGCTGACCAACATCGCCAGCAATTTTGTGGAAGGCCGCATCACCCGGTCGGGCGATCTGACGCCGTCGATCCAGGTGCTGCTGGTCAAGATCGTCCGGTTCACGCTGATGGTGTTTGCCATTGCAGTTGCCCTGAGCGCGGTCGGCATCAACCTCGCGGCGCTCGCGGTGTTCACCGGCGCGGCCGGCGTCGGTATCGGTCTCGGTCTGCAGAAGATCGTCGCCAACTTCATCAGCGGCATCATCCTCTTGGTCGACAAGTCGGTGAAGCCGGGCGATCTCGTCACCATTGGCGACAACACCGGGCGCATCAGCACGATGAAGACGCGCTACATCTCGGTTGCCGCCGGCGACGGCCGCGAGTTCCTGATCCCGAACGAAGACCTGGTGACACAGAAGGTCGTGAACTGGACCTATACCGACAAGAACACGCTGGTGAAGGTGCTGTTCAGCACCAATTACGACGCCGATCCGCGGGCGGTGTGCAAACTGGCCATCGACATTGCCGGCGCCGTGCCGCGCGCCATCAAGAACAAGCCCCCGAACTGCATCCTGACCGAGTTCGCCGAGGCCGGGATGAAGTTCTCGCTGACCTTCTGGTTGCCGGATCCTGACGGACTCGACAACGTCAAGAGCGACGTGATGCTGGAGCTGTGGGACGCGTTCAAGCGGGAGGGCATCCGCGTTCCCTATCCGGTCCGCGAAATCCGCGTCCGCGGCGGCGCGCTGCCGGTCGAGCCCGTAGTGGAAGTTTCCGGCTAGATGCAGGCCTTTTAAAGCCGCGCCGTGGCCCAACCTCGGCTTGCGCTGACCGGTTGGATCATTAAATTAGGCATTCAAAATCAACCCCTTTTTCCGTTCCAGAAGCAAGACCCGCCCATGAGCTATATCGAAGCCACCGACACCTCCTTGCGAAAAACCGGCCAGATCAAGCTGCATGGCGCAAGCGGCTTCGCCGGCATGCGCAGGGCCGGCGCGTTGGTGGCCAGATGCCTCGACGAGCTCACCGACGTCGTCAAGGCGGGCGTTCCGACGTCGCGGATCGACGAATTCGTGCGCGACTTCGCCTTCAGCCATGGCGCCTATCCGGCGACGCTGATGTATCGTGGTTACCGCTACTCGACCTGCACCTCGATCAATCACGTGGTCTGCCACGGCATGCCGGGCGACCGCGCGCTGAAGGAAGGTGACATCGTCAATATCGACGTCACTTTCATCGTCGACGGCTGGTATGGCGATTCCAGCCGGATGTATGTGATCGCCCCGATCGCCCGCAAGGCCGAGCGGCTGATCGAAGTCACCTATGAGGCGATGATGCGCGGCATCGCCGCGGTGAAGCCCGGCGCCACCACCGGCGACATCGGCCATGCCATCCAGAGTTTTGTCGAGCCGCAGGGCATGAGCGTGGTGCGCGATTTCTGTGGCCATGGCCTCGGGCGCATGTTCCATGACGAGCCCAACATCATCCATATCGGCCGGCCCGGTGAAGGCGTGATGCTCAAGCCCGGCATGTTCTTCACCATCGAGCCGATGATCAATCTCGGCAAGCCGCATGTAAAAATCCTGTCCGACGGCTGGACCGCGGTGACGCGTGACCGCTCGCTCTCGGCGCAATTCGAGCATTCGGTCGGCGTGACCGCGACCGGCGTCGAAATCTTCACGCTGTCGGAGCGCAACGGCGAGAAGCCGCTGGCGGCCACCTAAATTCCGCTTCGGCCCAACCCGGCTACATCGAACGCAGTCGGCTCAACTTTTTGGTTGCGATGAACGACGCGACTGCTTGAACGAGGCTGCCAAAGCGGCCTGTTGCAAGTCGTTCTCAATACGACATCGCCTTCCTGCGGCCAGTCAACTAATCCTGATCTTTGCGGAATAGGCCGGGCGCGCCGGTGTAGGACTCGGCACGGGGCGCCTTCCGGCAGCGAGAGCCTCTAGCGGGTTAGGGATCAACCAAAGGGAGCAAGAGCAATGTTCGAGATTTCACGTCGCGATCTGGTCCTCGGGAGCACGGGGGCAGCGCTCGTTTTCGGCCTCAAGGGACCGGTCTCGTTCATCGGCGCGGCGCATGCGCAGCGCGCGGCGGACAGCCTCAAATTCAAGGTCGGCGACATCGAGGCCTTCAGCCTGCATGAGGGCAGTGTCGAGCGCGTCCTCAATGAAGGCTTCGTCAAGAACGCCTCGCTCGACGACGTCAAGAAGGCTCTGACGGCCGGCGGGATCGGTCCGGACAAATTCGACAATCCATTCACCGTCACGGCGATCCGGACCGGCGGCAAGGTCGTGCTGTTCGACACCGGCTTTGGCGGCAATGGCCCAGCAACGGTCGGCAAGCTCGCCGACAACATGAAGGCGGCGGGCCTCGACCCGGCGGCCGTCTCCACGGTGGTGATCTCGCATTTCCATCCCGACCACATTTCGGGGCTGTGGGTGAAGGAGACCAACGCGCAGGTATTTCCGAACGCGGAAATCCTGATGCCCGAGGTGGAGTACAAGTTCTGGACCGATCCGGCGCTGGTGGAAAAGATGCCGGAAGCCTTCCGCCCGCACGTCAAGCGGATTCAGGCGACCTTCCCGACCTGGAAGAACATCAAACAGTACAATGACGGCGCCGACCTTGCGCCCGGCGTGAAGGCCATCGCCACGCCCGGCCATACCATCGGCCACATGTCGTTCCTGGTCGCATCGGGCGGGCAGCAATTGTTCATCCAGAGCGACGTGACCGGCATCCACCAATTGTTCGTCAAGAATCCCGGCTGGTTCTCGATGTTCGATTCGGACGGGCCGAAGGCGGAAGCCACGCGCCGTGCGTTCTTCGATCGCGTCATCGCCGAAAAGGGCATGATCACGGGCTATCACTTCGGCTTCCCGAACGTCGGCACGCTCGCAAAGGACGGCAACGGCTACGCGTTCGCGGCCGTGAAAGCGTGACCGCGGCAAGTTTTGAATGACCCGAGGGCGCCGTGCTCTGTGCGGCGCCTTTTCCTTCTGGTACCCGCAATTCCGGGTTGCAAAAGCTGGGCAGCACGGCATGTTTACGGCCGATGCCAGCCAAGACCAGCAATCCCCCGGATCAACCCGCCGATACGCCGCACTATCACGGCCACCGCGAACGCTTGCGCGAGCGCTTCTATGCCGCCGGGCCGGAGGCGCTGAGCGACTACGAGCTGCTGGAGATGGCGCTGTTTCCGGCCCTGCCCCGGCGCGATACCAAGCCGCTGGCGAAAGCACTCTTGAAAAAATTCGGTTCGTTCGCCGAGGTCATCCATGCGCCGGTGGCGCGCCTGCGCGAGGTCGACGGCATCGGCGAAGCCTCGATCAACCAGATCAAGCTGCTCGCCGCAGCGGCGAGCCGGGTCGCGAAAGGCGAGATCAAGCGCAAGATTGCGCTCTCGTCCTGGAACGACGTGATCGATTATTGCCGGAGCGGGATGGCGTTTGCCGACAAGGAGCAGTTTCGCCTGCTGTTCCTTGACAAGCGCAATCAACTGATCGCCGACGAGGTGCAGCAGACGGGCACCGTCGACCACACCCCGGTCTATCCGCGCGAAGTGATCAAGCGGGCGCTCGAACTATCGGCGACCGCGCTGATCCTGGTGCACAACCACCCCTCCGGCGATCCCACGCCCTCGCAGGCCGATATCCAGATGACCAAGGCGATCGTCGAGATCGCAAAGCCGCTCGGCATCTCCGTGCACGACCACATCATCGTCGGCAAGAACGGTCACACCAGCCTGAAAGGGCTGAAGCTGATGTAGCGTATTGCTACCGCTCAATAATCGTTTATCGCGAACGAAGCGACCAGCATTGTGCCGCGGCAGGACCTCGCACGGAGAAATCACGACCGATGATATCGAAATCAGGTGATCGCAACGCGCAGTTGCGCTAATATCAACGCGTCGAACATTCCGCGGCGCGCACTCTCGCATCGACGGACCGACCAACTAACGTCGGATAGGTTTTCGCATCGGAGGACCGTCATGACCAGCACTTCAGACAGCGTAAAGAGCCCTCAGGCCGCTTCAGATACGGCACCGCTACGCGCGAAGTGGGGGTGGATCGTCGCACTCGGCGTCGTCTATCTGCTCGCCGGGTTTATCGCGCTTGGCAGCGTCGCGATGGCCACCTTCGTGAGCGTTCTCGTGGTCGGCGTGATGATGATCATCGCCGGCGTCGCCGAGGTGTTTGGCGCCTTCCAGATCAAGAGCTGGGGCAAATTCCTGCTCTGGGCCCTGCTCGGCGTGCTCTACATCATCGCCGGCTTCGTCACGTTCCAGAATCCGCTGCTGGCCGCAGTGCTACTGACCCTCGTTCTCGGCGCAGCGCTGTTGGTCTCGGGCATCATGCGGATCGTGCTGGCTTTCAGCATGAAACGGGAAGCGCCCTGGATCTGGGTGGCGCTATCCGGCGTGATCACGCTACTGCTCGGCGTGCTGATCCTGCTGCGCTGGCCGGTTTCGAGTCTCTATATCCTCGGCCTGTTCCTCGCCATCGATCTCATCATGGCTGGCGCTGGTTGGATCGGGCTCGGCTTCGGCCTGCGCCGCGCTCGCTGAGGTGTGGTTGGCAGGCTGCGCGTGGCGCAGTCTCTTGATCGACGAAAGGGAGGCGCCCATGCGCTGGATCCACCTCGCCGTGATCATTCTGTTCGTCGTGGCGACCATTATCTTCGCGCTGCAGAACCTCGAGGTCGTCACCATGTCCTTCCTCGGCCTGAATGCCCGCGTGCCGCTCGCTGTGCTGGTCGCCGTCGCCTACCTGCTGGGCGCGGCGACAGGTGGCAGTCTGTTCGCACTACTGCGCCGATCTTACGAAGGGTCGAGAGGAAGTATCGGGGCGTCCTGAATTGAGTGTCGTTTCATCTTCCGGCCACCGAGGGTGACGATGGACGAAACAACGCGCGAACCCGTTCTGGTGGACCTTGCTTTGCAGGGCGGAGGCTCCCACGGCGCCTTCACCTGGGGCGTGCTCGACCGTCTGATCGAGGAGCCGTGGCTGCGGATCGAGGCAATCTCCGGCACGTCGGCGGGCGCAATGAATGCAGCCCTGGTGGCCGACGGGTGGACGCAAGGCGGTGCCGATGGCGCGCGGGCGGCGCTCGCGGCCTTTTGGCGAAGCGTGTCGCGCGCTGCCGCGTTCAGCCCGCTGCAGCGCTCGCCGCTCGACCGACTGATGGGCCGCTGGACGCTCGACACCTCACCCGCCTATGTCGCCATGGACCTGATGGCCCGCGTGCTTTCGCCTTATGATCTCAATCCGCTCGGCCTCAACCCGCTGCGTGCCATCCTCGCCGAAAGCATCGATTTCGAGCGACTGGCCCGGGCATCAATCAGGCTGTTCGTCACCGCGACCAATGTGCGCACCGGCCGCGGCCGCATCTTCCGCAATGCGGAGATCACGGCCGACGTCCTGCTTGCCTCGGCTTGTCTACCGACCATGTTCCAGGCGATCGAGATCGACGGTGAACCCTATTGGGATGGCGGCTATGCCGGCAATCCGACCCTCACGCCGCTGGTGCGCGAAAGCGACGCTCATGACACCATCCTGGTGCAGATCAATCCGCGCGAACGACCGAAACCGCCGCGTACGGCAAACGAAATTCTCAACCGCCTCAACGAAATCTCCTTCAACTCGCCGCTCATGAAGGAATTGCGCATGATCGCGCTGCTGCGCCAGGTGGCGGACCCCGGACACGGCGAGGGCGCGCGCTGGGCCGGAATGCGCACGCACCGGATCATGACCGACACGCTCACGGAGTTCGGCGCATCATCTAAGCTCAACGCTGAATGGGAGTTCGTTTCGCTGCTCAAGGAAGAAGGACGCAAGAGCGCCGACGCATTCCTCAAGGCGCATGCTGGCGACCTCGGCCGGCGCTCCACCGCCGATCTCGATGCACTGCTTGCGGAGTGCTGAGGGCGATGACCCTGTTGGGACTTCTCGGCATCCTGATCGGGCTCGGCGTGCTGATCTTGTTCGCCTATCGAGGCTGGAGCGTGCTGCTGCTCGCGCCGCTTGCCGCACTGGTTGCCGCACTGTTTTCCCGCGAGCCGCTGCTGGCACACTGGACCCAGACCTTCATGGTCAGCGCGGCAGGCTTTCTGGCTCAGTTCTTTCCGCTGTTTCTGCTCGGCGCCCTGTTCGGCAAACTGATGGAAGACAGCGGCTCGGTCGCCGCGATCGCGACCTTCATGACGCGGCGGCTGGGCAGGCGGCGGGCTGTGCTCGCAGTGGTGCTCGCCGGAGCGCTCGTCACATATGGCGGCGTCAGTCTGTTTGTCGCCTTCTTCGTGCTCGCACCGATGGCGCACGAGCTGTTTCGCAACGCCGGCATCCCGCGGCGGCTGATGCCGGCGGCAATCGTGCTCGGCACCTCCACCTTCACGATGTCGGCGCTGCCCGGCACGCCATCGATCCAGAACGCGATCCCGATGCCGTTCTTCGGCACCACGCCGTTCGCCGCGCCCGGCCTTGGCATTCTGGCATCGTTGATCATGCTCGGCTTCGGCCTGTGGTGGCTCAACCGCGAAGTGGCCAACTCAAAAAGAAACGGCGAAGGCTTCGGCGACGGCGTGCCGATGCCTTCCGCCCGTCTTGCCACGGACGAAAAGCTGCGCGAACGCGCCACCACCGCGCGGGAGTTCGATCCAGCGGAGATCGTACACGGTGCGGTGACCGACGTTCCGCCGTCAGTTGTACCCGCCGCGCTGCCGCTCATTGTGGTGATTATCGTCAATCTCGCGATGTCGCTGCTTATCCTGCCGGCGCTGGACACCCGCTTTCTCGCCGAGGTTCGCTGGGGCGAAACGTCGCTTGCGGCCGTCGGCGGCGTATGGGCTGTCATCACAGCCCTCGCCTGCGCAATCGTGGCGGTCCTCGCCGTCAGCCATCGGCGATTGCCGGCCCTGCGTGCAACCATGGACGCCGGCGCCAACGCCGCCGTGCTACCGGCCCTGAGCGTTGCGAGCCTGGTCGGCTTCGGCGCCGTGGTGGCGGCGATGCCCGCCTTTGATGTCGTGCGCGACACCGTGCTCGGGATCGGCGGCGGTCCGCTGGTCTCGCTCGCGGTGGCGACCAACGTGCTCGCCGCGCTCACGGGGTCGGCATCGGGCGGGCTGACCATTGCGCTCGACGCACTCGGGGCGACGTATATGACGCGCGCGGCGGAGATCGGACTCGATCCCGCGCTGCTGCATCGCGTGGCGGTGATCAGTTCGGGTACGCTCGACAGCCTGCCGCATAACGGCGCGGTCGTCACGCTGCTCGCCGTCTGCGGATCGACGCACCGGGACAGCTATCGCGACATCGTCATGGTCGGCATCGTCGGCGCACTCATCGCCCTCGTTGCCGTCATCGCGCTCGGCTCGGTGGCGGGATCGTTCTGAGCCATCGGCGCGGCCTGCCGTCTCAGGGTGAATAATGCACAACCACCCTTCCAGCGATCCGACGCCCTCGCTCTCGGGTTGATCGTTCGCAAGTGCAACAATGCTCAGCCGGGACATCGTAGAACGCCAACAGAGCGTCGCGATCCTTGATCAGGCAATCGACGGCCTTCCGGCAGCCTTCCGGCGTCGCGCCAGTGATGACCAGGATGCATGGCGGCTGGTCCGCCAGCCGGGCCGATGCATTCAAGACCTTAGTCTAAATTGTCGCAGTACCACAGGATTGGGTTTGACTTGCGGCCGAGAGACTCGAAAGATCAAGACGAAATGGAGGCGGGCCAGGTCGAACGGCTGAAAGACCATCTGTACAGTGACGGATGACGAGAGGCGCGAGTGTCCAGGCTTCTCAAGATAGACAGTTTGCAAACCCACTTCTTCTCAGCGGCCGGTGTGGTCAAGGCCGTCGACGGTATCAGCTTTGATGTCAATCAGGGCGAGACGATGGCTATCGTCGGTGAGTCTGGATGCGGCAAGTCCGTCAGCGCACTCTCAATCCTGCGGCTGGTTGCCGATCCGCCCGGCCGTATCATTGGCGGTAGCATTCGCTTCCAGGACCGAGACCTTCTCAAGCTGAGCGATGAGGAAATCCGAGAGGTCCGAGGCAAAGACATTGCCATGGTGTTTCAGGAGCCGATGACCTCGCTCAATCCAGTACTGACGATCGGGAGACAGCTCACCGAGACCATGGAGCAGCACCTCGACATGACCCGGGGCCAAGCGGTCGCGCGTGCGATCGAGCTGTTGGGCATGGTGGGGATATCGGATCCGGAGCGTCGACTGAGGCAGTATCCGCATCACTTCAGCGGCGGCATGCGCCAACGCGTGATGATCGCCATGGCCTTGTGCTGCGAGCCCAAGCTGATCATCGCCGACGAACCGACGACGGCGCTCGACGTGACGGTTCAGGCGCAGATTCTCGAGCTGATGAAGGATCTGACGCAGCGTCTGGGCGTGGCGCTGATCATCATCACCCACAATCTTGGTATCGTCGCGCGCTATGCTGACAGGGTCAATGTCATGTACGCGGGCAGGATCATCGAGAGTGGAACTGCGCACGACATCTATCACCATCCCCACCATCCATACACGCTGGCGCTGCTGCGTTCGGTGCCGCGCATGGATCAGCCGCGCCGGGCTCGGCTCGATCCGGTGCAGGGACAGCCGCCCGACCTTTCGCGCCTCGGCGTCGGCTGCTCGTTCCAACCGCGCTGCGGCTTTGCCATTGCGCGCTGCGCGAGTCAGTCACCTCCCTTGGAGCGGATCGACGGCGGCGATCATCTCGCGGCATGCTTTGAGGCGCATAGCGTAGCCGAATCGATGGCGAGATCGTCATGACCCCCATGGAACCAACCGGCGCGGTACGGCAGAGCGCCGAAGCGGCGGTACAGGCGTCGATCGTCGTGCCGGACGTCGCGCTCGAGCATAGGCGCCAATCGGAACGGCGCGTCGCCCTGGCGCCGGAGTTGGTCACGATTCGCAACCTGAAAATGCACTTTCCGGTGATTGAGGGCGCTCTCTTCTCCAAAGAGGTCGCTCGCGTGAAGGCTGTCGACGGAATCAACCTCACCATCCGCAAAGGAGAGACGCTCGGATTGGTCGGCGAGTCGGGTTGCGGCAAGACCACCACTGGTCGGTGCATCCTGCGGCTCGAGCATCCGACCGGAGGCGAGATCCTGTTCGACGGCAAGAATCTGGTCGATCTCGATCAGAAATCGATGCGGGCCCTGCGGCAGAAGATCCAGGTCATCTTCCAGGATCCTTACAGCTCTCTCAATCCGCGCATGAAGATCGGGGAGATCATCTCCGAGCCGATGAAGGTGCACGGGACCGAGCCGAACAAGGCAGCTCGCGACGCGCGGGTCGCGGAATTGCTCCGCCTGTGTGGCCTGGATCCCAAGTTTGCCGACCGCTATCCCCACGAAATGAGCGGCGGCCAACGCCAGCGGGTCGGCATCGCACGTGCCCTGTCGGTACGTCCGGAATTCATCATCTGCGACGAGGCGATCTCAGCATTGGATGTGTCGATTCAGGCGCAGATCATCAACCTGCTGGAGGACCTGCGGGACCAGTTCGGACTGACCTATCTGTTCATCGCGCACGACCTCAGCGTCGTCCGCCACCTGTGCCATCGCGTCGCAGTCATGTATCTCGGCAAGATCGTCGAACTGGCGGATTGCGACGAGTTGTACGGCAATCCTCTGCACCCCTATACTCAGGCGCTTCTCGCGGCTGTGCCGGTGCCGGATCCCGACTTGGAGAGGGCGCGCGCCCATCGGATCGTGAAAGGCGAAGTGCCGAGTCCGATGAATCCGCCGAGGGGGTGCGTGTTTCATCCGCGCTGTCCGCTTGCGGTCGACAGTTGTGCGAAGATTGTCCCGGAGTTCAGGGAACTGCGGCCCGGCCATTGGGTGGCTTGTTCCGTAATTTGAATGAAAGCCCCGTAAGAAGGGCGACCGACCAGGGGCGTAAAGCCCGGCCCATAAAAGCCAGGAGGAGTGTGTTCCAGAGGGAGAAAGATCATGAACCTTGCGAAATATCTCAGGGCCGCGTCAATAATCGCGGTCGGCGCGGCCGTTGCCATCGGCTTCTCCGGAGCTCCAGGTCAGGCTGCGCCTAAGAAAGGCGGGATACTGAACTTTGTGGTGCCGGACGAGCCGCCGAGCTGGGACGGTCACCGCGAGACGACGTTCGCGCTGATCCATCCCTTTGCGCCGTTCTATAGCCTGCTCATCAAGGTCAATCCGGAAAATCCGTCCTCACCGACGGACTTCGTGTGCGACCTGTGCACGGAAATGCCAACTCCGACCGACGGTGGCAGGACCTACACGTTCAAGATCAAGCAGGGCGTGAAATTCCACGACGGAACGCCATTGACGGCGCAGGACGTCGTCGCATCATACAAAAAGATCATCTTCCCACCGGAGGGCACGACCAGCGCGCGCGTGGCCTATTTCGTCATGGTCGACAGCGTGAGCGCGCCGGACGACCACACGGTCGTATTCAAACTCAAGTATCCATCGGGCGCCTTCATCCCGGCGCTGGCGACGCCTTACAACTTCATCTACTCGAAGGCGAAGCTCGACCAGGACATCCGCTGGTACGAGAAGAATGTCATGGGGTCAGGGCCCTTCAAGTTCGCGGGAAGAGAGGCAGGCGCCTCCGTGCGCGGCGAGCGCAACAACGACTACCACGTTCCCGGGCAGCCCTATCTCGACGGCTTCGAGGCGATCTTCTCCAATAAGCAGGCGGTGCGCGTGCAAGCGATCCGCGGCGACCGAGCCGCAATCGAGTTCCGCGGCTTCCCGCCGAAGAGCCGCGACGACCTCGTCGAAGCACTCGGCGGGGACATCACGGTCCAGGAGAGCGACTGGAACTGCGTGCTCCTGTTCACCCCCAACCACAAGAAGAAGCCGTTCGACGACGTCCGCGTTCGCCGCGCGCTCACGCTGGCGGTCGACCGCTGGGACGGATCGAAGAGCCTTTCGCGCATCGCCATCGTGAAGGCGGTTGGCGGTGTCGTGTTCCCGGGTCACCCGCTGGCGGCGACGAAGGCGGAGCTCGAACAGATCCCTGGCTTTTGGCCGGACATCAACAAGTCGCGTGCCGAGGCGAAGCGGCTGCTGCAGGAGGCCGGCGTTTCGGACTTGACGTTTGTGTTGTCCAACCGCGCCGTCGACCAGCCATATACGATCGTGGGCACGTGGCTCATCGACCAGTGGCGGCAGATCGGCGTGACGGTCGAGCAGAAAATGGAGCCGACAGGACCCTTCTACGCGCGGCTCAGGTCACAGGATTTCGACGTGACGATGGACTTCAACTGCCAGTCGGTCGTCAATCCGCTGCTCGACATAGGCAAGTTCCTGTCGACGGACATCGGCAACGAGAGCTATGGCGGGTACACCGATCGCGATCTCGACAAGATCTTCGAGGCAATGAACCGTGCTCCCGAGGAGGCCGAGCAGCGCAAGCTGATGCGGCAGTTCGAGAAGCGCGTGCTTGACGAGCAGGCGCACTCGTTCGTCACGCTGTGGTGGAACCGGATCATTCCGCACCGATCCTACGTGAAGGGCTGGAAGATCAGTCCCAGCCACTACCTCAATCAGGATCTCGCCAACGTATGGCTCGACAAGTAACCGCCCGGCGGCGGTCGACGACAGCAGCGGTTTCCAGGGCTCTTGCCAGAGCAAGGCAGTGAATGGGAAACCGCCGCGACACCGCGAGCGAAGTGCTGCAGCAGCGATCATGTACCAGTACATCCTCAAGCGACTCCTGTTGATGATCCCGACGCTGCTCGGCGCCGCGCTGCTCGTGTTCCTCCTCTTGCGGCTGGTGCCGGGCGACGTCTGCGTGCTGCGCATGGCGGGTGGGGCCGGATACGTCGATCCCAAGGCGATCGATCTCTGCCACGCCGAGCTGGGCCTTGATCGCTCCTATGTAGTGCAGTTCCTGGATTTCATCTGGGGCTTCGTCCGATTCGATTTCGGCAAGTCGATGTGGACCGGACGCCCGATCGTGGAAGAGGTCGCGCTGCGCTTCGAACTTTCGCTGCAGATCGCGATCATGGCCACGCTTACCGCCATCATGCTGGCCATTCCGCTCGGCACGATCTCCGCCGTCAAACAGAACACCTGGATCGACTACGTGGTGCGCGCCTTCAGTATCGCCGGAATCGCGATGCCTTCCTTCTGGCTCGGCGTCCTGATCATCCTTGGCCTGCTGATCACCAGCAAGTCGGTGTTCGGAAGTCCCTGGATGCCGCCGATTAAATATGTGCCGCTCTGGGTCGACCCCTTGCACAACCTGAGCATGACCATCTTCCCGGCCCTGGCGACCGGCTACCGCTATTCCGCCGTTGCGACACGTATGACGCGTTCGGCGCTGCTCGAAGTACTGCGCGAGGATTACGTCCGCACGGCGCGCGCCAAGGGGCTCGTCCAGAAGCTTATCATCCGGCGCCATGCGCTCGGAAACGCGCTACTGCCGGTGGTGACGATCATCGGCATTGAATTCGCGTTCCTGATGGGCGGTCTGGTGGTCACCGAGCAGGTGTTCAACCTCAACGGGCTAGGCAAGCTGTTTGTCGCTTCCGTGACCAATCACGATTACACGATGACCCAGGCACTGGTCATGTTGGTGGCTGCGATATTCGTGGTCACCAACTTTGTTGTGGACATCGTCTACGCGTGGCTCGACCCGCGGATTCGGTACAAATGATGGCTGGAATCAGAGGCTTTGCATGACTATCGCGACCGACCTCGGGACGAAGGTCGAGCTGACGGATGAGCGGAAGGCACCGAGCAGGCTTTCGGCGATCGGTCGTTTTGCACGCCGCAATCCACTGGGCGCCGCCGGCGGCGCAGTCATCATCGTCATGGTGCTGGTTGCGATGTTTGCCGATTTCATCGCCCCGTACAACCCGGTCGCCAACGCATTCGATCGCATGCACGAGCCACCGAGTCTCGAGAACTGGCTCGGTACGGATCAATACGGACGCGACGTGTTCTCGCGCATCGTCTACGGGGCGCGCACTGCCCTGCTCGTCGGATTTGCGTCGTCGTTCGTCGGCGCCACCTTCGGCTTGGTGCTTGGGGTAGCGAGCGCCTATTTCAGCGGCAAGATCGATCTGATCCTCCAGCGCATCATCGATATATTCATGGCGTTCCCGCTGATCATCATGGCGCTCGCCGTCATCGCAATCTTCGGGACAGGGGCGCAGAACGTGATCATCGCGATCACCATACCGTTCATTCCGCGCTGCGCCCGCGTCGTTCGCTCGAGTGCGCTGGCGATCCGCGAACTTCCCTACATCGACGCCGCCCGCGCCAACGGCTTCAGCCACACCCGGATCATTCTGCGGCACATGATTCCGAATGTAATGGCGCCGTTTCTCATCATGATCACCGCCTTCGTGGGTCAGGCAATCTTGCTCGAAGCATCGCTTTCCTATCTCGGTCTCGGAGTGCAGGAGCCGACGCCGGCATGGGGCCTGATGCTTCAGGGCGGCGCCGAGGAATACGCCGAGAGCGCACCCTGGATAGCCATCTTCCCGGGCATCGCCATCAGTCTTGCGGTGTTCGGCTTCAGCCTGTTCGGCGATGCGCTACGCGACGAGTTCGATCCCAGGCTGCGATCCCTGTAAACAGCAGGCAGCACGCCTGCGGCCGGCGGGGGGTTCGTGCTCTGGGTGGAGCTGCCGACCTCAATCAGCAGTCGCGTCGTTTTGGAGGAGGCGCTCCGCGCGGGGATTTGCTTTGTGCCCGGTGAGGCATTCGCTGCGAGCAAGCGTTATCGCAGGTGCCTCCGTCTGAGCTGCGGCCACATGTGGGACCTGCGCATGGAACGGGCCGTGAGGACGATCGGCGCGATTTCCCAACGTCACCATGAGGGAGGACGAAGAGGCAAACCACGAGGAACTCGTGCCGAATAGCGTCATTGCCTCAGTCCGCGGCGCTGCGCCACTCGGCATATCCCTGCGCGACCACATCATCGTCGGCAGAAACGGTCACGCAAGTTTGAGGGGACTGGAGCTGATCTAATGCTGTTTAGCTGAGGATGGCGCGCGAGAAGCATATTGGGATCAGTGCGCCGAGATGATGGAGCCTCGGATGCAGACGACACGCCGAACGTTCCTGCAAGCTTCCTTGGCGACGGCCGCTGCCGCGCATTTGCCAAGCTCGTTGCATGCCCAGCAAGGCCAGCCCGCGCGCCGTCCTATTCCCTCGAGCCGCGAGGAGATGCCGATCGTCGGACTAGGGACCTGGATTACCTTCAACGTCGGCAACGATCCGGTGCTCAGGGACGAATGCGCTGCTGTCATGGCCGCCTTCTTCGAGGGTGGCGGCCGCATGATCGATTCCTCCCCCATGTATGGGTCGTCGCAGCCGGTGGTAGGCTACGGCCTTCAAAAGCTCGGGCGGCCGCCCGCAATATTCTCGGCCGAAAAGGTCTGGACGTCCTCGGCGACGGCAGGCCCGGCCCAGATCGAGCAGTCGCGTCGCTTCTGGGGCGTGCCAAAGTTCGACCTCGTTCAGGTTCACAACCTGCTCGCCTGGAAGGCGCATCTGCAGACGCTCCTCCAGATGAAAGCCGCCGGTACGGTGCGTTACGTCGGAATCACCACGTCCGAAGGCCGCCGTCATGATCTTGTCGAACAGATCATGCGAAACGAGCCTATCGATTTTGTGCAGTTCTCCTACAATGTCGTGGATCGCGAGGCGGAGGCACGACTGCTGCCGCTGGCGGCAGAGCGCGGGATCGCGGTGATTGTGAACCGGCCGTTCCGGCAGGGCGAGCTGACTAATCGCCTTGGGAAAAAGCCGCTGCCAGAGTGGGCGGCCGAACTCGGGGTGTCGAGCTGGGCCCAGCTCATGCTGAAGTTCATTCTGTCTCACCCGGCCGTCACCGTCGCAGTTCCCGCGACCACGCGCGTCGACCACGTGCGGGAAAACCTCTCGGCCGCCGCCGGACCGATGCCAGACCTCGCCACGCGGCAGCGCATCTCGGCCCACGTGCAGGCGCTTTGATGTCGGAGTGGTGGACCTATCGCGCGGAGGATTTCCTGCTGTTTTCGCCGCGCGTCTACTGGCGGATGTTCGAAACGCACAATGCGGCGCTTTGGCCTCTGCACGTCGTGACGCTTGCCACCGGCCTGCTCATCATCCTGCTCATCACGTGGCGGCCGGGAATCTGGGCACGTTGGATCGTACTCATCCTGGCGGTTCTCTGGATCTTCGTCGGGTGGTCGTTCCTGTGGAATCGTTATTCAAGCATCAACTGGGCTGCCGCCTATATCGCGCTGGCTTTCGCCGTCGAAGCTGGACTGCTCCTCATCTTGTCTTTGCGCGATGGTCTTGCCTTTGACCGCCGCGGGCCAGTCGCTTGGACAGGATATCTCATTCTTGCCTTCGCGATTGCCGGACAGCCATTGCTTGCGCCTCTGCAGGGACGTGGCTGGGCCTCATCCGAGGTCTTTGGCATCGCGCCGGATCCGACGGCGATCGCGACGCTCGGCGTTCTGCTCCTTGCCCGCGGCGGGCTT
Source organism: Bradyrhizobium retamae (assembly GCF_001440415.1). Taxonomy (GTDB): domain Bacteria; phylum Pseudomonadota; class Alphaproteobacteria; order Rhizobiales; family Xanthobacteraceae; genus Bradyrhizobium; species Bradyrhizobium retamae. Next base: position 80,553 of record NZ_LLYA01000024.1, read on the forward strand.
GTGCCATGGCTGCTGCCGATCCCCGTGCTCTGGTGCCTGCTGAGCGGCATAACGCTGCGGACGATGGGAGAGCCGCAAGCGTGGGCTCCTTATGCCGCCGTGGCGCTTGCCGCTGCAGCCTGGATCTGGACGATCATCCGCCAGCGCGGATCGCTTCCGGCCGCGTGAAGGCACCTGCGTCAGACGATCTGGCAGACGTTGTAGGCGATGCCGCCCTCGACCAAGTATCCCGACCCGACGCAGACGATGTCGTTCATCCAGGCATATTGTTCCGCCCCGGTTTCGAACAGCGGATTGGTGCGGAAGTAATAGCGCGACGGGTCAACCTGATATCGTTTCGCGGGATCAGCCATTTCTGACCGCAATTCGGGCGGCGTGATCCAGCGTCCGCCGTAGGTCATGTGCACCAGCGCGCCGTCATGTGTGCGCAGCGTCAGGCGGACGTCGAGCGACATCGCGCCATCGGTGCGGAACAGCGCCCAGTCGCCGCCGCCGGGCACCACCTCGCCGCGCAGCTTTGGGCCTTCGAAGGTGCCGCCGGCCGTGCCGAACAGGATGCGGCGACCGAGCGGGCCATCGCCGATGTTCAGTTTCGGATTGAGATCGACGACGATGTCGAACAATGATGCCGTCCTGATCGCGGCGACCGGTTTGACGCGTGGATCTACTGTCATCATCGGGGCCTGGTTCGCGGGAGGAAGTCATTCGGCGGCAAGCTGCCGGACGCCGGCATCGCCAAATATCCTGCGGCGTACCGCGTCGGTCGAGACGCCGGACTGCGCGCAGAGTTCGGCAAGGTCGAAGAAGAATCGCTCGTGGACAATCCGGTCGTCCTTGAACGCAAACTGGATGAACACCGGGAGGTCTGCGCGCCTGCCGTTCGGCACCACGCCGAAACGATCGCCGGTCATTGTCATCTGCACGCGGCACCAACAGACGAGCGTATCGTCATTGGCGGCGTGGCCCTGCAGGACGACATTGTAATCCGGGAATGAAGCGAAGAACCGGCTCAGCATCTTCTCATTGTCGGCAAGGCCACGGGCGGTGGTTCCGAAGGCCGGGTTTTCCAGCACCATGTCGTCGTGGAGGACCTTTAACGCCGCCGGCACGTCCTGACGGCTCTTTGCCTTCGCCAGGGCCTGCGCCAATTCGAACATTCGATCGCTGTTCATGCCCTCCTCCCATTCCTTCCCTTGAGCTCTTCTGCTCGAATTCACACCAGATGTATTTCACATACTGCATGTATGTTATATGTTAGTAGGATCATAGGCGTCAAGTGGTATGTGGGGGCATGCAGGAAGCTGGACGCGAACGAACCCGCCGCGAGGAGTACACGGAAGCCACGAGGCAGGCGCTGCTGGCGGCCGGCCGGGACATTTTTGCGAGCGAGGGCTATCAGGCGGCGGGAATCGAGGCGATCTCGCGCGCCGCGCGCGTGACGCGCGGCGCCTTCTACCACCACTTCGAGGACAAGAAGGCGCTGTTCGACGCCGTCGTCGTCGCCCTGCAGATCGAGGCCGCGGCCAGGATCGAAGCGCGAGCGAAGATGGAGCGCAAGATATGGGACCGCCTGACCGAGGGCATCGAAGCCTATCTAGACGCCTGCCTCGAACCGGCCTATGCGCGCATCGTCATCCAGGAAGCGCCGGCCGTGCTCGGCAATGCGCGCTACCGGGAGATCGAGGAAGCCCATCCGATGGCCCTGCTCACCGCGACGCTTGCCGCGCTAAAACGCCAGGGCGAGCTCGATTTCGAGGATATCGAGCTCCTGAGCCGCATGGTCGATGCGATGATCTGCGAGGTAGCGCTGCTGCTGCCCGGGGCAGAGAATCCGAAAAGGCTCCGAGCCCGCGGGCAAAAGATCATCGGCAGCCTGCTCGGCGCCTTCCGCACCACTTGAGCGCAAGCGCGCTCACGGCGCGACCCATCGTTGCACCGCCTCGGCGGTGTCGGCCGGTGTGGTGTTAAAGCAGATGCGCGTTTGCGGCGCGGCGAGGTGAACCAGGTTGATGATCCGCTCGAACAAGTGCAGCCGCTCTCGCGGCTCGCGCAGCCCGGCGCCGATCATGACGCAGTCATAATGCTTTGCGCCCAGCGCCGCGGCGGCGACCGCTTCGGCGGTATCGCCGAGATCGATCAGGCAGCTATCGGCCTCATAGCCCATCGCGCGAAGCTGCTCGATCTGAGCTCCAACATAGCTCGTCATCAGTTCAGCCGTGAGCCCCGGGAAGGCGCTAAAGTCGACGAAGGAAGGCTCGATGCCGATGGCGAGCACGGTCTTTTTGGCCATGCGGCTGCTCCAGGCAAAATTATCTCCGGGGAAACGCGCGCATCGCCAAGCTGGTTCCGGCTTCGATGTTGACATTATTATTCGACATGCACCGAAGCATTCTTGTCGAAAAATCAGCCATTGTGATCCGCATCGCCGCTCCAACGAGCACGTGCTTAATATTTCACAGGAGAACATTATGGCTGCTACCAACAACGCAAACCAGAACCTGATCGTCACCGCATTCTGGGAAGTCAATTCGGGTGAGGAAGCCACCGTCGCGGAGCTTCTGAAAGATTTTCTGCCGCAGGCACAGCGTGAGCCCGGCGTGAAGGCATTCCAGATTCACCAGAACATCGCAAAGCCACGAGAATTCTTCTTTTACGAGGTATTCGCAGGCGAAGCGGCCTTCGCCGAGCATCAGCAGACCGATCACTTCAAGAACATCATTCTCGGGCAGGCGATTCCGAAACTCGCCAAACGCGAGCGGTCGCAATTCCGGTTCATCTGAAGTCAGAACGACTTCGGCGCGCCACTGCTCGTCTCAGTGGCCCGCCGCCGCAACAATTCGCGTTCGCGCTTGTTGGTCGCAAGCGTTGACGCGAGCTCGAACGCAGCGCGGGCTTCTGCAACGCGGCCGAGTTTGTGCAGCAGATCGCCGCGGACGCTTGGGAAGAGGTGATAGGTCTTCAGCGCGGGCTCGCCGGCCAATCCGTCCACGATCGCGAGCGCAGCCGCCGGCCCTTCGGCCATACCGATAGCCACGGCGCGGTTGAGCTCGATGATCGGCGAGCGCACCAGCGCGCCCAATTTGGCGTAGAGCTCGGCGATGCGCGGCCACTCGGTTTCATCAGGTGTAACGGCCCTGGCGTGACAGGCGACGATCGCCGCCTGCAGTGCATAGAATCCGCCCCCGCCGCCGAGCTCGTGCGCTCGTGCCAGCGCCAGCAATCCCCGGCGGATCTGAAGCCGGTCCCACAGCGCGCGGTTCTGATCCATCAAGAGGATCGGATCGCCGGCTGCGTCGGTGCGCGCCGCGGTGCGCGAAGCATTCAGCTCCATCAGCGCGAGCAGGCCGTGGGCTTCGGCTTCCTGCGGCGCGACCAGCGTCAGCACCCGGCCCATGCGCAGCGCGTCGTTGCAGAGCTGCGGCCGTAGCCATTCGTCGCCGCGGGCGGCCGTATAGCCTTCGTTGAAGATGAGATAGACGACCTCCAGCACCGAGGCGAGTCGTTCCGAAAGCTGCTCGCCGCGTGGCGTTTCGTAGGCCAGTCCGGATTCGGACAGCGTCCGCTTCGCCCGCACGATGCGCTGGGCGATGGTCGCTTCCGGCTGCAGGAAGGCGCGCGCGATCTCTTCCGTGGTCAGACCGCAGATCATTCGGAGCGCCAGCGCCGCGCGCGCCTCGCGCGACAGTTTTGGATGGCAGGCGGTGAAGATCAGCCGCAGCAACTCGTCACCAATATCGTCGTCGAGTGCGACGTCCGGGTCTGGCATCGCCAGTTGCTCCTGCTCGAGGTCGCGCGTCAGCATCTCATGCTTGCGCGCGAGCATGCTGCGGCGGCGCAGATGATCCAGCGCACGGCGCTTGGCCAGCGCCATCAGCCACGCCCCGGGCTTCTCCGGCACGCCGCCGGCGGGCCAATGCTCCAGCGCCGCGACCAAGGCTTCCTGGGTCAAATCCTCCGCCAGCGGCACATCGCGCAGCATTCGCGACAGCCCTGTGATCAGGCGCGGCTGTTCGATGCGCCAGACCGCAAGGATGGTGCGATTGACGTCGGCGGCCGTCATCGCCGCCGACCAGATCGGCTATGCCGCGCCATCAAGCGTGCGCGGGGGATTCGACGTCGCCGCAGGTCGTTTCCAGGCCGTGGCCGGCCATGGCGCGCAGTTCGCAGGTGCCTTCCCAGCCGGGCATGTGGTCGAGATGAAGCTGCATGAATTCCTGGGCCATGGCCAGCGCTTCCGCCTTGTCGCGGAACTCGAAGATGGCGTAGCCACCGACCACTTCCTTGGCCTCCACGAACGGGCCGTCGGTGACTCGCAGCTTGCCGCCGTCGATCGAGACCCGCGCCCCCTGCTGCAACGGGGTCAGCCCGCCCATGTCGATCATCCGGCCGGCCTTGATCTCGCGTTCGGCAAGCTTGCCCATCGCTTCCATCAGGGCGGGCGTCGGGGCCTTCATCGGTTGCGGGGAAGTAACGATGGACATGAAACGCATGAACAACTCCTGTGCTGCGAGTTGGCGGCATCAGGCCGGCCATTCCGTCTCGCTACAGGGAACGACGATCCGGCCGCGGCCGGATCGACATGCGCTAGAAAAAAATCCAGGTTCCGGGGATACCGCCTATTGCCCCCGGATCATGATCAGGGGATCGGCGGTATCCGGCACGCGCCGCCACTGCGCATTGTCGTCGGCCTCGAACTGCCAGCTCTCGCCTCTGGCCGACATCAGGATCATCTGTCCGCGCTCCAGCCGCCATTGGTTTGGCGCGAAGGCCGCAACCGCCGGATCGCATTTCGGCTTCAGGAACACCTGGAAATTATCCCCGGTCGCCTCTGTGTTGGTCAGCGTCAGGCCGCAGACCGTCTGTCCATTGCCGCGAACCATCGACCAGTCGCCGATCATCTGGTCCATCGACTTGGCGAGCGAGCGGGCGGCCGCGAGGTTCTGCAGGATGTAGACGCCCTCGCCAGTCCGCAAGCCTTCGAAGATGCCGCTCTCGACCTCGGTGAAGTCGATTACCGGCTGGCCTGCCGCATCCTGCAGCCGCACGATGTCCAGCCCCTTGATATTCCAGGCCGTGATGTCCTTGGTGAACGGCAACGCCTTGGCGCAACCGGGCTCAAGCTCGAGCTTGAGCCCTTGCGGCGTCGCATCGCCCTTCATCGTGACGACGCAAGTCTTGCTGCGCTCGGTGGTGGCAAGTTCCCACTGCCCGATCATTTCCTTCTTCAGGGCAGCGGCATCCTGCGCCGAGACCTGCGGCGCAAGCGCGAGCAGCGCCGTCAGCGCTGCTGCCGTAATGCCTGAACGCCTAAGCAACATCAGCGTCCCTTCACCGGAATTTCCGGAACGGGCGTCAGCGGCGCCTTGCCGGCAAACCAGTTTTTCAGGTTATCGACGACAAGCTGATCCATGGCATTGCGCGTTACCACCGAAGCTGAGCCGATATGTGGCAACAGCACGACATTTTGCATGGCCATTAACTCGTCCGGCACGTTCGGCTCGTTGGCAAACACATCGAGTCCGGCGGCGAGAATGGTGCCGGATTTCAGCGCCGCGACCAGCGCCGGCTCGTCGACGACGGAACCGCGGGCGACGTTGATCAAAACGCCGCGCGGACCAAGCGCCTGCAACACGTCGGCATTGATCATCTTGGCGGTCGAGGCGCCGCCGGGCACGATGACGATCAGCGTATCAACCGCCTTCGCCATCTCGATCAGGTCGGGATAATGCTGGTAGGACACGGCCGACGACGGATTGCGCGAATGATAGCAAACCGGCACGCGCGAGGCCTCGAGCCGGCGGCCGATCGCCTGTCCGATGCGACCCATGCCGACGATGCCGATCTTGCGGTCGCGCAGCGAACCGGCGCTCAAGGGATAGTTCTGGGTCTGCCATAGGCCGGAGCGCAGATAGCGGTCGGCCTTGACGAATTCGCGCAAGGTCGCGATCAGTAGCCCCATCGCGACGTCGGCGACTTCTTCCGTCAGCACATCGGGCGTGTTGGTGACGACGATATTGTGCTCCCTCGCATAAGCCGAGTCGACGTGGTCGTAGCCGACGCCGAAGCTCGCGACGATTTCAAGCTTCGGAAATTGCGACAGCGCCTTCGCGTCCGCCGGCACCATGTGATAGGTGACCGCCATGCCGCGGATCTTTGCGACCGTATCGGGCGTCAAGCGCTCGAGGTCAGCCCGGCTCTCCGCCATATGCAGGACGTACTGATCCGGAAAGCCATTCTCCAGGATCGGCCTGACAGGTCCGTAGATCAACAGATCGATCTTCTCGGACGAAACATTCGCGGCAGCCATCAATTTTCCTTTCCAAGCGCGCTCTCATGCCAGCGCCGTAGTACCAGATGCGAAACTAGCGCCAGCAGCCCATAGATGACAATCCCGGCCACCGACAGCAACAACAACGCCGCGAACATTCGGGGAATGTTGAGGCGATAACCGGATTCGGCGATCCGGAAGGCAAGACCGGAGCCGGCGCCTGCCGTGCCCGCGGCGATTTCGGCTACCACGGCGCCGATCAGCGACAGGCCGCCCGCGATCCGCAAGCCACCGAGGATGAACGGCAGCGCCGCCGGCAATTTCAGGTACCGCAGCGTCTGAAGCCTTGACGCGCCATAGAGCTGAAACAGCCCGGCCAGATTGCGGTCCACCGAATTCAGCCCGAGCGTGGTGTTGGACAGAACCGGAAAAAAAGCGACGATCCAGGCGCAGACAATGACCGCGGTCTGCTGCGGCAGATAGATCAGCAATAACGGCGCAATTGCGATCACCGGCGTGACCTGCAGGATCACCGCATAGGGAAACAGCGAATATTCCAGCCATTTCGATTGGTTGAACACCAGCCCCAGCGCGACGCCGCCGATGGCTGCGGCGATGAAACCTTCCAGCGTGGTGAGCAAGGTGATGCCGAGCGATTCCGACAGCACCGGCCAGTCGCTGACGAGCGTCTGAAACACGGTTGTCGGGCTCGGCAACACATAGGGCTGGATATCGTTGACGCGGACAACGAATTCCCACAACGCCAGGCCCGCCGCGAGCACGACGACGGGAAGCAGCATGCGGCCGATGTTCTGCACGGAACTCATGCGCTGCGCTGCCCGGAATAGGAAGGCGCCAGCGCATTCGAGACCTCGCGGCAATAGCCGGCATAGTCGGCCGAGGTGCGAAACTCCTCCCCCCGCGGCTCCGGCGTCGCGATGCGAAACTCGCCGCGGATGCGCCCGGGACGCGCCGTCAGCACGATCACCCGCTGCGACAGGTAGACCGACTCGAACACCGAATGGGTGACGAAAATGACGGTCTTGTGCAGCTTGCGCCACAGCGCCAGCAGGTCGTTGTTGAGCCGAAAACGCGTGATCTCGTCGAGCGCTGCGAACGGCTCGTCCAGCAGGAGAATGTCCGGATCGGTGACCAGCGCCCGCGCCAATGAGACCCGCATCTTCATGCCGCCCGACAGTTCACGGGGGTATGCATCCGCAAATTCGGCAAGGCCGACCTGCGCCAGCGCCTCCTCGATACGCCGGTCGGCTTCGGCCGGCGCCGCATGCGCAAGCTTCAGCGGCAGGCAAACGTTGTCGCGCACGCTAGCCCACGGCATCAGCGTGGGCTCCTGAAACACGAAACCGATGGGATGCCGCCCATCCGCCTTGTTGGCGCGATGGGGAACGTTCACCGTGCCCGCACTCGGCGCACCGAGCCCCGCGATCAGCCGCAGCGCGGTGGATTTTCCGCAGCCGGAAGGCCCGAGCAGCGAGACGAAGTCGCCCTTTGCGACATCAAGATCGAGCGGCCCCAGCGCGGTCACGCCATTGTCATAGGTCTTGCTTACCGCGCGCAGACGCACTGCAAGGCCCGCCGCTTCGCTATCCATCTCCGACAAAGCGGGCCCGACCATCTCGCGTCAGTTCTTCGGCCGCAGATCGAGACCGACGGCCTTGTTGACGAAGCGAAGCGTGTAGGCCTGGCGGTAGTCGATATCGCGGCGAACCACGCCGGCCCGCACCATCTTGTCGAAGAAGCTCGCCACGCGCGCATCGTTCATGGCGCCGATGCCGTCGCGCAACGTATCGCCGGAATCGACGATGCCGTATTCCTTCATCTTGGCGACGGAATAGCTGAGCAGCTCGTCGGTCATTTCGGGGTTGATCTTCTTGATCATCGCGTTGCCGGCGGAATTGTCGCCGTAGAGATAGTTGTACCAGCCGATGACGGAGGCATCGACAAAGCGCTGCACCAGGTCCGGCTTCTTGTCGACGATCTCGCGGCGGGTCTCGATCAGCGTCGAATAGGCATTGAAGCCGTGATCGGCCAGCAGGATCACGCCAGGCTTGAAGCCGGCGGCCTTCTCGACGGCGTAGGGCTCGGAGGTAACGTAACCCTGCATCGCGCTCTGCTTGTTCACGATGAAAGGCTGCGGATTGAAGGTGTAGGGCTTTACCTTGCTCTCGCTGAACCCATATTCGGACTTCAGCCACTGGAAGTAGCTCGCGACACCTTCCTTGGACACCAGCAGCGTCAGCGGCTTGAGATCTTCGAGTTTCGCAATTTTGGTTTCCGGATGGGTGAGGAATACTTGCGGATCCTTCTGGAAGATCGCGGCGACCGCAATCAGCGGCACGTTATTGGCAACGGCGTCGAACGATTGCAGCGTGTTCGCGCTCATGAAGAAATCGAGCTTGCCGGCGGTCAGCAGGATGCGGTTGTTGGTGTTGGGCCCGCCGGGAACGATGGTGACGTCGAGGCCGTATTTCTTGTAGGTGTCGTCGGCGACCGCCTGGAAGAAGCCGCCATGCTCGGCCTCCGCGACCCAATTGGTTCCGAACGACACCTTGTCGAGGGTTTCGCCACGCGCTTGCGTCGGTCCTGCGGCCAACGCCAAAAGACCTGCGGTTAACGTTCGCAGCAAAAAGGCCGGGTTCATGGTTGGACTCCGTCGATCATTCTGGCCCATGATGAGAGGCTAAGGACAACGTCCCCAAGAGGATTTGTCCAGGGATCGGACCATTCCCGGACTATCTAACAAACTACTCTGCAAATTCATCCAAAGAAACGCTTCGCTCGATGGCCTCAACCGTTCCGCCCCGCGACTGGACCGACATCCGCTGGCCCGACATTGCCACGGCCGACGCCGCGCGCTGGATCGCGGTGCTGCCATTGGCAGCCACCGAACAGCACGGCCCGCATCTGCCGCTGGAAACGGACGTCCTGATCGGCGAGGCCTATCTGGCGCGGGTGCGCGAGCTGTTGCCTGTCGCGCTGCCCGTCACCTTTCTGCCGCTGCAGCCGGTCGGCATCTCCACCGAGCACATCGATTTTCCGGGCACGCTGACGCTGCCGACCGAGGCCGCATTGAAGGAGTGGACGGCGATCGGCGAGCGCGTCGCGCGATGCGGAATCCGCAAGCTCGTGATTGTGACGAGCCATGGCGGCAACAGCGCGGCGATGTCGCTGGTCGCGCAGGATCTGCGCGCACATCACAGGCTGCTCGTGGTGACCACGAGCTGGTCGCGCTTCGGCGCGCCGGACGGCTTGTTTTCCGCGGAAGAGCTGCGTCACGGCATTCATGGCGGCGCGGTCGAGACCTCCATCATGCTGGCGCGCTATCCGCACACGGTGCGGAGCGAGGCGATCGCCGATTTTCGCCCTGCCAGTATCTCGATGGAGAAGGAATTTCGTTGGCTCTCGGCGCATCGGCCGGTCCCTTTCGCGTGGCAGGCGCAGGACCTTAACGAAAGCGGCGCAGTGGGCGACGCCACCAAAGCCACTGCGGAGAAGGGCGAACAACTGCTCGATCACGGCGCGCGGGCGTTCTGCGAACTGCTCGATGACGTCGACAAATTCGATCCGGAATTGTTTCTTCGTAAAGCATAAAATCGCGATCTATTATCCTAACCATCTGAAATATCGAGGAAATAAACGACGAAACCATATTTCCGGCCGCCGTCTCGAACCGCCTTTCAACGCGCTCCGTCCAACTGGGCATGCGGACCACAATGGCCGCGTAACACAGGATGGAGATTTCCATGTCGATCAAGACCAAGTTCGCCGCTCTCGCTCTCGCTACTCTTGCCGTTACCGGCGGCATGGCTTCCACACAGGCTCAGGCCAAGCCGCTGCACTGGGGTGTCGGCGCCGGCCTCGTGGGCGCAGCCATCGTCGGCACTGCCATCGCAGCTTCGGGTCCCCACTACTACTATGACGGCTATCGCCGCTGCGGCTGGGTTCGCCAGTTCGACGCTTTCGGCAATTACATCGGCCGCGTCCGGACCTGCGCATACTGATTTCCGCGCTGACTCGGTTGCTGTCTGAGAAGCGACTTCTTCAACGAACCACTTCAGACCCTGCAAGCGCTTCTCGTGTTTAACGCGTTTTCTTCACGCGAACCGGAAGGCCACTTCGCTCGAAAACGCTTCTGTCGTGGATCAGCGTCCGGCACGGGCGCCTCATCCACCCCCGTGCCGCACCCGACCCGCCCGGTTGTCCCCCCGGGCGGGTCACCTTTTTGCTGCAGACCGACAACCTGAAGAGTCGCTATCTTCACGCGCGCGAACCGGCATCCGTCCCGGATCGCCCGAGCCAAGTTTTCGTTCGAAACATCCGCTCCTGCGGCTGCGTTGCGCGGATGTCACGTGACGATGTCATTCAGACGAAGCGGTTCAATCCTTGTTGTAGTTGCGAATTGCTCGCAATAAGGATTGTCCAACGGATTGCCTGTTCCCGATCTGGGGCTGGAACCACCGACCAATCCACAAGAACGGGCGGGCTGATAATTCTAACCGATTTCCTTGGTAGGCAGCGCGCCGGCAAATCTGCAGTGATGATGAGAGAAGTCGCCGGAATGTTCGCGCTGGAAGTACAGAAATCATGAGCCGTCGCAGCCGATCCCGAGAGTATCTGCTGGCAGGCGTAGGCCTGAGCCTGCTCGCATTTGACGGCGTTGCCGCCGCTGCAGATATGCCGTTGAAGGCACCGGCGCTGAGAGCCGTCTACAACTGGAGCGGATTCTATCTCGGCGGCCATGTCGGTTATGGCGGCGGCAGCCTTGGCCCTGATGCCAGTCCCCTGCCGCTGCAAGGCGTGTTCTTTCCCCACAGCATCACCGGCCTGATCGGCGGCTATCAGGCCGGTTACAATTTTCAGCTCCCGAACAACCTGGTGTTGGGGGGCGAAGCCGATGTTTCGTTCCTGAGCACGCTTGATCGTCCGAGGCTTGCGCCGGCTCTCTTCAACACGACCTTCGACTATATTGCCACGGCACGGGGCCGCGTCGGTTACGCCTTCGGAACGCTGTTGCCCTACGTGACCGGCGGCGTCGCCTGGGCTAGGGCCCATGTCGACATCAATGATGTCGACGGAAGCGTGTTATCTACGCGTGGGCATACACATCTCGGCTGGACCGCAGGCGCTGGCATCGAGTATGCCGCCGACGCCAGATGGAGCGCAAAACTCGAATACGACTACATCTATCTGGGCGCCCGAGCCTATGGACTTGCGGACGTGCCGCTGCCGGACGTCAGGGTCGATCCAAAGGTCCATACGGTCAAGCTCGGATTGAACTACAAGATCTGGGACGGGCCGGGTTCTGCGACATCGAGCGATTACGCCATCAGGCCCCCCACCCCTCCAGCGTCCAAGGACTGGAACGTCCACGCCCAGACGACATTCCTTCCGCAGGGCTATCCAAGCTTCCGCTCGCCGTATCACGGTACGAACAGCCTGCCGGGCGCCGGACGCGTCAGAGAGACCTGGACGGTCGGAGCCTTTCTCGGCTGGCGGTTGTGGGACGGCGGAGAGCTCTACTTTGGTCCGGAGCTTGCGCAGGGCTTCGGAATCGGCGGCACATTAGGCTTGGCAGGTTTTTCAAACGGCGAAGCGCAAAAAGGCGGCGCCGAATATCCGAGATTCCGCGCACAGCGCTATTTCTTCCGGCAGACGTTCGGGCTGGGCGGCGAACAGGAAGAAGTGGCCGATGCGGCCAATCAGTTGCCGGGCAAGCGCGACATCGACCGGATCACGGTAACGGTCGGGCGATTTGCCGTCGGAGATTTTTTTGACGGCAATTCCTACGCAAAAGACCCGCGTGTGGATTTCATGAACTGGGCAATGTGGGCGTCCGCGGCCTATGACTTTCCGGCCGATCTCCCCGGATTTACCCGCGGCGCGGTGGTCGAACTCAATCGCAAGGACTGGGCGGTCCGCGCGGGCGTGTTTCAGGTGCCCTCTGCTCCCAACAGCGATGTCCTCACCTTCAAGACCGGCGGAGCTGTTGTCGAGTTCGAAGAACGTCACACTGTGTTCGATCAGCCCGGCAAATTGCGGCTCGGCATCTTCGCCAATCGCGGCAATACCGGCAACTACCGCAATGCGCTGGCGATCAGCGCCGCAGATCCGACGCTCGACATCAACGACATCATGCCCAGCATCCGGCGCGAAAACCTGAAATACGGTTTCTACGTCAACGCCGAACAACAGATCATGAATGATGTCGGCCTGTTCGCCCGCGCGAGCTGGAACGACGGCCGCAACGAAATCCTGTCCTTTACCGACATCGACCGCAGCGTTTCGGCAGGCCTGTCAGTCAAGGGCAGCTATTGGGGACGCCCGAGCGATACGTTCGGTTTGGGCGGCGCAATCAATGGTCTCTCCAGCGCGCACCGCGATTTCCTGGCGGCCGGCGGTCTCGGCCTGCTGATCGGCGACGGCCGTCTCAGCTACAGCAACGAACGAATCCTCGAGACCTACTACGCCTACGCCATCGACAAGAACTTCACGCTCACCGCCGACTACCAGTTCATCACCAATCCCGCCTACAATGCCGACCGCGGCCCGGTCCATGTGTTCTCCGGCAGGCTGCACGGAGAGTTCTAGTGCCCCTTGAGGCACCCCATGCTCTACTTCGTGATCAAATGCGCCCTGTCCGGCATTATCATCGCGGCGGTGTCGGAAATCGCCAAGCGCAGCCCGGCGTTCGCTGCGCTCATCGTGTCGCTGCCGCTGCTTTCGCTGTTGAGCTTCCTGTGGCTCTGGCACGACACCGGCGATGCGGAGCGGATTGCCAGTGTGGCTGAATCGACGTTTTGGTACGTGCTGCCGTCGCTACCGCTGTTCCTGATATTGCCGGCGCTGCTCAGGGCGGGCGTGGGCTTCTGGCCCAGCCTCGCCGCCGGCTGCGCGGTGACGATTGCTCTTTACTTCCTCACCGCCTGGACGCTCGCCAAATTCGGCATCCGCCTTTGAAGCGGCAAATTCTCCCGGCCGCGCTCCCTTCGCCTCCGCGCGGCAGCGGGGAAACCGCCGGGATTTTATCCCGCTGGCTGGAACGAAACTGCGCGCGCCATCGCCCATGCATCGCGGAAGCGCGGATCCTGGGTGCCTTCGATCAACTCGCCCGGACGTAGCTGTGGATAGAGCTGCGCGAATGACAACGTGTCATTCGTGGAGGATCGCTGCGAGAAGTGGATCGTCCGCAATTGCCGCGGATGGTCGAGGCCGGCCGCGGCGATCAGCTCGGACAGGGCGTGCAGGGTGGCGTGATGATAGTTGTAGACCCGTTCAATCTTGTGCGGCACCACCAGCGCGCGGGCGCGGAGCGGATCCTGGGTGCTCACGCCAGTCGGGCATCGATCGGTATGGCAGCTCAGCGACTGGATGCAGCCGAGCGCGAACATGAACCCGCGCGCAGAATTGCACCAGTCGGCGCCGATCGCCATCGCACGCGCCATGTCGAATGCGGTCGCGATCTTGCCGGCGGCACCGATCTTGACGCGGTCACGCGCACTGATGCCGATCAGTGCATTATGGACGAAATTGACGCCCTCCCGCATCGGCATGCCCAAATGGTCCATGAATTCCAGCGGCGCAGCACCGGTGCCGCCTTCATTGCCGTCCACCACGATGAAATCAGGATATATCCCGGTTTGCAGCATCGCCTTGCAGATCGCCAGGAATTCCCAGGGATGACCGACGCACAGCTTGAACCCGACCGGCTTGCCGCCGGATAGTCGCCGCATCTCGCCGATGAAAACCATCATTTCCAGCGGCGTCGAGAACGCGCGGTGCGTGGCCGGCGAAATGCAATCCTCGCCCATGGGGATACCGCGAATTTTGGAGATCTCTTCAGAGACCTTGGCCGCCGGAAGGACCCCGCCATGTCCGGGCTTGGCTCCTTGGCTGATCTTGAGTTCGACCATCTTGATCTGATCGTCGCTGGAGACGCGGGCAAATTCTTCCGGGTTGAATGTGCCGTCGCGGTTGCGGCAGCCGAAATAGCCCGAGCCGATTTCCCAGATGATGTCACCGCCGTGCTCGCGGTGGTAAGGACTGACGCCGCCCTCGCCGGTGTCATGCGCAAAGCTGCCCTTTTTCGCACCAGCGTTCAGCGCCCGCACGGCGTTGGGGCTGAGCGCCCCAAAACTCATCGCCGAGATGTTGAAGACCGAGGCCGAGTACGGCTTAGTGCAATCCGGACCACCGATGGTGACGCGAAACTGCTCGACGGCACCCGCCTTCGGCAACATCGAATGGTGCATCCATTCGTAGCCGTCGCGATAGACGTCCTCCTGGGTGCCGAACGGCCGCTTATCGAGCTCCATCTTGGCACGCTGATACACCAGAGCGCGGGTGTCGCGGGAAAACGGCTTGCCGTCCTTCTCGCTCTCGAAGAAGTACTGCCGTATCTCCGGCCGAATTTCTTCGAGCAAAAAACGAATGTGCGCCGAGATCGGATAATTGCGCAACACCGCGTGGTTCTTCTGCACGAGATCGCGAATGCCCAGCAATGTAAGCGCGCCGAAGACCACGATCGGCAGCAGCAGCAACTCCCACACTTTCAGATTATTGTCGAAGATCCCGATGCCGATCAGCAATGCCGTGATGACGGCGCAGATCGTCAGCACGATGTAGCGTGGCGAGAACGGAAGCAGCAGCGTTTCCATGGAACTCCCTCACCCAAATTATCCTTGCCGGACGGCAGCTTAGTTCAATGGCCGGAACGGGCGCTACACGATATACGAAGCGACCTTCACGGAAGTGACGGCGACTTGAAAAATAAACGGGATGCTCCCGGTCCGAATAAACCTGTCGCCTTTGTGCAGTGCAGCGTAATGACGTGGAGCCGAGTGCAGTCCTTGCCGCACAACCTCGTTGTGCACCGGCACGCACGCTCTATCAATCGTCGCGTCGGCAACGAGCCGAGCGACGTTACGGGAGGGTTATAGCAGTGAGGGAAAGGGGCGGGCTATGGGGAGCCTGTCATTCCGGGCCGCGTCGCAGACGCGAACCCGGAATGACGGTGACCGTCAGCGCTCAACGAACGCCTTTTCGATCACGAAATGGCCGGGCGTGTTTCCGCTGCCTTCGATGAACCCGCCGGATTCGAACATCTGCTTCAGCTCTTCCAGCATGGCCGGGCTGCCGCACATCATGATGCGATCGGTCTCGATATTGAGCGGCGGCTGGTGGATGTCGTTGAACAACTGCTCGGATGAGATCAGGTCGGTAATGCGGCCGCGATTGCGGAACGGCTCGCGGGTCACGGTCGGATAGTACAAGAGCTTCTCCGACAGCAGCGGCCCGAACAACTCGTCGTCGCGCAGCTTGGCGACCAGATCTTCACCATAAGCAAGTTCGGAGACCTGACGGCAGCCGTGCACGAGCACGATGGTCTCGAACCGCTCATAGACGTCGGGATCCTTGATCAGGCTGGCGAATGGGGCGAGGCCCGTGCCGGTCGAGAGCAGCAGCAAGCGCTTGCCCGGAATCAGATTGTCGGTGATCAGCGTGCCGGTCGCCTTGCGGCCGACCAGAATCTCGTCGCCCTCGCGGATCTTCTGCAGCTTCGAGGTCAGCGGCCCGTCCGCAACCTTGATGGAGAAGAATTCGAGCTCTTCCTCGTGATTGGCGCTCGCCATGCTGTAGGCGCGCAGCAGCGGCCGGCCCTCGACCTCGAGGCCGATCATTGCGAACTGGCCGTTCTGGAAGCGGAAACCGGAATCGCGGGTAGCCCGGAAGCTGAAAAGGGTATCGGTCCAGTGGCGGACAGAAAGGACTTTCTCTCTATAGAACGCGCTCATGTGTTTTCGTTCTTCCTGACGTCTCGATGTAGAACGTTTCGGTCTTCGGGCCTCAAAGTGCCAAAATCAGCGAAATCAGCGGCGATTTGGCGCTTCATTTGCGCACACGAGACACATAGTCAATATGACCTGCAGCACAATTGAGAACTCGGAATGGCTGTCGGCCTAATTTGCAAAAAGGTTCGATCGCCTTCGTTAACGCTTTCTCGCGCAATTAACTTGCTGAATTCGGCACCGATCTGGCAATAAAAGACTACGTCGAATTAAGAACGTTTCAAAAGAGATCGCATGCGAAGCCCAACTGAGTTTCGAAAAGGAAAACCGGGCTTCTATCCGGACCAGGCGGTCTATGCAGAGTTTGCGGCTGCCGAATTCGGGCTGGCGTTTCGCGACCTCGACGGCGGCTCGGGATTGATCTTCAGCATCGCCGCGCGCGACAGGCTGCTTCATTTCGGCGCCGGCCGATGCTCCTGGTATCCGCAGAACAACGCGACGGCTTCGACACTGGCGTCGGACAAGTTCTTTGCCAGCAGGATTCTCCGAGACGCCGGTGTGCCCGCGCTCGGCGGCGAGTATTTCTTCCTGCACAATCGCCACCGCGCGCATCGCCCGGCGGGCCATGAACGCAGCGACGCGATTGCCGGCTTCAAGGCATTGGGTGGATCGGCCTTCGTCAAGCCGCTCACTGGAGCGCGCGGCGATTTCGCGCAAGCGGTTCACGGCGAAGCAGCGCTCGTTCGCTATCTCGATGCGGTGATGAAGTATTATGACGCCGTTCTGATCCAGCCGATCGTCGATGGCACCGAGTATCGCGTTTTCCTGCTCGACGATGACGCGCTCTACTGCGCGCGAAAACGCCCGCCGTTCATCTCGGGCGACGGCGTGCGCACGTTCCGCGAACTGCTGGCGGCCCATAATGACGCTTTGCGGGCCCGCGGCCTTTCGCCGGCTTCGCTGTCCGATCACGACCCGTCACTCGACACTGTGCCGGCAAATGGCGAACGGCGCGAGATCCCCGGGCGGATGAATCTCAGTGCTGGCGGCACGATGGTACTGGCGGATGCACCGTCCGAGGGGGCCATCGTGCTGGCGCGGCAGGCTGCGCGCGCGATCGGACTTCGCGTAGCGGCCATCGACATGTTCGTAGATATCGGTGGCCAACCGGATTCCATGCAGGTCATCGAGGTCAATTCCAACCCGGCGATCCGGCTGCTGGAGAATTCCGACCGCGGCGACCTAATCCTGAAGATCTGGCATCACACCTTCTCGACCATGGGATTGCTCTAGTGTTCGACCTGCCGAAATATGGTGACGGCGTCTGCCTCGCGCGCATGGCAGAGCTGTTGGACATGCTGGCCGTCGATCGCGCGCGGCTGCGGCGCATCTCGGTGGTGGTGACCGGCTCTAATGGCAAAGGCAGCACGGCGGCGATGTGCGCTCGAATCGGCCGCGCTTACGGTTTGCGCACGGGTCTCTTCACTTCCCCGCATCTGTTTCGCTTCAACGAACGGATACAGGTCGACAACGTCGAAATCGACGACGACGCGCTCGCCCTTCTGAAGCGTAAGGTAGCGGCGGTCGTCGCCGACGTCTCGAGCCGTCGCGGTGAACAATTCGGCGCTTTCGAAGCGCTGTTCGCGCTCGCCTGCTTGCACTTCCAGAAGAGCGAATGCGATTTCGCGGTGTTCGAAGCTGGCATCGGCGGACGCTACGATCCAGTCCGCCTGATCGGCGCGCGCGAGACCTGCGTCACGTCGGTCGATTACGAGCATGTCGAATTGCTCGGAAACTCGCTTGAACTAATCGCCTCCGACAAGAGCGACGCCTGCGCCGCCGGCGGCACGATCATCTATGGTGAAAACTGCCGCGACCTGCGGCGACATCTCGTCGAGTATCATCGCTGGCGCGGCTGCACCCCACTGTTCGTCCGTGACGAGATCAGTGTCGACAACGAGGCCCAGTCCGCGTCGGGGCAGCATTTCGATTTCCAGTTCGGCTATCATGATTTTCGCCGCATCGAGCTTGGCCTGCCCGGAGCGTTCCAGTTCAACAACGCCGCCATCGCGGTCACGCTATTCCTGCTCTGGCTGCAACGCGAGCAGCCGCGCAAGGCCCCCGAGCGGATCGAAGCGGCCATCCGTTCGGGCCTGCGCAATGTCCGCTGGCCCGGCCGCCTGGAGGTCATCGAGCAAGACCCGCTCACGGTGATCGACGTCGGCCATACGCCGGACGGCATCCGGCAATCGCACGCGAGCCTCACGGCTATTCATGGCGGCGACGATTGGATTCTCGTCACTGGCGCCTCGCGCGACAAGAAAGCCGACGAGATCGTCGGCGTGCTGGCGCCGTCGTTCGATACGATCATCTGCACAGCGGCGCACCACAAGGGCGCGGACCCGCAAGCCATCGCCGCCGCCGCGCGACTTGGCAATTCCGACGCAACCCTTCATGTCGCGGCGACAATCGCGGATGCCGTGGGGCTCTCGCAGGAGATGGCTCTGGAACAAAAGCGCAGAGTGTATGTGGCGGGTGGATTATTCCTGGCGATCGAATACGCAACCGTCGCAAAGGGCGGCCGCGCGGAGGATTTGGAATTTTTCTGAACGTGGCGCACAATCTGTGCAATCGAGCAGCTATTCCGCGGACAGTGCACTGGAAAGCGCCAGAATGCGACACCGAGGGGAGAAAGCACCATGAGCGACATCGTCAATCGTCAGATCCTGCTGGTCGAAAAGCCGACCGGGAAGCTCGGGCCGGAGCATTTCAAGATGGTCAACGGCGCGGTGCCCGAACCGAAAGATGGCGAGGCGCTGGTGCGGACGCGCTATATTTCGCTTGATGCCGCCAACCGCGCGTGGATGCACGGTGCCACCTATCGCGCCGCCGTCGAGGCCAACACGGTGATGGCTGGTGGCAGCATCGCGGAGGTCGTCGCCTCGAAGGCTTCGAGCCTCGCGCCGGGCGATATCGTATTCGGCGATACCGGCTGGCAGGATTATGCCGCCGTGCCGGCAAAGCATCTGAACAAGATGCCGAAGATGGAGCCGATGACGCATCTGCTCAGCGTCTACGGCATCGCCGGCCTCACCGCCTATTTTGGTCTCCTGCATGTCGGCAAGCCGAAGCAAGGCGAGACCGTCGTCGTGTCGGCTGCCGCCGGCTCCGTCGGATCGATCGTCGGGCAAATCGCCAAGATCAAGGGCTGCAACGTCATCGGCATCGCCGGCGGCAAGGACAAGTGCCAGTGGCTCACGTCCGAACTCGGCTTTGACGCCGCGGTCGATTACAAGGACGGCGCCACCTTCAAGGCGCTGCGATCAGCCGCGCCGAAGGGCATCGACGTCTATTTCGACAATGTCGGCGGCGAGATTCTCGAAGCCTGCCTTTCGCTGATGAACAACCGCGGCCGTATCGCCTGCTGCGGCGCGCTTTCGCAATATGACGGCGTACCGTCGGCCCACGGTCCGCGCGGCGTGCCCGGCCTGATCGTGGTGAAGCGCCTCATCATGCAGGGCTTCATCGTGATGGATTATATGGACCAGAGCGCCGCGGCGCTTGCCGATCTGCAGTCCTGGGTCGCCTCCGGCAAGTTGAAAGTGCAGGAGGACGTGATCGACGGAATCGAGAACACGCCGAAAGCGCTGATCGGCCTGCTCGCCGGCGAGAACCGCGGCAAGAGGATGGTGAGGGTGTAACCCGAGCAGAGGGGCACTCTGCGATCGCGAATTTCCGGTAGGGTGGCGGCGGGGGTGTAGCTAATGGCTGAAATTCGCTTCGATGACGGCTCCAGCTATGAGCGCATGATGGGCGTCTGAAGCCGACTCGCCGGCGAGATCTTTCTCGATTGGCTGGCCCCGCCGATGGGCGTGCGATGGATCGACGTCGGCTGCGGCAACGGTGCCTTCACCGACATCCTGGTCGAGCGATGCGCTCCGGTGGACGTTCAGGGTATTGATCCGTCCGAAGGGCAACTTGCATTTGCACGCAGCAGACTAGCGGCGCGCCTGGCGAAGTTTCGCCAAGGCGACGCCATGGCGCTTCCCTTTCCCGCTGACAGCTTCGATGCAGCCGTCATGGCGTTGGTCCTGGTATTCGTTCCCGATCCAGCCAAAGGCGTCGAGGAAATGGTTCGAGTGGTCAGCCCGGGCGGCACAGTCGCGGCCTACATGTGGGACATGTTGGGTGGCGGATTTCCCCTGGATCCGATCCACGTCGAGATGCGTGCGATGGGTCTTGCGCCTCCACGCCCGTCGCGGATGGACGCATCCACAATGCCAGCGCTGCAGGACTTGTGGACAGGTGCCGGTCTCGAGGCCGTGGAGACGCGGGAGATCTCGGTACAGCGGACTTTTGCGCATTTCGACGAATTCTGGAAAATTAACCTGGAAGCCCCTTCGATCGCCCCCATCATTGCCACGATGGAATCTGCAGACGCAGAAGCACTCAAGAGGCGGGTGCGCACTCGCCTCCATGAGGATGCGGGGGGACGCATCATTTGTGACGCGCGCGCGCATGCGATAAAGGGACGCCGGCCGAGGTAACTGACTGCTAAGACGACACGCTCGGCACTTTCGGCGTCGCCTGCACGCCCGCCCTCTTCGCCTTCCGCTCCTTCAGCCAGTTCTCGAACCGCTGGATCACAACGAAGAACGTCGGCACGAACAGCACCGCCAGGCACGTTGACGCCAGCATGCCCGAGAACACGGTGATGCCAATCGATTTTCGCGCATTCGCGCCGGCGCCGGTGGCGAGCACCAAGGGCACGACGCCGAGGATGAAAGCGAACGACGTCATCAGGATCGGACGGAAACGGGCCCGCGCCGCCTCGACCGCGGATTCCAACAGCGGCTTGCGGTCGCGCACGTGGAGCTCGAGCGCCACCTCGACGATCAGGATGGCGTTCTTGGCCGACAGCGCGATCAACAGGATAATGCCGATCTGGGTGTAGAGGTTGTTCTCGATCCTCAGCCCACTCAGCACCAGCATCGGCCCGAGCAGCGACAGCGGCACCGCGAGAATGACCGAGATCGGCGCGTACCAGCTCTCGTATTGTCCAGCCAGCACGAGATACACCAGCAGCAGGGCGAGTCCAAACGCCCAGTAGATCTGGCCGCCGACGACCTTCTCCTGGTACGACATCGCCGTCCACTCGAAGCCGGTGCCCGGCGGCAGGGTCTTGGCGGCGATCTCTTCCATCAGATTCATCGACTGGCCGGAGCTGTAACCCGTGGCCGGCAGCCCGATGATGGTTGCCGACGGATAGAGATTGTAGAGACTGATCAGCGACGGGCCGACGGCGGGCGTAATCTTCGCCACGGCGCCGAGTGGGATCATGTCGCCCTGGCTGTTGCGTACCGTCAGCTTTTCGATGTCGCGCGGCGTCAGGCGGAATTGCGCGTCTCCCTGTGCGTAGACCTGGAAGGTGCGGCCGAACTTGTTGAACTGGTTGACGAAGCTCGAACCCATGTAGGACGACAATGTCGAGAAGATCTGGTCGGTCGTGACATGCATGGTCTGCGCCTTGACCCTATCAACCTCGACGTCGAACTGCGGCACCATCGAACGGAATGGCGAACTGACCCGCTGCAGCGCGCTTTGCGACGCCGCATTGGAAACCATCGCGCCCGTGATTGCCTGCAGCTTGCTAAAATCGGAATTGCCGTCGCGGAGCTGCACCTGCATCGCAAAGCCGGCGGCATTGCCGATGCCCTGGATCGGCGGCGGCGGGACCACCAGGATCTGCGCCTCCTCGATCACAGACAGTTTTTCGTTCAGGCCGACGAACAGCGACCGCAGATCCTCGCCCTCGCCGCGCGCACTCCATTCCTTGAGGATCAGATAGGCCACGCCGGCATTGGCGAGGCTGGAAGAATTGTCGAGCGCGGAAATGCCCGCGATCGTGATCACCTGATCGACGCCCGCGGTTTTACTGGTGATGTCGCTGACGCGGGTGAGCACACGCTGAGTGCGGTCGAGCGCCGCGCCATCCGGCAATTGCACCGCCACCAGCAGATAGCCCTGGTCCTCGATCGGGATAAAGCCGGTCGGCACCCGCGACAGGCCGTAGCCGCCGATCGCGATCAGGATCAGCGCGCAGATGACGGATACATTGCTGTGCGCGACCAGACGGCTGATCACCCGGCCATACCAGGCCTCCAGACGGTTATAGACCGCGTTGAACCCCCGGTAAAAGAAGTTGCGCTGTTCCGGCGGCGCGGGCCGGCGCAGCCACAGGGCGCATTGCGTCGGCTTCAGCGTCGCCGCGTTGATGGCGCTGAGCAGCGCGGTCGCGGCAATGACCAGCGCGAATTGCGCGTACATCCGGCCCGTCAACCCCGGCAGGAATGCCGAGGGCAAAAACACCGAGATCAGCACCAGCGTAATGCCGATGATCGGCGCGAATAGCACATCCATCGCGCTGATCGCGGCGTCATGGCCGGACATCCCCTTCTCGATATTATGAGCTGCGCCCTCGACCACGATGATGGCGTCATCCACCACGATGCCGATCGCGAGCACGATCGCAAACAGCGTCGAGATGTTGACGGTGAAGCCGAGCGCGGCCATCGCCGCGAACGCGCCGATGATGGTCACCGGCACCGTCGTCGCCGGCACCAGCATCGCGCGCCAGTCCTGCAGGAAGATCAGGATCACGACGAGCACGAGCAAGCCGGCCTCAATGAGCGTCTTGTAGACCTCGTTGATCGATTCGGAGACGAATTTGGTGGTGTTGAACGGCGTGTCGTACTTGATGTCCTGTGGAAATCCCTTCGCCAACTCCGCCATTTTTCTCTGAACCGCCTGCTCGACTTCGAGCGCGTTGGCGCCCGGCGACTGGAACACGCCGATGCCGGTGGCCGGCTTGTTGTTGAGTGAGAACATCTGGCTGTAGGTTTGGGCGCCGAGTTCAACCCAGCCGACGTCGCGCACGCGCGTGATGTCGCCGCTACTGCCGGTCTTGACGATCACGTTTTCGAACTCAGTAGTGTCGTCGAGCCGGCCGCTGACGTTCAGCGTATATTGGAACGCCTGCCCTGCAGGCGCCGGCGGCGCCCCGACCTGGCCTGCTGTGACCTGCTGGCTCTGCTGCTGGATCGCCGAGATCACGTCCTGCGGCATCAGGTTGCGCGCCTGCAGCTTGTTCGGATCGAGCCAGACCCGCATCGAATACTGGCCGGCCCCGAACACAGTCACATTCCCAACGCCGGGCAGGCGCGACAGCTCGTCGCGAATGTTGATGGTGGCGTAGTTGCTCAGGAACAGGCTGTCATAGGTCGCTTTCGGTGATGTCAGCGTCACGAACAAGAGGATTGCCGTCGATCGCTTCTGGACGGTGACTCCCTGGTTCTGCACCGATTGCGGCAGTTGCGAGAGCGCGCTCGAGACCCGGTTCTGCACCAGCACCTGCGCGAAGTTGAGGTCGGTGCCGATCTTGAAGGTAACCGTCAACGAATAGGAGCCGTCGGCGCCGCTGTAAGACTGCATGTAGAGCATGTCCTCGACGCCATTGACCTGCTGCTCGATCGGCAGCGCTACCGTGTCGATCACGGTTTTCGCGCTGGCGCCGGGATAGCGGGTGGTAACCTGCACCGTGGGCGGCACGACATCGGGATACTGCGCAACGGCGAGCCGGAACAGGCTGACGCCGCCGATCAGGATCATCAGGATCGCGATGACGTTGGAAAGAACGGGCCGTTCGATGAAAAATTTTGAAATCATGGCCGGCTCCTACTTGGCCGACGCCGGCTGAGCTTCGACTATTTTCACTTGCGGATCGACCTTCTGGCCGGGTATCGCACGCAATAGCCCGGCGGTAATCACGCGGTCATCGGCCTTGAGGCCTTCCTCAATGACGCGTAGTTCGCCTTCTAGCGGCCCGACGCGCACCTTGCGCTGCTCGACGACATTTTCGCCGTTCACGACCAGCACGTAGCGGCCGGACTGATCGCTGCCGAGCGCGACGTCAGGCACGAGCAGCGCGTTCTGCACCTGGTCCAAAGGCACGCGAATTCGGACGAAGAATCCCGGCAGCAGCGCGCGATCCGCATTGGGCAGCACGCCGCGCACGGGCAGCGTGCCGGTCGACTGGTTCAGCGTCGTGGCGGCGTAGTCGAGCTTGCCCTTGTGCGGAAAGCCGGTCTCGGTCTGTAATCCGACCTCGATCGGTACTTGCCTGAGATCATCGGGCGTCAGGCCGCGCCGGCGCGCTTCCTCGCGGATCCGCAGCACGTCCTGTTCGTTGACGTTGAAATTCACATAGATCGGGTCGAGCGCCACGATGGTGGCGAGTTGCGTCGGCGACGAGGCACCGACGAGTTCACCGACAGAGACGAGATGCGCGCTGACGACGCCGTCGAACGGCGCGACCACATTGGTGTAGCCGTAGTTGACTGCCGCGATCTTGGTATTGACCTGGGCCTGCAGCAGGCTCGCCTGCGCATTGTCGCGGGCCGCGGTGGAATTATCCAGCGTGGCCTGGGAAACGGCCTGCCGCTGCACCAACTCCTGCTGGCGCTTGAAATCCGCCTCGGTCTGTCGCACCGAGGCCTGCGCGCCGGATTCCGCGGCCTGCGCCTGTTCGAGCTTCAGCTTGTAGGTGTCCGGCTCGATCGTGAACAGGGATGTGCCTTCTTTGACGTAGGCGCCGTCCGTGTAGTTGATCGATTGCAGAAAACCCTGCACGCGCGCGACCAGATCGACATTCTTGATCGCCGCCGTATTGCCGGTCGCTTCGAGATAGCGCGTGAAAGGCCGCTGCAGGGGCGGCGCAACTTCGACCTTCGGCGGCGGCGGAGGGACAAAAGTATTTTGTTCGCAGGCACTTAAGATGCCCATTGCAGCAACGGCGAAAGCTGCACGGCAGGCGGCAGCGCCTTTTTGCGCGGCGGTGCGGTGTGATCTCAAGCGTGCAGGCGAACGCAAAGCCATCATTTTTGGTGCCTCAATCCGTCTTGTTCTGGAAAAGGCTTTATTCGGAAATCGGCTTTCCGCCATCCCATGAAAATAGCAACAATCCGCTTGCGGCGAAACCGGAAAGCGAAAATGATGCGTCCGGAATTTTTCTGAAAGCACATTTCATTTTGGCTGAAGCGGCGGCTTCCGGCGACGACAAAGGATTTATTCAAATGATCAAGACGTTGACGCGCGCAAGAAAGCTTGGATCATTACTGGCAACCGCGACATTCGCAATTGCAGCACCCGTGCTTGCGCAAGCGCCAAGCCAGGCGCAACGCGACGCAATCAAGTCGCAATGCCGTTCCGATTACATCGCGCGTTGCTCCAGCGTGCCGCCGGGCGGTGAGGCCGCGCTGCAATGCCTGCAAAAGAACATGTCGAGCCTTTCATCGAACTGCCAGAGCGCGGTGCGCGCGGTGGAAGCGGCGGCGGCCAAGCCCGCGGAGACGGCCAAGCCCGTCGACACCGCCAAGCCGGCCGAAGCCGCGCCGCAGAAATCTGCGGCACCGGCCGCCGCGACAGCGGCGCCGTCCAAATCCGGCGAACCGAAGGCTGCACCCGCCGCCCCCGCTGCCGGACAGCCGACTAGCGCCCAGATTTCCGCCATTCGCAGCGCGTGCCGCTCCGATTATCCGAAGGTCTGCGCGGGCGTACCGACCGGTGGCGCTCCTGCGCTGCAATGCCTGGAAAAGAACAAGGGGAAACTCTCGGCCGGTTGCGAGAAGGCGGTCGCCGCCGCCAGTGGCGGTGGAGCAGCAGCCGCAACGCCCGCAGCCGGCGGGGTTCCGGCCGCGGCGGGAGCCGCGGCTACCGTTGCGCCAACGGCGGCGCCGACCGTGATCGTGCTGCGACCGATGCGGCCGCGCGAAGAGCTGTTCGTGCTGCGCTCGGCCTGCGGTGCTGACGTGCGCACGATTTGCGGCGGCGTGCCCGCCGGCGGTGGCCGGATCGTGCAGTGTCTTGCGACCAACGCTGCCCAGCTTTCGCCTGCCTGCAAGGAAGTGCTGTCGCAATTCGCGGCGCGCTAAATCCCGCAGCCTGCGGCGATCTTTCGCTGCAGCCGAGCTTATCGCGTCTTCGGCGGAAAGCGGTTTCAAACCTGAAATGCCCTAATGGCGCGACGGGTACCGGTTCGTGCGCTAACGTTAAGGTAGATGCGGGCCGCAGAACGGTTCCCGGCGATATTTTCCTCTAGCGCAAATATCCGGCACAGATTAGTCTCCACCCCAAATTAGTAAGTATACTGTCGATTGGGAGGAAGACGTGCGTATCGCCGTCATTGGCGGAGGCCCCGGCGGCCTCTACTTCGCCTATCTCTGGAAGCGCCGTCATCCGGACGCGCAAATCGACCTGTTCGAACAGAACCCCGAAGGCGCGACCTGGGGGTTTGGCGTGGTGTTCTCCGAGCAGGCGCTGGAATTTTTGCGCGCCGATGACCCCGAGACGGTCGACGCCATCACGCCGCGGATGGAGAGCTGGAAGAACATCACGCTCAATTTGCGTGGTGAGAGCGTCGAGATCGACGGCGTCGGCTTCTCCTCGATCGGCCGGCTCGAACTGCTCACCATCCTGCAGCAGCGCGTGCGCGGGGCAGGCGTGACGGCGCGGTACGACACCACGATCCAGTCGATCGGCGAACTCGGCGGATACGACCTGATCGTTGCCGCCGACGGACTGAACTCGCTGGTGCGCCGCGAGTTTGAGAAGGAATTCGGCGCCTCGGTTTCGCATTCGACCAACAAATTCGCCTGGTACGGCACCAGCAAACGCTTTGCCACGCTGTCGCAGACGTTTGTGAGGACCGATCTGGGCTTCTTCAACGCGCATCACTATCGCTATTCGCCCGCCATGAGCACGTTCCTGGTCGAATGCGATGCGGCGACCTGGCAGGCCTATGGCTTCGAGCACATGACGATCGAACAGTCGCAGGCGATCTGCGAAAAGATTTTTGCGGAGACCCTCGACGGTCACTCGCTGGTGTCGAACAAATCGGTGTGGCGCAATTTTCCCTGGATCTGGAACGAGAACTGGTCCCACCGCAACATGGTGCTGATCGGAGACGCCTTGCACACCGCGCATTTCTCGATTGGCTCAGGCACGCGGCTCGCCATCGAAGACGCGATCGCGCTAACCAAGGCGCTGGAGGCGGATAACGATATTCCCGCAGGCCTCGCCCGCTACCAGGCCGAGCGCAAGCCGATCGTGCAGAAGCTGGTGACGGCGGCGCGCACCAGCGCCGACTGGTACGAACATTTCCCCGAACACATGAAGCTCGACCTGATGGATTTTGCCTACAGCTACATCACCCGCTCCGGGCGGATCGCCGACGCGCGGCTGCGCGCGATGTCGCCGGAATTCATGACGCGTTACGAGGCGGCGAAGAAAATCGGGAGCCAGGCATGACGTCCGAAATTTCCGATCTGGTCCCCCGCGACAACCCTGGCGCACGCGAGATCGGCTTTGCGATCCCGGAACGCTATAACGCGAGCCGCATCCTGTTCGATAATCTTGCGGCCGGTCGCCGCGGCCGGCTGGCGCTGACCGGCCCCGGCGGCACGCGCACCTATGCGGAGCTCTGCGCCGAGGCCGCGCAATGGGGCCACGGCTTTCAATCGCTGCGCTTGAAGCGTGGCGACCGCATCCTGATGTTCCTCGACGACACGCCGGCCTACCCGGCGGCATTTTTCGGCGCGGTGCGCTCCGGCTTGGTGCCGCTGTTGATCAACACGCTGACGCCGCCGGAGCTCCTGCAGTTCTATCTCTCGGACGCCGGCGCAACTGTAGCCGTCGCCGAGGCAGAGTTTACGACGCGGTTCAACGCGGAGGCCTGCAGGGATACGCCGCTGCAAACCCTTGTTGTGGTCAATGGCGTAGCGGGCGAGCACGCCGTGCCGAACACGGTCGACGCGGCAAAGTGGCTGCAAGGCTTCGCCACCGATCTTCCGGAAGCCGACACCCACCGCGACGAGATGGCGTTCTGGATGTATTCGTCGGGCTCGACCGGCCGCCCCAAGGGCATCGTGCATCTGCAGCACGACATGGCCTATAGCGAGCAGGCGTTTGCCCGCAGTGTGCTCAAGCTCGGGCCCGACGACATCTGCTTCTCGGTGCCGAAAATTTTCTTCGCCTACGGTTTCGGCAACGCCATCACCTTCCCGTTCTCGGTCGGTGCCGCGACGCTGCTGCTGCCGGGACAACCGAAGCCAGCAGCGATCTTCGCGGCGATCGAAAAATACCGGCCTACCGTGTTCTACGGATTGCCGACGCTTTACACCTCGCTGACCAAGGCCGAGGGTGCGGCGACAACCGATTTCTCGTCGCTGCGGATGGCGCTGTCGGCGGCCGAAGTCTTATCGGCGGAAGTGTTCAACGGCTGGAAAAAGCTGACGGGGCTCGAGATCATCGAAGGGCTCGGCTCGACGGAAGTCCTGCACATCTATCTCTCCAACCTCCCCGAAAAGAAAAAACTCGGCGCCGCCGGCCTGCGCGTGCCCGGCTATGAAATCCTGCTCAGGGACAAGGACGGCCGCGAAGTCGCCGACAACGAGGAGGGAATCTTGTGGGTACGCGGCGATTCCAACACGCCGCTGTACTGGAACCGGCCGGACAAGTCCGCCGAGACCATTCGCGAGGAGGGGTGGATCTATACCGGCGATCGCTTCGTGCGTGATGCCGACGGCTTCCATTTCTTCCGCGGCCGCGCCGACGACCTGGTCAAGATTTCAGGCCAGTGGGTCTATCCGCTGGAGGTCGAGCTCTGTCTTGCCGAGCATCCCGACATCAGGGAATGCGCGGTGTTTGCGGCCGAGCTGCCGGACCGCCGGATGACCCTGAAAGCGGTGGTGGTGATGAACAAGGGCGAGTTCGACAGCAATGATGCGACGAAGAAGCTGCAGGATTACGTCAAGGCAAAGCTATTGCCTTACAAATATCCGCGCGAGATCCGGTTCATCGAGGAACTGCCGAAGACCGGCACAGGCAAGATCGACCGCCAGGCGTTAATAAAGATGTAGCCACCCGTCGTTGCGAGCGAAGCGAAGCAATCCATTCCTCCGCTTGTGGCGCTGTAGATTGCATCGCTGCGCTCGCAATGACGATCAGCTAACCCCTGTCCCTAACGCCCCCTCACCCTGCTTCCCCAGATGCTCCAGCGCGTCCTCGGCGCGCAGCGGCACGCGCGAGGCTTCATTGTTGAGATCGACGAGTTGCGTCAGGAGCGTCAGC
This sequence comes from Bradyrhizobium retamae, assembly GCF_001440415.1. Classification (GTDB taxonomy): domain Bacteria; phylum Pseudomonadota; class Alphaproteobacteria; order Rhizobiales; family Xanthobacteraceae; genus Bradyrhizobium; species Bradyrhizobium retamae. Next base: position 109,812 of record NZ_LLYA01000024.1, read on the forward strand.
AGGGTCTTGCGGTCGGCAGGCTTCAGCGGCTGCAGCATCCTGAGCTGCGCGCGCTCAACCGACGGCATGATGTCGCGTAGCACGGCTGCGCCCGATTTCGAGAGATAGAGCAGCTTGACGCGCTTGTCCTCGCGCGAGGGCTTGCGCTCGATCAGCGCCTTGCTCTCCAGCCGTTCGATGACGTTACCGAGGGTCGAGCGGTCGAACGCGATCACCGCCGACAGCCGGGTGGCATCGATGCCCGGATGGGTGTGGATCGCCACCAGCGACGCATATTGCACCGGCGTCAGGTCGAATGCGCTGCACTCCTCGACGAAGATAGAGACCGCGATCTGCTGCATCCGCCGGAACAGATAGCCGGGCGCGGTATAGACCGCGTCCATGGTGATCGGTTGTGACTTACTCGGCATCGGGCTGCCTGTCCGGTGCGGCATCGGTGAATGCCTTTATTTGCTTTGCCGCGGCTTCCGCCTCGAGCAGGCGGGAAAAAACCGAAACGTCGACGCCGAAGCGCCGCGCGTTGGCAAGCTGCGGCACCAGGCAGAGGTCGGCAACCGTCGGCGTGTCGCCGAAACAGAACGGCCCGTTCTCGCCCTTGATCAGGGTCTCGCAGGCAGCGAGGCCTTCGCGATTGGCCCAAGCCGCCCACTCCGTCACCTTCTCTTCCGGCAGGCCGAGCTGGCGTAGCCGGGCCAGCACCTTCAAATTCTGCACCGGATGGATGTCGCAGGCGATGGCGAGCGCAAAGGCGCGCACCTTTGCGCGGCGCAGCGGATCCTTTGGCAATAGCGGCGGGCTGGGATGGGTCTCGTCCAGCCAATCGATGATGGCCAGCGACTGGGTCAGCACCGCGCCGTCGTCGCCCTCCAGCGTCGGCACCAGCCCCTGCGGGTTGATCGCGAGATAGCCCGGCGCAATCTGTTCGCCCTTGCGAAGGTGATGCGGCAGGTGCTCTGCCGTGAGCCCCTTGAGGTTGAGCGCGATCCTGACGCGGTATGCCGCGCTGCTGCGGAAATAGCCATGCAGCTTCATCGGAACCTCCCTGATTCTTCTGGCCTGTTCGGGTTTACCACATTGACGCTATCGATATTGTAAGTATACTGTCAATCTACCGACAAGGAATGACGGGAGGCTTGCCATGGAAGCCGTGCAGAAGACGCCGGAACGCGAGGCGTTCTACAAGAAGATCGACGGCGACAATCTCTCCGCGTTGTGGAACGTGCTGGGCGACCTCGTCACGCCGGAGCCGCGCAGCGCCTGCCGGCCTCACTTATGGAAGTTCGATTCGATCCGCTACTACATGACCGAGGCCGGCAAGCTGATCACCGCCAAGGAAGCCGAGCGGCGGGTTCTGGTGCTGGAAAATCCGGGGCTACGCGGCCAGTCGAAGGTCACGACCTCGCTGTTTGCCGGCGTGCAGATGGTGGTCCCGGGCGATGTCGCGCCCGCTCATCGGCATAGCCAATCGGCCTTGCGCTTCGTGCTCGAAGGCAAGGGCGCCCATACCACCGTCGATGGCGAGCGCACGGCGATGGAGGCCGGCGATTTCATCATCACGCCGTCGATGACCTGGCACGATCATTCCAACGAGACGAATGAGCCGATGTTCTGGCTCGACGGTCTCGATATCCCGATGGTGCAGTTCTTCGATGCTTCGTTTGCCGAAGGGTCAAATGAGGACCAGCAGAAGATCTCCAAGCCCGCCGGCGACAGCTTTGCGCGCTACGGCCACAATTTGCTGCCGGTCGACGAGAAGCGAAAATCCAAGACCTCGCCGATCTTCAACTATCCCTATAGTTACACCCGCGAGGCGCTGGAGCGCGCCAAGGCGCGCGACGAATGGGACGCCTGCCACGGGCTGAAACTGAAATTCTCCAATCCCGAGACGGGCGATTTCGCGATGCCGACCATCGGCACCTTCATCCAGTTACTGCCGAAGGGTTTCAAGACCGCGCGCTACCGCTCGACCGATGCCACCGTATTCGCCGCGATCGAAGGCAAGGGCCGCACCCGGATCGGCGACCAGACGTTCGAATGGGGCGCGCGCGATCTGTTCGTGGTGCCGAGCTGGCACTGGGTCACGCACGAAGCGGATGTTGATTCAGTGCTGTTCTCTTTCTCCGACCGCCCGGTGCAGCAGAAGATCGACCTGTTCCGCGAAGATCGCGGGAATGCGTGAGGTAATGCGAGAATTCGTAGGGTGGGCAAAGCGAAGCGTGCCCACCACTTCCATCTCCGCAAGAATGGTGGGCACGTCGCTGACGCTCCTTTGCCCACCCTACAAGTCCGTAATGACGGCAGCTCAACCATTCACCGCCAATGTAACAACCGCGCTTCCAGCACGTTGATCGCCTTGCCCACCGCAAGCCCGAACAGCGACAGGATCACGACGCCGGCGAGGAGCTGATCGGTCTGCATCAGATTGCCGGCCTGCAGCACGAAGGCGCCGATGCCGAACTGCGCGCCGATCATTTCCGCGCTGACAACGAGTAGCAGCGCGACCGACGCCGTAATGCGGAAACCCGCGAGGATCGAGGGCAGCGCGCCGGGCCAGATCACTCTGATGACGATGGCATGGAACGGCACGTTAAAACTCTGCGCCATTCGGATCAGGTTGCGCGGTACCGCGTCGACGCCGCTATAGACCGAAATCGCGGTGGAGAAGAACACCCCTAACGCAATGGTCGCGATCTTCGGCTCTTCGCCGATCCCGAGCCAGAGGATCAGGAGCGGCAGCAGCGCGATCTTCGGAATCGGAAACAGCGCGGAGATGAAGGTGATGCCGACGCCGCGCGCCAGGGTCGAGAGGCCGATTGCAAAACCGACGATCACGCCGGCCATCGTGCCGATCAGCCAGCCTGAGCCGATGCGAACGACGGAAGCGGAAACGTGCTGCCAGAGTGCGCCACTGACGGCGAGTTTGTAGATCGCGACCGCGATCGCTGATGGCGCCGGCAGGAACAGCGGATTGACCCAGCCGGCGCTGCCGGCGAGTTGCCACAGCGCGATCGCCAGCGCCAGCGCGATCCAGCCGGAAGCGCGGCCACCGCCCGGCATAAAACCCGCGCCGCGGAAGGCGACGGGCCGCGCAACGCTCCCGTCCTGCTGCGCATCCTGCGAGGGTGCGCGCTCAAGCATTTTGAACCTCACGCTCGGCATCGATCGCCTCCTCGCGGATCAGCGACCACAACTGGTTCTGCAACGTCAGCAACTTGCCGCGGGCGTCGATGCCGCCGCGTTCGGCACGCGTCATCGGGATGCTCACGACCTCGCGCACGCGGCCGGGTCGGCGCGACAGCACCACCACACGGTCGGCAAGCCGCACCGCCTCTTCCAGATTATGCGTGACGTAGACCGCGCCCATCGCGCCATCGGCGAGCAGCCGGACAAAGTCCTCCATCAGCAATTCGCGGGTCTGAGAATCCAGCGCCGACAGTGGCTCGTCCATCAGAAGAATCGCAGGCCGCACCGCAAGCGCCCGCGCGATGCCGACGCGCTGGCGCATGCCGCCGGACAATTGCTTCGGATAGGCGCCGCGAAAATCAGACAGGCCGGTGCGGCGCAGCGCGTCATCGACGACGGCTTGGCGCGCGGCGGCATCGAGCGCGGTATGAACCAGCGGGAACGCAACATTCGCTTCCACCGTGCACCAAGGCAGCAGTGCAAAATCCTGGAACACGAAGGTCAGCGGATTGAGACTGTTGTCCGGTGGCGCGCCGCGCAGCTCTGCCCGCCCCTCGCTCGGCCGCAACAGTCCGCCCAGGATCGACAGCAACGTGCTCTTGCCGCAGCCTGACGGCCCGACGATCGCGACCACCTCGCCGGAGGCGACGGTGAACGACACGCGGTCGAGTACGTCGAGGCCGCCGAAGCGATGACTGATATGATCGGCGATCAGGTCCATGTGGGTCCTAGTTCGATGCCAAACCCGTCGTTGCGAGTCTTCTCAATCCGCCTTCACATATTCCTTCTCGATGATCGCATCCGCGGCAAATCCCTTGTCGACAAAGCCCTGCTCCTGCAGCCACGCGATCTGGTTATCGACGTTCTTGACGTCGAGCTTGCCGTCGGGATCGATATAGGCGCAATTGCCGACCACCTGCTCGACCGGCAGATTGGTGTACTTGGCGATGATCTCGAGTAGCGGCTTTGTCTTGTCGTTGATCTCGGCCTTGCCGTCCTTCACGGAGGCCAGGATCACGTCGTGATACTCGCGGTCGGCGCGCACCAGCGCGCCCAAAAGCTTCGTCACCAGCGCCTTGTTGGCAAGCGTCTTCGGTGAAGCAAACACCGCGCCTAACTGCCACGGCGTCTCATCGCCCACCCAACCGAGAAACTTGGCGCCACCGGAATCCACCAGCGCCCGTGCGGTCGAGATCGGCAGCAGGGCCGCATCGACGGTTTCGCCCTTCAGCGCCGCGGCGGCATTGGACAGCGACTGCAGCGGCATCACCTTCACGTCCGCAAGCTTAAAGCCATATTTGTCGGCGAGCAGCCCCAGCGAATAGTGAAAGCTGGAGCCGACTTGAGTGACCGCAATGCGCTTGCCGGCGAGATCCTTCGGCGTCTTCAACCCCGCGGCATAGGCGTTGTTGCTGGCGAAATAGCCGATCAGCGGATAGCCGGCCTTCTCGCGGCTCATGCCGCCGATCACCTTCAGCGTGCCCTTGCCGGCGAGATTATAGAGCCCGGCGGTAAATGCCGTAATGCCGAAGTCGACGTCGCCGGAGGTGGTCGCCACCGCGATCGGCTGCGCCGCATCAAAGAATTTCAGCTCGATGTCGAGCCCGGCGTCGCGGAAATAGCCCTTGTCCTGCGCGATAAACACCGGCGCCGAGGATGACAGCCGCAGCACGCCGATTTTTGCCTTGAGCGCATCATCGGCCCGTGCCACCCCGCCCGCCGCCATCGCCAACAGGCCCGCCAGCGCGAGCCGCGCAAACTTCATCATCCGGTTTCCTCCGCCTCTTTCTATAGTCCATCGGGCAAGCTCTGGTCCCGTCCGATGAACGCACCCTGTTGTTTCAACGTTTGTTGCAACTTTTCAACTGCAATGTCGCGCGGAATCGTATTGCCTGATAGCGCCAATGCTGCGGCGAGACCGGCTGCCTCCCCCATCGCAAAGCAAGCGCCGGAGACCCGCGCCGCCGACTGGCCCTCATGGGTCATCGAGGCGCAGCGTCCGGCCATCAGGAGATTGTCTATGCCCTCAGGCACCAGCATGCGATACGGCAATTCGTTGAAGCCGCGCGATTCCGGGATCGGCGGAAACTTGAAGAGGACGTCGCCGGCGACATGCTGCTCCATCGGCCAGCCATTGACGCCGATGGAATCCTCGAACGAGGCGCAGCCGAGCACATCCTCGCCCGACAGCATATAGCCGCCGACCACCCGGCGCGTCTCGCGGATGCCGAGCTGCGGCGGCAGGTCGACGATGTAGGATTTTTCGAAGCCGGGCACGGTGCGCAGGAATTCGAATGCCTGCACGGCCTGACGGCGGCCTTCGATCTCGCCGCGTGTCATCTGATCAGGATCGATGCCGCTGACCGCCGTGCCGTCCTCGCGCGCGAGCTGGGTAAAATTCACCCGCCACTCGATCGCCGAACGCTGCGGCCGCACGATCGCGAACTTGCGCGGAAAACGATGCGTGCCCGCGGCTTCGGCCTTTTCCATCAGCGCCGGGATAGTCCGCCACGCCTCGCCTGCCCTTTCGGGATCGATGCCGTTGAGGCGCAGCATCATCGATGGGTAAAGCATGCTGCCGGCATTGTCGCCGACTTCGAAGGGTGTGCCCGCCCAGGCCGCGAGATCGCCGTCGCCTGAGCAATCGATGAATATGCCCGCGCGCACTGCCTGACGCCCCGCCTTGGTTTCCACTATCAGCGCGTGGATGCGCTTCTCATCATCCATCACCACACCGGCGCCAAGTGCGTGAAAGAGGATATCGACCTTGTGGGCGGCCAATAGATCGTCGGCCGCGATCTTGTAGGCCGCGGTGTCATAGGCCTGCGCAAAAATCTTGCCGAGGATCAGATGCGGCGCGTTGAGCCCATCGAGCCGGTCGATCCGCGCGAGCAGGTCGGACGCAATCCCCTGCACCACCCGGCGCATCTCGCCATGCACGTTGGCATGCAGTCCGCAAAAATTGGTCACGCCGGCGGCGGTGCCCATGCCGCCGAGAAAGCCGTAGCGTTCGATCAGGAGCGTGCGCCTACCGGCGCGCGCAGCGGCCACGGCGGCCGCGATGCCGGCGGGCCCGCCACCGAGGACGGCAACATCATATTCGCCATAGACTGGTACCCGGCGCGCGGGTTCTTCGATCGTTTTGGCCGACACTGGTCGCCTTCCGTCCCTGTTTCTTGTTGCCGGCACTATGAATTGACACGTAACGGACTACAATCCGGCAAATTGCGCGATTAGCTTTCTCGAAACGTGAAAAGTGGATGGATACGCTCACCAATCTCCAGGCCTTTTTGGCCTCCGCCGAGGCCGGCGGCTTTTCAGCCGCGGCCCGCAAGCTCAACGTTTCGACCTCGGTCGTGTCGAAGCGAGTCACGCAGCTCGAGGACCAGATCGGCATCGCGCTGTTCCGCCGCTCGACCCGCCAGTTGCGATTGACTGAAGCAGGCCAGCGCTATCTGCATCGCGCGCGCGGCGTGGTGGCTGACGCCAGCGATCTTCTCGCACGCATGGGCGAGAAGGACCGCGACCTCGTCGATCACCTTCGCATCAAGGCCCCCACCTCGCTTACCATCGCCCGGCTTGCCGATGCATTCAGCGCCTTCCAGACGCAGAATCCGCGGCTGAAGCTTGAAATCGTGCTGATCGACCGGCCGGTCGATCCAGTGACGGAAGGATTTGATATCGCCATCGGCGCGTTTCCGCATGCATTCGGCGGCGTCGTTGACGAGCCGCTCTGCTCGCTCAAGCGGCTGCTATGCGCCTCGCCCGCCTATCTCGCAGCCCATGGCGTGCCCCAGCACCCGCGCGAACTGGTCGATCATCATTGCCTGAGCTTTCTCCCCACCGGATCAGAATGGACGTTTGACGGGCCGCGTGGCCGAACCAGCATCCAGGTGCGCCCGCTGTTGAGCTCAAACGAAGGCCATGTGCTGGTGAAAAGCGCGATCGCAGGCAACGGCATTGCCTTGATCTCGCACTATCTCGTGGACGATGCGCTGCGGAGCGGCACATTGCAGGCACTGCTGCCGGATTTTGCGATTCCCGAACTGTGGGTCAAGGCAGCCATTCCCGAGCGGCGGGTGAATGCCGCGGCCGTGCAGGCGCTGCTGCAGCATTTGAGACGCGCGCTCTCGCCGGCGCTGTAAGGCGCAGGAGGCGCTTACGTTCCGACCTGCAGCGGCGAAGTGAGCTTGCGCAACGCCGCGATCACCGAGAGCGCGGTGATGCGGCCGGTTTTCGGATTTTCCGAGGGAATGTTCTCGATCGACATCGTGAACGAGGCCGAGTCGGATTCGACCCTGATCTGGTGGCAGTTCCGCGTCACCGCCGGATCGGCCCAGATTTCGATCGTGGTGCGGTCGGGCCCGATGCCGGCCAGCGACAAGGCCGCCACCACGTTCACATTGGCGGGAAAGGCGGCGGCCGCATCGCGCGCCGAGCCCTTGAAGACACGCAGCGCGGATGTCAGGCCCTCCATGGAGATCCCGTTCTCGACGAGATAAGGCGCGCCGGCGAGACCTCGGGGCGGCTTGCGCGTAACCATCTGCACCGAATGGATGGTTCCTTCGGCGGCGGCTGAAACCGCGTCGAAGCCGATCAAGGCGCCGGTCGGCACGATGATCTGGCCGCCATGCGCCCGGGCCAGATCGGCGAGATCGGGTCGCGGCAATAGTGCGCTGGCGCTCAACACCATCACCTGCTTGCCGGCGGTTAGCATCGGCCGGCAGATCTGGTCGAGAATTTCAGCCGGCGCGCATTCGACAACGAGGTCGGCATGTGCGGGCAAGTCATCGAGCGAAACCAGCGGACACGAAATACTCTCGCGCTCAAGCCAGGCCTGCGCTTTCGCCTGATCCCTGGTCGCGATGCCGCAGAGAACGAGACCCGGCATACCCTGCGCAAGCTTGCGCGCCACCGTTCGGCCGATCTCGCCCAGTCCGGCAATGGCGATGCGTTTAGAGGACATCTACCCGGCTCCCCATCTCGCAGCCCGCTTCTCCGCAAACGACGCGAGCCCCTCCGACGCCTCCGCCGTCTGGCGCCGCGCCGAGTGCATTTTCACCAGCCGCGCGTAGGCCTCGTCGTCGACGCCCATGCCGCCGAACGAGCTCTCCATCGCCAGCCGCTTGGTTTCGGCCAGCGCTTCGGGACCGTTGGCGAGCAGTTGCTCGACCACCTTGGCGCCTGCCATTTCCAGCTCCGCCAGCGGCACCACCTCATGCACCAACCCGATACGGCGGGCCTCTTCCGCGCCGAACCGTTCGCCGGTCAGCGCATAGCGGCGGACCTGGCGGACGCCGATGGCGTCGCAGAGTTGCGGAATGATGATTGCGGCGGTCAGGCCCCAGCGCACTTCGGTGATCGAGAACAGCGCATTGTCGGCGGCGATCACGACGTCGCAGGCCGAGATCACGCCGGTGCCGCCGCCGAAACAGCCGCCCTGCACCAGCGCGACCGTCGGGATTGGCAGCGTATTCAACCGCTGCACGGCCTCGAACGTCGCGCGCGACACGGCCTCGTTCTCGTCAGCCGATTTCGGCCGCACGCCGTTGATCCATTTCAGGTCGGCGCCGGCCTGGAAATGCTTGCCATTGCCCTTGAGCACGACGACGCGAAGATTTTGCTTCTTGCCGAGATCGTCCATCGCCGCGAGCACGCCGCCGATCAGTGCGCCATCATAGGCGTTGTTCACCTCGGGGCGATTGAGGGTGACCGTTGCGACGCCGCGCGCGTCGAGATTCCATAAAACCGGATTGGCAGTCATTCGGCGGTCCCTTTTATCGTCGTTCGTTGTGGGAGGACTATGCCGAGACAGCGGAAGCTGATCCATCTCTTTTGGCCATGGCAGTGATGCAAACCTTATCGCCGGTTGCGCAGTGTCGCCGGCTTGTGGAAACTACCCCTTCAGAGGCCGCTTCAGCAGGATTTTCCGTCCATGCGGATTTGCATTTTCGGTGCGGGAGCCGTCGGCAGCCATTTTGCGGTGCGGCTCGCACTGGCAGGACATGACGTTTCCTGCGTGATGCGGGGAGCGCATCTGGATGCCGTGAAAGCCAACGGGCTGACCCTGCGGGTTGGAGATGGCGAGTTCAAGGCGAAGGTCAGCGCATCCAGCGATCCCGCCGCGCTGGGCCGGCAGGACGTCGTGATTTGCACGTTGAAAGCGACAGGCCTCTCCAGCCTCGCCGCTGGGCTGCAGCCGCTGCTCGGCAGTGACGCCGCCGTGGTGTTCGCGCAGAACGGCATTCCCTGGTGGTACGATATCGGGCTCTCGCCAAGCCATCCGCCGGTGCCGGATCTGGCCTTCCTCGATCCTGGCGGACGCCTGCGTGCGGCAATCCCGAGAGAGCGCATCGTTGGCGGCGTGGTGTTTTCATCGAATGAAGTCATCGCGCCGGGCGTGGTCGCTAACCTCTCGCCCGAGCGCAACCGGCTCCTGATCGGCGAGTGCGACGACCGCGCCAGCGAGCGCGTCGCGGAGCTGCGCGCCGCGCTGAACGCAGCTTCGATCGACTCGCCCGAGGTCACGCAGATCAGGGAGACGATCTGGTCCAAACTCCTGACCAACATGTCGATGTCGGTGCTGTGTTTGCTGACCGGACAGACTGCGCGCGCCGTCCGCGACGATCCTGATCTCGCCGACATCGTGCCGCGCCTGCTGGATGAGGCCAACAACGTGGCGCAAAGCTGCTTTCCACAAGCCAAGCGCGTGACGCGATCCGGCCCCGCGCCCGACCACAAGCCGTCGATCCTGCAGGATTACGAACTCGGGCGCGCTATGGAGATCGACGTTTTGGTCCGCGCGCCCGCCGCCTTCGCCCGCGCCGCCGGACTTTCGACACCGATGCTCGACATGATGGCCGCGCTGGCGATCCGACAGGCGCGCGACAAGGGGCTCTACCAGACCTGAGAACAGCAAGTGGAAACCGCATCATGCATGTCAAAGACAAGGTCTGCGTCGTCACGGGAGCCGCGAGCGGCATCGGCGAGGCGGTGGCGCGCGCCTATGCGGAGGCCGGCGCGCGTGGCGTCGTCGTCGCCGACCTCAAAACCTCGCGCGAGAAGCTCGCCAAGGTCGCGGGCGACATCGACGGGCTGCCGATCACGGCCGACGTCGGACTGGAGGAGGACATCAAGGCACTGATCGCGGCGGCCGAAGACAAGTATGGCCCGGTCGACGTGTTCTTCTCCAACGCCGGCCTCTCGCGCAAGGGACAGGAGACCGCGTCTGACGCCGACTGGGAGGTGAGCTGGCGCGTCCATGTCATGAGCCATGTGTTCGCGGCCCGCGCGCTGGTGCCCGGCATGCTCGCACGCGGCTCCGGCTATCTCCTCAACACCGCGTCCGCGGCGGGTCTGCTGGCGTCGCTGAACTCGATGCCGTACGGGGTGACCAAGAACGCTGCGGTGGCGCTCGCCGAGCATCTCGCCATTCAGTATGGCGACCACGGCATCCGCGTCTCCGTACTGTGCCCGCAATCGGTGCAAACGGGCATGACGACGCCCGGCCCCAGCGCGGCGCGGATCGACGGCGTATTGCAGCCGCCGGAGGTGGCGCGCATGGTGATCGAGGCGATGGCGGAAGAACGCTTCCTTATCCTGTCGCACCCGCAGGTTGCCGAATACATCCGGCGCAAGGCCTCCAACCGCGACCGCTGGCTCGCCGGCATGCGCCGATTGCGCGACAAGATCTACGGCGGGCCGCAACAATAGCGTTTTCGAGCGAAGTGGGTGCCGGTTCGCGTAAAGAAAACGCGTCAAAATAAAGAATCTAGAGCTTCGGTTCTGATTGGATCAGAACCGAAGCTCTAGCCTGAGGCTTTCGGCGCGAACGGCTGCAATATTCCGGTGTAGTTTTTAACGCCCGGCGACGCATAGGAGCCGCGCCGCGAGGTCGTCAGCTTCAAACCAGCCAGCGCCTCGGCCTGCTTCACCGCGGCTGCCACACCGTCGACGACCGGCACGCCGAACTTCCGCGACAGTTTTTGCGCGAGATCGGCCATGCCCGCACAGCCGAGCACGATCGCCTCCGCGCCCTTCTCCAGCGCGCGGGCAATCTCGGCTTCAAGCTTCGCTTCCGCGCCGGAGCCCGGCTTTTCGAGATCGAGCACCGCGACGTCGCAGGCGGTGACCTGCACCCTCTCCGCAAAGCCATAGCGGCGCACCAGCTCTTCGAGCGGCACGATCGAGCGCGGCAGTGTGGTGACGATCGCGATGCGTTTTGCGATCTGACCAGCCGTTATCAGGGCGGCCTCGCAAATACCGACCACCGGAAAGGGCGCGGCGGTGCGCGCCGCATCGAGCCCGGTGTCGTCGAAGCAGGCGATGATGCCAGCGTCAGCATCCCGTGCATTCATCAGCGCCTGTATCAGGCCGGGCACGGCAAACGCCTCGTCGTAATAGCCTTCGATCGAGACCGGCCCCATCGCCGAGGTCACGGCGGATATTTCGGTGCCTGCTGCGGCGACAACGCGCGCGGCGGCGCCGATTGTTTCCGTCATTGAGGTAGTCGTGTTCGGGTTGACGATCAGGATTTTTGTCATGACGTATCGTAGTTCAGAAAGCGACGAGCGCAACCATATCCGTCGTCCCTGCGGTTCGCAGGGACGACATCGGAGGGCTAACCGATGACCTCGTCTACCCATGCCGCAAACGCATCCAGCGCCTCGTCTGTCACCTCGCGATCGTTCCGCCCCGAACTCTTCAGCACATGGAAAGAATGATCGGCGCCATCAAGCAAATGCAGCGCCGCGCGCAATCCCAGGCTCTTCACGACCGGCTCGAGCAGTCTGAATTCGGCAAGCGCGTCGCGCGTGCCTTGTAAGAACAGCATCGGGACTGTGACGTCGGCGAGATGCCTGGCCCGCTCGCTGGACGGCTTGCCGGCCGGATGCAGCGGAAAGCCGAGAAACACCAACCCGCAGACACCCGGCAACGGCGAAAGCGCCTGCGCCTGCGACGTCATCCGCCCGCCAAACGATCGGCCGCCCGCGATCAGTGGCAGCGCGGCAAAGCGTCGCCCGGCTTCCGCCACGGCCGCTCGCACCGTTGCATGCGCAACCGCAGGCGGATCGGGCCGCTTGCCGCCTTTTTCCATGTAGGGAAACTGATAGCGCAGCGTCGCGATGCCGCGCTCGGCAAGGCCCGCGACAACCGTCTCCATCGACTTGTGTGTCATGCCCGCGCCGGCCCCGTGCGCAAACACGTAACAGGCGCGGGGCTGTGGCGGCTGCACCAATAGCCCCGAAACGGCCTCGTCGGGGCCGTTGTCGAGTCGCAAGTGTTCCGCCGCTTCTGCCGTCATGTGATCTGTCCGACACTTTTCTGCATGATGGCGACTCTATACTGGAAAACGCCCGGCAAATAATGACCGGCGAGTACCGTATCCCGCGGCCCTCAAGGATTTGGATTCATGGACAGACCTACGGCGCGACTATAAGATGGCATCATATTCAACCGCACGCCGAGGGTGATTCGCCTTGCGGCGTTTTTTGATAACAGACCGATATTGCGCGCCACCGGCGCGGTTTTAATGAGGGCAGGCCATGCGGGGCAAAAGGATTGCGAAAATTGTGATCGCGCTGGCGGTCGTCGGCATCGGTTACGCCGCCGTCAAGGACGACGTCGCCAAGCTCTGGCAGGATCTTCACGTCAAGATCGTGGAGCATCCCACACCGAAGAAAACCGTCTGGCTCGACCAGGGCATCGCCAAGGAAAAGCTGAGCTGGTTCTATCACGCCGATCAGGGAACGCGGACCTTCGGCTTTCCCTACGAATGGTTCATGGCGCTGGAGCAGCCGACCATACCGTGGCTGTTGTTCACCTCCCCCGGCCTGTTCAGTGATTCCGCCTATCTCGATCGCTATGGCTTCATTGCCGATACCGTCATCCCCGGCAAGAAGGCACTCCCGATCGGCTTCGCGCAGGGCGGTCCGATGTTGGACCCGACCGGTGCGCCGTGGAAGAACCCGCGCAACAAGCAGAACATGACCGGCGTCGGCCTGACCTGTGCGGCCTGCCACACCGGCAGCTTCACCTACAAGGACACCGCCGTCGTCATCGACGGCGGACCGGCGCTCACCAACCTGTTCGCGATGAAGCAGGGCATGGGCATCTCGCTGTTGCTCACGCGCTACTGGCCAGGTCGGTTCGACCGCTTCGCCGAGCGCATCCTCGGTCCGGACTCCACCGTCGACGACCGCGAGACGCTGAAGAACCAGCTCGACCAGGTCCTTGCCCAATACAAGCAGGTCAAGAATCTGGAAGAACGTGTCGCCTCCCAGAGCATCGTGGAAGGATATGGACGGCTCGACGCGCTGAACCGGATCGGCAACCAGGTGTTTTCGATTGGCCTGAAGAAGCCGGAGAACTATGTCGGCTCCTCCGCGCCGGTGCATTTTCCGCGGATCTGGAACACGCCGTGGTTCGACTGGGTGCAGTACAACGGCTCGATCATGCAGCCGATGGTGCGCAACGCCGGCGAGGCGCTTGGCGTATCGGCGGAGCTCAATCTGACCGAACCGTCAAAGGGTCTATACAAATCGAGCGTCGACCTGAAGTCGCTCGACGAAATGGAGCAGATGATCAAGGGCAAGAAGCCGCCGAACGCGAAGGACGGATTCTCAGGCCTGAAATCTCCGAAATGGCCGGGTGATATCCTGCCGCCGATCGACCAGAAGCTGGCCGACAAGGGCGCCGAACTCTACAAGACCCATTGCCAGGAATGTCACCGGCCGCCGGTGACGAGCGAGGCGTTCTACGATTTCAACAACAAGGACTGGTGGACCAAGAACGAGGCGGGCGAGGCAATCCTCAAGGTCGAGAACGTTCCGATTTCGCACATCGGAACCGATCCCGCGCAGGCGGCGGACATGCTGGCCCGCACGGTCGCGGTTCCCGACCATCTCGGAATCAAAAGCAGCGGTTTTGCGTTCGCACTCGGCGAACTCGTCGAGAAGACCGTCAACACCATCTACGATCAGCAGAAGCCGCCTGTGAGCGTTCCGGAGCGGAAACGGATGGATGGCTACATGCCGAACGAACTGCGGGGCGAACTGGCCTACAAGGTCCGTCCGCTGAACGGCGTGTGGGCGACGCCGCCCTATCTGCACAACGGCTCGGTGCCGACCATCGACGATCTGCTCGGCGACCCGGAAAAGCGGCCGACGAAATTCTATCTCGGCAGCCGCGAATACGACCCCGTGAAGCTCGGTTACAAAACCGACCCGATCGCCAATGGATTCGAATTCGATACATCCATTCGCGGCAACTCGAACAGGGGCCACGAATTCAGGAAGGACTTCAGCAAGGAAAAGGAGATCAAGGGCGTCATCGGACCGGCGCTGTCGGCCGAGGATCGAAAGGCGCTGATCGAATACCTCAAGACGCTCTGAGTCATCCGAGCTGAGTCGTCCGAGCTGAGTCATTCGAGCGCCTTCGCGGCCGGGCTTCGCCCGGCCGTCGCCACCTGCGCGCCGGCCCCGCCGCGTCGGAATCTAACGGCTGGCCACCAGCCGCAAATGCGGTTTGATCGTTTCCTCAAGCTCGGCCTTGAGCTGGTGCACGCGCGGATCACCCGAGCGCGCCGCGCACAGCGAATATTGATTGACCGAGCACGCCAGTGCGCGCCGCTCCTCGGCGGTCCGCGTCACTTCCGGGCTGGACAGTTTCAGCACCATCCCGCCGAGTTGCACGAGCATTTCGTCGAGCGCCCGACCCATTCCGGCAATTTGATCCATCGCACCACTCCCTCTGGAAGGAGTAATGATCGGCGCGCCCGGCCGTTCCCGCGCACGCTCGGTTAGGGATAATCAGAAGTAAACGGACCGCGATTCGCCCGCATATCGGCTTGAAGGAATCATGATCAATTGAAGGAGGCGGGCCCCGGTCTGCTCTGGAAAACGCCGCAATTGCGGCGGCCGCGCCCGTTACCTATGCTGCCGTCCTGTTCCGCACGAGGCCCCGCATGATCCCGCCGCTCGATCCCGTCGTCGCCCAGATCATTCCGCTGCTGCCGCTGCGCGATCCCGCGACCATGACACCGCAGAGCGCGCGCGATGCGCTCCGCGCATTGGCGGCCTCGCGCGCGGCAGTTCCGCCGCCTCCGGTGATGAGCACGGAAGACGTCAAGGTGAAAGGCGCGGCCGGATTCCTTGCCGCGCGGGCCTACCGGAACTCGAACGAAAAATCGCCGACGGTCGTGTTCTTTCACGGCGGCGGCTGGGTTGCAGGCGATCTCGAAACCCATGACCGGCAGGCGCGCTGGCTCGCGATCGAGACCGGTGCTGTCGTCGTCTCGGTCGATTACCGCCGCCCGCCCGAGGTGCGCTTTCCCGGCGCCTTCGACGATGCCTTCACGGCCACACAGGACGTCATCGCCCGCATCGCCGAATTCGGCGGCGATGCCGCGCGCGTCGGCATCGCCGGCGACAGCGCGGGCGGCAATCTGGCCGCCACCACCGCGATCGCCTGCCGCGACGCCGGCATCAGGCTATCAGCTCAGTTGCTGGTCTATCCCGTCACCGACGTTGCCGGAAGTTTCGCAGACGCGACGGAAAACGCCCGCTTCCCCTCGCGCAGCGAGAACGCCGAAGGCTATTTCCTCACCCGCGCCACGATGGAGTGGTTTTGCGGCCATTACCTCGAAGACAAAACGCACGGCACCGACTGGCGCGTCTCGCCGCTCCGCGCCAAGAACCTTGCAGGCGTGGCGCCGGCGATCGTCTGCACCGCGTGGTTCGATCCGCTCCGCGACGAAGGCAAGGCCTACGCCGATGCGCTAAAGGCCGCCGGCGTGCCGATCAGCTATTGCGACGGCCTTGGCCTGATCCACGGCTATTTCGGCCTCGGCGAGGCGTCGGAGACCGCGAAGCGAGAAGCGCAGCGGGCGCGGGCGGATTTCAAGGCGCTGCTCGAAGCGGGCGTCTAGCAAGGCGTTGCGCTATCCGGTCCTGGCGTGCTGGCGATCCCGGGAAGACTCGAACTTCCGACCTACGGTTTAGGAAACCGTCGCTCTATCCGGCTGAGCTACGGGACCGCGGACCCGCATGGCAAGGCAGGTGCTTGGGACGCTTCATAGCAAAGCAGGCGTGGCATCGCCAGCCCCTCCGGGCCGCCCCCTTTCGGCCCCGCAAAGGGATTCCCGCGTCGATCCAAAACCAAAAAGGAGCCGTCCGCCGACGGCTCCAGTTGCGGCTTTTTCTGCCCCGCGTACCGCCGTTACCTTGTTTGCGGTCATACCTTTTCAACATACGGCTGATTCGGCCTCTCGCACGTGGCCGGGGAGTGACACAGTCGAAACCCGACGCCACGCCGCATTCCCAAGTCATGCCGAACTTCTCCGAATGCCGTGGAACGTTCGCGCATGCGTTCTGTTCTAGGAACATCGATCAACCTTCCGAGGAGGACAAAATGCAGAAACTCTTAGCCGCGGCTCTCTTGAGCGCCGCCGTCTTCAGTGCTCCCGCCTATGCGCAGACCGCACAGACAGCTCAGCCCGCCGCCCCCGCCGCGACGGCCGGCTCGCAGGAAAAGATGGAGCTCAAGGGGAACTGGCGCGCGTCCAAGCTCATGGGCCTCGACGTCTATAATGACGGCAATGAAAAGCTCGGCGAGATCAATGAGCTGATTCTCGACAAGGAGGGCAAGGTCAATGCTGTAGTCATCGGCGTCGGCGGCTTCCTGGGCATGGGCGAGCACGACATCGCCGTTTCCATGGACAAGCTCAAATTCGTCGAGGAGCCGGTCCGCACCAGCTCGACGGCGCCCGGAGCGACCACGCGCGACACTACAGGCACGCAACGCGAGACCACGACGGGCGCGGCCACGGGCGCCACGACGACGACCGGACGCAGCGGCGATGCGAACGACTGGATGCCTGATCACGCCATGATGAGCGGCACCAAGGAGCAGCTCAAGGCAATGCCGCAGTTCAAATATTCAGACTACAACTGAGGCGTCCGGCGCTTGATGATGAAGGCCCCACCTTGGTGGGGCCTTTTCTCATGAGTGGATAAGGAAGTGAGCCCGTGTCGCGGGTGCGTGTCCCGCAGCCACTACGCCTTGATGTTGTTCTCGCGGACCACCTGTCCCCAGATGCTCACCTGCTTGGCGAAGAAGGCGCCGAAATCCTTGCCGTCGGCAAGCAGCAGCGACATGTTCTGCGTATCGCGCAACTGCGCCGCTACGGCCGGCTCACTCAGAATCTCCTTCACCGATTTCGCCATGCCGGCGACGGCATCTTCCGGCGTTCCCTTTGGCGCGAAAACGCCCCACCAGGCCAGCGTCTCGAAATCGGGAAAGCCCGCTTCGATCGCGGTCTGCGTATCCTTCAGCACGGGCATCCGCTCGCGGCCCATCTGCAGGATCGGCCGCAGCCTGTTGGTGCCGAGTTGCGCCGTGATCAGCGCCGCCGATCCCACGATGAGATCGACATGGCCGCCGAGCACGTCGTTCATCGCCGGACCGCCGCCGCGGTAGGGCACATGCGTGATCTCGACGCCGGCCCTCTTAGCCAGCACTGTCATAGCCAGATGGCCGAGCGTGCCGATCCCGACGGAGGCATATTTCACCGCGCCAGGCGTTGTCTTGCAGGCCGCGACCACGTCGGCAAAGGTCTTGTACGGCCGCTCGGCGTTCGCGGCGACGACATACGGCGCCGTGCCGACCAGGAACACCGGCACCAAATCCTTCTCGACATCCAGCCCCGGCTTTTCGAGAATCGATGGGATGACCGCGTGCGAATCGAACGTCACCAGGAACGTCGCGCCGTCAGGCGCGCTCTTGGCGACCTGCACGGCACCGAGCGAGCCGGCCGCGCCGGATTTGTTCTCCACCAGCACGGTGCGGCCGAGCTTCGTCTGCAGATGAGACTGCAATAGCCGCGCCAGCGCATCGGTCGATCCACCCGGCGGGAACGGCACTACCAGTGTCATGTTCTTGGCCGGCTGCGCCAGCGCCGGCGTCACCGCGAACGCGGCTGTCGCCGCAAGCAAGTTGCGTCTTGTAATCTTCACAGAACCCTCCTCCCGTTATCAATCGCGATTTTTTTGTTTTTGTTCGCAGACTTGTCTTAGATCATGATGCGATTAGGCGGAATCGCATCATGATCTCCTCTCCTTTGAGCATGATCTTTTCAGAAAACCGGTTCCCACTTTTCCGGATCATGCTCTAGGTGCCGAAGCCAGACCCGGCCTTTTTGTATTCGGGGCGCGGCGGACTGAAGATGTCAAGCACACGCGCACCTTCCGGTCCAGCCCGCATGGTGTGCGGCACGTTGCCGGGCGTCCGCCAGAAATCGCCCTTTTTGACCGGAATTTCCTCACCGCCCTGAACGCGGATCGCCGATCCCTCAAGCAGCACGCCCCATTGTTCTTCGGGGTGATGATGCAGCGTGCCCTGCGCATGCGGCGCCAGCGTCACCACCGACAGCATGGCGTGCTCGCCGGAAAAGATGCGTGTAGTGACGCCGGCGGCGAGTTCGCGAAGCAGGCCGTCATGCGGATTGTCCAAACTGTGAAATTCATCTCTCTGACTCATCGTTTCTCCCTGCGTGCTGTCGCGCCCCATCAGGACTTGCCGTAGCTGCCCTGGTAGCGGCCTTCGCGGATCGCTGTGAGCGTGTCTTCCTCGCGCGCGATCTGGGCGCGGACCGCCTCGAGCAATGTGGCGGCCACAGCAGTGGGGAACGATACCACGCCGTCCTCATCGCCCACCACAATGTCACCGGGAGAAATCACCGACCCGCCGATGGAAACCGGCACGTTGATCTCGCCGGGCCCGCTCTTGTACGGGCCGCGGTGGATCGCCGCGCGGGCAAAGCAGGGAAAGTCGGAGGCAGCGAAGGCTGCGACGTCGCGGATGGCGCCGTCGATCACATAGCCCGCGGCGCCCCGGTATTCGGCGATGTTCTTCATGATCTCGCCGACCAGCGCCCGCGTCTCGTCACCGCCGCCATCAACCACGATTACGTCGCCCGGCCCGACCAGTTCAAGCGCCTGGTGGATCGCAAGGTTGTCGCCGGGCCGCGTGCGCACTGTAAAAGCAACTCCGACCAGCCGGCCGGCGCGATGAAACGGCCGCAGGCCCACGGCGCCCGGCAGCCGCGCAAGGTTGTCGCTGATGATCGAGGTCGGCGCGTTCCTGAACGCCTCGATCAGCTCAGGCGCGGGCTTCGGCACGCTCGTCATGGCCGTGGTGATGGTCATAGAGACTGTTTCCTCTTGCTTCCTCTTGCGGCTCCGGCCCGCCCGGCGCGAGGGCTCCAGATTAGCCGCCACATGATGGCTTGGGTTGCTGCAAAACAATTAGCATTCCGCTTGAGCAGGTATAATGGATTTGGATGGGTCCGGGACGGCGCGCCCCCGGGGGACCCGCACGTCACGCGGTCCTTTCGAAATTTTCGCTTCGGCCACACTTCTTAATGCGGCGTTAACCAGACCGGCCGACGCTGGCTACGAAGATTCGCGCCGCCCAGTTGTCTTACAATGCTATTTAAGAACCTTGCCCCCTCGCCGGCCCTTTCGATCATCCGGTTTTCAGACATCGACGCCTTCCGGCCGGTCGAATTCGTCGCCGATGCGCGCAGCGTCCCGCTGAATCTTGCGAACTTCCATACCGCGCGCGCGACGGTGCAGTTGCCCTGCTGCCAGATCACTGTGCTCCGCTCGTTTCCACGTATCGTCGATGTCAGCTACCGCGCCGCGCATGGCGTCGTCATCTTCCAGATCGAGGACGACTACGACGTAGCCGTCAACGGCATGTCCGTGGATCGTCCGGCTTTTGTCGGCATGCGCGGCAATGTGGATCTGCAGTTCGTCGAACCCCGTGGGTCGCTGCACGCGATCATCACCCTTGGCGCGGGCCTGCGGGATCGGGAATGGTTCGATACGCCGGACCGGCTATGCCCGTTCATGCCGGACCCCGAGGCCCTCGCAACGGTCAGATTCGTCACGATTGGTATTTTGCAGACGGCTTCCGCCAGGCCGGAACTGTTGCAGGAGCCGCGTTCGGCGCTGGCCCTCCAGGAAGGCCTGCTGCTCGCCATCGACGACATGTTCCGCAGCGGCCGGACACCGGAAGTGGCGGGCAAGATTGCAAGCAGGGGCTATTGCCGCCTTGTTCGCATGATCGACGAGTATGTCGCCTTTCATGCCGCCTCGGCGATCTACAGCGCCGACCTCGCCGAACAATGCGGCGTGTCGGTCAGGACGCTGGGCACGGCGGTGGCAAGCGTCCGCGGCATGAGCCTGCATCGCTATCTGCGCCTCAAGCAGCTTTGGTCGGCGCGCGCGCAACTCGTGAAAGGATCCGACGCGATCACCGTGACGTCGTGCGCCCGAGCCAACGGCTTCCATCACATGGGCGAATTCGCAAGACTCTATCGCGCAGTGTTCCATGAAACGGCGTCGCGCACGCTGGCTCGCGCGAGGGGCGCTGACTGATTCTTGCCACAATGTGGCGTGCTTATCTGCTCGCCCCTCAGATGGTACACTTAGAATCACTACAGTGTCCTCTGCGGGAACTTGCCCTGCTCTCGAATTTCTTCAAGTTTTGTAACGGCCTGGCACTGTGTTCCATCGGTCACATGAACCGGGTAACGTCACAACGCCAGCGGGAACATCGGGCAATTTCGGCGTGACAGCGCTGCCAAAATGATGACAATCGGCTCAATCAAAGTTCCCAGGAATTTCGACCGGAGCAAATCGTCCGTGATCGCCTCACGTGCATCGTCATTGGTTTTTGCCGCAATCGGAGGGCTGTTCGTGCTCGCGCCGGTGGCTTCAGATGCGCAGTGGTGGCGTAGCGCACCGTTCGATTTCGAATCCTGCGCCGATGTGGCCGAGAAGGCGACGACCAAAGAAGAAAAGACGGCGAAACTCGCTGAATGCAACGCGAAATTCGCTGGCCGCCGCAAGCCCGGCGGCGGCTACACCTATTACGACTTCATGCAGGACCGGACGTTCGACATCGCGGGTCCCAACCCGACGCCGGAAGAGCAGAAAAGGATCGACGAGCAATATACTGCCTATCTCGAGCGCGAGCGGCGCAACCACATCGCCGCCGCGGCGGCGGCCAAGCAGCACCAGCCCGAGCCGCCGCCCGCACAGGGAATACAACAGGTCTCCCTGCGCACGGAGCAGGCCCCTTCGCCGGTCGAAACCGAGAGAGTGCCGATACCAGTGGCGAGCCCGGTCAAGCAGGCCGCACGAATCAAGGCGGCCCAATGCGCCAAGAATCAATTCTCGTGTGAATGGCCGCGGCTCTCGGAGAGCATCAACGAATTGAAGCGGCTGTTCAATCCACAGCAGCAGCAGCCGAGCAAGCAGAAGAAGAGCTAACGCTCTGCGTCATTCCGGGGCGCGCGCAGCGCGAACTTTGATGTGCGGCTTGCACATCGAAGAACCCCGAGATCGTGGCGCGAGATTCCGGGTTCGCTCGCAACTCTCACCCTCCGGAATGACCTCGACCATTCAATCCGCTGGATCGTGGAGATATCAGCGTCAGTGGGCGCGCGGCTTCCTGACCCGACGCGACTTGACACTCGGCGTTGCGACCGCACGCGACGCCGCCCGCTGTTCCTGCAGCCTCGCTTCATAGCCCGGCGACGGCGTCGCGGTCGGCGGCACGGCATAAGCGGGCAGCAATGACGCCCAGAAGATTAGGACGGCAACCGCCACCAGCGCGAGGCGCGTTCGTTTCAAGTCGCTTCTCCCATCGGCTTACCTGAACGAAACTCGCGCGGGACCGGCGCCGAGGCAAATCAATTTCGGGGGCGAATCTGCTCCGGCGTCAGGCCGGGCGAGCCTTTGCCACTGCTTTCAGCCTGCCGGATCAATTCCACGATCCGGCGCGACAGCGGTGCCTCAAGTCCGCGGCGCTCGGCGATTTCGGTGATGACGCCCTGCAGATAATCGATTTCGGTGCGGCGGCCGCGCTGCAGATCTTCCCACATCGACGAGCGCGCCTCGGGATCGATCTTCATCGTCCGCCCCAGCAACGCTTCGAAGACCCGGTCCGGCAGGCGCAACAAAGCCGGCATCCAGGCGGGCGGGATCGGCGTCGGCGACACCGGCTTGATGCCTTCGGCGTTGATCGCCGCGAGCGCTTCGGCGAGTTGATCGGCGAACAATTGCCGCCATGGGCGTTGTGCGAGCTGCCGGCGCAGCGGCAGATCGGCCAGCGCGTTGAGCGCGTTGTTGAGATTGAGCAGCAGCTTGCCCCATTGCACGCCGTCGATGTTGCCGGTCGGCCGCATCGTCAGTCCCGGCACCGACAGCTTCTCCGCTGTGCGCGCTTCGTCCTGCTCGATGACGATGTCACCCGAGGTGGCGCGATGAAACCGCCCTGCGCGAAGCGCGATCACATTGAACGGCACCATGCCGCCGAGCACGCGCCGCCCCGGCAGGCGGTTGCGCAGCACGGCGGCGTTGCCGACGCCGTTCTGCAGGCTGACGACGACGGCATCGGACGGTGCGTGCTTCGCAATGACGTCGGCCATCGCAGCGGTATCCGCGCTCTTGACCGTGACCAGCACGACGCCGGCATCTGCAAGAATAGAAGGATTTTCCGACAATGCGAACCGATCGTGCGTGATGGTCTGGTCAAACCCTTCAAAACTCGTCGGCCGCAGGCCGCCTGCTTCGATCTCGGCGATCACACGCGGACGCGCCAGCATCGCCACGCGGCGGCCGGCGGCCGCCAGCATGCCGCCGACGAAGCAGCCGATGCTGCCGGCGCCTGCGATACTGATCGTTTGGCGCGAAACCATTTGTCACCTACCGCGTTGCAACCCGGCTTCGAATAGCAGAGCGCGCGGACTGTGCCTATCGCAGGCGCGCGCTCGCGCCTTGTAACCGTCATATGCCACCGTTATGTTTCACGCGGGGCTACGCGGAGGAGACAACCATGGGTTTACTCGACGTACTCAACGGCATGATGAATGGACCGCGCGGCCCGGGCCGCCCCAGCTCACAATCCGAGAGCGGCGGAATGTCGCCCTTGACCATGGCGATCCTGGCGCTGCTGGCCTGGAAAGGCATCAAGCATTTCAGCGGCAACCAGACCGGCTCGGCACCGCAACCGGCGCCCGCGCCGGGCAATGTGAACGCCGGCATGCCCGGCGGCGGCATGGGCGGCGGACTCAGCGACATGCTCAAAGGGGGCTTGGGCGGGCTTCTTGCGGGAGGCGCGGCCGGCACCGTTTTGAGCGGCGGCCTCGGCGACCTCCTGAATCAATTGCAGCAGAAGGGGCTCGGCGACCAGGCGGACTCCTGGGTCGGCAACGGTCCGAACAAACAGGTCTCGCCCGGCGATCTCGCCAATGCGCTCGGCGCCGACCAGATCGATCAGCTATCGGCGCAAAGCGGATTGTCGCGCGACGATTTGCTGCAAGGCCTCAGCCAGTATCTGCCCGACGTCGTCAATCATCTGACGCCGGACGGACGGCTGCCGAACGAGAACGAGATATCGGAACGGATCTGACGCCGCGAGACGCGCGGCGCTCGAAAAGCGCCGTGCCGCTTCACCATCGACGCATTGGAAAGGGGACGGAAATGGGCGGCATTATCTGGATCATCGTCGTCGGCTTCGTTGCCGGCATCATCGCGCGCCTGCTTTCACCGGGCCCGAACAAGCCGAGCGGATTCATCCTGACCACAGTGCTCGGCATCGCCGGGGCGTTTCTGGCGACCTTCATCGGCCAGGCGATGGGCTACTACAGTCCCAATCAGGGCGCCGGCTTCATCACCGCTACCATCGGCGCGCTGGTGGTGCTGTTCATCTGGAACCGGCTGGTGGCGAGCCGGGTGATCTCGGATCCGGGGAATAGGTGACGACGTAGTCGTCATCCCGGGCCGATGTGAAGCATCGAACTATGGTGCGCACTTGCGCACCTGAGGATATCGAGATTCCCCGGTGCGCAATTGCGCACCTGAGGTCTGGTGCTAACGCACCATCCCGGAATGACAGCCTCCGTGCCTCACAACACCAGATGCATCCCTGCATCCATGCGCACAAACTCGCCGGTCATGTTGCTCGACGCGGGCGAAGCGAGGAAGCAGACGAGCTGCGCGATATCGTCGGCAGTGGAGGCGACTTTCAACGGCACCTTCGCCACGACAGCATCGCGCACCGCTTTCGCGCCGGCCTCGCCGCGGCCCTTGGTGAACCACGGCGTATCGATATAGCCGGGACACACCGTGTTGACGCGGATCAGCGGCGCCAGCGCGCGCGCCAGCGATTGCGTCATGGTGTTGAGCGCGCCCTTGCTTGCGGCATAGGCGACAGACGAGCCGCCGCCGGAAATGCCGGCGACCGACGAGACGTTGACCACGGCGGACGGCTGGCCGGACGCTTTAGCGCCCGCTTCGAGCAGCGCGCGCGCCGCGCGGATCATCTGGAACGGGCCGATCGTGTTGACGGCATAGATGCGCTGAAAGTCCTCGGCCGAAAGCCCGTCGAGATCGTGATGCGGCACATGCTTGGTGGTGCCGGCATTGTTGACCAGCACGTCGAGGCGTCCCCACGGCACGGCCGCGGCTGCGATCTTCCTGCAGTCTTCATCGCGCGACACGTCGCCCTGCACCACCACGATTTCGGCGCCGGCGCTGCGGCAAAGATCGGCGGTCGCTTCGGCTTCCGCCTTGCTGTTGGAATAGTTGACGACGATGCGCGCGCCGCCGTTTGCCAGAATGGCCGCGGTCGCCGCTCCCAAGCCGGACGCAGAACCGGTGACAATCGCGCACAAACCATCCTTCGACATCCGCATTCCCTTTGTTGTTCTTGAATTAAAGTTTTGACCGCCCGTTCGTAGCTCGCGGGCTTACCATATCGTGCCGCAATGTGCGTGCAAATCCGCTGACGTTCCACTGTGCGGAATTATTCTTTTGCCTGATTATCTTCATGCCGCCGCCTCATGCGGCCCTGCGGACAGCGCTTGTCACGGCTATGGCTTTTGCCCATCATAAAGCGCAAGAAAAGACCGCAGCCGACCCGGCCATGTCAGTTGGGATTGGCATGCCAATCTCAAATCGGGGAACGCTGTGGCGGAGAGTGAGAACATCGTTGCCGAGACCGCGGAGAAAATCTTCGCCGATCTCGCCGACGCCCAAACCATCAATCGCGACAAGAAGGGCGAGTGGAAAGCCCCGCTCTGGCAGGCGCTGACGGATGCCGGCCTGCCGCTGTCTTGGGTGCCGGAGGATTGCGGCGGCTCGGGCGCCTCTCTCGCGGAAGGCTTTAGCGTGCTGAGCGCGGCCGGCCGCTTTGCCGTCGCGGTGCCGCTGGCCGAAACCATGCTGGCGGGCTGGCTGTTGGCGCAGGCAAAGATCACTTCGCCTGGCGGCGAGATGACGGTAGTACCCGCGAGCCCGAAAGACCGGATTACCGTCAATGCCGATGGCAGCCTGTCGGGCAGGGCGCGCGGCGTGCCGTTTGCCAAGGTTGCAAAACACTTCGCGGTGCTCGCCAGCGATGCGAAGGGTGATTTCTCCGTCGCGTTGGTCGATGCCGGCAAGTGCCGGATCGAGACCGGCCTCAATCTCGGCGGCGATCCTTCTGATGTCGTGACGCTGGACAAGGTGCAGCCGGTCACGATCAAGCCGGCGCCAACGGGTTTCGACCAGGCCCGGCTGATGCTGATGGGCGGCGTCGCCCGATCCCTGCAGATCGCCGGCGCGCTGGAATCGATGCTGGAAATCTCCGTGCGCTATTCCAACGAGCGCGTCGCCTTCGAGAAGAAGATCTCGAAATTCCAGGCGGTGCAGCACAATCTGGCGCGGCTCGCCGGCGAGTCGGCGGCCGCACTTGCCGCGGCCACCTCGGCCGCGGACGCCATTGCCAACGCGACCTCCTTCAACGACGAGGTGTTTCTCGAGGCGGTGGCGGCGAAAATCCGCTGCTCGGAGGCGGCGGAAAAAGGCGGCGGCATCGCCCATCAGGTGCACGGCGCGATCGGCTTTACCATCGAGCACATCCTGCACCGCTACTCGCTGCGCGCGCTGGCCTGGCGCGACGATTTCGGCTCCGAGAGTTTTTGGGCGGTCGAGCTCGGCAAGCTCGTGGCGCAAAGAGGCGCCGATGAGTTGTGGCCGCTCGTAGCCTCGCGCTGAGATCATCTCGATTTGCCTGCATAGAGAACAACAATGACCGCAGCCCTACGTTTCGATCCGATCCGCCTGCCGAGCGAATGCGAGCAGTTGCGCAAGGAAGTCCGCGCCTTCCTTGCCGAAGAAATCGCCGCCGGCACCTTCGATCCGCACAAGCCGAACCGCGAAGATACCGACGTGCCGGAATTTTCCCGAAAGGTCGGCGCGCGCGGCTGGCTCGGCATGACCTGGCCGAAGAAATATGGCGGCCATGAGCGCTCGTTCCTCGAGCGTTATGTGGTGACCGAGGAAATGCGCGTGGCGAATGCGCCGACGCGGCGCTTCTTTGTCGCCGACCGCCAGAGCGGCCCGGTGCTTTTGAAATACGCACCCGAGCACATCAAGATGGAAATCCTGCCGCGCATCTGCCGCGGCGAGATCTGCTTTGCGATCGGCATGAGCGAGCCGAACTCCGGCTCCGATTTGTTCGCGGCAAAGACCCGCGCGACCAAGACCGATGGCGGCTATCTGATCAACGGCACCAAGATCTGGACCTCCTCGGCGCATATCGCCGATTACATGATCGCGATTTTTCGGACGTCACCGCCGACCAAAGAAAATCGCCGCCACGGCCTGACGCAGTTTCTGGTCAAGATGAAGCAGCCCGGCATCCAGGTGAACCCGATCGCCCAGATCACCGGGCAGTATGAATTCAACGAGGTCGTGTTCACCGATCACTTCATTCCCGACGATCACGTGCTCGGCGAAATCGACGGCGCCTGGAAGCAGGCGACGTCAGAGCTCGCTTATGAACGGTCCGGCCCCGAGCGCTTCCTGGAAACTTATTACGTGCTGACCGAACTGGTCCGCGCCGTTGGCAATAACCCGGACACCCGCAGCGCCGAAGGCATCGGCCGCCTGGTCGCGCAGGTGCACACGATGCGGCGCATGTCGGTATCGGTCGCGGGCATGCTGCAGGCCGGCAAGGAGCCCGTGGTCGAGGCCTCTATCGTGAAAGACATCGGCACCATCTGGGAGCAGCAATTGCCGCATCGCGTGCGTGAGCTCGCCGCCTTTGTCGAGGAAACCGCGACCAACCGCGAGACGCTGGAAAAGCAACTCGACTTCGCCATCAAGACCGCGCCCAAGCTGACGATCCAGGGCGGCACCACCGAAGTGCTGCGCGGCATCATCGCCCGCGGGCTCGGTCTGCGCTAATTCAACGAGGAAACCGCATGAGCAAATACACTGATATCGGCGTCGAGAAGCACGGCCATGTCGGCCTGATCGAGATCCGAAAACCTCCGCTGAACTTCTTCGACGTCTCGCTGATCAACCAGATTGCAGATGCGCTGGAGGAGTTCGACAACGACATCGAAATCCGCAGCTCCGTGCTCGCAGCCCAAGGCAAGGCGTTCTGCGCCGGCGCGGATTTTTCCGATCCGAAGCGGCAGGAGCAGGAAGCGAGCGCGCAGAATGATCCGGCCGCCAATCTGCCGATCAACCATCTCTACGTCCAGGCCGTGCGCATCTTCCGCAACAAGAAGCCGATCGTCGCCGCCGTCCACGGCGCGGCCATCGGCGGTGGCCTGGGACTAGCCGTCTCGGCCGATTTCCGCGTCACCTGCCCCGAGGCACGCTTCGCGGCCAACTTTACAAAACTTGGCTTTCATCCAGGCTTCGGCCTTACTACGACGCTTCCCGAACTCGTTGGCCGCAACAACGCCGAACTGATCTTCTACACCAGTCGCCGCATCACCGGCGAGGAAGCCGCGCGCATGGGCCTTGCCAATATCTGCGTGCCGCAGGACCAGGTTCGCGCCGAGGCCATGAAGCTCGCAGCCGAAATCGCCGAATGCTCCCCGCTCGGCCTGATCTCGACCCGCGCCACCATGCGCGCCGGCCTCGCCGACCGCGTCATGGCCGCCACCAACCACGAGCTCGCCGAGCAGACCAAACTGCGTGCGACGGAGGATTTCAAGGAAGGCGTCAAAGCCACCGCCGAGCGAAGGGCGGCGAATTTCAAGGGACGCTAAGGCCGCGCCGCTTGCGCGATGTCCCTTCTCCCCTTGTGGGAGAAGGTGGCGCGAAGCGCCGGATGAGGGTTCTCTCCACGCGCGAGATCAGTCTGTAGGGTGGGCAAAGCGTAGCGTGCCCACCATCTCGATCACGATTTGAGATGCATGGTGGGCACGGCGCAAATGCGCCTTTGCCCACCCTACGTCCTCACCCCACCAGCTTGAACGTCACGCCGCAAAGATCGAACACATCGCCCGACGCCTTGCAGCCCTTCGCCTTGGCCGCATCGCGCACTTTCGCGATATCGGCGGCCCTGAACGTCAATCCGCTCATCAAATCGCTCGCGCCGTTGACAAAGCGGAAGCTGGCATTGGGCAGCTTCAATTCAGGCTCACTGCCTGCCCCATTGCTGACGGCGATACCCAGAATCTTCCCCCAGTGCTCAGCGAGCCCCTGCGGATCCGGGCTCTGCATCTCGACTTCCGTCAGCGCCAGCGTCACGTCCTTGCGGATCGCCTTCTGCCAGTCCGGGCCCGCCGGCGGATAGGGCCCCAGCACATCGTCGCTGCCGTCGGTATGATTGAACTCGATGAAGGCGGCGCGGCAATCGCGCGGGTGCAGTTGCACGCCGTGATAAGGCGCGTGCGTGATCACGTTCGCGGTGCGCACGCCGATCGCATTGGCGTGCTTGCCGCGCGCGTCGGGATCGTCGCAGCAGAAGATAGCCATGTAGCCGCCGTGGCCGCCGGTCTTGTCGAGAAAGCGCCCCGCCGCGGTGCCCGGCTGAATCGGCGCCACCACTTCGAGCAGGATCGTATCGACCGGCAGCAGCGCGTTTTCCAAGCCGTACTTGGCGACATTGCCGTCGCGGTAACAGACGTTGAGGCCCATGATTTCGGAAATGTCCGAGATCACCGGCTCCAGATGCGGCGCCACCAGGCAGATCTGCCGCAGCCTGAGATATCCGGCCATCTCAATGCCCCTGAAATACCGGCTTGCGCTTTTCGACAAAGGCTTTTGCGGCCTCCTTGTGATCGGCGGTGTCGCCCGAGCGCGAATGATGGATGGCTTCGGCGTCAAAACAGGCCTCCAGCGACATCGTCTCGGCGTTGTTGATGTTGCGTTTGATGTAGCCCAGCGTCACTGACGGTCCCTGCGCCAGCGACATCGCGAGATCGTGCGCCTCCGTATCGATGTCAGCGTCCGGCACCACCTTTGTCACAATGCCGAGATTGTAGGCTTCGGTCGCGCTCAGTACCGGCGAGGTCAGATAGAGCTCGCGCGCTTTCGCAGCTCCGAGCATCTGGGTGAGGAAATAGGTGCCGCCGTAATCCCCTGACAATCCGACCTTGGCGAACGCGGTGGTGATCTTGCAGGAGGCGCTGGCTACGCGCAGGTCGCAGGACAGCGCGATCGAAAGCCCCGCGCCGGCGGCAGCGCCATCGAGCTGCGCCACGACCGGCTTCGGCATCTGGTGCAGGATGCGCGAGACTTCCATGCCGCGGCGCAAGTTCGCCATCTTGGCCTCGAAGCCGAGCGGCGCCCTGCCCTCCGCCATCGACTTGACGTCACCTCCGACGCAGAACGTGCCGCCCGCGCCCTTCAAGAGTACCGCGCGCACCTCGTGATCCTCCGCCGCGCGCCGTGCGGCTTCGACCAATCCGCGCGTCATGTCGGGATTGAGCGCGTTGCGCCGGTCGGGGCGGTTCATGGTGATGGTGAGCAAGCCCTGTTCGAACTTCTGGAGGACCATTTCGTTTGCGCTCATGGGTGTGCTTTCGTTGTTGTTGTTTGAGATGAATTCGCGGGGTGGGCAAAGGCGCACTTGCCCCGTGCCCACCATCTCTCGCCGATCTGCGGCTCAAGGGCGGCACGCTTCGCGTTGCCCACCCTACGCAGATGCGGTTCTATTTCTTCACCAGCGGGCAGCGCGAGGCTTCCAGCGGCTGGAATGCCTCGTTACCGGGGATCGTCGCCAGCAGCTTGTAATAATCCCAGCGCGCCTTGGATTCCGACGGCTTCTTGACCTCGAACAAATACATGTCGTGCACCATGCGGCCGTCGTCGCGAATCTTGCCGTTCCTGGCGAACATGTCGTTGACCGGCGTCTCCTTCATCACCTTCATTACCGCGGCCGCATCCGTGGTGCCCGCGGCCTTGACGGCTTTCAGGTAATGCAGGACCGACGAATAGACGCTGGCCTGCGCCGCGGTCGGCGGCCGCTTGACGCGCTCCATGAAGCGTTTTGAAAAGGCGCGGGTGTCGTCGTTAAGGTCCCAATAGAAGGCTTCGGCAAGCAGGAGACCCTGCGCCGTCTCCAGCCCGACGCTGTCGATGTCGGTGACGAAGGCAAGCAGCGGCGAGAGCTTTTGGCCGCCGCTCCTGGTCAGACCAAATTCCGCCGCCTGCTTGATCGCGTTAATGGTGTCGCCGCCGGCATTGGCGAGGCCGACAACCTTTGCCTTCGAGCTCTGCGCCTGCAGCAGGAACGAGGAGAAGTCCGACGTATTGAGCGGATGCTTGACGCTGCCGAGCACCTTGCCGCCGGCCTTCACCACCACATTGCTGGTGTCCTTTTCCAGGTCCTGACCGAAGGCATAGTCGGCGGTGAGGAAGAACCAGGTTTCGAAGCCGCTCTTGACGGTGGCGAGCCCGGTGACGTTGGCCTGCGCAAACGTGTCGTAGGAATAATGCACGGTGTAGGGGCCGCAGGCCTCGTTGCTCAGCCGGATCGAGGCCGGGCCGCTATACATCACGATCTTGTTGCGCGCCTTCGCGATCTCACCGGCGGCCAGCGCGGTCGCGGAGGCCGCTACGTCGTACAGCATCTCGACGCCCTGATTGTCGAGCATGTCGCGCGCGATGCTGGCGGAAAGGTCGGCCTTGTTGAGATGATCGGCCGCGACGATCTCGACCTTGCGCCCCAGCACCTCGCCGCCAAAATCCTCCACCGCCATCTTCGCGGCCGTCTCCGAGCCCGGCCCCGTAATATCGGCGTAGAGCCCAGACATATCGAGGATGCCGCCGAGCTTGAGCGGCGGCTTGCTCTGCGCGATTGCCGCGCTCGCCGACATCGCCAGCGCGGCGGCGAAAACGGCTGTGATTGCTCTCTTCATGGAGTTCTCCCTATTGGTTGCCGCATTGCCTGCGACTTTGAAGTTTTTGCTCTGGCAGGATCATGCCGCACGGGGTGCATAGCGGCAAGGCGCGAAGGAAGGTGGATTGCGTCGCGATTTCCGCTAAGCGGAATGATTTCGTAGGATGGGTAGAGCGAAGCGAAACCCATCAATTCCTTGCGCGGCGACATGATGGGTATCGCTTCGCTCCACCCATCCTACCCGACGCATCAGCGTGTCCCGGACGCCGTGCAGCGTCTCTTCGATGCACCGCAGAGCCGGGCCCCCCGGATCAGCAGCGTACCGCGCGCTCCGCTCACGCCAGCAACCCCTTCCCCGGCACATCATTGAGCTCGAGCCTTATGCCATCGGGATCCTCAAACAGAATTGAGTAATATCCCGGTGCCCACTGATCCTCGCGCGGCGCGCGGATGATTTTAGCGCCGAGCGTCTGGAGGAAGCCGTGCAGCTCGTCGACATCTGCGCGCTCGCGGGCGCGGAAGCAGAGGTGGTGCAGGCCGACGCACTGCTGTTCGAAGGCGCGCCTGCGTGCTCTGGCGACGGTGCGCTGATGCCGAGCGCGGTGCGGCCGCCGACGCAGTAGTAGCCCGTCTCGGTATCGATGACCGGCCTCAAGCCGAGAAGCGGCAAACAGCTTGCGATAGAAATCGCGGGAGCGTTCGTAATTCGAGGCGGTGAGGAAAACTTGGGCGATGCCGTTGACTTCCATTGTCTTCCCCTGCGTGGCAATCTCAGGTAGTATTGCTGGTCGAGCATACAGGAACGAGCGGGACAGAGAGCGGCGTTATGACCGGTCCGGCATTGCGTTACAGAGATGCGCTTACGGTATCCGCCGCATTGTTTCTCGCGCCGGCGTCCATCGCCGGACAGGCCGATGCGGCCGATTGCGCGCTGGAGCGGCACGGCGAAGGGCGCGTGGCTGCCGTGGTCGATGCGCGCGGTTTTCGCCTCGAGGACGGCCGGGAAATCCGCCTCGCCGGCATCGAGCGGCCGGGAACCGACACGGCCAACGGCAGGGCCGCATTGTCCGCCATCATCACCGGCCGCGACGTGACCCTGCATGGCGAGAACGACACGCCGGATCGCTACGGCCGGCAGTCGGCAATTGTGTTCGTGGCTGGCTCGGAACAACCGGTGCAAAGCGAACTGCTGCGCCGCGGCGAGGCACTGGTTTCGAGCGACATAGCCGACAAAAATTGCGCTGCAGCGCTATCCGCCGCCGAAGGCGTGGCGAGAAATGCCAAATTGGGCATCTGGGCTGAAACCACGGCCATAAAAAACGCGGAAAGTCCGGGCGATATTCTGGCCGCGATTGGGCACTTTATGGTGGTCGAGGGCAGAGTGCTGTCGGTTCGGCAGGCTGGGGCAATCACCTACCTGAATTTCGGGCGGAACTGGACACGGGACTTTGCTGCGACTATTTCAAGGCGCATCATACCGGCGTTCGAGAGCGCCGGCCTTGGACCTAAGTCGCTCGAAAATCGACTGATTCGTGTCCGCGGCGTTGTCTCGTCGCGGGGAGGACCACGGATTGAAGTGCTTCGGGTGGGGCAGATTGAGGTGCTGGGCGGGAAATAGCGCTTGATTCGAGGGCTGGGCATCGGTCTTCGCTGGGATCACGTGCAAAGAAGAGGGGATGAGATCAAGGATCCCGGTCGGATCGTGATCTTAGTGGCTGATTTGACGCATCGTGCACAACGGCGCGAAGGAAACATGGGCCGCCGCCTTCTGGCTGCGCCGGCGCTGTTGTGCGCTGCGCTCACGCTCTCTTCCTGTGGGAATCTCGGGAAGATCGAGACGGCCGCACCGACGGTGCCCGCGCCGAAGCCGAGCCGCACCGTCGCGCAGACACCGGCGAGCGAGCGCGAGCACGAGCGCATTCTGGCCTCCTATGGCGGCGCCTATGACGATCCGAAACTCGCAACCCTGATCGGCAAGACGGTCGACCGGCTGGTGGCGGCGTCCGACCGTCCGGACCAGGCCTACCGGGTGACCATCCTCAATTCCGGCGCGGTCAACGCCTTCGCGCTGCCGACAGGCCAGCTCTATGTGACGCGCGGGCTGGTGGCGCTCGCCAGCGACACCTCGGAACTGTCCTCGGTGCTGAGCCACGAGATGGCGCATGTCATCGCAAAACACGCCTCGATCCGGGAAGACCAGGCGCGACAGGCGGCGGTGGTGACGCGCGTCGTCACCGATATGAGCAACGATCCGGATCTGACCGCGCTGGCTCTGGCGAAAACCAAGCTGACGATGGCGAGCTTCTCGCGGCAGCAGGAATTCGAGGCCGATGGCATCGGCGTCGGCATTTCGGCCCGCGCCCGTTTCGATCCCTATGGCGCGGCGCGCTTCCTCGCCGCGATGGAACGCAATGCGGCGCTGAAGGCCGGCAAGACCTCGCTCGATCCGCGCGCGCAGGACTTTCTGTCCTCGCATCCGGCAACGCCCGAGCGCGTGCAGAACGCACAGGCCAGCGCGCGGCAATATACCTCGCCGCAGAGCGGCGAGCGCGACCGCGAGACCTATCTCGCCGCCATCGACAACATCGTCTATGGCGAGGACCCCAGCGAGGGCTTTGTACGCGGGCGCCGCTTCCTGCATCCGAAACTCGGCTTCACCTTCCAAGCGCCCGAGACGTTCACGCTCGACAACACTGCGCAGGCCGTGATCGGCGTGCGCGAGGGCGGCACGCAGGCGATGCGCTTCGACGTGGTGCGCGTGCCGGCCGAACAGTCGCTCGCCGATTACCTCAATTCCGGCTGGATGGAAGGCGTCGACAAGGGCTCGACCGAAGACCTCATGATCAACGGTTTCCCGGTGGCTTCGGCGTCGGCGAATGGAGATCAGTGGCAGTTCAAGGTCTATGCGCTGCGTTACGGCAGCGACGTCTACCGCTTCATCTTCGCCGCCAAGCAGCGCAATACCGAAAGCGAGCGCAATGCGCGCGAGACCGTCAACTCGTTCCGCCGCCTGACGCTTGAAGAAATCCAGGCCGCGCGCCCCTTGCGTATCAAGGTCATCACCGTGCAGCCCGGCGACACCGTGGAATCGCTGTCCCACCGCATGACCGGCGTCGACCGCCCCACCGAGCGCTTCCGCATCCTCAACGGCCTCGACCAGCACGCCCAGGTCAAGCCGCGCGATCGCGTGAAGATCGTGGTGGATTGACGCGAGGCCGAAACAAGATCACTCAGCGAGGCTGCTCGCCTTCCCCTCTCTCCTCGTGGGACAGGTGGATCGAACGAGCGCACGCAATAACCGCGCGAGCACATGTCTCGTCCAAGCGGAAAAAAGAGCCCCACCGAAGCGGGGCTCAAGATGATCAGTACTTGCGACCCGAACCGCCCTGATCAGACTGGTTCTTCGTCGCAGGTGCCGGCGCATTGTTGTTCTGGTTGATCTGCCCGGACGGCTGGTTGGAGCTCGGCTGATTGCCGCCTCGCGCCGGGGCCTGTCCAGTCGTCTGACCAGCCGGAGGCCGTTGCGTGCCGGCCTGGCCGGTGGTTGCCGGCTGGTTTCGTCCGGCCTGACCGGTTGTCGTAGGCTCGTTCTGGCGGGCAGGCGCATTAGCCTGACCGGTATTCTGGTCGGTCGCGTTCCGCTGCGCCGATGGCTGCTGGCCAGCCGTCGTCGACTGGCTCTGAGTGGCACTTATCTTGTTGGACACTCCGAGCGCGGCAACGGTGCGTGTATCAATCGTGCCGCTGGCCTGCAGGCCCTGCCGCCGCTGGAAGACCATCAAAGCCTCGCGCGTCCGGCCGCTGAACACACCATCCGCTCTGCCAGTCAGCAAACCGCGTTGGATGAGCACCCGCTGCACCACGCGGATTTCGTCGGGGCTCAGATCGAGCGCGGCGACGCTGCCACCGCCGATGCGGCCACGACCCGTGAACCGCGTCCTCGGTCCTGCCGGGACAACGTCCACGATCCTCCGGCTCCGATCCACGAACACGATCTCGTCCTCCACGACGAAGAAGCTGTAGTCGCGGTAGGCCGGGAACGTGTCGATCAATACGGGGAATGCCGCGACCGACACAAAGGAGACATGCCGTGGCACCACGACGCCGGTGTTGATCCGGAAGTTGATGGAGCTGACGTTAACCCGCGCCACATTGCGCGAGCCAAGCACCGACTGCTGCAGCGTTGTCTGCTGTTGTGCAGTCACCGACACGCGGCCCGACATGCTCTGAGCGGCCGCACCCTGGCCTTCCGCCCGCGCATCGGTCTGTCCGCGGGTGTTGGCGCCGGTCGTTGTGGACTGACCCTGCTGCGTCGCCTGGCCCTGCTGCGTAGTCTGACCTTGGGAAGGAGCGCTTGGCCTGGTGTTGGCGCCGGTCGTCGTACCCGGCCTTGCATTCGGACCCTCCGTTGCCGCACCGGTCTGGTCACGGCGCTGCTGGGTTGTCTCTGCGGTTGCCGGCTTCTGCTTTTGCTGCGCCTTCTGTTCGGTCTGACGCGTCTGGTCGCGCTCGCCGCGGCCTTGCCCCACCGTCTGATCCTTTTGCCCGCGCTGCGACCGATCCGAGCCGATCTTCCGCTCGCCACTATCCATCGCGCGGCCGCTCTCTCTCATTCCTTCGCTACGCTGTGCGCCCGATGGCGCAGCAGCAGGGCTTTCCGCCCGGCCGCCTGCTCGGCCTTGCGTCATCCCTTCACCGCGGGATGCGCCGCCTGCGCCCTGCGAAATTCCACCTCCCGACTGCCTCTGTTCGGCGGCACCGCCGCCAGCTCCACCACCGGCGCTTATTCCGCCGCCGGCGCCTGCTCCTCCGCCGGCACCCATTCCTCCACCGCCGCCACCATCACGCATACCTTGTGCCGCCGCCAGACTGACGCCGGCGAGCAGCGCTGCCGTGGTCAGCAGGAACCTGCTCTTTCTAATGCTGTGCATGTGAAACCTCCTCCGTTTGCCTCGCAGCATTTTTCGACGCGGTACTTTCGAACTGCGCAGTTCAAGCTCCGTTATGAGTGACGGACCTGCTGCAAACGAGCGCTCGTCCGAGTTTCCGATCTGCTGGGAAAACGAAGCCCCGATGCCATTCGTTCCCGTTCACGCCGTTGCGCCAGCGGCACACGCGGTTCCGGAGCGAAACTGGCTCGCGGTTTGTACGATTGGCACGTGGACCTATGTCGGTCAGCGCCGACATGTTGCAGTGGCGAGGAACAGAGATGACGCGAGACGACTCAATTGACGTACTCGATCGAGCCGGTGCGGTGCAGATTGAATAAATTGAATAAAGGGCGCTGCGGATGTTCGCTTCCACCGGCGTCGACCGCCCCACCGAGCGCTTCCGCATCCTCAACGGCCTCGACCAGCACGCCCAGATCGAGCCGCGCGATCGCGTGAAGATCGGGGTGGACTAATCAGGACGCCTCAGCCGTCATTGCGAGCCATCTGGTCGCACGAATGCGCGCCCGATGACAGGCTCCGCGAAGCAATCCGCGCCAACGCGGGGATAGGTGGATTGCTTCGTCGCTTCAGCGCAAAATTGCTCCGCAATTTTGTCGCGAGCTTCTCGCAATTACGCGGAGAGCGCTGCGTGCTACCAGGAATTTGTGCGATCTAATTCTACTCGATAGTCACACGCGAACGCCACCGCGACTCAAAACTATTGTCATCGTCAAGCATCCGCGCCTGCGCATCCATGGGCTCGCTGCGCTTCTCTGTGACGATGCTTACCGGCTCGGCCTCGGCCTTCGCTTGCGCGGGTGCCGGCGCAGCGGCAGGCCACCGCAACAACGATTTCGAAATTACAGTCTTGCCGGCGTACCAGCATTTGCGCCCGTCGATCAGGCGCCAGGACCAATGCCCCTGCTGATTGGACGGCACCGCGGCGCTGCATTCCCTCACCTGCGCGGCCGGCGCGCTGATCGGAAGCAGCGCGGCCATGACAATGGCGAGAAAGACTGACTGAACCTGCCCTTTCATCGAATCCCCCTTGCGGTTGATCTGAATGCGGGCGGGAGGTTCTCCCCCGATTCTGGTCACAAAAAGTCGAAAATTGGGCCACTTTCCGCGTAAGTGACTGCAAATGCTGTCCAAAATTGCCGTCCTTCCCTTCTCCCACAAGGGGAGAAGGGAAGAAGGACCGCTGAAGGAATTTGCTTACACCCAAACAAAAAGCCCGGTCTCTCGACCGGGCTTTTCGTTCAATCCTTGGGATTCTTTCAGGCAGCCTCATCCGCCACGGCAGCGTCGTCGCCGTCGGCCTCGACATCCGCCTCGTCGGCCTCAGTGTCAGCTTCGGTGGCTTCGGCCTTGGCGCCGCGGCGCGGGCTCTTGGCGAGCTGGCTCTCGATTTCCTTGACCGCTTCGGTCTCGGTCGAATGCTGCACGACGGCGATTTCGCGTGACAGCCGATCGAGCGCCGCTTCATAGAGCTGGCGTTCGCTGTAGGACTGCTCGGGCTGCGATTCCGAGCGATAGAGGTCGCGGACCACTTCGGCGATCGCGACGATGTCGCCCGAATTGATCTTCGCTTCGTATTCCTGCGCCCGGCGCGACCACATCGTGCGTTTTACGCGCGCACGACCTTTCAGGGTTTCAAGGGCCTTCTTGACCAGCGCCGGCTCGGACAGCTTGCGCATGCCGACATTGGCGACCTTGGCGGTCGGCACGCGGAGCGTCATCTTGTCCTTCATGAAATTGATCACGAACAGCTCAAGCTTGGCGCCCGCGATCTCCTGCTCCTCGATGGCCAGGATCTGGCCGACGCCGTGAGCCGGATAGACCACGAATTCATTGGCCTTGAAGCCCTGACGCTGGGTCACGACCTTCTTCGGCTCCTCGACGCGCGGCGCGGCGGCGACCGGCTTGGCAGCAGCCTTCGGCGCGGCGGCTTTCGGGGGAGCAGCCTTCACGGGGGTCTTGACGGGATGCTTGGCAGCAACTTTCGACGCAGTGGTCTTCGAACCCGTCGCTTTCGCGGCGGTCTTGGCAGTCTTTTCTGGCATTGCGCTTCTTTTGTTCTTTGAGGACTTTGTGGCCGAAACGTTCTTGGCGTCCTTCATGGGCGCCTTGGCACGGCCTTTGGTTGCGCTGCGGCTGGCCGGAGCGGCTTTTTTCGTCGTCTTGGAAGCACTCTTTTTACGCGTTTTCTGTGACACAGCCTGCGCGCGGAACTGCCACGCCCCTGTTCGATGTTTTTACGGAAACCCACCGGGGCCACAGGATACGCATGGCCGGGATCGGCTTATAATGTGCCCAATATAGCACATTTTCGGCAAAAATCAATGATTTACGCCGGGTTCCGGGCCCTTACGGGGCGGTTTCCGTCATAAGACCGCTAACAGGGTTAAATCCGACAGGCGCGTTCGGTTCAGATTGAGGCGGAAATCAGGCTCGGCGAGCCCTCAACTTATCCACAGGCTTAGTCGCCGCTACCGGGTTCCTTGGAAAAATATTTCTCGAACTTGCCCTCGACACCTTCGAATTCTTTCGCGTCCGGCGGGGCGTCCTTCTTCTGGGTGATGTTGGGCCAGCTCTTGGCGTACTCGGTGTTGACCTCGAGCCACTTCTCGAGGCCCGGCTCGGTGTCGGGCTTGATGGCATCCGCAGGACATTCGGGTTCGCAGACGCCACAGTCGATGCATTCGTCGGGATGGATGACCAGCATGTTCTCGCCCTCGTAGAAGCAGTCGACGGGGCAAACCTCAACGCAGTCGGTATATTTGCACTTGATGCAGGCTTCAGTGACGACGTAAGTCATCCAACGCTCCGAAACGGATCAGTTTTCCGGGGTTTGCGTAGCGCATGCGGTGCGCTGCCGCAAGGGAAGCAACGGGCCCTTAGCGGCCGTTTTTCAGGCGTCCCTGCGTGCCCTTTCCAGATAGTTATTGCTTGTCGTTCTGCAAATCATCGTAGAGCACGCGCGCCGCCGCAGCGTCGCCGCGCCGCTCGGAAAATCCCACCACTTTCAGGATGCGCACGGTGCGGTCGAGCCCGATCGTCAAGACGTCGCCGACCTTCACCGAATGTCCCGGCGCCATTTCACGCACGCCGTTGATGCGGACGTGACCGGCCTCGACGAGCGCGGCAGCCGAGGTGCGGGCCTTCACCACCCGCGCATGCCACAGCCATTTGTCGAGACGCTGCCGCTCCAACTAATCTCTCGTAGTTTATCTTTCACGCATCGTCTTGACGCGAACCGGTACCCACTTCGCTTGAAAACGCTTTGGCTATTCCTTGCGGCCGGCGAGTTGCTCCTTCAGCGCCGCCAGTTTTGCGAACGGTGAATTCGGATCGACCGGCCGGTCGCGCTCGCGTGGGCTCGCGCTCGTCGCCCATTGACGATGCGAAGGGCCAGAGTCGCGCTTGTCACGGCCGCCCTTGTCGCGTCCGCCGAACTCACGGCCGCCGCGCTCGCCCTTGTCGCGGCCACCCTTGCGCTCGCCCTTGTTGCGATCGACTTTGTCGCGGCGCTCGTCGCGGTCGCGGCCCTTGCCCTCAAAACGCTCGCGCGGCGGACGGTCCTGACGCGCTTCTGCCGCGGGCGCGCCCTCTGCTGCGGCCGGCGCCGCCGTAGCATCGGCCGGTGCGCCCTCGCGCGGCTTTCTGAACTCGTTGTGGCGACGGCCACGGCGATGGCGCTGCTCGCGCTGCGCCGCCCCCTCACCGCCTTCGCCGCTTGCCGCTTGCGCGCCCTCGCCCGCGCGGTGATGGCGCTGGCGGCTGCGGTCGTGATGCGGACGGCGCTCGTCGGAACGGCCGCCGGGCCGCCAGACTTCGAC
Organism: Bradyrhizobium retamae; assembly: GCF_001440415.1. Taxonomy (GTDB): domain Bacteria; phylum Pseudomonadota; class Alphaproteobacteria; order Rhizobiales; family Xanthobacteraceae; genus Bradyrhizobium; species Bradyrhizobium retamae. Next base: position 149,965 of record NZ_LLYA01000024.1, read on the forward strand.
GAGTGCAGGCTCGGCCGGTGTCTCGGGCTTGGCTTCGGCCGCTGGCGCTTCGACAGAAGCGGCTTCTGCAGGCGCTTCGGCTTCGGTAGGCGCTTCGCTCGCGGTTTCGGGTTCGGCCGCCGCTTCCGCGGCGCTGACCGCTTCCGGCGCCTCCTGTTCCGGAGGCGCATCCGCGATCGCGGCTTCCGCCGGTGTGGTCTCGGCGGGCGCAGCTTCCGCCGCAGCAGCGGGTTCTTCGGCGGCCACCGGGGTCACATCCGGCAGCAGCGACGCCGACGATCGTGCGGGCTCGTCGCTGACAGGCACTTCGGCCGCGACTTCTTCCGCCGGCATCTCTGCCGTCGTCTCGGCGCTCGCCTGAACCGGCGGCGTTTCGGCGGAGACCGTCTCGACGACGGCCTCGGGCGCGGGCTTCGGGGCGAGCTGCGGGCGGCGGTCCATGCGGTAGCCGAGCGCGCGCAGGATCGAGGCGAAATCCTCTCCGGCGGATCCCGTCAGCGAGGTCATCGCCTGCGTCACCACAAAGCCGCGGCCGTCGAACGCGCCGGCCGGCTTCTCGCCCGGCGACGTCTCGCGCCACGCCAAAGCGGGACGAATGAGATCGGCGAGACGCTCCAGGATGTCGACGCGCACCGCACGCTCGCCGCACTGGCGGTAGCCGAGCACGCGATAGGCATCGCGCGGCAGCGCCTTGTCGACCGGGAACGAGGTGCGCCCCGAGCTCGCCAGATGCTGCGCGCCTGACAGCGCGGACATATCGACATTGTCCTGCTTCTCGGCCCACAACAGCGAGGCCAACGCGCGCGCCGCGGGCTTCAGAAGCCCCGGGAAATAGATGTGATAGGCGCCGAAGCGCACGCCGTACTTTCGCAGCGTCGCGCGCGAGGCTTGGTCGAGATCCTTCATCTCGCTCGCGATCTTCGAGCGCTCCAGCACGCCGAGCGCTTCGACGAGCTGGAATGCGATGCCGCGCGCAATACCCGTGATGTCCTCGGCCTTCGACAGGCCGAACAGCGGCCCCAACAGCTTTTCGATATGCGTCTTCAGCCACAGATCGAGCCGCGCTTGCACGGCCTCGCGCGGCGCGCCGGAGAGGCGCTCATCGGAAATGATGCGGATGCGCGGATGCAGCGCATCGTCGGCCGCGACGAGTTTTGCCACCGCATCGCCGGTCCAGCGGATGGTGCCGTCGGAGGTCAGCACGAACTGGTCATCGGGCGCGGCTGAGAGCTTTTCCGCGCGCGCGTTGATCTCGCTCGCCAGCACCTGCTGGGCGGCCGCCTGCAACGCTTTCGCGTCCGAGCCGGCTTCCGCCGCATCGGGTGCAAAGGTGAATCCATCGAGCCGGCCGATCGCGTGGCCTTCCACAATCACTTCGCCGGTCTTGCCAATTTCCGTATTCAAAACTGAGTTCTCCCGCAGGCGGCGCATCAATACACTGGTCCGCCGGTCAACGAAACGCTCCGTAAGCCGTTCATGCAGCGCATCGGATAATTTATTTTCCACCTCACGGGTGATCCCCTGCCAGTGGTCGGGGTCGGACAGCCAGTCCGGCCGGTTGGCGACGAAGGTCCAGGTGCGGATCTGCGCGATCCGGCCCGACAGCGTGTCGATATCGCCGGTAACGCGGTCGGCCTGGTCGACCTGGGCGGCAAACCATGCGTCGGGTATCCGACCTTTCTGCATCAGGAATGCATAAAGCGTGGTCACGAGCTCGGCGTGGGCAGCGGGCGCGATCTTGCGGTAATCCGGGATCTGGCAGGCGTCCCACAGCCGTTCCACGGCTGGTGCGCCGTGGGCCATGTCCCTCACCTCGCCGTCGCGCGCCGCATGATCAAGCACGCGCAAATCTTCGGCAATCGGCGCGCGGGTCAAGGCGTCATGCCCCGGCGGCAGCGCCAGCGACACCTGCAAGCTCCCGAGCGAGGAGAAATCCAGCCTCGAATTCCGCCACTGCAGCATTTTGACGCTGTCGAACGTGTGGTTCTGCAGCGCGTTCACCAGTTCCGGCTCGAACGGTGCACAGCGCCCCGTGGTGCCGAAGGTGCCGTTGCGTGTGGCGCGCCCGGCGCGGCCCGCGATCTGCGCGAACTCGGCCGGATTGAGCCTGCGGAACTGATAGCCGTCATACTTGCGGTCGGAGGCAAACGCGACGTGGTCGACGTCGAGATTCAGCCCCATGCCGACGGCGTCGGTGGCGACGAGATAATCGACGTCGCCGTTCTGGAACATCGCGACTTGCGCGTTTCGTGTACGTGGCGAGAGCGAGCCGAGCACGACGGCCGCGCCGCCATGCTGGCGGCGGATCAATTCGGCGATCGCGTAGACTTCATCGGCCGAGAACGCGACGATCGCGGTGCGCCGCGGCTGGCGCGTAATCTTGCGGTCGCCGGCGAATTCGAGCTGCGAGAGCCTCGGACGTGTGACGATGGAAGCGCCCGGCAGCAGCCGCTCGATGATCGGGCGCATGGTCGCAGCACCGAGCAGCAGCGTCTCGTCGCGGCCGCGACGGTGCAGGATGCGGTCGGTGAAGACATGCCCGCGCTCGAGATCGGCCGCGATCTGGATTTCGTCGACGGCGAGAAACGAGACGTCGAGATCCCTGGGCATCGCCTCGACGGTGGAAACCCAGTAGCGCGGGTTCTTCGGCTTGATCTTCTCTTCACCCGTGACGAGCGCGACCGCTTCAGTCCCAGCGCGAGCGGCGATCTTGTTGTAGACCTCGCGCGCGAGCAGCCGCAGCGGCAGGCCGATCACGCCCGACGAATGCCCCAGCATCCGCTCGATGGCCAGATGCGTCTTGCCGGTGTTGGTCGGCCCGAGCACAGCGGTAACCCCCGCGCCGGGCGCGCGATCAGTCGCGAACTTGGAAGGAGAGAAAGCCATTCTGTGCAGGTGTTTCTTATTTAGGTGCGAGCGCCCAGCCCGTCATTGCGAGGCACCCGGTCGGCGCAAAGCGCCGCCGGATGACAGGCTCCGCGAAGCAATCCATAGCGCCACACGTGTGGAGGTATGGATTGCTTCGTCGCTTCGCTTCTCGCAATGACGGAAAAACGCGGAGTTTCTCTTTCGTTTGGCACTAACTGCGCCGATTCTGTTTCACTTTGCGACGGCGATGCGGTCGCGGCTTAAGCTCTGGAACGAGTCTGGAACGAATCGCGTCCGAATCGCTGACTCCTCCCGAGACCCGATACGTTCACCGCAACATCTCGCGCTGAAGCGCTGCGGGCAACACTAGATCAAGTTTAAGGCGGCTCCACAAGCGACGGTTTCGGGACCAATTTCTTAAAGACCGGAGTCGAATCAGAAGTGGTCAAGAGTCAACATGATTCATGGCGGTTGCATCGACTTCGTCGGAGGGAGCTCCTCTCCCTCGCCCCTTGCGGGACCTTCCCTTCTCCCCTTGTGGGAGAAGGTGGCGCGAAGCGCCGGATGGAGAACCCCTCACCCCGTCGCCGAACTTCGTTCGGCGCCACCCTCTCCCACAAGAGGAGGGGGGAAGAAGGCCTCAATTCGTCTTCGCTACCCGTGGCGGCATCGCCGTCGTCACGAACGACGTCGCTTCCAGCATCGCAAGGCCAAACGGCGTCGGGATCGTCATGCGGAACGGAACCAAGACGCGCGTCCCCGCAATCGGCACGAAGGTGATCTCGATCCGCCGTTCGCTCGCGAGATATTTGATCACGGGGCGATCGGGGATGTAGCCCGCGACGGGGTTGAAATAGATCGCGCAGACCAGCGCCGGCCCGTGATAGCCCTTTTCGGCTTTGACCGTTTCCATGCGCTTGTAATCGAGCTTGAGATCGTAGCGCATGCGTCCGTCGAAAATCCCGGCTCCGGTGCGGCAGGAATCCGGCGCCAGCACTTCGCCATTGCCGGGCACGCGCAGCAGTGAGCCCGTCATGGGATCGAGCACGCTTTTGCGGTGCGCGTCGGTGACGGGAATGCGGCCGGGATCGACCGGCGGCGCCGGGTCGATCGAAAATTCCTTCACGCCGCCATTGGCCAGCGAAATCCGGATAGTCTCGGATTTCTTCTGCGTGGTGGTGGTCGCGGTATAGGCGTTCGCGACCAGCGCGCCGTTCACGATGCGACCCTGGCTGGCGCCGGAACCGGTGCCGCCGGCAAACGCCTTCAACAGCCCGGCCGTGCCGCCTTGCGCCGAGGCCGAAAACACATCGTCGCCGATTTCGATGGTCCAGCTTCCCTTGCCGACCGGAATGCCCGCCAGCGTCGCCTCATAATGCGCATCCAGCCGTCCCTGCGCGGAAGCTGTCTGCGGCGCGAGTAAGCCCCACGCGGCGCACAGGCCGATGGCGAGGCCGAGCCTTGCGGAGAGGGTTTGGCGCGAAACGGCGCATCTGGCAGTCACGAATGGAAAATCCAGGGATCGGCGCGATTGGGTGTTCATTTAGGCAGAAATATCCGGCAAGCAACGCATGTTTTCGCGAAAACCACGCTTCCTAGGGACGTTTCATCGCCGCCCGCGGCTCGCGGGAAGGCCAAAGTCTTTCCTTAAGCGAAAGCCATGATGTCGGCGCGGATTGCGCCCTTTATATGATGGCTTAAGTGGCTGGAACCCCTGACAAACAGGCCGATTTCGCGTAGCGAACCGGCCCAAGAACCTTGACCCCGTGGCCGTCTCCCCCTATACGTCCGCGGTTCCTGGAAATGGACGCGATTTTGGACCCCCGCGGGCGCCTGCGAGAAGCGGCTCGGCTATGGCGGGGATGGAAAAGGATTTTGCAAGATGTCCCGGCGCTGCGAACTGACGGCCAAGGGCCCCCAGGTGGGCCACAAGGTGAGCCACTCCAACATCAAGACCAAGCGGCGCTTCCTGCCGAACCTTGTCAATGTCACCTTCATCTCGGACGCGCTCGCCCGCAACGTGCGCCTGCGCGTCTCGACCAATGCGCTCAAGAGCGTCGACCACAATGGCGGCTTCGATGCCTACCTCCTGAAGGCCAAGGCCGACGTCCTCTCCCCCCGCGCCCTCGAGCTGAAGCGCGCGATCGAGAAGAAAGTCGGCAAGCCCGCCCCCGTGAAGAAGGCGAGCTGAGCAAAGCTTAAATCGGCGGATCGAAATTCGGAGCGGCCGGGTCGGAAGACCCGGCCGTTTTTGTTGTGGCGCGCCCCACCCTCCCCTATCCGTCATGGCCGGGCTTGTCCCGGCCATCCACGTCTTTCTTGCCGTGAACACACACCGTAGTTTCACGGTGTGTGTTCACGCGCATGCGCGCTTGCCCACTTCCTGCGGTTGCTCTTGTATGCAATCGGGTCTGGGGGGCTTATGTCATGCGTAATTTGGGAATCGTGGCGCTTTGCGCCGCGTTGGGCGGCTGCGTTTCGAACGGCGAAACCATTGCGTTTCGTGCTTCCAATCCACAGCAACAGGCGATGATGCGCGACGGGCAACCGGCGCTCGTCTCGCGCCAGAAGAGTTCGCTGGTGCTGGTCCGCCCGGCATCGCGCAAATTGCAAGCGAACGGACGCCCGGTGTTTGTCGTCGGCATCAACAACATCGGCAAGCAGCCAACGGAATTCCGCGTGGCGCAAGTGGAAGCCGTCCAGCACGTCGGCGCCTCCGACTTCGGGATGCAGATCGTCACCTTCGAAATGCTGCAGCAGGAGGAGAAAAACCGGCAGGTGGCGGCAGCCATTCTGACTGGTGTTGCCGGTGCTGCGAACGCCTACAGCGCCTCTCAGGCAGGTCACGGCACCTATACGACACCAAGCGGCCGCACAGGTACGTTCTACAGCCCGACAGCCGCTGTGATCGCACAGAACAACGCCGCCATCCAGAACGAAGCCATGTTCGCCGCCACCATCGAAACGGGACAACGCAACATGGCCATGCTTGAGCAGACGGTCATCAAGGACAACACGCTGATGCCCGGCGAATGGTACGGCGGCCAGTTGCACATTGCGCCGCCGACGGATCAGGGCAGCGGAAAGAAGAGCTACACGATCGTGATTACTGTCGGGCAGGATCGGCATGTGGTGGACGTTAATCAGGGGCCGGCGGGGACGTAGAGCGAGGTGTGCGGCATCCATGGTCCTGCTGATCATGATGGTTCTGCACGCCGATCGCGAGGGCTAGATGAGGCGGATTTGGCAGGTGGGCTGAGAGTGCCGGGCTGAGCGGATAGATTTGAGAGTTTGGAGCGGCGGGGTCGAAAGACCCAGCCGCTTTTTGTTTTGGAGGACTGGTTGCACAATTGCGTTGGTACAAGCACAATCTCCTCGTCCAACGGACGATATTTAGACTCCGCTCGGCGAGCGAGAGGTCAAATGAGATTTCAGGATTACGAGAGCCGGAACGTCGCCCTGTATCGGGAGTTCAGTCGCACGGTCCGCGACATCCTGGAAAAGGCGATCGCGGCGGCCGGTCTACCACGTCCACAGTCCATGCAATGCCGCGCGAAAGACCCGAAAAAGCTGAAAGCGCGGCTTCAAGAACAAGGCGCGCTGGAATCAGACAGCATTGAAGCCCTGCGTCGTGACCTCGCGGGGACGCGCATCATTTTCTACACCAATACCGATGTTGATCGGTTCAGGGGCTCGCGGCTCATCTCCGATAACTTTGAAGTTGAAGAGGATGGGATCAAAATTCACCACCCAATGAAGGAGAACGATGAACGGCAGTATCGCGGCATCCATTACACGGTTCGCCTCAAGGATGATCGCACCAATTTGCCTGAGTACGCGAAATTCAAAGGCCTTCGCTGTGAAATACAGGTTCAAACCATTTTGAATCATGCATGGTCTGAAACATCACATGACATTCTCTACAAAACCGAGGCCAGGGAGGGATTCGGCGGAAGAGCCATGGAAGCGATTGAGAGCAGGTTCAATCGCATCATGAATAAGTATCTGCTTCCAGCCGGGTATGAGTTTCAACGCGTTCAGCACGACTACGAACGCCTGCAGCAAGGCAAGGAATTGTTTGATCGAGACCTACTCACAAGGCTAGGTCTCGCCGCAGACAACAACGAACGCTGCGATATTTTAGCTTCACTGAAACAAGACGTGCTACCGAATTACGATGACGTAATTGCAATCTATGGCGATGTTCTTTCCGCCATGGTGGCTGCCGCGAAAGCAGCACGGGAAACGCCGGTAAAACCGATCGTCACTCCATTCGATAAATTCCCAGGAAAGACCGCAGCAGAAGTAACGATGCTAGTTGTGGAGACAATTGAGGTGTTCCGGTATGCCGATATAGCGGCTAGCTTTAGCGCACTTCGCGAGTTGTACCGCCATGGATGACGAGCGCGTTCAAAAAAAGATCTTGGAAACCGTTGCATCGCTGGCCCGCTACGAAATCGATGTATGGACGCAGGTCGGCCCTGGCGTTCAAGTTATGCTCGTTGACGCAATAAGCGCACTTCCGCCGGAAGACCGCGTCCAGGATCGTGACCTAGTAATTGCCGTGTGCGAAGCCGTCCTTTCCCCCGAAATGGAAGGAGCCGTTTGGAATGCCAATTCGGTTACGTTACGGGCGGGAAGGATTCCGATCAATGCTGAGATCATCAAGATTCGCGAAAAGGCAATCTCGATCCTCTTCGAACTATTCAAAGCCGCAATAGCCGACGGCGAGCGGCGCGAAATACTCAGTACGTTACGCCGGGCGGGTCACACTGGCAGCCGTACCGAGGCAACCGATGATTGGTTGAATCTAACTCTCAAGAACGCAACTGAGGTCGTTGAGTTTCTCTTGGGTGCGGCCGGACCTCTCTCCTACGAACTTATGCAAACGCTCGAACATGTGTACTGGTACAAATACCGACGCGCCCGGGACGTTTCCCGGTCCAAGGCAAGGGTGAATTGCCAGGAAGCTTCGACGCGACTTATGACCGCTATCGAAAAGCTCCGTGACAAGTTTAACGAAGATCAGACGTTCGCAAAATTTAAGGTGTTGGTCGGCTTCGAGTCAATCTTTCCGTATCAATGGAAGGAGCGCGATGAAAATAGGGCTGACAATTATGAGACCCAGAAAGAATATCGGGCCGCGGAAGCGGCCAAGTATATCGAAGCGATTGGGGAGCAGAACGAGGCCGAATGGCTCGCGCTTATCGAGCGCATTGCGTCCGTGGAATCGAACGATATGGCGACGTTTCCGCCGTTTGCTCAATTTCTCACGCAGCTAGCGCGTTCTAAACCGCAAACCGCAGCCCGTTTGCTGGGACTGGCGTCGGACAAGGTAGCTGGATTTCTTGCTGCCATCCTTGCCGGCTTGCATGAGAGTGGCGAGGACAAGATTTATCAGAATGAAGTCGAACGAGTGCTTCAGCGTGGCAAATACTTGGCGGCATTAGCGCGTCATTTGCGCCTCTCGAAATCGCCCAATGTTGAGCTTGCCAAGCGCACGCTACAGCGATCGATGGAAGTTCAGCAGGACGTCGCAGTGGCGGAATGTCTCATAACGGCAATGGAAGCAAAACCCGAAGATGTGCCGTCCAAAGAAGCGTTCTTTGAACCGGCGATTGAATATCTAAATCGTAAACATGAATACTGGTGGACGCGAGCAGCTTGGTTGCCTGACCAAGCTTCGTCGTTCTTTGCATCGCTATTGGAGCGTCAAGCAAGGCTCCTGATGCCAGCAATGATTCAGGTCCCCAAAGTTGACTACTATGTAGAGCAAATTCTGATTCAAATAGCGAAGTGTTATCCAGCACTCGTATGGGATTGTTTCGCTTCGCGACTTGGGATGAATAAGGAGGATTCTCCAGACCGCTATGAAGCCATCCCCTATGAATTTCATGGACTTCAAAATGAGCTTTCTAAAGACCCCAAGCTCGCAATTGAATTTGGTCGAAGGATATTTAATGAAATTCCGCGACTATTCCGCTTTCGCGGCGGCCGTCTATTGAGCATCGCGTTTCCATCCTGCCCACCTAACTTCGCCGAAGAGCTAGCCAAGCTTGCCGACGAAGGAACGAAAGAAGATGTAGAGTTCATTCTCGCCGTTATGGAAAATTATCACGGTGAAGAGACAACACAGGAGGTATTGAAGCGGATCATCAAGAGGTTCCCGAAAGACGAAAGCATACGAACGAGCGTCATCATCAGCCTGGAGAGCACCGGCATTGTGAGGGGCGAGTTTGGCTTTGCCGACGCGCTACGTGACAAGCTTGAAATCGCTCGCGGCTGGCAGACTGATCCTAGGCCGGAAGTCCGAGCATTCGCTGACGCGCATATCCATAGTCTTCAACTCCGCATCGCGGATGAGCAACAACGCGCCGAAGAGCGAAAAGCCCTTCGTGAGCTGCAATACGAGCAAACGGACGAACTAAAGGACGAATGACGATAGAACGACATTCAACTCCGGTCGATTCAAACGGCGCTAACGAGTTGGCGCCGTGGCTTACGGCGTCAAAGTCATACCGAAGCTTACGAACATCGATTAGGAGCGCTCTGGGATTTCCTCAGGAGCGTCGCCCGCTTCTCATTGCAATCGATGGTTTAGATGGAGCCGGAAAATCATCCTTAGCGGCTTGGCTCGGCTGGCAACTGGAGATGCCCGCTGTCCATCTAGACCTTTACATCGAGCGCGGCTCAAACCCCTTGCAATTCCGCGCTGGCGATCTTGCAAAGGTGCTAGATGCAAGAGCGAACCTAAACCGTCCTGTCATTGTGGAAGGCATTCTGATCCTAAAAGTTCTCAGTGAAATCGGCCGCACTCCTGACTTTCTTGTCTTTGTTCATCGCGTTTCGCATGAATCTTCGCTTCGTACTCTCACTGAGGAATATCTTCGCGAGTTTAATCCCCGGCAGAAAGCTAACCAGACTATAAAATGGTCGAGCGCCAAGAGAGATCGCGCAATCTTGCGCGCGCATCAAAATCACTCTCTGCTCCCCAAATCCCAATAGCCATCTCCCCAGCCACCCTCTAAACTTCAGGCTGCATCTATTTGGGGGCGCATCTATGCGCAACATCATCATCTGCTGCGACGGCACCGGCAACGAGATTTCCGAGAACATCTCCAACGTGCTCAAGCTCTATCGCTGCCTGCGCAAGACGGAGAAGACCGAGCCGCGGCAGATGGTGTTCTACGATCCCGGCGTCGGCACGCTGGAGCGGCCGGACCCGTGGCACAAGCTGAAGCAGGACTTCAACGCCATCCTCGGGCTGGCCACCGGCTATGGGCTCGATGACAACGTGCTCGCGGCCTATTGCTTCCTGGTCCACCATTATCGCGAAGGCGACCAGATCTATCTGTTCGGCTTTTCCCGCGGCGCCTATACCGTGCGGGTGCTGGCCGGGCTGGTGCACAAGATTGGATTGATCAGGCCCGAGCAGGTCAATCTCGCTGGAAGTGGCCTGATCGCCTACAAGCAGTTCTCCTCGGATGAAGCACCGAAGCTGCGCCGCGAGATGAAGCTGCTCAGCGATGCCGGCGACGCGGGAGGACCGCTGCCGCAGACCGCGTTCGACAACGCCGCCCAATTCGCGCGCATCACGTCAGCGCGCTGGCCGACGATCCGCTTCGTCGGCGTCTGGGACACGGTCGCCAGCGTGATCGTGCCGCGGGCCGATCGCTTCTATTGGCCGAGCCTGGAGGAGCTCGCGTTCACCACTGCGAACCCGAGCGTGCAGACGTTCCGGCAGGCGATCTCGATCGACGAGCGACGCCGCATGTTCCGCCTGAAAAAGTGGGACGATCCGCAGACATTCCGGCACAACCGCTTCAATGACATCAACGCCGAGCCGCAGGATATTCTGCAGGTGTGGTTCTCAGGCGTCCATGACGATATCGGCGGCGGCTATCCGGAAAAGGAAAGCGCGCTTTCAAAATATCCGCTGCTCTGGATGATCGACGAGGCGACAAAATGCGGGGTCCGCGTCAACCAGGCCACCGTCAACCAGCTCGCCTGGGGCATCCAGCGCAAGGGCAGCCCGTTCTCCTATGTCGCGCCTGCCGTGCGCGGCGAGCTGCACGAGTCGCTGCGCGGCGCGTGGTGGCTGCTCGAATATCTGCCGAAGCGTGCGACGTACAAGGAATGGCCGGCGCGCGAGAGCCATTTCGGCTATTACATCCCCGACGCCGAGCCGCGGCTGATCCCGGACGGCGCTGTGATCCACGAGTCGGCGCTGCAGCGCATGGACGCGCTGCCGAGCTATCGGCCAGTGAACCTGCCGAAGCAGTACGAGAAATTCCCGATGCCGACACCGCCGGCGCATGCGAGCGCGGAGGACGTCGCGGCGGAATCGTAGACCGCCATTCATGTGCACACCGTCGCCGCACGGGCGGTCGGCTCCCTCCTTGCGGGAGAGGGAGAACGGCACCGCCGCCTCACTCGGCCACTGGCCTGGGACCCCCGCAACCTTACGGCCGCATTCCTGCCGCCGCGGAACCCAAATGGTTTACGAATCGTTCAACTCTGCTGCCTAATCTCACCTGACTGCTGCCAGAACCGGCCTGAAACGCTCAGGACGAGCGATGTTGGAACGATCGATCACCGAGGAGGTCGAGGCGGCCATCCAGGCCGGCTCGCCGGAAAGACATCTGGATGCGCTGAGGCAGGTCTCGGACCTGTTTCTGCTGTCCGCCGACGGCTATTCCGGCGAGCAGATCGAGCTGTTCGGCGACGTGCTGGAACGGCTGATCCGGACCATCGAGCTGCGGGCGCTGGCCGACGTCGCCGCGCGCATCGCGCTCGCCGAATTGAGCACGCAGCTCGCGTCCGCGAAGCAGGCGCCGCCTCGCGTGATCCGACGGCTCGCGCACAACGACGAGATTACGATCGCGCGTCCGGTGCTGACCGAATCGGCGCGGCTGACGGCCGAGGATCTGGTGGAGTTGGCGCAGACCAAAGGCGAGCAGCATCTGCTGGCGATCTCCGGGCGCTGGTGGCTGACCGAGATCGTCACCGATGCGCTGCTGAAGCGGCATTATCCCTCGGTCAGCCGGCGGCTCGTGACCAATCCCGGCGCGCGAATGTCGGCGAGCGGTTTTGCGATCGTGCTGAAGCAGGCGGAGACCGATCCTGATTTGGCGGTCGAGACCGGCATCCGCGTCGACCTGCCGGCCGAACAGCGCCGGGAATTGCTGCAGAACGCAACGGAAGCCGTGCACACGCGGCTGTTGTCGCGCGCGCCGCCGCATCTGTTCGAGGAAATCCGCAACGCAATCGCCGCCGCCTCGACCGGCGCCAGCCGCGAAATGTCGCGCAGGCGCGATTTCGCGGCCGCTCGCCGCTTCGTCGCCGCGCTCGCCAAGCACGGCAAACTGAACGAGCCGGCGCTCCTGGCATTTGCGAGAGAGCGGAAATACGCCGAGACGGTCGCAGCCCTCGCCGAACTATCAGGCTCGAGCGTCGAGGTGATCCGCCCGGTGATGCAGAGCCTGCGCGACGACGGCGTGCTGATCCCCTGCCGCGTCGCCGGATTGAACTGGGACACCGTCGCCGCCGTGCTCGAAAGCCGCTTCGCCGCCGGCTCGATGGGCCGGCACGAGCTCGCGAAAGCGAGGGAGCAGTACGCAAAACTGACGGTTGAAAACGCCCGCCGCCTGCTGCGATTCTGGCAGGTGCGTCCGGTAGCGCCGGCGCCGAAGCCGCCGCGTTGAGGGTTTCTTACTTCCCTTCTCCCCTTGTGGGAGAAGGTGGATCACTGGCGCGAAGGCACCTTCTCCCACAAAGGGAGAAAGCGCGATCCTTCGAGAGCGACGTTCACGCTGCCTTGATGAGGTCTGCGTCGAGATGCTTCAGCCGCGGCATCACCTCCTGCTTCAGCAGGCGGAGCGAATTGTGCCACGCTTCCGGCTTGTGCTTGTAGTCGAAGCCGAACACGAGCAGCGTGCCGAAGCCGCCGACCTCGTGGTAGATCCGCTCGATCTTTTCGGTGACGGTTGCGGGCGATCCGACGATCCAGTTGTTGCGTGCGCAATATTCGACCGTGACGTCGGAGTCGGCGACGTCGGGCGCCGCCTTGAGGTAGTCCTTGAAGCCGAAATGGCCGAGCAGCGGCAGAAAATACTCGTGCATCATCCGGCCCATCATGTCGCCGACGGAAAGCCGCCACGCCTCCTCGTCGGTGTCGGCGATGAAGACCTCGCGCACCAGCCGCCAGTCGCTGCGCTTCGGCTTGCGTCCGGTTTTCGCAGCTCCAATCTCGACCGATTCCCAGTGGCTGCCGACGTAAGCCGGGTTGAGGTTGAGGCTCATCGGGATGTAGCCGCGCTCGCCGGCGAGCTTGAGCGTATCCGAGCCCTTGGAGAGACCGGCAACGCCGATCGGCGGATGCGGCGCCTGCAACGGCTTGAGGTGCGGCTTGAGGAAGTCGAACATGGTGTCCGGCTTGTTCACGGTCCAGAACTTGCCGGTGTGGGTCCAGGGTGCGTCCTCGGTCCACATTTTCAGGATGATCTCCAGCGCCTCGCGCGTCATGTCGCGGTTCTGGCCGGACATGCCGTCGACGTTGAACATCGCCCAGTCGCTCGGCAGGCCCGAAGCGGCGACGCCGAAGTTCAATCGTCCGCCGGAAAGATGATCGAGCATCGCGACGCGGTTCGCGAGTTCAGCTGGGTGGTGATAGGGCAAGAGGAAGCCGCCGGGGCCGAGGCGGATATTTTTGGTCTGCAGAAAAGCCTGCGCGAGGATGAGATCGGGCGAGGGATGCGGCTCCCAGGGCGCGGTGTGGTGCTCGCCGATCCAGGCTTCCTGATAGCCGAGCTCGTCGAGCCAGCGCAGCGTCTGCAGGTCCCAGTCGTGACCCTCTTTCAATCCGCACTCCGGCGGATGGGATGGCATCGTGAAATATCCGATCTCCATGGGGTGTCCTCGCTGTATGTCGTTATTGAAAACGCGTCTATCGCGCGCACGCGAAAGCATAGCACGCCGGACGTATGGCCGAGATATGACGAAACGGATGGGCAGGAGTTCGCGCGGCGGGTTGATGCGCACTTCCCTTCTCCCCTTGTGGGAGAAGGAAGAAGAGGCTACCGCGTCCCGAACGTCGTCGCGCCGAACAGCGCCTTCTGGGTCGAAGGCTGCGAGCGCCAGTATTGCGGCGGGGCGAACACCTCGCCGCCGAGTTCGGCCGCGGCGTGCCAGCCCCAGCGCGGGTCGTAGAGCATGGCGCGGGCGAGCGCGACCATGTCGGCCTTGCCGGAGGCCACGATCTCCTCGGCCTGCTTCGGCTCGGTGATCAGGCCGACGGCAATCGTGGTCAGCCCGGTCGCCTCGCGGATCGCTTGCGCGAACGGCACCTGGTAACCGGGGCCGAGCGGAATTTTTTGCAGCGGCGACACGCCGCCCGAGGACGCGTCGATCCAGTCGACGCCGTGCTTTTTCAGCTCCTGCGCGAACTCGATGGTCTGCGCCAGATCCCAGCCGCCCTCGACCCAGTCGGTGCAGGAGACGCGCAATCCCACCGGCTTGTCGTGCGGAAACGCCGCGCGCACCGCGTCGAACACTTCGAGCGGAAAGCGCATGCGATTCTGCAGCGAGCCGCCATATTGATCGGTGCGCCGGTTGGCGATCGGCGACAGGAACTGGTGCAGGAGATAGCCGTGCGCCGAGTGCACCTCGATCGCGTCGATGCCGAGGCGCTCGGCGCGCTTCGTAGTCGCCACGAACGCATCGCGCACGCGCGCAAGGCCCACGGCATCGAAGGCAACGGGCGGCGGCTCGCTCTCCTTGTGCGGGATGGCCGACGGCCCCTCCGCCCGCCAGCCGCCTTCGGCCACCGGGATCAACTGCCCGCCATCCCACGGCGTGTGGCTCGACGCCTTGCGGCCGGCATGCGCGAGTTGCATCATCACCGCGGCCTTCGAACGCTTGCGCACGGACGCCAGGATCGGCCTCAGCGCGGCTTCGGTGGCGTCGTTGTAGAGGCCGAGGCAGCCCGGCGTGATCCGGCCCGTCGGCTCCACCGCGGTCGCCTCAATACAGAAGACGCCCGCCCCCGACAGCGCCAGCGAATTGATATGGGTGAAGTGCCAGTCATTGGCCTCGCCGTCCACGGCCGAGTACTGGCACATCGGCGCCACCATGATGCGGTTGGCGAGGTTAAGGCCGCGCAGCTTGATCGGGGTAAACAAAGCGCTCATGGGCGATAAGGATCCGGACCGGAGGAAAGTAAGCCCTATTTGTGTAACGAGGCCGCGCCCGCCGCTCAACCCGCGCCTGGCTCAACCCTGCCGGGCGAATATACGGGGAGAAGGAACGCGCTACTCCACCAGCGCGAATTGCAGCAGCAGATTGCGCTGGATCATCGAGAAATTGTCGTCGGAGACGAGCGTCAGGACCGTTTCGCCCTCCGGCGTGACATGGGCGTCGATGCCTTCCAGGTTGTCGATCTCGCTGCCGAGGTCGGCCTCGAAGATCACGGGGCCGTCGATAACTGCCCCGGGGGCGATAGAGGCAAGTGCTATGCGGCGGATGCGTATGCCGACGCCGCCGAGCCAGGAAAATTTGCGTTCGAGCAGCAGCAGCCCGCCGGACGGCAGCAGCACCGCGTCGCTGACATCGAAATTGTCGCTGCGGCGGATGCTGAACAGCCCCAACGTCCTGCCGATCAGGAAGGCCGTGATGTTGCCCTGCGCGTCGAGCCCGCGTTCGGAGATCGCGATCAGCGTTCCCGCCAGCGGCAAGCCCTTCGGCACCAGGACGAGCGCCTCGATTCCCTTGTTGTAGGGCAGCTTGCGCACGCCCAGCGGCAACTGAATCAATTCGCCATGCGCGCGCGTAAATCCCTTGGCAAAGTCGAAGCGCAGTATCTGGTTGACGCGCTCGAGGCCGACATAGACCAGCGAGCCGTCGAGCGCGAGGGCCTCGGTGTCGTACCAGCCGCGCGAGGTGATCGGCTTGCCGTCCGGACCCAGCACCGGCGAAGCCTCGACATCGTCGAGTCCGGTCATCTCGCGGCCCTTGTAGACAATGCGGCCGGTGAACCAGCCCCCCTTGTCGCTGATGGCGATGAAGCGCTCGCCCTTTGGATCCAGCCGCAGGCCCGACAATCCGCCGAAGCCGCGGAACCGCGAGGTCAGGATCAGCCCGCTGCGAAATTCGAGTTCACCGAACCGCACACGCGAGCGGTCGCGGGTGTCGAACGACTGCAGCGGCCTTGCATTGACGTCGATCGAAACCGGCGCACTGACCGAGAACTCGTCAGGAACGGTCTGCTTCGGTGGCCGCTGAACGGCGGTCTGCGCCAATACCGCGCCGGGCACGGCTGCCATGGAAAGCCCCGCCGCTGCATATTTCAAAAGGCGGCGGCGGCCTATGAGCGGGGGCATGCGCTCACGAATGCAGGCGGCGCGGCCGGTGGCGGCCCGTGGCAGGCGCGGCGCCGTGGGTCTCGCTGAACAGTTCGGCGAGCTTTTCGGTGATGGCGCCGCCGAGCTCCTCGGCATCGACGATTGTGACCGCGCGGCGATAATAGCGCGTAACGTCGTGACCGATGCCGATCGCGATCAGTTCGACCGGCGAACGGGTCTCGATCTCCTCGATGATGTGGCGCAGATGCCGCTCGAGGTAATTGCCGGGATTGACCGACAGCGTGGAGTCGTCGACCGGCGCGCCGTCCGAAATCATCATCAGGATCTTGCGCTGCTCGGCGCGGCCGAGCAGTCGCTTGTGCGCCCAATCCAGCGCCTCGCCGTCGATGTTTTCCTTCAGCAGGCCTTCACGCATCATCAGGCCCAGATTCTTGCGCGAACGGCGCCAGGGCGCGTCGGCGGACTTGTAGATGATGTGGCGGAGATCGTTGAGCCGGCCGGGATTGGCCGGCTTGCCGGCCGCGAGCCAGGCCTCGCGGGACTGGCCGCCCTTCCAGGCGCGGGTGGTAAAACCCAAAATCTCGACCTTGACGCCGCAACGCTCCAGCGTGCGCGCGAGAATATCGGCGCAAGTGGCGGCCACCGTGATCGGCCGGCCGCGCATGGAACCGGAATTATCGAGCAGCAGCGTCACCACGGTGTCGCGGAAGGTCGCTTCCTTCTCGTGCATGAAGGACAGCGGGTGATAGGGATCGGTGACCACGCGCGACAGCCTTGCGGGGTCGAGAATGCCTTCCTCGAGATCGAACTCCCAGGCGCGGTTTTGCTGCGCCATCAGGCGGCGCTGCAGCCGGTTGGCGAGCCGCGCCACGATGCCCTGCAGATGCGCGAGCTGCTTGTCGAGGTAGGAACGCAGCCGCTCCAACTCGTCATGGTCGCAGAGATCTTCGGCGGCGATGACCTCGTCGAATTTCGGTGCAAAGGCGTGGTATTCCGGGCCGCGCGGCTCGTTGGCGCCACGCGTATTCGGCCGCGTCGCTTCGCCTGGCGTCTCGTCGTCGCCGAGCTCGCCGTCGTCGAACGTATCTGACGTGGAAGCCTGCGCGCTCTCCATGGCGCTTTCCGACATTTCGTCGGTGGACGCCTGCGCCTGGTCGGCGCTCATTTCCTGCGCGGCATCGGAATCGGGCGAGCCCTCGGAGCCGGACTGATCGCTCTCGCCGTCCTGATTCTCGTCATCGTTTTCGTCGTCATCGGCGTCCGCATCGCGGTCGTCGCCGAGGTCGAGCGCCGACAAGAGGTCGTGCACGAGATCGCCAAACTTGGCCTGGTCCTCGGTGACGCGGCTGAGCTTGTCGAGCCGGGTGCCGATCTTGTCTTCCAGCGCCGGACGCCAGAGATCGACCATTTTTTTCGCAGCCGCCGGCGGCGCAAGGCCCGTCAGCCGCTCGCGCACCAGCATCGCCAGCGCGTCCGACAGCGGCGCATCGGCGCGGTCGGTGATCTCGTCGTATTTGCCGCGATGAAAGTGATCGTCGAGCATCGCGGTAAGGTTCTTCGCCACACCCGCCATCCGCCGCGAGCCGATGGCCTCGACACGGGCCTGCTCCACCGCCTCGAACACGCCGCGCGCCTGCGGATTTCCCGGCATCAGCTTGCGATGCACCTTGGGATCATGACAGGCGAGCTTCAACGCGACCGAATCGGCGTGACCCCGCACGATCGCAGCATCCCGCTTGGTCATCTTGCGCGCCGGCTCCGGCAACCGTGCCTTGCCCGGTGCAAGACCGGGCCGCTCGGCCGCGAATGTCACTTCAAGTTCCGGCGCCTTCGCGATCGCGCGCAGGCACGAGGTCACCGCGCGCTTGAACGGTTCGGTCGGGGCTTCCTTGGATCCGGTGCGGAATTTGATGTTCGACGTCGTCATTACATTCTTGGCCTTATCCGGGTCGTCCCCGCGAAAGCGGACCCATAACCACAGGAGGTCGTTATTTCACCCGACGTTGGCGGCATCCCCTGGTCGAAAGTCCTCGGCGTATGGGTCCCTGCTCCCGTGCGCAATTGCGCACTAGGCAGGGACGACAATTAGCTGAGCGCCACGTTCACCGAACTCTCGGGCAGCTCCTGGTTGAAGCAGCGCTGATAGAATTCGGCCACCAGCGGCCGCTCCAGTTCGTCACACTTGTTGAGGAAGGTGACGCGGAACGCGAAGCCGATGTCGCCGAAGATGTCGGAGTTCTCGGCCCAGGTGATCACGGTCCGCGGGCTCATCACCGTCGACAAATCGCCATTGGCGAATGCGTTACGGGTGAGATCGGCCAGCCGCACCATCTTGTTGACGATGTCGCGACCTTCCTGGGTGCGGTAGTGATGCGCCTTGGCCAGCACGATCTCGACTTCCTCGTCATGCGCCAGATAGTTCAGCGTGGTGACGATCGACCAGCGGTCCATCTGGCCCTGGTTGATCTGCTGGGTGCCGTGATAGAGGCCCGAGGTGTCGCCGAGGCCGACCGTGTTGGCGGTCGAAAACAGGCGGAACGCCGGGTGCGGCTTGATCACCTTGTTCTGGTCCAACAGCGTCAGGCGGCCGGAGACTTCCAGCACGCGCTGGATCACGAACATCACGTCGGGGCGGCCGGCGTCGTATTCGTCGAACACCAGCGCGATGTTATGCTGCAGCGCCCAGGGCAGGATGCCGTCGCGGAATTCGGTGACCTGCTTGCCGTCCTTGATGACGATCGAATCCTTGCCGACTAGGTCGATACGGCTGATGTGGCTGTCCAGGTTGACGCGCACGCAGGGCCAGTTCAGCCTTGCAGCGACCTGCTCGATATGGGTCGATTTCCCGGTGCCGTGATAGCCAGTGACCATGACGCGGCGGTTCCTAGCGAAACCGGCGAGAATCGCGAGCGTGGTGGCGCGGTCGAAGCGGTAATCCGAATCGACTTCCGGCACATGCGGGTCGACTTCGGAATAGGCCGGCACTTCGAGGTCGCTGTCGATACCGAAAACCTGCCGGACCGACACCTTCATGTCGGGCAGTCCGACGGGCTCCGAAACTTTGCTCATGGCGGCGGTCGTCATCAATCCTCCGAGGTCCCGGGCGTTCCCGAAACCAGATCTGTTGAATGGCTGCGGATGGGGGCTAACGTAAACCTAGCAGAGAGCAGGGGTCGGCAGAAGCCCGCGGCGCAATCAAAGTTCCATTGCCTTATCATTGAGATAAGCCATCTCTCAGGTTTTTGGAGGGCTGCCCTGCGAATCACGCCGCACTTTTGCCCGCTTGGCCACTTCGCCGCGGCCGTGCCAAAGGTCTGCCGGCACTTTCGGCCCCTGCCCGGGCTTGGTAGCTCTGGGTGCAGGCGACCACCCGCAGGACGGCAATTGTGACTTCATTCCTCGATCCCGTGATTTCAGTCGTATCGGCCCATCCGTGGCTGGCCTACCTGACGCTATTTCTGGCGGCTCTCTTGGAAGCGATCCCGGTCGCAGGTGCGCTGGTGCCGGGCTCGACCATCATCCTTGCGCTGAGTGCGCTGGTGCCCGGCGGCGAACTGAAGCTATGGGGCGTGCTGGCGGCCGCGATCGCCGGCGCCATGCTCGGCGATGGCTCGGCGTTTTGGGCCGGCCATCGCTCGCAACGCCAAATTCTGGGCGCCTGGCCGATGTCGAAATATCCAGGCGTGATGGCGCAGAGCGAGGCGTTCTTCCACCGCTGGGGAACGCTGGCGGTGTTGTTCGCGCGCTTTGTGCCGCCGATCCGCGCCTTCGTACCGGTCACGGCCGGCGCGCTCGGAATGTCGCCGGCCGTTTTCTTCGGCGTCAATATCCCAGCGGTACTCGCCTGGGCTTTGGCGCATGTGCTGCCAGGCGTGCTCGCGGTCTCGGCGTTGCATGAATATGCTGGTCTGCCGCATCACCAACACACCGGCAAGCATCTGTGGATTCTGGCCGTGTTCGCGGTGGCAATCATCGCGCTCGGGGTCTGGACGCTGCGCCGCCGTCAGGCGCGGACGGGGCTCCGTCCCGGGGCGGGACCAACATAGCGCGCGCGGGGCCGGATCAGCCGGCCATGGCGCAATTGCTCGCAGGCATGCGCGATCCATCCGACCGTTCGCGCCATGGAAAACAGCACCAGCTCATGGCCCGGCGGCAGGCCGAGCGTATGCACCAGCACCGCAAGGGCATAGTCGATATTGACGAACTCGCCGGTCGCTTCGGCGATCCGCTCCGGGATTTCGTGGGTCAGCTTACGGTCCGCGCCCGAGCGTGCCAGCGCCTCCAAGAGCGCCCACGCACGGGGATCGCCATGCTTGTAGACCCCATGACCAAAGCCCGCGAAGCGTTCGCCGAGCGCGACGCGCTCGCGGATCACGGGGGCGACCTCGCTATTGGCAAGCGTCTTCAAAAGCTGCGCCGCCAGCACGCCGGCACCGCCGTGCTTCGGGCCTTTCAGCGCGACGAGACCGGCGATCATGGCATCGTAGAGATTTAGCCCGGTCGAGGCCGCGCAGCGCACCGTGAAGGTCGAGGCATTCAGCTCATGATCGGCCAGCAGCACCAGTGCGCGGCGGATCAGATCGGCCGCATGTTTATGCTCCGGCGCCCAGACGCGTGCGATCTGCAAGTGAAGCGGCTTTGCCGAAGATTTGGCGTTCAGCATGGTCGCGACCACGAGGCGCATGATGCGGCCACCTAGCATCGCGCGCTCCTCGTCGGCGCGGGTGAAGGCCCGCGGGTCAGCCCTGGCGGCGAGCGCCAGCACGGCGATGGCGCGATCGATCGCATTAGCTCCACGTGCAGCCTCGGCCACTGCGCGCATTTCGTCCGACACAACGGGACAATTGTTCTGATCGAAGGGATCGACGCCTGTGACATCCCACAACAGCGTCGCGGCATGTTCGAGCGTGTCGCGCTCGGCAAGATCGATGCAGTTGACGCCGCGATAGATTGCGCCGTCCTCGGTGATGGTTGCGACGGCTGAGTCCATCACCGGCAGATCGGCGTCGAAGCTGCGCAGGCCGCGCGGTTCCGGCGACGGTGCGCGCCGCTCTTTGAGTGTGCGGACGTCCTCGGCTCGGTAGCGGTGGCTGCGAGAATCCTCCGCCGGTTCCGACCGGATCAGGCCACGGCTGACATAGGCGTAGAGGGTCGCTTGGGAGATCGCGAGTTCGGCGGAGGCCTCGCGGGCCGAGAGGTAAAGGCCGGCAGGTTTTTTCATATTGATTTACATAATCAAGATTGATCAATCTGTCGAGAGGCCCGACCTTTGACAGCAAGCAAAGGAGAGCCCTCATGAACATGCAGATTTCCAAGACCCCGATTGGCCTCGACGGCATTCCAGCCGCCGAAACCGTCCTCAGCCACGTCGATGGCGAGCGCGGCGAACTGATCATCGCCGGCGAACGGGTCGGCGACCTCGCGGGCAAGTCGAGTTTTGAAGGCGTGACCGCGCGGCTGTGGAACGCCGCAATGGGAACCTCGCTTAACGAAGCCAATGTGCGCTCGAGGCTTGGCGCTGCGCGGGAACGCGCATTCGCACGGCTACCGGAATTGCTGCCGGCAACGCGTGGCATGTCGATTGCCGAGGGCTTTCGCGCAGCCGTTGCCGGCCTGCGCGGCGAGAACGGACTTGAGCACGAGGCGACCATCGTCGGCGCGTTACCTGTGATTGCGGGCGCGCTGCTGCAGCGGGCCAAAGGCGAGGACCCGATCGCGCCCGACCCGACCCTTGGCCATGCCGCCGACACGCTGTCGATGCTGCGCGGCCGCAAAGCCGAACCGCGCGAGATCACTGCGCTGGACACCTACTTCGTCACTGTCTGCGACCACGGCATGAATGCGTCGACCTTCACGACGCGCGTGGTAGCCTCGACGCAAGCGGATTTGTTCGCAGCCGTCACGGCCGGCTATTGCGCCCTGACCGGGCCGCTGCATGGCGGCGCGCCTGAGCCGGTGCTGGAGATGCTGGATGCGATCGGCTCGACCGAGCGCATCAAGCCATGGGTCGACAGCGCGCTGGCCCGCGGCGAGCGGCTGATGGGATTCGGCCACCGCATCTATCGCGTCCGCGACCCACGTGCAGATGTGCTCAAGCGCGCGATTGGGCGGCTCGCAGGAGGCGGCACCGATCTGCCGTTCGCGGGCGAGGTCGAGGCCTACATCCGCGACGCGCTGCGGCGGAAAAACCCCGACCGCCCGCTCGACACCAATGTGGAGTTCTTCACCGCGATCCTGCTCGACGCGCTGAAAATTCCGCGGCAGGCGTTTACGCCGATCTTTGCGGTGGCGCGCGCCGCAGGCTGGACCGCGCATGCCCGCGAGCAGCTGCGTGGCGGCCGGCTGATCCGGCCGAGTTCGGCGTATATTGGCCCAATGCCGAGGTGAGAAGGCAAAAGCGTTTGAGGGCAACAGCGGAGCCACACTCTCCGCTGTCGTCCCTGCGAAAAGCAGGGATCAATAACCACAGGCGCGTGTAGTTGCGCGAAACCGTCGAACAGCGGAATTAAAGTGGAGAAGCCACGGCGTATGGGTCCCTCCGGTTCGCAGGGACGACAGCAAGCAGCGCTACGCCCGCACCACCGTCTTCAAATAATTATACGCCTTGATGATCTCGATCAGGCGGTCCTCGGTAGAGCGGTCGCCGCCATTGGCGTCGGGATGGTGCTGCTTGACCAGCGCCTTGTACTTGGCCTTGACGTCATCGAGCGTTGCTTCGGCGGAAAGCCCCATCACCTGCAGCGCCTTGCGCTCGGCGTTCATCACCTTGCGCGTTTCGGTCTTGGCCTGCGCGCCCGGGCCGGGTCGCCAGCGGCCGCGGCCGTTGAGCTCGGAGAACATGCTGAACGGATCGGCGGCGCCGTCAAAGTCCTCGGCGCTGGGCTGCTTGCCCTTCTTGCCGGCGGTGTTGGCGCCCATCTTCCAGGTCGGGCGATGGCCGGTCAGCGCGTCCTTCTGGTAGCGCGCGACGGCGTCGGCGTTCATGCCCTGGAAAAAATTGTAGGACTGGTTGTATTCGCGCACATGGTTGAGACAGAAGTGCCAGTACTCGCGGGAATTCTCCCGGCCCTTGGGCGCGCGGTGCGGGCCCTTGTTCTGGCAGCCCGCCCACTCGCACATGGCGGCTTCCTCGCGCGCCTGCGCCTGCTGCTTCGCACTCAGCTTGTTGGGCTTGATGCGAATGGAATCGAAGAACTTGGATGAATCAATCGGCATGGCTGACTTTGACTACGCAACGCGCAAGGCTTCAAGTCTTGACATTGCGAATACCTCCATTCGGATGCCGCCATTGACGGGAAGCGGACACAGAATTATCTGCAACCATCATGAGCACCAGGGACATTATCATAAACAAGTTGCGTGAAGCTTTCTTGCCGGAAAGCCTCGACGTCGCGGACGAATCTCATCTGCATGAGGGCCATGCGGGCCACCGGCCAGGCGGTGAGACGCATTTCAGGGTCTATATCGTATCTGAAGCCTTCGAAGGGAAGGGCCGGGTTGAACGCCACCGCATGGTAAATGCGACGCTTGCGGCGGAACTTGAGGGCTCCGTCCATGCACTTGCCATCAGGGCGCAGGCGCCGGGAGAGACCGCCGGCCGGTAGTTTGGCACCCTGCCGCAACAGTGTGAGCGCCCGATGCTGTCGCAGAAGCTCGTAATTTTGGCAGGGCTCCCGGGTTCCGGAAAGAGCACGCTAGCCGAAGGGCTTTCGCGCCATTTTTCGCTGCCGCTGTTTTCCGTCGATCCGATCGAGGCCGCGATGTGGCGCGGCGGCCTGCCCCGGGATCAAACGGGAATTGCGGCATATGTCGTGGCGCAAGCATTGGCTGAAGAGCACCTGCGGCTGGGGCAGTCCGTCGTGATCGACGCCGTCAATCCGGTCGAGGCACCACGCGCCGTCTGGCGAAATCTCGCCGAAAAATATCGCGCGAATTTGTCGATCATCGAGTGCATTTGCGTGGACGAGGCGACGCACCGCCGGCGCATTGAAGCGCGAATGCGCTCCATCGAGGGAATGACCGAAATTACCTGGGCCGAGGTCGAGAAGCGGCGCACCGGCTATGAAGCTTGGACCGATGCGAGGCTGACGCTGGACACATCGGCGTATCCGCCCGAACGGCTGCTCGCGGAAGCGATCGCCCACCTGACATGAGGTTGTCCGCCAGCTTCCTGTGAAAATCGGCGGAGACGGTAGAACCGTCTTCGCAACTATGAGACAATCATTAAAGCGAAGGCTAAGTTCCGGTTGAACGCGGGGTCGGATCGATCCTGATGCCATCGCAGCTCGATGGGTCGTCCGATGCGATACTGCGCACGCTTCAGATGGGCCGCCGCCATGGCGTTGCTGGTTGCGGTCTCCCCAATCAGGGCGCAGGCGCTCGATATGCCGAGCCCGTTTGTGCAGGAGGTGCTGATCAAGAGCATTCTGGTGACGCTCAACGACGCGGTGGCATCGGACAATTTCACGGTCCTCCACGCCAAGATTTCAAAGCCGTTCCGCGATCAGTTTCCGCCCGACAAGCTGCGGGCTGTCTTCAAGGACTTGGTCGAGAAGCACGCCGTGTTCGACGCGATCGTCGCCAGCGCCGTGATTCCGGAGGAGGACGCCAGGATCGACGACAAGGGCGTGCTGCGCCTTAAGGGCCGCTTCGACACCACGCCCAAGAAGGTGAAGTACCAGCTCGGCTTCATTCCCTCCGATGGCCAGTGGAAGCTCTCTGGCGTTACGATCGATATTGAATAGTCCCACCGTCCTGAGGAGCGAGCGCGCATTTGCGCGGAGGCGCTCAGAACGCTGTCCCTGCCCGCTTCGGCTTCAGATACTCCGCGTCGGTCTCGCGCGGCAGCGGCGTGATCTTCAGCGCCGTAATGCGGTTGCGCTCGCGGCGCAGCACGCGGAAACGGCAGCCGTGGAAGGTAAAATTCTGGCCGCGTTCTGGAATCGAGCGCGCCTCGTGAATCACGAGGCCGGCGACCGTCGTTGCCTCCTCGTCGGGCAGATCCCAGTTCATGGCGCGGTTGAGGTCGCGGATCGGCACGGAGCCATCCACCACCACGGAGCCGTCGGCCTGGATGCGGACGCCGGCGACCACGACGTCGTGCTCGTCGGAGATATCGCCGACGATCTCTTCCAGAACGTCTTCCAGCGTCACCATGCCTTCGACCTCGCCATATTCGTCGACAACGAGCGCGAAGTGGGTTTTGCGGCGGCGGAACGCCTTCAACTGTTCGGACAGGGGCCGCATCTCCGGCACGAACCAGGGCGGGCGCATGATGGCCGAAACGTTGATGTGCGAGGTATCGCCGTCGGAAGCACGGATCGCGCGCAAGAGATCCTTGGCGTGCAGCACGCCGATGATGTTCTCCGGCTTGTCGCGCCAGAGCGGGATGCGGGTGTATTCTGTCGCCAGCACCTCGCCCACCAGTTCGTCCGGCGGCAGGTCGGCATTGATCATCACCATCGCGGTGCGATGAACCATGACGTCGGATACCGCCAGATCGCCAAAGCGGAAGACATTCTGAATGTATTCGGCCTCACCGCTTTCGATCCCGCCGTGCACGGCCGATTCTTCCACAAGCCCCTCGATCTCGGAGTCGGTTAGAATTTCGTGCTGCGAGGATTCCTGTACGCCGAGCAATCGCAGAATCCCGCGCGAGGCGCTGTTGAGCAGCCAATTCAGCGGATAGAACACCAGATAGGACAAATAGAGCGGATACGCGATCCATTGCGATACCGGCATCGGCTCCCTGATCGCCAGCGTCTTCGGCACCTGCTCGCCGACGACGATATGCAGCGAGGAGAACACCAGGAACCCGGCCAGGAACGACACGAAGTGCAAGCTGGCTTCCGACATTCCGAGCGGCATGAGCACCGGTTCGAGCAGCGCCGAAACGGTCGGTTCGCCGACCCAGCCGAGGCCGAGCGAGGCCATGGTGATGCCGAGCTGGCAGCAGGCGAGATAGGCCTCGATATTGCCCATCATGCCGTGCAGCAGGCGCGCACCGAACCGGTCCTGCTCGACCATCGCCTTGATGCGGAAGCCGCGGCTCTTGACCAGCGCAAACTCGGCGGCCACGTAAAACGCGTTGGCGGCGAGCAGGAAGATCGCGAGCAGCAGATTGAACGCGGTCGAACTCATATATTCCTCGTGACGGCCCCGGCCCCGCGCGACGCTTGCGTCAAGCCGCCCGATAATCCCGTCATCCTGACAACTTCTGTTGCAGGAAATCGCGAACCAGCGCCGGCTCGACGTCGTTTGCAACCACCGCGCGGCCGATCGCCTGCAGCAGGATGAAGGTCAGCTTGCCGCGCTTGACCTTCTTGTCCTGCGCCATCAGCGCCACCAGGGCGTCGGCATCGGCCAGTCCTTCCTGGGCAAAGCCTGCGATATCCTGCAAATGGGTCGGCAGGCCAACGGAAGCAAGATGGCGCTCGACCCGGGTGGCGTCGGCCTCGGAGATCATGCCGAGTTTCGCTGAAAACTCCGCCGCCAGCACCATGCCGACCGAGACGCCTTCGCCGTGGAACAGGCGGTCGGAAAAGCCGGTCGCGGCCTCCAGCGCATGGCCGAAGGTGTGGCCGAGGTTGAGCAGCGCGCGCTCGCCATTTTCGCGCTCGTCGCGGGAGACGATCGCGGCCTTGGCGCGGCAAGAGGTTGCAATCGCGTGCTCGCGCGCCGCGCCACCGGAAAAGATGTCGGCATGATTGGCTTCGAGCCAGGTAAAAAAGGCTTCATCGCCGAGCACGCCATATTTGGCGACCTCGGCATAGCCGGCGCGGAACTGGCGCGGCGATAGCGTGTCGAGCACCGACGTATCGGCGATCACCAGCACCGGCTGATGAAATGCGCCAAGCAAATTCTTGCCCTGCGGCGAATTGATGCCGGTCTTGCCACCGACCGAGGAATCCACCTGGGCCAAAAGCGAGGTCGGCACCTGCACGAAATCGACGCCGCGGCGCAGGATCGCCGCCGCGAAACCGGCGAGATCGCCGACCACGCCGCCGCCGAGCGCGATCACCAGATCGTTGCGCTCGATCTTCGCCGCGATCAGCGCTTCGGAGATCCTTTCGAGACCGGCATAGGTCTTTGATATCTCGCCTTCCTCGACGATGACGCGAGACGTCGCGATGCCGGCTTCGGTAAGCGAACGCTCGGTCTGCTCCAGCCAGTACCTGGCCACAGTACGGTCGGTGACGATGGCGGTTCGCACGCCGGGCCGCAGCGCAGCGACGCGCGCGCCGAGCGTATCCAGCACACCGCGGCCGATCACGATGTCATAGGCGCGGTCGCCGAGGGCGACGTCGACCGTGATATCAGCGGAATGTTTCAGCGGCGCAGTCATGGCGTGAGGTTCATCCCGTCGGTTGTTGGCTGGGCGGCCGGGCGCCGGCACACAGCCGGGCGCGCAGGGCCTCGATGCATTCGTCGACGATTCGATCGTGCGGCACGTCGCGAGACAGAATGGTCACGTCGGCGCTCCGGTAGACCGGCTCGCGCGCTTCGAGCAGGCGGCTGACGGTGGCAGTCGGATCCTCTGTCTGCAGCAGCGGCCGGTCGGCGCGGCGCTTCACGCGCTTCATGATGATGTCGACGTCCGCCTTGAGCCAGATCGAGACCGCCTTGTCGCGGATGCGGTTGCGGGTCTCCTCGCGCATGAAGGCGCCGCCGCCGGTGGCGATCACGGCCGGGCCGCTGTCGAGCAGCCGCGCAATCACCCGCGCCTCGCCGTCCCGGAAATGCGGCTCGCCATGGGTTTCGAAAATATCCGGAATCGACATTCCGGCAGCCGCCTCGATCTCGATATCGGCGTCGAGAAATGGCAGCCGCAGCCGCGCCGCCAGCCGGCGGCCGATGGTCGACTTGCCTGCCCCCATCATGCCAACCAGCACAACCGAACGCCGTGCCAGGGCCGACGTAACGTCGGCCTCCTGGGGGGCGCTCGCCTGGGCCGGTGCGACGGTCTCGGACATCAAAAAACTCTGTGGTTTCGCGGATTTCTACCGCTCCGCGACACCTATACTACCCCGACTGACGCAGTTGCCAGAGACTCTTGCCACGGGGATGGGAACATGTTGGATGATTTCATTGGTTAATTCGGTGCCCTGAGCCCCCTATGCCCAGCTTGTTCCGCTTTCTGACGGTCGTCGGCGTGATAGCCGGGGTGATCTATGGCGTGGTTTTCGCGCTGGCGAATTTCGTCAATCCAAACCCCCGGGAAATGACGGTCACCATTCCCGCAGACAAGTTCCTCAAAAGATAGCCGCTGGTTGCGAGGATCTACGGCCGGCAATTAACGACTCAGCGCTTTGCGCAGCAGACGCAGGAACAGCCGCGTATCTTCGAGCAGGTCATGGCCCGCGACTTGCGCGTCCTTGATGCCCTCCATCGCCGCAATAATGATGGCGGCTACATCGACAGGCGTGGCGTGCAAAGCATCCAGGGTGATCGCACCTGTCGCCAGCGCATTGGTTAGCGCTTGAGCGAGGAGGGCCACTAGCTCGGCGCGCGCCGCCAGCGTGACGTCTCGGGACAACGCCATATTGGTTTCGAACAGTTCCGCCGCGTCGCCGCTACCGGCGAAAGGCGCGATTAATTCCCGTTGGAAAGCGGCAATTGCCATTTCAATCCGACTGAAAACATCGCCGTCACCTGCGAGCGCGGCTTCGACCTTCCGCATCGCCCGGGCGTGCGCCCGCGCCGATCCCGCCCGAAACAGTTCTTCCTTGCTGCTGAAGCTCAGATAGAGCGCCGCCCGAGACATGCCCGCGGCGCGCGCGATGTCGGTCATCGACGTCTTGCGGAAGCCGTGACGGACAAAGACGGGAAGCGCCGCGTCGAGAATGGCTTCGGATTTTTGGTCGCTCTGATTCATCTGAGACAGATTGACATTGCTTGTCTAATCCGTCAAAAGACGGTTAGACATTGATTGTCCATCTGTCTAATCGCCAGGCCATTCGGCGGCGTTAAAGGATTGAGTCTACATGCATACCAGGTTGAATGATCCTGCGGCCGCCGCCACGGTGCTCGTCACCGGCATCGGCGGATTTCTCTGCGGACATATCGCGAGGCAATTGCTGGCGAGCGGCTATCGCGTTCGCGGCACCGTCCGCAGCCTTACCGCCTGTGACCGGATCAGAAGCCAGCTTTGTGCCGCCGCACCCGCCGGCACCGAGGCGCTCAGCTTTGTACAGGCCGATCTTTGCTTCGATGCCGGATGGGATGACGCGCTCAGGGGTTGCCGCTACGTCATTCATACGGCCTCGCCATTTCCGGCGGGCTTGCCAAAGAACGCGGAAGAATTGATCGAGACCGCGCGAGAAGGCGCGCTACGGGTGCTGCGCGCGGCCCATAACGCCGGCGTCGCGCGTGTGGTGCTGACATCCTCGATCGCCGCTACCAATCACGGCAGCGGTCAGGCTCCCTATACCGAGAGCGACTGGACTGACCCCACCAGCGCGCGGGCCACGCCCTACTACAGGTCGAAAACGCTGGCGGAACAGGCGGCGTGGACCTTTGCCAAGAAGACCGGACTCGATCTGGCCGTCATCAACCCGGGCACGATCTTCGGCCCGCTGCTCGGTCCGCAATACGGCACATCGGTCGGGCTGATCCAGCAAATGATGAGCGGCAAGCTGAAGCGTGTCCCGCGCTTCGGCTTCGCGGTCGTGGACGTGCGCGATGCGGCCGATGCCCATATCCGCGCCATGACCTGTCAGGATGCTTTCGGCCAGCGCTTCATCATCGGCGGAGGATTTTTCTGGTTGAGAGAATTGGCGGCCGTGCTGGCAAAATCGTTCCCAACCTATGCTGCCGATTTGCCCCGCGGCGAAGTGCCGAGCTGGATGGTGAGGGCAATGGCTCCGTTTAGCCCGCGTTCGCGCATGATCATTCATGAACTCGATCGTGACCTCAGCGTAAGCACGGCCAAGGCGCATCGGGTGCTGAACTGGAGAGCGCGGCCTGACGAGGACTGCATTCGCGCCAGCGCACAAAGCCTGATCGACTATGGTCTGATCACCAGGGCGTAGAGCGGCAGCTCCGTTACCCGCGCAATCAGCGTCAAACCCGCAGGTTGCGCCGTCACAACGCATTCTAATCCTCCCCCTTACAGAATTGGACAACACCGATGCCAACGCACACCACCGACATGGACGGCTCGCCGGAAGCCGAGGACATCCGCGACACCGAACGGTCCCGGCTTCGCGCCCTGGTCGCCGCCGACATGGAGGCGGCAAGGCCGCTTCATGCGTCTGAGTTCCAGTTGATTACGCCGATCGGAATGCCGCTATCCAAGGATGAATATCTGGGTGCGATCGCGAGTGGCCAGATCAAGTATCTCATGTGGGAACCCGGACCTATCGCCGTACGGCAGCACCAGGGCCATGCAGTGATCCGGTATCGGGCCAGGCTCGAGATCGTGTTCGGTGGCCACCAGGTCGCCCCCGGCGATTACTGGCACACCGACACTTACGAATATCGCGACGGGCGGTGGATGGTCGTCTGGTCGCAAGCCACGGCGATTAGTCAAACGTCCTAACCGCATGCGCGTGCAGGCTCGTGTTTGAAAAGCCTCCGTCCTGCCCGGATCATGCGGTATCATAGCGAATGCGCACGACACCCTCCGACACGAAGCTGATCAACCTGTTCCTCGACATGCTCGCGGCGGAACAGGGGGCGGGCGACAATACGCTCGACGCCTATCGGCGCGACCTCACAGATTTTTCCGAATTTCTCGGGCAAGCCGGACAGAACTTTACCCGTGCCGGGACCGACGCGCTGCGCGACTACCTCGCCGATCTCGATACCCGCGGCTTCAAATCCTCCAGCGTGGCGCGGCGGCTGTCGGCGATGCGGCATCTGTTCCGCTTCCTGCTCAACGAGCGCATCCGCGCCGATGATCCGGCGGCGATCCTGTCCGGCCCGAAGCGCGGCCGTGGGCTGCCGAAGGTGCTGTCGATATCGGATGTCGACCGGATGCTGACGCGGGCCAAGGAACTGACCGAGGCCGAGAACGCCTCGCCGCAACAGCGGCTGCGCGCGGTGCGGCTGTATTGCCTGCTGGAAGTGCTGTACGCCACCGGCTTGCGCGTCTCGGAGCTGGTGGCGCTGCCGCTGTCGGCCGCACGGCGCGATGCCCGCATGATCATGGTGCGCGGCAAGGGCAACAAGGAACGGCTGGTGCCGCTCAACGAAGCTTCAAGGCAGGCGATGGCCGATTATCTCGCCGCTATGGAAGCGCTCAGGCCCGAGAAGAAGAAAAACGCCGCCGCATCAAAGTGGCTGTTTCCCTCCTTCGGCGAGAGCGGCCATCTGACGCGGCAACACTTTGCGCGCGACTTGAAGGAACTGGCGGCGGCGTCAGGCCTCGCCCCGCGGCTGGTCTCGCCGCACGTGCTGCGCCACGCCTTTGCCAGCCACCTGCTGCACAACGGCGCGGACTTGCGCATCGTGCAGACCCTGCTCGGCCACACCGACATCTCGACCACGCAGATCTATACGCATGTGGTCGAGGAGCGGCTGAAGAGCCTGGTGCGCGACCTGCATCCGCTGGCGGAGAAGTAGGCGGACGTAGCCCGGACGGAGCGCAGCGCCGCGTCCGGGACACGGAGATATCCCCGCGCGCGCCCCATTTGCCTTGACTTCCGCGGCTTCTCCCCCGAAACAGCCGTCCCGCCCGCGGCCTTGTTTGGCGCGCTTTCGGCAAACCGGGCTATCCGGACCGAGATACGCGCTAAATCATTGAAGATGCGTGCTTTCTTGGGGCGAATCGAAAACCGCTTCGCCTCACAGCGCGTTGTTACCTATATTGTCTTGATGCCGGAACAGATGCGCAGCTATCTCGACTTCGAAAAACCAGTCGCCGAACTCGAGTCCAAGATCGACGAATTGCGCGCGCTGGCGGCGTCCGGCAGCGACATCGGCGACGAGATTGCGCGCATCGAGGACAAGGCGTCCCAGGCGCTGTCCGATCTCTACGCCAATTTGACGCCGTGGCAGAAGACGCTGGTGGCACGCCATCCGCAGCGCCCGCACTTCACCGATTTCGTCAACGCGCTGATCACGGACTTCACGACGATGGCGGGCGACCGCAAATTCGGCGAGGACGCGGCACTGATGGGTGGCTTCGGCCGCTTCCGCGGTGAGAGCATCTGCGTCGTCGGCCAGGAAAAGGGCGCCTCGACCGAGGGCCGCATCAAGCATAATTTCGGCATGGCCCGGCCTGAAGGCTATCGCAAGGCCGTGCGGCTGATGGAGTTGGCCGATCGTTTCGGCATTCCCGTGCTGTCGATCGTCGATTCCGCCGGCGCCTATCCTGGCATCGGCGCCGAGGAACGCGGCCAGGCGGAAGCGATCGCGCGCTCCACCGACGCCTGCCTGTCGCTCGGCGTACCCAATGTCGCGATCGTCACCGGCGAAGGCATGTCGGGCGGCGCGATCGCCATCACGACCGCGAATAAGGTTTTGATGTTCGAACACGCGATCTACAGCGTGATCTCGCCGGAGGCGGCCTCCTCGATCCTGTGGCGCGACGGCACCAAGGCGCAAGAAGCTGCCACCAGCATGAAGATCACCGCGCAGGACATGCTGCGATTCGGCGTCATCGACCAGATCCTGAAAGAGCCCGCCGGCGGCGCCCATCGCGATTCTGCCGCCATGATCTCGGCCACCGGCGATGCCATCGCGGAGGCCTTCAATGATCTCCGCAATCTCGACGCGGATGCTGTCCGCCGGCATCGGCGGCAGAAATTCCTCGATATCGGCCGCAAGCTCGGCTGATCGCTCCGTCCCTATCTACGCTGCCTCGGTAAGGTCGGTCGGGCTACTCGCTCCAAATATCAACGACGACCTCTGAACGGCCATTATTTTCGCCAGCGTGCATGATTCGGCCGCAATTAGGCCCCGAGCCCGGTCTTTAGTTTCTGTTGACCATGCCTGCCGCAGCATCCGCTGGACGGCCCCGTTCGGGTTGCGGCGCAGGGGGGCAATGGGTAGTATTTTAGACAATGGCTTCAGGGCACGTTCGCTATTGATTTGGGGTGCGAGAATGCCCGGTGGGTGTGGAGCTTAGCCTTTGATTAACCGCTCGCTGGTTCGCGCGCTCGTCACGTCGGCTGTCCTCGTGGGCGCAGGCGTGTTGATGGCCGGCTGCAACAGTGACGGCATCTCGCTGGCCAACAACGCCAAGGCCAACCAACCAGTCCCGCCAAAACTGATCGCCGACATGACGGCGAAGGACATGGACCTGCAGTCCCCGATCCTGGTCCGGCTGTTCAAGCAGGAAGCCGAACTGGAGATCTGGAAGCAGGACCGCTCCGGCCGTTTCGCGCTGCTGAAGACCTATCCGATCTGCCGCTGGTCCGGCGATCTCGGCCCCAAGATCCGCGAAGGCGACCGCCAGGCGCCGGAAGGCTTCTACTCGATCTCGCCGGCGCAGATGAATCCGCAGTCGGCCTATTACCTCTCCTTCAACACCGGCTATCCTAATGCGTTCGACAAAGCATTGGGACGCACCGGCTCGCAGTTG
This sequence comes from Bradyrhizobium retamae, assembly GCF_001440415.1. Lineage (GTDB taxonomy): Bacteria > Pseudomonadota > Alphaproteobacteria > Rhizobiales > Xanthobacteraceae > Bradyrhizobium > Bradyrhizobium retamae. The sequence goes on from NZ_LLYA01000024.1 coordinate 183,718, forward strand.
ATGGTGCATGGCGACTGCTCCTCGCGCGGCTGCTACGCGATGACCGACGAGCAGATCGCGGAAATCTATTCGCTGGGCCGCGAATCCTTCTTTGGCGGCCAGAAGTCGTTCCAGTTGCAGGCCTATCCGTTCCGGATGACGCCGGCCAATATGGCCAAGCACCGCAACAACCCGCACATGCCGTTCTGGAAAATGATCAAGGAAGGCAATGATCATTTCGAAGTGACGCGGCAGGAGCCGAAGGTCGATTTCTGCGAAAAGAAATACGTGTTCGATGCGGTCAAGCCACCGGGCGCCACCAAGGACCCGGTGTTCGAGGCATCCTCCAAGTGTCCCGCCTATGCGATATCAGATGAAATCGCCGACGCCGTGCGCGAGAAGCAGGCCACCGATATTGCCGAGACCGCGCGGCTGATCGCAAAGGGAACGCCGGTGGCGCGAATCAACACCGGTATCGACGGCGGCATGCACAGGGTGTTCGCCGCTAGCGTGCCCGAAGGCAGCACCGGGCTTTCGGAGCCCGGCGATGGCTCGAGCCTGTCGCTGATGGCGCGTGCGCCAGGCACCGTTCCCTCTCACGTCAATCCGCCGAAAGCTCCGTCCGAAAACCTGCTGAGGGGTTCGCCGGAGCCGCCGAAACTGGCCGCAGTACCGGCTGCTGCTCCTGCCGCTGCTCCTACCTCTGCTCCAGCTTCGACGCGTGTCGCCAATGCGGCGCCGACGACTGAGCAGAATGACGGTTTCTTCTCCAGCCTCGCCCGCAAGGTTGGTCTGGGCGGTGCAGCCGACGCCACCGCCAGCACGCCACCGTCCAAGCCGAAGGCGGCGACCGAGGCCAAGCAGCAGCCGCGGCCGGAAGCCGCAGCGCCGAAGACGACGGCAGCAAAGCCCGACGTCAAACACGCCGCCGCCAGCCGCCCGCCGCTGAAACCGTCAGTGCCGGATGCTCCGGCCGCTGCGGCCAAGGACAATCACGTCGCAGGCTCCGCGCCGATCGTGTCCACGAACTCGTTCGACAGCCGCTTCGGGGCGGTGAAGTAAGGCGCGGCAACACTTTCATAGCCGGATCAGCCATCGACCCCCTTCGGCGGACGCTACGGTGCGAGATAGCGCAATAATTCCGGATCGTTCCGCACCTCGCCAGCAGCGCCTTGCAGCGCCACCCTGCCGCGATCGAGCACATAGGCATAATCGGCGAGGCGCAGCGCGAGATCGAGATGCTGCTCGACGATGACGATCGAGATCTGCTTGGCCAACTCGATGAGCCGCTCGGTGATCTCCTCGATCACACCGACCCACACGCCTTCGGTCGGCTCGTCCAGCAGCAGCAATTTGGGATTGCCAAGCATCGCGCGTCCGATCGCCAGCATCTTGCGCTCGCCGCCCGACAGCGTGCCGGCCGGCTGGTCGAGCCGCTGCCCGAGCTTCGGGAAGATGGTCAGGATCCGATCGACCGCCGTCGGATCAACGTTGAACAGCGAGCCGACTGCGAGATTGTCGCGCACCGAGAGCCGAGCGAACACCGAATGTTCCTGGGGCACATAGCCGATGCCCGAGCGGACCCGCTCCTCGGTCCGGCGCCGGGTGATGTCACGGCCATCGAAAAACAACTCGCCATTCGAGCTCGCAAGCTCGCCGACGATCGCCTTCATCAGTGTGGTCTTGCCGGCTCCGTTACGGCCGAGTACCGCGACGCCGCCACGCCAGGGAATGCCGATGTTGACATCGAACAGGACCTGGCTGCGGCCATAACCGGCTTCGAGATGCCGTATGTCGAGAAATGTCTGTTCAGGCACGACGTAGATAAATCTCCTGGACGCTCTTGTTGGCCTGGATCTCGGCGACCGTTCCGGACGCGAGCACACGACCCTGGTCGATCACGGTCAGGCGGTCGCAGATATCGCGGATGAAATCCAGATCGTGTTCGACGATCACAAGCGAACAATGCTGCTTGATAGGCTGCAGGAGTTCGCCGGTGACGCGGCGCTCTTCCAAGCTCATGCCGCCGGTCGGCTCGTCCAGCAGCAGCAGCCGCGGCCTGGCTGCGAGCGCCATAGCGATTTCCAGCCATTGCTGCTGCCCGTGCGACAGCGCCGCGGCAGCATCATGCGCGCGATCGGCGAGGCGGAACTGGCTCAGCATCATCATTGCCTGATCGTGCAGCACGCCGCGCGTGCGCGAGAACACCAGATCGAACAGCGAGGATTGCGCCTGCAGCGCCAGCAGGATGTTGTCGTACAGCGTCAATGTCGGCAGCACGCTGGTGATCTGGAATTTCAGGCTCATGCCGGCGCGGGCTCGCTCGGTCGGCGACAACAGGGTGATATCGCGGTTGATGAAGGTGACCTTACCTTGGGTCGGCATCTCGGCGCCCGCGACGCATTTCATCAGGGTGCTTTTTCCCGAGCCGTTCGGCCCGATCAGGCCATGAAACTCGTTTTCGCCTATCGTCAGCGCTGCACCGTCGAGCGCGGTGAGCTTGCCAAACACCTTGACGATACCGGTCGCCTCAAGGAGCGGCATTGCGCTTCTCCTTCGGCCCCGCCCCAAAACTGCCGACGCGCTCGCGTTCGCCGAGCACATAGCTGATCAGCCCGAGCGGGCGGAACAGGATCACCAGCAGCAGCAACACGCCGAGAAGGATCGGCCAGATGTCGCGATAATTATCCGACAGCCAGAAGCTGACGCCCTCGATGATAACGGTGCCGATAACCGCGCCGATCAATGTGCCCGATCCGCCGAATAAAACGTAAAGCACGACCTGTGTCGAGATTACCACGCCGACCATATTGGGCCAGACGAAGCCCTCGTGAAATGCGTAGAGACTACCTGCAAGGCCTGCGATGGTGCCGCCCACGGCGAAAACAATCGCCTTCAGGTGTTGCGCTTTGTATCCGAAGAAGGCGATGCGCTGCTCGTTCTCGCGAAGCCCCGCCAATGCCAGGCCGAACTGCGAGCGCACCAGGAAGCGGCACAGCAGATAGACGACGACCAGAGTGCCGAGCGCGAAATAGTAATAGACCGGCCCTTCGGTAATGTCGTAGCTGCCGAGCGACATCGACGGAATCGAAGGAATGCCGTTCTGTCCGCCGAGATAGTACCAGCCGCGCGCCAGGCGGTCGGCGGCGTAGGATCCGGTCAGGGTACCGAGTGCAACGAAGATCACGCTAGAGGGATGCCGGCCGAGCAGCAGAAAGCCACCGAGCAGCAGCGAGGTGGTGAGCCCGATCAGCGTTCCCGCCGGCAGCACCAGAAAGATCGAGGTGATGTTGAGGTCGCGCGCCATCAGTGCAACGCCATAACCGGCCGACCCGAAGAACAGCGCCTGACCGAAGCTCAAGATGCCGGCATATCCCCACACCAGATCGAACGAGAGCGCGAACAGGGCGAGAATAATGACACGGGTGGCGAACACCGTGAGGTAGTCCTGCAGAACCAGCGGCAGGATCAGCGCAGCGATCAGCACCGCCCCTTCCACGATCGGGAGCACCTTTCGTCCCGCCGCTAGTCGCGCCGGCAATGCTCGATCCAATCCACTGTCAGCCATCGAAACGTCGGGCCCCCGACTCACCGTTGCGCGAAGGGCCTGCTTTGCCGCACCCATGGATCACTCAGCATTCCTTGGGATCGACGAGGCCGTCGCTGCGGCCCACGATCTCATAGTTCCCGCCTCTGGCAACAGCGGTATACATTTTCATTCTGCAGTGCCGCTTGCCCGGCACCATCTCGGCCGGTCCGCCCGGGCCTTCCGCGATCTTGGCGTGATCGAGCGCCGCGGCCACCGCATCGCGGTCGATCTTGCCCGCTTCCTTGACCGCCGCTTCCCATAGCTTCAGCCCGCGATAGGTGCCGGTCGCCGCGCTGCCGGCGGCGAACAGGAAATTGCCGGGGAAATCCTTCTCGTAGGCCGCCTGGATCTTGGCGCTGACCGGATCGTCCTTAGTCAGCGCCTTGAAGTAGTCAAGGCAGCTTGCAAGACCTTCGATCTCGCTGGCCTGATTGATGTTGAGCGTATTCTCGTCATAGTACACGCAGGCCAGCCGTCCCCCATTCTTCAGGAAGCCCGCCTCGTAGAGCTGCTTGAAGAACGGACCGACCCCGGGAGGGATTACGGTGTTAAAGACGACATCGACCTTGTTGGAGATGATGCGGTTGACGGTGGCTGAGAAGTCGACCTGGTCGAGCGGGTAGTATTCCTCGAACACGACCTCGCCACCGCTGGATTCAATCACCTTGCGGGCATAGACGTTGAGTGTGTGCGGCCAGACATAGTTCGCGCTAGGCAGCGCAAACTTCTTGCCGCCGTTCTTGATCAGCCAGGGTATGAACTCGTCGCATTGCTGCGCCGGAGTAGGGCCAGTGCAGAATAGATTGGCTGTGCATTCCTTGCCCTCGTAAAGCTGCGGATAGATGTACAGCGTCTTGCCACGCGCTACGATCGGATCCTTGATCGCGTTGCGCATCGAACTGGTGATGCCGCCGAGCACCATGTCGACCTTGTCGCGCTGGATCAGCTTGCGAACGTTGCCGACGGCGACCGATTCGTTGGAGGCGGTATCCTCGATATAGAGCTCGAGCGGCCGGCCGAGCAGGCCGCCGGCAGCGTTGATCTGCTTGATGACCATCTTGGCGACGTTGGCGTCGGCATTGCCGGCATAGGCGATCGGGCCGGTCAGGTCGGTTGCGATGCCGACCTTGATCGGGCCTTCGGCGGCATTGGCCCAGTCGGGCCTGACCACCCAGCTACCGATCCCGGTCGCAATCGCGCCGGTCGTGAAAGCGAAGCCGCTGAGGAAACGACGGCGCGTCAAATCAAGGCGATCGGCAAACATGCGACTAAACCCCTTTTCCAGCGATGAGGCCTTGCGGCCGGAATTTGATGAAGACGATGGCGAGTACGAAGACGAGAACGTCGGCAACCACGGGCGCAATGACCCAGGGCAGCGCCGCGCTGAGCGTTCCGATCAAGCCGGCTCCGGCGACCGGCCCGATAAACGATCCGACGCCGCCGACCATGACCGCGACAAAGCCCTGAATCAGGAAGCGGATGCCGAGGTCGGCGAACAGGCTGAACACGGGCACGATCAACGCGCCGGCAAGCCCCGCCAGTGCGGCGCCGAAGGCAAACGTGGCGCCGTAGATCAGGGGTGTCGAGATTCCGGACACCCGCGCCAGCGCGGGATTTTCCAACGTCGCGCGCACGCGAAGGCCGAAGCTGGTCCGCGACAGCAATAGATAGCAGCCGCCCATCACCAGCAGCGTGATGACGATGATCGTGAAGCGCCACGTCGAAATGTGCATCGTGCCGATATCGATCGAGCCGCCGATCGGCTCCGGCACGGTCAGATAGAAACCGCCGATCAGGCCGCGCACGCTTTCGCGGATGATCAGGCCGAGCGCATAGGTGCCAAGCATCGCCACGATGGGCGCGGCGTAGAAGCGGCGGATGATGAGCGCCTCCAGCACGAAGCCGAGGCCGCCAACGATAAATGGCGCAGCCGCCATGCCCACCCAGATCGGAATCCCGCGGCTATGCGCCAGATAGGTAACGTAAGCGCCGAGCAGGACGAACTCGCCCTGCGCGAAGTTGAAAATCCCCATCATGCTGGCAATGATCCCGAGCCCCAGCACGACCAGAACGATGATCGCGCCGAAACTCAGGATCTCGAATGCCGCAACGAATGCGCTAGCCATGTCCTATGTCCAGCCGGCCTGCAACGATGAGCCCCTCACATCTTCTTCCAGTCGCCGATCTGTTCGAACGCGTGCGCCGCGCGGTATATCGTCGATTCCTCGAAGTGACGCCCGACCAGCATCAGCCCGACGGGCAGGCCGTCGACCATGCCGCAGGGCAGTGACATTGCCGGGTGATGCGTGATGTCGAACGGCGCGGTGTTGGCAATCATCTCGAGCGCACGCGCCACGTAATCCTCACGGCTCGCATTGGCTGGCGGCAGCGGCGTCGCCTTCATCGGCGTCGTCGGCAACAGCAGCAGATCGTAGTCCTTGAGCGCCTTGTCATAGGCGGCGGTCAATCGGCGTGAGATGTTGAGCGCCTTGCCGTAGTAGCGTGGCCCGAAATTATTGTTGATGTAAGTGCCTAGCAGCAGGAACAGCTTCGTGGTCTCGGAGAGCGAGTCGGCCTGCCGCCGCCAGCCGCGATGGAAGTCCATCAGCGAGGTCGAATAGAGATCGGCACGGCTAAGGCCATAACCGTCGCCATACATCATGGTCTGCGTCATGCCTTCTGTGCCGATCGGCGTCCAGATCGCAGGTCCGGTCAGATGCATCGGAACCGAGACCTGCTCGACGATTGCGCCGAGGTCGCGGAAACGCTTTGCCGCCTCTCGCACGCTCTCATTGACCGCCAGTTCAGCCGTCGACTGTTCGAAGCCTTCCTTCAGAATGCCGATCTTCATCCCTTTGATGCCGCCGCCGAGCGCCTTGGTGTACTCCTCGACCTTCGGGGCCTTGATACGCGGATCGTAGCCGTCGTCGCCGGCGATCACCTCCAGCAGCAGCGCGTTGTCCGCCACCGTCGCCGTCATTGGCCCGGTGTGGTCGACGAAGATTTCGATTGGCATGATCCCGGTGTATGGCACCAGCCCCCAGGTCGGCTTCATGCCGTAGATGCCGCAGAACGAGGACGGCATGCGGATCGAACCGCCCTGGTCACCGCCGATCGCCATGTCGACCTCACCGAGTGCGACGACGACGCCGCTGCCCGACGACGAGCCGCCGGCCGAATAGCCCATTTTGTGCGGATTGTGCACAGGCCCTACTGCGCCGGTGTGGCTGCCGCCGGACATGCAGAAGGATTCGCAGTGAACCTTGCCGGCGATCTCGGCGCCTGCATCGAGCATGCGCGTGACGATGGTGGCGTCGAAATCGGGTACGTAGCCTTCCAGCGTCGCCGAACCGTTCATCATCGGCACGCCCGCCAGCATGATGTTGTCCTTCAGAGCCACCGTCTTGCCCTTGAGCTTGCCGGAAGCGGCGCCCTTCACTGTCGACTTGCGGTACCAGGCGTTGCGCGGGTTTTCCTCCGGCTGCGGCCGGTAGCCGGGCGTGCGCGGATATTTCACCGGCGGCACCTCGTCCGGCATTGCTGCCACGAGATTGTAGGCCTCGATCGAACCCTGCATCAGGCCGCGAAACGATGCTACATCTTCCTCGGTCAGCGAGAGGCCGCATTGCTCCGCGACCGCACGAAGTTGGGTTGGGGTTGGTAGGACGACTGACACGACGCTCTCCTGAAGCTTTGAGTTCCCGGCGCGGTGCCGCTGCCCGCCTTGCGGCGCGCCGTCGGCTCCACCTTGGTACTAAAAACGGAAATATTTTCCTTTTCAAGCATTATTTCGAAGTTCGGCGCGGATAGGTCGTGCGTTGTTTTTCTAAATCGTCTTGATTACCTTGAAGTCGAGGCCACTGGCCTCGGCAAGATACATCGGCATCTCGGCACGGCCATCGCGGATGGTGATGGGGCCTCGGGCGCCCGCATACACCACATTACGCGCCGCTGCGAGCAATGGCCCCATCGACAACGATGCGGCTCGGTTGGCTGCCGCTTCGAGGAAGCGCAACCCCTCATAGTTGGATTGGCTGACGGATCCGATCGGCGGCGCGTGCGGACCGAACATCGCCCGATAGCGGGAGAGGAATTCGTCGTTGGCGCGCGAGCCGACGCAACTGAAGTAGCCGGATGCGCAGAACAGGTTCTCGGTATTCTCGGCCCCGATGCCCAGCAGGACTGTCTCGTCCATTGCGCCGGCGAAGCGCAGCGTGGTGGCGGCGAGGCCACATTGGGCGAAGGCGCGATTGAACGTGATGCTGTCCGTGCCGATCAGCGAAATCAGCACCGCATCGGGCTTTGCGGCACGAATGCGCGCCAGATGCGCCTCGTGGTTATCTTCCCCGACCGGAACGAACTCTTCGCCGACGACCTGCCCGCCCGCTTCGGCGATGTATCGCTTGACCGCGCGATGCGACTGCCATGGCCACACATAATCGCTGCCGATCAGATACCAGCGCGACGCCTTCTTGACGTCGGACAGCCAATGGATCGACGGTCGGCTCTGCCAACGCGGTGTCTCGCCGATCGCCATCACGCCCGGCGTGCGCTCGCCACCCTCGTAGACGGGGGTATAGATATAGGGAATGCGGTTGCGAGTGACCCTGCGCAGTGCGACACGGACCGCGCTGATGTGCGAACCCATGATCAGGTCGACTTCGTCGAAGGCGAGAGCGCGTTCGGCGCGGCCCACTACCTCCTCGATTGGCCCACCGGAATCGTAGACCGACAGTTCAATCTCGCGTCCGAGAATGCCGCCGCGTTTATTAATCTCGGAGATCGCCAGCAGGACGCTATTGGTGGCGCTCGGGCCCCAGATTCCGGGCGACCCCGAGAAGGTGAGAAAATTGCCGATCCGCAGCTTGCTGTGGCCGTCTCGGCGTCTCGACGACCCGCGCTTGATCGTGGACAGGTCGAGATCGTCCGTCGCTGACGACAGGTTTCGAAACAGCAGCGCGGGCGGAATCGCGGAACCGCCGGTAGCCGGGAAGTTTACCGTCGAGCGCACGCCAACTCCTGTCTGTCACCAGACCAAAACGCATCCCGCGGGCGGCCGCGGCATCCACCCTTCCTAGTTGGGGAAATATCCTATTTGAAAATATTGAATATTCAACAATTGAAGTGCATATAGAAACGGCACCGACTGCCAGCCGTTCACTCATTCGGGTCAAGACAAAGTCTCAAGCCGTGGCCAAACCGCCGAAAGACAACCCCATCACAGAACACCTCGCCTATTTGCTCGCGCAAGCCAACCGGGAGATCAACCGGCAGCTAGAAATGCGCTTGAGCAAGGAAGGCGTACCTGTCGAGCAATGGCGCATCCTTAAAGTTCTGTCCGACGGCAACGGCCATTCGATGGGCGAGCTTGCGGACGCGGTGCTGCTCAACCATCCCACACTGACCAAGATGGTCGACCGCATGGTGTCAGATGCGCTGGTCTACCGCGTTCAGGATCCCAAGGACCGCCGCAAGGTCCTGATGTTCGTGTCCGACCGCGGCAAGGCGCTGAGCAAGCGGCTGAACTCGCTGGCGGTGAGCCAGGAAGAGCACATCGTCGAGAGCTATGGCGACAAATCGACCAACGAGCTCAAGCGTCTGCTCGAGAGCCTGATCGACAGCTCGAACTAAAGCGTGATGGCATTAGCTTCGATAGCCTGAGTTTTTGAGGTAATTGGCGCA